>NZ_JBYMDH010000031.1:0-223 GCF_057774105.1 Pseudovibrio sp. SCP20 | reverse complement strand
GAATGCCTGATCGCGTGGACGGTCTGGAGTTGGGATGTACTCGTCTACTGCAGCCATCAGTTCAGCGATTTTCTCGGAACCAATGTTTGCATCGCGATCTTCCAGAGCTGCCAGAGCAGAACCAGCGATGATTGGAATATCGTCGCCTGGGAATTCGTAGGAAGACAGAAGTTCACGAACTTCCATTTCTACGAGCTCGAGAAGCTCTTCATCGTCAACCTGG
>NZ_JBYMDH010000030.1:0-223 GCF_057774105.1 Pseudovibrio sp. SCP20 | reverse complement strand
ACCAACACCACGGATCAGTGCACCAATGTTGTCGCCTGCTTCACCCTGATCGAGCAGCTTGCGGAACATTTCAACACCAGTAACAGTGGTTTTAGCTGTTTCTTTGATGCCAACGATCTCAACTTCATCACCAACGTGGATGATACCGCGCTCAACGCGACCGGTAACAACGGTACCACGACCGGAGATGGAGAACACGTCTTCGATTGGCATAAGGAATGCC
>NZ_JBYMDH010000029.1:0-223 GCF_057774105.1 Pseudovibrio sp. SCP20 | reverse complement strand
CCGGCCCCTAAGGCGAGGCCGAAAGGCGTAGTCGATGGGAACGGGGTTAATATTCCCCGGCCAGTGGGTAGTGACGGATGCCGTGTATCGTATCTCCTTATTGGATTGGAGGTGCGGTGAAGGTGTTCCTGGAAATAGCTCCCACGCTAAGACCGTACCCGAAACCGACACAGGTGGACAGGTAGAGTATACCAAGGCGCTTGAGAGAACTGTGCTGAAGGAA
>NZ_JBYMDH010000028.1:0-223 GCF_057774105.1 Pseudovibrio sp. SCP20 | reverse complement strand
AGAAACAGCTAAAACCACTGTTACTGGTGTTGAAATGTTCCGCAAGCTGCTCGATCAGGGTGAAGCAGGCGACAACATTGGTGCACTGATCCGTGGTGTTGGTCGTGAAGAAGTTGAGCGTGGCCAGGTTCTGTGTAAGCCAGGTTCCGTTACTCCTCACACCAAGTTCAAAGCTGAGGCATACATCCTCACCAAAGAAGAAGGTGGTCGTCACACCCCATTC
>NZ_JBYMDH010000027.1:0-223 GCF_057774105.1 Pseudovibrio sp. SCP20 | reverse complement strand
CCGGCCCCTAAGGCGAGGCCGAAAGGCGTAGTCGATGGGAACGGGGTTAATATTCCCCGGCCAGTGGGTAGTGACGGATGCCGTGTATCGTATCTCCTTATTGGATTGGAGATGCGGTGAAGGTGTTCCTGGAAATAGCTCCCACGCTAAGACCGTACCCGAAACCGACACAGGTGGACAGGTAGAGTATACCAAGGCGCTTGAGAGAACTGTGCTGAAGGAA
>NZ_JBYMDH010000026.1:0-226 GCF_057774105.1 Pseudovibrio sp. SCP20 | reverse complement strand
CTCTGTCCAAATACAAGACAATGGATCATACGGACAGATGCTTCAGTTTGCCTGGTCCAAGAACGGATTGAATGGATCGCTTCTTATTGCAGATGTCGGTCAGCATATTGAGCGCTTTGAGTTTGCTGATGGCACGACGCTCAGCGAGATTAAGGTACTTAATGATGGTGAACGCCTTGAGTTGCATGGCACTGATGGCGATGACATCATCAAGGGTGGCTCTGCC
>NZ_JBYMDH010000025.1:0-227 GCF_057774105.1 Pseudovibrio sp. SCP20 | reverse complement strand
CGGCGCTGCCGGCGACGGGACGACGCGCTCTTGAGTTCCTCGAAAGGATTGATCGCTCAGCTCAATCAGAGATGATTGAGTTTGTGAGTGATTTACTCTTTTGAGTGCGGGCGAGGGCCCAGTTCTTTGACAATTGAATATGATATAGAAAGAGAAACGTGGACGGCGGTTATTCGCGGGTAACATTTTCGGATGTTACTGTTACGGAATAACTGACTTGATTTACG
>NZ_JBYMDH010000024.1:0-271 GCF_057774105.1 Pseudovibrio sp. SCP20 | reverse complement strand
TCCTCGACCCACCATTCCTTTTGGTAATGGGGCCTTAGCTCAGCTGGGAGAGCGCCTGATTTGCATTCAGGAGGTCAGGAGTTCGATCCTCCTAGGCTCCACCAATTCCTTCCGTAGCTTGATATCATATGAGAGTATTCGTTTTGCGAGCTTCGTTCTGAAGTTTGCTTGTTCTGTGACATTTTGAAGAGAAGACATGATTGGCCGCTTGCCGCGCCAGTTCCTTATGGAATTGCGGTAGGTGACAGCTAGCCAGTTAAGACACTTTCGT
>NZ_JBYMDH010000023.1:0-298 GCF_057774105.1 Pseudovibrio sp. SCP20 | reverse complement strand
AGACAATGGATCATACGGACAGATGCTTCAGTTTGCCTGGTCCAAGAACGGATTGAATGGATCGCTTCTTATTGCAGATGTCGGTCAGCATATTGAACGTTTTGAGTTTGCTGATGGCACGACGCTCAGCGAGATTAAGGTACTTAATGATGGTGAACGCCTTGAGTTGCATGGCACTGATGGCGATGACATCATCAAGGGTGGCTCTGCCAGCAGTTTGATTTATGCCGGTAAGGGCAATGACACTCTGGAAGCTGGTGCTTACGGAGGCTGGTGGCAGCATTTGCGGGGCGAGGAA
>NZ_JBYMDH010000022.1:0-320 GCF_057774105.1 Pseudovibrio sp. SCP20 | reverse complement strand
CTCACTTGAGCAGACCAGTTTAGATACTGGGTCGGTAGCTCAGGTGGTTAGAGCGCACGCCTGATAAGCGTGAGGTCGGAGGTTCAAGTCCTCCTCGACCCACCATTCCTTCGGAATGATGTGTCTCGTCGGTCTTTATGTTTTGTCCGTACTCGATTGCTTTGCAATCTGTGTGCGAGATGGGCTCGACCCACGGATCGCATTGTAGCGGGGCCTTAGCTCAGCTGGGAGAGCGCCTGATTTGCATTCAGGAGGTCAGGAGTTCGATCCTCCTAGGCTCCACCAATTCCTTTGAGTTGGTTCCTTCCGTAGCTTGATAT
>NZ_JBYMDH010000021.1:0-341 GCF_057774105.1 Pseudovibrio sp. SCP20 | reverse complement strand
TCAATATGCTGACCGACATCTGCAATAAGAAGCGATCCATTCAATCCGTTCTTGGACCAGGCAAACTGAAGCATCTGTCCGTATGATCCATTGTCTTGTATTTGGACAGAGACGTCGTTCAATGAAAGGTCTTTAAAGACGATGCGGTCGTTACCCCAATCAGCTTTTTCTGCTGCTGAGGTCAATGCAACCACCTGGTTCTCTTGTTTGTAGATGTAGGTATCGTCGCCTTCCTCGCCCCGCAAATGCTGCCACCAGCCTCCGTAAGCACCAGCTTCCAGAGTGTCATTGCCCTTACCGGCATAAATCAAACTGCTGGCAGAGCCACCCTTGATGATGTC
>NZ_JBYMDH010000020.1:0-374 GCF_057774105.1 Pseudovibrio sp. SCP20 | reverse complement strand
GGTGCTCCTGAAGAGCGCGCACGTGGTATCACCATTTCCACAGCGCACGTTGAGTACGAAACCGACGCTCGTCACTACGCACACGTTGACTGCCCAGGCCACGCTGACTATGTGAAAAACATGATCACCGGTGCTGCGCAGATGGACGGCGCGATCCTCGTTGTTAACGCTGCTGATGGCCCAATGCCACAGACTCGTGAGCACATCCTGCTTGCACGCCAGGTTGGCGTTCCTGCACTGGTTGTCTTCATGAACAAAGTTGACCAGGTTGACGATGAAGAGCTTCTCGAGCTCGTAGAAATGGAAGTTCGTGAACTTCTGTCTTCCTACGAATTCCCAGGCGACGATATTCCAATCATCGCTGGTTCTGCTCT
>NZ_JBYMDH010000019.1:0-376 GCF_057774105.1 Pseudovibrio sp. SCP20 | reverse complement strand
ACGAAAGTGTCTTAACTGGCTAGCTGTCACCTACCGCAATTCCATAAGGAACTGGCGCGGCAAGCGGCCAATCATGTCTTCTCTTCAAAATGTCACAGAACAAGCAAACTTGAGAACCAAGCTCGCAAAACGAATACTCTCATATGATATCAAGCTACGGAAGGAACCAACTCAAAGGAATTGGTGGAGCCTAGGAGGATCGAACTCCTGACCTCCTGAATGCAAATCAGGCGCTCTCCCAGCTGAGCTAAGGCCCCATTACCAAAAGGAATGGTGGGTCGAGGAGGACTTGAACCTCCGACCTCACGCTTATCAGGCGTGCGCTCTAACCACCTGAGCTACCGACCCAGTATCTAAACTGGTCTGCTCAAGTGAG
>NZ_JBYMDH010000018.1:0-398 GCF_057774105.1 Pseudovibrio sp. SCP20 | reverse complement strand
TTTGAGAAGCATCAGTCAGATCAACACGAACACCAGTGGAAGCGTTGTAGTAGTTGGCTGCATCATTGCCTTCACCACCATCAAGATGATCTGCACCGGATCCACCATCCAGTGAATCGTCCCCGATACCACCATACAAGGTGTCATTACCCTGACCGCCAACAAGAGTATCATCTTGTTTTCCGCCATTAATGATATCGCTTTCACCTGTGCCATGTAGCACTAAACGGCCATTTTCAAGAACATCAATTTTGCTGACTACACTTCCATCGGCAAACTCAAAACGTTCAATATGCTGACCGACATCTGCAATAAGAAGCGATCCATTCAATCCGTTCTTGGACCAGGCAAACTGAAGCATCTGTCCGTATGATCCATTGTCTTGTATTTGGACAGAG
>NZ_JBYMDH010000017.1:0-975 GCF_057774105.1 Pseudovibrio sp. SCP20 | reverse complement strand
AAAAAGAAATCACGCAGTCAGCCTGACTGATCCCCCAACTTCACCTCAAAGCCAGTTTGCGTTCTTTTGCGCTAAACTGCGTTAAACACCGCCAAACTGCGTTGCTATGTCCGCAAACCACCAAACACATGCAATTTGCGACCAGAGTTATATAGCTCCCGGTGCGGGCAAGCTTAAGGCAAAAGCCCGCCCCTGTTCCCCTTTAGCCAACATCTATCACCGCAATCACAAAACTTATGCCCGTTAAGACCAACGCCACATAGCAGCAAACATAGCCAGACCAGATGCGTGCATGCCTCGTTCGCACCAACACCCCACCATGCAACCAAACGCTCAAACAAGGTCCACCTCAAGCCCCGGCTTTACACCAATCGCAAACTGGCAGCTGTTTCCAGCCATCCTCTCACCACGAAACATCACAGACGGACAAATCCGAGTTCTTAGACAACTGTAAAATGAAAAGAGAGACTTAGCGTGAAGAAGTTTGGAAAGTTGTCTGCGGATTGCAGCAGCAGCCGCTGTCTCTGCGCGGAAGCTCCCTTCAAGAACTGGAGCTATGTGTCCGCAGAGAGAGATCTAATCAAATGCGTCCTACGCAACAGACGAAGTACCATCATTAACCGCTGAGGCTAGACTGTGTGAGCAGCTTTTTACAGTTCCGGGAGCTCTTCTGTTGCGATTTGGGACTACATGCTAGCAGAGGCGAGGTATAGATAGGCTATTTATTCATTGAAGCTTTGGCCGGTTTCTCTGCAAGGGGTTATTTCAGGAGACACCAAGTCAGGCTTTTTCCCTCTCTTCGCCTGTCCCTAGACGCAGAAAAGCCCCCGTGCTGTGTGCATCGGGGGCTTTTATGTGATCTGGTGTTCTGTTTTATTTTGAGAGATTGTGTGTGCTTTATTCATGCCCGGCGGCGCCCTACTCTCCCGCGTCTTAAGACGAAGTACCATTGGCGCAGGGGCGTTTCACTTCCGA
>NZ_JBYMDH010000015.1:0-1729 GCF_057774105.1 Pseudovibrio sp. SCP20 | reverse complement strand
AAGTTTGCTTGTTCTGTGACATTTTGAAGAGAAGACATGATTGGCCGCTTGCCGCGCCAGTTCCTTATGGAATTGCGGTAGGTGACAGCTAGCCAGTTAAGACACTTTCGTAAGGAAGTGTCTCCATGGGGGCGCTTGACCGCTGCCCCGCCAGTTGTGTCTCATGAACTGGTCTAGACATACATTATGTATGTCTTTGATACATATTGATCTATTCAATGTGTGCCAAGTTGAAATCAAGCTTTGCTTTTGTTGGCTATCATGGACGTTTTGAACAAAACGTCCTTTATGATTATTGCTAATGAGAGTGATCAAGTGTCTTAAGGGCATTTGGTGGATGCCTTGGCGACTAGAGGCGATGAAAGACGTGATACGCTGCGATAAGCGTCGGGGAGCTGCGAATAAGCTTTGATCCGGCGATTTCTGAATGGGGCAACCCACCCGCAAGGGTACCCGCAAGGGGGCAAACCCGGGGAACTGAAACATCTAAGTACCCGGAGGAAAGGACATCAACCGAGACTCCGCTAGTAGTGGCGAGCGAACGCGGACCAGGCCAGTGGTCATATTTTAAGAACCGGAACAAGTTGGGAAACTTGGCCTTAGTGGGTGATAGCCCCGTACGGGTAGAAAGAGATATGATCCTTGAGTAGGGCGGGACACGTGAAATCCTGTCTGAACATGGGGGGACCACCCTCCAAGCCTAAGTACTCCTAGTCGACCGATAGCGCACCAGTACCGTGAGGGAAAGGTGAAAAGTACCCCGACGAGGGGAGTGAAATAGTACCTGAAACCGAATGCTTACAAACAGTTGGAGCCCGTAAGGGTGACAGCGTACCTTTTGTATAATGGGTCAGCGACTTAATTTAACGAGCAAGCTTAAGCCGATAGGTGTAGGCGTAGCGAAAGCGAGTCTTAATAGGGCGTTTTAGTTCGTTGGATTAGACCCGAAACCGAGTGATCTAGCCATGAGCAGGTTGAAGGTGCGGTAACACGCACTGGAGGACCGAACCCACGAATGTTGAAAAATTCGGGGATGACTTGTGGCTAGGGGTGAAAGGCCAATCAAACTCGGAAATAGCTGGTTCTCCGCGAAATCTATTTAGGTAGAGCGTCCTGTGAATACTCCTGGGGGTAGAGCACTGGATGGGCTATGGGGGCTCACCGCCTTACTGATCCTAACCAAACTCCGAATACCAGGAAGTACTGCAGGGCAGACACACAGTGGGTGCTAACGTCCATTGTGGAGAGGGAAACAACCCTGACCGCCAGTTAAGGTCCCTAAGTTATGGCTAAGTGGGAAAGGATGTAGAGATCCCAAAACAACCAGGATGTTGGCTTAGAAGCAGCCATCATTTAAAGAAAGCGTAACAGCTCACTGGTCTAAATAAGGGTCTCCGCGCCGAAAATGTACCGGGGCTAAAGCCATACACCGAAACTGCGGGTGCGTCTTATGACGCGCGGTAGCGGAGCGTTCTGTAAGCTGATGAAGGTGGACCCGTGAGGGCTGCTGGAGGTATCAGAAGTGCGAATGCTGACATGAGTAACGATAAAGAGGGTGAGAGACCCTCTCGCCGAAAGTCCAAGGGTTCCTGCGCAACGCTAATCGGCGCAGGGTTAGCCGGCCCCTAAGGCGAGGCCGAAAGGCGTAGTCGATGGGAACGGGGTTAATATTCCCCGGCCAGTGGGTAGTGACGGATGCCGTGTATCGTATCTCCTTATTGGATTGGAG
>NZ_JBYMDH010000014.1:0-1768 GCF_057774105.1 Pseudovibrio sp. SCP20 | reverse complement strand
CATCTCCACCAATGACATGAGAGCGCTCATTGGAGATGATACCGATGACACCATTCATGTCTCAACTCAAGAGGCGGCTTTTGGCGGCAAGGGTGATGACACCATCACGGGCAGTGACAAAAATGACATTCTGGTTGGTGGTGAGGGAAATGACACCTTAAAAGCCGAAGATGGGAATGACACTCTAGCTGGCGGTAAAGGAGATGATCTTCTCGAAGGGGGCAAAGGAGCAGACACCTATCTCTTCAGCAGAGGCGATGGCAAAGACACAATCAAGGATGCAAGCGGTGAACCGTCCACTTCTGAGCTTGTTATTGGGTCAGGTTACACTGTTGGTGGTAAATTTGGGTTCACTTTTTATTCTTCTCAGTCCCAAGGCGAAGTTGCTATTGATGCAATACGTTTTGCCGATGACATTGAGCTTGAAGACATCACCTTGAAAAGAAGTGGCGATGATCTTCTGATTTATATCCTGCCGAGTGATAACCATGACCAGCCTCTCAGTGAGGTGGAGGATGTTATTCGGATTAAGGATTGGGATAATGCTTCTTACCGGATTGAGAGCCTGCAATTTGCCTCTGGTGTCTCTGTACCGCTATCTCGTTTTTCCAGTAGCTTCCTGAAGGCTGTTAAGGGCTCGACCATCTCAGCTTCAAATAAGCGGGCTTGGATTGAAGGGGCAACTGGGAATGAGACCCTCAAAGGTAAGGATGGTTCTGACTTCCTAATTGGTCGTGAGGGCAACGACACGCTTGAGGGCAAAGATGGGTATGATAGTCTCTTTGGTGGTGAAGGAAACGATACCCTTAAAGGTGGAGGCCATAATGATCTCCTGGTTGGAGGTGTTGGAGACGACAATCTGCAAGGTGGCGCAGGAGATGACACTTACATCTACGCTCGCGGCGACGACAAAGACATCATCTCCGATAGTAGTGGTTCTGACGACCTCCTCATTCTGACAGATCTGAAACTCGACCAGGTCACGCTGCGCACTGAAGGCGATGATCTGGTCATCTATGTGCTTGATCCGGAAAATCCAGATGCTGCCTTCGCCGATCTCTCCGATAGCATTCGCATCAAAAACTGGAACTCATCATCAAAACGCATCGATACAATCAGGTTCGAAGATGGCTACGAGCTGGAAATCGGGGATATTGAGAGTACTTCAGCAACGGCTTCAGAGGCTTCTCACAATCGTATAAGACTAGATGGTACATCCAGAAATGACTTCATCGTAGGTACGCAGGAATCTAACTATATCTATGGTGGAGATGGAAACGATGTACTGGATGCAGGCGGATACTCCAGTTCATGGCAGCACCTGCTTGGCCAGAATGATGATGACATCTATTTGATCGGTAAAGATGATGGAAATGTCTGGATCTCACGTAGTGCCGAATGGTCCAGTAGCGGAACAGATACACTATACTTCAAGGACCTGAAACTTTCTGACCTTACAATCGACAATTTTGATTATGAAACGCAAGGTCAGGTCCTGCGCTTCTCCTGGAACAAAGACAATCAAAACGGAGAACTACGTATTGCAGACATGGGCGAGCATATTGAGCGCTTTGAGTTTGCTGATGGCACGATGCTCAGCGAGATTAAGGTACTTAATGATGGTGAACGCCTTGAGTTGCATGGCACTGATGGCGACGACATCATCAAGGGTGGCTCTGCCAGCAGTTTGATTTATGCCGGTAAGGGCAATGACACTCTGGAAGCTGGTGCTTACGGAGGCTGGTGGCAGCATTTGCGGGGCGAGGAA
>NZ_JBYMDH010000012.1:0-4148 GCF_057774105.1 Pseudovibrio sp. SCP20 | reverse complement strand
ACTTCCGCTTCTGACATGATCATCGTAGCTGCGACCGCCAGTGGAAGAAGAACTACCAGTAGAAGAAGATCTGCCACCGCCTGCATCTGAGTTACCATAACTACTGCTGTGATCATCCGACCGACCGTGACGGTCTCCGCCATCAGATCCACCATAGTTTGGCTCGGGTCTTCCTGATTTCTCGTTATTGTATCCCGAAGAATTGTTGCCAGAGTTATTGGAGTATCCGCCAGAACCTACCCCGTTATAGCCCTCACCAGTATAGCCTCCGCCAAAGTAATCAGATGCTCCACTTGAGGAGGAGTTTTCATGTGCAGTGCTGGAACTCTGATCAGAACCAGAAGAGGCTCCTCTTCCTCCTGCATCAGGGTCTCCATATGAACTCCCGCCATCACCATTGCTACTTCGGTCATCAGGCCAAGAGTTTATTGCCGGTGTATTCCATACAGGGTCTAATGGATCTAGAAAGGTGCCTATTGTGCCTGGTAGATTAGTAGTTATTGCTCCAGCTGTGGGGGAAGGAGGAGAAAGATTGATCGAGGGCCAATGATCATTTTCTGCACTTGGCGATGAAGATGCATCTTCATTTTCAGGGAAATAATAATCTACAATACTAATTTGACCCGTAATTAGATCTAATTGACTCGAGTTAAGCTCTGGCAGAGGGAAGTCACCTTCCTGAACAGGGTAGACTTCATTAAAAGTACCATAACTTATTGGAACAACAGGACCCCACTCAACTTTTAAGCCCAATCCAAAAGTAACCTCTACACCGACGCCTTGAAGCAGATCCGGTGAGAGACCGTTCGAAGTATTGAACTCGTCGGGTAAGGTAACTGTCATCCCTGCAGCCACAAAGTGAAAACCAGCCTGATAGCCTCTTTGAGGCTGAAGTGTCGGTCCTTCAAATGCAATCCCAGCACCGACAGTTACTCCAGCACCTATTCCAAGCCCTCCCGATACTTTTTCCCCATCGACATATGAGGGAGCTACAGAGGTTTCCCACCCATATCCAACTTTGTTCTTAAAATCATTTGCCTTATATATCGAGGCATAGAGTTCTCCGGCAAATTGACCTCCAACACCTTCATTAAAAGAAGTTTTAGGAATTGTTGCACCTGCCTGCCCAATTACACGAAGTTTCCAATCAAGTCCCATTTTAAACTCCAGAAAAATTAAGAGATTCAATAATGTAGTTTGCCGTATAGGCAGTGATGAAGAAGGCCGAAAGAATGACTATTGACAGTATGAAGTGATAAAATGAGAGCTTAAATCCATCTTTAAAATCTCTCCTACTTCTCGGCAATATTATTTTCATTAAGTTGTCAGTCAGTAATTTCAATTGATGTATTGCGAAAGGGAGAAACAATATCATTAGAAGCACAAATACAAACACAGCCATTTATTTATTCCGCCTCAGAAGCACAGTCGAAAAGGTGATTGTTTTCAAAATTCTCGCCAGGTTCACGCTTTGCTTCAAGAGCAAGGTGACGCGCATAACATTCTAGCGGAGGGTATTTGGCATCTGACAATGAGTAGAAAACAAACCGCATTTCCCTTCCAGTACTCATAGTGGCCCAAACACCTTGGCTTACAAGTGGCACATCAGACTTATCAAGACGGTCAAAAACATTATAGAGCTCTTTGGCTCCAGGAGCACTTGGGGCATCACTCCAAGCATTAAAGAAGTAAACTGTAATATCTGCTTCGCTCAGGCTCTTCGGCCTAAAGCTGCTATCTATTTCTGGATTTGCTTCCTCAAGTAGGCCATAAAACGCGTTACTGACAGATGCGCTCATGCCGGAAAAGATGAGTACGCGCTTTCTTCCAGCCTCTTCACTCATCGCCATTGTCCCCATTGAAAGAAAAGCCAAAAACAAAAAGCAAAATCTCCGCAACTGATACTCCACGTAGCTAAATGTTTTAGGTTATGCCTTAATCGATCGACTTAAAATGGATCCGAATAAGCTTTTTATGTGTAGCGAACATAATGAATTTGGGCGTCAAACAAAACTAAAAGTCGCCGTACTCCTGCACTCATCTACAATCTTGAATATATACTTTATACTTATGTATATTCTAGATTGTAAAACTTGAACTAAACTTTGCGATTGCTCTTTGTTGGGAGGCTTCCTGTAAAATCTTGAGATTGCCGTCACACCCAAGTTTTACCCGCCACACAGATAAGTTGGAAATAGAGTTATTTTAACATCTGCTAAGCTAGATCGTCTTGGATGAGATGCAAAGTATGTCAACACTGCGGCGTAGCAACTAGCAAACGCCAAAGTTCGGTTTCTCTATCTAGTTCTGAGTCAGGTTGATCTGACAAGTTCAATAGGTAATTTGACGATGCACATGATCAATGTAGCACCCCAGTTTGAGCGCGACTTTCTGGTAGAACGCACGCAATCGGGTTTTCAGCGAGCAAAGGCTGAGGGAAAATCACTCGGTAGACTTCATCGGTTGTCAGCTCAGGAGAAACAGGAAGCCCTTCAAGATCGGCAGAGCGGTCTGAGCGTCTTTGCAAGTGCCAGAACACACCTCACCAGCTGTCAAGCCATTATGCGATTGAAGAGTAGTAATGAGTTTGAAGAAGAAAAATAAAAATGAATATAATTCACGAAAGAAAGATGTCGTGTTTTCCAAAGACACCACTGAGTTCCTCATTTGCACAAAGTTTCTCTATCGGACTACACCTACGATGCTGAATAGCTTTTGATTTTCTGACGTACCCTTCTGATATATGCTTTGCACAGAAAACGATAATTTTTCGTCTCGAAGTAAGAATGACATAAAAGCTGATATGTAGGCAGCTAAGTTGGGCAGACAGCAATCTACGTAGTTGTGAGATTAGCCGTTTTATAAATAATAATTGCAGTATAGTGAATGCTAATCGAGTAGATGTAAATGATACGAAAAAAAACAAATATAATAACTTTGCTTATTTGCGCATCAGCTCTACCTTCCATAATTATATTGGGTCGTTATATATTTAATTACGCCCCCAAAGTGAGCTACAATCTAACTTATTTACTTATAGCTGCAGTAATCCTCTTATTTCTAAACATAAATATAGCATTGGTATCTTTAATATACATCAGAATTGCTAGATATGATAATATTTTTAGAGAGTCTATTTTAAAAATACCTTGGAGATGGCTTATTTGGTCCGATTTAGAGGATTATTACTTAAAAGAAGCGCGACAAAAAAGTAATTGCGGTAGAAGATAATGAATAAAGTTTTAGAAACGGGTGGTTACTTCCAGTATTATACTGCAGGTGGTTATGCAGGTTATAATATTGAACAACATGCAATAGCTCTTGGGGGAGTACATCAGGTATCAGCAGGGGTTGCTGCATATAGTTCAGCCGGGATGTTAGTCTCACTTGATGGAGAATATGACGTTTCTGGTACTTACAACGTGGGCATGGGAGTTGCTCCGCCAACAGGTACTCCAACGCCAGTGTCAGGTGGTGTTTTTTATAATTTTGTTGATAAAACGATTACGACTCAACTCGGTGGATCTATATTTTCAGATATCGTAGAAGTCGGGGGATACGTTGTCACCGATATGCCGGCCAAGATGGTGAATACATATGTAAATGGCCGAATTAATGTCGCTTTCCTAGATACTTCAGTTCATAAACCTGCATCTGCGCTCGAAGAGCAACTTCTGGCTTCTTATTATGAGAAGAGGACAGACGAGGCACATGGTCAGTTTTCGGCAGATGATGATAGAGATCGCCGTTCTTCAGATCCGTCACCGTCTTTACCAAGCGGAGCACTTTCTCTACAGTCTCCTAATATCGGACTGCCTTCTTCAGGCCCGGTAAATGTCGGCTTGCCTGGAACCTTTGGTACACTTCTTGATCCATTGGATGACTTTTGGAATGGCCCTAAAAATCCATCATGGCCAGACAATAGTGACTCAGTACGTATCCCGTCTCCTAAACCAGCACCGCCTCCTCCGCCGTCTAAACCCTCGCCGACACCAAGCAAAAATGAGAACGAAAAGTCAGAAAGGCCTGAGCCCAGTTATCGTAATGTGCCACGTTCTAAGCCCGAGCCTCCTGAGCCACGTTCGAAGCCTGAGCCACCACAGTCCCATTCCGACCCTAAAGATGTTGGCAGTGTAGACCGAGGTACC
>NZ_JBYMDH010000011.1:0-5615 GCF_057774105.1 Pseudovibrio sp. SCP20 | reverse complement strand
CCCGTGATGGTGTCATCACCCTTGCCGCCAAAAGCCGCCTCTTGAGTTGAGACATGAATGGTGTCATCGGTATCATCTCCAATGAGCGCTCTCATGTCATTGGTGGAGATGTTCAGCCCTTCCACGCCGAAGGATGCAGTCAGGTCTTTCTCTTGTCGAACCGGAAGCAGGAAGACATCTGGATTTTCAGTTGCACTATGGCCATTTCCAGTCACCTGATGTTCAACAGACAGGGCGAGATCGGCTAAAAGTTGCGCACGTGTGAGCGTTCCAAAAGTCATCTCATCCAAATATACACTCAGCTCAGCCAGTTCTGGCGTACGGCCAAGGGTATTTTGGAAGGCTCTTGAGACAAAACCAGCATTGCTTAACGTGCCATAGCGGGTTTGATACTCATCAGAGGTCAAAAGAGCTTCTGCCAGAGCAGTTGCATCCAGCTGAGCATCCTCAAGATAGCGAACAAGGACCTCAATTTCAGATGTGTCCATCTCCCGATCCAGCACACTGTCATAAACCTGAGCAGCCTCATAAAGCACCCTGGCCTTAGCTTGCTCATCCAGACGGTGAGCCGTTGTTGTTGTCGATCCTGATATGGTCTCAGCGATCTGCCAGGTTTCCATGCCATGGCTATCAACAGTGTGGCTCACTTTGATGTGTGTATCGCTGGCTGAGGCAGCAACGCCGTTATCCCAAGTGTAGCTGCCATCATTCAGCACTGAACGTGAGATGGTTTGAGTAACTCCATCACGCACAATTGTCGTGGTCAGTCCGTCAGAAGAAGTTGAGGTCACTGCCGTCTTAAAGACACTGCCATTCTTGGTATATCCAGTCTCAGTCAGAGTTTGGCTGCCATCTGCCAGCGTCTTGGTGACTTCTGTCTTGTCTTTCCTGCCATCTCCATCAAAGTCATAGGTCTTTGAGATGGTCCTGCCATCAGAACTGGTGGTCTGCTTATAGCTGGAGCGCAGCGTTCCATCTTCATAGCGATCCGCGCTGGTGAAGGTGGAGCTGCCATCGGCATGCAGGACTGTTTCATCTGTGACTGTTACATCAATCTCACCATCTCCGTCAGAGTCGATGCTGGTGGTCGATGTTAAGCCATTGGCTGATGTGACGGTTGTGCTGGAATGGCGCAGGTCATCTGCATACTTTTCCTCAAACACCTTCACCTGATTGCCGGCTTCATCATAGGAGATGCTGGTCTCGCGTACGATATCTGTCTGGCCATCGCCATCCAAATCAAACGCATAGCCTTGCTCTGTGCCATTGGCCGACATGGTCCGGGTTACAGAAGAAGCTATTGATCCGTCTTCAGCAAATTCGGTGTAAGTGGTGGTCTCATCCTTACTCAAATCAATGTGAATGACAGTCTGCTGGTCAATGTTACCATCTCCATCCAGATCAACGCTGGTTGTTTTGGTACGCTCATCTGCACTGATCACCGTCTTTGTTGTGCGCAGCACATCTGCATTGTCAGCAAGAAGAGACACACTAGAAGTGCTGCCACCAGACGCACCATGGACGAGGTGCGTAGTGCGATTGGTGTTCCCGTCACCATCAAAGTCCGTGATCTGTGTGATCTCTAATCCATTTGCGCTCGTTGTTTCAGTAGAGCTGCTGGTTGTCGTACCACTGGCATCCTTGTTGGTTGAAGTCGTTGCAACCGTGCCGTCATTGGAGAAGGAAGTCACCTGTGTGGTCTGGCTCTCATAAGTTCCATCTCCATCACGATCAAGAACGGAGGTCACCATCAAGCCGTCACCGGAGGTGGCAACACTTTGCCGTGCCAGCAAGGCTCCCTGGCCATCTTTATGGGTTACGGTGCGGGTCTGCGTTCCATCCGCAGCATAGTCAGTGACATCATCCAGAGTGCGGTCCGTGGAGCCATCCCCATCCAGATCCAGAGCAAAGGAAGTCTCCAGACTATTACCGCTTTGAGTCTTGGTCACCTTGGAGAGCAAAGTGCCATCATCAGAATAGCTAGAGATTGTTGTGACCGTGGTCCCATCTGCTTTAAGGGTCGTTGTGCTGACTTCATCATGATGACCATTGCCATCCACATCGACCTGGCGCATGCGGAACCGGCCATCCCTACTGACACTGTCCAGCGTTCTGGACAGTAATGACCCATCAGAGGCAGTGACATTGGTAAGTGTGCTTTGGCCACCATCTGTTGCAAGTGTTGTTGTTGAGGACTGAGAACGGTCATTTTGCCCATCCCCATCCCTGTCATCCAGGCGCGTGGAGGACAGGCCGTCATCACTTTGCGTGACAGTGCTGCGGCTCCAAAGCGTGCCATCCTTGCCTTTATGGGTGGTGATACTGGTCTGGGAACCATCGGCATTGAGGGAGCGGCTTGTATCCGTGGTGCTTTCATAAACACCATCGCCATCGCGATCTGTTTGAGTAACACTTTGCAGCCCGTTGGCGCTGGTCTCCAGGCGGGTCTGATTTTGCACAGAACCATCTGTAGCCAGCTGCTGAGTAACACTCTCAGCTACACCATTTTCTGCAATGGTGCGGGTGGTTTTGGTATCAACCTTGCCATCCCCATTGAGATCAACCTGGGTTACGTCGGAACGACCATTATCAGAGACGGTACGCTCAGACCGGTAGCGCAGATCACCTGATCCATCCCGCAGCTCACTGGTTGTCATGACCGCACCATCACTTTGAAGCGTGCTGGTTGTTGTCTCAATCAGATCATACGTTCCATCACCGTCTGCATCTGTCCTGGTGATCACCTCAAGCTGGTCATCACTGGTTTGCGTTTGCACCCGGCTAAGGAGAGTATTATCAGCAGAGCGGGTCTCAACAGTTCGGATGGTATCGCCATCGACTTTAAGAACTGTGGTGTCTGAGACAAGACGTTCAGCTGTCCCGTCACCATCTTGATCGGTCTGTGTCGTGATTTTCAGACCATCATCACTGACCAAACGCGAGCTGGTGCTGCGCAAGGATTGATCTGCATTCCTGATCTGCTCATTGATCGTCTGGCTGCCATCACCATGCAACGTGGTGGTGGTGCGAACATGCACATCAGCACTCAGATCCCCATCCAGATCACGAGCGCTCATAGAGACCAACCCATTGGCACTGGTGTTGGTGATTGCCTCGCCAAGTACACTGCCGGTGTTGGCGTAAGTTGTCTCCTTCACTGTGAGGGAACCGTCACTGCCTTGCGTTTGCACCACAATCTGGTCTGCATTGCCGTCGCCATCCAAATCCGTTGTGATGGTCTTTGTGCGCCGGTCTGCACTCTCCTCGACCGTGATTTGAGAGAGCAGAGATGCATCCTCAGCATAGTGCGAGGTTGTTCTGCTTGTTCCCCCATCGGCCTTTCGTTCTAAGGTCTCGACAATCTTCTCATCTACATCCCCATCGCCGTCCACATCTCTTAAAGTAGTCGACATCAAACCATCAGCGCTGGTCTGAACAGACGTGGCACTGCGCAAGCTGCCATCCTGATTGTGTGTGGTGATAGAGCGTGTGGATGTTCCAATCGGGTTCACACTGGTGGTGTCAGTTACCGTGACATCAATGTCTCCATCCCCATCCAGATCAGTCTTGGTCTGTTTGTACAGACCGTTCACATTGGTGGTCGTAACACTCTTGGTGTTGACAGAACCATCCGCATTACGGGTCCAGTTAGTGGCAACTCGATCCTGGGTTGTAGAGTTAGGCGCGACAAAAGAGACACGCTCGTTTGCTTCAAAACTCCCGTTCTGATTCAGATCGACCCAGGTCTCCTGGGCAACCTTGTCGGCCCCCAGTGTTTCCTTGGTCATGGAGCGTATGGACCCATCCCCATTGGTCTGGGTGATGATTTGCTCACGGCTGCCATCTGCATGGATCGTGGTTGCATCCTCAACCGTCAGATCGATATCACCATCGCCATCCTGATCAAGCTCTTGTGTCTTGGTCAGCGCATCAGCGGACTGTACCGTGGTTGAAGAGCTGCGCAGGGAACCATCACCGTTTTTGACCTGAAGCTGCGAGGTGGTCGTGCCGTCTGCTGCCACTGTGATCGACAGCTCCTCACTTGTATCTGTATCTCCGTCACCATCCAGATCGCGCTCAACTGTTTTGGTGCGGCCATCAGCGCTCACCTGTTCGCGCACAAACGAGCGTAAGGAGCCATCCTGATTGGTGGTCGCAATGGTCTCGGTTCGGCTGTCATCTCCATGAACGTTGACAGTGTGGGTCAGAACCGTATCTGCAGAACCATCTCCATCCACATCGCTGCCATCAACGCGAATAGTTCCATCACCGGAGACGCTTTCGCTACGGCTGGCGATCACGGTGCCATCCTGGGCAAGATTGCTGACAACAATGGTCGTGCTGCCATCAGACTGCTTGGTGCGCACCTCACGCTGGTTGAACCAACCGCCGCCGGTCGCATCGCGCTCAATGGTCTGCGTGTTTCCGTCTGCACTGAAGGTGGTCACAATTCTGGCTTGAAGGACGGCGCTGGCCATATCACTGCCAGCAAAGTTACTTTCGGTCTGTGTGCGGCTGCCATCAGACTCAATCACCGTCACAAGGGTCTGGATCCGGTCTGTAACCCCATCACCATTGTCGTCATAGCGGTTGGAGATGGAAAGCCCGTCGCTACTTGTCTGCGACACGATCTCATAGGCCTTGGCGCCACTGGCTGTGTAAGCGGTGGCGGTCAGCGAGCGTGTGCCAGCCCCATCAACGCTTTCAAACTGCTCCACGCGGTAGCCCTGGTCTTCTGCGGCAAGGCGCATGTCGCCAACAGTTCCTGTACTGCCATCTGCACGCGTGAAGGTGGTCTGACCGGTGATCACAGAACCATCGCTAAGCTCAATATTCGTCGCATCAGCCGTCAGGTTGATCTGTGTAATCCCAAGCTCTGTCAATGTCTTGACGCTGGTTGAACCATCCGGATTGGTCACCAGCAGCTTGAACTTGGCAAAGGCTGCATCATCTGCACTCAGGACACCATCGCCATTACTGTCAAAGACAGAGGCCAGCGCTTCCATGTCACTGGTGGCTGTTGGATCCCACTCGGTGAACACAAACTGACGTTTTTCGGTGATCGCATCGCGGCCATCGGGATCATAAAACAGCACCCCATCACCGCTGGCTGCCCAGGCGGTGCGATGTTCCAGACCATCTCCGCCTGCATCCATGAAGATCGTCGACTGATCCAGTCGTGTCACCTGAATGCCATTGCCATCCAGATCAAGAATAACCGGATCAACAAACTTGTTGTGCACCCGGAAGCCTGCAGCCACATAGGTGTGCAGGCCCTCAACGGTGAAGTTGTAGACCGTGTGCTGACCTTCAACCTCATCAATTCGCTCAATGGTATGGAGTGAACCATCGGCACGAACGATTTGATCTCCAACCCGAAGCTTGGCAACTGGCTGGAAGCTACCATTAGCAAGCAAGAATGGATGCTCGGAGGTGACCTGCACACCATCCACATCCAGAACTTGTCTTTTGCCATGGACAAACAGATCAGTGACCTCGCGCGGCTCAAGCGCACCAAGGCCATCGAAGGCCATGACCTGATCTTCAAGACAAACTTGCTCAATTGCTTTGCTAGAGCCATCCGACATCAAGATCAGCGTACCGGCAACAAAACA
>NZ_JBYMDH010000010.1:0-6829 GCF_057774105.1 Pseudovibrio sp. SCP20 | reverse complement strand
GATAGCTCGATAGCTCGATAGCTCGATAGCTCGATAGCTCGATAGCTCGATAGCTCGATAGCTCGATAGCTCGATAGCTCGATAGCTCGATAGCTCGATAGCTCGATAGCTTCTTCTTCAAATACTCCAAGGGTCTCTTATGGCGACGTGCCTGCTTTGCAGCCTGTGCTTTGCTATTGGCCTGAAACCTGGATTGTATAGGTTTATAGGGGAAGATACTTACAAGTTGTTGTCTGGGTTAATTTGATTAAATATGGCATAATTAAGATTATTCATCTCATATGCTCTGTATAAGTTATATGAATTCAAATATTATTGGGAATAATATCTAAATATACATATTAGATAAAATGCAATGAAAAAACTTTCATAGAGACATGTTCTTTGAGTCAAGTAATGACTCGGACTATACTTGAAAACTCTCTCTGAGTCCGAGTATGTCCGCTAGATATATCAGAAAATGATATGCTTGGCGGAGAATTGAAAATGACTAATGAAACTGGTGTGCTTGACGAAAATGTACCGTCTGCACCTGAAAATCACCCTGATGGCTGCGGTTGTTCGTGCTGTTCTGAAAATACTTCAGAGAATGCGGAAGGCACAAACAGCTCAGGTAATGGCAGCGGTAAAAGAGTTGCTACACTCGATGAACTATCTGATTTTCTGAAAACGAAGTATTGGGGGAACCCTAACTGGTTCAACCTCAGTGGATCGGGTGTACACGCAAAGTCTGGCACACTTACTTACAACGTCTCTGGGAGCCGTTTTGATAGTGATGGTGTGAGTGCGCAAAGTGCAGCCCATATTAAGAAAGCGCTGGACTATGTGGCTTCTGTCACTGGCATTAACTTTGTTGAAACGACAGAAGAAACGGCAGATCTCAACTTTACCAATAATGTGAAGGGCAAGGCATTTGCTGGCCACGGTGGTTATTCCTGGGATCGGGAGAATGGGAATTGGATTGTTGAATATTCACGCATCAATCTGAGCGAAGGAGGTTCCCACGGTAATCCAAATCAAAAGAATGGCTATTTTGCACATACCACTCTTCACGAGATCGGACATGCATTGGGTCTGGGCCACCAGGGGCATTACAATGGGAGTGGCAGATACCCCAATAATACGACCTTCCTGAACGATTCCAGACTTGTTTCGGTGATGTCCTATTTCGGTCAGGGGGAAAACCCGACTTCAGGCGCCACAAACGCAGTCCCT
The DNA here is from genome assembly GCF_057774105.1 of Pseudovibrio sp. SCP20. Taxonomy (NCBI): domain Bacteria; kingdom Pseudomonadati; phylum Pseudomonadota; class Alphaproteobacteria; order Hyphomicrobiales; family Stappiaceae; genus Pseudovibrio; species Pseudovibrio sp. SCP20. The sequence goes on along the minus strand of NZ_JBYMDH010000010.1, from coordinate 5,614 downwards.
CAAACCTTTGCTGCGGCGGATCTGCTGGCATTGGACAAGATATATGGTGACCAGAGCTATAATGGACAAACCTTTGGCACCAGCAATGCCTTCCTGGGCGACACAGTCTACGGTTTTAACACCAATATTTCAGCGGAAGGCAACCGCAGAATGGTGGACCTTGCTCGTTACGGAAACAACAACTCCTACACACTTGTTGATGGTGGCGGCAATGACACGCTGGATCTGTCGGGCTTCAGAAAGGCTACGATAGATCTGCGCGTGACACAGGCTGATGATACGTTGCCATATTCCTCCTCTGTTGAAGGAGAGCGAAAGAATATCAGCATTGCGGTGGGCACTGTCATTGAAAACGCAGTAGGCACGCGTGGCAATGATAAGATCACCGGCAACTTTGCAGATAACCACCTGTGGGGTGGTCGTGGTAACGACAAGATGTATGGCCTTGAGGGGGATGATCACTTCTACCTTGAGGCTGGCAATGACGTTATGGACGGCGGCGAAGGATCGGACTGGCTGCATATTGATACTGATGCGGATATGACCGTCGATCTCAATCGGGAGGAACTGGTTTCTTCCTTCGGTCGTGACAGGATCATCAGCATTGAGAATGTTGATAGTGGTTCCGGTGATGATCGCCTTATCGGTAATGAGGCTGACAACAAACTGCAGGGCAATGATGGTGATGACACCCTTTATGGCAATGAAGGGAATGATTACCTAAAGGGCGGCAACGGCAATGATGAGTTGTATGGCGGTGCAGGGAATGATCGCTTTGATCTGGATGCTGGTGATGACCAGATTCACGGCGGTGATGGAACCGACATCATTTACTTCTATGGCCGTCAGGATGCGCGTGTTGATCTGACTGAAAACACCATTGAAACAGCCTATGGTAACGACACGATCTCCGGCATTGAGAGCATTTCTGCTGGTCACGGCAATGACTATCTGCGCGGCAATGCAGAGAACAACAGCATTCGCGGGAACGGGGGGGGACGATATCATCCTTGGTGAGGCTGGTGATGATTATCTCAGCGGATCCCATGGTAATGATGAGCTCTATGGCGGAACCGGTAATGACACTTTGAATGAAGGTTCTGGTGATGATCTGGTTGAAGCTGGCGAGGGTGATGACCGCCTTATTCTTGGAGATGGTAATGACATTCTCGATGGCGGTGCTGGCAATGACCGGATCACCATCAATAGCAAAAAGGGTGCTCGTATCGATCTTGCTGTGACGGATGTGCAGGATACCGGCTACGGCATGGACAAGATCACCAATGTGGAGAATATCACCGGCAACAAACATGATGATGTGTTTGCGGGCACGGATGGTGCCAACTCCCTGCGCGGTATGGGTGGCGATGATGTGATCGATGGCCGTGGCGGCGATGATAAGCTGGAAGGCAATGACGGCAACGACAAAATCAAAGGTGGTGCCGGAAATGACATCATCTTTGGTGGTGAAGGTGATGATGAGCTGTCCGGTGATGATGGCAATGATCGAATTTACGCCGGTGGTGGTGATGATGTCTTCATCATGGGGCAGGGTAAAGACCTGCTGGACGGTGGTGCCGGACATGACATTGTGCGGGCATCCGATGATGAGGCTCTGATTGTCGATCTGAAGCATACCCGTCTTGAGACGGCTTCTGGTGTGAAAATCCTGCGTGGTATCGAGGGGTTTGAAGCTGGCGGTGGTGATGATCAGCTGATCGGTACAGAGGGTGACAACACTCTGATTGGCAATGCCGGAAATGACGTGCTGTCCGGTCTTGGCGGCAATGACCGTCTTGAAGGCGGTGAGGGTGACGACAAGCTCTACGGCGGAGCTGGCGATGATACCCTGATCGGCGGTGCGGGAAATGACATTCTTGAAGCTACGGAAGGCAATAATGTGCTGCATGGAGATGCAGGCAATGATCTGCTGACCACAGGTGACGGGGATGATGAGCTGCATGGCGGTGCCGGTGAGGACAAGCTGACCTCAGGCGATGGCAATGACAAGCTGTTTGGTGATGATGGTTCTGATGAACTGCGTGCCGGTGCCGGGGATGATGAACTGCACGGCGGAGCTGGTGAAGATCAGCTTTACGGTGAGAGTGGCAATGACACGCTGCATGGCGGGGATGGTGATGACATCCTGCGTGGTGAAGCTGGAGATGACGAGCTGCACGGTGATGCTGGCCATGACAACCTGATCGACACAGAGGGGAACAATGCCCTGTTTGGTGGTGATGGGGATGATTATCTCGAAGCTGGTTCCGGCAAAGACATCCTTGATGGCGGCGCCGGCAATGACACCATCCTTCTCTCCCGTGGCCGCGACACCATTCGCGGTGGTGACGGGGTTGATCATCTGATTGCTGATTATGATGAGAATCTCAACATCAATCTCTCTTTCACTTCCGCGCGAAATACGGGGATTGGTCTGGCTGACATTACAGGCATCGAAAACGTCACGACTGGCTCGGGCCGGGATCGTGTGACCGGCACTGATGCAGACAACATTATCAAAACCAATGCTGGTGGCGATGTTCTTAATGGCGGTGCTGGCAACGATAGCCTGTGGGGCGGTGCTGGCCGAGACATGCTGAATGGTGGCGATGACGATGACCTACTGGAAGGCGAGGCTGACAACGATATTCTCGATGGAGGCAATGGGGATGATGTGGTCAATGCGGGAGACGGCAATGACAAAATCACCCTTGATGAAGGCGATGACATCATCCGTGGAGGTGAAGGCAAAGACAGGCTGATTGTAACTGGCTCAAAAGGTGCTCATGTTGATTTGAGTAATACTGGCGCTCAAGACACCGGCTATGGCCTTGATACGATCACTGGCATTGAAAACATCAGTGGCGGTGATGGAGATGATCATCTGACCGGTGATGACCTTCGCAATGAGATCCATGGTGGAAATGGAGATGATGTACTGTCGGGTGCCGGCGGTGATGACTATCTGCAAGGTGGGAGTGGCAATGACACTCTCAATGGCGGCAGTGGTAATGACAACCTGAATGGCGGCGACGGCGATGACACTATCAATGGTGGCGACGGTTCTGACTTGATCACACTCAGCACGGGCACGGATATCATCGATGGCGGTACTGGCAATGATACGCTGACCTACGATGGCTCTGAGTCTGTGAAGGTTGATCTGTCGGTTACAGAAATGCAGGACATCGGGATCGGTTTTGCCAAGATCTCTCATGTTGAGAGAGCCTCGGGTGGTTCTGGTGATGATATCTTGATCGGTAATGAAGGTCAGAATGCGCTCAGGGGTGGCAAAGGCGCTGATACGCTGCAAGGCGGCGGTGGTCGGGATTACATCAATCTCGGCAATGATGATGCCGTTGATACGGTGATCTATACGTCGGTTTCAGATGCGTCTGTTGTTGGGATTGCTGAGCGGGTCAGTGAGTTTGATCATGGCGAAGATCTCTTCGACTTCAGCCGGATTGATGCCAACGCTAAGAGTATTGGAGATCAGGCTTTCCTCTTCAGCGAAGAAGGTGCAGCGGCGCATTCTGTCTGGATCGATGCAATCGGATCGACGCAGTATGTCTATGCTGATGTGGATGGTGATGCGAAGGCTGACATGAAAATTGCTGTCAGTGCATCTGATGCTCTGAGCGTTGAGGACTTCATCCTCTAAACATCAGTCTTGATACAAAAGAACCGCTGCGGCTTCTCTGCATTTTTGCAGGAGCTGCGGCGGTTTTGCTTTGGGATGGTCTGTTCTGATCACCTGCCTAGCAGAGGTGCTAGCGGCTGATTGTCAGGTCAGCCCCATTTTCATGCGGGCGACATAGAGGGAGAGGATCGCGGCGTTGGAGACGTTGAGCGATTTGATCTCTCCAGGCATGTCGAGGCGGGCGAGGGTGTCGCAGCTTTTGCGCACGCCTTCGCGCACACCTTTTCCTTCAGAGCCGAGCACGAGCAGGGTCTTATCAGTAAAGGCGGTGTTTTCGACAGCTTCCGGGCCTTCACTGTCCAGAGCGATGGCCTGATAGCCCTTGTCGCGCATTTCTTCCACGAAGCGGGCCATGTTCTGAATGCGGACGTGTTTGATCATGTCCAGCGCGCCGCTAGCGGTTTTGGCAAGAACCGGACCTTCTTCAGGTGCGTGGCGGCGGGTGGTGACAACGGCGTCGGCATTCAGCGCAACGGCGGAGCGGAGGATTGCGCCTACATTGTGCGGGTCGGTGACCTGATCCAGCGCGAGGACCAGCTGGCCGTCTTTGAGTTCTTCCGGACCGTACTCGGGCAGGGCGTCAACCAGAAGGGCCGCGCCCTGGTGGACAGCGTCTTTGCCGACGAGCTTGTCGATGTCGCGCGGGCTGGCGTCTTCAACCGGAACATCAATCTTCAGATTGCGTTCTTCCAGTCGGCGCAGGGCGTTTTGCGTCACAACGAGCTTGTGGCGTTTGCGCTCCGGGTTTTTGAAGGCTGCTTCAATGGTGTGGAGGCCATATATATAGAATGGGCCATCTTCAGCAGCTGATTTCTTCTGCCAGGGCTTGCCTTTTGAAAAGCTGCCGCCAGAGGATTTTCCGTCCGGGCGCTTTTTCTTATAGGGCCGGTCGTTGCCCTGTGTCGGGCTCCAACGGCTGCCGCCTGTGCTCTTTTGATTTTTAAAGTTGCTCATGGGCTCTCGATACTCTGGTCAAGATCAGGCTTCAAGGGAATAAAGAGGGGAGACTAAACATTCCTTTTTTATGCCTTTGAGAAAAAGAAAGTGCGCGGCCTTTTAAATGGGTTGAAGAGCGGGCTGTTCAGATCGTTTTCCAGAAAAAAGAATTTACGTCAAAATTGCCGGGTTCACTGTGAAGAGCTGTGATTTAGCAAGGTTCTACGTAAAATCCGTCGGTTAGTTTTCCGACAAAAAAGGGGGAAAACTATCTGCCTTGTTGATTTTGCACAGGCACTTGCAAAAGAGGCGTTGACAGATGGCGTTCTCAGCGGCATAAACCGCGCCACAGGACGCGGCGCAACTGCTTGTCAGTTAAGCGGCGTGTTTCGCAAAACGAGTTTCAAAAAGTTCTCTTTTGGAGAATTTTTCGTCGATCTCGGAGGAGTGCCCGAGTGGCTAAAGGGGGCGGACTGTAAATCCGCTGGCTATGCCTACGTTGGTTCGAATCCAACCTCCTCCACCATCGACAAGAAATTGGTATTGCGGGTGTAGCTCAATGGTAGAGCAGAAGCCTTCCAAGCTTACGACGAGGGTTCGATTCCCTTCACCCGCTCCAAGATCTCGAAAGTCGCTTTGAGAATTTATCCTAAAGAATCCTTGGGGTCCTCGTTTGGATGGCTCCGAGCCTTGATCGACGGAACTACGATTAAATAGAGAGCTACGCCCATGGCGAAGGAAAAATTTGAACGTAATAAGCCGCACGTCAACATCGGCACAATCGGCCACGTTGATCACGGCAAGACTACGCTGACTGCTGCTATCACCAAACAGTTTGGTGACTTTAAAGCATATGACGAAATCGACGGTGCTCCTGAAGAGCGCGCACGTGGTATCACCATTTCCACAGCGCACGTTGAGTACGAAACCGACGCTCGTCACTACGCACACGTTGACTGCCCAGGCCACGCTGACTAT
>NZ_JBYMDH010000009.1:0-16907 GCF_057774105.1 Pseudovibrio sp. SCP20 | reverse complement strand
GCGTGGCCAGGTTCTGTGTAAGCCAGGTTCCGTTACTCCTCACACCAAGTTCAAAGCTGAGGCATACATCCTCACCAAAGAAGAAGGTGGTCGTCACACCCCATTCTTCACTAACTACCGTCCACAGTTCTACTTCCGTACAACTGACGTGACTGGTGTTGTTTCTCTGCCGGAAGGTACAGAAATGGTGATGCCTGGTGATAATGTTGCTGTCTCCGTTGAGCTGATCGTTCCGATCGCTATGGAAGATGGTCTGCGCTTCGCTATCCGTGAAGGTGGTCGTACCGTCGGCGCTGGTGTGGTAGCTGAAATCATCGAATAAAGACTTTTTAAGTCTTTACATATCGTGCCGCGGTGTGTATTGCGGCACGGTTCCTTCCGGCGAAACGCTTTGTTGGTAGGAAAAAGGTTTTTGTCCCGAACGGGACATTGTAGGGGTATAGCTCAGTTGGTAGAGCGACGGTCTCCAAAACCGTAGGTCGCGGGTTCGAGCCCTGCTGCCCCTGCCATCTCTTCTTATCGAGAAAAATCTTGATTAATCGAAGTTGGTGGCATATGAAGAGTTTTTCAGGGATAGGGCGCGTGGAAGAATCTACGCGCCCACCTGTCGTGTAATGGGCCGGGACCGGATGGCAAAAACCAATCCTTTTACATTTATCCAGCAAGTTCGTTCGGAAACTGCGAAGGTAACTTGGCCGACGCGTAAGGAAACTGGTGTGACCACGCTGATGGTTTTCATCATGGTTTTCCTGGCGGCGATGTTCTTTCTTGCTGCTGACCAGCTGATGAGCTGGGGTATCAGCCTAGTGCTTGGCTTTTAATAGCATTTCAGGCAATTCTAGTAGGAACAGGATTTAAGATGGCTAAGCGCTGGTATATTGTTCACGCTTATTCGAATTTCGAGCGTAAAGTTGCTGAAGCGATTAAAGAAAGAGCTCAGCAGCAGGGTCTTGAAGATTCATTTGACGAAGTTCTGGTTCCGACCGAGAAATTCGTAGAAGTACGTCGCGGTCGCAAGGTTGATTCCGAGCGCAAGTTCTTCCCAGGCTACGTTCTGGTGAAGATGGAAATGAGCGACGATGCTTATCACCTGATCAACGATACGCCGAAAGTTTCCGGCTTCCTTGGTAACGACAAGAAGCCAATGCCGATTTCTGAGGCTGAGGCGCAGCGTATTCTTAATCAGGTTCAGGAAGGTGTCGAAACTCCGAAACCTTCTGTCAGCTTTGAAGTTGGTGAACAGGTTCGCGTCAGCGATGGCCCGTTTGCTTCCTTCTCTGGTCTCGTCGAGGAAGTCGATGAGGAACGGGCACGTCTGAAAGTGACTGTGTCCATCTTCGGCCGGGCTACCCCGGTTGAGCTTGAATACGGACAGGTCGACAAAGTCGGTTAAGTCCGGGTTGGGGCGGCAGGTGAGGCGCACTTTCGTCAGTGTGCCGGAAGCCAGACCGCCCGCTCTCTTATCCAGTGAAGCGCCTTTGGTGACTTCACAGATCCATTCTGGAGAGAATTATGGCGAAAAAGATTGAAGGCTATCTAAAGCTTCAGGTGCCAGCAGGTTCTGCTACACCATCCCCACCAATTGGTCCTGCGCTGGGTCAGCGCGGTCTGAACATCATGGAATTCTGTAAGGCGTTTAACGCTAAGACCCAGGATGTTGAGAAGGGTGCTCCTTGCCCAACCACCATCACTTATTATTCCGATAAGTCTTTCACATTTGAGATCAAGACTGCTCCAGCTTCTTTCTTCATCAAGAAAGCTGCTAAGATCAAGTCTGGCTCTCAGACACCTGGTCGCGGTACTGTTGCGTCCATCACTAAAGCTCAGGTTCGTGAGATCGCTGAAGCTAAGATGAAAGACCTCAACGCTAACGACGTCGAAGCAGCAATGCTGATGATCGAAGGCTCCGCCCGTTCCATGGGTGTGGAAGTTACGGAGTAATAGATCATGGCTAAAGTAGGTAAGCGCATTAAAGCTGCTCGCGAAGGTGTAGATCGCAACAAAGAGTACGCAGTTAGCGAAGCTCTCGAGCTGATCAAGTCCAACTCCACTGCGAAGTTTGACGAGACTGTTGAAGTTGCAATCAACCTTGGTGTTGACCCACGTCACGCTGACCAGATGGTTCGTGGTGCATGTGTTCTGCCAAACGGTACCGGTAAAACCGTACGCGTTGCAGTGTTTGCTCGTGATGCGAAAGCTGACGAAGCGAAAGCTGCTGGCGCTGACATCGTTGGTGCAGAAGAGCTGGTTAAAGAAGTTCAGGGTGGTACCATCAACTTCGACACCGTGATCGCAACACCTGACATGATGCCACTGGTTGGTCGTCTTGGTAAGGTTCTTGGCCCACGCGGCATGATGCCAAACCCTAAGGTTGGCACTGTGACCCCAGACGTGACCAAGGCTGTTAAAGACGCTAAGGGTGGTTCTGTACAGTTCCGCGTTGAAAAAGCTGGTATCATCCACGCTGGCGTTGGCAAAGCTTCCTTTGAAGCTTCCAAGCTGGAAGAGAACGTAAAAGCTCTCGTTGATGCAGTGATCAAAGCTAAGCCATCTGGTGCGAAAGGTACCTACGTTAAGCGCGTAGCACTTTCATCCACGATGGGACCAGGCGTAAAGGTTGAACTCGGCTCCATTACCGAGTAAACACCTCGCCTATAAGAGTTACCTCCCGCTTTTATGTGGGAGGTTTTACCGCTGAAAGACTGTTATGGTCCTTCGGCATCCCTGTCCGAGACTGCAGGTGCCAACATTCGTTGGTTTAAGTTTTCGCTAAGAAAGGCCTGCATAGATGGAGAAGAACTGATTTGGTTGATATGCACACTTGCACTTCAACCTTGCGGTTCGAACCAAATTGCCTTGCTGCGTCTCTCCGGCGCGTAAGGGGACAGGACCCTAATCGTCGTTGTCGAGGTTGGGTTTAACCCAATTTTGATGCGGCAAAGGCAAACCGGCGGCAATGAGAATTGCTGCCAACTGGAGAAGGCAAGTGGAAAGAGCGGATAAGCAAAAGTTCGTCAGCGATTTCAACGAAGTGTTGTCTAACACTGGTGTTGCTGTCGTTGCGCACTATGCGGGCCTTTCAGTTTCTCAGATGACTCAGCTGCGTGCTGATGCTCGTGAAGCTGGCGGCACCGTAAAGGTTGCTAAAAACCGTCTTGTCAAGCTTGCCCTTCAAGGCACTGAACTCGAGCACATCAGCGACCTGTTCAAAGGCCCAACTGTCATCGTTTATTCCGATGATCCAGTTGCTGCGCCTAAGGCTGCTGCTAACTTCGCTAAGGCTAACGAAGACTTCGTAATCCTTGGTGGTGCTCTTGGTTCAACTAACCTGGACACTGCTGGTGTTAACGCACTGGCAACGATGCCGTCTCTGGACGAGCTTCGTGGCAAGCTGGTTGGAATGATCCAGACCCCAGCTTCCCGTATCGCTCAGGTTACAAGCGCACCGGCCGGGCAGCTTGCTCGCGTCTTCAATGCGTACGCCGAGAAGGACCAAGCCGCGTAAGGCGGAACCACACAATTTTTGTCAAAACCGAAAACGGTTCGAACAACAAGGTAATGAAAAATGGCTGATCTCGCAAAGATCGTAGAAGAACTCTCTGCACTGACCGTTATGGAAGCTGCTGAGCTGTCCAAAATGCTCGAAGAAGAGTGGGGCGTTTCCGCTGCTGCTCCTGTAGCTGTTGCTGCTGTTGCTGGCGGCGAAGCTGCTGCTGCTGAAGAAAAGACTGAATTCGACGTTGTCCTGGCTGACGCTGGCGCGAAGAAGATCAACGTAATTAAAGAAGTACGTGCGATCACCGGTCTTGGCCTGAAAGAAGCTAAAGAGCTCGTAGAAGGCGCTCCAAAGCCAGTTAAAGAAGGCGTAGCAAAAGACGAAGCTGAAGAGCTGAAAAAGAAGCTCGAAGAAGCTGGTGCAAAAGTAGAACTCAAGTAATCCTGAGTTCTTCAGATATTGGTCCCGGAGCAATCCGGGACCTTTTCCGTACCCTGGCGGGTTTCCCGGCCGGGGTAAACGTCCCGACGGGGGAGGGTGCCGCAAGGTGCCTTTAGTGGACGGTTCTGAGAAGCTACGTTTTCTGCCAGGTGCAGGGCGTCGTTTTTCTGAACCGTCACCTTGAGTGATACGAGGAGCGACAATGACGCAGACGTTCAACGGTCGCAAGCGGGTCCGTAAATACTTCGGATCCATCCGCGATGTAGCGGCTATGCCAAATCTTATCGAAGTGCAGAAGGCGTCTTATGACCAATTCTTGCAAGTTGATAAGGTAGAAGATAGCCGCGTTGACGAAGGCCTAGAGGCCGTATTTAAGTCCGTATTCCCCATTTCGGATTTTGCAGGCAATTCCCTTCTTGAATTCGTAGATTACGAATTTGAAGCACCAAAGTATGATGTGGAAGAGTGCCGCCAGCGTGACATGACTTACGCTGCGCCACTGAAGCTGACGCTTCGCCTCATCGTGTTTGATGTGGATGAAGATACTGGCGCAAAATCGGTTAAAGACATCAAAGAGCAAGATGTCTACATGGGCGATATTCCGTTCATGACCGATAACGGTACCTTTGTGATCAATGGTACAGAGCGCGTTATCGTGTCTCAGATGCACCGTTCCCCGGGTGTATTCTTCGACCATGACAAAGGTAAGACCCACTCTTCCGGTAAACTGCTGTTTGCCGCACGTGTGATTCCTTACCGTGGCTCTTGGCTCGATATCGAATTCGATGCAAAGGACATTGTCCACGCACGTATCGACCGCCGTCGTAAGATCCCAGTGACATCCCTGCTGATGGCGCTTGGTCTGGACAGCGAAGACATCCTGAACACCTTCTACAAGCGTATCGATTACGTTCGCTCCGGCGAGAACAGCTGGTCTGTTCCGTTTGATGGCGCTCGTCTGAAGGGCACCAAAGCCGTCAACGACATGGTTGATGCTGCTTCCGGTGAAGTGGTTGTAGAAGCTGGTAAGAAAATTACCGCTCGTACGATCCGTCAGCTGACTGAAAAGGGCGTTAAGTCCCTGAAAGGCACTGATGAGGATCTGTACGGCCAGTACCTTGCTGAAGACATTGTCGACATGGGTACCGGTGAGATCTACGCTGAAGCTGGTGAAGAGCTGACTGAAAAGCTGCTCCACGAGCTGATCGAGCGTGGCTACCACGATCTTCCTGTTCTGGATATCGACTACGTTAACGTTGGTCCTTACATCCGCAACACACTTGCAGCCGACAAGAACGATAGCCGCGAAGGTGCTCTGTTTGACATCTACCGCGTGATGCGTCCTGGTGAGCCGCCAACCCTCGAAACAGCTGAGGCTATGTTCCAGTCTCTGTTCTTCGATGCTGAGCGCTACGACCTGTCTGCTGTTGGTCGCGTGAAGATGAACATGCGTCTTGACCTTGAGTGTGAAGACACTGTTCGTGTTCTGCGTAAGGAAGACATCCTGTCTGTTATCGGTCTGCTGCTTGACCTGCGTGATGGTCGCGGCGAAATCGATGACATCGACAACCTTGGCAACCGTCGTGTTCGTTCTGTTGGCGAGCTGATGGAAAACCAGTACCGTGTTGGCCTGCTGCGCATGGAACGTGCGATCAAGGAGCGTATGAGCTCTGTTGAGATCGACACTGTGATGCCTCAGGATCTGATCAACGCAAAACCTGCTGCGGCTGCTGTGCGCGAGTTCTTCGGTTCTTCCCAGCTGTCCCAGTTCATGGACCAGACCAACCCACTCTCTGAAGTCACGCATAAGCGTCGTCTCTCAGCGCTTGGCCCAGGTGGTTTGACCCGTGAGCGCGCAGGCTTTGAGGTTCGCGACGTTCACCCAACTCACTACGGTCGTATCTGTCCGATTGAGACACCGGAAGGTCCGAACATTGGTCTGATCAACTCACTGGCGACTTTTGCGCGTGTGAACAAGTATGGTTTCATTGAGAGCCCATACCGCCGCGTGATTGACGGTAAAGTGACCAAGGACGTTGTCTATCTCTCCGCTATGGAAGAGAGCAAGTACTACGTTTCTCAGGCAAACGCTGAGATGAACGAAGATGGTAGCTTCGTGAACGACCTGGTTCAGTGTCGTCACGCAGGTGAAAACATCTTGGTCACCTCTGACCGCGTTGATCTGATGGATGTGTCTCCGAAGCAGCTGGTTTCCGTTGCTGCGTCGCTCATTCCGTTCCTTGAGAACGATGATGCGAACCGCGCGCTGATGGGCTCCAACATGATGCGTCAGGCTGTGCCGCTCGTTCGTGCGCAGGCTCCATTTGTTGGTACCGGTATGGAACCAATCGTTGCTCGTGACTCTGGTGCTGCTATCGGTGCACGTCGCGGCGGTGTGGTTGACCAGGTTGACGCAACACGTATCGTTATTCGTGCAACGGAAGATCTGGATCCTTCCAAGTCCGGCGTAGACATCTACCGCCTGATGAAGTTCCAGCGTTCCAACCAGGACACCTGTATCAACCAGCGTCCGCTGGTGAACGTGGGTGACCGGGTTCGCAAGGGCGATATCATTGCAGACGGTCCTTCGACTGATCTGGGTGATCTGGCACTTGGCCGTAACGTTATGGTCGCGTTCATGCCTTGGAACGGCTACAACTTCGAGGATTCCATCCTTCTGTCCGAGCGCATCGTTCGCGATGACGTGTTCACCTCCATCCACCTCGAAGAATTCGAAGTGATGGCGCGTGATACGAAGCTTGGCCCTGAAGAAATCACTCGCGATATTCCTAACGTTTCTGAAGAAGCGCTGAAGAACCTCGACGAAGCTGGCATCGTGTATGTTGGTGCTGAGGTGAAACCAGGCGACATTCTCGTTGGTAAGATCACTCCAAAGGGCGAAAGCCCAATGACACCAGAAGAAAAACTTCTGCGTGCGATCTTCGGTGAGAAAGCTTCTGATGTTCGTGATACATCCCTGCGTCTGTCTCCAGGTGTTGTCGGTACTGTTGTTGAAGTTCGTGTATTCAACCGCCACGGCGTTGAAAAAGACGAACGCGCAATGGCTATCGAGCGCGAAGAGATTGAACGTCTTGCGAAAGACCGTGACGACGAACAGGCAATTCTTGACCGTAACGTCTATGGCCGTTTGGCTGAGATGATCATGGGTCATGTGGCTGTTGGTGGTCCGAAGAACTTCCGCAAGGGTGTTGAGATCGACGGAAACGTTCTGAACGAGTTCCCACGTTCTCAGTGGTGGCAGTTTGCTGTCGAAGACGAGCAGTTGATGAGCGAGCTGGAAGCGCTTCGTGGTTCTTATGACGAGAGCCGTAAGCGTCTTGAGCAGCGCTTCATCGACAAGGTTGAGAAGCTGCAGCGTGGTGATGAATTGCCACCTGGCGTAATGAAGATGGTTAAGGTCTTCGTTGCGGTTAAGCGTAAGATTCAGCCAGGCGATAAGATGGCTGGTCGTCACGGTAACAAAGGTGTGGTCTCCAAGATCAACCCATGTGAAGACATGCCATTCCTCGAGGATGGTCAGCACGTGGACATTGTTCTGAACCCACTGGGCGTGCCGTCCCGTATGAACGTTGGTCAGATTCTTGAAACGCACCTTGGCTGGGCTTGTGCCGGCATGGGCCAGAAGATCGGCGAACTTTACGATGAATATCGTAAGTCTGGCGAGATCGAACAGCTCCGCGGCAAAGTTGTCGAAATCTACGGCGATAACCTGAAGGGTGAGCCGGTTAAAGAGTACGACGACGAAGGCATTGCGAAACTTGGTGAGCAGCTGCGTCATGGCGTATCCATCGCGACTCCGGTCTTCGATGGTGCACGTGAACCAGACGTTGTTGACATGCTGAACATTGCTGAGATGAAGCCATCCGGTCAGTCAACTCTGTTTGACGGACGTACCGGTGAGCAGTTCGACCGTCAGGTCACTGTTGGTTACATCTACATGCTCAAGCTTCACCACCTGGTTGACGACAAGATCCACGCGCGTTCTATCGGCCCTTACTCTCTTGTTACTCAGCAGCCGCTGGGTGGTAAGGCACAGTTCGGTGGTCAGCGCTTCGGTGAGATGGAAGTGTGGGCGCTTGAAGCTTATGGCGCAGCGTACACCTTGCAGGAAATGCTCACAGTTAAGTCTGATGACGTGGCTGGTCGTACCAAGGTTTACGAAGCAATCGTCCGGGGTGACGACACATTCGAGGCGGGCATTCCGGAGAGCTTCAACGTTCTCGTCAAGGAAATGCGTTCCCTGGGCCTCAATGTCGAGTTGCAGGATAAGGAACCGCGTCATTCGACCAATGATGACGCTGAAGCAATCGATGCCGCGGAATAAGACCTTTCAAGGTATTTCGCTGTAAGTCATGTATTCATGCCGGAAGAGGGGAGCCTGCTAACTAGCACGCTCCCCAAACCGCGCATTTTAGGAGAGAGCTGATGTCGCAAGAGGTCATGAACCTGTTCAATCAACAGGCTCCCGCACAGACCTTCGATCATATCCGCATCTCGATCGCCAGCCCGGAGAAAATTCTGTCCTGGTCGTTCGGTGAGATCAAAAAGCCGGAGACGATCAACTACAGAACTTTCAAGCCAGAGCGCGACGGGCTGTTCTGTGCTCGGATTTTCGGTCCTATCAAGGACTATGAGTGCTTGTGCGGTAAGTATAAGCGCATGAAGTATAAAGGCGTTATCTGTGAGAAGTGTGGCGTTGAAGTCACCTTGTCCCGTGTACGCCGTGAACGTATGGGCCACATTGAGCTTGCTGCTCCTGTTGCGCATATCTGGTTCCTGAAGTCGCTGCCATCCCGTATCGGCATGCTGCTGGACATGACGCTTAAGGATCTTGAGCGTATCCTGTACTTCGAGAACTACGTTGTTATTGAGCCAGGCCTTACTCCACTGAAGCTGCGTCAGCTGCTTTCTGAAGAAGAGTATGTTGCTGCTCAGGACGAATACGGTGAAGACAGCTTCACTGCTATGATCGGTGCTGAAGCGATCCGTGAGATCCTTGCAAGCATGGATCTGCAGCGTGAATCTGAAAAGATCCGTCAGGAAATCGCAGAAGCAACCACTGAGCTGAAGCCTAAGAAACTGGCGAAGCGTCTGAAGGTTGTTGAGGCGTTCATCGAGTCCGGAAACCGTCCGGAATGGATGATCCTGACTGTTGTTCCAGTCATTCCACCGGATCTTCGTCCGCTGGTTCCACTGGACGGTGGCCGTTTTGCGACGTCTGACCTGAACGATCTTTATCGTCGTGTGATCAACCGTAACAACCGTCTGAAGCGTCTCATTGAGCTGCGCGCGCCGGATATCATTATCCGTAACGAAAAGCGTATGCTTCAGGAGTCCGTGGATGCGCTGTTCGACAACGGTCGTCGTGGCCGTGTGATCCAGGGTGCAAACAAGCGTCCTCTGAAGTCCCTCTCAGACATGCTGAAGGGTAAGCAGGGTCGTTTCCGTCAGAACCTTCTTGGTAAGCGCGTGGACTATTCCGGTCGTTCCGTTATTACCGTGGGTCCTGAACTGAAGCTGCACCAGTGTGGTCTGCCTAAGAAGATGGCGCTTGAGCTGTTCAAGCCGTTCATCTACTCCCGTCTTGACGCGAAGGGCTATTCTTCCACTGTTAAACAGGCGAAGAAGCTCGTTGAAAAAGAGCGTCCGGAAGTTTGGGATATCCTTGATGAAGTGATCCGTGAGCACCCAGTTCTTCTGAACCGTGCACCTACGCTTCACCGTCTTGGTATTCAGGCATTCGAACCAACCCTGATTGAAGGTAAGGCAATCCAGCTGCACCCGCTCGTCTGTTCCGCGTTTAACGCTGACTTCGACGGTGACCAGATGGCTGTTCACGTTCCGCTTTCTCTGGAAGCGCAGCTTGAAGCCCGTACCCTTATGATGTCTACCAACAACATTCTGCACCCGGCGAACGGTGGTCCGATCATCGTGCCGTCTCAGGATATTGTTCTTGGTCTCTACTATCTGTCCATCATGGCAGAAGGTGAGCCAGGAGAAGGCATGGCCTTCGGTAACATGGGTGAGCTGCATCACGCGCTTGAGAACGGTGTTATCACTGTTCACTCCAAGATCCGTGGCCGCTTCAAGACTGTTGATGAGCTGGGCAACCCAACCTCTGAAATCTATGAGACCACTCCAGGTCGTCTGATGATTGCAGAGCTGCTGCCTAAGCACTTCGAAGTTCCGTTCGATGTCTGTAACAAGCTGATGACGAAGAAAGAAATCTCTAAGATGATCGACACGGTTTACCGTGCTTGTGGTCAGAAAGAGACAGTCATCTTCTGTGACCGCGTTATGCAGCTTGGCTTCAAGAACGCATGTCGCGCTGGTATCTCCTTCGGTAAGGATGACATGGTTATCCCTGGCACCAAGGCGAAGCTGGTTGATGACACCGCAGCGATGGTTGCTGAATACGAGCAGCAGTACAATGACGGTCTGATCACCCAGGGCGAGAAATACAACAAGGTTGTTGACGCCTGGGCGAAATGTACCGACAAAGTTGCTGATGAAATGATGGGCCGCATCTCTGCGACCGAGTTCGAAGAGGACACAGGTCGTCAGAAGCAGATGAACTCTGTTTACATGATGGCTCACTCTGGTGCTCGTGGTTCTCCAGCACAGATGAAGCAGCTCGGTGGTATGCGTGGTCTGATGGCGAAGCCAGACGGCTCCATCATCGAAAACCCGATTATCGCGAACTTTAAAGAAGGTCTGTCGGTTCTCGAGTACTTCAACTCCACCCACGGTGCCCGTAAGGGTCTTGCCGATACGGCGTTGAAGACTGCGAACTCCGGTTATCTGACCCGTCGTCTTGTTGACGTGGCGCAGGACAGCATCATTCTTGAAGTTGACTGTGGTTCCGAAGGTGGAATCACCGTTCAGCCAATCGTTGATGCTGGTAACGTGATCGCGACCCTTGGTATGCGTGTTCTGGGCCGTACGGCTGCAGAAGACGTGGTCAACAACAAGACCGGTGAAGTGATCGTTCCTAAGGGACGTTTGATTGACGAGAAGGACGTTGAGCAGATTGAAGCTGCCAAGGTTCAGATGGTCAAGATCCGCTCCGTGCTGACTTGTGAAACCAAGACTGGTGTATGTGCGACCTGTTATGGCCGTGACCTTGCACGTGGTACTCCGGTGAACATCGGTGAGGCTGTTGGTGTTATCGCTGCGCAGTCCATTGGTGAGCCTGGTACTCAGCTGACCATGCGTACGTTCCACATTGGTGGTACGGCACAGGTTGTTGACAGCTCCTTCATCGAATCCAACTTCGAAGGTACTGTGACAATCCGTAACCGCAACGTGGTTCGCGACTCTGACGGCAACAACATCGTCATGGCACGTAACATGTCTGTTGTGATTGTCGACAGTGACGGCAACGAGCGTTCTTCTCACCGTCTGACTTACGGTGGTAAGGTCTTCGTTGATGAAGGCGACACCATCAAGCGTGGTGACCGTATTTCCGAATGGGATCCATACACCCGCCCGATCCTGACCGAAGTTTCCGGTCGTGTAGGCTTCGAAGATCTGGTGGATGGTGCGTCTGTTCAGGAAACCGCCGATGAGGCGACCGGTATCACCAAGCGTGTGGTCATTGACTGGCGTTCTGCTCAGCGTAGTGCTGATCTGAAACCTGCGATGGTTGTTCAGGACGAAAACGGTAAGATCAAGAAGCTGGCTCGCGGTGGCGATGCACGTTCTCTGCTCTCCGTTGACGCAATTCTGTCCGTTCAGCCGGGCGACATGGTTTCTGCTGGTGACGTTCTTGCGCGTATTCCTCTGGAATCTGCGAAGACGAAAGACATTACCGGTGGTCTGCCACGAGTTGCGGAACTGTTCGAAGCACGTCGTCCGAAGGATCACGCGATTATCGCTGAGACCGACGGTACGATCCGCTTTGGCCGAGACTACAAAAACAAGCGCCGTATCATCATCGATCCTACCGATGAGAGCCTGGAGCCTGTTGAGTACCTCATTCCGAAGAACAAACACTTCCACCTGCAGGAAGGTGACACCATCGAGAAGGGTGAATACCTGATCGACGGTAATCCGGCACCGCATGACATTCTGGCGATTAAGGGCGTTGAGGCACTGGCTGCCTTCCTCGTCAACGAGATCCAGGAAGTTTACCGTCTGCAGGGCGTGGGCATTAACGACAAGCACATCGAAGTGATTGTTCGTCAGATGCTCCAGAAAGTTGAGATCACCGATCCGGGCGAAACAGAGTTCTTCTCTGGTGAGCAGGTTGATAAGATCGACTTCGAAGAAGCAAACCAGCGTGCAATCGATAATGCACGTGACCCTGCTAAGGGTGTTCCAGTTCTGCTGGGTATCACCAAAGCAAGCTTGCAGACTCGTTCGTTCTTCTCTGCTGCATCGTTCCAGGAGACAACTCGCGTTCTGACCGAGGCAGCTGTCTTCGGTAAGATCGATCCTCTGGATGGTCTGAAAGAGAACGTGATCGTTGGTCGTCTGATCCCAGCGGGTACAGGCGGAGCGATGAACCGCACTCGCAAGATCGCGACCCTGCGTGATGATCTCATTCAGGATGCCCGCCGTGCAGCTTCAACTGCAAACACTGCGGACTCCATGCTGGAAGATTTCAGCCGCGGCGAACAGTTCTAATGGTTCGGTAAAATACAATTCCGGTGAAGCCGCCCTTCGGGGCGGCTTTTCCATTTTGATGCGTGATTGGCGATTTAGATGAGTAAGCCGATCCGCGATGAAGGAAATAAGATGTCTGATCTGAACGAAATCGAAAACGGCGAAGACACTCCTCCAGTTGTCTACCTGATCATGGGTCGTGCCTGGAAAGAGGAAGACGGCGAAGAAGAAGATGGTGTTCCATTCCACGTCATGGTGACTGCGCCGGATGATGATGGTGCCGTTCGCCGTGCAGTGGAAGCGCTGGGTGAACAGGGTTATGCGGATGCAGCTCTGGATCAGCTCGGATATATCACTGAGGTTCCGGAGGAAGAGTTCTTCGTGCAGCCTTACAAAGATGCACTGGCGGGCAACGTCTCCGTCATCACCTTCTAAGGTGTGCCGGGCCTACGCTTTTAAGTGATGTGATCGATCCGATTTGGGATTTTTGAAAAGGAGAGGGCGACCTCTCCTTTTTTGTGTTTGGGGGAGAGGGGACAAGGCGGTGTGTTGCCGGTGCAGTATTTGCACTTAAGTGGCTAATTGAAATCCGGTTAAAGCCATAAGAATCAAATGGCTTGGGCAGGTGACGATGAGTCAGAGTAGGGATGTGCTTAACTTCCTTTTAATCTTCAGAGTCAAACTGAAATGAACACTTAAGCGCTTCCAAATTTTGGGGTCTTTTGCGAGGAAATAGCTGAAATTGCCTGAATCTTGGGATACACCGCATGAATCTGAGAGTCTTCGGCCAAGAATCTCTTGGAAGGGACTTGACGAACAGTGTCTTGATGAGTAGTTTCCGCGCAACCTTATGGCAGGCAGTAAGCAATGTCCTTCTCCTGAGGCGCCTCGCCTCGGAGTACTGAAGCTTAAACGCTGTCGGGTTCAAAGGCGAATACAAGTCGAATGCAAGACCGCGGACCTGTCCGTGGTCCTCTGGTTTCGCAGCGCCCTCCGCGGATGTTTTGTTCGTGGACTTGGTGCGCGTGCGTATGTCTACCAGAAACTGCGTCCGGTCGAAGAGCAAAAGTAGTTAAAGGGCAAATTATGCCAACGATCAACCAGTTGATCCGCAAGCCGCGCCAGGTGCCGGCTAAGCGGAACAAAGTTCCAGCGATGGAAGCATGCCCGCAGAAGCGCGGCGTGTGTACTCGCGTTTATACCACCACTCCTAAGAAGCCAAACTCAGCGCTTCGTAAAGTGGCTAAGATCCGTCTCACCAACGGTTTCGAAGTTATTGGTTACATTCCGGGTGAAGGTCACAACCTGCAAGAGCACTCCGTTGTCATGATCCGTGGTGGTCGTGTAAAGGATTTGCCAGGTGTTCGTTACCACATCATCCGCGGCGTTCTTGACACCCAGGGTGTTAAAGATCGTAAACAGCGTCGTTCCAAGTATGGCGCTAAGCGTCCGAAATAATAGGATATAGACCGATATGTCCCGCCGTCACGCCGCTGAAAAGCGCCAAGTTATTCCGGATCCAAAGTTCGGAGACATCGTCGTTACTAAGTTCATGAACGCAGTAATGCTCGATGGTAAAAAATCCACTGCAGAACGCATCGTATACGGTGCATTCGACGCGATCGAAGCTAAAGCTAAGGCTAACCCACTCGAGATGTTCCATCAGGCGCTCGAAAACGTTATGCCACAGGTAGAAGTTCGCTCCCGTCGTGTTGGTGGTGCAACCTATCAGGTTCCAGTCGAAGTTCGCGCAGAACGTCGTCAGGCACTTGCTATCCGCTGGCTGATTTCTGCAGCTCGCGGTCGTAACGAAACCACAATGGTTGGTCGTCTTTCCGGCGAACTGCTTGATGCAGCTAACAACCGTGGTAACTCCGTTAAGAAGCGCGAAGACACCCACCGGATGGCTGAAGCTAACCGTGCGTTCTCGCACTACCGTTGGTAATCTGTCTAGATAGAGGCTGACGCTATGTCACGTTCGCACAAAATTGAGGACTACCGTAACTTCGGCATCATGGCACACATTGATGCTGGTAAGACGACTACTACAGAACGTATTCTGTACTATACAGGTAAGTCCCACAAAATCGGTGAAGTTCATGATGGTGCTGCTACCATGGACTGGATGGAGCAGGAGCAGGAGCGTGGTATTACCATTACCTCTGCTGCTACCACTGCGTTCTGGAACGACAAGCGCCTGAACATCATTGACACCCCAGGCCACGTTGACTTCACCATTGAAGTTGAGCGTTCCCTGCGTGTGCTTGATGGCGCTGTTGCTCTTCTGGATGCGAATGCTGGTGTTGAACCTCAGACTGAGACCGTATGGCGTCAGGCTGACAAGTACAACGTTCCACGCATGATCTTCGTCAACAAGATGGACAAGCTCGGTGCTGATTTCTTCCGCTGTGTAGAAATGATCGAGAAGCGTCTTGGCGCGACCCCACTCTGCCTGCAGCTGCCAATCGGCGCTGAGTCCGAGTTCCAGGGTGTTGTCGATCTGCTGAAGATGAAGGCACTGGTTTGGAATGGTGAAGCTCTCGGCGCAAGCTGGGATGAGCTGGACATTCCTGCTGACCTTGCTGACCAGGCTGCTGAATACCGCGACAAGCTGGTTGAGACTGCAGTTGAAGTCGACGAAGAAGCAATGGAAGCTTACCTGGAAGGCGAAGAGCCATCCTTTGAAAAGCTTCAGGAGCTGATCCGTAAAGGTACCATCGCCGGTGAATTCGTTCCTGTGCTTTGCGGTACCGCATTTAAGAACAAAGGTGTTCAGCCTCTGCTCGACGCAGTTGTTGACTACCTGCCTTCTCCAGTTGAAGTTCCTGCTATTAAAGGCATCGACGCTAAGACTGAAGAAGAAACCGTACGTGAATCTTCTGACGAAGAGCCACTCGGTATGCTCGCATTTAAGGTAATGAACGACCCGTTCGTTGGTTCCCTGACCTTCGCTCGTATTTACTCTGGTGTTCTGACAAAAGGTTCTTCTGTCATGAATACCGTTAAAGGTAAGCGTGAGCGCGTCGGTCGTATGATGCAGATGCACTCAAATTCCCGCGATGACATTGATGTAGCTTACGCAGGCGACATCGTTGCTATCGCAGGCCTGAAGGACACCACCACTGGTGATACTCTTTGTGATCCTCTCAAGCCGGTTATCCTGGAGCGCATGGAGTTCCCTGATCCGGTTATCGAGATCGCTGTAGAGCCTAAAACCAAAGGTGACCAGGAGAAGATGGGTATCGCCCTGAACCGCCTGGCTGCTGAGGATCCGTCCTTCCGCGTTAAGACAGATGAAGAATCCGGCCAGACCATCATTGCTGGTATGGGTGAACTTCACCTGGATATCCTTGTTGATCGCATGAAGCGTGAATTCAAGGTTGAAGCAAACATCGGTGCACCTCAGGTTGCTTACCGTGAGACCATCACCAAGCCTGCAGATGTGGATTATACCCACAAGAAGCAGTCCGGTGGTACTGGTCAGTTTGCTCGCATCAAACTCTCAATCGAGCCGAATGAAATCGGTGCTGGTTTTGCGTTTGATAACACGATCGTTGGCGGTAACGTTCCTAAGGAATACATCCCTGGTGTTTCCAAAGGTATCGAATCCGTCATGTCTTCCGGTCCACTCGCTGGCTTCCCGATGGTCGACATTAAAGCGGTACTCACCGATGGTGCTTACCACGATGTTGACTCTTCTGTGCTCGCGTTTGAGATCGCAGGTCGTGCAGGTTTCCGCGAAGCTGTGGCTAAAGCAGGTCCAAAGCTTCTCGAGCCTATCATGAAGGTTGAGGTTGTCACTCCAGAAGACTATATGGGTGACGTGATTGGTGATCTGAATTCCCGTCGTGGACAGATTGCTGGTACCGAAAACCGCGGTGTCGTGACCGTTATCACTGCTATGGTTCCGCTGGCTAACATGTTTGGCTACGTAAACAACCTACGTTCCATGTCCCAAGGACGTGCGCAGTATTCCATGGTGTTCGATCATTACGACCAAGTCCCGCAGGCTGTTGCTGACGAGGTTATGGCGAAATACGCCTAACCTCACCACAATTAGTCAAAGGGATTCAAGAGAGAACGGAGAGATCCGATGGCAAAAGAAAAATTTGAACGTAATAAGCCGCACGTCAACATCGGCACAATCGGCCACGTTGATCACGGCAAAACTACGCTGACTGCTGCGATCACCAAACAGTTTGGTGACTTTAAAGCATATGACGAAATCGATGGTGCTCCTGAAGAGCGCGCACGTGGTATCACCATTTCCACAGCGCACGTTGAGTACGAAACCGACGCTCGTCACTACGCACACGTTGACTGCCCAGGCCACGCTGACTAT
>NZ_JBYMDH010000008.1:0-111114 GCF_057774105.1 Pseudovibrio sp. SCP20 | reverse complement strand
TTATAGGCGTACCAGCCCCACCCGTCAACACGCAAATCCCAAAAAAACCAAACTATCTGCGAAAAACTAAAATTCGAACAAAAACAACACCTCATATATCATTCCAATCACACACCAACACACCCCAAAAACCCCGCAAACAAGCCAAAAACAACGCAAACCAGACACAATAATTAACAAATCCAAAATTTGCACAGACACAGGGAAAACTCAAAACAACAAAACCAAAAGGTCGAAAGCCAAAAAGAGACTACCAAGCAAGATAGCTAAGGAGCCCAAAGACACAGGGCTCAGGGCTCAGGGCTCAGGGCTCAGACAAAGTCGGGCAGTCAGGACAATGAGCCAGTGACAACCTCTAACAGGTAACATGAGGAAATCAGATCAGCAGAGCATCCCAACTCCACATCAAAGCCAGTTTGCGTTCTTTTGCGCAAAAGTGCATTAAACACCACCAAATTACGTTGCTATGTCAGCAAAGCACCAAACACACTCAATCTGCGGACAGAGTTAAAGAGCGAGAGGGCCGGACAAGCCGAAGACAAAAGACACGGCCTTATTCCCCTTAAGCCAACACTTATCACCGCAGTCACAAAACTTATGCCCGCAAAGACGAACCCCACACAGCAGCAAACATAGTCAGACCAGATACCAGCACCACTAGCTCACACCAAAACCCGGCCATTCCACCAAACGCTCAAACCAGGTCCGCCTCAAGCCCCAACTTGACACCAATCGCAAACCAGAACCCGTTTACAGCCACCAGTTCACCAGCACCAAAGTCTCAAGGAGAACATTACGGGAATGGACCACGACCAAAACACACTCCATGCTCTAACCACGCAACATCGCAGACGGACAAGTCCGGGATCTTTGACAACTGAAGAATGAAAAGCACTTCCTCACTGCGAAGCTAGGAGAGGTATGCAATGCAGGCTAGTCCCTCAGGCTTTGACCACACCTACGAGCGATCATGCACCAAACCGAAGCGGCGAATGACTGCCAGTAGCGCAAGCTAAAAAAGGAGGTAACGCCGAAAGCCAACATCATTACTTACGCAAAAACTGCTCCAGCAAGTAACGCCCTTTAAATTGCCAATGCGACAGGCGTCCAGTATGTCCCATAACCAGCAAGCCCATACAGTGAGCGATGGATCCTGCAGTCCATTCCTTTGCTAGATCACCAAACTCAACAGCAGCGCTGCATTCAATCACACGAACGGTCGCACCGACCTGGCGATTGAGGACAGCATCAAGCTCACGGCCCAGACCAACCGGCTTGAGACCGTTGAACAGATATAGACCAAGTGCGAGGTCATCTGGGCGACTGTCATAAAAGTCAAAGAATGCAAGCACTCCGGCAGAGGCAGACTGTGTAGGAAATGCAGCACCCTCGATTGCTTCAGTCACCGCATGATGAAGCTGTTCAAGCGTTTCTTGCAGGACAGCACAATAGAGCTCTTCCTTTCCGTGAAAGTAAGGATAGATGGCTCCTGTCGTACAACCTGCAGCCCGGGCGATGGAGCGCATTGAAGCTCCATCAAGTCCGTCCTGTGAAAACACGTCGCGGGCAGCTTTGACAATGAGTGAACAGCGAGCTTCACGCAAATGCTCAGCCCGCTTCTGCCGTGCCTCAGCTTCTGCATCTTCCTGATGATTTAAGTTGGCCATAGTCACTTACATTATAGAGGAGCATTTATCGGTCTGTTTGCGGTCCAGTCAAAAGTACCTTGATCACGCTCACGAACAGCCTGCTTCCAGGAGACATCTTCAGCGCGCTTCTTGAAGTTCACCCCTTCCGGGCTATGGCGAGTAATGCCATCAAACAGCGTGGCAATCATTTGTGTCTGATAAAGCCCCATAGATTCGATCGCCTGATTGATCATGAGTTTTTGCATCATCAACTGGTTTACTGGAATGCCCGCCATGCGCTCTGCCAGTCTTTCGACTTCCGCATCAAGCTGATCAGCTGGTACTGCCTTGTGAACCAGACCGATGCGCTCAGCCTCACGGCCATCAATCTTATCACCTGTCAGTAGCATACGCTTCGCACGTTCAGCACCAAGCCGGTACACCCACATCGCAGTCGTTGGACAGCCCCAAACACGCACCGGCATGTAGCCGATATGAGCATCTTCCGACATCACGATCATATCTGAACACAGAGCAATATCAGAACCACCAGCAACGGCATGGCCATGCACCTTAGCGATAACAGGCCGATAACTGCGCCATAATGACATGAACAGGTCCGTATTCTGCTTCATGAAGGCATAATCCTTCATCGGGTCCCATGGCATTTCTTGAACACCCGGGTTGCTGCCTTCGGTTTCGGCATAAGCTGTCAGATCATAACCTGCACAAAATGCCGGGCCGTTTCCTCCCAGCACGATCACATGAACACCATCATCTGCATTGGCTCGTGCCACACAGGCAGCCAATTCATGCGGAATATCCATATCAATGGCATTCATCACATCAGGTCGGTTCAGTGTAATGCGCGCAATCCGGCCGTCTTTCTCATAAAGTACCTTTGCCATAATCCCCTCCCATAACGACTCAATTAAAATATAACAGTGTTATATTTAGAGGAATTGGCCAAAAGAAGAACCCGGCAACACCGTCAGTTACCGGGTTGTAAGGAGCTAGAGCTTTTCCAGATTAGGAAGCGCCATACGATCAAGGACGAGAAGCGGCGTGATCCACTGATCCGGGCGATTGTAAGCACCGCAGAAAACAGTGACGACAATATCAAGAGCCGGCACCACAAAAAGTCGTTGCCCACCATTCCCAGCACCTGAGATGACAGGAAAAGCACGATTGGCCGCTGGTACGAAATGCTCCTGCCAATACCAGGAATTGCTGTAGTGCGAACCAAACGCAGTTCTCACCTGCGGCGCTATATAAGTCTCAAGCCATTCTTGAGGAACAATCTGTCGCTCATTCCATCGCCCACCAGCAGCAACCATCTGACCAATGCGGGTCAATCCTTCTGCCGTCAATCTTAGGCCGGAAGCTGGAGAAGGAACCCCATCCGAGCCACGCATCCATTGGAACTGCGAAATGCCGAGAGGTTCGAACAGCTGCTCTTTGGCAAACACCTCAAGATCCTGCCCCGTTCCTAAAGAAATCAATTGCCCCAACAAAGCAGTGCAACCGCCATTATAATGCCAACGCACGCCTGGCTGCTCAAGGATCGGGCGATCCAGAACAAAGCGATATCTATCTGGAGCATTCTCCATCATGATTTCACTGTTGCGTGGGTCAGAGTACGGCAAATCTTCGTTCCACTCAGTACCCATCGTCATGTTCAGCGCATTGCTGATGGTCCAGGCAGCACGCTGCGGGTCTTCTTTCAGATCCGCATAGTCTGGAAAAGCGTCGAGTAAAGGCGCATCGGGTGTCGGCACCTTGCCCATCCCCAAAGCGATACCATAGAGCAAGCTGGTAATGCTCTTGGTCACAGAGCGCAGATCATGCAGCGTGTCACGCTCAAACTTCACAGTGCCTAGATCATCTGCCCAGGCAAAATCCCGCCCTTCAAAAAAGTGCTCAAACACAACCTTGTCGCCATGGGCAATCATCACACCATGCAAATCGGTCAGCAGCCCCGATTTCACGCCAAGTTCCAGTTTCTCAGAAAGATCATGCGTTGTTTGGAACTGAGCCTGCACCGCTCCAGTTCCGGCAGCTAAGGTCATGGTTCCAACCGCCATTTTCAGCACACTCCGTCTGTTCATTGTCATTCTGATGATCCTATTCCAGTGCCGAGATGTCCCCTTGCTCGCAAAACGTGCGACGAAAAGGCGTGAGAAGGTTGAGAGTAATCCCGGCAGAAAAGCCAGCTGGCAAAATTCTAGTAGTGTTTATTGTGGTTCCAAAACGGAAAAATCAAAGATTTTGGAGAGATCATTGAAGGTAGTACGCTGCGCTGCTGTCATTGTCTCACCGTCTGAAAGCCCGGCATAAAGCATTGCCTGCAAATCATGGGAGACATCCGGCCCAGCCAGTTTGCTTAACTGTTTTGCTAACTTCACAGCAGCAGTGTGTGCATCATTGCACTGGCCAGTGAACCAATGCCCAAGTGCGAGGATCTCCTTCGCCTCTTCAACGCTTACATGTAACCGCTTGCTGATCTCAGTTTGAAGCCTGAACTTTTGCTCTGTGGTTGGGGTATCGCCGACTTCCATAAAGGCAACAGCCAGACTGCCTCCCGCAATTCGGGCGTCATCAATCGTAAAAATGGGATGTTTGCCAGCCTTACGCTGGTAGGAAAAGCGCCGAATAGCTAACCTGGCATCGTTTGCCTTATCAACGACCTCAGCACCAACTTCCGCTGCATTTCGAATGCGATTATACCAGATCAACCCAGCCGCCAGCAACGCGACCACACCAAGAATGAAATGCATTGGAACCTTCAGCAATAATTATAAATAAATCAAGAAATAAGTTGCTACTGAAGGTAATGCCGCCTTTAAGCTTCATCAAGGCGGAAACTCATAGCTCCGCCCTGAAATCTCAAAGAAAACACTGCAAAATTTTCACTTAAAGCTCAAGCAGAAGCTCTGCGCCTGCGTCTTTTGCACGTGAGCAGCATAGAACCAGAGTGTCTTCCTTCTCTTTTCCACTCAGTACAAAGTCACGGTGCTCAACATCGGCACCCTTGTATTTTGCGGTGCAGACGCCGCAAATACCGTCCGAGCACTTGGTAGGAACAGAAATACCCTTCTCATTCAGTACATCCGCTGCACTCTTATCCTCCGGGATCTCAATACGTTCACCCGTTGAGGCCAGTTTCACAAAGAAGCTGGTGTTCACATAGTCGCCCTGATCCGGAACGGAGAAATACTCCTTGTGTAGGCTCTCCTCCGCCCAACCATTTGCAGCAGCCGTATCCAACACCCCATCCATGAAGACATCAGGGCCACATGTATAGACATGATAGCCATCCTCATAGCCGGCGAGAATGGACTTCAGATCAGCGCGCGTTCCTTCACTAGAACAATGAATGAAGGCTTTATCTGCCCACTGCGCGTTTTGAATTTCTTCGATGAAACCCGCTTTGTGGCGATGACGGAAGCAGTAATGTAACTCAAAAGGCTTGCCGAGTGCATGCAGCCGGTGCGCCATAGCGATCATCGGCGTTACCCCGATACCGCCACCAAACAAGAGTGTCTTCTTCGCATCTTCATGCAAAGGGAAATGATTGATCGGCTTGGAAATGAACACACGGCGCCCTTCGTGGAAGATCCGGTGCATCAGCGCAGAACCGCCGCGCCCTTCTTTTTCTTCCAAAACGCCAATAACATACTTGCTATTGTCTGCCGGATCACCCGCTAGCGAGTATTGGCGCAGGAACTCAGGCGCAACAACCACATCAATATGGGCTCCTGCCTCAAATATAGGAAGCGGAGAACCATCATCCAGTGTGAACTCGTAACGCGACACGCCTTCAGCTTCCACATTCACTTTTGACAGGCGCACCGCCAGAACAGGCGAGGAGCTTGCACTCACCTCGTACACAGGAGCAAGATCGTTAGACCCGGAAGCGAGGCGAGCCTTGTACTCCTTAGCTGAAATCATGCCCTGATAGGCTTTGATGCCCGCTTCACGGTCCATCATAAACGGGAACGGCCATGGATGCGGTGCGAGGTTGGCTGGGTACACGGCAAGGGTCTGGTCTTCGTATTTCAGGTCGAGGTCCAGCTGCAGCTCACGCGCGTTGGTCTCCTCCGCAATCACGTAGTTACCTTCGCCGCTGGCAACCAGATCCCACCACCATTTCTTGACGGGGTTGATGGAACCGTTGCCCAGCTTGTCATCAAGCTTGGCCAGCATTTTGGCCGAAGATGGCATTTTCATCGCTGTCCAACGGAACGGTGCTTCGCTGAACAAGCCCTCAAGGTTCCACGGACAGGTTTTCATACAGCGGCCACACAAGGAGCCAGCTGGTTGAGACACGCGGTAGCGAGCGCATTTTTCAGAGTCTGATTTCCAGATCTCATAGCCGTTGAACATACGCTTCGGCCCGGCAGTGATTGCGCCTGATGGACACTCACGGGCGCACTTGTTACAGCTTTCGCAGAAACGCTGCAGGCCGAAGTCGATGGGCTTGTCATAGGTAAACGGCATATCGGTGGTTACGACGCCGGACTTCAGACGCGGGCCGAGGTACGGATTCAGAATAACCTCGCCAATGCGGCTCACTTCGCCAAGGCCGGAAAGCAGCAGCAGTGGTGGTTGGAGCACCTCGCCGTCCACGACAGAGTGACACCGCGCCGGATAACCAAGACGGCGGATCTGCTCAGCCACGATACCGCCGATGATGGAGGTACGCAGATAAGCACGCATGGACTGAGCGCCGGAGATCCAGTCATCTCCGCTGGCCCCCTCCATCGTCTCATGGCCCTGATCCACCAGAATGGAGATCGCGTTCTTATGATACGGCGTAATCGGCTCGCCGCGCGCATCGTGAGAGTAATAGGCATAGTCCGGGCAGCGGGACAGTCCAACGGCGTCCGCACCAAGGAAATACAGCGCAGACTTCACATTGGCCGCGTTCTTATCCGGATCCATCGCGCTCGGCGCAACTTCCGGCGCTGTATCACCGTCCTGCAGCAAAATCAGTGCGGCTAGTGCGCGGCGGGCGCAGTATCCCATCGGGTTCTTTGCCAGATAGCCGCCGTTTTTGGCAGCCTCCTGCAACGGTTTGCCCATATCGCCAAACAGCGCACGCGCAAACATGTCGGTTCGCTTGGGAACGCGAGGCACGCGCGGCTCATCAATGAAGGTGGTTGTCTCTTCAACCCGCTTGATCCGCTCAAACGGAAACGCCCCCATGTGATAGTCACGGTTTTCAAAAGGCTTGCGGTTGAAGGCATTTTTAAACGTCCCCATACCCAGCTGCCAGGCAGGGCCGTGAGAACTCCAGATATCCGCCAGGTTGCGAGGCGCAAGCGGCTGGTCCGGTGTCAGCTCTAGCGTGGTGGTGATGGCTGCTAGCGTGAACTCACGGCCAACATACGGATTGGAGACAACCGTCTCACCATCCTTCTCCACCACCTCAACGAGACCTGCAGAAACCGCCAGCCGGTTCAGATCCACATCCGCACTGCTGGTGGTGTGCGCACGCGCCTCCACACCCAGCAGGCGCAGATAGTTGGCCAACACCACAGCCACTTCCGCCGCCCGAATGGCAGAGCGCTGTTCGCAGGTGCCGGTGATCCAGTCCCCGCCCGGCTCGTCAGCTCTTGGTGCGCGCGGATGTTCCATCAACACAACAAGCGCAGAACCATGATGCGTCACTGGTCCGGGCGTGGCAGCTGCACTGTCGCGCACATCAGCCATGGTCACGTCGATACCGGCCGCGAGCGTCTTGGGTTGGAACGTCTGCAGATCCTTCGCAAGCTTATCCAGATCTGGGTTGCGCAATGGCTGATCAAGGAAGTGCTCAGGAACCAGATCACAGGTCCCCATCATGGTCGCATCAAAGAAGTAACCCGCGGCCTTCAGATGATTGGCCCGCTCTTGCGGATCATCAGGAATCTCAGAGAGCTTGGCATTGTGCGCACCGTCACGGATCGCATCCATGATCGCGCTGAACGACGCCATCGAGTTGCTCAGGATCTCGGGATTATCAGCTTGAGAATAAATCGTCGGCTGCACACGGGGCACACGTCCCAGATCAACAGCCTCGTGCGTCCGCTTCAGTCGTTCAGAAGGATACGGCCCAAGATGAACCTTTCTGTTTTTGTATGAAAACAGACGCATAATATTCTCCCCCAACCGGTGTGAGCTTGGCGATGCTCTTATTCCGGTTTTTTAAGCAGCAGCAGTAGTACAGCCCTCCCCGACCGGACCACCGCGAAAATTCAACAATCAACTCATAGGCATTGCTGAGCTCATGTCAACAATAAGCACCCGGATCACGGCGACGTGAAAGGAAAGCCGCAGCTAAACGACAATATAATTGCCAGCAAAGCGACCACAATTGAGATTTTCACTCAAATTACCTCGCATTTGAGGGGATACTGCCAGTTTCAACCCTGCAACACCCTTTCTCAATTCCATCTGCCGGAACCGGCCAGAGGCACCCCAGCAAGCCGTAGAAGCAGCATATGATCACTAAATCCGCTTCAGCCAAATCACAGAGATGCGGAGGACTACGCCATCATCCGCACATAAAAAAGAGGCTCAGCATTTTCAGCTGAACCTCTTATGCGATGGAGCCTGCGAGCTTTTACTTGATCTCAATCTCATAGGTATTTCCGCCGGAGATCACGCGACCCGACGTGTACATCCGAAACTTCGTCACCACTTTATCTGTGCCACGAAAGTCCTTGTCCGGCGAGTAGTACATGATCAGATCGTTCGTCACCTTGCCCGCGCACTTACCTGCAGAACTTGGCAAAGCAGAGCGGGATTGCACAAAGCGTACAACACCATGCTCCGGCTTTTTAACGAAAGAGACCTTGGGCAGCTCTGCGGAGCCGCAGGTTTCAGGAACGTAATAGCTATAAACGTTGAGTTTTGCAGTGCGATTGGCTGCAACCTGCTTCCGGATGATCTCTGCATTTACACTGAATGAGAACATCACAAACACGAAGACTAAAAAATACTTCATCGCAATTCTCCCAAAATTTAAATCAAAATTATATAAACTAGAGAATCGACAAAGCACAATAAAACATATGTAATATTCATATTGAGCACACAGATAGATCTATTCTTTAATTTCAAGCATCTCCTTTACGTCAGGTTCTACTTTAGCAAAACAACACAAGCTAATATTTAGAATGCAAACTCTAGTTTTACATCAAATTCTTATAAATCATTGATTGTGCAAGGCTCATGCAGATATTCGCAGCACTTGAGCGACCAGTTCCTCTCGCGCAAGCCGTCCATCCAATCGTAAGGCAGGCTTGCCGCAGCTTTTCATCCACGCCTCATGCCGATGCCGGCTTCTGCCAGTAAACTCAGGGTCTTCGTATTGGGATGCCCAAGTAAAGAAGGCTTCATGAATCTCAAACATGTCCCCACCTTCTAGAATGCGGTCTCCAAAACGCTCCTGTTCTCGCTTCTTCAGGCGTTGCAACCGCAACTCTTGCGGCAAGCTGAGAAAAACAATCAAGGTCGCGTCCGCTATAAAATCTTTGGCCCAGTTCTCGCAGGCACCAGTCAGCACCCAACTTCCGTCTCCCAGAGCTGGCGCCATAAGCTTCACCCGCTCTTCCTTAGGTCGCTTAATGGAAAACGGTGGATCTGTTTGCTCCCAGAAGTAATCGTCTGAATCCGCATGAGGAATGGAAAGGGCTTGTGACAAGCCACGCCCAAGCGTGGTTGACCCGGAGCAGGAAGCCCCGAAAACATAAATTCGATTGTGCATCGCTAAAACCTTTTAAAAAGGCAATCAGGAAGGGATCCGCGCGGCAAGATCACTGGCAAACCGAACAAGCTCACTTTGCGAGACAAAGCCAACCTTCTCAGTTATTCGTGCCAGATGATTACGCGCAGTGTTATAACTAATCTGCATTTTGTCAGCTGTCTCGCGCATTGACAGCCCACCCACAAGACATTGCACCAACTCAGCTTCTCGCGGTGAAATACTCAGATAGCTCTGCAGCATCTGAACGTCAGTCACCGGAAGATCTGCCGGATCAATGAGAATGCAAAGGACTGGCTGATATTCACCGAGAAAACAATCAAGATAGGGCTGTGTCGCCATTAAAGTTTCAAGCGGAACTGCGGCAAAAATCATTGAAGCTCGCTCTTCACTCTGAAGCACACAAGGAACCTGAGGCATCTGTGTTGCGCGTGCCATGTGAACAGAACGCTCAATATGCGCACGATGAGAATGACACTTGCTTGAAAGGGAGACACTACGGTCAACAAGCAGTCTTTCTCCTTTACGCAGCACAGCTTCTCCCCGCTGGTTTGCAAGCGCTACATGCAGGCCATGGTCCAGCACGAAAGCAGCACTCGGTATGCGCTCCAGCCAAAACAACTGATCATCACACTCAAACCGCCGCCGCTCCAACTCCAACCCAAGGGCAAAGGCGGATTGAAAGCTCGGCTTGATAAATTCAAGCATCGCGCAAAGTTCATCATCCTCCTGCCCCACAAACCTTTCTGGCATGGTCGCTGTGATGACAGCACCATCGGTTCCTTTCCGGTGCAGGATAATGCCACGGGAACGATCACACTTGTTCTGTCTGGAAAGGACGCGCTCATAGAACTCAGAGCGCTTGACCTGATCAGGACTAATGAAGCGCTCGCTGTAAATCACTTCATCAAAAGCAGCAGCATCCATGAGAGCTGGAAACGGGTTCACACTCTCTCCCTCCCGCATGTCCTGTTCAAAGCCATCATCGCAGTTCCAAAAAGCAAGATGATGCGTTTTCAGCCTGCGAAAGCACTGGGCCTGCACGCCAAACAACACCTCCGGATACGTGTGCGCCAACGGCTCAAGCGCGCTGAAGATATCCTCGCCAAGGGCCGCGCAGGCATACATGCGTTTCACAAGAGTATCTTGCAGGTTCTGCAACGGGTTTCTCCAGAAGATGTTGGCAGATCAGCGCCAACGAAATAGTCAGTCTAGCGAGGCACTCGCGCTGAAAGGTCACTGGCCAAACGCACCAGTTCACTCTGCGAGCCTAAGGACACCCGGTCGGTAATACGGGCCAGATGGTTGCGGGCGGTGTTGTAGCTGATCTGCATTTTGTCGGCTGTTTCACGAACCGACAAACCAACCACAAGGTTCTGGATCAACTCCGCCTCTCGTTTAGAAACATCCATACACTCCTGCAGATAAGTCACGGGTGCAACGGACAAACTGGACGGATCAATGACAATCGCAAGCACCGCCTCATCCGCAGGAACAAAGCAATCAAGATAAGCAGGCGAGCGTTCCAACACCCGAATGGGTGTCATCGCAAATAGCGCGCCCGGCATAAATTCCCCTTGCAAGGCCAAAGGCCCGACAGGCCTCTTGTTTAGCCGAACACTGGCCACCGTATCTTCCAGCAATTTACGTTGGTTATGAGAGCGGGTGGAAAGCTCACCACGGCAATCCACGTCTATTAAATCTGATGAGCGAAACATCCGTTCTGCCTCAGCATTGGCAACCGCAACATGTAAGCCACGATCAAGGACCATCGCCGCACTGGGAATGCGTTCAAGCCAATGTGCACCGAGATAAGCCTTCTGCTCTCGCTGCCTCAACTCAAGCGCCAGAGAGAATGCACGCTGAAAGTGAGGCCGAATGCGCTCCAACGTATCGCAAAGAAACTGGTCTTCTTTGCCGACAAAATCATCCGGCATTGTAAACGCAACAATCGCCGCATCCCCATCCTTCCGATGCATCAGAAAGCCACGAGAGCGATCAAACGTGTTTCGCTTGCTCAAAACTCGCTCATAAAACTCCGAGCGCTTGACCATGTCCGGCGTAATATAGCGCTCGCTGTAAAGAACGGATTGAAACGGGATAATCGCAGCCAATGGCGGAAACGGATTGCAGCTCCCGGCCTCATCCATGTCCTCCGCCATCCCTTCCTCAGCATTTTGAAAGGACATGTAATAGTAGTCATTGTTCAGATAACACTGCACCTGAACACCAAACAAAACATCGCGGTTAGCAGCAGCAAGACCTTCAAAAACCTGCCCAAGATCCTGCCCCAGTATCACACTGGAGTACATTCTCCCGATCAGGTCTTCAGCAACGCTCATCTCACCCTCTATCGCGGCACTCTCGCTGCCAGATCACTCGCAAGACGCACCAACTCACTTTGTGAGTTCACGGAAACCTTGTCGGCAATACGCGCCATATGATTGCGGGCGGTGTTGTAGCTGATGTCCAGCGCATGCGAGGTTTCTCCCATGGAAGCGCCCTGGACCAGATGCTGTAGCAACTCTGCCTCTCGCTTTGAGATGCCAAAGTAATGTTGCAGGTTCTCCAGCTCTGCCAGTGGTCGATCGCCCGGATCCATAATCATGCAAAGCAATGGCTGCAGCCCGCGCACAAACGGTGCCAGATAAGCGGGCGTTTCAGCCAACACGTCGATAGGCATCACCACAAAGAATGGATTAGGCGCGGCCTCTCCCTCCAACACCAAAGGCCCCAACGGCTTGCTCGTCACCCGGCATTTGGTAACCGCATCCTCAAACAACTTGCGATGCCCGTTGTGGCGGGAGGAAACCTCACCGCGTCGGTCAATGAAAAAGCTTTCGTTACTGCCAAAGAACACCTCTGCCTGCTTGTTCGCAAAGGCAACATGCATGCCCTGATCCAGAATGAAGGCAGCGCTCGGAATACGATCCAACCAGAACGTATAAGCATCCGTCAGCCCCCGCCGCTGCTCCAAATGCAACGCCACCGAAAACGCACTTTGGAAATGAGGCCTGATTGCTTCCAAGGCTTTTTCCAGCAACTCCGCTTCAGAGCCACCAAAGTCTGACTGAACTGCAATAGAAGCTACAGCCGCTTCAACGCCCTGCCGATGGATCATAAAACCTCGGACACGATCAAAACGGCCATACTTCTTGAAAACCCGATCATAAAAATCAGTATCGCGTATTGCATCGGGGCTAATGAAGTCTTCAGTATGAACAACCGAATGCATTGGAGTGAACTTGGCGATTTTTGGCAGCGGATTGCTGATACCAGCTGCCAACATATCATCTTCCATATCCTCATCGGAATTAAGGAAAGACAGGTAGCGATAATCAAATGAGTTGAGCGAAACGATCTTGTAACAAAATATGGTTTCACGGAACGATGAAGCTATAGGTTCAAAAGCCTCTCCAATATCTTCTCCAAGAGCGATATTGGCGTAGAGCTTCCTCACCATCTCATCATGCACACCCTGCATCAGCCCACCCGAATCGAATAAACACCCTTTCTGTCTCTACGTAAATTAAATAGTAAAAATTCCAGATAGCAACAAATTGAGATAATATTTTCTTCGGATGCCGATGCGAAAAACAATTCACACCGATAACGCTCGAGGAATACCCCCTGAAAAAACTCAGATATTCATGACGAATACAGACAAATACGTACCCCGCCTAGTGAACAACTGCAGCGAACTGTCATTTATGGTTCGCGCGTCTCTTTCAACACCAGTCGCGTCACAATCGCATTGTCTCGCTCTTCAAGAGTGAACTCCCACCCCATCCTCCGGGCGATGCGCTCACACAAGGAAAGCCCGAAGCCAAAGCTCTCTTCATAGATCGAGGCAGCCCCCTCTTTCTTGCCTGTAGCAACCGGATTTTCGATCATGAACACGCCATCACGATAGCTGATCTTGATCTCACCTTTCTGAGCATGCTGGAATGCGTTGCGGATCAGGTTGCCAAACAGAATAAGCAGCGGTGCCTTCGGAAGCTCAGCTTCATCCTCACTCAGATCCAGATGCTCCGTCAGCGGCTTGTTGCCCTTCAGATAGTCCAGCTCCTCAATGCAGCCCATAATCAGCTTCGCAGGCACAAGTTTTTCCACCCGCGGAGGCGCAGAACTCTCCCGCCCCAACCATAACAGCGTCTCAACAATGATCCGCATGTTGAGGTTTGCCCGCTGAATACGCTCCACCGGAACTGCATCTTCCGGATCACTCTCCCGGCTCTTCAGCAGCGAGATGTTGCCGGCAATCACCGTGATCGGCGTCCGCAGCTCATGGCTGGCATAGCGTAGGAACGTCTGCTCCCGTTCCACAAACTCCGAAATCCGCGCCACGGTACGGGAGAGCTTCACGGCCAGATTGTTCAGTTCCCGATACCGGAAGTCCGGCGGTGCTTCGCCCGCATTTTCGCTATCCAGAGACTGTGCCCAGTTCTCCAGCGCTGCGATGGGTTTGATCAGCCGCTTGGAAAGAATGCGGGCACACACAAAGGTCGCCAGCAGGTTGATGAACCCAACAATCGCGAAAGCAATGATGACGACCTGATCCTCTTCAGAGCCTTCAACATACTCCTCCGTGCTCTCAAGCGTGATGTAGAGATTTCGCCCATCTTCAAGCGGATAGATGTAGAGATAGAGGTAATACGTCGACTTGCAGTTGCCCTCCGCATCACACTCTTGATCTTCCTCATCAAAATACAGCTCCAGCGGCTCCAGAACCTCATCCTTAAAGTGCCGCGCCATCTCCGGCGGCAATGTCTCCAGCGAAAATGCGCTTCGGATCAGATAAGTCTCAGGCAGCGGCGCATTCGGATCAACCTGTGCGGCCTCCTCATAGGACCTCCCCAGATCATCCATCATGTAGATGATGCTCTCATCAGAGCCAGCGATAAAGAAGATCGGCAGCAAGAACGTATAGAGCAGCAGCAGCAGAATGACGCTGATGAAGAACGTGATGCCAAGCTCACGAAAGATGCTGCGTCCGCGCACCCCAACGGCTGCCTTACTCGCCATCCACTTTCTCCCGAAGACTGTATCCCCCATTGGCATCGCGATAGATCACCTCAACCTCATCGGGCTGCTGCAGTTGCTGGCGAAGTTTGTAAAGGTGCACATTCAGGCTGTTGCTTTCAGGCGGCTCATCGCCCCACAACGCCCGCTCCAACTGCTCCCGGCTCACAGAGGCCGGACTGTGCTTGACCAGAACACTCAGGATCTTCCAGGCCGTTGGCGACAAACGCAGTACCCGATCCCCACGCTTGGCGATGTTGCGCGCAAAGTCCACCTGCAGATCGGCCAGCTCAAACAGCTTCGACTGCGCACTCCGCCGACCCGACAACGCCCGTAACCGCACCACAAGTTCTTCAAAGGCGAAAGGCTTGACCAGATAATCATCCGTCCCGGCCTCAAACCCGGCCAGCTTGTCAGAAAGCTCATCTCGCGCCGTCAACATCAGCACCGGTCGATCAATCCCTTCACTGCGCAAGGTCTCGCAAACGGTCAGCCCATCCATCTTCGGCAATGTCAGATCAAGGATGATGACGTCAAAGTATCCTTCCCGCGCAAACTCTAGCCCTGCCTCACCGTTATAAGCGTGATCGCAGCTGATGCCGTGCATCTTCAGCACATCAGAAATCGTGCCTGCCAAATCCAGATCATCTTCGATCAGAAGTGCAAGCAGGTTCTCTTTTTCGGTTTGTGCCATCATCTCATTTGCCCAACGTGCTCAACCACCACAAAACTTTCAGGTACACAGCACCCCATGGCAGCATGCATCCCACTCTCAGCATTCATCAATAGGCCATCGCCAATAACCAACGAGTGAACGCTGACGCACTTTCTGCCAACCACAGATATTTACCTGGAGCCTCCACTGGCCATATACATAGCCAAACAACACACCACCCGGAAATGTACCTGAGAAGTCGATATGCCAATCAGAATGAAACCCAAGTCCTATGGCCCCCTCACCGTCGCATCTCATGAGTACGGCCAGTTCTGGGTGACCAACGAGTTCGGGCATCAATACTCAGCAGGACTGGGAGACTCCGATGAGTTCTCCGCTCCATCAGATCTGATCATGTCCGCTCTTGGGTCGTGTATGGCAATCTCTTTGGAAATGGTGGCCAAGCAGCAAAAGGTAGCGCTTGGCAATGTCTACATCACTGTAAACGCGGAAAAGGCATCCACATTGCCCCACCGCTTTGGCAGCTTCCATCTGGAGTTTGCTCTCCCGGAGTTTGAGGACCGAGAGAAAGCAGAGGCCATGCTCAAAGCTGCCAAAGAAATTTGCACAGTGTCCAACACGCTCAACGCAGAGATCAGCTACTCACTCGTTTAGCGCAGAACACCAGCTCAGGCTTTCACAATCATCTTGCCGGTATTGGCGCCAGTGAACAGACCACACAGCGCCTCTGGCAACGTCTCAAAGCCGTCAATCACGGTCTCACTGTACCTGATCTTGCCATCACGCACCCATGGACCCATCACTTTCAGCATTTCATCCATGCGGGCGGTGTAATCCCGCGCCAAAACTCCAGTCATGGTCGCGCGTTTGTACAGGAAGTGATGCAGCAACCGCGGCCCCAAATTCGGCACCTCAAGACCAGATTGATACTGACTGATCTGACCGCAAATGATGATACGTGCCCGCAGTTTCATGCTCTCGATGAAAGCGTCTGTCGTAACGCCGCCCGTGTTGTCGTAATAGATATCGACTCCATCCGGAGCATGTTCCGCAAAAGCCTGCTTCATGCCCTCAACATCGCTCACCTGCCGATAATTGATGGCCGCATCAAAACCAAGTTCTTCGGTGATCCAGCGCGCTTTCTCATCAGAACCAACCACACCAATCACCCGCAGCCCAGCCAACTTGCCGATCTGACCAACGATGGAACCAACCGCACCGGCAGCACCGCTCACCACCAGAGTTTCACCCGGTCTTGGCTTTCCAGCTTCCAGCAAACCGAAGTAGGCAATCCGCCCCGGCATACCAAGCACATGCAACGCTGTTGAGGGCGAAACCTCATCAGCATCCAGCAAGCGGCAGTCTGCAACGGCCCGAAGCCCCGCACTGCGCCAGCCCATATAGGTTTCAACCCAGTCACCTACTTTGAGAGTCGTAACACCCTCACCCACACAGGTGACCCGACCAACAACAGCTGCCCCTTGCACTTCTCCCGTTGGATGCGGTGCTTCCCAGGTATCTTGAGAGCTTTGCTGAATACGCATATATGGGTCGACGGACCAGTACGCCCCTTCAACCACAACCTCACCCCGCACAGGCGTAAGGTCTTGCTCCACTTCCTCATACCGATAGTTCGCCGGAGACACGTCCGCCTCTGGCCGCACCTCATAAATCCACTGTTTAACCAGCACCATGTTCTTCTTCTTTTCAGTAAGAAGCCCGAGGCAGATCTGCCCCGGGCCAAAATATCAGCTCATCAAAAGGCAGTATCAGCGCATCTGGCGCGCACTGCCGGAAATGCGAATGGAGGAACCTGCTTCAGCTGGGATATGAGCAGTAATGAGAGACTTTGATCCCATATCCTCACCCTGCACAATGTGGATTTCACCACCATGAGCCCAGCCAATATCTCGTAAGTAGCCGGAAAACGCCGCCGCAGCAGCGCCTGTAGCTGGGTCTTCAAACACACCCGCTGAGGCAAACGCATTGCGCACATCAAACTCTTGCGGTCCACGAACATGAACCAGCATGATCGTCA
The DNA here is from genome assembly GCF_057774105.1 of Pseudovibrio sp. SCP20. Classification (NCBI taxonomy): domain Bacteria; kingdom Pseudomonadati; phylum Pseudomonadota; class Alphaproteobacteria; order Hyphomicrobiales; family Stappiaceae; genus Pseudovibrio; species Pseudovibrio sp. SCP20. Next base: position 94,000 of record NZ_JBYMDH010000008.1, on the reverse strand, counting down.
CCAAGCCCTGTCCAAGCATGAACTGCTTCATGGCTTCCAGATCATAGGCCATCCCAGCCAGCTTGGCCCTGTCACTCAAAGCGAGCACTAGATGGTTTGCACCGCCGTGAATGCGAGCTGGCGGAATGCGAAGGTCCAGATCACTTTCATTTAAACCAAGCAGCCCAAGCAGCTCAGCTTTTACCTCATCTTCCAAGCCCGCACTCTTGGTCAGCGGAGATTGCAAAGCGGCTTGCAGCTGCCCATTCTCCTGCCAGCTCTCAACGGAAATGACGGTTTCATTCAGTTCAAGCTGATGCGTTTTTCGGCCATGTTGCTGAGCCAGCACCGCACCCAATGCAATCGTTGCATGCCCGCAAAACGGCACTTCATTTTCTGGCGAAAAATACCGCACCCGATACCCGTCTTTATCAGCAAGAGGCACTGCAAACACGGTCTCGGAATAGCCGAGATCAGCCGCAATAGACTGCATCTGCGCATCTGGAAGCATCGCCTCCCCCACCAGAACACCAGCAGGGTTGCCACCCTCCTCTCCATGGGAGAATGCCGAGATATGTTGAAGCGCTAAAAGATCTGTCTGCATGAGAACCTCCAATCGTCATGACTGAAAAAATAGCCAGCAACGGCTCTCTGCTATATAGAGAATGAAAGGCGAATTGCACGAAATGCCCTCACATTTTAAAGCGAGAGAACAAAAGTGCCTAAAGAGATAAAACAGCTGGACGAAACTGCCTGCAAAATCCTAGAGATTCTGGAGCGTGATGCCCGCATATCCATCAGCGAGCTGGCCAGTCGCATCGGCCTCTCCGCCCCCAGCACCACAGAGCGTGTCCGCAAACTGGAGCAGGATGGCATCATCACAGGCTTTACGGTAGAGATAAACCCAAAGGCGCTTGGCTACATTCTGGAAGCAATCGTGCGCGTGAAACCAAGCCCAGGCAACTTGCATGTGGTGGAACAACTCATCCTCAACGAGCCCCGCTTCACCTCCTGCGATAAAGTCACCGGAGAAGACTGCTTCGTCACCCGCATCTACCTAAAAGACGTCAGCGAACTCGACGACCTGCTCGACCCACTCCACGAAAAAGCAATGACCAACACCTCAATTGTGAAGGCTTCTCCGATTAAGAACCGGATGGTACCACTACGATGAGTTCTGCTTTAACCAATTAATGAAACTCAGCACAAGATATTCGAATGAAAAGCTATTTTACAGCATTCATAATTTTACTTTTTACTGCAAACTACCAAGCCGATGCGGCTTCCGTTTCGAGCCTATTAAGTAAGGATAAATGCATCAAACTCAGCACCTTACTTAAAGTAGATATGGAGAGTTATCTCGAAAACGAAAAACGCTATATGATGGATCGTAACCCATGCGATGCATTTGGCCTTTTGTATGTCCTCGGCCTTGGTCTCAATCCACCTCCATCAAATCACTTCGATATAAATGTGGGCGCTGCGTACCAATTCTACTATTTTACCAAAACATACCTTCGGAAGAAATCAAAACCGGCAAATACACCTGAGTATACCCAAGAACTCAACGTCTTGAGAAGTTTGACCCTAACAACATTATCAGACGGTGAGATCGAGATCTCCAAGGATAGAAAAGATATCTATCGGGTATTTCTGCTACGAGAACTTTTCTTTACGTCAAGAAATTCAGATGCAGCGAAAAGTGGGCTTCTAATAAGCTTTATCGAGTTATACGCCTATGGCATACCTTTAAGTACTTACAGCGAGGTGGACTGCTTCATCAAACATGACATTCCAAAGTACTCTATCGCAGAAATAAAAAAGTCTCCCAGTTTTCTACACTGCGTCCAGAATTTGCAGCAAGAAGAAGGCGACTAGAAGCTCAGTTTATTCTCAGTACCGGAGAGCAGTCTGCCGATATTTGCGCGGTGCTTGGCAACCACCATGGATGCCATCGCCAGTGCGAAGATCTGAAAGTAGATTGTGTGACCAAACATCGGGATGAAGGAAAGCGCTACGAACAGCAGCGCGGCGCAGATCGAACCCAGTGAAACATAGCGGGTCGCAGCAACGATGAGCACAAAAGACCCCAGACAGCTTGCGGCAATAATCGGATCCAGCATGAACAGCACAGCGGCAGCCGTCAGCACACCTTTGCCGCCTCTGAAGCCGAAAAAGACCGGCCAGTTGTGGCCAACAATAGCCCCAGCTCCGGCAAGCAACATGCTCACACTGTCCACCGCAACACCAGAACCTGCATAAACGCCAAGGTACAGGCCAACCAAACAGGCAACAACGCCCTTCAGGATATCGCCGACAAGAACAACCAGAGCAGCAGGTTTTCCCAGAACACGAAGTGTGTTGGTCAATCCGGCAGACTTGCTGCCATGCTCGCGGATATCCTTGCCATAGGCTTTGCCAACCAACACAGCCGTGCTGATACTGCCCAACAGATAACCCGCTCCAAGAGCTGCAATTAGCTTAATCAGATCAATCACAGGAATAGCCCCTAGCCCACAACGCCCTGTAGCACCAGTTTCTGATGCACCTCGATAATCTCATCAATACTAAGGCGTCCGTCGGGACGATACCAGAAGCAAACGCCAGTCAGCATGGCGATAATGGCAAAAGCAGCGACTTCCAGATCCACTTTGGGGAACGCACCGGCCTTCACACCATCAGAGAGGATATTTCGCAGGTTCGCTTCGTACTGGCTGCGTTTGGTCACAACATCTGCGCGGTAGTCCTCCCCCAGAGACCTCAGCTCCAGATTCGCAATCACAACATCTGCGCGACGCTCAATGTGATAGCGGATGTGAAACGCAACAAAGGCTTTGAGACGGGAAACCGGATCATCTCCCTTGCCTTCCAGCTTCTCCCAATTCTCAATCAGGCTCACCATATGCTGGTTCATCAACGCCTGAAGCAGCTCGTCCTTACTCTCCACATAGCGATAAACAGACCCCGGCTGGACGCCTACTTCAGCTGCAAGCTGACGAAGTGTCATCGCCTCAAAGCCCTTGGCTTCAATCAGCTTTTTCGCTGCGGAGTAGATTGCAGTCTTCGTATCTGCGCCAACGGAGCCTTTGGTTCGTGCCACGATCTGAGCCTTTATCATTCAATATAGGAGACGCAGTCTGTCTGCGCATGCCCGAGTGATGCCTAGCAGTTTTCGGGAAAGAATACGCAACAGGAAATGCGCCCTAAGGGTTATTGCATAGTAACTGAGCGCCTGCTATTAATCAAACGAACGTTCGTTTAATTAATTTGCGATCCACTGGGAAGCTCAACAAAGAGCGTGGATTGACTGGATCGGTAGCAGGAGGAAGCGCCGTGTTTGACGCCGTAATGAATTTTGGTCTTGGTGAAGACATTGATGCTCTGCGCGAAACCATTCGCCGTTGGGCACAAGACAAACTCGCACCGCGCGCCGCTGAGATCGACGAGACCAACGAGTTCCCGAATGACCTCTGGACAGAGATGGGCGAACTCGGTGTGCTGGGCATGACGGCTGACCCAGAATACGGCGGCACCGGCATGGGCTACCTCGCCCACGTTGTTGCGGTTGAGGAAATCTCCCGTGCGTCCGCATCTGTTGGCCTGTCCTACGGCGCACACTCCAACCTGTGTGTGAACCAGATCAACCGTCATGGCACCCCTGAGCAAAAGGCAAAGTACCTGCCAAAGCTCTGCTCCGGTGAGCATGTAGGTTCTCTGGCCATGTCCGAGCCAGGCGCTGGTTCTGACGTTGTTTCCATGAAACTGCGCGCTGAAAAGCGCAACGACCGCTACGTGCTCAACGGCAACAAAATGTGGATCACAAACGGTCCGGACGCCTCCACTCTGGTGGTCTACGCAAAGACTGATCCAGACGCTGGACCACGCGGCATGACAGCCTTCCTCATCGAAAAAGGCATGAAAGGCTTCTCCACTGCACAGAAGCTGGACAAACTCGGCATGCGCGGCTCCAACACCTGTGAGCTGGTCTTTGAAGACTGCGAAGTCCCTTACGAAAACGTCCTTGGCGAAGAAGGCAAAGGCGTGAATGTGCTGATGTCCGGTCTGGACTACGAGCGCGTCGTTCTCTCCGGTGGCCCACTGGGCATCATGGCAGCAGCGATGGACATCGTTGTACCTTACATCCACGAGCGTAAGCAGTTCGGCAAGTCCATCGGCGAGTTCCAGCTCATGCAGGGCAAGATCGCTGACATGTACACCCTGATGAACGCCTCCCGCTCCTACGTGTACGCAGTAGCTGCTGCGTGTGACCGTGGCGAAACCACCCGTAAGGACTCCGCTGGCTGTATCCTCTACTCCGCAGAAAACGCAACCAAACTGGCTCTGGAAGCTATCCAGTCCCTCGGCGGCAACGGTTACATCAACGAGTACCCAACCGGCCGCCTGCTGCGTGATGCAAAACTCTATGAAATCGGCGCTGGCACATCCGAAATCCGCCGCATGCTGATTGGTCGTGAGCTCTTCCAGGAAACCAAATAATGGCTGTCATCAAGTCTCAGGCTGCAACGGGTTCGGAAAGCTATAAGAACAACCGCACCCAGCACCTCGCCGCGATGGATGAGGTCCGCACAGCAAGCCAGCAAGCACTTTTAGGCGGGGGCGAAGGCCCTCGCGAGCGGCACGTGTCTCGTGGGAAAATCCTCCCGCGCGAGCGCGTTGCCCGTCTGATCGATCCAGGTTCTCCATTTCTGGAAGTCGGTCAGTTTGCTGCCCATAACATGTACAACAACGCCTCCCCTTCGGCTGGCATTGTCACCGGCATCGGTCGGGTCAACGGCGTCGAATGCATGATCGTTGCCAACGATGCCACGGTTAAGGGCGGCACTTATTATCCGCTGACGGTAAAGAAGCACCTCCGCGCCCAAGAAATCGCCATGGAGAACAATCTCACATGCATTTACTTGGTGGATTCCGGCGGAGCGAACCTGCCTCAGCAGGATGAAGTGTTCCCGGACAAAGAACACTTTGGCCGTATTTTCTACAATCAAGCCAATATGTCCGCAAAGGGCATTCCGCAAATCGCGGTGGTTATGGGCTCCTGTACCGCTGGCGGCGCATACGTGCCGGCCATGTGCGATGAGACCATCATCGTGAAAGAGCAAGGCACCATTTTCCTCGCCGGTCCTCCACTGGTGAAAGCCGCCACGGGCGAAGTGGTTTCTGCTGAAGATCTGGGCGGCGGGGATGTTCACACCCGCCTCTCCGGTGTGGCAGACCACTTGGCCCGTGACGACGCTCATGCATTGGCGCTGGCCCGTCAGGCCGTCTCCAACCTCAACCGTCGAAAGCCGGATCAACTTCTGCTGCAAACACCAGAAGATCCGCTCTACGACCCGGAAGAAATCCTCGGCGTTGTCCCTGCGGACCTGAAAACTCCATACGACGTGCGCGAAGTCATCGCCCGCGTGGTGGACGGTTCCCGCTTCGACGAGTTCAAAGCCCGCTACGGCACCACGCTCGTTACTGGTTTTGCGCATATCCACGGCATGCCTGTTGGCATCATCGCCAACAACGGCATCCTGTTCTCCGAGGCAGCCCTCAAAGGCGCACACTTCGTTGAACTGTGCTGTCAGCGCAAAATCCCGCTGGTCTTCCTGCAGAACATCACCGGTTTCATGGTCGGTCAGAAGTATGAGGCAGGCGGCATCGCGAAAGACGGCGCAAAGCTCGTCACCGCAGTGGCATGCGCGAAGGTTCCAAAGATCACTATGCTCATCGGCGGCTCCTTCGGGGCTGGTAACTACGGCATGTGTGGCCGCGCCTACTCACCGCGTATGCTCTGGACATGGCCAAGCTCCCGCATCTCCGTCATGGGTGGCCCCCAGGCTGCTGGCGTTCTGGCAACCGTGCGCCGTGACGGCATCGAGCGCAAAGGCGGCGAATGGTCAGCGGAAGAGGAAGCAACCTTCAAACAGCCGATCATTGATCAGTTTGAAGAGCAAGGGCACCCGCTCTACGCGTCTGCTCGCCTCTGGGATGATGGCATTGTCGACCCACGCAAAACCCGCGACGTGCTGGCTCTGTCCATCGCAGCAACCCTCAACGCACCAATCGAAGACACGCCATTCGGCGTCTTCCGCATGTAAGGGGGCAGCATAGTGTTCAAGAAAATCCTCATTGCCAACCGCGGTGAAATTGCTTGCCGTGTTGCAAAGTCTGCAAAAGCCCTCGGCATCAAAGTTGTGGCTGTCTACTCAGACGCTGACCGTGATGCCCGTCACGTGCAAATGGCAGATGAAGCTTACCGCCTCGGCCCAGCGCCAGTGGCAGAAAGCTACCTCAACATTCCTGAGCTGCTTGCAGCAGCTAAAACCAGCGGCGCAGACGCAATCCATCCGGGCTACGGTTTCCTTTCAGAAAACCCAGAGTTCGTGGAAGCAGTTGAAGCAGCTGGCCTCATCTTCATCGGCCCTCCAGCAGACGCAATCCGCGCGATGGGTTTGAAAGACGCAGCGAAGAAGCTGATGGAAGAATCCGGCGTTCCTGTTGTACCGGGCTACCATGGTGACAATCAGGACGGCGAGTTCCTGAAGGCAGAAGCTGAAAAGATCGGCTATCCGGTTCTCATCAAAGCCCGTGCAGGCGGTGGCGGTAAAGGCATGCGCCGTGTTGATGACCCGGCAGACTTCATCGAAGCGCTGGAAGGCGCTCAGCGTGAAGGCCAGTCCAGCTTTGGCGATCCACGCGTGCTCATCGAGAAGTACATCCTGTCCCCTCGCCACATCGAGGTTCAGGTCTTCTGTGATGGCCATGGCAACGCTGTTCACCTGTTCGAACGCGACTGTTCCCTGCAGCGTCGCCACCAGAAGGTGATCGAAGAAGCTCCTGCCCCCGGCATGACTGAAGAGATGCGCAACGCCATGGGCGAAGCTGCCGTCAAAGCTGCTCAGGCCGTGGGTTATGAAGGTGCTGGTACCGTTGAGTTCATCGTTGATGGCTCTGATGGTCTGCGTCCTGACCGCTTCTGGTTCATGGAAATGAACACCCGCTTGCAGGTGGAACACCCTGTGACCGAGGCAATCACCGGTCAAGATCTGGTCAACTGGCAGCTCTCCGTAGCAGCTGGTGGCACTCTGCCTCTGATGCAGGACGAGCTCACCATCTTCGGACATGCGTTCGAAGCGCGTATCTACGCTGAAGATGCCGAAGCAGGCTTCCTACCAGCAACAGGAACACTGAACGAGCTAAAGCTGCCAGAACTGTTTGCCCGCATCGATAGCGGTGTGCGCAAGGGCGATACGATCACCCCTTACTACGATCCAATGATCGCAAAGGTGATCTGCCACGGCGAAACTCGTGAAGCCGCTCTGGCTAAGATGTCTCTGGCATTGGAAAAGAGCCACGCAGTCGGCTGCACCACCAACATCACTTTCCTGCATCGCCTGTGTAACCACGAAGGCTTTGCAAAAGGTGAGATGGATACCGGTCTTATCGACCGTGAGTTGGAAGCTCTCACCAAACCAACAGCCCCAACCCGGCATGCTTTTGCAATGGCCGCTCTCATCGAGCTTGGCTTTGCAGCTGAGACTGCCGTAGTAGATGATGATCCATGGGTAAGCCTCACCGGTTGGCGTCACTGGACCGCTGCAAAGCAGTTCGCACACCTCTCATGGCGTGATGAGGTGACCGAGGTTGTTGCAAGCCGTCATCATGATGGCAGCCTGACAGTGACGGTTGATGGTGAGACATTCGATCTGCAGATCCTCTCCGTAGACAACAACCACATGCGCGTGGATTTCTCCGGTCAGATCACCTCTGCAGATTTCTTCGTCGAAGACACCAGCCTCACACTGTTCTCTGATGGTGTGACATGGCGCTTTGACCTGCCGGATCATCTGGCAGAGCAGGACGACAGTGCAGCATCAGGTAATGCAATCACCTCTCCAATGCCTGGCCTCGTGCGTGCAGTAAACTGCAAGCCGGGTGATAAGGTATCTGAGGGCGACACCCTGATCGTAACTGAAGCCATGAAGATGGAACACTCTCTCAAAGCACCACGTGATGGTGTGGTAGCAGAAGTGATGGCGAACGCAGGTGACCAGGTGGAAGAAGGCGTTATACTCCTCACGCTTGAGGAGGAGGAATAACCGTTGTTGCCATCTGCGAATACCTATGAGGAACTCCGAGAAAAGTTTCAGTGGGACATCCCGGAGTTCTTCAACATTGGCGTAGATATCTGTGACAAGTGGGCGGACAAAGATGCCGCCCGCGAAGCACTCATCTTCGCTGAAGAAGAAGGGCCAACAACCACCTACACGTTCGGTGACTTGAAAAAGCTGAGCAATCAGCTGGCCAACCTGCTCGTTTCACAAGGCATCACTCGCGGTGATCGTGTCGGCATCCTGTTGCCGCAAGCACCAGAGACAGCCTTCTCCCATATCGCAATTCACAAGCTCGGCGGCATCTCCATTCCGCTCTTCTCCCTGTTTGGCGAAGAAGCACTGGAGTACCGACTGGGTAACTCCGGCGCCAAAGCTCTCATCACCAACAACACAGGCGCTGCGAAGCTTGAAAAGATCCGCGAAAGCCTGCCAGAGCTAGAACTGATCCTGAACATCGAGGGCACTGACTTCGGCACCCGTTCGCTCCATGTAGAAATGGCAGAACAGAGCGAAGACTTCACACCGGTGAAGACGAAGGCCGAAGATCCAGCCATTATCATCTACACCTCCGGCACCACAGGCCAGCCGAAAGGCGCACTGCACGCACACCGCACGTTGCTCGGCCACCTGCCCGGCGTAGAGATGCCGCACAACATGTTCCCCAAAGAAGGTGACCGCTTCTGGACACCTGCGGACTGGGCATGGATTGGCGGCTTAATTGATGTTCTCCTGCCAAGCCTGCACCACGGCGTTACAGTCGTCGCCTGTCGCTTTAAGAAGTTCAGCGGTGAAGCAGCTTTCCAGCTGATGCAGGATCTGAAAATCCGCAATGCCTTCATCCCACCAACTGCGTTGAAGATGATGCGGCAGGTTGAGAACCCGAAGGACCGCTGGAACTATTCTCTCCGCTCTCTCGGCAGTGGTGGTGAAGCCCTTGGCGCTGAACTGATCCAATGGGGCCGCGATACATTTGGCCTGACAATCAGCGAGTTTTACGGCCAGACCGAGTGCAATCTAGTTGTCTCCACCTGCGCAGAGCTGATGGAAACCCGTCCGGGTGTTACCGGCAAAGCCGTGCCGGGCTTTGATGTACAGATCGTAGACGACAACGGCACCATTCTGGAAACCGGTCAGCTCGGCAACATCGGCGTTCGCGCTCCAAACCCTGTTATGTTCCTGCAATACTGGAACAACCCGGAAGCCACGAAGAAGAAGTTCTCCGGCGACTTTCTCATCACGGGCGACAAAGGCGTGATGGACAAGGACGGCTGGATCCAGTTTGTTGGCCGCGATGATGATGTCATCACATCTTCCGGCTATCGCATCGGCCCAGGTGAGATTGAAGATTGCTTGCTGAAACACGATGCTGTTGCCATGGCAGGTGTGATCGGTAAGCCAGACAAACTGCGGACTGAGATTGTCAAAGCCTACATTGTGCTGAAGGAAGGCATTGAGCCCTCTGATGAACTCGCCAAGGAACTTTCTGAGTTTGTTAAGCAGCGTTTGGCTGCCCATGAATATCCAAGAGAACTGGAATTTGTCGAAGCCCTGCCAATGACAACAACCGGTAAGGTGATCCGCAGAGAACTTCGTACCCGCGCTATCGACGAGGAGGTTTGATCAGCGATGAGCAAGAAACTAAACATTTTTGAAATGGGCCCACGCGACGGCCTTCAGAATGAAAAAACGCTGATCCCGACAGCAAGCAAAATCGAACTGATCAACCGCCTTTCCGAATGTGGATTTGAGAAGATCGAAACATCTAGCTTCGTCTCGCCAAAGTGGGTGCCACAAATGGCAGATGCTGCAGAAGTGTTTGCAGGCATCACTCGCAAGCCCGGCATTCGCTACACCGCACTGACGCCAAACATCAAAGGCTACGAGCGCGCCAAAGCATCTGGCGCAGATGAAGTTGCGATCTTCGCATCAGCGTCTGAGGGTTTCTCACAAAAGAACATCAACTGCTCCATTGAAGAAAGCTTCGAGCGGTTCGCTCCAATCGTGGAAGCCGCAAAAGCAGACGGCATTCCGGTTCGAGGTTACGTCTCCTGCGTTGTCGAGTGCCCCTATGATGGCCCGACACCGGTTGAGAACACCGCCATGGTCTCCGAACGCTTGCTACAGATGGGCTGCTACGAGGTCTCCCTCGGCGACACCATCGGTGCTGCGACACCGGAAACAACCGAGGCCATGCTGGACGCAGTGCTGAAGGTTGTTCCTGTTGAACAGCTTGCAGGCCACTTCCACGACACCAAGGATCTGGCTCTGGCCAACATCATGTCCAGCATCAAGATGGGTCTGCGGACATTCGATTCCGCAATCGGTGGCCTGGGCGGATGCCCGTATGCTCCAGGTGCCAAAGGCAACGTCAGCACACTGGCTGTCGCCAAGATGGCAAAACTGCTGGACTACGACACCGGTCTGGACATCGAAAAGCTGGAACAAACGCAAGAGTTCATTCTCTCCATTAAAGAGGCAGCCGCTGCATGACCTTTAAGAACATTCGCATCGAGAAAGCCGAAAACCGTATCACCACGCTCTGGCTGGCACGCTCTGAAAAGCACAACGCCATGAATGCTGAAATGATGGACGAACTTGCAGCAGCAGCGGAAGAGCTGGACAACTGCGAGCAAACCCGCGCTGTCATTCTGGCAGCAGACGGCGAAACCTTCTGCGCTGGTGGCGACCTCAAATGGATGCAGGCACAGGCTGAGAAGGACCGCATCGGTAAGATGCAGGAGGCCAACCGTCTGGCAGGCATGCTCAAACGCCTCGACAGCATGAAAAAGCCTCTGATCGCCCGCGTCCACGGCCCGGCCTATGGCGGCGGCGTTGGCATGCTCAGCGTGTGCGATCTGGTGGTCGCAGCCGACAACACCAAGTTCGCCCTCACCGAAACCCGCCTCGGCCTGATCCCTGCAACCATCGGCCCGTATGTTGTACGCCGTCTGGGTGAAGGTCACGCCCGTCAAGTCTTCATGAACGCCCGACCTTTTGGCGCAGAAAGAGCTCATCATCTGGGTCTGGTTTCACTGGTGACAACAGCCGAGGACTTGCACTCAGTAACGCAGAAAGAAGCAGAAGCTTATCTGAACTGCGCTCCGGGTGCCGTGGCAGATGCAAAAGCACTTTGCCAGAACTTGGCACGCATGCCGGTAGAAGATCAGATTGACTACACAGCAAATGCCCTAGCGGACAGATGGGAAACATCTGAGGCGCAAGTCGGAATTGCTGCTTTCTTTGCTAAAGAAACACCACCTTGGCGCAAATAAATCTTCATGACGACTGTTTGACCTGCGGCATATGCACAAATGCTGAGTTTTTTCTTTACTTGCTGGAGCGCTTTGTTACATAGCATTTAGCGAAAAAACGAGAAAAGAATGCTGCCGGCACTGCAAGCTATCAGGTCAAAACAGGATTTTCATACCCTTGTCTTCATTGCAGGGACTGTTTTGCTGAACGCGATTGGTGCTGGTTTGATCATTCCGGTGACCCCGGCACTGGTCGCAGAGCTTAGCCAAACCACCATCGCAGATGCAGCCCTTTGGGGTGGCTACATCGCAGCAAGCTACGCTGCCATGCAGTTCCTCTTCGGCCCTGCCGTTGGTGCAATTTCAGACCGCTTTGGCCGCCGTCCAGTACTGCTGATCTCTCTGGCGGTCCTGACAATCGACTACCTGATCATGACCTTCGCCGGCTCGCTCTGGGTCTTGTTCATCGGCAGGCTACTCGCTGGAGTGGCCAGCGCTACCTACGCCACCGCTTACGCAGCCGTCTCCGACATCTCCCACAACGGCAAACGCGCCACCCGCTTTGGCATGGTCGGTGCAGCCATCGGTTTCGGCTTTGTGATTGGTCCCGTCATTGGCGGCACCCTCGCCCTCTTCGGCATTCGTGTACCGTTCTACATTTCCGCGATCCTGATCGCCATCACCTTCGTCTACGGTCTGTTCTATATGCCAGAGACCCTGCCAAAAGCAGCGCGAAAAGCCATCCGCTGGCGCAGAGCAAACCCTGTTGGGGCGGCTTTGGACATCGCCCAGACACCTGTACTGATGTGGCTGTTCATCGCCCTCTTCCTGTTTGAGATGGCGAACTTCGTATACCCAGCCATCTGGCCTTACTACACCATCGAAGCCTTCCACTGGACCACCGCACAGGTCGGCCTCTCCCTTGCCATCGTCGGCATCGGCTTTTCAAGCGTCAAAGGCGGCCTCATCCGCTGGATCATCCCTCGCAAAGGGGAAGCTAAAACGGTTCTCTACGGCTTCTTCTTCGCCGTTATCGCACTGCTGGGCTTCGCCTTCGCACCTAACACACTCACCGTCATCCTGCTGCTTCCACCAGCTGCGCTTGGTGCCATGATCCCGCCCGCCATGATCGCCCTGATGAGCCACCACGTCTCGCAAGACAAACAAGGCCGTCTGCAAGGCGCATTGACCAGCATCATCGGCCTTACACTGGTGCTCTCCACACTGATGATGACCCAGCTCTTCACCCACTTCACAGCTGATGGAGCAGAGCTTTATTACCCTGGTGCACCGTTCCTGCTCGCAGCCACATTCATGGTGCTTGCCATCGGTCCATTCCTGATTGGCTTGAAGAAAATCAGCGGCAACTCCCAACCCGTTGCCCTGCCAGAAAGCACGCTCGCAGAGTAATCCCTCAGGCTATCGAGTTGCGCTGCAGATACTCTGTTGTTGAGACGATATTGCTGCAAATGAACGACAGCGAAGCCATAATCGCAGCCTGTACAAACTCCTGCTGCGACGACTGGTCATTAGCCCCCGGCTCACGCGTTGCACAAGCATCATAGATAATCGTAATCGGATACCCCAGTTCGGTCGTCGCATGCGCTGCCGCAGCGATGCAGTCCTTGCTCATAGACCCGCAAATCACCAGCTCCTCAACATTCTCATCATCCAGAATTTGCTTGAGATTGTTATTGAGGAAGATGTTGGAGGTGTACTTGGTCACCACAGGCTCATGTGGCAAGGGCTTGGCCATGTCGTGGATCTCCGCTCCGATGGTCCCCTCAACGGTGAACGGCGCATCCTTCTCTTTGAAATGGTGCTGAATGTGAACGATGGTCTGATCCTGAGCGCGTGCATTTGCAAGCAACATCTGAATGTTCCCTGCAGCTTCCAACTGCCCTTCCAACTCACACTTCCCACCGGGAAAGAAGTCGTTTTGACAGTCAATTATCAGCAGCGCTGTCCTCGTCATTTTCCGTTCAACACCTCCTGTCTCAGGCAGTTCACTAACACTCTAATAGATATCGATTGACGGAACTGAGCCAGAAAAACCCGCATTTTTCATAAAATCTAGAGGTAAGCGCCAGACCTTATAAAGAGCGGTCCACACACATGCAGCCACGCTCAGACAGCCAGATATTCTTCGGTAGTAATCACTTTGCCATAGGCGAAGGAAAGTGCAGCCATGATTGCCCCCTGAACGTACTTTGCAGGCACAACTTCCCCCTCAAACTCAAGATCACACGTTGCACAAGCGTCATAGATAACGGTAATCGGATACCCCAGATCAACGGTCGCCCGCGCCGCTGCATCAATGCACAAATGAGACATACCCCCGCAGATAACGATCTCCTCAATCCCGGCATCCTCGAGGATTTGCTGAAGGTTGGTGTTGAGATAGCTGTTCGCCGTGTATTTCACCACCACATGCTCCCCTTCCACCGGCTTGCAGCTATCATGCAGCTCAGCTCCGATGGTTCCTTCAGCCAGGAAGGGCGCATACTTGTCTTTGAAAAAATGCTGAATATGGACAACGATATCTTTGTTTTCACGCGCAGCTTTGAGCAAACGCTGAATGTTCGCTGCAGATTCGACCTGCCCCACCAACTCACACTTCCCACCCGGGAAGAAGTCATTCTGACAATCAATGATGATAAGGGCCTTTTTGGTCATATCCCCTCTACAGGTTGTTCATGAAAAAAGTCGATTACGCTCCATTCACCGTGTCTAAGAACTCATCTGTCGAAATCACGTTGCTATGCGCAAACCGCAAGGACGCCATCATTGCGGTATGAACGTGATCCGCAGGCACTTTCACACCATTGAACTCAAGGTCTTCCGTCGCACAGGCGTCATAGATAATCGTCAGCGGATAACCCAGATCCAGAGTTTGCCGCGCAGTCGCGTTCACGCAGTTCTGGCTCATGGAACCACACATCACGATTTCATCGATACCTGCCTCAACAAGGATCTGCTGCAGGTTGGTATCCTTATAGCCGTTCATGTAGTTTTTAACGACAACCGGCTCCCCATCAACGGGCTTGGCGCACTCGTTAATCTCGACCCCGGGAGATCCTTCAACCAGATAAGGCTCTGACTTATCTTTATACATATGCTGGAGATGAATGACGTTCTCGTCGTTGTCGCGAACCACCTCCAGAAGACGGGCAATGTTTTTTCCTGCTTCAACTTGCCCAGCTAAAGGGCAGGCACCACCTGGAAAATAATCGTTCTGGCAGTCGACAATAATTAGGGCCCTTTTTGGCATAAGCACACCTCAGTCCTATTGGTCTTTTCAGCGCAGACAATAAGGGCAACACGTTTAAGCATGCCGGATTTTAAGAAGCAGATTTTATAAAATCCCGAGCTAACAACGCCAAAAGCCAGCTTGAACAGCTGGCTTCTGAACTCATCTGAAAGTGCGCGCTTATCCTGCCAGATGTTCGTCTGTCGTGATCACCTTGCCATAAGCAAACGCCAGAGACGCCATGAAGGCACCATGCACGTACTTCGCAGGGATCACTTCGCCATTGTGCTCCATGTCCAAAGTTGCACAGGCATCATCAATAATGGTTGCGGTGTAACCCAGATCAACAGCACCGCGCACTGTCGCATCAATGCAGTTGTGAGACATGGAACCAACAACAACCAGATGCTCAATGCCCTGCTCGTCCAGCACCTCTTTCAGGTTGGTCTCAAGGAAGCTGTTTGCAAACTGCTTCACAACAAGCGGCTCACCACCCTGCGGCAACACAGTCTCATGGATCTTCACGCCCTCAGTGCCTTTATTGAAGAACGGCGCATCACCTGCTTCCATCACATGCTGAATATGGATGATTGGCGTATTTTTGCTGCGGCTGTCTTCCAGCAGGCGCTTGACGTTCTGAGCAGCTTCAACCTGCCCCTTCAGTTCCCAGGCTCCACCTGGAAAGTAATCGTTCTGCACATCGACAATAACCAGTGCTGACTTAGACATGTATGCCTCCATAGGTTTGTTCTTATGCAGCCAACCTAATCCGCATCCTCCTATCCCTCGATTGGCATATACGACATAAAACATGCTATAATCGCCAAATGAGCAACTCAGACAAACATCATCGCATCGGCATCCTCTCCTACCCGGGTGCCCAGCTTTCAGCTGTTTACGGCCTCGTTGACATGCTCAATGCCGCAAACAAGGGCGAAGCAACGCGCATAGAGGCTGCGATCCTTCAGCAAGATCAACTGCCGACTATGGAGAACAGCACGTTCTCCGCAGTCATCCTCCCTCCCAGTCTGGCAGCTCAACAACCAACTGTTTCCGCTAGTCTAACCCAATGGCTCAAACAGCAGCATGAGCACGGCGCTATCCTCTGCTCCATCTGCGTTGGCGCTGTCTTACTTGCCGAAACAGGCATTCTTGACGGCAGGCCTGCAACAACCCATTGGGCGATTACAGAGAGTTTCGCAGAACGATTTCCATTTGTGAAACTCGACACAGACAAGATGATCGTGGACGAAGGCGACGTCATCACCGCCGGCGGCATCATGGCATGGACCGATCTCGGCCTCAGGCTCATCGATCACTTTGCAGGCCACGCAACCATGTTGGACGTCGCCCGTCATTTTCTCATAGATCCGGCAGGACGGGAGCAAAAAAACTATCGCCGCTTCTATCCCAACCTCTCCCATGGCGATCAAGCCATCCTCAAAGCCCAGCACTGGCTGCAGATGGCTTACAAGCAAAAGCTGACTGTGCCCAACATGGCAGAGAAAGCTGGCCTCACCGGCAGAACCTTCCTGCGCCGTTTTGAGACCGCAACGGGTCACACACCCAACGCTTACCTCCAGCAACTGCGCATCACTGAAGCCCGCCAACAACTGGAGCAAACCAAACGCTCATTCAATGAGATCGCGTGGGAAGTTGGCTATGACGACCCAACCGCCTGTCGCCGTGTCTTCATAAAAACCACAGGCCTAAGCCCCGGCCAGTACCGTCAGAAGTTCGGCTACCAAAACCATATTGCTTAGTGTGGGTGTGTCAGAAATTCATCTGTCGACACCACAGATGCATTTGAGAAGATCAGCGAAGCCATGATCGCAGCCTGCACATCATCAACGGAGACCTCACGCCCACGGAACTCCATACAACTCGCTGCACAGGCATCATAAATCACAGTCACTGGATACCCCAGATCCATGGTGGCACGCGCTGTCTCAACAATGCAGTACTGGGTCATCGACCCGCAGATGACCAGATCATCAATCTTGTGCTCCGTCAGCAACTGCTTGAGATTGGTGCCTTCCAATGCATTAAAACTGTACTTGGTGACAATCGGCTCGTCTTGTTTGGGCCAGACCATCTTATTGATCTCAGCCCCAAATGATCCTTCGGCCATGAAAGGAGAATTAGGATCTTTGTAGACATGTTTGATATGAATGACGAACTCGTGGTGCTGCCTCGCATCTTTCAGCAGTTCAACAATATTCCCCGCAGCTTCCATCTGCTTGGGCAACTCAAACTTCCCACCCGGGAAATGGTCATTCTGACATGCAATGATGAGCAAAGCGGTGTTATGCGTCATACCCAACCCTCTATAGCGCATCCCTGCTGGACGGTTCAGCATCCCAAAGGAAACACGCAACAAGCGTCAGAGCCTGAAAAAAGATGCTCACAAGCGCGTCAGGCCCTAGTGAAAATTCACCACCCCACATACTAGGCCCCAATTCATTTAGGCGACGCGCACGCAATCAGTCGGATTTTAGAGAACTCAATAGCAAAACAGAACTGATTAGAAAGAAACCTAACTATGAATCTTCCAGTTCAATCTCTATTGAGAAAATCAGATTACTTCTCGTTGCTCTTTTTTCACTGCAACCCAACCGCCTAACAAGAGCCCAATCCAAATCACAACAAGGTACACAAAGTAAGACACCACAAGCTGCATGGCCTCGATTATGAAACTAATTCCACTGGCCACAGGAACGGGTTCATTCAGCAACAGCGCCACTTCTTGCAATTGACCATGTGAAAAATATGCTTGGAGCAGCTTAAATTGTAAGGCAATGCATGCTTTTCTCATCAACAAAGCGAAAACTGCAAACAAAGCAGCGAAAACCCCAAAACTCAAACCGCTGATCTGACGTCGCTGTTTTCTAACCAGAATATAGGCGTAAGCCACCGCTAAAAAACCAGCAAGCAAGTACAAGACCTCAGCACTAAACGTATTCAAGTTTAAGTTCAGCCCAATTATGGGTGAAATATTCAGCCATGTAAGCACAGATAGAAAATAGATAGCTGCGAAGAGCAGCACATGATGAGTTCTAGAAAATTGCTTTGATTTTAATATAGTATCTTCAGCCTTCATTATTCATCAACCAGCATTACGTTCATCACGCTTGGCAGCTTCTTTCTCAGCTGTTCCAAACCCAATTCTGTATCCAAAGTAAATGGACCAATAAGCCAGAAAGGCAAAGAACAATACAAGACCAATTATTAGTCCCATAATGTCAGAAAGGCCTTCGATATCTGGGAACGCCAGATAGCCAAGAGGTGCATCTATAGCGATAATGATCAAAAGACATAAACCCGTTAGCTTATGGAGCTTCCCTCCTATCAGGCGAACGCCCTCTCTTTTGAACAACCTTTGCCCAACAAGCATCGCTGTGACTAACGGAACTACAAAAGCAACATGCTTTAAGGGAATCTCTGTCTGGAAAAATTGTAGCGCAATCAGGAGTGCCGCAAATAGAACCACCTTAATGAGAACGTAAATCGCAGCAAATCTGCCTGCATATCTGAGTAAACTAACCTGCAAAGTATCCATAAATTATCCAATCAATATAACTACAGATTGCATTATCTCACACACTTCCCCTAAGGCAACAAAAAACCCGGCGCCTCTCGACACCGGGTCTTTTAATTCTCGCAGTACTTTCAGCGGTTAGCCGCCGAAGTCGTCCAGCATGATGTCTTCACGTTCCACGCCGAGATCAAGCAGCATGTTGATCACGGATTGGTTCATGATTGGAGGACCACACATGTAGTACTCGCAGTCTTCTGGCGCAGCGTGGTCCTTCAGGTACTCGTTGTAGAGCACATTGTGAATGAACCCGGTGTAACCGTCCCAGTCATCATCTGGCTGTGGATCAGAAAGCGCCACATGCCATGTAAAGTTCGGGAACTCTTTCGCTAGTTGGTCGAAGTCCTCAACGAAGAACATCTCTTTCTTGGAACGTGCACCGTACCAGAAAGTGATCTTACGATCGCGGTTCTCAAGACGCTTCAGCTGATCGAAGATGTGGGAGCGCATTGGTGCCATACCAGCACCACCACCGATGAACACCATTTCCTTGTCAGTTTCGCGAGCGAAGAACTCACCGAACGGACCGGAGATGGTCACCTTGTCACCTGGCTTCAGGTTGAAGATGAACGAAGACATCTTACCAGCCGGAATGCCTGTGGTGCCAGGAGGTGGAGAAGCAACACGAACGTTCAGCATGATCATGCCTTTTTCGTCCGGGTAGTTCGCCATGGAATAAGCACGCTCAACTGGCTCGTCCACGATAGACTCATATTGCCACAGATTGAACTTGTCCCAATCTTCGCGGTACTGCTCTTCGATGTCGAAGTCGGTGTACTTCAGCTTGTGCGCAGGCGCTTCAATCTGAATGTAACCACCAGCACGGAAGTTCACGTCTTCACCTTCTGGCAGGTCCAGAACCAGCGCTTTAATGAAGGTCGCAACGTTTTCGTTGGAGCGAACAGTACACTCCCACTTTTTCACGCCGAACACTTCTTCAGGCACTTCAATCTTCATGTCCTGCTTCACAGCAACCTGACAGGAAAGACGGTCACCACAGCGTGCTTCACGCTTGGTGATGTGGCTTTCTTCAGTTGCCAGAATGGAACCACCGCCCTCGTGCACTTTCACGCGGCACTGAGCACAGGTACCACCGCCACCGCAGGCGGAAGGAACGAAGATCTTCTGGTCAGCCAGAACGTTGAGCAGCTTACCGCCCGCAGGAACGGAAACGGTGCGCTCTCCGTTGATTTCGATGTTAACGTCGCCGGAAGCAACCAGCTTGCTGCGCGCCATGAGAATGACGATCACCAGCGCAAGCACGATCAGAGTGAAGAGCGTAATGCCCCAGGTAAAGTCTTGCATCTGCTCGTCTCCCTTACAGCTTCACGCCTGAGAAAGCCATGAAACCCATAGCCATCAGACCAGCGGTGATGAAGGTGATGCCAAGACCCTGCAATCCATCAGGAACGTCAGAGTACTTCAGCTTTTCACGCACACCAGCCATTGCAGTAATCGCAAGCGCCCAACCAATACCGGAAGCAACACCGTAAACGGAGGACTCTGCCAGATTGTAGTCACGCTCCACCATGAACAGAGAACCACCCATGATGGCGCAGTTCACAGTGATCAGCGGCAGGAAGATACCCAGCGCGTTGTAAAGCGCAGGTACATAGCGATCGAGGAACATTTCAAGGATCTGCACCACAGCAGCGATAACGCCGATGTAAGAGATCAGCCCCAGGAAGCGCAGGTCAGTACCTTCAAGACCAGCCCACTCCAGCGCGCCTTCGTTCAGCAGCGTGGTGTAGAGCAGGTTGTTGATTGGCACAGTCAGAGCCTGCACAACAACAACTGAGATACCCAGACCCAGCGCAGTCTCAACCTTCTTGGAAACGGCAAGGAACGTACACATCCCAAGGAAGAAGGAGAGCGCAAGGTTTTCGATAAAGATCGCCTTTACGGCGAGGGAAAGAAGCCCTTCCATAATCAGTGAGCTCCCTCAGTTTCCATGATTTTATATTCGCGCTTCTCAACCTGCGCAGGCTTCCAGGTACGGAATGCCCAGATCAGCAAGCCAATCACGAAGAACGCGGACGGAGGCAGCAGCAGCAGACCGTTTGGCACGTACCAGCCACCGTTATTGACGGTTTCAAGGATCTGAACACCAAACAGGGAACCTGAGCCGAACAGCTCACGAACTACACCAACCAGCAGCAGGATCAGGGAGTAACCCAGACCGTTACCGATACCATCAAGGAAAGATGGGATTGGTGGGTTCTTCATTGCAAATGCTTCAGCGCGCCCCATCACGATACAGTTGGTGATGATCAGACCAACGAACACGGAAAGCGTCTTGGAAATCTCATAGAGATACGCCTTCAGGATCTGGTCAACCAGAATAACGAGAGACGCAATAATCACCATCTGCACGATAATGCGGATAGAAGACGGGATCTGGTTACGCAGAATGGAGATGAAGAAGTTGGAGAACGCTGTCACCAGCGTCACCGCAATCGCCATCACAAACGCAACTTTCAGAGAGGACGTTACCGCCAGTGCGGAACAGATGCCAAGAACCTGAAGCGTGATCGGGTTGTTATCGACCAACGGGTCCTTGAGCATGGAGAAGTCTTTGCCAGCCATTACGCCTCTCCTTTTTTCAGATTGTCGAGGAAGGTCTTGAAGCCCTGCTCGCCCATCCAGAATTTGACGAGGTTGTCGACACCACGGGAGGTCAGCGTTGCACCTGCAATCGCGTCAATGTGGTGTTTGGAGCCATCAATACCTGCTGGAGCAGCTTTGCCGACGCCAATGTTAACTGCGCCGTTATCGCCATAAACCAGCTTGCCAGGCCACTGAGCCATCCATTTTGGATTGTCTACTTCAGCGCCGAGACCAGGAGTCTCGCCGTGAGCGTAAAAACGCAGGCCGTACACTTCATTGCCATCAGCATTCAATGCGATGAAGCCATAAAGCGTGGACCACAAGCCGTAACCGTGAACCGGCAAAACGATGCGTTCGATTTTACCCGCATCATCACGAAGCAGATAAACAGAAGCCAGTTTTGCCTGACGCTTGATGGATGCCGGATCGTTTGCCAGAGCGATGGAGCGAGCTGGATCTTTCGCAGCAACACGCTGGTCATAGGTCGCAGCGTCTTCCGCATCAGAAAACTTGCCGGTCGCAACATCAACAAGGCGAGGTTCGAATGCACCAAATGCCTTCTCAACATCGATACCGTCCTGGTAGAGGCCAGCAACCTTGAGGATGTTGGTCTTCTTATCCAGTGTCTTGTTGATTTCCTGCTGTGGCTTCAACATCACCGCAGCGCCGGAAACAATCATGGAACAGATCAGACACAAAACCACAGCAACGGTAATCGTGCGCGGTGCAGAGTCCAAAGGCATCGCGTTGAAGCGCGCCCACAGACCTGTTGGAGCTGTTGTGTTTTCAGCATTAGGCATGGCGCTTCATCCTCCGTGTGATGTTCGCCTTCACAACGAAGTAGTCGATCAGCGGGGAGAAGATGTTGCCGAACAGAATTGCCAGCATCATACCTTCAGGGAAGGCTGGGTTGATGACACGGATCAGGATACACATCACGCCAATCAGCGCAGCATAGATGTAGCGGCCCGGATTGGTCATTGCAGCCGTCACCGGCTCAGTCACCATGAACACCAGACCGAACATGAAGCCGCCAGTGACAAGGTGCCAATACCAAGGCATTGCAAACATTGGATTGGTGTCGGAGCCGATCAGGTTCAGCAGTAAGCTAAAGCCGATCATGCCAGCCAGACAGCCAACAATCAGACGGTAGTTCGCGATACCCGTGGTCACGAGGAACACACCGCCGATTGCAATTGCAATCGTGGAAGTCTCACCAAAGGAACCCTGAATGGTGCCGATGAAAGAGCTGGTCCAGGTGATGCCGTTCGCAGCGAGACCCTGCATGCCGTCAGCAGCAGCAACACCCAGTGCAGTCGCACCAGAGAAGCCGTCAACTGGCGTCCACACCGCATCACCGGACATTGCTGCCGGATAAGCGAAGTACAGGAACGCACGACCAACAAGCGCCGGGTTCAGGAAGTTTTTGCCGGTACCACCGAACACTTCCTTGCCGATAACCACACCAAACGCGATACCAAGACCAACCTGCCACAGCGGAGTGGAAGCTGGAAGGATCAGCGTGTAGAGCATGGAAGAAACGAAGAAGCCTTCGTTCACTTCGTGGCCACGCACAATGGCGAACAGCACTTCGAAGATACCACCAACACCGAGTGTTACGATGTAGATTGGCAGGAAGTACAGAGCACCATGCGCCATGTTGGCGAAGATGTTGTCCGGATTAAAGCCGATACCCAGCAGAGACAGGATCGCAGCACGCCAGCCAGCTGGCTCGGTGATGCCCATCGCAGCCAGTGCAGAGTTTGTCTGCATGCCGGTGTTGTACATACCAAACAGGATCGCAGGGATCGTCGCCAGCACAACGTAGGTCATGACACGCTTAAGGTCAGCATGGTCACGAGCGTGCGGCGCAACGCTGGTCACAGTTTTTGGAGTGTAGATGAAAGTATCCACCATCTCATAGACGGCGTAGAACTTTTCGTATTTGCCACCCTTTTCAAAGAGCGGCGCAATACGATCAAACTTATCGCGCAAGCTCACGGGTTAGCCCTCTTTCTCGATTTTATCAAGATTTGCACGCAGCGCAGCTCCGTATTCATTCTTGGAATGGCAGATGAAGGTGCATAGCGCCAAATCTTCTTCGTCCAACTCCAGAGCACCAAGTTTCTGCGCCATGTCAGTGTCCAGCACCATCAGGGCACGGAGCAGCTGAGTTGGAAGAACATCGAGCGGCATTACCTTCTCATAAGTACCCAATGGAACGATCGCACGGATGGAGCCGTTCTTGTTGGTACCAAACGGGAACTTCAGCTTGCTGCGGAAGAAACCGGAAGGATGCACATTAAGGTTAGACCACTTGGTCATGAATGGGCGAACCCAGCCAACAACGTCTTGCTTGCGGTCTTCTTCCATCAGCGTCACCTGAGTGTGGTAACGGCCAAGGAAGGCAAACTGGTCTTCGGCAATCGTGCCGGAGAGAATAGAGCCGGAAACCACGCGAGCAGGAACACCCGGAAGAGTTTCACCAGCTAGCAACTCAGTCAGATCAGCGCCAACGCGAGTTGTTAGCAGACGCGGCTTGGTCGCCAGCGGGCCAGCAACAGAAACAACGCGGGAAACATCCAGCTCACCTGTCAGGAACAGGTTACCGATTGCGATGACATCCTGATAACCGATGGTCCAGACTGTCTTGTTCTCGTTGACCGGATCGAGGAAGTGAATGTGTGTACCCGCATTACCTGCTGGGTGCTTACCTTCAAAGCTTTCCATCTGCACATCAGCAACATCAGCACCTGGGAGCTTGTCCTTAGGGCTGTGGCAGACGAATGTGCGGCCATCGGTCAGTTTAGAGACAACCTGAAGCCCTGCTTCAAACGCGCCAGCATTCGCATTGATGATCACACCAGCATCCGCTGCAAGCGGGTTGGTGTCCATCGCAGTTACGAAAATGGAACGCGGCTGCGTTTCAAAAACCGGAACCTTGGAGTATGGGCGGGTGCGGAAGCTTGTCCAAAGACCAGACTTGGCAAGTTGCTCACGAACGACAGTTGCGTCCAGAGTTGCCAAAGCGCCAGCTTCAAACTTTGAGAAAGCGACCTGTTCTTCGTTGCCATCGTCCAATTTGATAACGATGGTTTCCAGAACGCGACGTGCACCACGATTGACTGCTTCAACGACACCAGCACCCGGAGCAACATAGTTGATTTCAGGAGAGCGTTTGTCGATGAAAAGTGGTTGACCCTTTACGACGCGATCGCCTTCAGCAACCAGCATACGCGGTTTCAACCCGTTGTAATCTCCACCATTCACGGCAACACGACGAACCTCTTGACCCTTGTGGATCTCTTGGTTCGGAGCACCGGTGATCGGCAGATCCAATCCTTTTGTAATCTTCATCCCTTACCCTGTCAGGCTTCTTATAGGGCAAACCACTAGATGTTCACGGGATATCTACGGGTAAGTGATGCTAAGTCATTCTGCTACGTACAAAATGCCGCGCATGCGGATTATTGACTTTGGCAAGTCGAACCGAGATAAATCCCCCCACAGATCGCATTTTCAGCAACAAAGCCCGAGCATTGCTGAACGTAACTCATCCGTGGCTCCGGTTAGGAGTAACCGCCCGCATACCATTAAAGTGTGCCGCGGTCAGCTATTCCTACGGATTTATGCGGGCCAATACCCTGATATACCGCAAATTTCAATAGGGATTCGTGATATTGACGCAACGGCAATAAGGGTGTTTCGCGAAAATTTTATCTCAAATAAGTTTTCCCCGAACTTTTCACATGCACGTAGTACCACCTACGACTTTCTTCATCTTCAACTAATGCTGATCTTGGTCGCGGCAGTAACCTCCCCCTATTTAACTTGACAGAAAACCAGAATAAGCCGATTACGCGGGGAAATGAAAAAACTCTGAGGCCGAAATGCGCTTCCTCATTACAGCTCTCGTACTCATCTTTGTCACTGCATGTGTACCCAATGACAAAAGCCGCGAAGAAATCGTACTTCACGGCAAAACCATGGGCACAACATTTAATGTCAAAGCCATCAAAGGGTCGTCTTCTGTAACTCAGCAGGAGCTGCAAAAGCAGGTCGATGATGCTCTCGTCGGCGTCAACAAGGCCATGTCCAACTGGGACAAAAACTCAGAGATCAGCCGTTTTAACCGCTCCACCAGCACCGAATGGACGCCAATCTCCCGCGATTTCAGCATCGTGATGCAGGAAGCTTTGCGCATCCATAATCTGACGGGCGGCTACTTTGACGTCACCCTCGCCCCGCTCATCGAGCTGTGGGGCTTCGGCACCAAGCAGGACACTCCTCCGCAGCCAAGCCCACTTGAAATCCGCGAGGCACTCGAGTCCGTCGGCATGAGCACCATGCTTGAGTTCGAGACCGATCCTCCGGCTCTGCGCAAGGTCAACACGGACACCTCCGTGAACCTCTCCGCAATTGCAAAGGGCTTCGGCATTGACAAAGTTGCCTCCGTTCTGGAGCAAAACGGCATCAACGAATACCTCGTAGAAATCGGCGGCGATCTGGTCACTAAAGGCAACAACGCCAAGAATGAACCTTGGGTCGTTGGCATCGAAAAGCCGGATTCCGCAACGCGAACAGTTCAGCAAATCGTTCGTATCAGCGATAAAGGCATGGCAACCTCCGGCGACTATCGCATATATAAGGAAGTCAACGGCAAGCGCTTCTCACACATTATTGATGCTGCATCAGGGCGTCCTGTGACGCATAAACTTGCATCAGTAACTGTAATTGCTGACAATGCGATGCGCGCTGACGGTCTGGCAACAGCTCTCCTGGCAATGGGAGACAAGCGCGGCATGGCTCTGGCAGAGCGTGAAGGGATTGCCGCATTTTTCATCGTTCGTGAAGGGGACCACTTCATCACCCGGTCTTCCAGCGCGTTTAGAAAATTCGAGCAGTCTGCAGAGAAATAACGGAATATCGAAATGGCAACTTTCATCATCGCGTTTGTCATGCTGATCCTGATCGTAGCAGGAATGGCAATTGGCGCCGTTTTCAGAAACAAGCCAATCACTGGCAGCTGCGGCGGCTTGAACGCTATTGAAGGCGCAGACCATTGCGTCGTCTGTAAGCGTGAGATTGATCCAAACAGCCCGCTGCGTGAAAAGCTGCAGCCTTGCAAACGCAAACAGGCGATGGAAGAGCAAAGCGCAGCTTAACTGCACTCCATTTCAGCAAATCCGAAGGGGCCACACGGCCCCTTTTTCATGCCTGCTATTTGTCGGCTGTGTAATCCCGCGCCGCATCCGGCCCTTCACCGCCAATCAGCTTGGCAAAGAAACCGGCCACGATCCCAAAGCCAACACCAATAGCGACAAAGCCGATCCCGAGGAACAAGCTTCCCAGTGTCGGAAAGATCCCCTGCCCGATAGATGTCAGGCTATCTCCACCAATCAACCAGAGCAGTAAGTTCATCCATCCGCAGATAAAACCGCCGGAGAACCAGCTCGGCATGCTCGACTTGAGCAGCGGGTGATAGTTGATCACACCAATCAGCGCAACAAGACCACCAAGCGTAATGCACCAGAGGATCAGACCGAACTGAACCACAAACGATACATTCAGATTAAGCCAGGCAATGAGGTAGAGACACAGAAGCCCAAACGCCAGTCCAAACAACTTGGCTGTGATCCCTCGTCTGAGCAGTGACGGTTTCGAAAACATAACTTCTGGCTCCCATCGGTTCATGCGGCTGGCCAATGCCATGAGTATACCACCATAAACCAAGGGTCTTAAAACTAGTTTTCTGCAATCAGAAGATTATCTGTTCGCCCAGCCAAAATCGAAGACGCCGAACACCATCAGGCAGAAGCTGACAAGCGCCAGCAGACCAAACACCCAACACTTAAGCTTCCAGCGACCAGTCTGGCCTTTCCAGGCATCACGGAACAGGCGACCGCTCAGCACAAACACCACAAGCAGGATCACACCGACCCAGGATGGTATGTCGCTAAAGAAGTTTGAGAGCTGACCCATTGTGCCTCCGCATTGTTGTTGCCTCTCTTTAGTTCTGCCTTTCCAAAAAGGCAAACGCTCAAAGCAATCACACCGCCACCTTGCCAAAGCCAGAAGTCAAAATGCTCAGCTGCCCCAGCAGCACATTCAACACCAAAGCCTCATTTCCTGAGGGAGCAAAACAATGTCAGGACTTCGCCAGAGCAATCAACCTCCCCATTACCTGGTCCTTCTAAACGCCCAAATACAGCCAACTTACATGCATCTTTCATATCTATTTTTCATATTTCATTGACCTTTTCAGCTAGGCAGACTACAAGGCCCACGAAGAAAAGAGCTCGCTTGCCATTTGCCGCCTCATGATCTCCCCGTTACGGTCCATGAGTGAGCGGAAGCGATGGGTAGGGCAACAAAGCTCTTGCTTTACAGATAATGACCCTCCTCGAAAGAAATACTAAATGACGATACCTGAAGGGGTTTCCCCGGCGCTTTCTACCGCACTAGAAAAGCGCGAATACACGTCTCTCACCCCGGTCCAGACCGCCGTTCTTGATGAAGAGCTGAAAGGCAAAGACCTTTTGGTTTCTGCTCAGACTGGCTCTGGTAAAACCGTTGCATTCGGCATCGCAATTGCGCCGGAACTGCTGGGTGACGAAGAGCGTATGGGCCGGGCAAACGAACCTCTTGCATTGTGTGTTGCGCCAACCCGTGAGCTGGCAATCCAGGTCTCCAAAGAACTGGAATGGCTCTACGGCGAAGCTGGAGCTCGTATCACCACCTGTGTGGGTGGTATGGACATGCGCCGTGAACGCCGCAATCTTTCTGCAGGCGCGCACATCGTAGTCGGCACCCCAGGCCGCCTGCGTGACCATATTGAACGCGGTTCTTTTGACACCTCCGCTCTGCGCACTGTTGTGCTCGACGAAGCGGACGAAATGCTGGACCTCGGTTTCCGCGAAGACCTTGAATTTATTCTCGACGCAGCACCAGAAGAACGCCGCACTCTGCTGTTCTCTGCAACTGTTCCTCCGCAGATCGAAAGCCTCGCGAAGCGTTTCCAGCGGGATGCACAGCGCATTTCCACTGTAACCAATCGCGAACAGCACGCAGACATTGAATACCGCGCAATGCAGGTCGCTCCCAACGACCGCGAAAACGCAATCATCAACGTCTTGCGCTTCTACGAAGCACAGAACACCATCATCTTCTGCGGCACCCGCGAGATGGTGAAACACCTTTCCGCACGCCTCGGCAACCGTGGTTTCGCAGTTGTGGCGCTCTCCGGTGAGTTGAGCCAGGCTGAACGTAACCATGCGCTGGGTGCAATGCGTAATGGCCGTGCCCGCGTTTGTGTGGCAACCGACGTCGCAGCACGCGGCATCGACTTGCCAAACCTGGATCTCGTGATCCACGCAGACCTACCAAACAACGCAGAAACCCTGCTGCACCGCTCCGGTCGTACCGGTCGTGCAGGCCGTAAGGGCGTTTGTACGCTGGTTGTGCCACACACCCGCCGCCGCTCCGCAACGCGCCTTCTCGGCTTTGCGAAAGTGAAAGCAGAATGGGGTCCAGCACCAACAGCACAGCAAATTCGCGACAAAGACCGTGAGCGCATCCTTGCGTCTACCGATCTGCAGGAAGCACCAAGCGAAGAAGATCTGCCAATGGTTCAGGAGCTTCTTGAGAAGTTCACACCAGAACAGATCGCAGCCGCTTACATGCGCCAGATCCATCAGGGCCTGCCTGCACCGGAAGAACTGCTGGCAAGCTCCTTCGAAGACCGTGAGCGCAAGCCACGTAAAGACTTCGACAACGGTGTTTGGTTCCGCCTCAACGTTGGCCGCAAGCACAACGCAGAACCTCGTTGGCTCCTGCCAATGATCTGCCGTGCAGGTCACATCACCAAAAAAGACATCGGCTCCATCCGCATCTTTGATGCAGACAGCCGCTTCGAGCTCGACGCAAAACTCGCTGACAAGTTCCAGGAAACCGTCAAAGAAAACGGCACTGGTGAAAAATCAATCACCATCACCCGTATCGAAGGCAATCCTGAGCGTGGAAGCAGCGGTCGTCCAGGCGGTCGTCGCAACCACCGTGGCGGTGGCGGCGGTGGTTACCGTGGCGAAGGCGGACGCGGCGAAGGTCGTGGCCGTGGTCGTGGTGGCGAAGGCGGCGGTTACCGCGGTCGTCGTGATCGTGATGGCGAAGGTCGTGGTCGTGGCCGCGGCGAAAACAAGCCAGGCGGTGGCAAAAGCTTCCGCGACAACCGCGGCGGCGAATAAGCCTCACCCAAAAAGATTTGCAAACGGGCCTCTCGGGGCCCGTTTTCTTTTGCAGCCAGCTTGCCAACCAAACTGTACGAACACGAACAGCACCGCATGACATCCCATGCAGTGGTGAGGCTGAAAGTCCCCGCAAGGCGGGTGGAGCAAGACGAACAGGCTGAGCCTGCGCTACTTGTTAGAAATGAGTCTTCGGCAACAGCTGGTCGCCTCGCTCGGGTCTTTTAATATGGACAACATCGCCTCTTATCCTGAAAGACACGATGGCCAGTTTCCTGGAAAGACAAAGCTGCCCTCGCAACGGATTTCTCCAAAAGCAAAAGCTCTTTGCCTCTGACATTTGCCGCTCTGACCAGTAAATGCCACCGCTTGATGCCCTTCAGACTTGGGCCCTTCCTCCCAGACCATGCGGTCACGCCTAAAAATCGGTTCCACCGGACAACCGAAAGATGCGTTACTTCTCCCGAAAGCCCAACCCCGCCCACGCCGCGAGATGGACGGTCCACCCCGGCCCGATTGCGTAGGCACACAACAAAGATAAAGCCGTAAACTGGCAAGGGGGATAAGTTTTCTGGAGCCCTCGTATCCTGACCACCATCAACCAGCATTCAATGCAGGAGGCTCCCCAACACTGGATACCAGATCTCCACTCCGCTCCATCCGGCATGACGTTAGAAGCGCCATTCCGGTGTCATCCCGGCCACCGAGCCGGGATCCATAACCACAAACGCGCCACCACTAGCTTCCTCAGCACCTACTCAAAGCAGCCAAGAACGTCCTTCTCAAAATATGGCTCCTGATTGACCCAGAACATGTAGTCCACTTTCAGAAAATCCTCCGCAAACGCGTGCAACAGGGGGACAATGTTTTGTTTGCTGTCAATCACTTCGGTCGTTCCGGTGCGGCCCGTGTAGTTGCCGTCCTGAATAGCGATGCCAAGGGGGGCGGTGTAGTCCCGCTCGTGCATCATCGCGATTGGGTGGTTCAGCTGCCCCTTGCGCTTGACCATAAGATCCGGTGAGCCCAGACCAACGCCAATGCTCTCGCCATGTTCATAGACTGACTTCAGATAGCCTTCGTCCTCAAAGGGAAGCCACTCACCCGGCATAAAGTTGGCATACTGCATCACCACCGAGGTGGCGAACGCAGCCTTCATGGAGGACATGTTGTGCTTCAGTCCATCAGCATACTTAGCTGGCGTAAACTGCTGGTCTTGCTCTTTGGAAACGCCAATCGCGGACTCTTGCAGATTGATCCCTTCAATCCGCCCATCAAAGGCCTCTCCAAGCGCTTGAAGCAGCTTGGCAAACCGCTCCTGCACCTTGCTGTTCCAGCGCTTCGCAACCCAGCCTTCGGCACGGTTGTCATCATCAAACTGCTGAACAGCCCCGCCAGCATAGGCATCCGCTAAAAGATAATCGGGAACAGGTACATAGCTCGGATTGAACGAAGCATCCTGAAGCTGGACAAAGAGTGTCTTCCCCTTGGACTGAAGATAGGCAAGATCAGCCTCAATCAGGGAGAAATCGTAGTCCCCCTCACCTTTCTCAAGCTCCCGCCAAGGATACATGATCTGCGCGCCCTCAAACCGAGCATGATCAAGAAACGGATGATCCTTAATCGCCTCACGGTCTCTGGCAAAATAGACAAAGTGCTTCATGCCATCTTTAGCAATCGGGCAAGACGCCCCCAGATACTGCTTGTAGGCCTCAGCATACCGGTCAGCAGGGTTCTTCCACTTGGCAAATGCAGAGGGGGCGGAGAATGAAAAAAGCGCAACAAGGCCAATGGCAACAGAGGTGCGCACATTAAGGACTGGCATAGAGGAATAACCTGACATCTATCGAAAATAGATCATCAGAAAACCGCGCAACTTTGTCGACAAAGAGGCTTACAGCACGGCGGACACCACTTACACCAAGCTAATGCATCAACGCCGTACTCTTACATAAGGAAAGAGAGCCTCTTCCTTAAACAGCAAAGCCTTGACGCTTCAACTGCTGTACAATCTGGTCCATCTTCTGCAAAAACTGCGAGCGATCTTTCTGAGAGAACGGCCTCGGCCCACCTGTCTGCTCCCCAAAGCTGCGCAGGTCTTCCATTAGGTTACGTGTTGCCAGAGCCATGCCGATGGACGCCTCATCAAACACCTTCCCTTTTGGCGAAAGGGCAATTGCACCAGCCTTCACAACACGGTCAGCCAGCGGAATGTCCTGGGTTACGACGATATCACCCGGCACAGCGCGCTCAGCAATCCAATCATCCGCCACATCAGGCCCATCCGGCACAATCACCCGCTCAACATCCATGTCGCGCGGTGTGTTGATGAAGCTGTTGGCAACAACAAACACCTTCAGGCGATAGCGGTCCGCAACCTTGTAGACCTCGTCTTTGACGGGGCAAGCATCAGCATCAATGTAAATAAGTATCTTTTTCGCGCTGGTCACAGCCGCATATCTCCTGCAATGCAGCGCACGCCTCAATGTGGTTCCGATTTTCGGGCAGGAATGCGCTCAACTCACGCCTTTACTCGCGCAGGAGCTATCACCTTGTCAATCAGGCTTGCCATTTCAAGCACATGCCAGTCACTTCCGGCGCGCCCAAACAGCATCAAACCCGTACCCGGTGTGCCATAGGTGTTCATCGGAATGGTCGCAGCACAACCATCCACCCAGTTCACCGCCCGCGTGTTCTGCGAAAGCTGAGAACCAATTTTCTCCAGATTGCTGTCAATGTCACTCAGCATCGGCGCAATGATTGGCACAGTCGGTGCAATCAGAATATCAAACTTGCCTGCCATCTCCTTAAAGGCCCGAATAGCTTCCACCCGCTTGGACCGCGCCTCTTCCATCTCTTTGCTGGTCACCTCAGCAGACTGAAGGATCCGCTCAAGCACATAAGGATCGGCAGTTTGCTTGAGCCCTTCCAGATACCCGGAAACCAACGCAGTCGCTTCGTAACTACAGATCGTACCAAGACACGTCGTGCTGTGACACAAAGCTGGCTCTGAAACTGGGGCGATGATGGCCCCGGCATCCCGGATCGCTAGCATCGCACGATCAAAATCTGCACTCACCTGCGTGTCCAGTCCCTCAGCCAAAGGCGAAGCAACCAGCCCCACATGCAAGCCATCGAGGCTGCTGATCTTGCGTGGTACAAGACATTGCCCGGAAAGCACCGCATGCAATCGGGTACACATATGCAGCGATCGTGCAATAAAGCCGACCGTATCAAACGAGGGACAAATCGAGAAAACGCCCTTGGTAGAGATCGCCGCACGCGTCGGTTTGAACCCATAAAGGCTGTTCAGAGCAGCCGGAATGCGCACAGACCCGCCCGTATCCGTCGCCAGTGCCGCATCACACAGCCCAAGCCCAACACTCGCCATCGCACCGGAGGAAGACCCACCAGGAATACGCAGTGCATCAAGAATATTCTCGGGAGATCCAAAGTGAGGATTGAGCCCCAGCCCGGTGAAGGCCAACTCACTCATATTGGTACGGCCACATGTGAAAGCCCCGGCAGCCTTCAGCGCAGAAACCACCTTGGCATCTTCGCAGGCCGGAGCCCGATTGCGCAGGAAAGAAGAGCCCGCACTGGTGACAATGCCAAACTCATCAAACAGATCCTTAAGAGAGACCGCAACACCATGCAGGGGCAGCGTGCCATACGCTTCCTTCTGCCGCTGATCAGCAGCCTCAGCTGAGCGCATGATCCGCTCGGCATCAAACTCCAGAAAGATACGCTCAACATATCCATCAGGCAGGTCCATTGCCCGATCAATATACCGGCGCGCTACATCTACCGCTCTGAAGTGTATACGAGGATCCGTCGACAAGTTAGCTCCACTCATCACACATGCATATTATCGCAGTCTGATGGTTGTCGCTTGTTTTGCGCTTAAGTTCAATCATCTCCAAACAAAAGAGATACCAGTCTGTTAATCCGCCAACGTGAAGCGCAAAAAACCTCGTTTATGCAGCGAGGGAAGAAGCAGCAGAGCTTAACGCGTCAACGCTCTCCAGCAGATCCGGCAGGGCCAACCCGCTCAGCGCTAGGCGAGACCACAACACCACGGAGCCATCTTCCCCCTGCCCGACGATGATCGGATGTCCCGAAACATCGGGCAAGTTCAGCATCAGCAGATTGCCATCACTCAGGCTTTCATGAATGACCTCACGCTCAACCCGAACCAGCAGTTTAATGTAATCCGGCTCATTCCCCACAAAGTACATGCTGAACTGGCCATCAACATCCACCTGATAAACCTCATTCTCTTCGTACTCATTGATCAGGTACTGCCGCATGAGATCTTTCATCAGATGATGGAAGTTCACATTCTCAGAAACCATGCTTCTTCCCTGCCTTCAGCCCCGCATACTTCTCATTGAAATACGCACCCGTTATCTCATCCGCCTGCACGGTATCCGCAGTCCAGTCCGTCACATAAGTCGTAGCCGGGTTCTCCATGGTGCTCAGATGTGAAGACATAAATTTGGATCTGGAATTTTGCTCGACAATAAAACGCTCAAGTTTCTTCCCCGGGTCACTGGGAACATCCAGTGACTTGAAGAAACCCTGAATCTCCTCAAAAGGAACGGGCTTCAGCCCCTCAATATCCAGCGTCAGTGAAGGTTTTGGTCCAGCTTTCGTCCACGACACCACGGTTGGTGCCTCACCCATGATCGTTTGCTTCCCGTCCTGAAGCCGAAAAGCCCCCGGGAACGTCGGCCATGCATCAACCACAACAGCCTCTTGCGTGGGATCTCTGGGATCACCAATCATGCAAAACGCATGGTCAACCATCGAAGAGGAAACACGAGCTACCGGACGCTCCGTTTCAGATGCCGCCAGAAGCTTATAGCTCACCTCCGCATGACCGGAGCAGTTTCCGGCCTGCACACGCAAAGAACTCTCTGCTAAACCGCCATTTTGTGATGCTTTCGCCAGCCCATAATTAGCCCGCAGATAGCTCTCACCGCGCGAAGCAAAGACGTCTGACGGCAAGTTACCTGCTCCATGAGGCAACAACTGTTTGGTCTGCCAGATGACTTTCTGCGCCGTCTTCAAGTCTTCAAAAGTCTGCGCAGACACACGCACTTCTTGCCCTTGAAACTCACCAAGGTACTTCTGTGCTTTCTTAACTGTTGTGAAGTTAACAGCATCAGGTGTCTCAGCAGTATTCGAACGAAGACAATGAACAAGCGAACTAAACGTCGGCACCTGAACCTCCCATTACACAACCTAAACTAGAAATAATCTCTCAAAATCAATAGTAATGGCGAGAGAAAATCTAACTGTCAGATTCAGCACAGGAGCCGATTACATAAAATTGAAGATCAGAAACCAAAAACTCGATAAAGCATACAACCATATGATTTTCATAAGCTTTGCCAGATCTTCGCTCCAACCACCCAATTCAAAGCAAATAAAATTTATTTAAAATAACTGCATTTCAGCCGTCAAAAAAGCCCGCCAGCAGAACCGGCGGACTCTTTGAAACTCAATTTAAGAGCGAACTTATCGCTTCGGCTTGTTGAACGCCGCCGCCAGCGCTGCAGCCATGGCGTTGTTTGCACCACCGCCGTTATCCGCAGGCTTGTTGCCTCCACGGCCACCACCACGTGGCCCACCACCGCGGTTGCCACCATTCGGTCGATTGCCGCCACCCGGACGACCACCACCTTGATTACGGTTACCGCCACGCTCTGCCTGACGCTCCCGCGCATTTTCGCGAGCATCTGCGCTGTCTTTGCGCATGGTCAGACCGATACGTTTGCGGGCAATGTCCACTTCAACAACACGCACCTTCACGATGTCACCAGCCTTCACCACCGTATGTGGATCATCCACGAACCGGTCTGCCAACTGAGACACATGCACCAGACCATCCTGATGCACACCGATGTCAACAAAGGCACCGAAGTTGGTTACGTTGGTGACAGTGCCTTCCAGCATCATACCCGGCTTCAGATCCTGCATAGTCTCAACGCCATCCTGGAAGGAGGCAGTCTTGAACTCAGGACGCGGATCACGACCCGGCTTTTCCAGCTCTGAGAAGATGTCCTTCACAGTCGGCAAACCGAACTTCTCATCCGTGAACTCTTTCGGATCCAGATTGCTCAGCAGGTTGGAGCCCATGATCTCACGAATGTCGCGGCCACACGCTTTGATGATCTTCTGAGCCACCGGATAAGCTTCCGGGTGAACAGAGGATGCATCCAGCGGGTTATCACCATCTGCAATCCGCAGGAAGCCCGCACACTGCTCAAACGCTTTTGGCCCAAGACGAGCCACCTTCAGCAGCTCCTTGCGGTTTTTGAAAGCACCAACAGTGTCACGATACTCAACCACCGCCTTCGCAAGGCTATCGGTCAGGCCGGAGATATGTGCCAGCAGTGGAGCAGACGCTGTGTTGAGATCAACCCCAACCGCGTTCACCGCATCTTCAACAACACCATCCAGAGAACGCGCCAGCTTGGTCTGGTTCACATCATGCTGATACTGCCCGACACCAATAGATTTCGGCTCAATCTTCACCAGCTCCGCCAGTGGGTCCTGCAAACGACGACCGATAGAAGCCGCACCGCGAAGCGATACATCCACATCCGGCATTTCTTTCGCCGCCAACGCAGAGGCTGAGTAAACAGAAGCACCAGCCTCGTTCACCATCACCTTGGTCGGGCGATGCTCGGCAGGAATGTCCTTCAGCAGATCAGCAGCCAGTTTATCCGTCTCACGGCTCGCAGTACCATTCCCAATCGCAATCAGGCTCACACCATGCTTAGCAACCAGCATCCGCAGCGTTGCAAGCGAACCCTGAATGTCATTGCGTGGCTGGAATGGGTAGATGGTCGCAGTGTCCACCAGCTTGCCCGTCGCATCAACAACAGCCACCTTCACACCCGTCCGAATACCCGGATCAAGCCCCAGTGTCGCACGCGGCCCAGCAGGAGCTGCCAACAACAAGTCCTTCAGGTTGCGGGCAAAAACCTTGATCGCTTCTTCTTCCGCCTTGTCACGAAGCTCACTCATCAGGTCCAGCTCAACGTGAAGACCAATCTTCACCTTCCACGTCCAGCGACACACATCAGAAAGCCACTTGTCAGCAGGACGGCCCTTATTCTCAATACCTGCTGCATCCGCAATCATCTGCTCAACCGGCTTCACAGCGGAAACGTCATCTTCGTCCACCTTCAGGTCCAGCGCCAGAATGCCTTCATTGCGACCACGCAAAAGCGCTAGCGCCCGGTGGCTTGGAATGTTCTTCCAGTTCTCGGAGTAACCGAAGTAATCAGAGAATTTCGCGCCTTCCTGCTCTTTGCCAGCAACAACTTCCGCCTTTACAGCACCCTGACGTGCCACGTAGTTACGCAGCTTGCCAACCAGCTGAGCGTTCTCGGAAAACCGCTCCATGAGGATCTGACGCGCACCATCCAGCACGGCCTTGGTATCCGCAAAGCCTTTCTCCGCATCAACAAAGCTGCCCGCTTCACTCTCAGGCATCTTATTCGGATCACCAAGCAGCAGATCAGCCAGCGGCTCAATGCCAGCTTCGCGCGCAATCTGCGCTTTGGTGCGGCGCTTCTTTTTGTAAGGCAGATAGAGATCTTCCAGCGCGGCTTTGTTGTCCGCCAATGCAATTTGCTTTGCCAGCTCGTCGGTGAGCTTGCCCTGCTCATCAATCGATTTCACAATCGCTTTGCGGCGATCTTCCATCTCACGCATATAAATCAGGCGCTCTTCCAACGTACGCAGCTGGCTATCATCCAACCCACCCGTCGCTTCTTTACGGTAACGCGCAATAAACGGAACCGTAGAGCCTTCATCCAACAACTGCACCGCAGAATTCACCTGCCCCGGCGCACAGCCAATTTCACCAGCAATCCGCTGAGAAATCCGCAAAGCAACATCCGCAGGCAATGCACCAGCTTTGGCAGAAGAGGAAGAAGAAGCAACAGAGCTCAGATCAGACATTCAAATCTCATAGGCTTATTAATATTGAAAGCCCACCCTAGGTCCCCAATGCGGGCAAAACTAGGTGCGAGAAAGGAATATGAACAGGGAAAGGGAGGCGACTTATTGGTAAATCAAATTTAATATGGAGTAACAGTTGGAGGCATCATGAGCTCTCATATCCATTCCGAGTTCAGTTAGAAACTTTCATAGAACTTCTTCTCTTTTTTATGATAATTGTGGCAACCGCAATTTATTGGTGCATTTAGGAACTCAAGAAAATGAATAAGCCTAAGATCTTTCTAAGCCACATTACCGAAGAGGCCGATTTTGCGAGTGCTTTTCGCTCGGAAATTGAAAGTTCTTTTCTTGGGATGGTAGACGTGTTTCAGTCCTCCAGCCAGAATAGCCTTCGCGTTGGGCGAAACTGGCTAAACGACATCACAGAAGCACTTCGTGATTGCCAAGCAATCATCGTCTTTTGCAGCCCTTATAGTGTGGGAAGACCTTGGATCAACTTTGAATGCGGAGCCGGATGGGCTAGAGACATCGAAGTTGTACCTGTCTGTCACTCCGGCACAAGACCAGTTGATCTACCTGTCCCAATAAATCTATTGCAGGGCATTGAAGGCGACGATGCATCGAAACTCCAGCAAATTTTTGATATGATTGCCAGCAAGCTTGGTGCTCAATCGCCGTGTGTTGATACGAGAGAACTAGCGCGAAAAATTCACACGCTCTCATTAGCCTATGTTGAAGAGGTAGAAATTACCAAGCATGTTCGCACGCTCAAATCTATAAACCTAGAGCTGTTTAACATAATCTGTACCTCCCCAGCAAATGTAGTGCAAGCAATTGAAGGAGTACCTCAACTCTTAGTAGAGAGATGTCGGCAACCTTTCGAAGCTCTACAAACACGAGGAAAGCTGCAATATGGCTTTAACATGAACGCGGTTGCATTTGGGGGACCTGGAGGCGGTGGAAACTTGGGAACTTTGTCATTGCAATTAGATATGACACTTGTTGAGTTATTTAAAAAAGTTGCAGATGAAGAAGAGGCATAACACACTCTATAAGTGAGGAGTTAGCAAGTCACTCAACCGAGAGCTAACGGAAATACGACTGGCTCTGAACTCTTATAGGAGCCAGTCTTCATCAAATGAGCAACATCATTCCAATAATAGGATGAAAGCTTAGCTACCCTTCTAGCGCTTCAATCATCTCCACGCGCGTTGTATGTCGCCCACCTTCGAACTGAGCGGATAGGAATGCATCCACGATATCAAGTGCAACTCCTTCGCCAATCACGCGAACACCCATAGAAAGCATGTTGGCGTTGTTGTGCTCACGGATCATGCGAGCGGAGAATGTGTCACTACAAACCCCACAGCGAACACCTTTGACCTTGTTTGCTGCCATCATGATCCCTTGGCCAGTATCGCACAAAACAATCCCAAACCGGCAATCACCGGAAGCAACAAGCTGCGCAGCTGCTTCTCCATGCTTTGGGTAGGGTGTGCTTTCAGGCGTTGTCGACCCAATATCGACAACTTCCCAACCCTTCTCAGCGATATGAGCAGCAACGATTTGTCGAAGCTGAATACCTGCATGATCACTAGAAAGAACAACCCGTTTGTTGGATGACATGAAGAAAAATTCCCGTTTCTTGAAGGCTGAGGCAATTCTCAGATGAGATGGGTACCTTGTTTCACTTCACCGCACCACATCTATCAGCGCCACACCTTCATTCACACCGTCTCCCCAGTCTGCTCAGCAACTCTCCGCTTCCCCTTCGTCGTCCCCAGATAGACCGACCCAATAATAACAAACAACGCGATAAAGCGCTGAGGGGTCATCGCTTCACCCAGCAGAACAACACTAAGAATAGCGCCGCCAACAGGCACCGCGAAATTGACCTGAGACATTCTGTTGGCACCAATTTTCGGGACCAGATAGAAGTAAATCAGATTGGCGCACGCTGTTGAGATCACGCCCAGATAGACAACGGCGCCCAGAGAAGAACTAGTCAACTCAATGGCTGAAAAGTCTGTGGCTGTAGCAACAGCATAAAGCCCGATGGTGACCGTCCCCACAATCATTGAACCAGCCGCCATCTCCAACGGCGGGCGCTTCACATACTTTCTGATGTAAACCGTTGAGGTTGCGTAAGAAGCTGTTGCAGCGATGATGGCAAACTGCCCCGCAACCTGCACACCCAATCCAGAAAGCGCACCTGGCCCAACAAGGATCGCGACACCAGTCAATCCACCCAGCACACCAAGTGTTGTTCTGAGCGTGAGTGCCTCTTCAGGCACAAGCCACGCAGCAAGCAACAAAGTCACCATCGGGGACGTCCCCATGAGGATAGAGGTCAAAGCGCTATCAACCGACTGCTCTCCATAACTGATAAGCAGAAAAGGAAGTGCACTGCCCAGAAGCCCTGTCACCGCATAGGAAATCCAGTCGGCGGGATCTTTGGAAAGAGAAAGACCACGTATTTTCAAAGCACTAAAGACAATCAAGCTGCCAACAAGCATCCGCCCGAAAACCAGCAATGCCGGTTCTAGGGAAGCAACGCCAATCTTGATCACGACATAAGACGAGCTCCACATGGCGGCGAGCAGTAGCCACAAGGAAAGATGAAAAAGAGTTGTCTTGTGCATTTTCTGAAATCCGGTAACTTGCTACTATATTAGAAGCATTACACCGCTTCGATTTTAGAAGCAAGGAACATGCACTATGAGTGAAGAAGACCGTCCAGTCGCAAAACAC
The DNA here is from genome assembly GCF_057774105.1 of Pseudovibrio sp. SCP20. NCBI lineage: Bacteria > Pseudomonadati > Pseudomonadota > Alphaproteobacteria > Hyphomicrobiales > Stappiaceae > Pseudovibrio > Pseudovibrio sp. SCP20. Next base: position 54,227 of record NZ_JBYMDH010000008.1, on the reverse strand, counting down.
GGCGAGCCTGTACCCGGCTCTCAAAGCGGGCAACCGATCATGGTCCTGTTCGACCTGCTCAGCAGGCGATGGGCGATGGGCATACTATGGGGGCTGAGCGAGAAAAACCGCACATTTCGCGAGCTTCAGGCCTATTGCGGCTCTGCCTCACCAAGCGTTCTGAACACACGCCTCAAAGAACTGCGCAGCGTCGGTCTCATTGAAAAAGCCTCCGACGGTTACACCCTGACCAAGACAGGCCGGGAACTCTATAACCGCCTGGAACCTTTAGGCGACTGGGCAATGGAATGGGTGCCGACGATTTAGAGAGTGCATCCAACAGCACAAAAGCGGCTCAGAAACGACCTGAATAAAATATCGGCCTACGCGAAAAGTCAAAGAAAATAGTATTGCCATTTTTTCCATGGGCTTCTGAACTTGGCGAGCAGCTGGCACACCTATACCATCAGCAGCATTTGAATCACGAGCACAGCACCCCAGACGGAATGGAGCATAAGCATGGCAGTTTCTAAGAGTGATCTAGAGAAGTACGCTTCAGTGACCACGGACAAGCTCCGCTATTGCGATGCGGACAGCCAGGGTCATGTCAACAATGCCGTGTTCAGCACATTCTTAGAAACCGGACGGACCGAACTGTTCATCCATGAGAAGCTAAACCTGTTCACAAAAACCAGCGGCTTCGCTCTGGCAAACCTCAACATGGATTTCCTGCGCCCTGTGTTCTGGCCCGGAGAAGTGCAGATCTACACCGGCATCGCCAGAATTGGCGGAAGCTCACTGGAGCTTCAGCAACTCGTTGTCCAAAACAACGAAATCGCCGCTTCAGCCAAAACAACCATGGTTCAGATCGACCTGACTACAAATAAAGCCAAGAAGTTCACCGATGACATCCGTGAGGAGCTGTCGAACTACTTGTTACCAGCAGCTTGAGGATGACAAGCAATGCACTAGTATTTCTATCACCCTTAAGTGAGCAGTAATCTTCTATGACTCTTTCTCACATTGCGCCCTACTGACAATGCAATCTCACAGTGATACTCCTAAGGAATGCAGATAGTTATTCTACCAGGCTTGGATGGAACAGGTGTTCTCTCGTGGAAGATCCATGAAGCTCTGACACCACATCATAAGGTCGTGACGCTATCATATCCGCCAGATTTATCCCAATATGATGAATTAAAGAATTGGGTTCACACGCAACTTCCTGACGAACCTTTTGTGATTGTTGCGGAATCTTTTTCGGGGCCACTTGCTATCATGATTGCAGCAGAACATGCTGAGTTCCTAAAAGGAGTTACTTTCGTTGCAACCTTCGCTCAAAAGCCGCGAACTTTACCTGTGATATGCGCCTACCTATTTCAAATCATACCGATAAATTCTGTTTTCTTAACGCAGCTGGCACAACCCTTCCTGATGGGAAATTGGTCTAACCGTCAGTTTACGAGTAAATTTAGGCAGGCATTAAGCAAGGTTCCAGCTTCAACACTTGCAAAGCGACTGGCTGGAACTCTCCAAGTCAACGTCATTTCGATGCTTACTGAGATAAACGTTCCTATGATGTACTTAAGGGCCAAAAATGACAGATTGGTACCACGCCGAACGTCAGCTCCATTTAAACATGCCGCAGTCACGATTTATGAGATTGAAGGCCCTCACTTCCTGCTACAGGCAAACCCCAAGGAAACAGCTGCGAAGATATCTGAGTTCGTAGAAAGCTTAGATTGAACTGCGACTGAAACGGCAGTCCAATTCTCAATTACACTCATGTGAACTTCGGCGCATTACATGCAACAGCGATATACAAACCAGCACCGTACCAACATGCATCAAGACTCAACTTTTTATAGTATCTGGCTGTAGCGGTCAGCCCTCACCGCACCACTGTAATCTTCTTCGCAGCACGCGTCACAGCCGTGTAGAGCCAGCGGGTTTTGTGCTCGCGGAAGGCCCAGCTTTCGTCGAACAGCACCACATCATCCCATTGAGAACCCTGAGATTTATGCACGGTCAGCGCATAGCCGTAGTCAAACTCGTCAGCCCGGCGGCGGATGGCGTAAGGGAGCTGCTCGCTGCCTTCCTCAAACATCGCTGGCAGTACCTTCACCTTGACGGCTTTCTTGGAAAAATCATCCTCTGAAATCACGTCAAAGCGTAGCGTATTGCCGCGTGGCGGACGCAGGCGGGAGACTTCCCAGAGGCCACCATTCAGCAAGCCCTTGGTCTTGTCATTGCGCAAGCAAACCAACTTGTCACCTACAGACGGCATCTGCGTGGTGAAGCCCTTCAGGTCACGGATACGGCCATTGTAAAGGCGACGCGTCTTGTTGGTACCAACGAGCACCTGATCAGAGGCAAGGATGCGCTCCTTGTCGATCTCCCGGCGGGAAATCACGGCGCTGTCACCATACTGGCCAAAGTCCAGCTCTTCCCCATAACGAATGTCCATAGACATGCGCACGATCGGATTGTCTTTCGCCTGACGGTGAACCTCGGTGAGCATAATGTCCGGCTCAGCCTCGGTGAAGAAACCACCACCACGCACAGGTGGCAACTGCGCAGGGTCACCCAGCACCAACACCTTCTTGCCAAAGGAAAGCAGGTCGCGGCCCAGCTCTTCATCCACCATAGAACATTCATCGATGATGATCAGATCCACTTTGGCAGCAGGACTATCGCGGTTGATGGCAAATTGCGGGCTTTCATCCTCGTCTTCATCATCCTTCTTCGTCCCCTTGGGGCGATAGATCAACGAGTGGATGGTCGACGCATCCGCACACCCTTTTTGGCGCAAAACATGCGCTGCCTTACCGGTGAATGCACCAAAGGCCACTTCACCGTCCAAACCCTCTGCCAGATGGCGAGCCAGCGTGGTCTTTCCAGTTCCGGCATATCCAAACAAGCGAAACACCTGCGGCCCGTGAGAGCGTGCCCAGCGCGCCACTTCAGTGAGTGCATCATCTTGTTGCGGAGACCAATCCATTCCAGACCACCTGTAATAACTTTCTCAAACGTCAATGAGTAATAAACGAAGCTGACCTGAAACGCCCTCGTTTTCTTAAAAAGGTCAACAGGACACTCCAAATTGAACGTGTGAAACTTACGCGGAATTCAGGCACTGTCGCTAGGGTTGCATCAGCCTATCAATTTCGGAGCAACCCCATGCCACTGTGGAAGACATGTGCCAGCGAAAGTCCCGACATCTACGCCACGGCCCGCGCCGTTGAAGGCTTAGCCAAAGCCCGCATTCCAGAAACCGGAGTGAGCCCTCAAGAAGCCTACAATCTTGTGCGGGACGAGCTGTATCTGGATGGCAATGCACGGCAGAACCTTGCCACGTTCTGCACCACGTGGGTGGAGGATGAAGTCCACAAACTCATGGCTGATTGCATCGACAAGAACATGATCGACAAGGATGAGTATCCACAAACGGCAGAGATCGAAGCCCGCTGCGTTCACATCATTGCTAGCCTCTGGAACTCGCCGGAAGCCGAAGAAACGATCGGTTGCTCTACAACTGGCTCCTCAGAAGCCGCCATGCTGGGTGGCCTTGCCCTGAAATGGGCATGGAGAGACCGCCGCAAGAAGGAAGGCAAACCCCACGACAAGCCCAATATGGTTTGCGGCCCTGTTCAGGTGTGCTGGCACAAGTTTGCAAAATACTTTGATGTGGAACTGCGCCAGATCCCGCTCAGCGAAGGCTCCCTGCATATGCGGCCTGAGCAGTTGAAAGACTACGTGGACGAAAACACAATCTGCGTCGTCCCCACATTGGGCGTGACCTTCACTGGCGTTTACGAACCTGTCAAAGAGATTTGCCAGGAGCTGGATAGGCTTCAAACCGAAACCGGTCTGGACATCCCGGTCCACGTGGACGCCGCATCCGGTGGCTTCGTCGCGCCTTTCCTGCATCCAGAACTGCTGTGGGATTTCCGCCTCGACCGCGTGAAATCCATCAACGCCTCCGGCCACAAGTTCGGCCTCGCACCTCTGGGTGTGGGCTGGGTGATTTGGCGCGATAAAAAAGAGTTGCCGTCTGATCTGGTGTTCAACGTTGATTATCTGGGCGGCAACATGCCCACCTTCGCGCTGAACTTCTCCCGCCCCGGCGGACAGATCGTCATCCAGTATTACAACTTCATGCGATTAGGATGGGATGGCTACCGGGACATCCAGTCCGCCTGCGCAGAAAATGCTCAGTATCTGGCGGAAAAGCTAGCGGAACTTCCTGAGCTGGATATCCTTTACGATGGCAACGGCGCCCTGCCCTGCGTGTGCTATCGGCTCAAGCATCCGGACAAAGCTCACTACACGCTCTACGACCTTTCAGAGCGCGTGCGCATGAATGGATGGCAAATCGCATCCTATCCGCTGCCATCAGATATGGAAGATACGGTTGTCCAGCGCGTCATGATCCGCCACGGCGTTTCTCACGATGCCGTCGAGCAGCTCTACTTGGATATCAAGAAAGCCTTGAACTATCTGGACAAAAACAACATCAAGTGGTCCGAGGCAGGACCAAGCTTCTCTCACGGATAGAGCATATCCCCGAAAAGTGGAAACCGGTTTTCGGAAAAGGATATGCCCCAAACAAACCCGTGAGAGAGGATCTTTGAGTATCAGGCCAGCTGTTCCAGCAGCTGCGCCAGATAGTCTGGCTCATCAAGATGGTTCTCAACCATCAGCTCAAACTCTTTGTAAGTCGCCACGTACTGCACAGCCCCCATCAGATCACGGGTTTCATTCTCCCGTGCGGCCAATGGGTGAGACGAGCCTTTAAGCCCTGCAAAGTAAGCATCAACAAACGCTTCGCCCAGCGACTTGTCGATCTCACAAAGGAACGGATAGACGCCAGCCACATCATAAACCGGCAAATCCCAACGGCATTCATCCCAATCCAGAATACCAACCAGCTCACCAGAGTTCTCGCTGATCAGCGTGTTCGGCGGGCCAAAATCACCATGGATCAGATGCTTGGTCTCATTCAGCTTCGCCAGCGCCTCAAGGGCATCATTCAGTGACGCTTCCACATCAGTCCAGTACTCAGAAGTCAGATACTTGCCGTCAATGTTCTTGGAAGCTTCCATCTCGGAAAGCGCGTCCAGCAACGCAGTGCCAGATTTCAGCGTCTCCTTGCTGACACCCGGACGTTCTTCCTCCGCAAATTTAAACGCATCCCGCTCCTCCCAAAGCTTGATGTGCAGATTTGCCAGAGCCTGACCGCTTTGCTTGCAGGTCTCAACCTTGTCAAGTGGAGGTGTTTCCCCTTCGATCAGCTCAAAGAGAGAGTAATGCGCACCTTCCACCTCGGTCACGCGCTCCTGATTAACACCATACAGCGCCTTCGGAACCTCATAACCAATCAGATCATGAAGCAGGTCCAGACATTTGAACTCGGAGAGGATCTGCTCTTCGGTTCTGTTTGGATTGTGACGACGAAGAACCACGGGCTCGTCACCGTCTATCTCTCCCAACCATGTTTCATTGGCATGGCCTTCTCCAAAAGAGGACCACTTGGTGTTTTCCGGCAAGGCAAAAGCTTCATCAAGGAGCTTGATTTCCTGCTTATTCATTTGCATCCCCCATTAACTCGCCAAAATCTCCCAGTGCATAGCGTGTGTTGCCATCACGACCCGTCACGCGTTCTGCATTCAACATTGAATTGACGATTGCTTCTTCTGTAGCTTCTGCTGCTGCTCTAAACACTCTGTCAATTCGCCGCTCATCCATTTGTTCCACCGAATGCGTACGTTTTCTGCTCTTAATGTCCACCGGATCCGCAGTTGTGAACGCTAAAGCTATATCGCCACTTCCATGACCAAGGAATGAACCAGTTCGTGCAAGTCCTACGGATGTCCGTCTGGCAACTCGCTTCAACTGTCGCTCACTCAGTGGCAGATCCGTTCCAACGATCATGATGATGGAACCTTTCTCAGGCCCACTCTCATCACGTGCTAGCTTCTCTTCAATCTGCGGACCAATGTGCCGTCCAGCCAATGTAAAGTCCGGCATGCGGCCCATATTGGAAAGCACCAGAGCACCCACATGGTACTCTTTATTGCCGAGCTTCACCTGACGAGAGGCACTCCCAATGCCCCCCTTCAGCCCATAACAGGACATGCCGCGACCTGCACCAACTGCACCTTGTTCAAACTCGTCTGAAACTGCAGAAATCGCCTCCAGAGCATGATTGGGCCGAACATACAACGCACTGATCTTGTTCAGAAAAGCATCATTACATTCAAACACAACAGGGTTGATGGTTCCCATCACGAAATCGATGTCTGGCGTTTCTGCCAGCGTATGCTGGATAAGCCCCTCACTCACAGCACCAACGCTCAGCGTGTTGGTCAGCAGGATAGGTGTTTCCAGCTCTCCCAGTTCCTCAACCTGCACCAGTCCGACACTCTTACCGAACCCATTGAAAACATGGGAAGCCGCGCGGGTTCTCAGGTTAAAGGCGTTCTCATCGTGAGTGGTAATTGCTGTCACGCCAGTCTGGCAGTCTCCATCCGAAAGCGTCACGTGCCCAACTTTGACACCCGGAACATCACAGATTGTGTTCCGCTGACCCTTTGGCAAAGACCCAATATTGATTTTCTGAAACATTCCAACCTCTGGCACAAATCGTATTCCACTCAGGTGTACCAGTCCTATTTCATAGTTAATCAGCAAACAACGCCACCAAGGCAAATGGTGGCTCATTTCAGGAAAGATCCGCCTCAATATTGGCCGACCAATTTCACCTCCAGTATAACCTCCCTGTATACATCCGATGGTTTTCCCGTTTTAACTCATCAAGAATTTCAATAAAATCAACGAAAATAAGTGTAAGCAGCTAATTGCAAAATACCCCGAAATATCGGAAAATGGTCTACCAATTAACTGTCACCACATTCCAAACATCAGAATCTTTCCTGCATCATATCAACCACTCCGGCTGCAGGAAACTGATAGGACTGGCCAAAAGTGACGCATGCTGCCTGATACACTTTGAACAATGAGGACAAAATGACCGCAGAAATCATCAGCTTTGGGGAGCCGTTGTTCGAGTTCAATCAGGTCAAGGAATACAGCGGTGAAGGCCCGGACTATCTCTCCGGCTTTGGTGGTGATGCCTCAAACTTTGCGTGCTGCGCAGCCCGTCAGGGCGCTAGCGTCGCAATCCTGACCCATCTGGGTACTGATGTTTTCGGCAACAAGTTCATTGATCTTTGGGAGAAAGAAGGCGTCCAGACCCACCTTGTTGAACGCAACGCCATTGCGCCAACCGGTATTTACTTCATCTCTCACGACGAGCAAGGTCACCACTTCAGCTTTGCCCGCAAAGGCTCCGCCGCATCGCAGATCACACCAGAGCAGCTACCAGCAGATGCAATCCGCGCAGCGAAGCTGTTCCACGTCACCGCAATCACACAGGCCATCTCCACCAGTTCTTGCGACAGCGTATTCAAAGGCATCGAAATTGCTAAAGAGGGCGGTACGCTCACCTCTTTCGACACCAACCTGCGCCTCAAACTGTGGGATCTGAACCGCGCCCGCGGCATCATCCACGAAACTGCACGTCTCGTTGATTTCATCATGCCAAGCGTTGATGAAGCCGAAGTGCTGACCGGCCTGTCTGATCCAGACAAAATTTGCGACTTCTACCTCAACCTCGGCTCAAAGAACGTTATTCTGAAGCTGGGTAAAGAAGGCGCCATGTACGCCACCGCATCTGAGAGAAAGCGCGTGGCAGGTAATCCGGTTGAGGCTATCGATGCAACAGGCGCAGGCGACTGCTTCTCCGGCTCATTCTTCACCAATGTGGTGGCAGGCAAGTCACTGGAAGAGAGCCTCAAGTACGCCAACGCCGCAGCAGCGTTGACCACTCAGGGCTACGGTGCAGTTGCTCCAATCCCAACACGGAACCAGGTCGAAGCCTTTATGAAGGCCCGAGATATCTGATAGGCAGGTATGAGAGTAGGCTCGCTCTAAAACAGCGGGCCTTTTTCTATTTGAACTGATCGCCAAAGAAGCCGATGTGATTGCGCATTTCCCGGCGCGCACCTTCCACATCCCGCGCGCGGATCGCATCCAGAATGGCCTTGTGCTCTTCAATGCCATGACGACGCGCAAATTCCGGCAGCAGCGGGTAAAGCCCCTTGCTCATGTTCATGCCCACGAGGATCTGCGGCTTCATTAGCTCATAAACAGCAGCGGCATATTCATTCTTCGCAGCCTTCACCACCGCAGCATGGAACCGCATATCACCATCAATGGTACCGACGGAGTCCAATCCATCGCTATGGATCTGCGCCAACGCAGCATCCAACTCTTCCATTTCCTCGTCTGTCCAGCGCTCAGCAGCCAGTGCCGCCATCTCGCCTTCAAACGCCATACGAGTTTCCTGGCATTGGATGACATCACCAATACCAGAGATCGCAAACTCACCAAGGGTTGGAGCAAATGGAGTTGGGGTGACGTGCTCTTTGATGACAAAACTGCCTGAACCACGCACAGTCTTGATGTAGCCTTCCTTGCGCAGGCGCTCCATCGCACCGCGCACAACAGGCCGCGAGACACCGTACCGCTCACAAAGCGCGTTTTCAGTCGGAAGCTTCAAGCCTTCCGGAAATTCTCCGGAATCGACAGCTTCTTTCATCTTGTCGTAAACCGCATTCGAGAGGTTTGCAGGACGGGCCACCGCTCACTCCAATTATTCTTGTTTTTCTTAGCTGTTTGCAGCTTTTGGAATTGCATTAATTTACAACAGCCCGCCTGAGCTAACAAGCTTGCCACCCTAAACCCGGCCAAAGCACATAGTGCAAAAACATCAGCAGAGAAATCTGAGAAAAATCAAAAAACTACGCCAATTGTGAGTTCATCCAGATAAGCGAACAACCATGTCTGCTTAAGCAACTGCGACATTATGTAGTCTACTTATTTACAGCGCATCTTTCTAATATATCTGAGAGGGATTGTGGGGTCTCTCCAAGGTTGGGGGTGTTATTATGCGTCGACTTCCTTTCAAGACTATTCAGTGTGCGGCAACTGACTTCTGTGGCACTTTGGCTGTCACCAGTATCCTCGTAGGCCTCCTTTATCTGATCTTCACGCTGACCTGAGTTCTCTGCGTTTTCCAACAGCTTAGGACGCAGCATCTGTTGGACAGGTCAAACTCTGCTCTGGCGAACTTCCGCAACTTGAGTCATTCTTGACGGTGACGTTCAAGTAATCTTCAGATGACTGTACATGACCGATGTTCTGCAACTAAGCCCTTATGCACCCGATGAAATCAACGAGGAGATGGATCGCCGCTTCTCGCCCGCCCGCTATTGGGAGTTTCAGCAGGACGAAGACCTGAAAGCGCAAATCCTGCCAAACATTCGTGTGGTCGCCACCAAGGGAGATGTGGGCCTGCCAACAGAACTCATGGCCTCCCTGCCCAATCTAGAGCTCATCACTGTCTACGGTGCTGGGTACGACAAAATCGATCTGGATCAGGCCCGCAACCGCAACATCATCATCACCACGACGCCAGACGCACTGACCGAAGCCGTTGCCGATCATGTGGTCGCCCTCGCTCTCGCCTCCTCTCGCAGAATTGCAGAGGGAGACCGCTTTATCCGCAGTGGCGGTTGGCTCGAAGGTAAACTCGGCATCGGCTACAGCTTACGCGGCAAAACACTCGGCATTTTCGGGTATGGGCGCATTGGTAGAAAAACCGCAGAGATTCTCGGCGGTACATTTGGCATGCATGTCTTGTATTGCGACAGGAACAGCGACCCGGCCAAGGACAGCCAATGCAGAGCCACACCTCTTGAGCTGGCAAACGAATCTGACGTACTGGTTATCGCCGCCTCAGGCAGTCCCGACACAAAAAATATTATAGATATTAATATATTAGAAGCACTCGGACCTCAGGGCCTTCTTATCAATATTGCCCGCGGTTCATTAGTAAACACTCAACATTTGATCGCTGCACTTGAGAGCAGAAAACTCGGCGCAGCAGCATTGGATGTATTTCCAGGTGAGCCCAATGTTCCCAATGAACTGATCAGTTCACCCTACACAACACTCACACCCCATCTCGCAAGTGCCACACTGGAAACGCGACTGGAGATGGGACGCCAAGTAATTGAAAATATTTCATCTTATACGCGAAATGGAGAAGTATTTAGCCGACTAAATTTCTAACCTATACGTAACCCCAACAACATTTACTTAGAAAAAACAAAAATATAGCTCACACCCACTCGATTCAGGTGTTATTGTTACCTGCGAGTTCCACTTACTTTATAAATAAAGCAAATTCATGCCTTTAAAAAAATCCAGAGTTACTGTGTCCGATATTGCGAAAGCAGCGGGGGTATCGGTGGCGACCGTGTCGAATACAATAAACGACACCGGCCGCATGACGGAAGAAACCAAAGCTCGCGTAAAGAAAGCAATGCAGGAACTGGGCTTTGTAAGAGATTACAACGCCGCCAAGCTCCGTTCCGGCCGCTCTCGCCTCATTGGCGTACTCGTGCCGGACATCTCAGTCCCGTTTTATGCCGAATTCTGTACCTCACTGGAAGCCGCGCTTTCAGAACACGGCTATCTGCCTGTGATCGCAAATGTCGGAGAGGACACCAAGCGCCAGCAGACCATGCTGGAGGAAGTCATCGGCCATGGGGTTGCCGGCATCGCTATCAGCCCAAGCGCAGGCACCAAACGTAGTGATTTCGAAATCGCCAGCACACGCAAGATCCCTGTCGTCACCTTCTGCCGCGAGATTGAAGGTCTGGCCATGGATTACATCGGCTCCAACAACTATCAGGCTGCCCAGCTGGCCACCAAACACCTGCTGGAACAAGGCCACCGCAAGTTCGCGATGATCGCAGGCCTGCAGGAAACAATGCCGGGCCGCGAGCGCAAGCGTGGTTTCTACGATGCCTTGAAGGCAGCGGGCATTCCTGAAGCAGATATCCATGTGGAAGTATGTGGCTTTGACCGTGAATGTGGCCGCATCAAAGCGCAGGAGCTAATCTCAAACCAAACCGAGTTCACCGCCCTGCTCTGCCACAACGATCTGGTCTCAGTCGGCGCAGCAGCAGAGCTAAAGAAAGCAGGCCGCAATATTGGCGAGGATCTCGCCGTGGTCGGCTTCGACAACCTGCCAGAAGGCGAAGCATGGACACCGGCCCTCACCTCAGTGGAGAGTTACCCACGCACCATCGGCAAGGACGTCGCCAACTTGCTCATCAAACGCCTTGATGGAGACACCGCGCCAACCATGACGGAGCGTGTAGAGCCGCATCTGTTGGTACGCGACTCTTCCAGATTTCAAGTCTGACGCCCTTACTCAGGACGAGGCTCGTCCCAGAGGTTTTCCCAAGTGTAAGGGCTACCAGGCAGGAAATACTCATCGCCAGGAATGAAGCGATGGTTCTTGTCCAGATGTGCAATACGGGACATGTCGTGCTCATCAAGATCACACGCGAGCGCCGCAAGGTTCTGCGCAAGGCGCTCAGGGTTGCCTGACTTCGGCACAACGATGATGCCGTTCTGGATCGCCCATTTCAGCACCACCTGAGATGTGGTCGCATCATGCTTCTCGGCAATCTCCTCAATAACAGGATGTGCCAGAACAACCTCCTGCTTCTGCTGCTCAGTCAGATCAGCAGGAATGCCGCGGCCAAGCGGTGAGTAAGCCGTAATCGCGATGTTGTTGTGCAGGCAGTAAGAGCGCAATTCATTCTGCTGAAGGAACGGATGCAGCTCCACCTGATTAATCGCAGGCGCAACCCGCGCTTCCATGATCAGGTCTTCCAGCTTGTGAGTGCTGAAGTTGGAAACACCGATGGTGTTCACCAAGCCCTCATCAAAACACTCTTCTAGCTCACGCCACGTGCTCATCAACGGCACGTCCTCAAGCGAATAGTAATCCGCGGAACTGGTCGGCTTCTTCACGTTCTTCTTCAGCGCAACAGGCCAGTGCATGAGGTAAAGGTCGAGATACTCCATCTGAAGATCTGCAAGCGTCTTCTCCAGTGCGCCTCTCACATCCTCAGGCTTATGAAAGCTGTTCCAAAGCTTGGAGGTGATGAAGAGGTCGCTGCGCTTGATGCCGTCTTCCTTCATTGCATCCGCAATTGCCTGACCGATCTCCGCTTCATTGTCGTACATCATCGCGCAATCGATGTGACGATACCCAGCCTTCAAAGCCGCACGCAGCGCAGGATAGGTTTTGCCTTCTCCAAAGTTCACCGTGCCAAGGCCCAGCATTGGCATCTTGTAACCGGTGGAAAGTGTCTTAGATCGCATGATGCCCCCTCAAAAAAGAAAACCTGCCAGCATACGCCAGCAGGTTTCCTTACAACGTATTGTGCACCAGATAAACACCAGCGCAAACCATTTCAGCTCATCAAAGAGCCAAATACTCTAAGCCACGTACTTGTTGAGTACCTCAAGAGCAGCCAACTTGCGGGAAAGGTCTCCCTCCAGCCATTGCTCCATGGCACCAAGGACTTTTTCCTGAGAATAACAACGCAGGCACGTTGCAGCTCCCGGGATAAGAACCCCGTTTTCCATCTGCGCAGCTTCGAAGATATCGTCCAGCGCACCAGTATCTGCTTCAGCGCTTACAAGCTCCAGAGCAGTCACCCGCAAACGGCGGCGCGGACTTGATAGATAGCTACGCACATCAATGTTAGCCTCAGCTTTTCCGGCCAAAACTTTCAGTGCAGACGCGGACACAGCATCGGTCTTGTCCTTCAATGCGGCTGTCACAACCTTCTCAGCTTCCGGCTTGGAAGAGGTGCCAAGCAGCTCCACACGCATAGCACGCACGGCAACATCGTTCTCAGGCGGCAGAGTTAGAATGCGATCAATCACATCCTCGGAAAGCTCAAGGCCGTTCTCGACCAGATGCACAAGGCTTTGGCTCGCGGCAAAGCGCACCTGCATCTGACGATCAGAAAGTGCAGAGACCAATGCATCAATCAATTCCGGACGCTTCGCATCACCACAGATACGCAGAGCCAGCAGACGGATGTCCAACGCTGGATCATCAGGACGACCCGGCACAACACGCTTCTTCTCGATCAGCTCATTCGCCAACTCAAGGAAGTGCATGTCTTTCTTGCCAAGCTCAACAGGCTCTTCTGCAAGCTTCTCAAGCTCATCTTCAGTGTTCAGGATAGCGCCAAGGGTAGAACCCGGGAAGGCAACAACATTGTCCGGCAGATCTTCAGCTCTCTCAATCGCACCTTCTGGCACCTCTTCAGAGACCACCTCGTTTGCACCGGAGGTCACCTTCGCAACCAGATCCTCAGCAGCAGGCTCTTCCACGACAACCTCGTCTTCAGCAACGGTCTCTTCCGGTGCCTGCGGCTCGATCACATTGCCTTCACGGTCAATCTGAACACGTGGTGGCTTATCTTCGCCTTTGCCGTTGTTGCCTAGGTCAGACGGATCTTTCTCTTTCGCAGTGTCGAGAATATCCTGATCATGCGCTTCAGGCATCAGTTTGCCGGATACAGCCCAGACCAGCTGCACAGATGCGTTGTCTGCAATGTCACCCTCACCTTCAGCCAACTTGGCAAGAGAGCTCAAAGCAGCAAGGCGGATTTCCTGTTCAGCACTGGTAACCTGCTCCTGCAGAACAGCCAGCCCTTCAATGCTCGGCTTCTCCCCATGCAGCACGATGAATGCCTTCAGAACAGCTTCTTCCGTGCGATGGGTCGCAATTTCAGTCAGCAGTGAGGTTGCAACTTCACTTTCAACCTTCGCCAAGACCGGGATAAGAGCGGCAACAAACACATCGCTCGCGCTGCGCAGGGAACGTTCAATCCGCTCAATCAACGCATCCGGCTTGGTGATCTCAATGGAAGCCATCCGCTCCAGCGCCATCACGCGTAGAGTTTCTTCCTCATCCTCAAATGCCACTTTTTCAAGCTTTGAATAGGAGATCTTACCTGGAGCCTTTAGAGCCAGCCGGCGCATCTGCGGCTCACTATCTGCCAGCAGAACAGCCAAATCAGCTTCCTCTCCACGCGCCATTAGCACTTCAGCCGCTGCAACGCGTACATCCGGATCAGCATCAGCAAACAGTGCCCGCAGGATCTCACCAACGCGCTCATCTTTCGCAGAAGACAGCGCACGCGCCGTATGCTCGCGCACACGAGCGGAAGCATCAGACGCCAGCCCAGCCAGTTCCAGCAGGCCAGTCACACCCATTTCAGCGAGCGCCACAGTCACTTCCGGCCAGACTTCCTGACCAAACGGATCCCGTGCAGCTTCCAGCAAAGTAGCCGCCGATGCTTCACACTTGAGCGTGCCAAGCGCCAGAATGGACTTACGCTGCACATCCAGCCAGTCATCCCACTCAGCACCGTAACCATCCCAGGCAACGTCATCTTCGCAGCGATCTTTGGCAAGCTTCGTCAGCCACTCCTCAGCAACTGTTCCGCCCACAATTGCAAGGCCATCAATAGCCGAGAGCTTCACTTCCAGCACTGGGTCGTTCAGCAGGCTCCAGAGAAGCACATCAGCATCAAGGCCTTTGCCCGCGCTGATCAGAGCTTCAACCGCATCACTGCGAACGTCTTCATCCTCATCCCGCAAAGCTTCTGCGAGCGCAGTCTGAGCTGTCGTATTTCCAAATTTTCCAAGAATTTGAGCGGACAAACACTTTTCACGCTCTTCGCCGTTTGCAAGCAACTCACACAGGATCTTCACGAGCTTATCGGTAGCTTCGGTCTGCTCGATTGCAAAATCCTGATCCAAACGCCTGGTGGAAACCGTCATGATTGGCTTTTCTCCTCAAGCGTATTCTCGAAAAGTGGGCACCGGATCACGGCAAGAATACGCAAAACTAAAACTCAAAGCAGATTGAAGGTTCAACATCGAAAGCCAACCGCTTCAAGGTCCACTTCTGCAAAAAGGCCAACCTCTGCAAGCCCCTTGGCACAAGCGGAAAAAGAACTGGCGGGGTGCGCCCGCCAGTTCCTGATTTCTTATGCAATATCGCGACGTGCGAAAGACATAGACCGGAAACTATCCTTGTATGGGCTTGTGCCGATCTTCTTGATGCGACCAACACCCATCTTGTAGTTGTAGTTACCGCTGATCCAGTCAACCACGCGGCCAGACAAAGCGTTCGCTGGCTGTGCAGTATGCAGGAAGTCCATGTAAAGCATGCCCTTCTTCAGCGCTGGGGTAACAATTGCTACCGCAGTGATCGCCGCTTCAGTCAGCTCGATGTGGCCTTCGTCCATCAGCTTGGTGAAGGTGAAGTCATCGCCTTCAATACCCACTGTGGTGTCTGTCTGAACCGGAATACGGTCAGAATAGAGCATCACGTAGTCACCGTTCTCGATACCGCGCTCTTTCGCATCATCTGGGTGGATTTCAACCCAGTTTTCAGGCCAGCGCTGTACGATGTAAGGACGACGGCGGTCATCATAACCAGACTGCCAACGCTCGTTGATACGACCGGAAGTCACCCAGAGTTCATCATCCTTCGGCTTCATCCATGCCCAGTAATCGGAGAACAGGCTCCATGGGCTCTTCTGGATGTTACATTTACCAGTCTGAGAGTTGAAGTGAGTGAGCTTCTTGTTGTAGCGGTTGGAACCACTTGGACCAGTCGCAGACAGTTCACGGGTGGTATCATGCAGACGCTTGGTACCCTGCAGGGTGCCATCTTCAAGCATAACAACCGGGCCCTGAATACCGTCAGTACCGAACTCGGCAAATTTCTCGTGAAGTGTCTTGCCTTCCTTCTGCGCAGCAACCTTCAGCATAAAGAAGTCTTTACGGCTACCACGGGAGAAGCGGGCTGCTTCTTCAAGCACTTCGTTGGAGTCTTTCCAATCGTAGCCTTTGAAGCCCATCTTCTTCGCGAGGTTCGCAACAATCCACCAGTCAGGTTTTGCTTCACCCGGTGCATCGTAGAATTTTGGATACAGACGCAGACGACGCTCACCGTTTGCACGGGTGAAGGTGTCTTCACCCCAACCAGCAGCTGGGAAGACGATGTCAGCGAAACGTGCACCAATTGGATCTACGAGGTAGATGTCCTGGTTCACAACAACCATACCACCGCTGTCTACACGCTTCTTCAGTGTGTCGATGATGGTTTGCTTGTCGTAAGAACGCACCTGATTTGGGTTCTGAACGGTCAGCTCTTCAAACTTCGCAGCAAGAGACTGAGAACCACACATGGACTGGATCCAGGTGTTCCCGATCACGTGAGCAAAGCGGGTGTGACCACTCATCAGATACCGGTCGGTATCCATTGCGCGGCGACGACGGCCTGGCAGTTTCTCTGGAGACTTGTTGCGTGGGTAAGAACCACCCTTCAAGCCACCACGCTGGTGACCACCAGCACGACCGATAACCTGACCTGGGCGACCACCACAGCCACAGATAATACCAAGGGAAGAAATCGCATTGGTGTTACCGGTGTTGTTGGACCAATAGAAGCCCTTCTCGATCATGATGGACGTCTTAGGACGGGATCCATCTTCACGAGGTTTCGCCATCCACTCAGCAGCTGTGTAGATTTTCTCTACATCGATTTGAGCGATTTCAGCAGCTGCAGTTGGTTCAAACTCATCCTGAGCCATCAGCCACTTAACGAAGTCTTCGTAGCCTTTGGTCTGGAATTTGCCCCAAGTGGTACGCCATTGCCATGGAGTGTTACGGGTACCCTGACCGAAGCCTGAGGAGCTTTCCCATTTGTTGTTGACCCAGTCACGGATCCACTCAGCGTCCTGCCAGCCATTTTCGATGATCACACGAGCAATCGCGTTCACAACGAGAAGGTCAGTACCAGGCTGGATGTCGAGCCACAGACCGCCATTCTTCTCAGCGTAAGCCACACCAGCGGTCTTACGTGGGATCATGAAGATGGTCTTCTGACCATTCTGGATTGCAGGCATCATCCAGTCAGTAAACAGGATGGTTTTGGACTCGTATGGGTCCGTACCGCAAACCATCAGGGTCTCAGCATCTTTCCAGTCCTGATAGGATGGACCGAAGTTGTCGAAACCAGCATCACGGAAGCCCGGTGTGGAGGTCACATCAGACGGAGTGTCGTGGAAAGTGAAGTTCGCAGTGCTAACAGAGCGCAGAGCATACTTGGAAATCGCATAGGTGTTTTCCATGTAGCCATAAGAGAATGTTTTCACGCAGAAAGCGTTCTCGCCGTGCTTCTTGATAACGTGCTTACCAACTTCCGCAGCAACTTCCAGCGCCAGATCCCAGGTTACTGGCATCAAAGTGCCGAACATGCGGATCATTGGTGACTTCAGACGATCGCGAGTTGGGGTCTGAGGGTTGTAAACCTTCTTCGCCAGCGCACCACCACGGATGGAAGAGTTACCATTGATGTTTACATGCTTGGTATCTTTATCCGGAATGATGATCACATGGTGAGGTTCACCCTTGTGCAGCACAACGTTGTACTGGTTAGGAGCAACCCATGGGCCCAGCGGATCAACCGGGAAATCCACGCCAAAGGCGTTTTCAGCGGCTTTCTCACCACCTACTTTTCCGCCCTTAACAGGCCAGCGATAGATCTTATAACCACACGCTACGATACAATAATCACAAGCAGTGGAAAGAACATCAGCGTCTACCGGAGGCAGCGGAATGTTTGTTCCAGGAATGTAGTAGGGAGTTGACATGATTTACTCCTCACCCTTTGAGATTGTCGTAGCGGCCATAGATCAGCCCGAACATACCAACAGCGTAGATATCGTCGCCGTCCAGCTCGAGAAGAACCTGAGGCAGACTCTGGTAAGCCTGGCCGGAGATGAAGATACCGTGACGGGTTAGGTCAAAGGTGGTCAGGTGCAGCGGGCATGGGCCCAGCGCCTTATCACCTTTCTGATAGGTACCCTGCAGCGGACCACCCTGGTGAGTACAGGTGTAGTTGAACGCGACAATGTCCTTGTCAGTACCGATACCGCCGCCAGCTTCCTTGCCCAGCTTAACAATCATGGACTCGGAGTAAGCGCCATCATCTGGGTAGCTGAAGTCAAATGGCTCGTCTTCTTTCAGGTCAGAAAGCTTACAAATGAACTTGCGCTCATAAGTGGAGACCATTGCAGGCACCTTCGCGGAGGAAGGACCAGACTTCAGTGCCACCATTACGGTGAAGGTAGAAATACCGGAAGTCAGCAGGAACTGACGGCGTGTCATCACGCAGCGTTTGCCAGTTTTTGCGATTTCCTCAGGGCCGTTAACGACCTCAATCATCTCAGGAGAGACGGACTTAGGTTGATGTGTCATCTCCATCTCCTCTTAGTTCGTTACAGCCGGAAGCGGTTCATACTCAGGAAGATCAGGTGTTTCCATGAGAAGACGCTCGCCAGAGAAGCTTTCTACGAAGGCCACCAGATCAGCTTTCTCTTTGTCGGTCAGACCAAGAGGTTTGATCAGGTTAGTTTTCGTTGCTGCCCAGTCGTTAGTGCCACCACCCTGGTTGTAGAATTCAACTACGTCTTCCAGAGTTTCCAGCATGCCGTTGTGCATGTAAGGAGCGGTGTACTTGGTGTAACGCAGAGAAGGCACACGGAATTTACCGAGGTCAGCTTCCTGCTTGGTCACGAAGTAAAGGCCCGGATCGTCCTTCCACTTGCGATATTTCTCTTCCGTGGAGCCTTTTGCATAAAGCTCGAAGCGGAAGGTGATCTGTGCAAGCTCATCATCTTCCCAGCCGTCATAAGCTGGAACGCCGAGGTTGTAGTACTTCTGGTTGGAGATCAGAGCACCGTCGTGACAGGTTGAACAACCTGCTTTACCGGTGAACAGTTCCATACCACGCTTCTGCTGGTCAGTCAGAGCATCGTCGTCGCCCAGCATGTACAGATCGAACGGAGTATCGCGCTGAACGATGGAACGTTCAAATGCAGCAATCGCCATGTAAGCGTCGCGCATCAGCGGATATTCTGTGCCGAACACGTCATTGAAGCGCTCACGATATTCAGGAATGAACGCAAGGCGTGCTTCCATCATGTCGTCTTCACCGTTACCGGCAACACCACCACGTGCAGCTGTGCGGGCTTCAGCTTCCAGAGATTTGGAAACACCAGTCCAGAACAGATTGCCGTAATAAGCAGAGTTCACGATGGTAGGTGAGTTACGCCAGTGAACAGTACCTGGGTAGCCCAGAGAGATCTTGTCCGGGAAATCCCAGCCAAGTTCTGGAAGGTGACAGGCCGAACAAGGCATTGCACCGTTACCGGACAGGCGTGGATCGAAGAACAGAAGCTTACCCAGCTCAACCTTTTCAGGTGTCATTGGGTTATCTGGTGGAGAAGGAGGCTCTCCCAAAGGAGCCAGTTCTGCCGGGCGTTTTTCAGCCGCTTGAACACCAGCTGCCACTGCAACAATGGAAACACCAGCAAGTGCAATCGCACTAATGGTTTTTTTGAATGTTGTCATTTTAGCAGCCCCCTAGTTCTTCTTGTTTTTCCAGTCTTCGATCAACTCGTAAGAGTAGTCGTCGGCTGTCCAGACATATTCAGGAGTATCGAAGCTGTCGCCAGACAAGGACTTGAGGAACGCGACCAGATTGGCTTTTTCGCTGTTCTTCAGGTTGAGTGGCTTCAGACGTGAGTCTTTGTTGACATCATCACCACCGCCCTGGTTGTAGAATTCTACAACGTCTTCAAGGGTCGCCAGCATGCCGTTGTGCATGTAAGGCGCGGTGTAGGTCAGCTCACGAAGAGTTGGGGTCAGGAAGGAACGTTTGTTCTCTTCTTTGTGATCCCGGATGTATGCACCCTGATCTTCACGCAGGTTCATGTAGTTTTCTACACCCATGAACTTCGCATAAGTCACATAGGTGATGTGACGCAGTGGATCAGACCAGATGTCCGGGTTGTTTGGAACACCGGTATTATGTGGCTGATCATCAGTGAAGCGGTTGCCGGAGTGACAGGAAGAACATCCTGCTTTGCCCATGAAGAGTTCATAACCGCGTCTCTCAGCGACGGTCAGCTCACCACGGTCAAACGCGGAACCTTGAGATGTAATGGATTTAAGGAATGCTTCCAAAGCACCACGAGCACCACCGTTGGATGGTTCGCCCTTGCCCGCAGCTTTAAACATTTCAACGTAAACAGGATCCTGCTTAAAGCGCTCCTGCATAATACGCATATCCATGTTCATGATGTAGGTCTCTGTGATCATACCACGAGAAACGTCGTTCAGGTTGGTACCCAAACGGCCATCATGCATCCATGCAGCACGGTGTCCGACGTTCGCCAATGTTGGCGTGTTACGGAAACCTTCTGTACCTGTATATGCAGTAGAAAGCTGTTCGCCGTCTGTGAACGCCTTAGCTGGATCATGACATGTTGAACAGCTAAGGTTGGTGTCACCAGACAAACGGCTATCATAGAATAAGCGTTTTCCCAGTTCTACAAGAGCAGGATTCTGCTCAATTTTTGCAACAGGCCCTAAATCTGTTGCGAATGCCGCAGTGCTTGTCATCAAAGCAATCGACATACCGACGAGAAGGCGCATTGTTACCCCCAGTTTGCCTAGGATGACGCCGCCTGGATTCGTTGCCAAGCGGCGTCGATCCCCGAATACGCATTATTTCTGCATGGGGTTGAACTGCATTCATTGATTGCAATCAGAAGCTGGATTTAAGAGTTCTAAACAATGATATTTTTTCACCTTCATCCGGTAACAAAATGTTGAATAAAAGTAATCCTTAGAATATTGATTTATATCAATGTCCTTTACTACAGGGGACTTTACGCCAAATCACGTAATAAGCGGGGAGCTTAACGCATGTCGGGGACAACCCCTCCTAAGATAGCGTCATCGCCTGACCAACCATCTTTTGAATGTGTTCATGAAACCTGCGGTTTTAAGGGCGAAGAATGCATCTGCCGCCCTATGCATCTTCACTTCGACAGAGCTGAACTTCGCACCGCCCGAACCATCGAGCTGAACGAAGGTGATCAGCTGGCGCCCGAAGACTTTCCGGAACCAGTCGTCTTTGCTGTTCTCACTGGTGTGATTGCTGTCGAGAGTCATTTAAGTGATGGCCGCCGCTCTCTGCTAACACTCCGCTTCCCGGGTGAATACCTCGACATGAATCGTGCGGACAGACACGCATCCGGTGAGGTTGTCGCGCTTGCGCCAACATCCGTAAAGCTTGTCCCGCGCAATGTGTTCGAAGAACTGCTCCTGCGGGATGGCAACCTGCGCCGCATTTACTGGCGCCGCGCAACAGACATCATGCATCAGCAGTTCGACCATTCCTCTGATCTGGGCAAGAAGACCCCAACAGAGCGCATGGCCTCCTTTATCTTTGAACTGCGCAACCGCATGAACATCCCGCGCTTCGTGGAAGAGTTCACTCTGCCAATCTCCAGACAGTCTATCGCGGACTATCTCGGCCTGCGCGCTGAAACCGTCAGCCGCGTTCTGAAGAGCCTGGAGAAAGAAGGCGCAGTCAAACTTATCGGCAAGCACAAGATTGAGGTTCTGGACTTCAAAGGCCTGCGCAAGATCGCCAACGGCGCCCGCCCACGCCTATCCAACCACCGCTGATCTAACTGACAAACACAAGAGCTGGCGAACCACCAGCTCTTCCAGCCCTACTCTTCCTCTACATTATTAATACGTGCTGTGATCTCATTAAGACGTGTCAGGCTTTGCATCGTCATGGGCAGCATGATGGCAGCTTCCACAAATTCCCATGAATAAGCGACAATAGAGAAGATCATCCCCGTGCTCATATCCGGCAGCCCTGCTGCAAGCACCAGGTTGGTAACGATAAAAGCAATTTGGAACAGGAAGATCACGCCATAAACGATCGCTTCCGTATCTGAAAGCCGCACTTCATGAGTTCGCAAAGCTTTCAGATGTCGCCAGACACCTTTCCGGCTACCCCGCTCCAGCACATTCACCTGATTTTCGCTCTCCGCATTCAGCGAGGAGTTCAGAAGATAGAATCGGCTATTAAACATCGAGTAGGTCAGCAGCATCAGGAGAACAACTGCAAAAGCAGAGACTGACAGTAACAAATGGAACCCAGCAAGCACCACCAGAGCTACAATGATCTGAATAACAGCTGAAAGTACCTCAGGAACTTCACCTTCCAGATAGTCCACCAGCTCCCGGCTCATGTTCAGCCGCGCAGCCCGCTTCGAGACCGGCTTATTCTGATGCTTCTGATCCAGTGCAGCGCCAAGATGAACGCGGATGGTACCGTAGGCGCGGGTATCATAAATCCGTCGGGCAACAGCAATCACCGTCAGCCCGACAAGCACGGCCCCCATTATAATGACATTATCATAGGCACCCTGCAGCAGGTCATCGATGGCAAACCCGATCAGCAGCGGAATTAACGCCATCAGAAAGTTCTCTGCAAGCACACCAGCCCATGTCAGACAGATCCGATAAGGAAAGGTCTTCACAATGGTAGAAAGCCCAAGATGCCCCTCTAAACGCATTAGGTCCTCAACACGAAGATAATAGATTGTCATTTTAGATAATATATTATCTCATTGTGTCAAGGCTTGCCCGTTGTAGAGCTAAGCCATCATCTCCTCAACACCAACCAACTCAAACGAACCAACCGGCGTTTCCACCCCGTTCAGCAAAACCGCCAGCTTGTGCTCCCCATCGTAATACCGCCGGGTCGTAATGGGCCGCATGCTATGCTGACCTGTAACAGAGAGCTTCTGCCCCGCACGCAATTCCCCGCGCTTCCATTTGAACACCTTGGGTGCCAAAGTCCCGTTGGCTTTCCGATGGTAGATTACAAAATCCAGCATGTAAGAAATCGGCTGGTCGGAAGAGTTCGCGATCTCAGCAGCAAAGGAAAGCTTGGAGCCAAACTCGACACGGCTATCCCGCAGCTCACAAGAGACAACCTGCGCATGTTCAGGATCATACCCGAGCACCGCAAGGCTCGGCAGATGCGCGGCTTTCACGTTGCTCCGCAGAGCATGGCGTACCATCCGCTTCCGCCGCTCAGAAGGCTCTTCCATCCATCTCTTACACACCTCAGCTGTCAGATCTGGATGATCCTTTGAGATGTCATTGAGATGATTGGCAACAGACCGGCGCACATACTCGGTCTCGTCATCCTTCAACGCCTCCAACAAAGGCAAACACTTCTCCGGCGCTTCAATGAACCCCTTCAAGCGCTGCCCCCATGGCAGCCGTGGTCGCGTCCCCTCAGAAACGAGCCGTCGCACATGGGCGCTTTCATCCTTGGCCCATTCAGCCAGCAACACCATCGCTTCGTCTTCATAGCGCTCAATGAAAGCACGAATGGCAAACTCAGCAGAAAACCGACTGGTCATCTCTTTCATGGCCGCCATGGAAAACTCAAAGTGTTCCAGACCATAAAGCAGAACGTAATCCGAGTACGGCATGGTGATAAAACCATAGAGCCCATCCCCTTCATGCTCCCAGACAGGTTCATCATCCATAGCCAGCGGGGCAGAAAGTGTTGCCATCATGATCCAGAGCGCGTCGCTGTAATCTTCTGGCAGATAACGACGCAGACAACGTGCCAAATGAAGTGAGCGCTCCTTCAGCTCCAGGCCACTCAATCCCTCCAGCGCTTCCACCATAAAACCAGCACTGTCAAACGCAGGATGAACCTTCGCCAAAGCGGAGGCCACACGTTGGATAGAGGTTTGATTGAAGACCTCTTTAAAAGGCTCAGCCATAAGTCCCCACCACGCTAAAGAACTCCATTGCACCCGCTTTACGAGGCTGATGCTCACGGCTCATATCAATCATTGAAAAATACGCCTGCCCGGCTTCATGCTGACCAGCCGCAGCAAATGCCCGCTCACTCGCGCTGCTGTCCGCCCAAACCACAATATCAGCGTAAGCACCATCCTCATGCTTCACCAGTGAACGACGCACAAAGCCCTTATGCCTATCCAGAAACTCACTCTGAAACCGCTCAGAAGCAGCGATAAGATCCGCTTCCGTCTTATCAGCAGCAAGATGAAAAGGAGCAAACTCAATCACTTGGTTGGTCATCATTATTATCCTTAAAAGTCTCGATGACCCGTTTGTATGGACAAATATGCCATTTAATGACACATTTCTTTCATGACCACAGAGAGAACCAGAGCAACGGCACTAGAACGCCTTGATCGACTTGAGCAGATCGAAATGCTGCTGAAGTCCGGCGAGTGCCCGACAACCCATGATCTGGCGAAAGAACTCGGTATTTCTCAAAGAACCCTGTTCCGGGATCTGGAGCTGCTCCGAGAGCGCGGCCTGCCGATTGAAGCGGACAAAGGCCGCGGCGGCGGCATTCGCCTGCAATCACGTTGGGGAGTTGGTCGTCTCAAACTGGAGTATAAAGAGGCCATCGATCTGCTTATCAGCCTCGCCATCGCAGAGAGCATGCACTCCCCTCTCCTACTGGCCAATCTCAAGCCAATCCGCCGAAAACTGATCGCCTCTTTCTCCCCGGAACTGCGTTCCCGAGTCGACACCCTGAAGTCCCGCATCTGGATTGGAGGAACAGCTTCGGTCTATGTCTATGGATCCTTTGAGGAAATCGACAGCGAGGCCATGAGCCCGATCAACGAAGCCTTTCTGATGAGCAAATGCATCCAGATCGAGTACAGTGATCAGAACGGCAATCTCTCCCAGCGCACCATCGAACCGCACTATCTCTTCCTGAGCTATCCGGTTTGGTACATCATGGCCTGGGACCACCTGCGCAACGCCGTCCGCACCTTCCGCCTCGACCGTATAAAATCCGCCCAAATGCTCGAAAAAAACTTCCCCTTAAAACCCAAGCAACCCTTCATAGACGCCATCGACGGCATAGAACCAACGACACCGTAAGCGCAGTTTCTCTGGGTTTCGCACCACGTCATCAAAGCTTCAACAAACATTCATAGGCCTGCCATGCGAGGCCCCTAACCAGAAAGCACTTAACCGCAAAACTATTCTGATGGGGGGATTTTCCATGCGAGCTCTTCGCACTTCACTTATGTGCGGCATTTCAGTTGCCATGCTGGCAGCGGGCCTCTCCGCTGCAACTGCATCTGAAGCAAAGTTCTTTAAACGCATCGCGACCATGCCGGTTCACGAAACACTGGCTGAAGGCGTAGACCGCAAGTCTGAAACCGTGGCGGAAATCATCGCAGCGTCTGAGGACGGCATGACCCTAGCCTTCACCGATGGCCCTCAGAATGAGATCGTCTTCCTCGATGCTTCCAACGCCGCGCAGCCAGTCCCAGCAGGGCGTACCGCACTCGGCGGCGAACCAACTTCTGTAGCAATTTCAGGCAACTACGCGCTTGCAGGCGTAAACACCTCTGAAAGCTACACCAAGCCGTCCGGCTACCTCGCAGTCATCGATTTGGCGACCAAACAGATCGCCGCAAAGTGCGATGTAAAAGGCCAGCCTGACTCCGTAGCTGTTTCCAAAGACGGCAAGTTCCTCGCAATCGCTATTGAAAACGAACGTGACGAAGACCTGAACGACGGCGCGCCGCCTCAGCTGCCAGCAGGCTTCCTAACCATCTTCGATCTGGACGAAAACGGCATGCCGACAAACTGCGATGCTGTACGCACCGTGGAAATGACTGGCCTTGCCGCTGAAGGTGGCGATGACCCAGAGCCAGAATACGTCGCCATCAACAGCAAGGGCGAAGCTGTTGTAACTCTTCAGGAAAACAACCACCTCGCTATCGTGGATCTGAATTCCGGCAAGATAATCAACCACTTCTCTGCTGGTACCGCAACCGCTCAAAACGTGCCGGTTAAGAAGGCGCGTCTCTCTGATGCCTCTGGTTCGAAGGTGGATGTTCCTCGGGAACCGGATGCTGTGGCGTGGATTGATGATAATCGCTTCGTGACGGCCAACGAAGGGGATTACAAAGGCGGCTCCCGTGGCTTCACCATCTGGAACAAGGATGGCACCATCGAGTTCGACAGCGGCAACCAGATGGAACATCTGGCCATGTCCCACGGGCATTACCCTGCCAAGCGCGCCCACAAGAAAGGCACTGAGCCAGAGGGCGTAACTGTTGGCAAGTACGGCGGCGAAACTCTGATCTTCGTGAACTCCGAACGCGGAAACTTCGTCGCTGTCTACCGCGACACGGGCGCAGAGCCTGAGTTCGTCCAGTTCCTGCCAACCCACATTGGCCCGGAAGGCCTGCTGGCGATCCCATCCCGCAATCTTTTCGTTGTCGCAAACGAAAAAGACAATGTGGAAGACAAAGTCCGCGCCCACGTTGGCCTCTACGAGTTTGGCGCAACCTCTGCTGAGTACCCGCAGCTGGTCTCCAACACCGATCCGGAAACCAACGCACCAATCGGCTGGGGCGCAATCTCCGGCATGGTGGCAGACAAAGAGGACGCTAACAAACTCTATGCCGTCTCTGATAGCTTCTACGATAAAGCCCGCATCTTCACGCTGGACGTTTCCAAGCAGCCAGTTGAAATCACAGGCCACATGGACCTGACAGGCGGCACTGCGAAAAAGTACGATCTGGAAGGCATCGCCCTGCGCAAAGAAGGTGGCTTCTGGCTGGCATCTGAAGGCAACGCCAAAAAGGAAATGGAACACTTCCTACTTCAGGCTTCTGCCAACGGTGAGATCCAGAAAGAAATCAAACTGCCAGTAAGCCTCGTAGCACAGGCCAAGCGTTTCTCACTGGAAGGCGTGGCCGAGTTTGAGATGAACGGCAAAACTCTCGTAGCTGTCGCAGTTCAGCGTGAATGGAACGACGATCCAAAGGGCATGACCAAGATCGGCATCTACAACCCTACCGATGAAAGCTGGGGTTTCGTCCACTACCCGCTGGACGCACCGCGTAGTTCCGCTGGCGGTTGGGTCGGTCTCTCCGAGATCACAGCTCTCGGCAACGGCAAGTTCGCTATTCTGGAGCGTGACAACAAAGGCGGTAAGGAAGCAGCTATCAAACAGGTGACCACGGTCTCTCTGCAAGGCATCACCCCTGCCCCACATGGCACCGAGCTGCCAGTACTAACCAAGAAAGTCGTACTCGATCTGCTGCCAGCCATGTCCGCAACCAATGGCTGGACACCGGATAAGGTGGAAGGCCTGGCAATCACCAAAGATGGCCGCATCCTCGTCTCTACCGACAATGACGGCGTAGACGATGCCAGCGGAGAAAGCCTCTTCTTCTCCATGGGTGATGCAGCACAGCTGAACTAAGAGCAACACAACTGAATAAAGAACAGCCCGGCGGAACATTTCGCCGGGTTTTTCAATGCTGTGATTGGAAAATTCTGGCGGTGTCCCTCTGCAGCTTTGCATCAGGTAGATATTACCACGTACAAACAATCTATGCGTGCTGTATCAAATGATACAACAGCTAACCAAGCAAAGCACCAATAGTGAATTCAGATAAATACTTCTGATTCTCAATAAAAACGGTGCACACATGCCTATATCCAATGTAAATACACCACAAACAACTGTGCAAATAGATCAAAACGCAAGCCTCACACAAGTTAACTCAAAAGAAACACAAGCCACGAACTTGAGTGATTCCACTTCACAGACAGATGCCCCCCAAAAAACAGGCTTTTATTACGCTCCTTTCGCATCTGAAGATATTTTGCTCTTTGCCGCAGGCACCAATCAATCCCGCAATACCGCAGGCAAGCAACCGCGTCACATCATCGTGGCAAACGATGCAGACAAAGCCAAGCTGGAAACTCTGAAAGAGCAACTGATTGAAAGCAAACAGACACAAGCCAGCGACATTCGTGAAAAAGCAAATGCAGTCATTTCAGAGCTAAACCTTGAAGGGTTTGAGCTTTTAGATTTTATATCTTCAGATGCCTACAATGACATGCTGAAGCTGGCGCAAAACTACTCTTTTGAGGCTGAAGTTCTGCAACAGGCAGACATTATCAGCAATGAGAAAACCGGTATTTTGGGTACGCTGAAGAATGGCGAAAGCAAAATCTACGTACTCGGGCACGGCGCATACGGTTCCAATGAGATTTCCAGCAAACGAAGCGCCAGCGAAGAAGGCTATGAGACGGTTTCCTCAAAGGATCTTGCAGAGCAACTTTCTAAAGGTGGTTTGGACAAATCCTTCACCGATATTCGCGTTGAAAGCTGCTTTAGCGCAGATGCAACAGAGCCTGAGTCATTTGAACCGGAAGAGCTGAAACTGGCATCTGAGCCGGGTTACATAGACGCTCCAGAATATCCGGAACTGGATGGCACCAAAGTGTTCCCGTTTGCCCAGTCCCTCGCCAATGACCTCAAAAGCGCTGGCTTTGAAAACCCTGAAGTCGCTGGCTATCATGGCGCAGGCAAAGCTTACTCAGATGATCCCCATAGATACCAGACACTTCATACAGACGACGCGCCAGTAGCTAGAAGCTCCGAAGTACGAGAGTTGTTCCTGCCCGTCTGAGCTTACCGCTCTCCCAACAGAATGCATAAAGCCCGACAAAGCTTCTTCGCCGGGCCTTCTGCTTAGCGCTGGCTTTCTGCCAGCCTGCGTAAAATTGCATCAGCACGGGTCCAGAGGATCGCACTTCCCTCCTCTGCAACCTGATGCAGCTCGGAGCGGCTTAGTCGCTTGGCAAGCGTAGCGCCAAAATCAGGCGAATGGACTGGGCTGGTATCCTTCAATCCATACCATAACTGCACATCCTGCTTGATGTTTTCGACGTTGAACGACCAACGTCTCATGGCAAGCCCAGTATCACGGGCATACCCGGCAGCACCCTGAGAGAAGCCGGCAGCAAGTGCATCCCGATAAAGAGGAGCAAACGATGCTGAGGCATAGAACGCACGGTCCTCAGGCCCACTCATCCCTTCAATCATCTGCCACAACCAGTCAGCCGTCGCCATGCCTGTAATGTCTGCCTCAAGACGATCCGGATCATCACAAGCAAGCGAAACCATGCCCTTCAACTCATCAGGGAGCATGGCAAATAGCTCTGGAGAGGCCAGCTCATCCTGACCGGAGACAACCGCAACGCCATCAACAAGGCCAGCATCAGCCAACGCCAACGCAAACGGAGCCCCTTGCGAGAAGCCAATCGCAAACGCCTGATCAGCCTTCACAAAATCAAGCAGTTCCTTGATATCCGCTGCCCAACTTTCAAAACTCTTCTCAGGATCAGCCTCGGAGTTCCCCAGCCCAGGACGATCAACGGAGAAAATACGCAGACCAAGATCTGCTGCAGCCTGCTCTCCGAACGGAATGGCCGAGGCCATCCCCGCGCCCTGACACAAAATCACGGGCCGCCCGTCTGCGGCACCCCACTCGCTCCACGCAAGGGCGCGGTCACCGGAAAGTTTCAGTGTTCCATCTTGCAGCTTCACAAACATATTCCTCAATGCAAATTCAAAAGCTAAATCAACAAACTAATAAGGCAGGCAGTCTCTTTTTTAACCTAAAAGCTGCAACTAACAATACGGGTAATCACGGCCAGCTCAAGCCAACAATCTCAATTTCCCCGATCTCACAAACACGATTTAAAAAGAAAGCCCGGAGAAACACCCCGGGCCTTATCGCTTATTTCTTAGTAGCAAGCTGCTCGCCCATGGAAGCCAGCTCTTCAACATGCCAGAACTCCCGGATCTTGCCGTCTTCAACGCGGTAGACCTCAAAGCCTGCAATATCAAAGGTGTTACCGTTCGCTTCAGAGCCAAACAGACCATCGGTGTTTGTGCCTTTATAGCGCCAGTAAATCAGAACCTTATCGTCACCAACCGGCTCAACCATACCAAGCTCATGGCGAGAGTCCGGCGCACCAGCTGCCAGTGCTGTGAAGGTGTCCAGCGCGGCCTGCTTGGCGTTCTGACCGTCATGACCGTTGTGGTCCACCATATCGTCTGCGTAGAACTCAGCCAATTTCGCGCGGTCAAACGGGCGGCTATCAGCAACCTCATAAAATTTGCTTAGAAGATCAGTGGCTTCAGTCGCACCGGCAACAGCAGTTGAAAGGGCAAGAGCTGCGCCTGCAGCAGCGAGCTTCACTTTGTTCATTGGTGTATTTCCCTTGTTTTCATTAGGCAAACCCCATATGAAAGCAAAGAAACAAAAGGTCTAGTACGCACTATTTTAGCAGCTAGTATATAAAAGGGTACTGCATACCATGAGCGATGACAGCACAGACACACCAAGTGGAGCATTCGTTGGCTACGAAACATGCCCGGTGCGCCGAACGCTCACCGTGCTCAATGGAAAATGGAAGCTCTTGATTATATACGAGCTTTTGCCCGCTCCATGCCGCTTTAACGAACTGAAGCGCAGACTGCCCGGCGTCTCCCAACGCCTGCTCACAGCCCAACTGAGATCACTGGAAGCAGACGGAATTGTCGATCGCATGGTGATGGAAGTTGTCCCGCCCCATGTGGAATACTCCCTCTCTGAAAAAGGCAGATCCCTGCAGCCCGTACTTCAGGCAATGGAAACCTGGGGGGAGAACGAGGTCAAGAACTTCCCGATCTCTTAGTCTTTGCGCCCATAGTGATAGGTGATCTTGGGCTTGTTCTTACCGAACAAGATCTTCAGGATCACAAGGGGAATAGTGATGGCAATGATGGCCAGCATCAGGCCAGAGGCAAACCCGATCACAAGGAGGATAAATGCCAGCAAAGCCATTGCGAACAATATCGCGATAACTCGTCCGGTCACATATTCCAGAAAATTCAGCATCACCATCTCCAACGGGCATATCTCTGAAAACCACACAGCGGTTTCTGAACGAGAATACGCAAACAAACGTCCAAAACAGCGCCGTTGCTATGTGCGCTGTTTTGGAGCTACCCCAAGGGTACACCACTAAAAGATGGCGATGCAACTGAAGAGAATCAAGCGTTCTCGTGCTTTTTAGCTGCTGAGTTATTCCCACTCTCTGCATTCAGATCAGCAAAAGTCCGACCAGAAGCAACCAGCTCCTCCAGCAGTTTTGCAGGCTGCCAGAAGTAGGCGTCCTCTTCAGCATACGCCTTGATGTTGCTGAGGATTTTCTCCAAACCAATCTCATCAGCATACTGCATAGGACCACCACGCCAACGCGGGAATCCATAGCCATAGATCAGCGTCATATCCACGTCCAATGGCCGCAAAGCAATGCCTTCCTCAACCACCTTCGCAGCCTCATTCACCATCGCCGCCATATAGCGATCCAGGATCTGCTCTTTTGAAAGGTTTTGTGCGTTGATTTGTTTTTCTTTGCGTTCTTCTGTCAGAATGTTGAGTACAGCCGGGTTTGGCGTCCCCTTCCGCGCTCCATCCTCATAAACGTAATAGCCCTTGCTGGTTTTCTGTCCAAACCAGCCTTGCTCACACATGCTGTCTGCAAATGTGAAATAGCGTTCACGTGGATCACGGGTTGGCGCCTTCCGCTTGCGGGTTGCCCAGCCGATATCCAGACCAGCCAGATCGGCTACTGCGTACGGCCCCATCGGGAAGCCGAACTCCAGCATCACATCATCCACCTCAAACGGCGTGGATCCGTCCACCACAATTGCATCCGCAGCAGCGCGATAAGTGGCCAGAATGCGGTTGCCGATGAAGCCATCACAAACACCCGCCCGAACTGCAACCTTGCGCATGATCTTGCCAAGCTGGAAACCAGTCGCAATCACGTCCGGAGCCGTCTTGTCCGCAACCACCACTTCCAGCAGTTTCATAATGTGCGCCGGAGAGAAGAAGTGCAGACCAATTACATCCTGCGGGCGCTTGGTGACGGCGGCAATGGCGTTCACATCCAGATAGGAGGTGTTGGTTGCCAGAACGGCACCCTCCTTACAAACCTCATCCAGCTTCTCGAAGACCTGCTTCTTAACGTCAATGTCTTCAAACACCGCCTCAACAACCAGATCCACATCAGAAAGCGAGGTATAGTCCGTGCTCAAGGACAGCGCTTCTGCAAAGATCCGTTGCTCCTGTTCAACTGAAAGCTTGCCTTTCTTGACGGCTCCACCAACATTCTTGGCAATTGTCGCCTTCGCACGACCAAGCGCTTCATCATCGCGCTCGATCAGCGTAACGGAAAGCCCGTTCATCAGCGCACCGGTCGCAATGCCTGCGCCCATGGTACCACCGCCGATCACACCGATAGACTTCAACTCACGCGGAGCAATGCCTTCAATCTCAGGCAGCTTGCCAAGAGCCCGATCCGCAAAGAAAGCATGGGCCAACGCACGGTGCTGAGCGGAGTTCTTCAGCTCCATGAACATCTCACGCTCTTTCGCCATGCCATCCGCAAAGCTGGTCTGGCTGGCCACCTCAATGGCTTCAACACAAACCACCGGCGACTTCTGACCACGCGCCCGCTTGGCAACAGCAGCTTTGGCATCCGCAAACACCTGAGCATCAACAGCAGGTGCAACCAACTCAGAACAACGACGCAGCGGCGTTCCGTTGTCGATCACCGACCGCGCAAACGCCAGACCCGCAGCAACCGCATCAGCCTCTTCGCTCACGTCATTCAGAATACCAGCGGCCTTCGCAGCATCCGCCCCAATCGGCGCACCACTCGGGATCATCTCCAGCGCTTTCTCATAGCCCGCCAGTCGCGGCAATCGCTGCGTACCACCAGCACCCGGAATGATACCCAGATGCACTTCTGGCAGGCCAACTTTCGCGCCCTTTACCCCAACACGAAAGTGACAGCCCAACGCAACCTCAAGCCCACCGCCCAGCGCAACGCCATGAATAGCCGCAATCACAGGCTTGGAACAGGCTTCAATACCATCAATCACATCTGGCAGATGTGGTTCAGTGGCCGGGCGCTTGAACTCACGGATATCCGCCCCGGCGATGAACACCTTGCCTTCCCCAACAATCACCGCAGCTTTCGCCGCTTCGTCTTCCTCAAACTGCTTGATGCGCGCAACCAGATCCTGCCGGATCGCCAGAGACAACGCATTCACCGGCGCATTGCTCACGGTCATAACCGCAACATCACCGCGCAATTCATAGGAAACCTGACCTGATGACTTAAATGAAGAAGACACTCGAAACTCCCTGAGGCAAAGCGCACTCCCGCGCCGCACTGTCATTCGCAATTCCACGTAGTTTAGCAGGGCGCGGCAGGAATTCCAGTTGTAAAATACAATTCTAATATGCGGAATTAGAGGTAACAAACACGGCGAACCTCACCGCCTAAGCCGGCTCCTCCAACCCATTAGGCAAAGAAATCCAGATCACGGTCTGAGCTTCCTGAGAATGACGCGAAAGGTGGCCTTTGCCATGCGTATCCTCAATCATCAAAAACTGCCCTGCTTCAACGGTGCGAACCTCACCATCACTGGTCTCATACTCAACCGCCCCATCAAGCCGCACAGTCAAACATCGATCAGGAACCGTATGCCATTCCACTTGGCGCATCCCAGCCGGAATACGGGTAATGCGGACGCGTGAAGCCGGATAGCTGGCAGTCACATCAAACGGCACAGCATCAGGATGCACCGACGCCTGATTGGTCGGTATCTCGATTTCATCGAAATGCGATTCCCCATCCGGTGTAGCAAAGATACGTAGGCACTTCACAGCAGCAGCCTCCCTCAATCTGACCAAGACATCGCGAGATCTACCTAGCACACCACAACCAGAAGACGAAACAACCACCTTGGTTGGTGCTCCCCTTCTGTGCGGCCTAATCTCCCAAAACAAAAAACCCGGCGCCTTTTGGCACCGGGTTTCTCGTTTAGTCTTGGAAGCACATCATCGAAAACGACCTCTGTTCCCGATGATGGACACCTTAGATGCAGTGCTTACTTGGAAGCGTCTGCCCAGCTCTTGATCAGCTCGTCGTAGTCAACGGTGACCGGAGTTGGCTTCTCGTTAGCCAGTTTGGCTTTAGGTGCGCCTGGCTGGTTCAGCCAGTAATCACGATCCTTAACTTCGTTGAGCTTAGGACCACACTCGCCCTGAACACCAGCACGCTCAAGACGCTTCAGAACTTTGTCCTGAGCAGCAGCAAGAGCAGTCATAGCTTCCTGAGGAGTTTTCGCGCCTGAGGATGCATCACCAATGTTCTGCCACCACAGCTGAGCCAGCTTTGGATAGTCCGGAACGTTGGTACCGGTTGGGGTCCACTGTACGCGAGCTGGTGAACGGTAGAATTCAACCAGACCACCCAGCTTAGGTGCGCGCTCGGTAAAGGACGCATCGCGAACGTCACTGTCACGTACGAAGGTCAGACCAACGTGAGACTTCTTCAGAGAAGTTGTCTTTGCAACGGTGAACTGAGCGTACAGCCATGCAGCTTTCGCACGATCTTCCGGAGTAGACTTCATCAGCGTCCAGGAACCAGCGTCCTGATAACCCAGCTTCATGCCTTCTTCCCAGTAAGCACCCTTCGGAGAAGGAGCCATACGCCACTTAGGAGTGCCGTCTGCGTTCACAACTGGAATACCGTCTTTCACCATGTCTGCAGTGAACGCGGTGTACCAGAAGATCTGCTGAGCAACAGAACCCTGTGCCGGAACCGGACCAGCTTCGGAGAACACCATGCCTGGTGCTTCAGCTGGAGCGTACTTCTTCAGCCACTCGATGTACTTGGTGATGGAGTAAACCGCTGCAGGACCATCGGTTGCACCACCGCGCTCAACAGAAGAACCAGCTGGGGAACAGCCGTTCACGCGAATGCCCCACTCGTCAACTGGCAGACCGTTCGGGATACCCTTGTCGCCTGCACCAGCCATGGAGAGCCATGCATCGGTAAAGCGCCAACCCAAGGATGGATCTTTCTTACCGTAGTCCATGTGGCCATAGACTTTTTCGCCGTTGATTTCTTTCACGTCGTTGGTGAAGAACTCAGCGATGTCTTCGTAAGCAGACCAGTTAACCGGAACACCCAGTTCGTAGCCGTATTTCGCTTTAAACTGAGCTTTGATGTCTGGGTTGGTGAACCAGTCATAGCGGAACCAGTAAAGGTTCGCGAACTGCTGATCAGGAAGCTGATAAAGCTTACCGTCTGGACCTGTGGTGAAGGACTTGCCAATGAAGTCTTCAATGTCCAGAGTTGGCAGAGTTACGTCTTTACCTTCGTTCGCCATCCAGTCAGTCAGGTTACGAACCTGCTGGTAACGAGCGTGAGTACCGATCAGATCGGAGTCGTTGATATACGCGTCGTAGATGTTCTCGCCAGACTGCATCTGGGTCTGAAGCTTCTCAACAACGTCACCTTCACCGATCAGATCGTGAGTAACTTTAATACCGGTGATTTCGGTAAATGCTTTTGCAAGAACCTTAGCTTCGTATTCGTGGGTCGCAATGGTCTCGGAAACCACTTTGATTTCCATACCTTTGAAAGGCTCAGCAGCTTTGATGAACCAGTCCATTTCCTTCATCTGCTCTTCCTGAGAAAGAGTAGAAGGCTGGAACTCGTCGCTCACCCACTTCTTAGCGGCTTCCATGTCTGCGAATGCAGAGCTGGAAGCACAGATCATGGCTGCAAAGCCAACGGACGCTAATAGCTGACGTCTCATATATATTCCTCCCGACTATAATTTATTGCACTGACAGTTCCCCTAGACGTCAGTGCGGAGAAAAAAGCTCATTCCTAAACCCAGCGGAACACGCAAAACGCATATGCCACACAGACCAACAGAGCCCACCAAAGGTTTGTGCTAACAAACCCAAGCCAAAACAGGCAGATAAACGCACTGCCCAACAGCGAGACAAACAAGCGGTCACCGCGTGTTGTCTCAAATCTCAAGATGCCATGCCGCGGGCTTCCCCCCGGCACAAACCACTCCCAAACCGCCATTCCAGAAAGAAACAGCGCAATCATGGAAAAGAAGATCGCTGTTGGCTGCGTCCAGGCCATCCAAGAAAAATCCATGCCTTGCTCTCCTGATTAAACGCGACCCAGGGCAAAGCCCTTAGCGATGTAGTTACGTACGAAGTAGATCACCAACGCACCCGGAATAATGGTCAAAATCCCGGCTGCTGCGAGTACACCCCAATCCATGCCGGAAGCTGAAACCGTACGGGTCATGGTCGCCGCAATCGGCTTGGCAGCCGTGGTTGTCAGCGTACGGGCGATCAGCAGCTCAACCCATGAGAACATGAAGCAGAAGAACGCTGCCACACCGATGCCGCTTGCAATCAGAGGCATGAAGATCTTTCCGAAGAATTTCGGGAAGGAGTAGCCATCGATATACGCGGTCTCATCGATCTCTTTCGGAACGCCGGACATAAAGCCTTCAAGGATCCACACAGCCAGCGGCACGTTGAACAGACAGTGCGCCAGAGCTACAGCAATGTGCGTGTCGATCAGACCGAAAGCGGAGTAAAGCTGGAAGAACGGCAGCGCAAACACCGCTGGGGGTGCCATACGGTTGGTCAGCAGCCAGAAGAACAGGTGCTTGTCACCCAGGAACTTGTAGCGAGAGAACGCATAAGCCGCTGGCAGCGCAACCGCCACAGAGATCACCGTGTTCAGCGCCACATAGGTAATGGAGTTGATGTAACCGCTGTACCAGCTAGGGTCCGTGAAGATCACCATGTAGTTGGCTAGCGTTGGCTCATCCGGCCACAGGGTGAACTTGCTCAGG
Organism: Pseudovibrio sp. SCP20; assembly: GCF_057774105.1. Taxonomy (NCBI): domain Bacteria; kingdom Pseudomonadati; phylum Pseudomonadota; class Alphaproteobacteria; order Hyphomicrobiales; family Stappiaceae; genus Pseudovibrio; species Pseudovibrio sp. SCP20. The sequence continues at coordinate 17,719 of NZ_JBYMDH010000008.1, read as the reverse complement.
ATCTCCTGGTTGGTCTTCAGGCTCATGTTGAAGAGCCAGTAGATCGGCAGCATCAAAAACGTGATGTACAGAGTTGGCACGAGGAAGGAATAACGGCTTCCTGTTCTTTGTGCCTTCGCGCGGGTCCGGCTGCGTGGAGCCTGTCCACCAGCAGCAACACCAGTCTCAATTGTAGCAGTTCCAGTTGTTGTCGACATGGTGCTTACTCCTCGCCTGCGTAGTGTTTCTTCTCAGTCCCGGCATTGTTCATCACGGTGTAGAACACCCAGGAGAACAGCAGGATGATGAGGAAGTAGACGAGTGACATTGCAGCAGCTGGTCCAAGGTCAAACTGACCAATCGCCATCTTCACAAGATCAATACTCAGGAAGGTCGTGGAGTTACCCGGTCCGCCACCTGTAACCACAAACGGCTCGGTGTAAATCATGAAGCTATCCATGAAGCGCAGCAGAACCGCAATCAGCAACACACTGTGCATCTTCGGCAGCTGGATGTAACGGAACACAGCCCAGCGGGAAGCACCATCAATGCGTGCTGCCTGATAATAAGCCTCAGGAATGGAAACCAGACCCGCATAGCACAGCAGCACAACAAGGCTGGTCCAGTGCCACACATCCATAACAATCACGGTGGCCCATGCAGCGACAGGATCCTGCGTGTAGTTGTAGTTGATGCCCAGCGAGTTCAGGAAATAACCCAGCAGACCAATGTCCGCACGGCCAAACACCTGCCAGATGGTGCCAACCACGTTCCATGGCACGAGCAGTGGCAGCGCCATCAACACCAGACAAACCGGAACGCCCCAGCCTTTTTTAGGCATGCAAAGCGCGATACCGATGCCCAGCGGAATTTCAATCGCAAGGATCGTGAAAGAGAAGATCAGGTTGCGCACCAGAGCATCATGAAAACGCTCCGAGGCAAGCAGTTCCTGAAACCATTCAATACCAACCCAAAAGAACTGGTTGTTTCCAAAGCTGTCCTGAAACGCGTAGTTCACAACGGTCATCAATGGAATAACCGCAGTAAAGGCCACCAGCAAAAGAACCGGTAAAACCATGAACCAGGCTTTGTTGTTTACGGTCTTTTCCATGGCTTAAGCCCCCTCACTTACGAGCCAGCTATCGGCATAAAGGTTCGTCTGTGTCGGGTCGAAGAGAGCGGTCGGACTTTCCGGAATGCTCTCGCCTTCGCCAACAATCGCATTCAGCGCAATGCCATCCATCTCACCGCGCAGAATGCGGTAACGTCCGATGTCTTCCACATTGTTGACGGTCAGCGGCAGGCCTTCGCCAGCACCGCCCAGTTTCACGAACTCAGGGCGAATGCCCACTTCGGTCTTCTGAGCAACCTTTTTCGGGTCAAGACCGCACTGCAGCGGAACACTGTGGTCGCCAATGCGCGCCATGGTGCCATCCACCTCACATGGCAGAACGTTCATGCCCGGGGAACCGATGAAGTAACCAACAAACGTATGCTGCGGGCGACGGAACAGCTCATCCGGCGTTCCGATCTGCACCACTTCACCGCCATACATCACTACAACCTTATCCGCGAAGGTCAGCGCCTCGGTCTGGTCGTGGGTCACGTAAACCATGGTGAAACCAAACTGCTTGTGCAGATGCTTCAGCTGCGAGCGCAGAACCCACTTCATGTGCGGGTCAATCACGGTCAGCGGCTCATCAAACAGGATCGCGTTGGTGTCCGAACGCACCAGACCACGGCCCAGAGAAATCTTCTGCTTCTCATCAGCTGTCAAACCCTGCGCCTTACGCTTGGCCTTGCTCTCCAGATCAATGATCCGCAGAATTTCATTGACCTTCTGATCAACCTCAGCTGCCGGAACACCGCGATTGCGCAGCGGAAACGCCAGGTTATCGTAAACAGACATGGTGTCGTAAACGACCGGGAACTGGAACACCTGCGCGATGTTACGCGCTTCGGTGGAAAGCTCCGTCACTGGCTTACCATCAAACAGCAGTTCCCCCTCAGACGGGGTCAGCAGGCCGGAAATGATGTTCAGAAGAGTTGTCTTGCCACAGCCGGAAGAGCCAAGAAGCGCATAAGCACCGCCATCTTCAAAGGTCAGATTAACTTCCTTCAAAGCATAGTCGCTTGGGCTCGTTGGGTTCGGCAGATAAGAGTGGCGAATGTGGTCGAGATCAATACGTGCCATGCTCGCCTCCTTAAGCCGCTTCGCTCATGAGAGACGCAACAGAGCGACCCTCATCATCAAAGATCATGAAGTTCTTGGCGTCCACGTACACCTCGATCTCAGCATCCACATCCACGTTATGAATACCATGCTCCAGCGCCACCCAGCGGTGGTTCAGGCAGGTCAGGTGGATGAAGCTCTCAGATCCGGTGATCTCGGAAACATCAACAACGGCAGGAAGACACACAGCATCTTCGCTCGGGCGCTGCAGGTAGAGGTGATGGGGCCGGAAACCTGCTTTGTAATGTCCATCAGGAAGACGCTTCTCTTCCTCAGATGCCGGAATGACTGTGCCGTTGGATGTGCGGAACTCACTTCCGCTTTTTGTCAGGCCCAACAGGTTCAGCGGCGGATCAGAGAAAGTCTGCGCAGTGACGATGTCCTGAGGATTTCTGTAAACATCGATGGTAGGGCCAAACTGAGAAACACGGCCTTCATGCAAGGTCGCAGTGCGCCCACCCAGCAGCAGCGCTTCAGTTGGCTCAGTGGTTGCGTAAACAAACACGGCACCGCTTTCGGAGAAGATCTTTGGCAGCTCGTCGCGCAGTTCTTCACGCAGCTTGTAGTCCAGGTTCGCCAGCGGCTCATCCATCAGCACCAGATGTGCACCTTTCACCAGCGCGCGCGCCAAAGCAGTACGCTGCTGCTGACCACCAGAAAGGTTCAGTGGGGTTCTGTCCAGATACGGAGAGAGCTTCATCAGATCCGCAGCTTTGCGCACCTGCTTGTCAACCTCATCCCCTTTCAGCCCTGCAACGCGCAGCGGGCTGGCGATGTTTTCGTAAACCGTGAGAGCCGGGTAGTTGATGAACTGCTGATAGACCATGGCGACATCGCGCTTGCGCACGGAAACACCGGTCATGTCCTGTCCATTTACGAGCACTTGCCCTGCAGTTGGTTTGTCCAGCCCTGCCATCAAACGCATCAGCGTTGTTTTGCCCGACAGTGTTGGTCCCAACAATACGTTCAATGAACCACTTTCAAGACGCAGAGACACGTCACGAATATGATCCATGCCGTCAACAGTTTTGCTGACGCCCCTTAATTCAAGCATGTTGCCCTCCCGGAACAGAAAGCGACCCGACTGCTTTCTGCGGTACGCGCTGCTTGCACTGCGGTACCTTTAAATTCCTGACTGTAATTCCATAAACAGCTCAAAACCGAGCTGAATCCCATAGTAAAGGCCGAGGCCTTTTAAAGAACATCGCAGCTTTTTGATGCTGCGTTCCTGTCAAATTTTCACGAGCCTCCCCGAACACTTTCAAGTTCTGCTTTCTTACGCAGCTCCGTCCCTACAAAGTGCCATTAGAGACCAAAATTAAACTACGTCCTAACCTACACGTCAATTTTCGTTTACAGCCGATTACGCGCATATTCGCGTAATTTCGAAATATAAGCGAAACCACTTAAGCGTCAATTCGAAAATTGACAAAACGAAACTCCCGGTTGTTATCCATTAGGATGAGAACGCACCACGTGCGGCTAAAAATGTTGAAGATCTGTCATTCCTGCACCCCACACCCGTCTCCTTTAACACCTTGAAAAGACTGAGGTGTTCACTCAAACTCAAATATACTGAGCCGACTAATATTTTCGCGGCGAAATAATTCGAACTTATTTTCGGCAATCTGACGTTCTCCACCGGGTGTGTTCAAATCCTGAATTTCCTTTGCTTAAAGATCGATTCTGGAGTCCAGCTTGACGGTTCGCACTCGCACCTCCCGCCAGTTTCGCAGCACCCCTTGCCCTACAGGTAGATGCAATTCTATTGTCGTGGAGCAAGATTAAACTGAAGCGACAGGCTTTGGTTGATCAGGGAGGGGAACTGCATCATGGATTTTTGCCTACAGCTTTACAGCGCACGAAACTTCCAGCCCTGGAAAGAGGTCATTCAGGAAACCGCTCTCCTCGGATACACGCAGGTCGAAGGCTTTGAAGAACTCTACCCGACGCTAGAAGCAGCCCAGGAAATCCGCGAGCTGCTCGACCAATACGACCTGGACATGCCCTCCGGCCATTTTGACCTGAAGGATCTGGAAGAAAACCTAGACCAGTGCATCAAGATCGCAGTCCTCCTTGGCATGCACACAATCTTTGCCCCCTACCTCACACCAGAAGACCGCCCCAAAACCAAGCACGAATGGACCGTCTTCGCCCACCGGCTGGAGCATCTTGCAGGCACGCTCAAGCACAAAGGCTTTCACTTCGGCTGGCACAATCACGATTTCGAGTTCCGCCCCCTCCCCGATGGCACCATCCCCATGGAGATCATCATCTCCGAAGCGCCCTCTGTGGAATGGGAGATCGACGCTGCATGGATCATCAAGGCAGACCTTGACCCGCTGGATTGGATCGAAGCCCACGGCACCCGCATCACCGCCGTCCATATCAAGGACATCGCACCAGAGGGCGAAGGTGCAGATGAAGATGGCTGGGCAGATGTAGGGTTTGGCACCGTTCCATGGGGTCACATCCTCGCCGCCTTGCAGGAAAAGAGCCGCGCCAAAATCTACATTCTGGAACACGACGACCCGAACAATTTTCTCCGCTTCGCTGACCGTTCCTTAACCTCACTTAAAATGCTTGAGGGCGTATAGGTAGTTTGCCATAGACACGCCTCTCCCATGCATTAAGGCAAGCCGATTGTCTCCACCAAGGAGACGGCATAAGGGAGAGGTAGGATGAACAGACGAGAGTTTCTCGGAGCATCTGCCCTAACAATTTCCAGCGCCTATTACATGGGCATCGTAGCTGGACCAGTCTTCGCGGAAAGCAAAGACAAAGCAAATTCCATCAAAAACGCAAAGGTCACGTACTTTGACGCCCGCCCCGGCGCGCGCTCCAGAGACGTTGGCTTCGATTCCGATGGCATGGTTTGGTACTGCGGACAGGCAGATGGCACGCTCACACGTCTTGATCCTGACACTGGAGAACTTCACCAGGTTTCACTGGGCGAAAAAGCAGCGCCACACGGCGTGGTACTTGGCCCGGACAACGCAATGTGGGTCACAGAAGGCGGACAGAACGCCATTGCCCGCGTAGATCCGGCCACCGACGCCGTCACCCTCATTCCGCTTCCAGCCGAGTTTGAGGACGCAAACCTCAACACCGGCGTGTTTGACCACGACGGCATCTACTGGTTCACCGGACAAAACGGCGTCTATGGCCGCGTTGATCCCGTAACGCAGGAGATTGAAGTCTGGCCAAGCCCACAAGGCCCCGGCCCTTATGGCATCACCGTCACCCCGCAAGGAGATGTCTGGTACGCTTCCCTCGCAGGCAGCCACATTGCCAACATCGACAGAACCAACGGACGCGCCCGCATTGTGACGCCTCCCACAGAGGAACAAGGCGCCCGCCGTGTCTGGTCCAACTCAGAAGGCAAGCTCTGGGTCAGTGAATGGCTCTCAGGGCAGGTCAGCGAATACGACCCGCAAGCCGACACATGGCGCGAATGGCGCCTCCCCGGTAATGACCCACTGCCTTACTCTGTCTATGTCGATGAAAACGACAAGGTCTGGCTCACCGACTTTGATGCCGATGCCGTTGTCTACTTTGATCCAGACACAGAAGAGTTCACCAACTTCCCAAGCAACAAAACCGATCCTGATGTCCGCCAACTGGCAGGACGCAAAGGTGAAGTTTGGGGCGGAGAATCCGGAACGGACAGGATCGTGCGCATTCAGTTTGAAGAAACAGAAACAACGCCATCCTGATCCAATCACATTGGCAAAAAAGAAGGGCGCTCATCCGGGCGCCCTTTTTGCTTAGAAGGAAAATGCCATCTGATCTTTATTGGCTTTGGTTCCGTGAGGAATGCCCTCGTGATCCAGCAGCCAGATCTTGGTATCTATGCCACCACCAAAACCAACCAGAGCCCCATTTGAGCCAATCACGCGGTGGCAGGGAATAACAATCGGCAGCGGATTCGCATTGTTCGCCAAACCAACGGCACGGCTCGCCCCCGGATTGCCTAGCGCTTTCGCTACATCGCCATAGCTGCGCGTCTCACCAAACGGGATCGCCGCAAGCTGTTCCCAGACACTCTTTTGAAACTCAGTGCCAATCAGCTTCCAACTGAGAGAAAACTCCTTGAGGTCACCAGCAAAGTACGCAGCCAATTGCGCAATCAGATCTGCGTAAGGCGTTGCATCTTCAATCCAACCATCCTCAACATACCGTCTACGCGCACTTTCAGGAAAATGGATAAACTCCAGCCCACCGGCTTCACCACCAATCAAAAGCTCCCCAACCGGGCTCTCATAAGTGCAATATGTGATTGGCTTGTTTGTGCTCATAGTCAGTTAAGTTCCTTAGTTGGGTCAATTGGTTTGAGCAACGTTGGTGCAGCTATCTTATGGAAATGGAAACTCATCCAGGCGTCTAGTAAAGTAGTCGCTCACATCATAGATGAGATATCTCATATTCTTGGGTATGTTGTCGGCATAATGTCATCGGTTCCATCGCTTGATAGATTGAAATGAAATTATCCTAACTCCTTTTAAGAACTGTATCGTTGCTCAGTTAGCTGACAAGCAAATTCGAACATTTCGATCAGAGCATCACTTTGGTGTCTGTTGTCATACAGCCTTTTGAAGTCGCTCGATAAATGATGAGTTAGATTAGCATATCCATTTCGGGCTTTATTTTTCAGAATATTTCGAGACTTTGACAAGCCAGGGTAGTCTGCATCACGCCCATCTTGAGCCAGCTTTTCCTGAATTGCTTCGATTAAAGCCAAGAGTTCTTCTTCTGAAGCCCTTTCATGGTCAAGTGAAAGTTGCATCATCAATCTCTCCCCTGCCAGTAAACAAAAAACTCTCCGCCGCGATCAGCAGCGGAGAGTTCTGTAAAGCTTAGTGAAGGAGCCTCAGCTCCGCAAGCTCACGCCCCTCATTCAGCAGCGTAAGTAACCTGTTTTTGAACGCCGAGACCTTCGATGCCCAGCTCCATCTTGTCACCCGGTTTCAGGTAAGTTTCTGGCTTCTGGCCCATACCAACACCCGGAGGCGTACCGGTGGAGATCACATCACCCGGCTGTAGGCTCATGAACTGGGACAGATGCGAAATCACCTGCGCCACGCCAAACACCATGGTCTTGGTAGAACCATCCTGATAGCGGTGGCCGTTCACTTCCAGATACATGGAAAGGTTCTGTGGGTTCTCCACTTCATCACGGGTCACAAGCCATGGACCAATCGGGCCAAAGGTGTCAGCAGACTTGCCCTTCACCCACTGACCACTGCGATGCAGCTGAAAATCACGCTCAGACAGATCATTGACCACGCAATAGCCAGCCACGTGATCCAGCGCCTCTTCCTCGCTCACATACTTGGTGTGCTTACCGATCACCACACCAAGCTCCACTTCCCAGTCTGTCTTCACAGAACCGCGTGGGATCTCAATGTCATCGTTCGGACCACAAATGGCAGAGGTCGCCTTGAAGAACGTCACAGGCTCTTCCGGCACCTGCATGCCAGCTTCTGCGGCATGGTCAGAATAGTTCAGGCCGATGCAGATGAACTTGCCAACATGACCAACACAAGCACCAATGCGCGGGTTCCCATCCACCACAGGCAGGCTGTTCAGATCCAGAGCCGCAATCTTCGCAAGTCCCTCTGCGCTCAGCGTGTCACCGGCAATGTCACCTACCACACCAGAAAGATCACGAATATTGCCATCCGCATCCAGAACACCTGGCTTCTCGGCGTTCATCTCACCAAATCTAAGGAGCTTCATGTCCTACCCTTCTTATTAAACCGCCCATCCGCCATCAATGGCGTGTGTCTGTCCGGTTGTAAATCCGCTTTCGTCACTACCAAGGTACACAGCCAGCGCAGCAATTTCCTCTGGCTTGCCAATGCGTCCCATGGGCTGACGCGCAATAAAATCTTTCATGGCCTGTTCGTAGTTCCCGGTCGCCTTCAGGCGGTCATGCAGGGATGGACTATCAACCGTACCCGGACAAATCGCATTACAGCGAATGCCCTTGGTCACGAAATCCGCCGCAATCGCCTTGGTCAGGCCAATCACCGCCGCTTTGGAAGAACAGTATACGAACCGGTTCGGCACGCCTTTCAGCGAAGAGGCCACGGACGACATGTTGATAATGGAGCCGCCACCATTTTCCAGCATCCCTGGAATCGCCACACGGCATAGACGGTACATCGCCTTCACATTCAGATTGAAAGAGAAGTCCCAGGCATCCTCATCACACTCCAGAATCGTTCCGTTGTGCACGAAGCCAGCGCAGTTGAACAGGATATCCAGCGGGCCGGTCTTCTTCAGCGTTTCCTGAACCTCATCCGCATTGGTCACATCCAGCTTCAGGCCGGTGACACCATCAATGGCATTCAACTCCGCAAGCGCAGCCTCGTTGATGTCAGTCGCAAAAACCTTTGCACCTTCAGCGGCATAGGCTGCCACCGTCGCACGGCCGATCCCCTGCCCTGCCGCAGTGATCAGGGCTGTCTTGCCAGTAAGTCGTCCCATGTGTCCTCCCCCGGACTGAATTTCATAAAAAATATAGGCTCGGCCGAACCAACCAGAAACGCGGATTATTAGAGAGGAAGCACTGCTTATCGTCAAAGCAAAAGGCAGGTGACCCCTTGGCCTTCTCCCAAAGACCGCAGAAATCCGTCAGTTCACCAAATCACACAATGGCATAACTTAAATATAAAAACTTCTTTCAAATGTAAATTAGAAATTGACAACTGCCGGTTTTGCATCAAACAATAAGCTCAAATCGAACAGAGCTGATTATGGCAGACACACAAGCAGTAAAAGACAAAGCTGAGAAATACCGCGCTCCCGCCCTGGAGAAGGGACTGGATATTCTGGAGTTACTCTCCCAGTACGCATCCGGCCTGTCTCAGGCAGAAATCGCGAAAGCACTCGACCGGTCTCCGAACGAGATCTACCGCATGCTCACCACACTGGTGCGCCGCGAGTATGTATCCCGCTCCATCGAGGGTGATCGCTTTCAGCTCAGCCTCAAAATGTATTCCATGTCGCATCGCCACCCACCGGTGACCCGCCTGCTGGAAGCAGCAGTGCCCATGATGCGCAAGACGGCCAAAGACGTTCACCAGTCCAGCCACATCGGCATGGAACATCAGGGAGAGATCGTCGTCGTCGCCAGCGTGGAAGCACCGGGCAACTGGAGTTTCGTGCTCAAAACCGGCTCGGTCATCGGCCTCTGGAACACAGGCACCGGACGGGCAATCGCTGCCTTCCAGAAACCGGAGATCCGCGAGCTCATGTACAACCAGCATGAACGCGCCCTTGGAGAACCGGAGATGAGCTACGACCAGTTCCGTGCCATTCTGGACGAGGTACAGCAGCAGGGCTTCGTGCGCATGCCTTCCGCCAGCACGGTCGGCGTTACCAATCTGGCCTTCCCAATTCTGGGACCAGACGGCCATGCGGTTGCGGCACTCAGCTGCCCGTTCATGGAGCGGATAGACGACTTTAAAGCACCCGGAATTGAAGAAGTTCAGGAGGCCTACGCTCAGGTCGCAAAGGACATAACCAACATTTACGGCACAGTAACAACCTAAGGAAATCGCTATGGGCTTGGGAGGGAAGCTGGCTCATCGACAATTGGGAGGAACAAATCTGCAGCTACCGACGTTGGGGATCGGCGGCGCAGCATTTGGCGGGCTGTTCGCAACAGCACCTCGCAAAGAGTCCATGAGCACATTGGATCGCGCCAAAGAGGTTGGTCTCACATACATTGACACCGCCCCTTACTACGGCTTTGGCCGCTCTGAACGCGTCATTGGAGATGCTGTGCGCAAGTACGACTACATCATCTCCACCAAGGTTGGCCGCCTGCTGAAACCCGGCATGGCAGATAATCCAGCCCAGTTCGGCTGGCCTGATCCGCTTCCCTTCCACCCGGTCTACGACTACTCGTATGACGGTATCATGCGCTCCTACGAGGCCAGCCTGCACCGCACCGGCCTTGATCGCCTCGACATCCTGCTGGTCCACGACATAGGCACCGCCACCCACGGCCCGGAAGAAAACCTGCGCCATATGAAAGACCTGAAAGGCGGCATCAGAGCCCTTCAGGAACTCAAGAGCTCCGGTGCGATCTCAGCCATGGGCCTAGGCGTCAACGAGACCGCCATTTGCATGGAGCTGATGCAGCAAGCCCATTGGGATGCCTTCCTGCTCGCAGGGCGTTACACCCTGCTGGAACAAGCCCCTCTGCAAGACCTGCTACCAGCATGCCTTGAAGCAAAAACCTCCATCATTCTGGGTGGCCCCTTCAACTCTGGCATCCTCGTAGGCGGCAACACCTGGAACTATGAAAGCGCTCCACCTGAAATACTGACACATGTGAACGCGCTGAAAGAGTGCTGTCAGGAGTTCTCCGTTGATCTCGCTGCCGCTGCCCTCCACTTCCCACTCGCACACCCAGCAGTCGCCAGCGTCATTCCCGGAATGCGCAATCGCAGCGAGCTGGAAGGCATCCTCAAATGGATCGCAGCTGACATCCCAGATACTTTCTGGGCGCGACTAAAAGAAAGAGAATTACTCCCGGCAGACGCCCCTGTCCCTTCTGGCAATCTTTTCTTCGAACAAGAGGTGAAGCATGCTTAGGATTGATGCCCACCACCATTTCTGGAAGCTTTCCCGCGGCGACTACAGCTGGCTGACACCAGACCTGAACGTCCTTTATCGCGACTTTCTCGTCAGCGACATCCAGCCCCTGCTCACGCAAGCCAAGATAGACGGAACCATTCTCGTTCAGGCCGCTGACACTATTGAAGAAACCCACTTCATGCTGGAACTAGCCGCAGAACACGACTGGATCCTCGGCGTTGTCGGCTGGGTGGATATGGAAGCCGCGAACGCCCCTGAGGTCATTCGGGAGCTCTCACAAAATCCAAAGCTGGTCGGCATTCGTCCGATGATACAGGACATTGAGGACGATGAGTGGATGCTGCAGGACAACCTGCGCCCAGCCATTCAGGCTCTCATCGACAACAACCTGACGCTCGACCTTCTGGTCCAGCCCCGGCACCTGCCGCACCTTAAAACCTTCCTCAGCCGCTATCCAGGTCTGCGCGCGGTCATCGATCATGGCGCAAAGCCGGATATCCGCAACAAGGCCATCGAGACGTGGTCCCAACACGTCGGCGACATCGCCCGCACCTCCAACGTCTGCTGCAAACTCTCCGGCCTCCTCACCGAAGCCTCCGAAAACGCAGAGATCGAGGATATTGCCCCCTACGCCTTTCACATCCTGAAATGCTTCGGGTCTGAGCGCGTGATGTTCGGCAGCGACTGGCCGGTTCTTCTCCTCGCGAATACCTATCAAAACTGGGTGGACATGGTGGAGCAGCTCACCGCTGACCTGCCTCAGGCAGATTGGGAGGCCATCTTTGGTGGCACCGCTGCAAAGTTCTACCTCACCAAAACAATGGAAACTCTCTGAAATGTCGGCACCCATTCCAGCAAGCGTCAAACTTCAGCCAGCTGACAACGTCATCATCGCCACAAGAGCGCTACAGCCGGGCGATCAGGCAGGCGATCTTCAGGTCCGAGACAACATCCCGGCAGGCCATAAAATCGCTGAGCGTGACATCAAGCAAGGCGAAGCACAGATCAAGTTCGGCCAGACAATCGGCTTCGCCATCACCGACATTCAGGCAGGCTCTCACGTGCATTCGCACAACATGGAGTTTTCCGATCCCGGCGTGCACCACAGCTTCTGCAAAGACTACAAGCCAACCCAATACGCAGAACATCCCGAAGAACGCACCTTCCTCGGTTATCACCGCGAAGACGGCAGCGTCGGCACCCGCAACTACATCGCCGTCCTCACCAGCGTAAACTGCTCTGCCACAGCAGCCCACCGCATCGCCGATGCTTTCAGCGACGAAGATCTGCTCCAGTTTGAGAACGTCGACGGCGTTGCCTCCTTTGCCCATGGCACAGGCTGCGGCATGGCAGGCGACAACGAAGGCTTCGCCAACCTGCAACGCGTGCTCTGGGGTTACGCTAGAAACCCCAATGTCGGCGGTGTTCTGCTGGTCGGTCTGGGCTGCGAAGTCAATCAGATCGACTTCCTGCTGGATGCCTACGGCCTGAAGCAATCACCGACCTTCCAGTTCATGAACATTCAGGGCATGGGCGGTCTACGCAAGACCATTGAAGCGGGCATTGAGAAGGTCAAAGCTATGCTGCCGGAAGTCAACAAAGCCACCCGCCAGCCAGCACCAGTTTCCAAGTTGATGGTCGGCCTGCAATGCGGCGGCTCCGATGGCTGGTCCGGCGTCACAGCCAACCCGGCCCTTGGCTACGCAACTGACCTGCTCGTCAAATACGGCGGCACTTCCGTCCTCTCTGAAACCTCAGAGATCTACGGCGCAGAACATCTGCTCACCAGCCGCGCCGCCAACCAGAAGATTGCCGAAAAGCTCGTTGAACGGGTCCGTTGGTGGGAGGACTACACCGCCCGCAACAACGGCACCATGGACAACAACCCCTCACCGGGCAACAAACGCGGTGGCCTGACAACCATCCTAGAAAAGTCCCTCGGCGCAGTCGCCAAAGGCGGCACGACAGCGCTGCAAGGCGTCTACAAATACGGCGAACCTATCGAGACCAACGGCTTCGTCTTTATGGACAGCCCCGGCTACGACCCTGCTTCTGTGACGGGTCAGATCGCCAGTGGTTGCAACCTGATCGTCTTCACCACGGGTCGCGGCTCCGCCTTTGGCAGCAAGCCATCGCCAACGATCAAAGTCGCCAGCAACACGGCTCTCTTCGAGCATATGCCCGAGGATATGGACCTCAACGCAGGCTCCATCATCTCCGAAGGAAGATCCGTCGAAGAGGTTGGAACGGAACTGTTTGAGCTGATGATCAAAGTCGCTTCTGGCGAACACAGCAAATCAGAAGCGCAAGGTCTGGGCGACTACGAGTTCGTGCCTTGGCAAATTGGCGCGGTGATGTAGCCAGCCAGCCAGCTACCGGCGAAACCTCGCCCTGTACTCGCGCGGTGTCATGCCCTTCACCGCGCGGAACTGGCGATTAAAATTTGCTAACGCCGAATACCCAACATTATGTGCAATGAGCGACACAGGTGCATCCCCGCCAGAAAGCTGTGCGCACGCATCCCCAATCCGAATACGTTTCAGATACTCAGAGACCGTCTGCCCAGTATGGCGTTGAAACAGCCGGTGCACCCCTGAAACGCTTAGCGCAGCAGTTTCCGCCAGTTCTTCCAAAGGCAACACTCGTGAATACTCGGAGTGAATAAGCGTCAGCACCCGGTCAATCCGCTCATTTCCACCATCCGCGCTGGAAAGCACCACCGGATCATGGGCAAGCTGCATCGCATACTCATCCTCAGAAAGCTCCGCCAGCACCCGCAGGATAGTGAACAAGCGCTCCAACGGATCTTCCTTAAAGAATCTCCTGATCTTCGGCACCACCCGATACCTTGCATCATCGCTGAAACTCAAGCCTGCCAAGGCCCGCTGAAACAGCTTCTTCACGCCGGAGAGCTCTGACATCTCATTGGTGATCCGCTCAATCCACTCCGGCTCGAACCAGATCACCAGCGCCTGATGGGGCTCATCATCATCAGGCCTGCTGTTGGACGCCCATGTATGCGGAAGATTAGGCCCAAGCAGCACAAGGTCTGCATGCCCATAGTCGCCCACATGATCACCCACGTAACGCTGGCCTTCAGAGTTCAACGTCAGCGTCAGCTCATATTCAGGATGATGATGCCAGGAGAACGGAATGCCATCATGAAGACGCCGGTTCATCACCTTGAATGAACCGTCTTCAGACTCTGGCACTTTCTCCAGATATGACCGCATTTCACCCTCTGAACCAGTAAGACGCCAGAATAGTATCAGTATCAGCTAGTTTAGAACAACTCTCACATACCAAAGTGAATAAACTTACAAGCCATTGAAGGATCTGGGAGGACCACATGGACGCTGAACTGCTTGCAGACAATCACTGGGGCTCAACCGCAACTGATACCCAGTTGAAGGACATCAGGAAAACCCTGCCCTTGCGCGTACTTTCAGAAGATGACTGGCAACACTGGATCACCCGCGGCTATGTCATCGTACGCCAGGCCGTTCCGCAGGAAAACGTAAAACGCCTGGTGGATCTACTTTGGGAATTTGATGAGAAAAATCCTAAGGATCCCTCCACCTGGTACACCCCACAACGCCGCGCTCACAAAATGCTGGAGCTTAACAATGCGGGCATGCTGGAGATTTATAACCACCAGTACCTGTGGGACAACCGCATGCAGCAACGCATCTACGATGCCTTCGTAGATATCTGGGACCGCGAAGACCTCTGGGTCAGCATCGACCGCGCCAATCTCAATCCCCCCAAGAAAGACCGTAACGGCAAACCCGGCTTCATTCATTGGGACGTCGACACATCCCTACGCCCGCTACCAATCAGCGTGCAAGGCGTCCTCTCACTGGTAAAGCAGGACGAAGAAACCGGCGGCTTCCAATGCATCCCCAAACTCTTCGAAGACTTTGAGGAGTGGGTTATAACCCAACCAGACGACCGCGATCCCAAACATCCAGACTACTCGGGCTTTGAAATAGAAAAGATCGAGATGGAACCGGGCGACTTGATGATCTTCAATGCGCTCCTAGCCCACGGTATCCGTCCCAACAATTCCAAAGACAAGGTGCGCATCGCCCAATACATCTCCATGTTCCCATCTGAGCAGAGCAATGAAGATTTACGGCAGGAGCGCATCCATCAGTGGCGCAATATGGAACCGCCACAAAGAGCATCCTTCCCCGGCGACCCACGCGAATGGGAAAAGAAGAACGCCCAAACCGCTGAACTGACCGATCTCGGCAAAAAACTTCTGGGACTGGAGCTCTGGTAAAACGAAAAAGAGCGTTTCCTCATTATGGGGAAACGCTCTTGCACCGACACTCATTGAACTAGGCGTAGCTAACGACCTCAAACTCAATGCCGTCATCATCATCGAAGTAGAAGCGGCGACCAGGCTCGTAATCTGCGTGATTTCGGGTCTTATACCCGCCTGCCAGCACTTTCTTCTCAACCGCATCCAGATCATCAACCACTACACCAACGTGGTTCAGACTACCATGAGTGACGTAATTGTCTTCCTTGGTCGCATTGGTGTTTCCAAGAGAATAAACGGCGATATAACTGTCATCTGTTCCAACATGAACAGTGGTTCCACCCGCCCGGGCAGCACCCTGCCAACGCACATGCCAGCCAAACCAATCTGAAAGACGGCCTGCGGTCGCAACTGGGTCAGAAACGGTGATGTTTACGTGCTCTAAAAAACTCTTTGTCATCGCAATAGCCTTTCTTTTGACTTCTGATGACACCCTGTTTAGGACTTCAAGTTAAGTTTAAGTCAAGCACTATTTTTGAGAAATTTATGAAGCACTCAGACGTCATGACAATCGGTGAACTCGCCGAAAGATCCGGCCTCACCACATCCGCCATCCGCTTTTACGAAACCAAGGGAATAGTCACAGCCAGCCGCAACGCAGGCGGCCAACGCCGCTTCATGCGCGCCGACATCCGCCGCCTGTCATTCGCTCTCGTTGCACAAGAGTTTGGCTTCACCATCAAAGAGATTTCAGAGCAACTGGGAACGTTGCCACCCGGTCGTGCACCCAACAAAGCAGAGTGGAAACGCTTGAGCCAACAGTTCAAAGTGCACTTGGATGAGCGTATCACCCGCATGGAACGCTTAAGATCCCAGCTGGAGGGCTGCATGGGTTGCGGCTGCCTCTCCCTCGACAAATGCGAGCTCTACAACGCCGGCGACGCTGCCGCCAGCTACGGACGCGGCCCCCGCTTCATCTACGGCGACAAGTCTTTCAGGCAGCAAACAGAACCCGCTGAATGACAAGGACAGGTCCGTCCTTGTCATCATCAACCACACCGGTTGAAATGCGGGCAAAGTTGGAGGACTAAGGCTTTCATGAGCCCGCCCGCGAAAAAACCTTAGTTCTGCACCAGAACCACTTGGCCACTCTCTGAACTGCCAAGAACATCACGGTAATGTTCTGCAACCTTGGCAGCAGGCACACAATGCGTACTGTCCATACCGAACTTCTCAGCAGATTCTTTCACGAGCGAGAGGCTCACAGAGTTGATGCGCTTATCATCAGCCAGTTCCAGCGCCACAGTTCGCACAAACGCATCAACACCAGCCGTTGCAATTGCGATTGCAGCAGTATTCGGCATCGGATGTTGGGCGACAGCACCGGAGGTTAGAGTAATGGAGCCACCCTTATTGAGGTACTTGTGACCAACACGGGTCAAGTTCACCTGCCCCATGACTTTACTCTGCAAAGCCCGCTCATAGGCATGGTCCCCTTCCTCATCAAAACCACCAAACACGCCATCACCAGCAACACTGATGATCGCATCTACGGCACCAACCTTTTCAAAAAGCGCCTCCACAGAAGCTTTGTCTTCAATATCAGCCTGCATATCACCACTGGACCTGCCAACAGTGATCACGTCATGCTCTTGTCCCAGCAGTTTCGCAACTTCACTTCCAACGAGGCCAGTACCACCTACAACAACAGTTTTCATATCAAACTCCTAATCAGTCTGTATTTCTTGAAAACTGATGTACGCCCCAACTCACTCAGAAAAAAGCATAGCTTTCTGACCAACTCCGTCACATTATTAGACCATGACGAATTTAGATCATCTCAATGTCATCAGCACGATCTGTGAAGTCGGAAGCTTCCAACTCGCAAGCGAAAAGCTGAACAAGGCACGCTCCGCGGTTTCTTATTCAGTGAAGCAGGTCGAAGAGTTCTACCAACTCCAGATCTTCGATCGCTCCAAGTACCGCCCAGGGCTCACGCCTGAAGGAAAAACTCTACTGGTTCAGATCAGAAGACTTCTGGAGCAAGCCAAAGCCTTCGAAGATTCAGTGAAAGACCTGAAGGGAGAAAACGAGCCAGAGATCCGCTTGGCTGTCAGTAGCATCTTTCCAGTCACCTGGATCACCGACCTCCTAAAGTCACTTCGCACCAAGTTCCCTCAGACGACAATCCATCTGGACGTAGAAGTAGCCTCTGGAGAGCGCATGCTCTTATCCGAAGCCGTCGACATGGCGATCTTCGCCGCCCCAACTCGCAATGCATCATTGGACTACAAGCCTATAACGAACATGGATGTGCCCCTTGTCATCTCAGGTAGTTTGCTTGGAGAGATTACCCCATCTTCTCTCACGCGGGCGAGTTTGGCTGAGCATCCTCAGATCGTGGTGAAGTCCTCTGATGCCCAATCACCGAACAGCGGCCTGCTTGCGGATGCCCCAAAGTGGTATGTGACGGATCTGCAGGCGAAGAAGGATCTGATCACATCAGGACTGGGCTGGGGCCGCCTCCCCCATCATATGATTGCTCAGGAGCTTTCTGAGGGCGTTCTGAAGACCCTGCCAACTCTTGGCGAGATCAGCCTGCCAATCTGCCTTGCCAAGCGCGGCAA
>NZ_JBYMDH010000007.1:0-123016 GCF_057774105.1 Pseudovibrio sp. SCP20 | reverse complement strand
ACCCCGTAAATCCTTCTGTTTCTGTGCCTTCAAGCCGGCGCCTCAGTGGCCCGCCCCGTTGGCGTGGAGCGGGTTATAGGCGTACCAGCCCCACCCGTCAACACGCAAATCCCAAAAAAACCAAACTATCTGCGAAAAACTAAAATTCGAACAAAAACAACACCTCATATATCATTCCAATCACCACCAAACACACCCCAAAACCCCGCAAACAAGCCAAAAACAACACAAACCAAACTCAAAAATTAACAAATCCAAAATTTGCACAGACACTGGGAAAACCCAAAACGACAAACTCATAAGACAGAAAACCTGCCGAACAGCAGAATGAGACGGTTAAGAAGCAACAGAGCTCAGAGCTCAGGGCTCAGGGCTCAGGGCTCAGGGCTCAGGGCTCAGGGCTCAGGGCTCAGACAGAAGAAAGGGAAAAGAGGCGAGTGAGCAAACACAACAGAGTACGATAAGCAAACCGCACACCAAACTTGCGGGATCGGCAACCAAACAGCTCTTTGCGACCGAGACAAGCACGACAATGAGCCAGACAGAGAGAGAGCTCACGATAATTCTCGACAAACGATGCAAGACGACTAGCTCAGGCAACATTAAAGAATGCAGTTGAACTGAGAATTCGGCTTCATATGAAGAGCACCGTCGATGCGACATTAATGGACCCCTTGCATCAACGCACAAAACAAGAAGGCAGTTCCACTCCACAAAACCCGGCGCATCTCGGCAGCCCGGCACATCTTAGCCGAGAACTTCCATTAGCAATCCAAGTAAAAAGAAATCACGCAGTCAGCCTGACTGATCCCCCAACTTCACCTCAAAGCCAGTTTGCGTTCTTTTGCGCTAAACTGCGTTAAACACCGCCAAACTGCGTTGCTATGTCAGTAAAGCAACAAACAAACGCGATTGCCGTCCAGAGTGAGGATGCCCCTAATCGAACAAACCAAAGGCAAAAGACATAGCCTTATGCTTCTCAAGCCGACACTTATCACCGCAGTCACAAAACTTATGCCCGCAAAGACCAACCCCGCATAGCAACAGGCATAGCCAGAACAGATGCGTACATACCTCGTTCGCACCAACACCCAGCCATTCCACCAAACTCGCTAACCAACTCAACCTCAAGTCCCAACTTCACACCATTCGCAAACCGCAGCCCATTTCCAGTCACCAGTTCACCAGCACCAAAGTCTCAAGGAGAACATTACGGGAATAGACCACGACCAAAACATGCTCCATGCTCCAACCATGCAGCATCGCAGACGGACAAGTCCGGGTTCTTTGACAACTGAAGAAAGAAAAGCACCACCTCACAACCAAGCGGGAGAGGTAAATACACGCAGACAGTACGGGGTGTCTCGCTATGCTTTTGAGGGAAGGAAGGAGAAGCCGTCACAAACCATAAACAGCCATCTCAAACGCAAGCTTAAGTCGCTCGCATAATAATATCAGTAGGGAGGAAAACTCAGCTGTAAACATCCAAAGGTGGCTCACTGAAATGAAAGGGCTCTTGCAAAAGCCGAAGACCATCACAGCTATTTGCCAAGTACCGCCCCACCAAAGTCAAAAGCTTGTCGCATGTGAGCCGCGACAAGCTGTCGAACTTGCATTAATGCACAGAAAGCCAGTCCCGGGCCGCGCGCTGCGCTTCTGCAATTTCCATGGAGGACATTTCCTGGGATACCTCGCGGCGATAACGCACCGCTTGAGTGCTACCGCGCATGGCAGCCAGATTAAACCATTTGTGCGCTTCAATCAGATCGCAAGCGCCCGCTTTGCCGGAGGCTGCATCAAGACCACGCCGTAACAGAGATTCCACTTCGCATGCATTTTGCTTCACATGCCGATGAATTACGCCATCAAACTGCAACACAGTCATTAAATCTCTCTCCTAAAACACAGTGAACTCGTTTGGTATTGCTCGTAATTTTTGATGAGATAAGAGGAGGCTCATGACCTCCCCGAAATCTAATTGACGTCGCGGACTATTAGATTTTGACACTCTAAAAAGGCGGTTAAAAACCATGATTGAAACGAAAAAAGCGGTCTCAAAAGCAAAATTTAAGTAGTTCTGTCACGGTGTAAACCAAGGGATATTGCACTGAATGATTTGATGGGTTGTGCGAATCAAGTCCGGGGAGAACATGTCTAGTCCACTGATTGATTGCCTTGCACATTCCTGAGCTTACGATAAGGTAAAGTCATTCTTAAAAGCTTCAGTGTTTTGGGAGGAACCATGAAAGCACCCTTTTTAAAGACATCTCTGGCTGCCCTGCTCTCGCTCGGTCTCACCACATCAGCCCTGGCTGCAGATGCAACAGGCACCTGGATGCGGGCAAATGGGACTGCAAAAATCAAGATCTCCAAATGTGGGGGCAATCTGTGCGGCAACATTGTCTGGCTGAAGAAGCCACGCAAAGATACCGAAAACCCGGATCCAAAACTGCGCGATCGTTCGCTGATCGGTACAAAAACCATCCTTGGCATGAAGCCAAACGGCAAAAACAGCTGGAAAGGGAAGGTTTACAACGCAGAAGACGGCAAAACCTACTCAGGTAAGATGGAACTGGTTTCTGACAACAAGCTAAAACTTGAAGGCTGCGTTCTGATCTTCTGTAAAGGCGACACCTGGACCCGTACAAAGTAAATTTACCTTAGGCTCAAAGGGTCCACGCCGAAACAGGCCTGTTATGTTAGCTAAACACCTGCTTCTTGAATGCAGCAGGTGTTTAGGCAAACAGGTTGGAAATGATCCGTCCAGGCATCATCTTTTTCTTCTTTCTTTTCATGGCTCCGGTGGCAGCTCCTGCCCATAGCTCCGATTTGCACGGCCTCTGGCAAACGGCAAAAGGAGCAATCATCAACATTTCCCAGTGCGGTAAAGCCATGTGCGCACGGTTGCAGTCCTTCAGGCCACCTGATGGGCAACAACAACAAGACGTATTGGATCTGCGAAACCACGACACTGCGAAACGCTCACGTAAAGTTCTCGGTCTCAGAGTTCTCTGGAACATAAAAGCGGCAGGTGAAAACAAATGGCAAGCGGTAGGGTATGACCCGCGACGAGGATATGAAGTCAGCATAGATCTGCACCTTCTGCCCAGCGGTCTTTTAAGAATGACAGGCTGCAAAAAAGTTGTCCTCAACTTCTGCGAAAACGTCAATTGGCAACGCCGCTAGCCCTCCCCTTCTTCAGCATCAAAAACTCAACAAATTGAAACATATCTCGCAGCATTCGTTTCCTGTTCTTTTCCCGCTATATGCTAAGGACAAGCTCTTGAACACCTTGCTGACTGGCATCTGAGCACGAACTTTTCAAGATTATGCCAGAAAGGCATGGCATCTGCTTTTGGTTTGCGTGAGCAGAAATCTAAGGATGGTTCAGCGGTTCATGGCCAGCAACATTAATCCCGATGATTTAATCCCACCGCATAGGTTGGAAGAGATTTTCAAGATTGCCTTCCAGCTGCTGCTGCGAAAGGGGCGCGAAGCCGCAAACATGGATGCAGTGGCTGAAGCCGCTGATATTGATGCTGACCTCCTGCGGCAAAGGTTCGAAGGAGAGCATGATCTCGTCGCCCCGGCCATGCGTTGGTACTTCATGCGGTTCAGCCAGCAGGTCAGCTCCAGTTCGGCCATGTACGCAGATATCTATTCCTGCATGTATCTGATGTTGACCGATTTTGCGGAGCTTTGCGAACAGCAGAACCGTATAGAGGGCAGCCTTTACTGGTCAACTATTGGAGAGATTGGCCGGTTTGACCCTGTTCTAGGAGAAGAGTATCTCGCCCTGCGCCTAGAATGGGCTGCTGAAATTCGCAGGCGTTTGGTTAAATTTGAAAGTGATCTGCAAACGCCGGAAGACATTGATCATCTGGTGGACTACTTTATGATGGCGTTTGAAGGCATTATTCAGATGGTAAAGTTTGAAACTCCGCTGGATCAAATCTTCCCCGCCATCGACATCACAATGGAAGCCCTCACCAGCCGCATGAAAAAGAGCCCGAACATGCCGGGCTCCAAATAAACGCATTGTCAGTCTGAAGTGAAGTCACCTCATACGCACACTCAGTTCCCTGAGGCAATGGTGCCTTTGCCCTGAAGGTGGCCGATAAAGGTCTCTTGGATCTGTGGTGCATCCCATTCCAGCGATCCTGGAATTCCACCAAGAACACCACCGTTTTCATCCAGAAAGATTGTGTAGGGCATGGCCGCAACCTGGAACGCAGTGCCCATCGCCTGCATATCGACAGCCTGATAGCTGGTAAAGCGCTCCAGGCCCAAACGATCCTGCAGGAAGCTTTGAATGCGGCCATAAGGAACATCTTCCAGCGCAACCACGACAAACTGGCCATCGAGCCCTTGCGCTTTCAACTCATCTTCGAAGCGCTCCATAGCAGGAAGTTCAACGCGGCAGTTTGGGCACCAGGTCGCCCAGAAGTGCAAGATAGCTGGCCCTTTGGTGAAAGCCTCACCAAGTGTTTTCGTGCCATTGGCATCTCTCAGTTCAAGGCTGAACTTTGGATCTTCAAAAGAGGCCGCTGAAACGGGAGAGATCAGCGCCCAAACAGCAAGAAAAATGGAAGTCAGCAGTATTTTTTGAGCCCGCATCATATCAAGGTCCATTCGCAAGTGATTTCAATTTATCATTCTGCGAGAGCCTAGGTTTGGCGGCACGCTGGTTCAAATCAACTTAAAGTGCCGGTGTCGTGATTGAAGCTTAAAACTGCTGATCGTTGCAGGTATCAGCGCTGATTAAACAGCACAGATTGTGCCTGTTTGTCCTCCGCAATATTGGAGCTGTCAGCCTCTGCCTTACCAACCTCAAGCCCTTTCACCACGGCTGATCGCGCGAGCAACCGCTCACGCCAGGCTTTCACATGCGGAAACTCATCCAGATCCATGCCCTGGCGCTCCCAACGATGAGACCAGCCAAAAATCGCCATATCAGCAATGGTGTATTCTCCGGCGGCCACATAGGAACGGTCCGCAAGCCGTTTATTGAGCACACCATAAAGCCGGTGAGTTTCGTTGAAATAGCGGGTCATGGCGTATTCAATTTTCTCGGGCGCATAAATACGGAAATGGTGGTTCTGACCAAGCATGGGCCCAAACCCGCCCATTTGCCACATCAGCCATTCCTCAGTTTCCACGCGGCCGCGCTCGTCAGACGGGTAGAACCGATCAAACTTGCGCCCCAGATACTGCATGATAGCCCCTGACTCGAAAATAGAAATGGGTTCCCCGCCCGGCCCTTCAGGGTCAACAATGGCAGGCATTCGATTGTTTGGGGCAATCTTCAAAAACTCAGGATCAAACTGTTCCCCGCGCCCAATATTCACCAGTTTCAGATCATAGGGAATACCCAGTTCTTCCAACATGATGGAAATTTTCCAGCCATTTGGCGTTGGCCAGTAATAAAGCTCAATGGGTTTGGTCTGTGTTGCGGCCATGGGTCACCTGAAAACTGGAATAGTAGAAAATCGGGAGTAAGGGATTGGCACTGCTAGTCAGATACGAAACTTATTTCAGAACTGGCCAGCAGGAAACATTCGATGTCGCTGCCAGTTAACAGTTAGAAAACCAGCTTGAAGCCTTCGTGTGTCGACACAAATCCATTGCTCTCATAAAAGCGGTGCGCATCGGCACGCTCCTTATTGGATGTGAGCTGCACCATACAGCAGCCCTTTTCACGCGCCAACTCAACTGCATGTGAAAGCATCGCCTTGCCGAGCCCCTTGCCGCGCATGTCAGCGCGGGTATGCATGCTTTCAATCTGCCCACGCGGTTTGCCGTTAAAGGCCAGCCCGATCAGAAAGGATAGCTGAAACGTAGCCACTGGCTCGCCCTCGTCCAGCTCGCCAACATAAATATCGGTGTCTGCCGCCTGCTGGATGGCGAGGAAAGCTGGTCTGTACGTGTCAATCTCACCGCTTTCCAGATGAACACGTTGGGAGGAAGCCCCTCCGTTCATCATTTGCACAACAGCTTCAAGGTCTTCAGGACCGGCAACACGTATCTTCAACATCAAAACACCACGTAGGAACTAGCGACAAATTTCAGAATCGCTATCCACTTTGGCGATCCCGAATGTGGTTTTACGGAAGTTCTCCTTCTTCCACAAATGAGGCCAGCTCACATCGATCTGATGGGAACGCAATGTTTTGTCATGTGCCGGGGCTTTGTTGGACGCAAACCCACCACTGCTGAGCGCGCTTTGCATTCCGCGATTGGTACCATCGTCGCCCATATCCCAGACGATAAAGCAGTCTGAGCGTTGGTCAGTACTGGGTTGGAAGCTTTGAATGATGTGGCGTGCCTCCGGCAAGGTGACGCGCAGGTTGCCGCCGGTGTATTCATCCAGTGAAACAATGGTTGCCTGTGCAGCCTCCGGGAATTGCGCTTTGAGCTGCTCACCGAGGTCCTCGTAGGGCTTCATATGACGGCAGTAGCCGCCGCACATTTTTTTGTCGGGGGCCAAAAAGCCGGAGATACGGATGCCGAGGACAACGAGGACTAAAACCGCCAGAACGCTGCTGTAGATTTTCACCGATCGCGCCGCATAGGTCCTGCGCGAGATTTGGAAGAAGATCACCAGCGGCAGCAGCAGCAACACCGGATGCATGTGGCGCTCTTTGATGTATTGCGCGCCGCTGAGCAGGACCCCCGTAAACGCCAGGGCCAGCGAGATCAGCAGAGCGCGTTGTAGCAGTTGACCGACACGATACACCTCTGCATCAGAAGCAGTACGCTCCCTCACCTTCCCCTTGCCAAACAGCGCCGGGAAGAACAGTAGCAGAACCAGAGGCAGAAACGGGGCAGAGAAGCCAAGCAGACTGGTGAGCAGGCGCAGTTCGCCGGTCAGGATGCGGGTCACATCACTGCCCTGCTCCCCCTCCCGCATCACGTTAAGCGCAGAACCGACAAGTGCTTGCTCACTGCTGAAAACCCAATAGAGGTAGGGGCTGTACATGAGCACAGCGATCACGCCGGAGGCCACCAGCAACGGCAACCGTATCTGCCCGCGCCAATGACGGTCACTTAAGGCGGCCAAAAACATCGCAGCAGGCACCAGAACGTAAGAGTGCTTGGAGAGCATCCCCAAGCCAACGGCAAGCCCCAGACACACCGCCGCCCCAACCGTCTTGTCCCGCAGAACCCAAAGGAAGCAGTAAACGGTGGCGGCGGAGGCGGCCATCAGCACCGCTGTGTGGGTCACTCCCTCATGCAGGTTGAAGCCGATCTGGTAGAACGCCACCCAGGAGAACACAGCCAAAGCCGCCAGCTTCTCATTGGCGATGGCCTGCCGCGCCACGCCATAAAGAAACAGCGCGAAACACAACACCAAAGAGTATTTGAGAACCAGAAAGCTCCAGATGGTCGGGCCGAAAATCTTCTGCACGCCATAAAGCAGCCACTCGTAAACGGGAGGCTGGCGCACCTGATAACCAAGCCTCAGCTCCTGCACAAACACGTTCTCAAACATGTCATCCGTACTGAGGGTGGGAGAGAAAGTGCCGCGCAAAAGCAAATGCAGCAGCAAGTAGCCTGCAATCAGAACAACAACGCCCACCGGTCGCCACCAAAAGCGGGTTGAAACTGTCTCTTCCGGCATTCACTCATCCCCCCATGGAGATCCAGACCGGAAGCTTAAACACTAGACAAAACGCCAGATACAAAGAGGGCCACATCCCAGCTGCTCAGCTGGTGGATGTGACCCTCAAAACACAAATGAACGGGTTATACCCTAAGATCTGCGGAGTATTTTTCCACATGGGCGAGCAGTTGGGCCGCGCCCTTCTGATCAGAGGAAAGCACAAACCCCAAACGCTCGGCAGCACGACTGCCCACATTGTAAGAGCTTGCCCAGATGATGAACGGTGCCAGCAGCATCGGCAGCGCAACCGGCATCACCCATAGCCACAGCGCGGCTTCACCAATCCAGCTCAGGCCCATGGCCAGCGCCCCAATCACGCTCACCCACCAAACGGACCGCAAACATTCCAGTAGTGGAAGGCGTGCCGCATCGCGGTGAGCATTGGTCCATCCGCTGTCACGTCCCATCAGAACCTCAAACACGGAGCGACACTGGAACGCCATCAGAACCGGAGCGAAAACCGCAGAGCTGATCAGCTCAACAAAACCGCCCAGAACACCTTTGCGAGAGGTCGTCTGATCACCCAAAAACACTTCTTTCAAAACAACAAGCGTTTTTGGCAGCACCAGCAGCGCGACAACACCAAACAGCAGAGCTGCACCTTCATACGCCGCACTCATTGGAATGTGGCCCAGAACCGGCAAATGGTTTTTGAAGGTGTAAGCTTCCAGCACAGGCAGATCCAGCGGAGCAAACAGGCTGGCCAGCAAAAACGCAGCCCAGACTGGGGAGCTCAGGTAAGACATGATGCCAAGCATCAGGGAGAACCGGCCCCATGGCTTCAAAGCACGCGCGCCAATCACGCGGGAGTGCTGCAGGTTGCCCTGACACCAGCGTCGGTCACGCGCCGCATAGCCAAGAATATTCTCAGGCGCAGCCTCATAAGAACCGGTGATCCGCGGGTCACACTCGACCTGCCAGCCGGCACGGGCCAAAAGCACCGCTTCCACACTGTCATGGCTGAGGATGTGTCCACCAAACGCTGCCGTATCATCCAGCTCCGGCAAGCCACAGCTGGAGGCAAACGCACGGGTGCGGATGATGGCATTATGGCCCCAGAAAGGACCGCACTCGCCCTGCATGGCAGCAAGGCCAAACGCATAGGCACGGCCAAACATGCCAGAAGCAAACATCAGGCTGCGGCCAAAATAGCTTTTCAAACCAACCAGCATCGGCACAGTCTGCAGCAGGCCAAGGTTTGGCTCCGCTTCCATACGGCCAACCATATGCACCAGTGTGTCGGCACGCATCAGGCTGTCAGCATCCAGCACCACCATGTAACGGTAGGCACCACCGCAACGCTGCACAAACTCGGCCACATTCCCAGCCTTACGGCCATGGTTGTCAGTGCGGCGGCGATAGAAGATCTTTTGCTCCGGATAACGCGCAACCAGTTGACGAACAACCTGTTCTTCCTGCACCGCAATCTCGTCATTGCGGCTGTCAGAAAGCACATGCCAGTGAAACAGGTGTGTTGCATTCTTTGCGCGCAAATCATCCATCATGGCAGCAAGGCGCGCAGCAACTTCAGGCGCATCCTCGTGATAGATCGGCATCAGAATTGCAGTGGCAGAAGCTGGCAGAGCGCGCGGATCAGCATCAAGAGGCTTAACAGAGCGGCCATAAAGAAGGCCCAGCAAAACAGTTGCTCCACCCCAGGAAAGCCAGAGCGTGCTGATGAACAGCAGCGCAATCCGAACAACCTCATAGATGTTGAGATGGTCAGCGCTCAGGGCTGCATAAAACAACCCTGTAAAGCTGAGGGACAATGCAAGACAGAAGACAAAAGCCGCAGCCCGGCGGTGCCCTACCCCGTCGCGAAACGGCTTATCCATGGATTACCGCTCCGAGAAGGTGGAAATGGCTTTTCGCAAACTCGTCCGCTTGCCTGGCAAAGCTGAGTAGCTGCGCCCAAACCGCAGGCGGCGCCAGATCAGAACAAACCAGCTGTCACCGGCAGAAAGGTCCTGCACTGGCATGGCAAGCGGTGCAACAGGGCCGCTGCTCAGGTTAACGTGTGTAGAAAATAGTTCAGATTTCATAGGTCTCATGAGCTCCACCCCCACTGGTAAAGCCACTCTTCGGAAACTGCTTTTTCGCCGTCAGTCAGCTGAAGGCGCAATTCAACCGGGATTTCAAGGTCATCGCGGGAAACATCAAGAAACACACGATAAACACCCAGTTCTTCAATGTAGCGAACGTCCGCAAAGTCTACTGTGCCGTTTAAAGCAGCGTTTTCGATAAATGGTTTAGCGCGTACTAGCTGCTCCCCATTCAATCCGCTTTCAGCAAACAAGGAGGCGTCAAAGTCCACCACAAACTTGCGGGTCAGCGAGTTCTCTTCAGAAGCTGAATGGCCTGCTTTACCAGAACGGGTCTGGGTAATCGGCATCAGCATCTGCTCAGAACGACCAACTTCATCACCCCAGTACATCTTGTAGTGGAACGAGAGTTCGTCACCGGCTTTCACCGCTTCATTAGGTGACCAGAAGGCAACGATATTGTCGTTGATTTCCTGATCTGTTGGAATTTCTGCAAGCATCACAGCACCGGAACCCCAGTCACCAAGAGGCTCGATCCAAAGGCTTGGACGCTTGTCATAGCGCGCTTCAAGATCTTGATAATTCTCAAGATTTTTATCGCGCTGCATCAAGCCGAACCCTGCTGGAGAACGTGCTCCAATGAAGGAAAGCTGCAGATTATCCGGGTTGGAAAGTGGCCGCCAGGAGGTCTTGCCATTGGCAAAACGCAGCTTCAGGCCATCACTGTCATGCACCTCAGGTCTGAAGTCATCAAACCCGACACGGTCGTTTTCACCGTAAAGGTACATGGAGGTTAGTGGTGCAATCCCAAGCCGCTCCACATCACTGCGGAAGAACAGATGTGCAGTCACATCCACTTCTGTCTGCTGGCCAGGTTCAAAGACAAACTGATACGCACCTGTAACACTCGGGCTATCAAGTTCCGCCCATACAGTCACCTTGTCGGAACCCTCAACCGGCTTGCCAAGGTAAAATGCGGTGAAGTTCGGAAACTCCTCCGGCTTGCCGCTGGCTGTATCAATAGCAAGCGCACGGGCAGACAAGCCATAAACATTGCCGGCACCCAAAGCACGGAAGTAGCTGGCGCCCAAAAACGCCACCAGTTCATCCATCCGCCCTTCCACATTCAGTGGGTTCAGCAGGCGGAATCCGGCCACGCCGGGAAAAGAAACATCGCTCAGAGATGCGGTCAGTTCTGCATCCTGATAGTCAAAGTCAGCAGCTTCAAACACAAATGGCTGAGCTGCGCCCTCTTTTACCTCATGAATTTTCAGAGGATTTTTGAACAACCAGCCCGGATGGAAAGCATGAACACGGAAATTCTCAGTGTCCTTCCACTTGCTGCGGTCACGCTTATAGGCAATTTTCCGATAACCATCGTACTTCAATGCAGCCAGCACTTCCGGCAATTCTCCGGATGGTTCTGTATAGGCTTCCTGCGCCTGTGCCTTCATCTTTGCCACGAGTGCGCCAAAGGTAAATGGCATCTGAGACTGAGAGCTTTCGCTTGCTCCAGCAGCTGCAGAAGAAGCGAAAGCCCCAAACCCAACACTGGAGCAAATGACGCCTAATACAGCGATATTGGAAAGAAAACTACTTCGTTGATTAAGCAACGAGACGCCCCCAAGGTTTCAAATACAACAAAGTGCAGTGTTCGCATACACTGCGCAACTATAAGTTCTAGCAGAGCCTAGATCTCAGACCAGACAAGTCTCCATAACGCCCGATCACCTGAAGTTTATCGTAGCGTAATAAGGCGGAGATGTGGTCGTGGCTAGGCGGAGAGGTGATGATTCACAGCGAAAATTAACCCTGTGAAACATCTCTAAATCCTTAGAATTACTGAGATATTAGGGGCAACTTATTCAGGCGACACGTTTTCACCACGCTCTAACCCCAAACCCACCAAAAGCAATCGCGTCTCTTCGTCAACTTCTTTGCCAGCACTGGCTGTGATCTGACTATTCTTGGCAAACCCCAGACACTCAAATTCAGATGATATCCAGTCAACTTTTCTTGGGCGCAGCGCTATCTCTTGCCGCGACGGCAGCAATGCTTACACAGAACAACACGCATTCTTATCAGTTTCTCTGAGCAGTTTTTAAGGCACTCCCCCTACCCTTTTCATAGGTTCTGAAGGAGGCCCTATGGAAATTGGCATCGGTCTGATCGGCGGCGGGTATATGGGAAAGCTGCATGCGGTGGCATTGAACACAGCCGGTGCTGTGTTTGACACCAAACTGCGTACCCGTCTGGAGATGATCTGCACCACCACCGAAGATGGGGCGGAGGACAAAGCCAGACAATTTGGTTTTGCACGCGCAACCGCCGACTGGCGCACACTGGTTAATGATCCGCATGTAGAAGCAATCGTCATCGCCAGCCCTCAGACCACCCATAGAGAAATCGCGCTTGAAGCATTCCGGCTCGGCAAACCGGTCCTTTGCGAAAAACCGCTCGGCGCCAGCCTGTCGGATGCCACCGCCATGGCACAGGCGGCAGAAGAATCCGGCCAGATCAATATGGTGGGCTTCAACTACATCCGCACCCCGGCAACCCAACTGGCCCTCAAACTCATCAAAGATGGGATCATCGGTGACATCACCTTCTTTCGTGGAGAACATACAGAAGACTTCTTCGCAGACCCGAACGCTCCGGCAACATGGCGCTCCAGCGGAGATGCCAACGGCACTATGGGAGACCTCTCCCCTCACATGATCAACTGTGCTCATGTTCTGGTTGGCGCAATCAAAAGCGTGAATGCCCAGATCGAAACCGTCTTCAAATCCCGCCCTTCTCAATGTGCCCCCAACATCGTCGAGCAAGTCACCAATGATGATGTCGCTCAGTTTATGTGCACCTTTGAAAATGGTGTCACCGGCCACCTTCTCTTCAGCCGCGTGGCTCTGGGCAAGAAGATGGGCATTATCTATGAGATCACGGGAACCAAAGGCGCGCTGCGGTTTGATCAGGAAGACCAGAACGCACTCTGGCTCTACCGCATGAAAGACGGCCCGGAACAATCCGGCTTCCGCAAGATCCTCACCAACCCGCATCACCCGGACTACGCCGCCTTCTGCCTCGGGCCCGGACACGGCACCGGTTATCAGGATCAGCTGATCATCGAAGCCCGTGATTTTCTGGAGGCCATCGCCACGGGCGAAACCAAATGGCCAACTTTCAAGGACGGCCTTGAAGTCTCCAAAGTGGTCGACGCCGCCCGTCGCTCCCACCAATCCGGCAGCTGGGTTGATGTGAACTAGCTTTTCACAACAAAAAAGGCCCACCAGATAGGCGGGCCTTTGAATTCTTCAAAGCTGGAAAACCGGCTTATTCCAGGCCGATCTTCGCTTTCAGCATGTCAGACACAGCCTGTGGGTTTGCTTTACCCTTGGACGCTTTCATCACCTGACCAACAAACCAACCCAGCATGCCTGGCTTTTCTTTCGCCTGCTCTGCTTTGTCAGTGTTCGCTGCAAGGATCTCGTCCACGATGCCTTCAATCGCACCAAGGTCGGTTACCTGCTTCATGCCGCGATCTTCAACGATCTGCGCTGGGTCACCACCTTCAGTCCAAACGATCTCGAAGAGGTCTTTCGCGATCTTACCGGAAATGGTGCCTGCTTTGATCAGGTCGATGATCTTACCCAGCTGCTCAGCAGAGATCGGGCTGGTGGTAACATCCAGACCTTCTTTGTTCAGGCGGCCAAAGGTATCGTTGATCACCCAGTTCGCTGCCAGCTTCGCATCACGGCCCTTCGCAACTTCCTCAAAGAAGTCACAGGAAACACGCTCAGCAACCAGAATGTCAGCGTCGTATGGTGTCAGACCAAACTCGTTGATGTAACGCGCCTTCTTCTCATCCGGCAGCTCTGGCAGGTTCGCAGCCATTTCATCAACCAGCTCCTGAGAGAACTCAAGCGGCAGCAGATCTGGATCTGGGAAGTAGCGGTAATCATGCGCTTCTTCTTTAGAACGCATGGAGCGGGTCTCACCCTTCACGCTATCAAACAGGCGTGTTTCCTGATCGATCTCGCCACCATCTTCCAGAATGCCGATCTGACGACGGGCTTCATATTCAATCGCCTGACCAACAAAACGGATGGAGTTCACGTTCTTGATCTCACAGCGCGTACCGAACTCACCGCCCGGCTTGCGAACAGAAACGTTCACGTCCGCACGCATGGAACCCTGGTCCATGTTGCCGTCACAAGTGCCGAGGTAACGCAGAATGGTGCGCAGCTTGGTCAGGTACGCTTTTGCTTCGTCAGCAGAGCGAATGTCCGGCTTGGAAACGATTTCCATCAGCGCCACGCCCGAACGGTTCAGATCCACGAAAGACATGGTTGGGTGCTGGTCATGCAGGGATTTACCCGCATCCTGCTCCAAGTGCAGACGCTCAACGCCCACTTCAACCTGTTCCCCGTCCTTCATGTCCAGATGGATGGTGCCTTCACCAACGATCGGCTGTTTGAACTGGGAGATCTGGTAGCCCTGTGGCAGATCCGGGTAGAAGTAGTTTTTGCGGTCAAAAACGGACTTCAGGTTGATCTCTGCTTTCAGGCCAAGACCGGTACGGATCGCCTGACGCACACACTCTTCGTTGATCACTGGCAGCATGCCCGGCATCGCTGCATCAACCAAGCTCACATTATTATTCGGATCGCTGCCAAAGCTGGTGGAAGCGCCCGAGAAAAGCTTGGCCTCAGAGGTCACCTGAGCGTGAACCTCCATGCCGATTACGATTTCCCAGTCGCCTGTTGCACCCTTAATGAATTTCTTCGGGTCTGGCGTCCGCGTATCGACAAGCGTCATGCGATCAATATCCTGTGTTCGTTAAAGTCTTCGCGTAAAAAATCGGCCACGCAAATGCACGGCCACGAAGACCACCTAATTTCTCAATGGTGTTGGGTAGGCCATCAACCCCGCAATGGCAAGTGAATCTTCGCCCGTTTTTTGCGCAGAGTGCCTAAATTTCGGGGAGAAGCCTGTAGAAAGACATCTTCAGGCGCACCAAGCTTGACCCACGCTGAAGTCAGCGCCCTCGCCCATCACTTTGCACGGCGACGGCGTGCCCCGATTTTCATAGCAATAGCACTTACAATCAGGCCCGTTGCAAAGCGGAACGGAAACAGCGCCAGCGGACCAACCTCCGGGTTCCACGGCATCGGAATCCCCACCAATTTGATCGCACCTTCCAAAAACAGGCTCAGCGCAGCAGCAGCAAATCCGGCAATGAAGATCTTCGCTCTCTGATTGGAATAGTAACCCATATAAGCGGCGATCAGGATCGCAAACGGATTTAAAAGCCCCGGCCAGAGCAGGATTACGGAGATATCATCAGTCATCTAAGTCTCATTCAGATCAGGACGGCGGTATCTGTGAACCGCCACATATGCGCTACGTAGTTCCCCTAGCACATTCTGCAAGGAACTACGCAATAGACTTAGAGCGCATCCCCGAAAATGCACCACTGCATAGCTTCAGACCGGCAAAACCGCCCGATAACACCCACACATGCGCAAATCTGCAACACTCGCTCAACTCTGCGCAGCATGCCCTGCCACCTCTCTTGCATCACTGCACCCCCTTGCCTATAAGGCAGCCATCAATCAATGGAGTTTTGATGCGAGCTCGACAAGAGTCCCGGTAAAGCCCTGTCGAAGATAGACAGGGCATGCACAAAGAAACCAACCTCACTGACCGCATGAGCGGGCAGACGAGATAAGTGCATCTTCAAAACTCAAAGACATCAATGGATATTTCGAAAGCTGAACAGCGCATTTTGCATGTGCTGGCACAAGGCGGCTGCATTGAATTGCGCCGCGACGACGACGGCACTCTGGAAGAAATGAACTGCATCACCCGCGACGGATGGTATTACGCCGGCCTTTCTGAACACATCTTCAGAAAACTGAAGTACCGGCGCCTGATCTCCTCCAAAGGAGGCCGTCCATACCGGATCACCAAACTGGGCCTCTCCCGCGTCCGCAGCCAGCTCGACAATCGCTGACAAAACCACCCCGCAGCATCAGGCTGCGGGGTAAACTTTCACATCTCGCTATCTGGCATGATCAGAGATCTGCTTCAAAACCGCAGCAACAATTGCTTCAGGCCGATCTTCCTGAACCAGATGCCCTGCCTCAGAGATCAACTGACACGCTTGACCAGATAAGGACTGCGCAAGCACCTCCCCTTTTTCAGGAGGAATCCACTTATCACACGCACCCCAGAGAACTGAAACCGGACAATCCAGCGGCCCATAAAGCGGCTCAACCTCATCCGTATAGGCCTGATCCATCTGCGCAATCTGCCGGTAAAACGCGGGCTGCCCAACCGGGCCAATCCACGGCGCGCTATAGATCTCCAATGCCTCTTCAGAAAGCTCATTATGTGCGGCAGTTTGCAAGTAAGCGCGCAACATCGCCTTATGCATATACTCCGGCATCTCGGCAAAGGCGGCTGTATGCTTGCGAACATGCTGAACCAACGGCGAGCCCCATGGAGCCAGCGCAACAGCATCGAAAATTGTCAAAGAACCATAACGCAAACCCTCCAGATAATAGGCTCGCAAAACCGTTGCTCCGCCAAAATCATGCGCCAGCACATCAGGGCGTGTCAGCTCCCACTCGTCAAACAGAGCTGCCAACACCTTATTCTGCACACCCAGAGAAACATCCTGTCCTTCACGCATTTCAGAAAGACCGTAACCGACCAGATCAAAATAGTAGACCGTTCTGCGGTCCATGATATGGGGCACAATCCTGCGCCAGACCTGAGATGAAAATGGTGTTCCGTGAACAGCCACCAACGGCGGCCCGTCACCCATTTTGCCCCAGCGCACGGCATTCCCATTGATGATGGAGGTATATGGAAGTTCAAGCATAACACGACTCACATTGACATTTAGCTAAATGACTATATGAATACCTAAATGGAAAGAGCAATACAAATAAAGGCCATCTCCAGCGAGCCGAGACTGAAAGTTCTGCGCCTCCTCACAGAGCCTCAAAAACACTTCAGCCATCAGCAATCTGCTGATCCGGTTGAGTTTGGCGTGTGCATGACATTGATTGCCGAAGCTTTAGGTGTTGCCCAACCCACAGCCAGCAGGCATCTGGACATCCTCAAGCAGGCTGGCTTCATCACAGCCCAGAAGCACCTGAAATGGTCCTACTGCAAACGCGATGAAGCAGCGATCAAAGACTTCCTACAGTGGCTGGGAGATGAGATTGCACCATTCTAACCAACCGGCCCCGCAGTTACGCACTACAAGGGCTGGCACTCACTTCCACAGATGAGCTTGGCCATCAGCAAGTCGTGAAAAAGAACCTGCGATCCTTCTTTTCGCGAAATGGATAAACATGACAGGTAGCTTGATACCATCCCCGATCCCACAGCTCGACGGTAATATGGGTTGCAGATGGGGTTCCGCCGGGATGCCACACGCCGTTCTCATCACGCAGGCGCAGGTACAAACCGTCAGTTCCTTCCGCATTGCGATAAGCACGTTGAATGTTGGTATTGTAGGACTCGCTCAACACTTGCCGAACGGTTGGACCGGTAAAACTTGATCGCGAGTTCAAGGTAGCATTGCCAACAAGCTTATCAGGTTCAGCGGCCCAATAAATATCAGCCTGCGCACTCGGCAGAGCAACTCCCAGAGTCAGCAAACAGACACTCATAAACTTTCCGATTTTCATTATTTCTTCCTTTCCCCGAAACTTCGGGCAAAAGGAAGACGCAGCAAACATGGTGATGCGCGGCTGAAATCAGTAAAAGCGTGAACACATCCAAAGCTTTAGCCCATTAAAAACCGCAGGCTATTGCCTCAGCAACTCGCGTTCATCCACCACGTAGCGCACCGGCTGCATCATGCCGACGGCGAGGTGCCAGATGTTGTGACAGTGGTACGCCCACATGCCGGGATTGTTGGCCAAAAACTCAATAGTCACCGTCTCGCCCTTCGGCACCCAGACCGTATCCATAATCGGGGCAAAATCATCATCTGCGCTACCAAGCACGCGGAAGGTATGGCCGTGCAAATGCATCGGGTGAGACATCGGCGAGCGGTTGATCATGCGCAGCTGAACCACTTCTCCCTGCTGTATGTCCAGATATGTCTTTTCCGGATGAGGCCCTGCAAAAGGCTCCGGCCAGTAATGGTTGTTCATCATCCACTCGTACTTCTTCATCTTGCCGGAAAGAAGCACATCATAAACCCGGTCCACCTTGCGCCCGAAACCGGATGGATTGAGCGATTGCAAACTCCGGAAATCAACCGTCACACCATCAAATGTGGGTCGCTTGTCATTCACAGATACCTGCGCATCATCAGTGTGAATGACGCCAAGGCACTGCTTATCATCACCTAAAGCTGCGGCATGGATCGTGTAGCTGCCACTGTCTGGCACATCAACCAGCACATCATAGCGCGCAGAGGTAGGCACAATCACATTCTGTCCTTCAATGGGCTTTACCCGGTTGCCATCCACCTCGATGACAGAAAACTTCAACCCATCAATGGAAATGCGGAAAAACGTGCTGCCGGAAGAGTTGATCAATCGCAGCCGCAACCGTGAGCCTTTTTTGACTGTCAGCGTCCAGGGATTGGAATTTGGCTGCCCATTCAAGGTGTAGCCAACATTTACAACATCAATATCAAAGTCTTTGGTGTTTGGTGGTTCATAGGCATCCTTGATCTCGGGCCGATGTCGTCCGCTTCGGAGCTCTTCAATGATCTCCTTCCCCTCTGCCGGAGGGATATCGCTGAACATCAAAGCTTCATCATAATCATAGGAATACGGATTGTCCTTGGGATCAATGATAAGCGGACCAAGAAGCCCATACTGCTCCTGCACACCAAGGTGAGAATGATAATAGTAGCTGCCCTGCTGAACCAACGGGAACTCATAGTACTGCGAGGTTCCGGCCTCAATCGGCAATTGGGCAATCTCAGGCACACCATCCTGTAGAGATGGCAGCAAAATACCATGCCAATGAATGCAGGTTGGCTGGGTCATCCGGTTGTTGATGAGCACCCGGAACATGTCCCCTTCTGTGTAGCGGATGGGTGTTCCCGGCCATATTCCCCCAACCAGCATGCCCTGCAGATCAACCCCATATTGCGAATAGGGCTTTTCATCCACGACCAGCGTGTAATCTGGTTTGGCAACACCTGCCCCAAGCAGAGACTTGGCGCAGCCGGTTTCAGGAGGAACGGAAGCAGGAGGGAGAACGGGCTGTGATTGTTGCGCCCCGGCATTTCCCGCAATGAATGTCGCCGCACCGGCCGCAAGCCCGCCGCTCGCGCTGGTTTTCACAAAGTCTCGACGGCTCAGCTTCATGGGGCACCTGCTCTTCCACACATCAAAAGAGCAGCTTAAGGCAGGGAACGCCTACATTTCCCTAGCATTTTCGAGAGGATTATAAGGAATGGATTACGCGCCGATCAGACGATCAGCGCCCATGGAACCCAGAGCCAGAGAACTGGTCAGACCCGGGCTTTCAATACCCATGTAAGCCAGCAGACCCGGAATACCGTGGGTCTCTTCACCCCAGATCGCAAAGTCAGCCGCTTCCGCACCCGCTGGCACCAGCTTTGGCCGAATGCCGGAATAGTCTGCCTGCAAACTGCCATCCGCCAGATCCGGGTAGTACTTGCGGATTTCAGAATAGAACCGCTCACTGCGCGCTTCGTTCACCTCATAGTCGATCTCATCGATCCACTCCACATCAGGCCCAAACCGCGCCTGATTGCCCATATCGAGCGTCAGATGGACGCCAAGTCCGCCCGGCTCCGGCACTGGGTAGATTAGATGAGAGAACGGCGCATCGCCCGGCAGACTGAAGTAATTGCCTTTGGCGTAGTAGAGCTTTGGCACTTCACGGCGCATATGCCCCGCCAGCTTGGAGAGCATCTTGTTGGAATGTAGACCCGCCGCAATAACCAGCTCGTGGCAGGTGATCGCATAGCCATCCTTCATGACAACGGTAAAGCCATCGCCTTTGAAGTTCTTGGCAGCAAACTCTTCGTGGTCGTCCTCATCCAGATGCTCACCAGCCGCTTCCAGATCTTCTTCCACCAGAATGTCAGCACCCATCAGCTCACTTGGACGCATACCAGTTTCAATCTGAGTGACTTCTGTCCCAACAACAACAAGCCCGCCATGCGCTTCTAATCCACCCTGAAGGGCCATCATGTACGCATGACTATCCACAATGCCTGTGGAAGGAGAAAACAGGGCGCCCTTACACGCAAGATGCGGCTCAAAGCCCCGCGCCTGCGCTTCATTGAGCATCAAAAGATCTTCAACACCATTGGCAGCAGCACGTGCGCGAATGCCATCCAACATGGAAACCTGACTTTCATCAGTCGCCACAATCAGCTTGCCAACGCGCTTATAAGGCACGCCATATTCCTCACAGAAGGAATAGAGCATCTCCTTACCCTGCACACAAACCTTTGATTTCAATGAATCTTTTGGATAGTAAATCCCGGCATGGACAACTTCGGAGTTACGGGCACTGATTTCGGAGCCGATGATCTCATGCTGTTCCAGCACAATAACTTCCCGTCCCCTGCGCGCAAGTTCATATGCCGCGCTCAAGCCTACAACTCCTGCACCGATTACGATGCACTCAACGTCTGCCATGCTATTCCTGTTTGCTCTTTTATTGTTGGGAGACAGACCCATAGCACATTACGCAGCAATCTAAACAATATACCCACAGCCTTTCCCGCATTAATCCCCAAGGCAAATGTGTATATTTTGAGGCACTATGTCTTGAAACGGCAAAACACCCAATATCTAGTAGGCAGCATAATATACCAGCATTCTGCCCATCCGCATTCATCCACAACCGGACTTGCCGCTTGGACAGGCAAACAAAAAAGCCTGCGCGAGACGCAGACTTTTCCAGAGCACATGTAGTGCGCATGTTAATAATGTGCAACAGGCACACTGAAGATAAATCAGAGACCTACAGCATATCTCTGAAAACTGTGTCAGTGGACCTCAGCAAGCTCCACCGACTTCACCAGCTGCACACCCTTCTCAGCCAGCTCTGTCCGGCAGCCTTCCCAGGCCTTCGGATCAATAGAAAGCACAGCATCTTCCACCAGCTCCACAACATACCCACGGCCCAGCGCCCCAAGTGCCGTGCTCTTCACACAGTAACACCCATCAAGCCCGGCAATCTTCAGTCTCCCCACATTATGCTTTTCAAGAAACGCAACCAGCTCCTCACTGGCAAACGCATCCCCCACACTCTTCACAGTATCCGCATCCGGCTGAAAACTAAGCCGCTCGTCCAACGCCAATCCATCTGAACCTTTGGTACCCAGCCCTTCACCAAGCAAACCAATCAGGAAGTTGGTGTAGCCCCCTTCATAAATAAGCCGCGTGGTGATCACAGCCTCACCCCGAGCCTGCGCCTCTGCCGCCAACCTGTTGATCCGCTCAATCCGCTCCTCAACGAATGAGGCTGGCCACTGCCGCGCCTTGGTATTTTGGGTGAAGTCTTCCTGCATATCCAGCACCAACAACGCCGCCTGATCCCGCTGCACCTTATCAATCACCTCACCCTGGATCGGCCCCTGCAAACGCATCAAACGCTGCGCGGTGTAGCCAAGCCCCACCACAAGCACCAGAACCACAAGCCCAACCGCACTCCAAACACTCATTCACGCCTCCAAATTACGGCTGAGCCAGTCGAAGACATCACTCGAACGCCTGCTCATCCATATCCTCACCAAACCACCCAATACTGATTCTGTCAACTCAGTTGACAAATTAGATGTAAGCGCGCTGCAAATGCTCGTGCTAGGTTGACCGTGTAGTGTGTGAGTCTCTTTTTCGTTTACTTAAAGTTCTTTCATGACCACCCGAAAATCAGCAGTCGTCCTCGGCGCCTACGGCTTCATCGGCGCAGCCTGCGTCAAACACCTTCAAGCAGCAGGGTTTCACGTCACTGGCGTTGGCCGTTCACGATCTGCGGCGCGTCAAACCTTCCCGGACATCCCGTGGCACATCCTCGACATCACCAAAGCCACCACCGAAGAGTGGCAAGAGATTTTCCAGAGTGCAAACATCATCATCAACGCCTCCGGCGCTCTTCAGGATTCTGCGAAAGACAATCTGGAGGCAATCCATGTTCAGGCGATCAAGCGGATCTGTGAGGCGTTAAAAGACACGGATAAACGCTTCATCCAAATCTCCGCTGCGGGTGTAAGTCTTGAGGCCTCTACTCATTTCTTTCGCACCAAAGCAAAAGGGGATGCTTTTATCCGAAAGCATCTCTCCCACGCATTCATTCTGCGCCCTGCTCTCGTCATAGGCCCACAAGCCTACGGAGGCACGGCCCTCCTGCGAGCCGCAAGTGCAATGCCGCTGATTGGCTTTAAAGTGTTTCCCGATAGCCAGATCCAATGCATCTCATTGGATGACCTGGCCAAAGCCGTCACCCAATGCGCCCTTGGCAACATACCCGAAGGCACAACGGCGGACCTCGCAGAAGAAACACCACAAAGCTTCTGGCAACTCACAAAAGCAATAAGAAGCTGGCAAGGCTTCCCGGAATGGCGCTACGCCGTAACAACCCCAAACTGGCCTTTGACAGTAACAAGCAAACTGGCGGACATACTCGGCCACCTTGGCTGGCGCTCTCCACTGCGCAGTACCTCCATTGAAACACTACGAGAAGGCATTCTCGCCGACACATCAATTTGGAAAAATGCAGGCGGCTTCACTTGCAAATCACTTAAGGAAACACTTGCCGATCTCCCCGACACCACTCAGGAGCGCTGGTTCGCAAGACTCTATCTCCTGCTCCCACTCACCATCGCCTGCCTCTCTTTGTTCTGGCTTGCCTCCGGAGTTATCGGAGCCATCCAACTCAAAGAAGCTCAAAGTGTCCTGCTTGAAAGAAGCTTCCCACCAACGCTCAGCCTGCTTTTTGTCTTAGGCGGCAGCCTGGCTGATATCACCCTCGGCACCTTGATCCTCTTCCGCAAACACACACGCCTCGCCTGCCTCGGCATGATTGCTGTGACACTCGGCTATCTGGGCGCTGGAACTATCTGGGCAACGGACCTCTGGGCTGATCCGCTTGGCCCCTATGTGAAAACGATCCCCGCCATGATCCTTGCCCTCTTCCCCATTCTGCTGCTGGAGGAAAGATGACCTACGAGTTCCTCAAGTTCCTGCATATCATCGGCGCATGTGTCCTCATCGGAACTGGAGCAGGCATTGCGTTCTTCATGGTAATCGCTGCCAGAACGCTGAACGCCGCCGCAATCGCGCACACGGCGGGAACGGTCGTTATCGCCGACACGCTCTTCACGGCCACAGCTGTGATCGTTCAACCCATCACCGGATATCTGCTGGCAAGAGACGTTGGCTGGCCATTAACCGAAGGCTGGATCATGCTCTCACTGGCACTTTACATTTTTATCGGCGCATTCTGGTTGCCTGTGGTCTGGATACAAATCCAACTCAGAAACCTCGCCGCAGCAGCAGTCGAGACCGACACCGCCTTACCGCCCCGCTATCACACCCTCTACCGCATCTGGTTCGCCTGCGGCTTCCCAGCATTCATTGCGATATTAGGGATTGTTTGGCTGATGATTGCGAGGCCGGAGATTGCAATTAGCCCTACACATTTATAAGTTGCAGTCTAATAAATTTTCTCGCAAGGCACTGGAATGGACAAGCAGCTCGCGATCACAAAACTTAATGAAAAAATTGACACTGCACAAAATTTGATCAAGTCATATCAAAGTGACAAATTTAAAACATGGCAACATACGACTAAGGTGCTCATCAAAAAGATATTTTCTGATACCGATAGTCATCTGAGTCAGTTTGAAAGTATTAGTTACACTCCAATGGTGATAATCTCTGGAGATAACTCATCTAATTGGACAAAGTCTAGAAAGAGTGGGCTGGAACACACGGCTAGCACTCTTACAGCATTCGTTGATGAAATTGTAGAATTTTGGGAAGATACTGAGTCTCTAAGCTCAACAGCTACTCCCAAAAATTCGGTACAAGACCCGATTGAGATACTGCTTAACGGCTTCCACAAGTTCGCTCGTCAATTAAGGCGTCGGCACAACAGTCGCGCAACCATCAAAATCGATGACGAATATGATGTGCAAGATACACTATACGCTCTCCTTAAGCTTTTTTACAAAGATATAAGGAAAGAGGAATGGACACCTAGTTATGCAGGTGGCTCCGCAAGAATGGACTTCCTTCTCAAGGACGAAAAAACCGTCATTGAAGTAAAAAAGACAAGAGACACATTGAAAGATAAGAAAATTGGAGAAGAGCTACTGGTTGATATTGGAAGGTACAATACTCATCAGGATTGCGAGCACCTCATTTGCTTTGTCTACGACCCTGAGGATTTGATTATCAACGCAGTAAGATTGGAGAGCGACTTATCAGGGGTTAAAGACGGTTTAAAAGTGAGTGTCTTTATCAGACCAAGCCACTAATCTAGCATCCATAATTGTGTCTCCAAATACCAACAAAAAAGGCCCCGGATCTCTCCGAGGCCTTTCTCATTTCATAACCGCAAGTCGTTGAGGCTTATTTGCTCCACCAGTTGGCGGAAGGCTCGAAGCGGCCAGCGGCCTGTTCGATGACTTCGCCAACCTGGAACAGGGTGCCTTCGTCGAATGGTTTACCGATCAGCTGCAGGCCCAGTGGCAGACCGTCTTTGTTGAGGCCAGCTGGGATGGACATGCCTGGTACGCCAGCCATGTTCGCAGTCACGGTGAACACGTCATTCATGTACATGGTCACTGGATCAGTGATCTCGCCCGGTGCAAACGCTGCATCTGGGGTGGTTGGTGTCAGGATAGCATCCACACCGTCCGCCCATGCATTGTCAAAGTCCTGCTTGATCAGGGTACGAACCTTCTGCGCTTTCAGGTAGTACGCGTCGTAGTAACCCGCGGACAGAACGTAGGTGCCGATCATCACGCGGCGCTTCACTTCATCACCGAAGCCAGCTGCACGAGTGTTCTCATACATCTCTACAATGTCGTTGCCCGGCACACGCAGACCGTAGCGAACACCATCGTAACGCGCTAGGTTGGAAGAAGCTTCCGCTGGAGCCACGATGTAGTAAGCAGGCAGAGCGTACTTGGTGTGCGGCAGAGAAATCTCGACGATTTCAGCGCCAGCTTCTTTCAGCCATGCAATGCCCTGCTGCCAGAGCGCCTCAATCTCCGCTGGAATACCATCCATGTGGTACTCTTTAGGGATACCGATCTTCATGCCCTTGATGGATTTGCCAACGAACTCTTCGTAGTTCGGCACTGGCGCATCAACAGAAGTGGTGTCTTTTGCATCTACAGAAGCCATGGACTTCAGCAGGATCGCGTTGTCACGCACAGTACGGCCAATTGGACCAGCCTGATCAAGGGAAGACGCAAACGCAACCATGCCCCAGCGTGAGCAACGGCCATAGGTTGGCTTGATGCCAACAGTACCGGTCAGTGCTGCAGGCTGACGAATGGAACCACCGGTGTCAGAAGCTGTTGCCGCTGCACAAAGGTGCGCAGCAACCGCAGAAGCGGAACCACCAGAAGAACCACCAGGAACCAGAGCAGTCTCAGTGCCATTGCGGCGCCAAGGGTTCACAACATTGCCGTAAAAGGAGGTCTCGTTGGAAGAGCCCATCGCGAACTCATCCATGTTCAGCTTACCCAGCATCACAGCACCGTCATCAAACAGGTTCTGCGTAACAGTGGACTCATACTCAGGCTTGAAGCCATCAAGAATATGAGAACACGCCTGAGTGTGAACACCTTTGGTCGCGTAAAGGTCTTTAATGCCGAGAGGAATACCTTCCAGCGGACGCGCTTCGCCAGCAGCGATTTTTGCGTCGGACGCTTTAGCCTGCTCACGGGCAATATCGCCAGTCACAGCAACATACGCATTCAGCGCCTCATTGCCGGACTCGATAGCACCGAGATAGCTCTCAGTCAGTTCAGTTGCGGTAAAATCACGGGCAGCAAGCTTGTCGCGCGCCTCTGCGATGGTCAGTTTGGTAAGATCAGTCACAGTCATTATCCTTGTGAAATCGGGCGCTTATTCAACAACTTTAGGCACGGTGAAGAAGTTGTCTTCATGTACCGGTGCGTTGGAAACAACCTTGTCCGCATAACCGCCATCGGTCTGGCCATCTGCGCGCTTTTTCATGGACTGCTCAACAACAGAGGTCATTGGCTCAACGCCCTCAATGTTCACTTCGTCCAGCTGCTCAACGAAACCAAGGATCGCATTCAGCTCACCAGTCATTTTCTCTGCCTGCTCGTCATCAACCTTGATGCGAGCCAGCCCGGCAACACGTTTTACGGTGTTCAGATCAACCGACATGTTTCACTCCGAAATTACGGGGGCAAAAGACTGCCCACCTCGAACTCTGGCAAAGAGCTATAAACACAAAAAAACAGCAGAACAATCACTGCCCTGCTGTTCATCCCTCATATTCTCATCATTACGGAACCAATTAGTACCGATTATCAGGAAGCATACTCAAACTGCCTGCCGCGAACACCAGCAACCACAAGCCACAAGGCCAGTGCCAATAACAGCGGAAGGGCTGAGAGTGAAAGGCCTGCCCAGCCAACAGTGCTGTACAAGATACCCGTTGAAAGCGCAGAGATCGCGGAGACCAATGCCAC
This sequence comes from Pseudovibrio sp. SCP20, assembly GCF_057774105.1. Classification (NCBI taxonomy): domain Bacteria; kingdom Pseudomonadati; phylum Pseudomonadota; class Alphaproteobacteria; order Hyphomicrobiales; family Stappiaceae; genus Pseudovibrio; species Pseudovibrio sp. SCP20. Next base: position 96,609 of record NZ_JBYMDH010000007.1, on the reverse strand, counting down.
CACAGAGTCATTGGCTCCTTGCGCAAGCGGCGCATCTTCCGGTGCCACAACTTCAACCAGGCGAGACGTTGCCCCAATAAACCCGAAGTTCCAGCCAATACCAAGCAAGATCAAGGCCACATAGAACGCCCACAGTTCAACACTGAGCGCACCAATCACGCCAGCTGCCGCCAACATCAACAGACCTAACACCATCACGGAGGTCGTTCCGATCCGGCGGATGATATAGCCAGTCACAAAACTCGGCCCGAACATGGCCACCAGATGCCAGCGGATCACATCACTGGATTGCCCAACGGAGAAACCGCAGTACTCCATGGCAAGCGGTGTAGGAGACATCTGCATGGTCATAAAGCCAAAGGATAGCCCGGCGCAGGCCGTAGCACTCCAAACCGCAGGTCTGCGCAGCACTTTCAGGGACTCCACAAACCCTTTGCTTTGACCAGAGTTTTTCAAGACCGGCGGCAAACGTAGACCCAAAACGGGCAACGCACCAACCACGGCAACACCCGCCAAGGCCAGATAACTGCCAACAAACGGAATAACGCCGCCGACATCCTTCACAACACCAACTAGGCTTGGCCCCAACAAAGCTGAGAGCAGCCCCATTGACATGCTCAGGGAAATCGCCATGGGCTTCCATTTTTCGCTAGCACTATCAGAGGCAGCAAAACGCATGAAGGTATAAGCCGCGGTCGCAATACCCAGCAGAACATGCCCAGCCAGCAAAACAACGAACTGATTGGCATAGAGCGCATAAACACATAGCAACGAGCCAACAATGCTCAAGCCTACCCCCAGCAAGATGCCTTTCTGCCGACCATAGCGCCCCATAAACAGCGAAATTGGTGTGGCAAACAGGAAGTTGCCAAACATCTGCAGCGCCAGCGGCACAGTCGCCATGGTGGGATGCGGCGCAAGATAAGATCCAGCAAGCGCGCTGATCGCAATCAGAATTGGCATCTGCATGGAAAGGATTGCCGTTGCAATCAAAATGAGCGGAAAATTGCGGGCTCTGTACGTTTCCCCCTGCTCCGCCATCTCTGAAAGTCCCATAGTAATTCCTCGAAGAAACTTTGACGGCCTTGACAATACCGCCTACAACAATTGGCAGTTAGGACATTCAAGCTTCAAATCATGCCAAACACGCAACTTGAGCAACATCGTCATATTGATGCACTCGTGTATCACGGTATCAACCTTCTGGATCTGGCGGGCCCTATGCAGGCTTTCTGGACGGCGGACAGTTATCGACCCAATTATAAACTCAGGATTCTTTCCGCTGACGGACAGCCTATAGAAACACAGCCTGGGATCAAGATTGCAGTTGATGGAACGTTTGCCGATTGGAACCCAGACGCAGACCTCCTCATCCCCGGTGGCCGCATTGATAAAGAGCTGGGCAGCGGCCCCCTCCGCCCACTGCTTAAAAAAGCTGCAGCAAGAACAAATGGAGAGCGCATCATCTCTATCTGTTCGGGCGCACTCATTCTGGCAGACTCCGGCATTCTGGAAGGCAAACAAGCCAGCACCCATTGGAGCCGTGCGTCTACGGCACAATCTGAGTTTCCGAATGTGGACTGGCAGCTCAATCAGCTCTTCGTCAACTCCGGCAACATCTATACCTCAGCAGGTGTCACAGCGGGCATCGACCTGACTCTGCATCTTATAGAACAAGACCTCGGCTCAGCTATCTCACTGAAAACGGCACAGGAACTGGTGGTCTATCTGCGCCGCAATGGCGGACAGGCTCAGTTCTCTTCCGCCCTCTCCTTGCAAGCCGCCGGACAGTCCAACATCGCTAAGCTCTCAGAAATCATCTTGTCCGAACCGGAAGCTGACTGGACGATCGAGAAAATGGCACAATCTGCCGGCGTCTCCACCCGCACCCTGCATCGCCGCCTGAAAGAAGATATAGGAGCAACTCCGGCCCAGTTTGTGGAGCGCTTGCGCCTGGACCTTGCCAGAACAGCTTTGCTCAAACGAAGCTCCATCAAACAGGCAGCTCACCTTTCCGGCTTCGGTCACATACAAAACCTGCGCCGTGCCTTCCAACGCAACTTCGGCATTACGCCCTCTGAATACGTGGAAAGGTTCTCCTGATGCCAGAACAAACCACCAAGCGAGGCCGACCGCAAAATACAGAGCTCACACGCCAGATCCTCAGCACAACCCTCAACACTCTGGCAGATAACGGCTATCACGGCACCTCTACACAGCAGATTGCAGAGCTAACCGGCACATCAAAGCAGGCCCTCTACCGTCGCTGGCCCAACAAGGCAGCATTAGCGCTTGAAGCCATGCGCTACGGGTTCCGGCAAGTGCCGCCAGTCTATCCGGGCATGTCTTCGTTTCAGAACGATCTGCTGGAAGCAGTCACTGGCATGCTGACAGCTCTCCATGACACACCTTTGGGCACCGCATGGCTCACCTTATTGGCAGAACCTTCGTTAGCGGAGGAACTTACCCTGATTGAAGGCGAACAGCGCACCCACTTCAGACAGATATTTGTCTACTGGAACACCACTGCATCTATGGAGACGAGCATCGACCAACTGCTCGGTTTTGTGTTTTTCACCAGCCTCGTCCGTGGAAGAAAACCAACACTACGTGAAATTACAGAGTTAATTCAGAGCGTTACAAGCCGATCATAAAAAGTAAAAGCCGCTCTCCTCTTGGTGAAGACACTTGATTGGCACTTGTACACCCTCCTGAGGCAATAAGATTGCACCTCGCAAGAACGGGCAATTTCCGCGGGCCGAGGTTGTCGACCAAACACAGCATTCTTCCTGACCTTGCTTTGTTTGTACGGCGAAATTCATTGTTTCATTGAGGGTAATATAATGAAAATCAAATCCATCGCTGTTGCAGCAGCCATTGCAGGCGCTGCCCTGTCCGCAAGCACATTCGGCGCATTCGCTGATGAAATCTCCACTTACACCTCTGGTGGCTACGCAATTGGCGGCACCGATCCAGTTGCATACTTCACTGAAAACAAGCCTGTTCAGGGTAAAGCAGAATTCACCGCGCAGTACGACGGCGTAACCTGGAAATTCTCCAGCGCTGAAAACCGCGACAAGTTCGTTGCTGACCCGGTTAAGTTCGCTCCTCAGTACGGCGGCTGGTGTGCAGTTGGCGCATCCTTCGGCAGCAAGCTTGAAACCAAGCCAGAGCTCTGGGACATCGTTGACGGCAAGCTCTACCTCAACGCTCACGATGGTGCTGTGAAGCGCATGCAGTCCCGCACAATCGAAACCATCACCAATGCAGATGCGAACTGGGTTGATATCCGCGACATTCCTGCAGACAAACTCTAAGTTTCCATCAGCGCATATGCTGCAGGTAGGCGATGCCTAGCGCCTATTCCGATATCTCCCCAATTCTCATGGCAGCATATGCGTTGAGCCCTAGAGAAAGCCGCAGATCTTCTGTGGCTTTCTTTCGTTTTGGGAAGCGGCTCCCTAAAGAAGCCCACCTCACAAAATTACTCAGCACCTCCAGCAAGTTATCCCGTTCTGCACATGCCTTGCAGCGAGTAATCCACGGTCTCACAACCAGTTCGCAAAACGGTGATGAAGCGTTATTGGCCTTCCTCCCGCCATTCCCGCATATTGAATTCAAGACATAGATAAAAACAGGTGCCTCCCCATAAGCACCTGGTAAACCAAACAGGCCAGACTTGGCTTTACATATCAGCCCGAAGGAGTTGCCCATGCCGATCAAATCTTCAGTTCTTGCAGTTGGACTTGCCCTGTCAGCAATTGTAACTGTTCCGATGACGGCAATGGCCGATGAAATTACCAACTTCGTCGAAGAAGGTTATGCAATCAAGGGAACAGACCCTGTTGCTTACTTCACTGAAGGCAAGCCAGTTGCAGGCAAAAAAGAGTACTCCACACAGTACCAGGATGTGACCTGGCTGTTCTCATCTGCAGAAAACCTCGACAAGTTTAAAAAGGATCCGGCTAAGTACGCGCCTCAGTACGGTGGCTGGTGTGCAACTGGTGTGAGCTTCGGAGTGAAAATTCCGATCCAGCCAGAGCAGTGGAAGATCGTTGACGGCAAACTTTACCTGAATGCCCATGCAGGTGCCCAGCGTCACTTCCTCAAAGACCCGAACGCTTCCATCGCCCGGGCAAATGAAAACTGGCCAACGATCATTCACACGCCAGAAGCTGACCTTTAAGCGAACCCAACCCAAGCTCCCTTGAAGGCCCATTCCAGTCACGCGTGCCCCCAACAAAGCGTGACCCCGCGGTGAAAGCAAAAAAACGCGGAATGTGTCCCTTTCAAACTCAAAAGGCCTCAGTTCACGCTGAGGCCTTTTCTTGTTTAAGCAGTGCGTGTCCGGTCAGGACGCTGTCACATTGTTGTTCACCGTCACCGTTTCACCCGGCTTCAACTCAGCCACACGAAACGCATCATCTCCCATGCATTCGGTAAACTGATCCGCGCTCTGATCGAGGATTGGGAAAGTGCCATAGTGGCAAGGAATAATGGTCTGGAACTCAAAGTAACGCTGACAGGCCATAGAAGCTGTCCGGCCACCCATGGTGAAGCGATCGCCAATCGGCACGATACCGATCTGAGGCCGGTAAATTTCGTTGATCAGCTCCATATCGGAGAAGATATCCGTATCCCCCATATGTAACAGTGTTGGCTCATCCTCAGCCATCACCACCACACCTGCTGGGTTCCCCAGATACACATCCGCAATGCTGCCTTCAGTGTCAAAAGAGCAAGCCGAACTGTGCACCGCATTGGTCAGCGCAACGCCGAATGGCCCCATGTTCACGCAGCCGCCGTGGTTCATGGGATTGATCTTCTCAATCCCCTTATCCTGCGCCCACATGCAAATTTCCCAGTTTGCAGTCAGCGTTGCACCGGTGGCTTTCAGAATATCGATGGTATCGCCCACATGGTCATCATGGCCGTGGGTCAAGAGAACGTGGTCCACACCTTCACTGGCCTGCTCAACGGTCATCCCTTCAGGAAAACTCGGATTGCCAGACAAGAACGGGTCAATCAGCAATGTTGCCCCGGGAATGTGAACCTTGAAAGCAGAATGGCCCAGAAACTGTAAATCCATACTACCAATCCCCCTATGCGGTACGCCAAAAACCGGCGCCCTCCATGATGACTAAAATATTATCTAGACTAGTAGGGATTTGGTTACACAACCCTTAAATGTAACTGATCAAAGGCAAAACACCGACCAATGCCTCTAAGAGATCTGCCAGTCGATCTCTTTAAGACCATGTTTCCGCAAATATGCATTGGTTTTAGAAAAGGGAGCTGAACCAAAGAAGCCGCGTCGGGCAGAAAGTGGAGATGGATGCGCACTCATCAAAACCAGATGCCTGCTCTCATCAATCAGCTCCAGTTTCTTCTGCGCATGCGCCCCCCACAGGATAAACACCAGATGCTCCCGTGTTTCTGAAAGGCCCTTGATCGCAGCATCTGTGAACGGCGCCCATCCTTTCTTGGCATGAGATCCAGCCTTAGCCTCCTCCACACTCAAAGACGTGTTCAACAACAACACACCTTGCTCTGCCCAATGGGTCAGACAGCCATGAGAGGCCGGAGCAAACCCGAGATCGCTCTCCAGCTCCTTGTAGATGTTGCGAAGAGACGGAGGCAGCTTAACGCCTTTGCGAACCGAAAAGGAAAGCCCATGCGCCTGCCCTTCTCCGTGATAAGGATCTTGCCCAAGAATAACGACACGCACATCACGCAGCGCAGCCGCCTCAAAGGCTGCATAACAGTCCGCAACAGGAGGATAGATCGTTTTGCCTGCAGCAGCTTCCGCATCTAGAAAGGCCTGAAGCTTCTGAAAGTATGGTTTCTCCATTTCTGGAGCTAAAATACCCTGCCATCCTGCTTCAAACTGCACCTGTATCACTCCTGTCTCCACCTGCTCAATGTTCTTGTGTCCATACCTTTACCAGAACAGCTGCCCATCAGTTCTTCTGGAAACAGCATGTCCCCGAGAAAAATATGGATTACCCGCTTGGCGTTGCTCGCAAGCCGTGCTAACCCGCCGCCATGGCAAATGATCCTTCACTATCTCTCGAAGATTTCTGCGACGCGCTTTACGACGATGATCGCCTGATCGGCATTGACCTTGGCACCAAAACCATCGGCCTTGCCCTCACCGATTCCGGTCGTCAGATCGCATCGCCGCTGGAAACCATCAAGCGCAAGAAGTTCACGCAAGACGTGGAGCGTCTGCTCGATCTTTGTCATGAGCACGGTGTATTCGGCCTTGTCATCGGCCTCCCCCTCAACATGGATGGCACCGAAGGCCCACGCTGTCAGGCAACCCGCGCCTTCGTACGCAACCTCGCTCAGAAGACAGAAATCCCAATCACATACTGGGACGAGCGCCTCTCAACAGCAGCCGTTACACGAACGCTCATCGAAGCCGACCGCTCCCGCGCCCGCCGCGCCGAGCTCGTCGACAAGATGGCCGCCACATACATCCTGCAAGGTTTCCTCGACCGCGTAAACTATGGCGGCACCTCGCTCTTCGACGAAGAGTGAGCTCCCGCGCCAACAACACTTGAGAAAATTTAAGGCGCCCTGCGCTTTACCACTCTGCTTTTTTCAGGCTACGTGAATAGACGGATACGCGCATCAACGCGCTTTTTCTCCATCCACTTGCAAGGACAGTTTTCGTCTGAGCAACAGCCTGAAAAGCACACGCATGTTTTCTGCCCTGTCAGCCATCATCTCTGTCCTGCTCCTCACAGCCACAGGATGGTTCCTCCGCCATCGCAATCTCATTCCAAGAGAGCGCTGGAGTGGCATGGAAGATCTGGCTTACTGGGTTCTGTTCCCCGCCATCATCCTGATCAACGTGGGAACCTCCGACTTTTCAGCGATGCCGGTCATCGAGATCACCATCTCGGTACTGGGAACCTTCTCAATACTGGCAGTGCTCTGCCTCGTACTGCAGCCAGTCCTGAAGCAAAAGTTCGAAATCTCAGGTCCACGCTTCACCTCAATCTTTCAGGGCGTCGTGCGTTGGAACGGGTTCGTCGCCATGGCGATTGCGGCCAACAGCTTTGGGGATGAAGGTGTGGCACTGGTCGCTGTGATCATGGCGATTATGATCCCGGCTGCTAACCTGCTCTGCGTGCTGATCCTGTCCATCTATGCAGGTGGCTCTGCACCCTCCCCAAAATTGCTGGCAAGAGAGCTGATCAAGAACCCCTTCATCATCAGCGTAGCAGCAGGTGGATTGATCAACGCCTCAGGTGGTCAGATCCCTGAAGTGATCGCCAATTACCTGACATTTCTGGGAAGTGCTGCTCTACCGATTGCAGTGCTGTGTGTTGGCGCCGCATTGGATCTGGGCGCTCTGCGTCGTCCCGGCCCAGCGCTCACATCCGCACTCTTGCTGCGCAACGTACTAGCCCCCGGCATTGCCTTAAGCTTTGCGCTCACACTTGGACTGGACGAAATCTCAGCAACCATCGTTACGCTGGTCTTCTCTGTTCCAGCAGCGGGCGCGAGTTATGTTCTGGCAAAAAAAATGGGCGGCGATGCTAAACTGATGGCCGAAATTCTGACCCTTCAGACAGTCGCCGCCGCAATCACTATTCCAGCGTGGTTACTGGTCGTGGCTTACTTGATTGGATAAAGCCACTCCAGAATACCCATCGCGTCATAACGCGCATCCAACATGCCATAGCTTGAACGCCACTGGCCTGCCATGCGGGTTTCGATAAACGCATTGGCGATAGCTGCAGGAGCAACCTCCTTCAGCGCAGCAGCAGCAGCCGTAATCGCCAGCTGTTCAGTCAGCAAACGTGCACCGCCTTCGTCTTCCAGACAAGTCCGCGCAGCAGCCTGCAGCACTTCAACAGAAACCTTGCCTGCAGGACCAAGATCCGCTTCCAGCATACCCAGAACGTTCATGAAGCTGTCTGGTGTACGGTGCATTGCCCGCAGCAGATCCAGCGCCATGATGTTTCCGGAACCTTCCCAAATGCTGTTCACTGGTGCTTCACGGTAGATACGGGCCATATCGTGGTCTTCCACGTAGCCATTACCACCCAGACATTCCATCGCCTCTGCAGCAACGTTCTCTGCGCTCTTACAGATCCAGTACTTGGCCGCTGGTGTGATGATCCGCAGGAAGTCAGCTGCCTGACTGTCCTCACCTTCCTGATCCATGCAATGCGCCAGCTTGAGCGCAAGTGCCTCACTGGCCGCCATGTCCAAAGACATATCCGCCAGAACACGCTGCATCAAAGGCTTCTCAATCAAACGCGCACCAAACGCACTGCGGTTGGAGGTGTGATGAACCGCTCTGGAAATCGCCGCACGCATAAGCGCAGCTGAACCAATACAGCAGTCAACACGGGTCGGCGTCACCATCTTAAGGATGGTCTTGATGCCCTTACCCGCTTCACCAACAAGGAAGCCAACAGCATTATTGAACTCAACCTCAGAAGACGCGTTGGACTTGTTGCCAAGCTTGTTCTTCAGACGCTGGAAGTCCAGCCCATTCACTTCACCGCTTTCAAGAATACGCGGTACGAGGAAACAGGACGGCCCTTCTTCCAGCTTCGCCAGCACGAGGAACGCATCACACATAGGTGCGGAGAAGAACCATTTGTGGCCGTTGATCACGTAAGTATCGTCGGAAACCTTTTCCGCGCGGGTGATAATCTGGCGAAGGTCAGAACCACCCTGCTTCTCGGTCATGCCCATGCCAAGGCTGACGCCCATCTTCTGGCTGGCAGGACGGAAGCGCTGGTCATACTTGCGGCTTAATATGCGCTCATTCCAGACTTTGGCAAGCTCAGGAGCCTGTGTCAGAGCCATAGCAGAGGCATTGGTCATGGTCACCGGACAAAGATGCCCGCCTTCCACCTGGCTCATCACGAAATACTTGCGGGCGCGGTTATAAAACGCACGGTCTCCACCGGGCTCCATGGACTCGACGGACGCACTGTGCAGGCCAGCTTCAAACGAGCGGCGCATCAGCGCATGGTAGGATGGGTGGAACTCGACAACATCAAGGCGGCGGCCATATGGATCGTGTGTTTTAAGCACCGGTTCATTAACATTTGCCAATCTGCCCAGATCCAGTGCATCTGCGGCTCCACACTGCTCACCAAACTTGATAAGCTCTTCGCGTGCAGAATCGTTGGACCCTGTACCACCCAAATCAGCAAGGAGAATTGGATCACTCTCGGCAAGGTTGTACCCACAATATGGCGGGGCCTGATTGATCACCCCTGTCGTCATAGTGGCTTGTGAAACTTTATCCATTTTTCCTCCCGCGAGTTGCCCCAGCGATTTTGATAGGTTACCGCGCACGTTGCAACTGCGATTTGCACAATAAAAACTATACATCCGTTGAGCTCTTTACGAACTCGGTGTTTCTGCCTATAGAAGGGTCTTCGATGAGCAAGAATATCACACATCGATCCTCAGCGTTCCCGCATCGCCATCTCCTCGGTATCGAGGGATTGCAGCCTCCCCACATTAATTACCTGTTGGACCTTGCCGACGAAGCCGTCGAAGTCTCCAGACAGGTAGAAAAGCAGAAAGCTGTTCTGCGTGGGCGAACGCAAATCAACCTCTTCTTTGAGGCTTCCACCCGCACCCAATCTTCTTTTGAGCTTGCAGGCAAGCGTCTGGGCGCGGATGTGATGAACATGTCGGTCTCCACCTCATCGGTGAAGAAAGGGGAAACCCTGATCGACACGGCTGCAACCCTGAACGCAATGCGTCCTGACTTGCTGGTTGTTCGCCACCACGCCGCAGGTGCAGTTCACCTGCTGGCCCGCAAAGTCGGTTGCGCGGTCGTCAACGCCGGTGACGGCCCTCACGAACACCCAACTCAGGCTCTGCTGGATGCCTTGACCATCCGCCGCCACAAAGGAACCCTCGGTGGTCTGACAGTAGCCATTTGCGGCGACATCCGCCATTCCCGCGTCGCGCGCTCCAACATCATCCTTCTCTCCAATATGGGAGCCCGCGTGCGTGTCATAGCTCCCTCTACACTACTGCCCTCTGGTATTCATAGTATGGGCGTAGAAGTATTCACAGACATGCGCGAAGGACTGAAGGGCTGTGACATCGTCATGATGCTGCGTTTGCAACGCGAACGTATGAGCGGCGCCTTTGTACCATCTGTTCGTGAGTATTTCCGTTACCACGGTCTGGACGCAGAAAAGCTCTCCTATGCAAAGCCTGATGCTCTGGTCATGCACCCCGGTCCAATGAACCGCGGGGTGGAGATCGCCGCCGAAATTGCAGATGGCCCGCAAAGCCTGATCCGCGAGCAGGTGGAGATGGGTGTTGCCATACGCATGGCAGTGCTTGAAGCTCTCGCTCAAAACCTCCCTGACAACGTGTAAGAAGGACAAGCGCATGATCAAGAATGTGAACCCGCTGGTCCTGACAAACGCCCGCATCATTGACCCCGCCAACGGTGTTGACGAAGCCGGTGCAGTGTTCGTTCAGGACGGGAACATCGCCGCCGCCGGTGCAGATGCCCTCAATCAGGGCGCTCCGGAAGGCGCAAAAACCATTGACTGTAACGGCGCCGTCGTTGCCCCCGGTCTCATCGACATGGGCGTCAGCGTTGGTGAACCCGGCGCAGAACACCGCGAAACGCTGGAAAGCGCTAGCCGCGCCGCGGCCATTGGTGGTGTAACAACAATCCTCACCAGCCCAAACACGGACCCGGTGATTGATGACCCGGCTCTGGTGGACTTCATGCTCCGCCGCGCCCGCGACACCGCCATCGTCAACGTCCACCCAATGGCCGCCCTCACAAAGGGACTGGCTGGCAAGGACATGAGCGAGCTGGGTCTGCTCAAGGAAGCAGGCGCCATCGCCTTTTCCAACGACAGACTGCCAATCACCAACTCCTCTGTTCTGGTCCGCCTGCTGACCTATGCCCGCGATTTTGACGCGCTGGTGGTGCATCAGGCGCAGGACAAGGACCTGGCAGGCTCCGGCGTCATGAACGCAGGCTTGCGCGCTTCATGGCTAGGTCTGGGCGGCATTCCAAGAGAGGCCGAGTTCGTCGCAATCGAACGCGACATGCGCCTCGTTGCCATGGCTAAGGGCAAATATCACGCCCGCCTGATCTCCTGCCCACAAAGTGCAGAAGCTATCCAGAAAGCCAAGAACGAAGGCCTGAACGTAACGGCAGGCATCTCCATCAACCACCTGACGCTCAACGAAAACGACATCGGCCCATACCGGACCTTCCATAAAATGTCGCCGCCACTGCGTACGGAAGATGATCGTCAGGCCATGGTCGAGGCGCTGGCAAACGGCACAATCGACATCATTATGTCCGATCACAACCCACAAGATGTGGAAACTAAGCGTCACCCCTTTGCAGAAGCCGAAGATGGTGCTTTAGGGCTGGAAACAATGCTTGGAGCGGGAATGCGCCTCGTCCTGAACGGTGACATTTCACTCTCCAAACTGCTTGCAACAATGACCTGCAATCCAGCGGACCGTCTTGGTCTTCCTGCCGGTCGCCTTTCCAAAGGCACACCAGCGGACCTGATCATCTTCGATCCGCAAAAGCCATGGATTGTAGAAAAAGAGAAAATTCGGTCCCGTTCAAAGAACACGCCTTTCGAGGATGAAACTTTAACAGGCCGGGTTTTGACAACCATTGTTGCAGGCGGCATCCTAGATCATGACGCAATTTAACGCGCTCTTCTGAACAGCCTCAAAGGCACCAGTACAGATCCCGCGTTACGCAAGAAAGTTTAAAGCAGTGTGCTCAGCCAACCGGCAAGGCACACTGCTTTAATGCAACAACTGGAGAACACCCGTGCCTGATCCAATCAGCTGGTCCCTTGATTTACCCTACTATCTGGCTGCATTGGCCTTTGGCTATTTACTAGGCTCCATTCCGTTTGGCCTACTCTTCACAAAAATGGCAGGTCACGGCGACATCCGGAACATCGGTTCCGGCAACATCGGCACCACCAACGTGCTGCGCACTGGCAGCAAAAAACTGGCTGCCCTCACCCTGCTTTGCGACGCCCTCAAAGGCACATTCGCCGTTATTCTCATCAGCCTTTACATGGGCAATGATGCAGCCCTGATCGCAGGTCTCGGCGCATTTCTCGGCCACCTTTTCCCAGTTTGGCTGAAGTTCAAAGGTGGCAAAGGCGTTGCAACGTATATCGGCATTCTGCTTGGCATCTTCTGGCCCGTTGGCGTTATCTTCATCGCCATTTGGATCGCCACCGCCTACATCACCAAGTTCTCATCCCTGTCAGCACTGGTGGCAAGCCTTGTCACTCCCTTTATTCTGCTGGCTTTCGATCAATGGCAAATTGCGCAAATGATGGGAATACTCAGCATATTGCTATGGGCAAAACATCACGAGAACATTGCCCGCCTGCTGAAAGGCAAGGAAAGCAAGATCGGTTCCAAGGGATGAGTTGAATGGAGACAGCCACCAAAAGCCGGGCACCACACTTAAGTGACACCCAACGGCTCGCGTGGCTTCGTCTCATACGCTCCGAAAATGTAGGTCCAAGAACCTTTCGCGAGCTCCTCAATCATTTCGGTTCAGCACAGGCAGCACTCGATGCCCTGCCAGAGCTTTCAAGAAGAGGTGGTAAGAAATCTTATCGCCTTTTTTCACAGGACAAAGCCGAAACAGAACTGGCTGCTCTTTATAAGATAGGCGCTCGCCTCATTGCTTTAGGCGAGCCAGCCTACCCACCTCTCCTCAGACATATAGACGCGCCGCCGCCTTTGTTGGCTGTTCGGGCCCGAGACCCGCTCCAGCAAGAACTCACCGGAACGCAGAAAACTCTTGCGATCATCGGCGCCCGCAACTGCTCCGCCGCTGGAGCCAAGTTTGCTACCCAGCTGGCAGGTGAACTATCAACTCAAGGCTTCACGATCATCTCCGGTCTCGCCCGCGGTATCGACAGCGCCGCACACCATGCCGCACTGTCATCCGGCACCATCGCAGCCTTCGCTGGCGGTATCGACACAGTCTATCCCAAAGAAAATCTGGAACTTTTTTCATCCATGATCGCCACCAATGGTGCCGCGATTTCCGAAATGCCCATCAGCTGGCAGCCGCGAGCACGGGATTTCCCCCGCCGCAATCGTCTTATCTCGGGAATGTCATTGGGTGTCATCTTAATTGAAGCCGCTGAAAAATCCGGCTCTCTCCACACCGCTCGCTACGCCTTGGAGCAAAACCGCGAGATCCTTGCCGTCCCCGGTTCACCTTTGGATCCACGCTCTGTGGGCGCAAATAAACTGATCCAGCAAGGCGCCGCCCTAGTTCAGTCTGTTGATGATGTACTGGATATCATGGAGCCTAAGATCTCCATGTCTCTGCCCTTACATCAAGGCATTGAGGAGCCAACGATCAACTGGCCCGAGCTGGACAGCCCTGACACCAACAGCCCGTCTCCCCCGCTCAACGCCAACGAACAGGACAGGCAAGCAGTCATCGATGCCTTAAGCGAAACACCCATAGATCAAGACGAACTGCTGCGTTTCACAGGCGTTTCCTTGCAAACGCTTCAGCTCATCCTGTTGGAAATCGAACTGGCTGGGCGACTAGAACGGCACAAACCCAACAAGCTTTCTATGATCCACACAGGCACCACATAATAATGTGGGTGATCACTCCGCGTCTAAAGCTGCATCGGCCAGCTCAGAAGGCTCATCTTCCTCGGAAGTTTTGCCAGACCGCGCTTCAGCTTCCTTCTGCGCAAGCAGCAATAAGTACCCAAGCAGATCCAACCTGTGTGTTCGCGCCATGTCACTCAATTCACGACACATTTTGGCGCAGTACTCGGCCACATCGTGAGTTTCGATTGTTCTGTCATTTTTCGGCAACGGGTATTTACGCAAGCTTTTTAACCTTCTTATGCAACCATGACACAAGCCTCACATGGCAAAAAGCGCTTTGCTATCTGAGGGTTATAGCAATTAATGCAATTACCTTAGGTTGTATATTTTATCAAGCACAACCAAAATATGACCCAAGGAAAATTAAGGGAGTGGCTTTTCCGCTCTTGACCAATTGATCTGAAAAGGCCATTTGACAGCCGCGAAGTCATCCGAGATTGTGTCGGTTCGACTCATAAAACGGTTTTTGATTTATCAATTCCAAGACGAGATTTACGCGAAAGCCAGGAAATCAATGAACGTAGTCATTGTGGAATCACCGGCGAAAGCCAAGACCATCAACAAATATCTGGGCAAGGACTATACAGTTCTGGCGTCCTACGGCCATGTGCGCGATCTGCCTCCGAAGGACGGCTCCGTATTGCCGGACGACGACTTTGCCATGTCCTGGTCTGTGGATTCCAAATCTCAAAAGCGCCTGTCGGAAATCGCCAGCGCGGTGAAGGAGGCTGACCGCCTTATTCTCGCAACTGACCCCGACCGCGAAGGGGAAGCCATTTCCTGGCACGTCTTGGAAGTTTTAAAAAAGAAACGCGTCCTGAAGGACAAGAAGATTGAGCGCGTGGTTTTCAACGCGATCACCAAAAGTTCCATTCTGGAAGCGATGAAAAATCCGCGTGAACTGGATGAGCCGCTTGTCGATGCTTATCTGGCCCGTCGCGCACTGGATTATCTGGTAGGTTTCACCCTCTCTCCTGTTCTGTGGCGCAAGCTGCCGGGCGCCCGCTCCGCAGGTCGTGTGCAATCTGTTGCACTCCGCCTTGTGTGCCAGCGTGAGAACGAGATCGAAACATTCCAGTCACAGGAATACTGGTCCATTCTGGCAAACCTGAACACACCGGAAAACGCTCCGGTTCAGGCACGCCTGACTGGCTTTGACGGCCAGAAGATCACACGTCTCGACATTAAGAACGAACAGGAAGCCACTACAATCAAGCAGATGCTTGATGGGGCAAGCTTCCAGGTTTCTAACGTTGAGAGTAAGCCACAGCGCCGCAATCCATACGCGCCGTTCACCACCTCTACCCTTCAGCAGGAAGCTTCCCGTAAGCTCGGCTTTGCAGCAGCTCGCACCATGCAGGTTGCGCAGAAGCTTTATGAAGGCGCCAACATTGGCGGTGAAACAACCGGCTTGATCACCTATATGCGTACCGATGGTGTGCAGATCGCTCAGGAAGCTATTACGAGCGCCCGTGGTGTTATCGCTTCCCGTTATGGCGATGAGTATGTGCCTGAAAAGCCGCGCATGTACTCTTCCAAAGCGAAAAACGCTCAGGAAGCGCACGAAGCGATCCGCCCGACCGATCTGACCCGTCACCCACGTGACATGGCAAAGTTCCTCGACGAAGACGGCGCACGTCTTTACGAGCTGATCTGGAAGCGTACCATCGCCTCCCAGATGGAATCTGCCGTTCTGGAACGCACCACCGTTGATATTGATGCTGTAAACGGCGCCAAGAAAGCTGCCCTGCGCGCATCTGGCTCTGTTGTTCGCTTCGACGGCTTCCTCACCCTTTATCAGGAAGGTAAAGATGATGAGGAAGACGAGGAAAGCAAGCGCCTGCCACCAATGACACGAGGCGACAGCCTTGGTCGCAAAGGCATTGAAGCCAACCAGCACTTCACTGAACCTCCACCACGCTTCACCGAAGCAACATTGGTGAAGAAGATGGAAGAGCTCGGCATTGGCCGCCCATCCACCTATGCTGCAACACTGCAGACCCTGCGTGATCGCGGCTACGTGGAACTGGACAAAAAGCGCCTGATCCCTCAGGACAAAGGCCGTCTGGTAACTGCGTTCCTTGAGGACTTCTTCAACCGCTATGTGGAGTACGACTTCACCGCGAGCCTTGAAGACCAGCTCGACAAGATTTCAGCCGGTGATCTGGAGTGGAAAGCCGTTTTGCGTGACTTCTGGAACCCGTTCCACGAAATTTGTGATGAGGTGATCAAGCGCTCCAACACCGAAGTGCTGGATGCCTTGAACGAAACCCTCAAAGCACACGTCTTCCCGGATAAGGAAGATGGTTCGGATCCACGCAAGTGTCCGAAGTGTGATACCGGTCGCCTGTCTTTGAAAGTCTCCCGCTTTGGCGCGTTTGTTGGCTGCTCCAACTACAACAAAGACAAAAAAGACGGCAAAGAGCCAAACGAGAACCCACCACACTGCGATTACACCCGTCAGCTCACCTCTGGTGGAGATTCTGATGCAGGTGCAGCAGCGGATGGACCTCAGGTTCTGGGCATTGATCCGGAAACGGGTTTGGAAGTCTCCTTGCGTACTGGCCGATTTGGCCCATATGTACAGCTGGGTGAAGAAGCAAAACCAAAGCGCTCTTCCTTGCCACGCGGCTGGAGTGCAGCCGATCTGGATCTGGAAAAAGCTCTTCAGCTTCTTTCCCTGCCACGCGAAGTCGGCACGCACCCGGAAGATGGCAAAACCATCTCCGCAGGCTTGGGCCGTTTCGGTCCGTTCGTCCTGCACGATGGTACCTACGCCAATCTGGATAGCCCGGACGAAGTCTTCTCTGTCGGCATCAACCGCGCCGTAACCCTGCTTGCTGAAAAGCGCGCAAAGGGTGGAGGCCGCGGAGCTGCCGCAAAACCACTCAAAGAGCTGGGCGACCACCCGGATGGCGGCGCCATCAACGTATACAGCGGTCGCTACGGCCCATACGTGAAGTGGGAAAAGATCAACGCAACCCTGCCAAAGGATGTTGCACCGGAAGCTGTCACGCTGGAACAGGCCATTGAGCTTGTCAACGCGAAAGCAGCTACCAAAGGAAAGAAAAAAGCGCCTGCCAAAAAGGCAGCTGCAAAGAAAACAACCGCCAAGAAAGCAGCGCCTAAAGGGGCACTGAAAGAGTTTGGCGACCATCCGGATGGTGGAGCGATGGAGCTGCGTGACAGTGGCCGCCTCGGTGTCCGGATCAAATGGGGCAAGGAGTTCGTCTCCCTGCCAAAAGGAACAGACCCGGAGACGGTAACCCGCGAACAGGCAATTGAGCTGATCAACGCGAAGAAGGGTTAAGATCCCCCCGTTACTCTCCGGATAACGAAACACGAGGGCTTCCGATCATCGGGAGCCCCTTTTCGCAGCGCATAAGCTGCACTGGATGAGATACATTGAGCCGAAAAAAGGCCGCTGAAAAAAGACACAAGGGACCGGCAGAGATGCCATCCCGCGAAGACATTCTGAAGTTTATTGCCGACAATCCCGGCAAAGCTGGCAAACGCGAAATCGCCCGCCATTTTGGCATCGTCGGCGCAGCGCGCATCCCCCTCAAGCGAATGCTGAAAGATCTGGCCGAAAGCGGTCACATCGAGAAACGCCGGAAACGCATGCTGCGTCCAGGCGACCTTCCTCCTGTCTTCGTAGTAAAAGTAACTGGCAGAACTGGCGACGGTGAGCTCCTCGGCATTCCGATGAACTGGGATGAAGAGCATGGTGAGCCGCCGAACGTCCTCGTCTTGCCGCAAAAGAACAAAAACAAATTCAACCCGGTTCCGGGTATTGGTGACCGCGCCCTTGTAAAGCTGATGGATGATCTGGATGGATCACCAGAAGCCCAGCACGTCGTGCGCGTGATGAAACGCCTTGAAAACCACGACACCGACATCCTCGGCATTCTGCGCATCAACAAGGCAACCAAAGCCGCGACACTGGAACCAGTCGACCGCAAACAACGCGAGATCGACGTGGATCCACGCGAGCTGCTGGACTCTGAAGACGGAGACCTCGTCAAAGTGGAGGTCCACAAAGTTGGCAGATACGGCACACCGCGTGGCCGCATCGTCAAACGCTTCGGCTCCACCACCTCGGAAATGGCTGTCTCCGAAATTGCGCTCCACACACACGGCATTCGCAATGAGTTCCCGGGTGCGGTGATCGCAGAATCTGAGAACATCAAGCCTGTCGGCAGCAAAGGTCGTGAAGACTGGCGCGCGATCCCTCTGATCACCATCGACCCGGCAACAGCAAAAGACCACGACGATGCGGTCTACGCTCAGCTGGACGACAATCCAGAGAACGAAGGCGGCTGTATCGTCTACGTCGCCATTGCAGACGTCGCAGCTTACGTGACACCGGGCTCTCCGATGGACAAGGAAGCACTGCTGCGCGGTAACTCGGTCTATTTCCCGGACCGCGTTATCCCGATGCTGCCAGAGCGCATCTCCAACAACCTGTGCTCCCTGCGCGAGAAAGAAGACCGTCCTTCCATGGCGACACGGATGGTCTTCGACAAGAACGGTAAGAAGATCTCTCACTCGTTCCACCGCGTCATCATGCGCAGCGCAGCCAAACTATCCTATCAGCAGGCCCAAAAAGCCATTGACGGTGTAACAGACGACGTCACAGGACCGCTTCTGGAGCCGGTTCTCCAACCGCTCTGGGCAGCCTATGAAATCCTGAAGCGTGGCCGCGACAAGCGCCAGCCGCTGGAACTGGACATCCCGGAACGCCGCATATTGCTCAAAGAAGATGGCACCGTTGACCAGATCGTCGTCCCGGATCGTCTGGATGCGCACAAACTCATTGAAGAGTGCATGATCCAGGCCAACGTGGCAGCCGCTGAAGAGCTGGAAAAACGCAAGTCTGCCCTGCTTTACCGCGTGCATGATGCATCAACACCGGAAAAGCTGGAGAACCTGCGGGACTTCCTCTCTACACTGGACGTCAAGCTACCTCACATCGGCGGCCTGCGTGCATCGGTGTTCAACAACATCCTCGACAAGTTCAAGGACACGGCCAGCGCGACCATGGTGTCCGAGGTTGTGCTGCGCTCACAGGCACAGGCAGAGTACAACGCCGACAATATCGGCCACTTCGGCCTGAACCTTCGACGTTATGCACACTTCACATCTCCTATTCGTCGTTATGCAGATTTGATAGTGCACCGCGCTCTCATCCGTGCCCTCGGCCTTGGAGATGACGGCCTGCCCTACGGCATCGAAGAGAAGCTACCAGCCATCGCAGCTGAGATTTCTGCCGCAGAACGCCGGGCAATGCTGGCCGAGCGCGAGACCATAGACCGCCTGATTGCTCTCTATCTGTGTGAACGGATTGGTGCGGAATTCTCCGGGCGAATTGCCGGAGTGACTAAATCAGGCATGTTCGTCAAGCTGCTACAAAATGGCGCAGACGGGTTCATTCCTGCATCTACCATTGGTATGGATTACTACGAATATGTAGAATCAGCTCATGCCCTTGTGGGCAGAGCAACTGGTGAAACCTACCAACTTGGTGATGCTGTGCAGGTCAAACTAGTAGAAGCCGCCCCATTTGCGGGGGCTTTGCGGTTTGAAATGTTGTCAAAAGGCAAATCCAAGGGCGAGGCAGCGGGACGGGTTGCTAAGCACAAGGGTTGGCAAGCAAGAAACAAAAGCAAGCCAAAAGGTTTACGCCGGTCAAAAGACGGAAATAAGCGGAAGCGTAGGTAATTTACGTGCGCTCCCCTGCATTTACGGGACGGGAAAGGCAGGTATAAATGAATACCCATCAAGATCGGAATACCGGAGAAGCGGTGCTGCGCGGTATGCGCTGCAAATGCCCTTCTTGCGGCGTTGGCTCCATCTTCAACGGCTACCTGAGTGTGAAGCAATCCTGCGACAACTGTGGTGAGGAGCTTCACCACCACCGCGCGGATGATGCCCCGCCCTATTTCACAATCTTTATCGTTGGCCACGTCGTAGTTGCGCTGGCCATGTGGGTAGAGATGGCCTACGTGCCGCCAATGTGGCTTCACATGGCTGTCTGGCTACCTTTGACCCTCATCATGTCTCTCGCCTTCTTACGCCCTATCAAGGGCGCTCTGGTTGGTTTGCAATGGGCACTACGTATGGATGGCTTTGCAACTGCAGGCAAAGCACCTAGTTTTGGCCCAACACGCGCCAATCAGAGGTAAGGAATGTCCACGGAAGACCTGACGAAAGAAGTCAAAGTTGAGCGAGCGGAAGAAAACAACGATCCGAGCGCTCAACCATTGAGGCCGAAAGACGCCTCCACACTGCTTATTCTGGATCGCAAGGAAGATGGTTCCCTGCACCTACTCATGGGCAAACGCCACATGGCGCACAAGTTCATGCCGGGTAAGTTCGTGTTCCCAGGTGGCCGCGTTGATTCCGAAGACAGCCGCGTAAAATATGTTCGCGACTATCATCCAGACGTACTGGCCAAACTGAACTACGACAAAAAGCAGATTAAAACGGAAAGCCGCCTGCGCGCACTGGCAATTGCCGCCATTCGCGAAACCTATGAGGAAGCGGGCCTTTTCGTTGGCACCAAAACCGAGGGCAACAGCGAACCTGCTGGTCCGGGTTTTGAGGCATTTGACGAGCTGGGCATCCAACCAGATCTGGAGCCACTGCGCTTCGTGGCACGTGCAATCACCCCTCCGGGCAGAACACGTCGCTTTGACGCACGTTTCTTCGCGGTCTGGGCAGACCAGATCGCACACAAGCTGGAAACAGGCATCGGCCCGACAGAAGAGCTGGAAGAACTCCAGTGGCTGCCAATCGAGCAATGCAAAGAGCTGGACCTGCCACGCATCACTCTGGCTGTTCTGACAGACTTGGAGAACCGACTGGCGAAAGACCCTGAGCTTTCCCCGAATGGTCCGGTTCCATACTACTACTGGAAGAACGACGGCTTCGCGCGCGAAGAAATCTAATTCAGAATACCCGAGGCGCAACAAACATATATCACTGTGATACTATGTGTTGCGCCTTGCACTTTTCCTGATAGAAGCATTTACAGCATATTCCCGAAAAGAGATTTCGGATTTCGGGAATATGCGCATGAAAATGATTTGATGCATGATGTGCGAGTGCATATGAGCTCATTATGCTGCAAATCACTTGCTCATATCGAGCTCAGAATGCAGTTATGTAAATGGTTCAGTTATCGGGCACGCTAGCCAGCTCCCTCTCCCCCAGACAGGTCCGCGGCATCATTGCCGCCATCGCAGCGATTACAGCTGTTGGCCTCTCCCTGTCCGCAAGCCTTCCTCTTCTGGCACTCACGCTTGAGTATCGCGGCATCAGTGACACTTGGATCGGCATCAACACCGCCTTCTCCGGCGTTGCCTCCATTGTCGCCACCCCAGTCGGTCCGTATCTCGCCCGTAAGCTGGGCACACCTCAGGCCCTTCTGATCAGCTTACTGGTTGCAGGCTTCTCACTGCCCTTCTTCTTTGTGCTTGAAAACTTCTGGGCATGGTTCCCGCTGCGCCTGCTGTTCCATGGCGCAACCACCTCCGCCTTCATTCTCTCAGAGTTCTGGATCAACGCATTAGCACCGTCAAAGCACAGAGGCTTCCTGATGGGCGTCTATGCAACAGTGCTTGCGCTCGGCTTCGCCTCAGGCCCTCTGGTTCTCGCTTATGCTGGCACGACAGGCGCGCTTCCATTCCTTCTGGCAGGCGCCGGCATCATTATTGCTGCCCTGCCTGTTCTCGTCGGCTTCAACGCTGCGCCGAGAATCGAAAGCAAAGCAACTTCAAAGCTCTACGCCTTTTTGTGGATAGCTCCAGCAGCCACCCTGGCCGGATTTGTCTTTGGAGCTGTGGAACAATCCGGCATCTCCCTGCTCCCGCTGTTCGGCCTCAAGATCGGCCTGACAGCAGAAACAGCCACCCTGCTCGTCTCCGCTATGGCCGCTGGCAACATGGTGCTGCAGATCCCTCTAGGCATGCTATCGGACCGTATGAACCGCCGCCACTTGCTCATCTATTGCGGTGCGTTTGGCGTCATTGGTGCGCTGCTCATGATCCCGCTATCCGGCAGTTTCTATGGCATTTGCGCCCTTCTCTTCGTTTGGGGCGGCGTGGTTGCGGGCCTCTACACCGTTGGCCTCACACATCTGGGGGCACGCTTTGACGGCGCTAATCTAGCATCCGCAAATGCGGCCTTTGTCCTCATGTATTCCATTGGACAGTTAGTCGGACCTGCCTCTACGGGCCTTGCTCTTTCCACGTGGGGAGCCGATGGACTACCACTGGTATTTGCAGGATTCTTGGGCGCATACGTAATTATATGCCTGATAAGGGGGACAAGACTGGGCGCAGCCCGCTAATGCATCTTGACTTTAGCCCTGTGATTAGTAATGTGCGCGCTGAATTCCCAAAGTTTCACCGGAAGCGCACCCTACCCCGAAGCGAAGGTGTGAGGGTGCCACCGGGACAAACAAAACAACCGGCCACTTTTAAAAGGCCGAAAACAGACAGGATCCTTAGCGATGGCCAAGGCGACCACCATTAAGATCAAGCTGCAGTCCACTGCGGACACCGGCTACTTCTACGTGACCAAAAAGAACTCCCGCACCATGACCGAAAAAATGGTGAAGCGTAAATACGACCCAGTCGTAAAGAAGCACGTTGAGTTCAAAGAAACCAAGATCAAGTAAGTCTTGGCTTCAGCTGAATTTTCAAAAAAGGCGTTTGCATTTTGCAAGCGCCTTTTTTGTATGCACAGCACCGATAATCAGGCGGAATACCCTTCCTAAAACTGTGGTTTTCAGAAGTAAAAGCACTCCACTAGCTCGCGCGCTCGTGCGCCACCCCACTCAATTGTCAGGGGTAGACAACATTTCCTCACACAAGAGGATTTTGACTGAGTATAGTCCCGTCAACACGGTCATTTCCGCTTCAATTTCAAAGAGAATTGGCCTTACCAAAAACTTTGACACATAACGAACTGCCCCAGACTGAATGACGGATCACACCACCTTAAAACCCATCTTGCTCTCACCACACACCATCTCATCCGCGCAGGCGAACACAGCCCAGCGCACAGCATGCGCTTGCACAGCAATGTCTCATTCTGCTGATAGGGAAGAAAATTGGTGGCCGGCGAGAACCGGATGACACGAGGAGGCCACTCAGAACCCGTTTACTCGCCGGCCAACCCCACGGACCCAGGAGATGCGGCGGACCTGAGCGCTCCGTAGGGAGTCTATCTGGCAGTATTGCTGGGATTTGTTCAATCAACCAAGAGCCAATACTGCGATCTTGCAGTCATTAATTTCATGAAGCAGATGATATCGTATATCACCATCGCAACATTTACGACTTTAGTAAAGCTTTAAGGTAATTGCGCTCCTGAAAATGGAGGGGATTCTTGACCTATACACAACAAAAGGAAAGAAACCGCCGTTTTTCAAGAGGCAACCACACAGAAACCCTGCAGTTCCCGCAAGACTCACTCGGTGATTTCATCTAGTTTCAAAGACCTACGACTTTTGATGTGAGTCTTTCATCCAGTGAAAACTGACAATCTCAAGCAGAATACTAAAGCGTTGCTTCCCGATAATTTGCGAACCTGCAACTTCTAGCTGAACACAATTTACCAATTAACCACAATCAAAAATAATCACGGTTGTTTTATGTGTCCTGCAAGAAGCCTGAAACGGTCTCAAGGAAATTACCCACGGAGATTGGCTTGGAGATATAAGCCTCACACCCACCCTGACGGATGCGCTCCTCATCGCCCTTCATGGCAAAAGCCGTTACCGCGATCACAGGAATGATCTTCAGCTCATCATCCTCTTTGATCCATTTGGTCACTTCAAGCCCCGAAACTTCGGGCAACTGAATATCCATCAGGATCAAATCCGGTTTATGTGCACGAGCAAGCTCAAGCGCCTCCATCCCATTGCGAGATTGCAAGGTCGCGTAGCCATGAGCCTCAAGCAGATCGTTAAACAGCTTCATGTTGAGTTCGTTGTCTTCAACAATCAGCACGGTCTTTTGCATCAGTTCAGTCCTGCACAGAATGCTGCCCCAAAAATGGTTTAGCCATAAATAAAGGTGTGGTGCAGCCGCCCTGCGACTGGCATTGGAACAAGTCCCACACTAAATTTCCTGCTACATAGTTAATTCGGATTCGTTTCAGAAAGGCAAACACCAATGAATTTAGGCAAAACCGGCAGTTTGACCGAAGATACTGCACAGGAAATTGCAATTGGTGCCCTATCATTTCTCAGCAGCGACCCGGAACAGCTCGGCCGCTTCCTGTCTTTGGCCGGGATTGGACCTCAGGAGATTCGCGATGCGGCAGCCGAGCCGGGCTTCCTCGCAGGGGTTCTGGAATTTTTAATGCAGGACGAGCAGCTCTTGCTGGCCTATACGGAAAGCGCTGGCATTCGCCCAACGATGATTGCAGCCGCTCACCTGAAACTTGCCGGAGGCGTTGATTACTTTGCCCACCATTAGCACAGCAAGCGCGAGCACATTGCAGCAGATCAGCCTGATCGAAAAGCGCGCCCACCCTCTCCTCATCTGCGACGTGGACGAAGTGCTCCTGCAATTCATCCCACACCTTGAACGCTTCATGGCTGACAATGGCATATCCTTCAAGGAAACCGCCTATCGCCTGAAAGCCAACATGGTCTACACCCAGTCCGGCGAAAAACTTTCTGATGATGCCTGCATGGCCGTCATTCATGACTTCTTTGAAAGCGAAGTCGGCCGACAGGAAGCAGTACCCCATGCGGCTGAACAGCTGGAGCGTCTATCGAAACTCTGCGACATCGTCATCCTGACCAACCTGCCCGGCACTCATAACAAGCCTACCCGCGAGAACCTCTTAAAGAGCCTTGGCATGGGCTACCCGCTTGTGACCAATGACGGCCCAAAAGGCGGTGCAGTTGCAGCTCTGTGCGCAGAGCGCGCTCATCATCCGGTTATCTTTATAGATGACAGCCCAACCAACATCCTTTCAGTCGGCAAAAGCACGCCGCACGTCCAGCTGGTGCATTTCATTGCCGATCCACGCTTCTACGCAACATCCAGCGACCTGCCCAACGTGGCACTCAAAAGCAATTGCTGGAAAGAAACCGGCGACTTTATTGAAAATTTGTTGGTCGCTGCTGTAAAGTAAGGTCTCAGGCTGCAAGTGAACCTTTTACCAACCCAGAGAACCCAAGCGTGGAACACCTTTCAAGCACGTCGCTCCAGTATTTTCTGGAGCGTTTTGGACATTTAAACGGGGCCGTATTGCGCAGCGCCCTGTTCACTTCAGGAAAAGCAGATGGCCCCGGCGCTGTAACGCTGGAGTTTGCCGCCCACGACTGCCAGCGCCCGGCAGCAGCTCCGCAAGACTCGCTCAGCACATTGCGGATCAAGGTGGAAGAGAGCGTCGAGTTCAATCTGAAAGAACCAAGCGATATCTCCAACACCGTCATCAAACACCCTATTGTCGGCATGTTTATGCAAGACAAGTTCTTCCTCAACTTCGATCCAGTGAACTCAAAGGACTGGACCATTGAGGAATGGGACAAAGACCAGATGCGCAGCTCTGTGTTTTATGTGGCTGGCGCACGGATTTCATGGGAGACTGACGAGTAGTTCATGCTAAAGCCCTGTCCACGAGAAAGCTGCAATTGATCGGAGCTCTGACTTCATGGCGACTGAGGCCACCACACCTCTCAAAGCACTCTGCCGGGACTGCTCACACAGATTCCGCGCAGACCTGACGCGATGCCCCAAATGCGGCAGCCCGCGCATCCTCGCCCATGCAGAACTGGACAGCCTTGAGATCGCCCACATCGACTGTGATGCATTCTACGCCTCCGTCGAAAAGCGCGAGAACCCTGAACTTGCAGACAGGCCCGTCATCGTTGGCGGCGGCCACCGCGGTGTCGTCTCCGCCGCCTGCTACATTGCCCGTATCTACGGCGTTCGCTCCGCCATGCCTATGTTCAAAGCGCGTGAGCTCTGTCCGGACGCAGTCGTCATCAAACCGCGCATGGATCTCTACTCACAGGTCGGCAGGCAAATCCGCGAAGAGATGGAAAAACTCACCCCTCTGGTAGAGCCCCTTTCCATCGACGAAGCCTTCCTAGACCTCTCCGGCACACAAAAACTCCACGGCGCGACACCAGCAGAACTGCTCGTGCAGTTCGCGATTAAGATCCAGAAAGAGCTGAGACTGTCCGTCTCTGTGGGCCTTGCGCCCAACAAGTTCCTCGCCAAAATCGCCTCAGACCTCGACAAGCCCCGCGGCTTCTCGGTGATTGGAGACGTGGAGAAGAAAGAGTTTCTGGCCAGGCAACCCACCAGCGTCATTTGGGGCGTTGGCAAGGTGTTTCAGGCAAAACTGGAACGTGATGGCATCAGAACCATCGGCCAGCTCCAGCAAAAAGACCCAACCGACCTTGCCCGTAAATACGGCGCCATGGGCCTGCGTCTGGCAAAGCTGTGCCAAGGCGAGGACGATCGGAACGTCTCCTCTAACCGCGGAGCCAAAAGCATCAGCGGAGAGACCACGTTCAACACAGACATCTCAGACGTTACCCAGCTCTCCAAGAGCCTGTGGGCCCTGACGGAGAAAGTCTCGTACCGCACAAAAAAAGCGGAGAAGTCCGGTAGATCCGTCACACTCAAACTTAAAACAGCGGACTTCAAAACCATCACCCGCTCCCGTATGCTGCACGACCCGACGCAGCTTGCTGACAAGATCTTCCGCACCGCAGACGACCTGCTCCATAACGTTGCCGACGGTAAGTTGCGCTTCCGTCTCATTGGTGTCGGGATTGGGGATCTGGGCCCTGCCGATCAGGCCGACCCGGAAGACCTGCTGGATGAACAGGCAGGAAAACGCGCCAAAGCTGAACGCGCCATGGATGCTTTACGCGGAAAGTTCAAAGACAGCTCAGTCGTCTCTCTCGGCAGATCCATCAAAACGCCGGACAAGAGATAGCCTCAGCGCAGCTGCTCTTTTTTGAGCCTACCATCAAACGGCACACTCACCTCTTCTTCCAAAGCAACAGAACTGCCACAGGTGCTTGCAGGTATCATCGGCTTCAGCTCAAGCTCTACCAAGGCACCTTCCAGCTCAAACACGCCGTAGTTCAGATTCATGCTTCTGGAAACGCCATTCTCATGCAAAACCGTATGCATCTGATAGTCAGGCGCACGCTCGCCACGCACACCATCACTCAGGTTGAAATAAGCAATGGAAACCGGCCACGCATCAGCTGCGCCTAATGCTTTGGGCAGCGAAATCTGATCAGAGCGCTGATCCAGTGGATCAGCCAGTTTGCGCCCCACAACAGTGGTCGCCTCAAACAACTGCTCCCCAGTCACACTACCATCATACAGCTTGGAGACCATGAAGTGCTTTCCGAGAGTGGCTCCATCAATCACGCTGTGAAGGTGTTGCAAAGGGAACATGATAGCCCCGTCAAAGCTCAATGACTTGCCGTCCGGACCACTCAGATCCACATCCACCTTAGAACTTTGATGCTCCGCTTTACCCTGTGCCTGCTCCGCCAGAAAATCACCAATGAACGTCTGATAAGCAAAGGAGAGCTGAGAATTATCCGGCGCCTCGAAGTAGGTACTACGAAGATCAGTGACCGTTTCCTCCCCCTCCTCGTCAATGCTCATCACCACAAATCGCAGATCCACATTAAAGCCATCACAGACTGAGCCGGAAAGCTCATAGACCATACGTCCGTTCACATCAGCGATATCCGCACCACTCTGGGCACTGGAAAGTCTCATATCATAAACGGCGCGGTGAGGTTGGAGGTCGGCAGCATTGCCACTGGAGGGAGTAAGAAGTAAGCAGAGGGAGAGAGAAGACCCAGCGATTGCGGGAAGAGCGAACCTCCCCGACCCGTGTCTGAAGCGTAGTTTCAGCATAAAACCTCCGATCATGTCGGAACAAAAGACACGTGGGCATGCCTCTCTTCCATTCCCAAAGAGTGCATAAACGCCGGTACCAACGCAAACATTCCGCCAAGGAAATCAGAGCTAGGGTAAATCTTTCAAATTGGATACACGTTTCCCACGTAGACAACGCTCCATGCACCCTTGCAACTCTGGTGATTCTAATGTGAGTCTGCGCATCACTTTGCAAACCACGGCTTCGTGAAGAGATAAACTCTTGAGTTTTCGTGGAATTGCATCACTTATTGCAAAAGAACATTCCGAACCGGAGGGAAAGCCGAATGTCTGACACAATCCAGCAAAACCTAGAAAAGCTTGGCGTCACACTGCCGGAAGCTGCTGCACCTGCTGCCAATTACGTGCCTTTCGTAAAAACCGTAAACCAGCTTTTCATCTCTGGCCAGCTACCAATGCAGGACGGCAAGATCGCAAAAGTCGGCAAGGTTGGCGCGGATCTGAGCATTGAAGATGGTGTGGAAGCTGCACGCCTTTGCGCAATCAATCTGCTGGCACAGGCAAAAGCGGCAACTGGCGACCTGTCCAAAGTCGTCCGCCTCGTCAAAATTGTTGGCTTCGTCAACTCCAACGGCGACTTCGGTGACCAGCCTAAAGTCATCAACGGCGCATCTGACTTCATGGTTGCAGCCATGGGTGATGCTGGCCGTCATGCACGCTCCGCTGTCAGCGCAGGCTCCTTGCCATTCAACGCTGCTGTTGAGATCGAAGCAATTTTCGAAATTGCCGACTAATCCCGCTCTGTCCGCAGAACACATCTCCTTTTATTGAAGAAGCAGTTTCGAAAATCCATGCAAGATCTTTCCTGGCTCACCGCCCGTCCGATCGCTCACCGCGGCTTCCATAACAAAGAAGCAGGCATTCTTGAAAACACCCCGTCCGCGGTCAAAGCTGCTGTAGAGAACAACTTCGCCATTGAGGTTGATCTGCAGGAGACCAAGGACGGTCAGGTCATCGTGTTCCACGACCCAAACCTTGAGCGCCTCACCCACGGCGAAGGCAACGTGATCGACTTCGACCTGTCTGACCTGCGCAAGCTGTCCATGCGTGGTTCTGACGACCCAATCTGGACCCTGCAGGAACTGCTTGAGCTGGTTGACGGCAAAGTGCCACTGGTTATTGAAATCAAAACTCTGAACCTTCCAGAAGGTCAGGATGAGTTCATTAAAACCATCGCCAAAATCCTTAGCGATTATAAAGGCCCGGCAGCAATAAAATCCTTCGACCCGAAAATGCTTCGGACCATGAAGGATGTTGCACCGCAGATCCCGCGTGGCTGCATCTCCATGACCACGCTGAGCGAAAACGATCACCTGAATCTGACAGAGCACGAGATCGAGAAGATTTCCTGGATGGTGCACATGGCTGGCACTGACCCGCATTTCGTTTCGTTCTTCGTGAAAGATCTGCCAGCCGACGGCCCAAGCTTCCTGCGTGAGTTCTATGGCCTGCCGGTGATGACATGGACTGTCAGAACCAAAGAAGACCGTATCAATGCTGCCAAGCATGCGGACCAGATTGTTTTCGAAGGCTTCAATCCGGACAAAGAGCCCCTCTAGGATCTATCGATTTGTCAGTACCACCATCACCCGTTCTGAAAGTCCTCTCCTCTCTGGATGAGATCCCCAGCATGGATTGGGACGCACTGGCAAATCCCGGCACATCGCCGATCCTTTATGATCAGCAGGATTGGATCGATTCACCTGAAACGATCCAATCCAACCCAAACCCGGAAACTGAATCAAACTCTCAAGTTTCTGAGTTTAACCCTATGCTTTCACACGCCTTTTTACAGGCACTGGAAGAAAGCAAATGCGTTGGGTGGGAAGCAGGCTGGATCCCTCAACACATCTGGTGGGAACAAGACGGCAAACCCATTGCCGCGATCCCGACCTATGCCAAAAGCCATAGTCAGGGCGAGTACGTCTTCGATTATGCATGGGCTGACGCCTTCCATCGCGCAGGCGGAAACTACTACCCCAAACTGCAGTGCTCCATCCCGTTCACACCCGTTCCGGGCCGACGCCTCCTGATATCACCGGAGGCCAATCGCCCGGAGACCATCAAGATCCTCACACAGGGCCTGAAAGAACTGACGGTCCGCATTGAAGGCTCCTCAGCCCATCTCACCTTTCTCACAGAGCAGGAATGGACCGAGCTCGGCAAAGAAGGCTTCCTGCTGCGCACAGACCAACAGTTCCACTGGGAGAACAACGGCTACAGCGATTTTGCGCAGTTTCTGGTGGCACTCTCCTCCCGCAAACGCAAAAGCATCCGTAAGGAGCGTAAAACCGCACTGGAGAACGATATAGAGGTCGAGTGGATCACCGGACCAGATCTGACAGAAAGCCACTGGGACGCATTCTATGAGTTCTATCTGGATACTGGCAGCCGCAAGTGGGGCTCTCCCTACCTCAACCGCAAATTCTTCTCGTTATTGGGGGAAAGGCTCT
This sequence comes from Pseudovibrio sp. SCP20, assembly GCF_057774105.1. Lineage (NCBI taxonomy): Bacteria > Pseudomonadati > Pseudomonadota > Alphaproteobacteria > Hyphomicrobiales > Stappiaceae > Pseudovibrio > Pseudovibrio sp. SCP20. The sequence goes on along the minus strand of NZ_JBYMDH010000007.1, from coordinate 66,530 downwards.
CCGACCACACCCTGCTGATCATGGCCAAGCGCGAAGGCCGCTATATTGCGGGCGCACTCAACATGATCGGCGGCAACACGCTCTATGGCCGCAACTGGGGCTGCATTGAAAACCACCCCTGCCTGCACTTTGAGATCTGCTATTATCAGGCCATTGAGTTCGCCTTGTCCCGCGGCTTACAGCGAGTTGAGGCTGGCGCGCAGGGCAGCCACAAACTGGCACGTGGCTACATGCCGAGCCTCACCTACTCTGCCCATTGGATTGCACACCCTTCATTAAGGAATGCAGTCGCAGACTATCTGGAACAGGAACGCCAAGCCGTTCTGCATGAACAGAAAATCCTGTCGGAACACGGCCCGTTCCGCCAACAGGGCAACTAGAACCCACTTCAAGACATCGATTCAAGACTCTGAAGAGACTCACGAATCCCTCCAAACTTGAATCAGTTTCTTAAGTACGATCAGGTTCTCAACAACTCCACCCAAACCACACATTGATTCTCCAGTGATCTTGGTCAATGAATCGGATTAACTACCGGCAAGGACCCGTGAGCCATTTCGCTCACAACGGATACACCGGTAAAATGATAGTTTCAGAGGATATCAAGATGACTAGCCCGTCCTACGATGACCAGAACATCTTCGCTAAGATCTTGCGCGGCGAACTGCCTTCCGAGAAGGTCTATGAAGACGAAAACACCATTGTTATCATGGATATCATGCCACGCGCAGATGGCCACGTGCTGGTTCTTCCCAAGAAGGGCTCCCGCAACATCCTCGATATCGAAGAAGCCGAACTGACTGCCGTTGCTAAAACAGCGCAGAAGATGGCACGTGTGCTCAAGCAGGCTTTCGATGCAGATGGCATTACCATTCACCAGTTCAACGAAGGCGCTGGCGGACAGATGGTATTCCACACCCACTTCCATGTCATCCCACGCACCGAAGGCATCTCCCTGCGCCCACACACCGGCGAGATGGAAGACAGCGAGAAGCTCAAAGCAAACGCGGAGAAAATCCGCGCAGCTGTCGCAGCTCATTCCTGATCATTTCACCTGAAACAACCTCGCGCACTCACACCTGATTGCGCGAGGGAATTTCGATTCACCTGAAATGACCACCTTCCCCGACCAGCAAATTTGAATCTGTTTTCAACGCACTAGCCCACACACTTGAATCAGATCCTTATGCCTCGCAAAAATTCGATTCACCTGAAACAATCAAACTGCCTCTATAGACACTTTCTCATTCAATGCCTTTTGCATGATCTTGTCGAAGCGTGAATCCATGCAGACACCCAGGTCTGTGGTGACAAATCTTCCACTCCAGTAAAGCGAGAAAATCGTGGCAGGCGTCGGCGCTGACTGCGCCTTCTCAAGCGTATCCAGATGAACGATCTTGAGCGGCAACCCACGTCGCTGAGCCGCCTCTTTCAGGCTCTGTGTCACATGATAATCTGTGAACGGACAGCGGTTGGAGTAGTAAGCAACAAGCCCCTCCCCGCTCAGCCCTGCACTCTTCTGAACATTCTCCGAGAATGAAGCAGAACCACCCGCATCACCAACACCAAGTCGCAGCAGCTCAATCCCATCAGGAGAGCTGTCACAAACCTCAAAACCTTGTTGCTTGAACCATTTGCCGTCTGATAGGAAAGGCATCTTCTTAGCACCGGCAATCGTCACCAAACCATCAGCGCCAGCTTGCTCAGCAGCCTCCACCGCCTTTGCAAGCAATGCCTTACCGTGCCCCTGCCCTTTGTACTTGCCGGAAACCCAGAAGCAATTCACCAGCAAGTGCCGTGGAGCGACCACAGGCGCCCAGCCAGCCTCTGCAGGCCCGAACTCGATGAACACCTTTGCCCGCTCATCAAGCTTGATGAACTGATAGCCCGAGGCGAACTGCTGTCCCAGCCAATCCTTCTTCAACTGATAGCCTTGCGCGCATTTCTTATCCGAAATCGCACAGCAGATATGCTCGTCACAAAGGTTGTGTTCACCCAGCGCAATATAGGTCATAGCAAGCCCCCAACTCTCCTCTATAGATTAGGGAGGGAAACGAGGCCCAGCAATGCGTGCGATCAAGCTTAGCAAGAATGGCTAAATCAAAAATGCCCAGCCACCGATCAGAACGAATTCAGCCGAGACAATCCCTGCCATCAGCCGGTCATTGAGCAGCTTGTAGCCAACCACCCCGCCAGCAACAGCTGCAAGACGAAGCCAGATCGGCACATCACCCAGCACCCCATCGGGGAACAGAACCAACCGCGCAATAATTCCCGCTATAAGCGCCGTTGCCACGGCCCGCACCCACGCAAACAGCAGACTATCCTCCCGCAGCTTGCCAGAGGCAAACACACCAATCCAACGCCAGCACTCTGTCGCCAGAAAGCCTGCAACAAGGATCATCACATAAGGCCACCACCAGCTGCCGTAAATCTCACTCACAGCTCAGCCCTCCGCGTTGCAAACAACCACCCCACAAAGGCAACCGTCCCACCCACAAAGCCCGTCAGCAGCAAATCTGCACCGGGAAAGAAGTGATAGAAGATCGGCCCCAGAATAAGCCCAAGGATCAGCGCTGCCTTATCACCACTGGTGCGCGACGCCTGATACATGGAGAACATGAAGTAGATCGGCGTCAGCAAAACCAGCCCAGCTGCAATCGGCCCTTCAAGAGCGGGAAGCACCATGTAGGACAGAGCCGTCGAACACAGCACCACAAAATGCACCGTGGAGCCAAAGCCAGCAAAGAATGGCAGACGCGCTGCACGCGGCAAGCTTGGCAGATTGCGCATGGCAAACACCCACGCGGTCACCGCCACAAAGTGAGAAACAAACAACATCTGCCATGTCTTCGTCCGCTTCTCATCTCGCAGAACAGGCATCAGCGCCACGGTCATCGGCATCAGGCGCACAGCAGAAAGCGCAACAGCAATCGCGGCAGGTATTAAACCCGCCCCGGCACTCATAGCACCGGTCAAAACAACAATGCTCGGCAAAGCCCACATCAGCAGGCTCATCAGCAACACTTCAACAAGCGTCAACCCAACTTCGCGGGCCAGCGATGTGAAGCCAACAAAGGCCATCATCAAAATAAGTGTCGGGAGGCAAAACGCACCTTTAGCCCCTTGGCGGAACCAATAGGCACCTCCCTCAAATTCAGAAGGATCCTCTCCTTCATCAACATTCATCTCTGAACTGGTCATTTAAGAACTCGAGCACTCTCAAAAACAGGAGAGCTTGGGGGAAGTAGAACCGCAGCCTTATCAGCAGCAGGTAAGAGCCTACACAAGACTACGTAGACCCACCATACAAAAAAGCCGGAGCAAATGCTCCGGCTTTTTCTCAAGTATCTTTGTCTTAATCCGCAATCGGAATACCCGGTACATCACCACGCTTGGTGGCATCTGCACCCCGGCCTGTTTTCGGAACAACGGACTTGCCTTTACCCTTGGCAGCAGGCTTCTTCTTGGCAGCCTTTGCCTTAGGTGTTGGACGATCCTCAACGCTTTCCAGAAGCAGACCTTCAAGATCCTCAGAAACGGAGACTTTAACAGTACCGCCCTTCTGAAGCTTGCCGAACAGAACCTCATCAGCCAACGGCTTCTTGATGTGCTCCTGAATGACACGGCCCAGCGGACGTGCACCCATCAACCTGTCGTAGCCCTTCTCAGAGAGCCAGGCCACGGCTTCAGGTGTCAGTTCAAAGGTCACGTTACGCTCTGCAAGCTGAGCTTCCAGCTGCATAACAAACTTCTCGACCACACGATGGATAACGTCGTTGTCCAGGTTGGCGAACGGAATGATCGCATCAAGACGGTTCCGGAATTCCGGAGTGAACATCTTGTTGATCGCTTCCATGTCATCGCCATCGCGGTCAATGCGGTTGAAGCCCATAGGAGCTTTCGCCAGATCAGCCGCACCAGCATTGGTGGTCATGATCAGGATCACATTGCGGAAGTCGACGGACTTACCATTGTGGTCAGTCAGCTTACCGTGGTCCATCACCTGCAACAGAATGTTGAACAGATCCGGATGGGCTTTCTCGATCTCATCCAGCAGCAGCACGCAATGAGGATGCTGATCAACAGCGTCCGTCAACAAGCCACCCTGATCAAAGCCCACGTAACCCGGAGGCGCACCAATCAGGCGAGAGACCGTATGGCGCTCCATGTACTCGGACATATCAAAGCGAACCAGCTCAACACCCAGCGTAGACGCCAACTGACGCGCAACCTCTGTCTTACCAACACCGGTCGGACCGGAGAACAGGTAAGAACCGATTGGCTTATCAGGCTCACGCAAACCAGCACGGGCCAGTTTGATGGACGCAGACAATGCTTCAATCGCAGGGTCCTGACCATAAACAACGCGCTTCAGACTATCCTTCAGGTTGGACAGCACTTCCGCATCATCCTTGGAAACAGACTTCGGCGGGATGCGGGCCATAGTCGCGATGGTTGCTTCAATTTCCTTCAGGCCAATGGTCTTGCGACGCTTACCTTCTGGCAGCAACATCTGCGATGCACCGGATTCATCAATCACATCAATCGCTTTATCCGGAAGCTTCCGGTCAGCAAGATAGCGGGAGGACAGCTCAACAGCCGCCTTGATCGCATCATTGGTGTACTTGATGTTATGGAAGTCCTCAAAGTATGGCTTCAAACCCTTAAGGATTTCAATCGCATCCGGAATGGTAGGCTCGTTCACATCCACTTTCTGGAAGCGACGCACCAGCGCACGGTCCTTCTCGAAGAACTGGCGGTATTCTTTATATGTGGTGGAACCGATACAACGGATCGTGCCGGAAGCCAGCGCAGGCTTCAGCAGGTTCGATGCATCCATCGCACCACCAGAGGTCGCACCCGCACCAATCACGGTGTGGATCTCGTCGATGAACATGATCGCGCCCGGATAATCTTCGATTTCCTTCACGACCTGTTTCAGACGTTCCTCAAAATCACCGCGGTAACGGGTACCCGCAAGCAGTGAGCCCATGTCCAGTGCGAAGATTGTTGCACTCTTCAGCACTTCAGGCACATCACCAACAACAATGCGGCGTGCGAGACCTTCAGCGATTGCTGTTTTACCAACGCCCGGATCACCCACATAAAGCGGATTGTTCTTGGCGCGGCGGCACAGGATCTGAATGGTCCGCGAAATTTCTTTTTCACGACCGATCAGCGGATCGATCTTTCCGGAAAACGCCTTGTCATTGAGGTTTTGACAATAAGCTTCAAGAGCTTCTGTTTTCCGTTTGGTTTGTTCAGAGGAGCCTCCAGATGGAGGCTGTGGCATGCTCACATTTGGATCAGCGCCACTATCGGAATCTTCCTCAACACCACGCACCCGACGTGGTTCAGATAAGCCAGCCCGCTTGGCAATACCATGGGAGATATAGTTGACAGCGTCGTACCGTGTCATTTCCTGCTCTTGCAGGAAGTAAGCAGCATGGCTTTCGCGCTCGGCAAAAATGGCAACAAGAACGTTAGCACCGGTCACTTCTTCACGTCCGGAAGATTGAACATGAATAACAGCACGCTGAATGACGCGCTGGAAACCGGCGGTTGGTTTTGAATCATCATCCCCGTCAACAACGAGGTTCTCTAGTTCAGTATCAATATATTCGACAATGCTTTTTCGCAGTTGATCGAGGTCCACATTGCATGCACGCATCACCGCAGCAGCATCCTGATCATCAATCAATGAAAGCAGCAGATGCTCCAGGGTCGCATATTCCTGATGGCGCTCATTAGCAAACGCCAAAGCTTGATGGAGAGCTTTCTCCAGACTGCGAGAAAATGACGGCACAGGCGCCCCCTATTACTTTTTCTCCATTACACATTGCAACGGATGTTGGTGTTTTCGGGCGAAATCCATTACTTGTGTGACCTTTGTCTCGGCCACTTCATAGGTGAAGACTCCACACTCCCCTACGCCATGATGATGGACATGAAGCATGATCTGCGTTGCGCTCTCACGGTCCAAATGAAAGAACCGTTCCACCACGTGGATCACAAACTCCATCGGCGTATAATCATCGTTCAGCAGCAAAACTCGATACAAACTCGGCCTTTTTGTTTTTGGCTTCGGCTTGGTAACGGTTATCGTCCCGCCATCATCATCATTATCCAGGTCGAAATCGCTGCTCATTCGTTCTCTTTGTCCCTCCATGTATAACGCAGAGGACTTTATAGTATTTAAACGTACCCCCTGCGAATTCAAGGGATATGCATTTTCATAGGGCACACCAACAACTCCAGAAAAATCAAACAGTGTTTCATTATATACTGGAAGCATAAGTTTATCTCCCCTGAGAACACTCATTGCCTGTCGCTGGTCTTTCATTCACACACTCACCGCAGCATCATCGCTGTCTGTTGTCTCTAGAGTATGAGGCGACCCACGCAAAGGCCAGCCTCAAACCTGCCTGCGCTCTTTCCTATTTCTACCGCTAATCCAAGGGATTGCGGGTATTTAGAAGCAGCGCGTGTCTCTCATTGATTTTAGTACTGATTATTCCCTGAGCAAACTGCAAAAAGCAAACCATTAAGCTGAGAAAATGACCAGACTATCCGAAGGGTTAAACCCTGCTCCCAACGTAAGATGAACATCTCCGGCCCCTTGAGGGTACCGGCATTCATTCCGCAGCACTGAGCAAAGCTGAATCACAATGTTTTGAGAGGGCCTTGAAGAAGAGAGATAGGTTTTCTGAAAATGAAAACAACCGGAGCAATAAATTAAAGGCGCCCCAAAAACCAAAAAGCCCGAAGCGATGATCCGCCCCGGGCTTCATATTCGGTTATGCCAGTAGATTACTTGGCAGCTTTAGAGAGCATGTTCTCATATGGCTTATAAGCGTCTTTAGCGACTTCAGCGTACATTTCGCCGATCTTTGTCGCCTGACCAACCATGCTTTCGTAGCTCACCTTGGCAAAATCTGCCTGAGCTTCCATAGCCTTATCGAGAGACTTCGCGCTTACCATTTTTTCGATCGCAGCACTGCTATCTTCCATAGACTTCTTGGAGTAGTCCGCAACCTCAGCAGAGATCGCCTGCATTCCCTTGGAAAAGGCACCGAAGCTCTGCATAGCTACGTCCATGTTATCTTTTCCAAGCTTCTGAATATTCTCAAATCCTGTGACCATGAAAATTCCCTCATCAATTGGGCGGCGCCGGTAATTCGATGATTAGGTTTTGTCTCTTGGGGAGCAAACGCCACATTCCAAAACTTACGCAACGGATATTATGCGCTGCACAAAATTTGTCAACTCTTATTTTGCACTGCAATATTATGAAAAGACAGGGGCGTAGCCACAAACAAAAAACGGATAAAAACAAGATTTTTGCAATCTGCCTTTGCGCATTTACAGAATTGTAACCGTAATCGCATCATTCTGGGCATGACGCGAACGGGGGGAGCCACCTCTGCTGCATTTTTAGCGGCTGAGGCTTTCAGAACACACCTCCGCTAGCACTCAGCGAATTTTTTTAGTACAGAGCGCGTAACCGCCATTATTGCTCACGGGGCGAAAAGAACATGGGTCTGCGTAAATTTGGGCCATTTGGGCGCCTAAAAAAGGCATTTGGACAAGCTGTCGGCATCATTGCCGTTTCAGTAGCAATCGCTACAGCTCCATCCGTTGCCGAGGCTAATTCCAAATATGCTGGTATTGTCGTTGATGCTAAAACCGGAAAGGTTTTGTACGCCAACAACGCCAATGCACGGCGCTATCCAGCATCCACCACAAAGATCATGACACTTTACGTGCTCTTTGAAGAGTTGGAAGCAGGCCGCGTTTCGCTCAACACCAAAATGAAAGTGTCCCGCTACGCTGCAGGTCGCCCACCAACCAAGCTTGGCTTGAGAGTTGGCGGTTCTTTGCGCGTGAAGGATGCGATCTACGCCCTCATCACCAAGTCCGCAAACGATGCGTCGACTGTGATTGCAGAGCACATCTCTGGTTCTGAAAAAGCCTTTGGGCGCCGCATGACGCAGACCGCGCGCGCCATTGGTATGCGGAACACCACCTTTAGAAACCCGCATGGCCTGCCAAATTCCAAGCAGGTCACCACAGCAGCTGACCTTGCTCTGCTGGGCCGCGCCATTCAGGATCGCTTCCCGAAGTATTATAAGTACTTCAACACCCGCTCCTACACTTACGCTGGCCGCCGTATGGGCAACCACAACAAGCTGCTGGGTCGTGTGCGCGGCGTAGACGGCATCAAAACCGGCTACACCAATGCCTCCGGCTTCAACCTCGTCACCAACGTAAAGCGCGACAATCGTCAGATCGTTGCTGTGGTTCTGGGTGGCCGCACCGGCAAAAGCCGTGATGCGCAGATGGTGAAACTGATCAACCAGTACCTGCCAAAAGCATCCCGTGGTCGCCGCACCGCGCCTATGCTCTACGCAGGCACAACAACACGCTATCAGTTCCCGAAGGTGGCACCGGCAATTCCTGTTGCAAAAGCGACTGGTCGCCCTGCACAGCAGCCAACTTTGCTGGCCTATGCCAACGCAAATGGCACAACACCGAACTCGAAACCAACCGATCCGATCGCAAGAATGCTGGAAAGCCAGGCCTCAAGCCCAGCTCCGGCACCGCGTAAGGAACTGGTTGCCAACTCTCTGGCCGCCCCTGCAGTCTCCGCATCTGCGAAACTGCAGCAGCCAGCCACAGCGCCTGCGCCCTCTTCCGCTCCAATTGCGAGCAAGATTGCAAGCCTGAAGCCAGAGGACATCGACACATCTGGCTGGCACATTCAGATTTCTGCGACCGACAGCCAGGATAAGGCAATCCGCATCCTGGAAAGTGCGCGCGCTGCGGCAGGCTCCGCCCTGCGTAACAAGCGCATTTACACTGAACCGGTCAAATCCAAGAGACAGACCCTGTACCGCGCGCGGTTCATCGGGTTTGAAACCAAAACAGCAGCCTGGGACGCTTGCGCCAAACTCAAGAAGGCCAAGTACTCCTGCTATGCCGTCTATCAGTAACTAGTATCAGTCACGGTGAGTCTAATGTCTGTTGAGAAGCCTATCCTTCGCCTCGTTGAGTTTGGAAGCCAGGAAAGCAGAACCTCCACTATCGGGGTGCAATCGTTTAATCAGTCGGCGGTGAGCGGCGCGGATGTCGTCCACGGAGGCTCCCGGCGCAAGTCCAAGAACCTCGTAGGCCTCCTTCTCAGTCAGAGCGCTCGAGCCCGACGCGTCTCTCTGCCCCGCTGTGGAATCCGCCTGGAAGTCTACACGCCAGTTGGAGAGCCTGCTGTCGAGGTAAGCTTCGAGTAGGGCAACGCTGTCCCCATCCGGCTGCACTTCACGCCAAAGCTGCCTGAGATCCGCAACCTGCAGAGAACTCAGGGCATGGCCAGCAAATGTACCGGCGAGCACTTTGCCCTCCAGCTTCTTGCTGTCATGATCCAGCTCCATATGGAGAAACTTGGAAGAGATGGTGGAAGTCTGACCGGCGCTCTTTGAGGCACCTCCCAGCCCACCAAGGGAAAAGCCCCCGGGAAACCGGAGGTTCTGCGCAGATCCCCATCCCAGAAGGGAGAGCGCAAAAACGGCAAGTGGCGCGGCCACCACGTATTTGCCGGTCACCGCGAGAAACGCACAGACCAGCAGCAAAAGACCGCCAATCAGTTTTTTCAAAGTGTCTGCAAGCTTCGCAGGGTTGGACTGTGTCAGCCACTTTGCGAAGAAATAGAGGATGGCGAGCACCAATCCTCCTAAGACCAAATAGCCCATGTACTACCTGAGGTGTTCTATCAAGAATTGAGCACCTTTATGCCCCGATTGCTCAAGTCGCTCAAGGGCCTCCCTGCCCCCTGCGGAAAACGTGGCAATCGCAGCCAGCAATCCGCGCAGGTTCGCAGCCGATCCTTCATCGAAATTCAGATAGACACCATTGCTCAGCCGGGCGATCTCCCGATAGGCCCGTTCCGCCACAATGTCCTGCCCTTCCTGAAAGACGAACACCGGCACCCCAAGCATCCCAAGCTCTCCGGCCTTGTCGCAAATCAGATCGGGATTTTCCTCCATGCAGTCGCCGATATAAACCACCGCCTGAACCCGCTTCTTGCGCGTTTCGCTCAAGGCATGGTCCAGCACTTTGCGAATCTGCGTCCGCCCGGCCTGAACGCGGATCTTGCGCATCATCCGGCCAAGCTCTTTGGAGTTACTCACCCAGCGCGAAGACTTGCACTCTCCATAGCCCCGGAAAAACACCAGCTGCACATCCAGCGACCCAACACTCCCCGCTTCAATGAACATCTCCTCCTGCAGATGACAGGCCTGATCCCAGGTCGGCTGGCGACTCATTGTGGCGTCTAGAGCAAAGATCAAACGCCCTCTTTCGCTACCCTCAGGCGCCGCGGCGGCACCTTTAGCAGCCGCAAGAAAACTGGAAAGTTCGCTTTTGTCTTCCGCATGCTTATTCAGAAATCCGGTCTTTTTGGAAAGCTTGTCTGACATAGGCACACCTGTGTTCGCTTCACATAAGGTTATGAAGGCATATTATTCCAACAACTTAACAAATCTTGGGACAGATTATTTAATTCGCTCGCTAAAGACCAATACCCACTATTGGTGCAGTGAGAATAATCACAAAATCTGCTAAAACTGGTTATATCAGTTTCTGCTTGCAATTGGGTTCAACAGTTTCTGGGCAAACCCATTACCAACAACAGATAAGAACAGCTGCAAAGCCAAGAAATAACGGGATGTGTTCCCACATGGAGACGCCTATGAGAAATCTCCCAGACGTATACCGCGGTGTAGACGACCTGCGGGCTGCACTACTACCTCTGAGACGAGAAGGCAAAACAATCGCTCTGGTTCCAACCATGGGGGCTCTGCACGCAGGTCACCTGTCACTGGTCGAAAAGGCCCGGGAACTGGCAGACATCGTGATTGTTTCAATCTTTGTGAATCCAAAACAGTTCGCGCCGGGCGAAGATTTCGAAAGCTATCCAAGAACGGAAGCCTCCGATCTTCAGAAACTGGCGGAACATGATGTGTTTGGCGTCTTTGCTCCAAACGCAAAGGAAATGTATCCAAACGGCTTTGCCACATCCATTCAGATTGAAGGTCCGGCTCTGGGACTGGAAACAGATCACCGTCCGCACTTCTTCAACGGCGTAGCAACCGTGGTCGCCAAGCTTCTACTGGCTGTCCTGCCGGATGTGGCTGTCTTCGGTGAAAAAGATTATCAGCAACTGCGCGTGATCAAACAGCTGGCAAGAGATCTGCACCTGCCGACTCAGATCGTTGGGGCACCTACCATACGTGAAGACGACGGCCTCGCCATGTCCTCGCGCAACGAGTATCTGGATGACAAGGAACGCGAAACCGCGATCACCATCTCCCAGACGCTGACCACTGCACGCAACGCGCTTCACAACGGTGAAAACTGGATTGAAGTACGCAAGAAGGCTCTGGCAGTTCTGAAGCTCTCAGGCTTTGCCACAGACTACTTCGAGCTGCGCCACGCAAAACATCTGGGCACCCCGGTCGACGCCAAAGGCTCCCGCATCCTGGTCGCCGCCAAAGTCGGCGAAACCCGCCTGATCGATAACATCGAAGTTTAAAATTGCTTTCCGGGCAAGTGAACGCATTTGCCCGGAAGCCCACCCACTCTGAAACCTCCCAGAGCTCTGCTAGAAATACCCGACATAGCTGAGATAAGCACCTGTAGCGGTAAATACAGCACCAGTGGCGAGAACGCCCGTCTTCCCCATTTGCTGCGATTTTGTCATGTAATCAGGAATGACAATAAGGCTTGCCCCCTTCAGCGCAGCAGCGGCGCCAACCAGAGTTACGAGCGCACCAGCCACGCTGGACACTGTGAAATGATTGGCAAGCACAACCATTCCAACCACAAAATGCACAGCACCAAATAAATTGAGTAGAATCGGATTTGCATCTGATTGGGCAGCAATCATCCGCTGGTAAAAACCGCTGGAAACAAAGAAACCAAGGCCTGTCACGAAAAGATATGGCCCGGCAATCGACGCAATAAGCTCGGTCACAGCATGATCCCCCCAGACAGACAGCCGCCTGAAGAGTTTATCTCATCCAGCCTTCACAGATACAATCCGCAAAAAGGGAACGATTAAATCAGGCAGAGTTCCTGCAGCTCGCGGCGCATGGCCTCTGGCATTTCGGCAAGTTGATCGCTGTCGAGCATAGGACCGGTCACATCCGGCGGAGCATCTGACGCTTTCAGATAGCGCCAACCCTGAAACGCGCGGCGTGGCTGGAGCTGCGTCTGATGCAGATACGGCTCCATCACAAGATCACAACGCTTCTTGCCGGAATCATCTTTGTGAACACGGATATCGATCAGTTTCTGGCGAACCTGAACATTGCCTTTGATCACCCAGTACAGCGACCCACCATCCAGCAGCTCATCAATACGAGTCGGCACCATACGGGTCGTATGGATCTGCTCATCACTCAAACCGTGGGACAGCGCCAGAATCTGTCGCTGTTCAATGTAATTCCGCAGCTGGTCAACGCTTTCCACGCCAACACAGAGTTTCACCAGATGTAACGTCATAGCGCTCAAATAGCAGGTCGCTCAGCTGATTGCCAGAGATAGCACAACGCATACCTAACGCATTGCACAAACATATCGGTGATCACCACCTGCACATGCGCGATTGACTCGGTAGAACGATCACTCTACCAATTTAGCATGACTGATCTGGAACACACAATCTGCACGAAGCTGGAAGGCGTTTTTGCGGCCCGTGGCTTCACCGCACCCGGCGTGGCTGAGCTGCGTAAAGGCGCTGATGTGAGCCTGCGCACGCTCTACAAATACTTCCCTTCCAAAGAAGACATGATCATCGGCGCGCTGGAAGTCCGCCACCGCCGATACTTGTCCCTGCTAAAGGAAGCTGCAGAGACCGCACCACAGGACCGCCTCACGGCCATCCTCGGCACCATTGAACACTGGATGCAAACCAACGCCCCACACGGCTGCATGGACCGAGCGGCGCTCTCTGCCTATCCGGAGAGCGAGCAGGTCTCTCAATGCGTCACCAGACACAAGCAAGAGACGCAGGATCAACTGGCAGCCTTACTGGGGCTTCAGCACAAAGCAGGAGAGCTTTTCCTTATCCACGAAGGCGCCGTCTCCACCTATCCTCTCAACGGCTCTGAGGTCTTCAGCTGGGCCAAGTCCGCAATTCTATCACTCACACAGGAGACCGCATCATGAGCCAGCTCCCCACCACCATGACCGCAGTCACACTCAACGGCCACGGCGGCCCGGAGATGCTGGAGCTGCGCACAGACCTCCCTCTCCCCAAGCTCAGCCCTGAAGACGTCCTGGTGCAGGTTCTGGCGGCCGGTGTAAACAACACCGACATCAACACCCGCAAGGCATGGTACTCAAAGCAGGAGAGCAATGCAGAAGATGCCAGCTGGGCCGGACAGCCTCTCCAATTTCCCCGCATACAAGGCATCGATGTGTGCGGACAGGTCGTCGCAACAGGCAAAAACGTCAAACAGGATCTGATCGGCAAACGAGTGCTGATTGAGCCCTGCCTGCACCACGCAAACGGCGGACAACTGGAAACACCATGGTTCCTGGGCTCCGAATGCGATGGCGGCTTTGCTGAATATGTTTCAGTCGATCACCACCATATCTACCCAATCCAAAGCGCTCTGAGCGATCAGGAGCTCGCCTCGTTCCCTTGCTCTTACACAACAGCAGAAAACATGCTCACCCGCGCCAATGTGCAATCCGGCGAGCTGCTACTCATCACAGGCGCCTCAGGCGGTGTCGGATCAGCGGCAATCCAACTGGCCAAAGCACGCGGTGCCAACGTCATCGCCGTCTCCTCCGCCTCCAAAGCTCCACTATTGCTGGAGCTGGGCGCAGACCGCGTTCTGGATCGCAAGGACGACCTCACAGACAGCCTCGGCACCAACAGCGTTGATGTGGTGATTGATCTGGTGGCCGGAGAGCAATGGCCTGCGTTCCTGGAAGTTCTCAAGCCCAAAGGCCGCTACGCCGTTGCAGGCGCTATCGGAGGCCCATTGGTCGAGCTGGACGTCCGCACGCTCTATCTGAAGGATCTGAGTTTCTTCGGCTGCACAGTGCTGGAGCCGCAAGTGTTCGGCAATCTCGTCAGCCATATCGAAGCAGGCCGCATCAAACCGCTTGTCTCACAAACCTTCCCCCTCTCTCAAATCAAAGAGGCGCAGGAAGTCTTCGAGCAAAAGAAACATCTTGGGAAGATCGTGCTGCAAGTCGCCAGCTAAGCTGCAAAAGCGAGCTGAACAAAAACTGCCCTAACGTACAGAGCGTGATCAGCAGCACAGTACCGATTTTTGATAGGGGGTAGAAGCACTCAAAGAAAAAGGGATGCAGACGTCACATCTGCATCCCTGTCAAAATCCGCGTTTCAGGCAGTTGTCTTGGGATTAACTGCCGGCACCTGCAAATACGTAAAGCAGCGCCATAACGCCGCCGAGGGTTGCTACAGTCCACATAGTGAACCCCCAGCAGGACTTCTGAATTTCGTGATCCATAAAACACCGTTTAATGGTTGATAGATGCGCGCCGAGGAAACCTCGTCAGCACAGGGCGCACGGAATATTCCTTTTCCAATGAAAGCGCAACAGTAAAACGGCAAAATTTGGCTGGCCGCACCGTCGCACCTTGCTACGTAAAATTATCTACCTATTACCCAGTCAGATATACCTACCCAATAAAAACCCATAGCCCCAACAAGTTAGAGCTCTTTAGAACTGCTAAAATTATCGATAACCATAAAAAAATTCAGCCAAATTTTTTCGAGAAAAATTCGTTCAAAACTCGACTTTATTGAGAACCGGGTGCCGTATAGGACAACTCCAATTGTGTTTTTTGCGTACCTTGAGTCTGTTTTCGCTCGAAAATAGCTGGGCTCACACAGCTGCATGTGGCGCTCCGCCTCTAGCCGCTTCCCCCAAATCATGCCAAACATATAAAAACCCGCGCTCAAAACGCAGGCTGATTTCCGGACACAGGCTTAAAAACAGAAAGATCAATGCTTCAAATCCAGCTTTCCAACCTCATAGCCATCCTCTTTTTCGTCTTCTCATGGGGCTTGTACAGTTGGCTGGCCTATCGCAGCCCGTGGTCCAAACACACCCTCTCCCATGCCATGGATGCACACCGTTACCGCTGGATGCGCGCCATGCTGAGACGAGAAGTCCGCATCGCAGACACCAACATCGCCTCTGGCCTGCAACAGGGCACAGCATTTTTCGCTTCAGCCTCCCTGCTCGCCATCGGTGGTACGGTCACGCTTCTAAGCGCCATGGATGAGGTCACGGCTCTCGCCCAAACTCTCAATCTGCCATTTTTGGACGATCCGCTTCAAAACGAAGCCAAGACGTTTGGCCTGATGGTGATCCTCGCCTACGCCTTCTTCAAGTTCGGCTGGGCCTACCGCCTGTTCAACTACACCACCATCGTCATGGGCTCTATTCCAGACGACTGCCATGAAGAAAATGAAGAAGCCGTAGACGCATCCCTGCGCGCAGCACGACTGGCAACGCTGGCCGGGCGCCACTTCAGCAGCGGCCAGCAGGCTCTCTTCTTCGCTGTCGGATATCTGGGATGGTATGCAGGGCCGCTCATCTTCATCGGAACGACCCTGATGGTCACGCTGGTGCTGCTGCGCCGTCAGTTCTTCTCAAAGGCAAGGAAAGCCGTATTGCCAGGTCCAAATGCACAGGATCTGGTCAACTCCGGCGCCTGATAAACCTTCACCGGTGTGGGGAAGCCCTTGAGCGGGTATGTCCCCACATAGGTGTCCTCACAACAGTTCAGAATTTCAGCCACAGACTGCGACACAAGCATTTCCTGATTAAGGCGCTTGGACAGGTCTGCAATGCGTGCAGCCTCATTCACCACCGGACCAACAACCGTGAAGTCCAGACGCCGCTGACCACCCACATTACCAAAGAACACACGCCCTGAATGCACACCCATGCCCACATGGATGGCCGGCAGATCAGGAAACCCGCGGGCATTGGCGGCGGCCAGATCAGACATGCTCTCACGCAGTGCAGTCATGGCTTCAAACGCAGCAATTCTGGCGCTTTGTGCATCCGTATAAGGAAACACCGCCAGAACCTCATCACCAATAAACTTCAGAATTTCGCCGCCATGCTGCTCCACCCGTGAGGTGACAATGCCAAAATACTCATTCAGCAATTGCAGCAATGCTGTGTCTGGCAGGTAATTAGAGAAGCCGGTGAAGTTGCGGATATCGCTGAAAGCCACCACCGCATTGATATGCTCACCATCCCCCCGGCGGATCTCGCCATTCATCACCCGCCGTCCGGCACGTGTACCAAGATAGGTGTTCAGAATGCTCTCGGAAGCCTGACGCGAGTTGAACAGCTCACAAATCAGCGACAGCGGAGCGGAGATCTGATCAAACAGCGCCACATCTTCATCTTTAAAGCCATCCGGCGCGCGGGAGGCAAACGCCAACCCATGCACTTCTCCGTCTGAGAACGTCATGGGCACGGCCACATAGTCCGTGTACCCCTGATCCTTCAGCTCCTGAATGATCATCAGTTGATCAAACTCATCATGATGACCAAACTTATGCCGGATCGTTTGCCCGGTCTCAATGGATCGCTTCCAAAGGCTTTGATTATAAGACTCGCTCGTATCAGGCGTGCGCTCAAAGTAACGCACCCGTGGGCCAACCCCACGTTCCCAGATCAAGCCCTCGCCGTGATAATTCGGGTCCAGAATGGAGATGCCGGTGGAGATCCGGTCCACCTCAATGCCCAGCGCCTGCAAATGCTCTCCCAACACCGCAAAGATACGGCAGGGACGACCCAGCATTTTTGCGTCCTTAGAAAGCCACGCCATTAAATCGCAGAGGGAAAAAGACTCGCTATTAGACATTTACACCCCAGAGACGAGCGAAAAAGAAGACCACGTAAAATTACCCTGCCCGCAAGCAAACACGGTAAAAATTCCAATATTTTTCATCATTTACTTTTCAACTCAGACATTTACAGGAATACCCTCAAGAAACCCTCGCCTTTTTTGCTAGACTTTCTCCACAATTCAACACACGCAGGACGTGTAAATGCTTCAAATTTTAGAAATTTGTAGCCAACAACCTGCCCAACTCATATTTTCGCTCAAAAATATGAACGCAGCACGCATCTAGTGATGGCCCATCCAGTCACTGCGCACTTAATCGAGAAACCCAACAATGTTAGATCGCTTCTATCTGATCATCGATGGCACCCAGTGGCTGCCACGCGTCCTTCCTCTTGGTGTCAAATTTTGTCAGCTCCGTATCAAAGACAAGTCCGAGGATGAAATCCGATCTCAGGTCCGCGAAGCAAAGCAACTTTGCGACAAAGCCGGCGCAGTGCTTGTCGTCAACGATCACTGGCAGGCAGCGTATGACGCAAACGTGGGCTATGTGCATTTAGGACAAGAGGATCTGAAAACCGCTGATTTCCGCGCACTCCGTTCCGCGGGGATCTACTACGGCATTTCCACCCATGATGAAGCCGAGCTGGACGCAGCTCTGGCATTAGATCCTGAATATGTGGCCCTTGGACCGATTTACAATAGCACCTCAAAAGAAATGCACTGGCAGCCACAGGGATTGGAAACTCTGAAGAATTGGCGCGAGCGCACCAACAAGCATCTGGTCGCTATCGGCGGCATCACTCTGGAGCGTGCCAGCGACGTCTTCTCCGCCGGCGCAGACTCTATCGCTACCATCTCCGACGTCACCACCGCCACCAACCCCGAACACCGCACCGCCCAATGGCTCGAAGCCTCCAAGAACTGGCAGCGCTAAAAACAAAAGCCGCCTCAGCTTCTTCAGCTAGGCGGCTTTCTTTTAAGTAAGCATCAGAACCGGATCGATGCACCCGCACTGAAGCCATAAAACAGCAGAGTATCGTCCCCTTCCAGCACGTCGTAGTCTGGCAGGCCCACACGGTGATACTCTTCTGTACCATCAGAAACACCATTCAGAAGCATCGCATAGCCACCAACATTGAACGCCAGCCGCTCAGAAAACTGGTAGGTCAGCTTCGGCGCCACTTCAACAAACGCCGCGAAATGGTTCAGGTCTTCTTTCTTGCGAATATCAACGGAACTGTTGTTGTCACTTGTCAGGCGGCTTGAAAAATCAATACGGTTCAGACCAGCACCAACAGACGCCCGTCCTCCCAGATAAACCTTCTCCGCAACTTCATAAGCCCCTTCAACACCAAACTGCGCCCCAAAAATATGATTGTTGGTAGTGAGTTTCACGCGGTCAATGTGATTACGCGTGCCCAGATAGTCCGCCTCATTATCATAAAGCACCGATCCCAGCTTGTTGCGTTGTCCGATGTAGCGCAGCCCACCAAGGACAGTCAGACCATAAAACTCAGTCTCACGCTGGAGATTGAGTTCCCCACCCCACAACTCCCGCTGATAGTCATAGAAAAAGGCATAAGCTGAATCAGAGTTTCGAAAATCAGGGTTCTCAGGACCAGAAATGAGAGCGCCGCGATAGTCACTATCATAGGCTGCAGAGAACCTGTCACCGATAGGTCCGTCTCGATCAAAGTAGTCCCATTGCGAGGTTAGACGCCCGGAGTACATCCCAGAGAATTGCAGTTTATAGCCTGCCAGCTCACCAGTCCCTGGCACTACAACACTCAATCTCCCACCTGGCGCCCAGTCAAACCTATCCAGCTTGTTTGCGCTAAGAACATCCGTAGTACCGTACTTAACAATAAGGTCTCCTTCGCCAGTCCCTGCACTGGAAAGAGCCAAGCCTTCCAGATCCACCTGAATACCAGTATCAGCAGCAAACGAAGCACCAGATGCACAAACAACCAGAGACCAAAGCAAAGCTGAGCCACAGAGTTCCTTATTCATTTCCAAACCGCCCCTTTGGTTTTATCGATTAATTCGTACTACCCAAGGAAAGACTTCAAAACAAAAGGAAACCCGTGCGTCACCCCATATGTATTTACCCTGTATTATTTGCGCCACAGTGACGCAAACGGCACCTGAACAATAAAAAAGGCGCCCTGAAAGAGCGCCTTCTTCAAACATATAGTGAGCTTGTTTAGCTAAGCTCGGAGACGTTGTTGATCACTTTGCCAACAAGACCGTACTCGATGCCCTCATCTGGGCTCATCCAGTAATCGCGGTCGGTGTCTTTTTCGATGCGCTCCAGCGGCTGGCCGGTTGCGTCTGCGAAAATCTGGTTCAGACGATCGCGCATCTTGAGGATTTCTTTGGCCTGAATTTCGATATCAGTTGCCATACCGCCAGCACCACCGGATGGTTGGTGCAGCAGGAAGCGGGTGTTCTGGGTGCAGAAACGACGCTCTTTCGGCACAGACACGTAAATCAGAGCACCAGCGCTCGCCACCCAGCCCATGCCGAGAATACGAACTTCCGGCTGGATGAACTTGATCATGTCGTGGATCATGTCACCGGATTCTACATGGCCACCCGGAGAAGAAACAATAACGGTAATCGGGTCATTGCTGACCTGGGAAAGTGCAAGCAGACGGGAACAGACATCCTGAGCCATCTCTTGTGTCACAGGTCCTGTAATCAGCACTGTCCGCGCATCAAAAAGATGCTTGTCCACCGGGATGGACTTTTCAGGATTCTTTGGCGCGTCCTCATCACCTTCAAGGCGAATTGACGTCGAAGCACAATAGTCCGTCATGCGAATGACATGCTCCCTTTTATTCGCTACCGCCCCACGCGGCAGACTCTGATCAAACATAACTAAAAGATACTGCGGCAGACCGCAAACACGCAAAGTCATAGCCTAACAGAAATTCCCTAGGAAAAAGAGGGTGTTCTCCCCTCACTTTTGGTAGGTCCTTCGCTAGACCGCCGTTTCTCCACCTCTAAATCAATGCATTTTGCACATTTTCAGTTCGTTTGTTCCAACTTAAAGGCAAAGGAATAACGTTTTAATAACCTTGCAACTCACATAATCGGTAAAAATAACGATCTACCTATAGCTGATATAGACATGCAGGGGATGGTGTCTAGTCCTAGGACACAGCACAAAGGGATTTTCAGGTTTGACTGGTTTTATTGAAACGCTGGATGCCAACGTCCTATATCACTCGCCTGTCCCAACAGAAGACCAACGCGCCTTCGCCCGTGTCGACGTCCCCATGTACATTGTCGACGTCTCTCAGACAAAGTTGGTTTGGGCCAATGCAGCAGGTCTGACATTCCTCGGCCTGTCACTCAAGAACTGTATCGACCAGACCGGTGCCTTCAGAATTGAACTGCCTGCTCCATTTGATGATCCCTCTTATGAGCGGCAGCTCCAATCTTACCTGACCCGCGTACGGGAAGAAGGCCGCATCACCGAATGCATCACCGTCATCCCAAACGCTCAGCCGGTCTCCGTCTACTGTTCTATATCCCCTCAGCCACTCGTCTCAGGCAATCCGGGCCTGCTGGTTCAGGTCATTTCAGAGGTCGGCAATGAGCCGGAACAGGTGCGCAGCGCGCAGGTGCTGCTCTACACCACCTCTATGATCAGCATGTTTGATGAGAACGGCAAACTGATTTTTGAAAACCCGGCAAGCCGCCTCAACCGGCCTGATGGCTGCGAAGACCTGATCAACCGCATGTGCAACCGCCGCGATTTCGACGCGCTGCTGGATGAACTGCGCAAAACAGGCAAGGCAAACCTCGTCGCTCTCATGCACTCCTCTCAGGGAGAACGCTGGTTCGACCTGAACGCCCGCAGTGGATACGATCCGTTTTCCGGATCCCGTGCCATCCTGCTGAGCGCCTCAGATGTCACCAAACGCCTGAAAGCAGAACACGAAGTCCGCTACCTGGCCCACCACGACACGCTGACTGGCCTTGCCAACAGAACATTTCTTGAGATTGAAGCCGAGCGCTATCTGGATGAGACCCGCATCACCGGCAACCCCGGTGCGCTCATCTTCATTGATCTCGACCGCTTTAAAACAATCAACGACACCCTCGGCCATCTGGTCGGCGACGACCTGCTTGTCGTCATCGCTAAACGCCTGAAGGAAGTCGTCGAAGGCATCGGCTTTGTCGCCCGCCTCGGCGGGGATGAGTTCGTTGTGCTCATCGCCAACTTTGCAGATCACGACCTACTGGACGATATCAGCAGAGAAATCAGAACAGCCCTGTCTAAGCCATGCAAAGTGCGCGGACACATGCTGCAGGTCACCCCATCCATTGGCGTGTGCACCTACCCAGAACACGGCATTGATCTGGACACCCTCATGCGCAAGGCCGACCTTGCCATGTATAAAGCCAAGGATCTTGGCCGTGACCGCATCTGCTTCTTTGACATCTCCATGTCCAGGGAAGCAGAAGAACGTGTCAGTCTGGAAACCGCCCTGCGTCAGGCTCTGCGTAACAAAGAACTCGCTGTTCACTACCAGCCACGCGTCTGCGTCGCCACCAACCGCATTGTAGGTGCAGAAGGCCTGCTGCGCTGGCATCACCCAACCCGCGGCCTTGTTTCAGCAGCAAGCTTCATTGAGATTGCAGAGGAAGCAGGCATGATTGATGAGATCGGCGACTGGGTTGCCCGCGAGGCTATGCTGCAACAAAAGCAGTGGGCACAGGCTGGCCATGACATCGCGATCTCCATCAACCTGTCTCCGGCTCAGTTCCGCCGTGGTCGCATATCCCAGCGCCTGCACCGCATCCTCGTTGAGACCGGCGCGTCGGCCAGATCAATCCGGCTGGAAATCACCGAAAGCGCCTTGCTAAGCGATGCCAATGAAACGCTGAAAGAACTCAACGCCCTGCGTGATCTCGGCTTTACGCTGGAAATCGACGACTTCGGCACAGGCTACTCAAACCTGGGCTATCTCCAGCGCTATCCGGTAACAGCCCTGAAGATCGACCGATCCTTCATTGCCGACACCAAACGCTGGCCAATTGTGCAAATGATCGTCCAGATGGGTCGCCTGTTGAACCTCACTCTGGTGGCAGAAGGCATCGAGACCAAAGAACAGCTCCGCCAGATCCAGAAACTGCAGTGCCACGAATACCAGGGCTACCTGTACTCCCCAGCCGTAGCCCCCGAAACCTTCGAGTGCCTCCTAAACGGCCAACAAACCATAGCCCCACCCCCAAGAGCCCCAGCCTCCCAACTCGGCATCTTGGCCTAACCCAACCCAGCCTTCGCAGTGCGGCTCAGCTCTTCCAGCGCCGCCAGAGCATCTTCTGCCTTCTCTTCTGGCACGAAGATGTGGTCATGGTAATAGGCGGCGACGACGTTGGCGGAGATGTTGGCTTCGGCGAGGGCCTTGGAGAGGGCGGCGGTGAGGCCGACGGCTTCCAGTGAACTGTGAACGGCAAGCGAGATACGGCGGAAGCAAGGTTCGGTTTCAACGCCAGCTTTACCTGCATTCTCGATGGAAAGGATCGCCGTCAGGCCTTCATGCTCCCAGAACAGCCCAAGCGGGGAATGCTCTGCCAAGGCCTCAATACTGCCATTGGGAAAGGTGCAAAACACAAAGCTTTCTTCGGAAAGAGAAGCCTCCATGGACGCCAGCAATTCCTGCAAGTCCGTTCCGCCACGCTCTGTCATCTGTAAAAGCTCCCTTCCTCAAATCAGCTCTCAACCTCAAACACCGGCACATCCTATTGAAACAAAGGAGCAAAGTTAATCCCCCGGAGAGAATGTCCCATCCTCATTGTAGTCCGCGATCACCACCTGAGGCCCATCAAAGGCAAACTCGATGAGCACCGGGGCTGGGCCAGAACCAGAGCGATCATAGGGCACCACCTCCCCCACCTGATAAGGGCCCGTATCAAGCCAGAAGGCAAACAGCGGGGCACAGTCCACCTGACTGCCGGAGGGAGGCCTGACGAAACTGGAAAGCACCACCTGCCCATCCTGATGCTGAATGGCATTGCCGCAGTAAACATCGGCGAGCTCCTCATCTGGAACCGCAGGCGTATGCATCCTGAAACTGCGCAGGGTCACACCGGTTTCATTGGTTGAGGGAGATAGGCCCAGCGGCGCCACGCTTAACCACGTGCTATTGATGGAAACAGCATCTTCAGAACTCTGCGTCCCCACCACCCGTTGCATGGCAAATGCCAGTGCATCACTCTCATCATTCCCGGTAGGTGAAGCGAAACGGCGAGCACCAACTGAAGCGCTCTTCTCATGAACAGCACCAGCCAGCACGACTTCCTTGAAAGCGAACTCCAGCTCAGCACCGGACATACTGTAGGGCTCAACCTCACCAGCACAAATACAGCAGGAGTGAACCTCAGGCACTTCACCACCCACAACCACATAGGTCGGCTGCAGCTGGAACAGATAGAAACGGCAGGCCGTTTTGCTTCGGTTTCTGATGATGATCTTGCAGTGCTGAACCATGACATCCTCCTCCCGGCCAGCCGTGCAGCTGCCGCCGGAAGAGTATAGCGGCCAAAAGGAAAGATACCCCTCACGAGGCTGTTCTAAGGATCAGCAAATTACGGCAATTCAGGCCATCAGGAGAAGCCAGCTCTAATCCTGATAGTTCGGCCAAAGCCCTGGCGTGGCCAGCTCCACTACATTGCCAAAAGGATCACGAAAGAACAAGCTCACCCCGCCTTGCGGCCAACGAACTTCACTGCTGATCGGGATCTTTTTGTCTTCCAGATACTCCCGCCACTCAATCAAAGAACTACGGGAAATGGCGAAGGCGAAATGGGAAGGACCATTCGTGCTGTGTCCGGGAACCATACCGAAAGGGCTGTCTACATCATCGCCACACACATCGCGCCGGAAAACCAGAAGCATCTGGTTGGGGCCTGCGTCATAGCCATGCATACGCTCCCCCTCAACGACACGGTTCAGCCCTAAAAGGTCGCCGTAGAACTGATGCGACTCGGCAAAATTATCAACATAAACAGCAGTTTCGACAATTCCATTGATACCCGGTGCATCCATTCTAACCTCCTGATTGGCTAAAACGGCAGACCGAACCACCATGCAGCCAGGAACAAAAATGTAAAGAAGCCAACAACGTCCGTTATGGTGGTCACAAAAACTGAAGAAGCAATGGCAGGATCCACTCCAATTTTCTCTAAGCCCATTGGAACCAGCAATCCAAACAAACCAGCGCAGATAGAGTTAATCAGAACTGCACTGCCAATAACCACCCCAAGTTCTGGGTTGAGGAACCAGCCCCCCGCAATAGCACCAATCAGTACTCCAAGGCCCACACCGTTGATGATGCCCACCAACAGCTCACGCCGTAAAACCCTGAGGATGTTACGCCTGTTCAGCTCCTGAGTGGCAATCGCGCGCACGGTAACGGCCATGGTCTGCGTTCCAGAGTTCCCTCCCATGGACGCCACAATCGGCATCAACACAGCCAGCGCCACCATCTGCTCAATGGTGGCCGAGAAAATAGAGATAACAAACGCAGCAAAAATGGCGGTGAACACATTCACCGAGAGCCAGGAAATGCGAGATCTGGCAATCTCCAGAACGCTGTCAGAGATCTCCTCATCACCCACACCAGCCATCGCCAACATGTCTTCCTCAGCCTCTTCTTGAATGACGTCAACGATGTCATCAACCGTCACAATACCAACCAAGCGCTCGGAGGTGTCGGTCACAGCAACAGAAACGAGGTTATAGCGCTCAAACAAGCGCGCCACATCTTCCTGATCATCAGTCACCAGAACAGAATGGCGGGTCTCCTCCATAATCTTGGAGATCTTCTTGGAGCGTTTGGTGCGCAGCAACCGGTCCAGCGCCACAGCACCCAACAGGCGGAACCCCGGATCAACCACATAAAGCTCATAGAAGCTGTCAGGCAGATCTTTGGAGCTGCGCAGATGGTCAATCACCTGCCCCACTGTCCAGAAGGGTGGCACCGCAATAAAGTCAGTCTGAACAATACGACCGGCAGAATCTTCAGGAAATTCAAGCGCCCGCTTAATCTGAACCTGATCCACATTGGGCAGCTGAGCAAGGATCTTCTCCTGCTCTTCCTGCTCCATGTCCTCAAGCAGATAAACCGCATCATCGGACTCAAGCTCGCCAATGCCCTCAACAACATCCCCATCCGGCAATGCATCCAAAACCTGCGCACGCACAGGCTCTTCGGTTTCGGTCAAAGCGGCGAAGTCAAACTCTTCACCCAGCAGCTGAATAAGAAGAACGCGATCATCCTCGCGCAGCATCTCCAGCAGGTCACCCATATCTGCTTCGTGCAGATTACCCGCCAGCTCGCGCACAACAGCAGCATCGCGCGTATCCAGAGCTTCTTCAACGCGCGTTACAAAGTCCGTATCAAGGTGTCCACTGGCATCTCGAACATGTGGTGGAGGGGGCGCAGCATGAAGCGCACCGGGATTTTCCGATTGGGTCACGAGACCTCCACTGGTTGTTCAGTCAAATGCTTAACGTGAGCATCGTCCTTCAGTATTGCTGAAAATTGAAATGCCTCTGGTACCAAGGTCCCTGTGCACAGGTTTGTGTTTATAGCGACCTTCTCTGACCGTGCAATCCTTTTGCGAAGAATTCACGATTTACATCAAACTGCGTTCTTTTTGGGGTAGGCCCGTGCGCCCTTCAGGAAATCCAGAGGAAACATAGGAACGCACCCAAACCATAAAAAACGCAAATAGACGCATAAAAACGCAAACCAACGCAAATGCCTGAGCCCTCGCCTGATAAAGCGATGCTGTATTTTTATATACTGTGAAAAGACAGAGGCTTAGATAGCAAAAAACCCCGGCTCTTAAAAGAGCTCGGGGCTTTTGGTGCGGCCGAGAAGACTCGAACTTCCACGGGAGTTACCCCACAGCGACCTCAACGCTGCGCGTCTACCAATTCCGCCACGGCCGCAAAACCTTGGCTTGCCGTTGGAGTGTCTGGCTTGTTTGCCTCGCCCCGTCGGCCGGTGAGCGGTGATATAGCCAACCCCTCGAACCTGCGCAAGTACCCTTTTTCAAAAATTCACAGTGCAGAGGAAAAAAATCGAAAAAACCTCTTTTGGACGGGGACTTATCCACTGCACGCGATATTTCAGATGCGATCTTCCATGTTTACGGGCCGCATTTCCACAGCACGCTGCAGAACCTTTGTAATAACAATGCCAACTTTATCGCCAACCACAGTCACCTGCCCCTCGGCCACCGGCGTATTGTTTGCCAAAATCGTCACATCATCCGCTTCATGGGTGTCCAGCTCAATCACCGCACCGCGTCCCATGCGCAACAACTGGTGCACTGGCATTTCAGATTTACCCAGCACCACCGAAATATCGACGGAGATATCATCGAACCTGTTCATCTATGTCCTGCTCCATCAGAGGGAATAAAATGCACCAGTCCCTACTCTGTGAGTTGGTGCCCTGTTATTTTTAGTGTAGACGCTTACATCTCATTAGGGCAAACCAACTAACCGAAATCCGCAGATCATTTTGGGATAACAACATGGCTGATCGTCAAACCCTTAAAACAGACTTCTTACCCTTAGAAGGTTCTCCACCTGTTGAGTGGGTGATTGATGACGAACTCGTGCCATACGATGTTGCACAGAAAGAAATGGAAGAGCGTGTTGCCGCAATCGCCGCTGGCGAAGCCAACGAACGCGTCTGGCTTCTGGAACATCCGCCTCTTTATACAGCTGGCACCAGCGCCGATCCTGTTGACCTGATCGCCAAAGATCGCTTCCCGGTTTATGAAACGGGCCGCGGAGGGCAGTATACTTATCACGGTCCGGGACAACGTGTTGCTTATGTTATGCTCGATTTGAAGCGCCGCCAGCAAGACGTACGCGCGTTCGTAGCAGCCCTTGAACAGTGGCTCATCGACACCCTGTGGCAACACCACGTACGCGGGGAAAGACGGGAAGATCGTGTTGGCGTCTGGGTTCAGCGTCCGGAAAAGGGTAAGGATGTTGAAGACAAGATCGCAGCCATCGGCATCCGCCTGCGCAAGTGGGTAACATTCCACGGCATCTCTTTAAACGTCGACCCTGATCTGGAACACTTCACCGGCATTGTCCCCTGCGGCGTGCAAAAGCATGGTGTCACCAGCTTCGTTGATCTGGGCCTGCCACTGACGATGCCTGAGGTGGATATCATTCTGCGTGAGCAGTTCGAAGAGATCTTCGGCCCTACGCATTCCATAGGTCCATCCGGTCTGGCGCAAAAGCCAGAGGGTGAATAACTAGTACTCGATGCGGAACGAGCCCTTCTCTTCCGGGGC
Organism: Pseudovibrio sp. SCP20; assembly: GCF_057774105.1. Lineage (NCBI taxonomy): Bacteria > Pseudomonadati > Pseudomonadota > Alphaproteobacteria > Hyphomicrobiales > Stappiaceae > Pseudovibrio > Pseudovibrio sp. SCP20. The sequence goes on along the minus strand of NZ_JBYMDH010000007.1, from coordinate 39,275 downwards.
TTCACCCAAAAGCGTGACCGCTTCAACTTCTGCACCAACAGGGCCTTGCTGAACAGCCATCAGCAAGGCGTCTACCTTTTCCGGATCACCGGTAACAACTGCCTCCACTGATCCGTCTTCATTATTCTTGCACCAGCCCGAAACACCCAGCATCCCGGCCTTTTTATAAAGCCAGGCCCGATAGCCAACCCCCTGCACCAATCCCGTGATGGAAAAGTGTGTGGTCTTCATTGCTATCTCCCGGTGCGCTTAAAGCCTTCACAAACAAAGCTTTTTCGTTTCAGACGACGAAACCGGCAACACTGCCCAGCCTCGCCACAGCCTTAGATTGCAAGCCATAAAAAAAACATCAATTCCCATATCTAATAGGTAGACCTTTAGGAGAGACTTTATGAATTTTCTCAAATCCCGCCTGACTGCTCTTTCTTTATCCGCAGCCACGGCACTTCTACCGACGCAAGCCCTCTCACAGACTGATTATATCAGCGATTTCAATGCGATCATCGAGACAGCGGACTACCAGACCGGCATTGCCACATTCAGCAAAAACACCGCACAAAACCCTGAAAGCAATCAGGCCAAACTCGCGTTAGGCGCCCTGCAGTTCCTGAACGCCCTCCAGGGCCTGCAGCAGGATCTTTACAAATACGGTGCAGGCAACACCTCCCCGAACAGAAGCCTGCGCGCATTCCTCCCGATTTTCCGCGTTCAAGTCGCCCCCAATCCAACCCCAGAGCCAGTCACCTATCAAAAAACACGGGAGATGCTGGAACGGTTCGTCGCTCAGCTGAAAGAAGCCAACGACACACTGGCAGGCATCTCCAATCAACCAGTCAAACTGCAAGTTGACCTTCTGAAGATCAATCTGGATGCCGACAACAGCGGCACCGTTGAACCCTACGAAAACCTCGCAGAGATCCTCTCAAGCCTTTCCAGACGCAGCCCATTCACACTTGAGGATGATACAACAACGTTTCCTATCACCTTTGATCTGGCAGACGCAAAGTGGCTGCAAGGCTACTCTAACCTCCTCATGTCAGTAGGCAATTTCCTGCTCGCATTCGATTATGAGAGCACCTACGACATGACGTTCCATAGCGTCTTTGGCCCGGATGCCACCACCTATGGCAAACAGCTGCAGGAAAAAGGAAAAGCAGGTGGTCCACGTGATCTAGGCGCACTCGCAACCCCAATCACTTTCCTGCATTCCATCAACTGGACTGTAGAGAACCCCGATCGCCTCAAAGCGACCCGTCAGAACCTTCTGCAGGTTATGCAACTGAACTATGAAACCTGGGAACTCATTCAGAAGGAAACCGACAACGACCACGAATGGCTCCCCAACGCCAACCAGACCAGCCCGTTTCAGACTCTCCCTGTCACACAGCAAACCATCGACAGTTGGCTGGAAGCGGTGAAAGCCTCAGAAAAAGTGCTGAATGGTGAAGTGTTGATCCCTCACATGGTGTTTGACGGCGGGATCAACATGAAGTCATTCTTTGACACAGCAGAGAGCTTCGACCTTGTTCTCTTTATCACCGGACCAAACGCCGTAAACTACATCGAACAAGGTGAAATCTGGGATGGTGACTTCATGCGCACCTTAAGCCGCCCTTTAAGCAGGAACTTCGGCGCCTTTGCTGTCTGGTTCAACTAGTTCATAAACAAAAGAAAAGCCCGGCAACTTGGCCGGGCTTTTTGATTAATCCTGTTGACGCTCCACATGCACAATGTACAGCGATGCGCCAATGATCAGCGCCGCTCCCAGCCAAAGATTGCCCGGAGGCACCCAGCTGAAGACGATGAAGCCACAAAGAACATTGAGCGGCAGCTTCAGATGGTCAAACGGCTGCAAGTAAGCTGCATCCACCTTCTCATAGGCCATCGCCAGCGAGCCCTGTGCAATCGCACCCAGCAGCCCTGCCAGAATGATCAACCACCACATATTCATGCCTTCAGGTATCGAAAGACCACCTGGAGCCAGAAGCGCCAGAACCAGATTAACCGGTGTTAGCAGCAGAAGCAGATAAAGCGTAACAGACTGAGGGCTCTCGCTTTCTTCCAGCTTTTTCATGCAGAGGATGGAGGAACCCCATAGCAGCGCTGCGATAATCGGCAGGAACGCAACCAGCTGGAACGCTTCATCCCACGGGCTGAGAATGATCATACCGCCCACAAAGCCAACCGCTGTCGCAACCCAGCGCTGCCCACTTGCTTTTTCACGCAAAAAAACAGCAGCGCCAATAGTCACAAAGAACGGGGATGTCATCAAAAGTGCGATGCCCTGCCAGATCGGCACACCATTTGCCAACCCAGCAACCCAGAACTGCACGCCCAGCGCAGCCAGAAAAACGCGGAAGAGGTGCAGAGCAAGCTGCTCAGTATGCAAGCCGTCAACACCAATGCGCCAGATCACCGGCACCATCGCAACAAGCGAAATCAGGTATTGCCAGAAGGTTGCACTGGTGGAGCTCAGCCCCTGCACCATGGTCAGATACTGCATGGCAGAGTTGGTCACAGCAAACGCTGCACCAGCAAACACCATCCAGCTTGCGCCCACAACAGCAGCAGACGCACGAGTTGAACTGCGTGATGTACTCATACACGCACCTCGTAATCACTATTCAAAAACAGATTAAACATAAGAAATCTTTCTGATCCAAAGGACGGCAAACCGCCAAGTTTCATTGAATCAGGACGCGCAAGCAAACAGCGTTCATTAGAACACCCCTCACCTACATTCTCTTCCATCCGGACTATAACCGTCGGTCCCGGAATCTCACCGGATCTGCTGACCCTTCCCTAAGTAAAGAAGGCGCTCGCGGACTTATGCCCCTAAGGACAATCACCACCGGTAGGGAATTTCACCCCGCCCTGAGAATTATCTCCCAACTTGGGGAGACTTGTTTTCTAACAGATTCTCAGGAAATTGCGAGTTGTCTTTCAGTCTAACTGAAAACACATTTGTGAACGGTCTGTCAGCCCACAAATGCACTTTTATAGCTCGCAAAACTCTAGCGCAGATCCCACTGACGCAGCTCTTCTCTGTACGTTTCTGGAAAATCCCAATGCTCAGCTGCTTCCAAAACACCTTCCCACGCTTTGGCATGCGGCTTCCCAGTGCTGGCAGTCCGGCTCAGGTAGATAATTGCTGACTTGTTCTGCCCACCACTGCGCACGGGAAGGAAGACCTTGTCGAGCCCTTTGCGGAAAAGTGCCTCAGCTCCATCAACAACAGTCACATCACCGATACGGCAATCCCATAGAACACCATGCACACGCTTTCCAGGCGCCTTCACCATGGAAGGGACACCTTCTGTGGTGATGATAAAGCGATAACCATCCATGGAAGCTGGCCCCAACGGTTTGGCCTGCGGGCAGCGGCTTGCCATGATCTTCGGATTCATCAGACGGCCATAAGCAAAATAAATCGGCATCAGTTCAACTCATTACAAAAAGGATCAGGCAACAAGGGTGTCGGCTAGGTGAGCGGCCAACTCTTCACGAGAGGAGACGACAGTATCAGCACCGCAATCGGCCATCTCTTCTTCGGAACCATAACCCCAGAGTACACCGATTGACTCCACACCATTTTCCTTCGCAGCAATAACATCATGCTTGCGATCACCAATCATAATGCAATGAGATGCATCCAGACTTTCCTGCTCCAGCAAGTAAGCCAGCAAATCCACTTTGTTGCCGCGGGTCATATCCAGCTCGCAGCCATAGGTCTTTTCAAACAGGTCATCCATCTCAAAATGAGCAATGATCTTTTCAGCGTAAACCCAAGGCTTGGAAGTACACACGAACAACCGATCTCCACGGTCTTTGGCAGCCTGAAGGAGTTCAATTATCCCCTCATAGCGCTCGTTTTCGTAAAGACCGACAGTCGTAAAACGCTCCCGATACAAGCGAATGCACTCGAGGATCAGCTCTTCATCTTCTGTATTCAGAAGCTGGCGGAACGTTTCTGTAAGAGGAGGCCCGATAATAAAGGCGAGGTCTTCAGCTGGAGGAACGTCCCGGCCAAGCTTTTCAAGAGCATACTGAACGCTCGTTACAATGCCAACAAAAGGGTCTGTCAGCGTTCCATCCAGATCAAAAAGCAGAGTGCGCAAAGCCAAATCCTCAATATAGGAATTGGCTTTGCGCCAACTCCTTATTCAAATTCCATGATAACGGCATCAACCGCTAGACTGTCGCCCGGAGCAGCCTTGATAGCGCTTACCACACAATCACGTTCTGCCCGAAGCACATTTTCCATTTTCATGGCTTCAACAATCGCCAGCTGCTCACCAGCTTTCACTTCCTGCCCCTCTTCCACATGAAGCGAAACAACAAGACCCGGCATTGGGCAAAGCAGCAGGTTGGATGTGTCTGGAGCAACCTTCTCAGGCATCAGAGCAGCAAGTTCAGCATTGCGAGGTGTCATCACCTTGGCAACAACTGAATAGCCCTGCCAGTCCAGCTGGTAGCCGTTTTCAACCGGGCGCACCTGAACGCTTACATTGCGCTCACCAACCTGACCTTTCCAGAGCATGTCACCTGGAACCCAGGAAGAAGCAACACGGGCACGTGGACTGCCTTCGACGCAAACATCGATATCAAGCGGCGTAACAGCCATACCCTCAATCAGCTCAGCATCCAGCTTCTCACCATTGATCAGTACACCCCACTCACGACGCACACCGCCATGATGCGGACGTAGTCGGCCCGGCAGATGGTCCAGACGCTCACGCTCAATCAGATGCATGGAAAGCGCTACAGACGCCAACACACTGCGGGCCTCCGCATCTGGTGTCGCTGGCTCAAAGCCATCCGGATATTCATCAGCAATAAAGCTCGTAGCCAGTTGACCAGAACGCCAGCGTGGGTGCTTCATCAGGGATGCAAGGAACGGCACGTTGTGCTGAATACCATCCACCTGAAACTCATCAAGCGCAGTGCTCATACCTTCAATGGCTTCTGCACGGGTCGGCGCATAAGTCACCAGCTTCGCGATCATAGGATCGTAGAACATGGAGATCTCGGAGCCTTCAACAACACCGGTGTCATTACGAACCACATACCCGTCATGCTTACCTTCAACAGGTGGACGGTAACGTGTCAGGCGGCCAATAGACGGCAGGAAGTTGCGGTAAGGATCTTCCGCATAGATGCGGCTCTCAACTGACCAACCATTCAGCTTCACCTCATCCTGCTTGATGGAGAGCTCTTCTCCAGCAGCAACACTGATCATCTGCTCAACAAGGTCAACACCGGTGATCAGTTCTGTCACCGGATGCTCCACCTGCAGACGGGTGTTCATTTCAAGGAAGTAGAAGCTCTTGTCCTGCCCTGCCACAAACTCAACAGTACCAGCACTGTCGTAGTCTACAGCCTTGGCCAGAGCAACGGCCTGCTCACCCATCTTGCGACGAGTTTCCTCATCCAGCAACGGAGACGGCGCTTCTTCGATGACCTTCTGGTTACGGCGCTGAATAGAACATTCACGCTCGCCCAGATAGATCGCATTGCCGTGCTTGTCACCCATCACCTGAATTTCAATGTGGCGCGGGTTCTCGATGAATTTTTCGATAAAGATACGATCATCACCGAAGGAGCTGACAGCTTCTGACTTGGCGCGATCAAAGCCATCCATGGCTTCTTCATCGTTCCAGGCAATACGCATGCCTTTACCACCACCACCGGCGGAGGCCTTGATCATCACCGGATATCCGATTTCAGCAGCAATGCGCTTGGCATCTTCAGGGGTTTCAATCAGGCCCATGTAGCCTGGTACGGTAGAAACATTAGCATCAGCGGCAAAGCGCTTGGAGGTGATCTTGTCTCCCATCACCTCAATTGCTTTTGGGTTCGGCCCGATAAAGACAATACCTTCCTGCTTCAAGCGCTCGCAAAACTCTGCGCGCTCGGAAAGGAAGCCATAGCCCGGATGAACAGCTTCAGCGCCGGTCTGTTTACATGCATCAATAATTTTGTCGATTACGAGGTATGATTTGGCTGCAGCCGGCTCACCAATGTGAACAGCCTCATCAGCCATCTCTACATGAAGCGCATCCCGGTCCGCATCAGAGTAAACAGCAACCGTTTTGATCCCCATCGATCTCGCCGTTTTAATAACACGGCAAGCGATTTCCCCACGGTTTGCGATCAGAATCTTTGAAAACATGCCCATCCCACATACACACCTTCTTTATTTACAGTGCAGGGTTGTAGGCATCTCTACGCACTTCCGCAACCTCACAATAGGGCGAAGAACCATCGCACTTTCGTAGGGGCAATAGATGCTATTAAATCGCAAATTGAACTGCTCTTTCATCTATATGCAGCGCATTTCCCAAGGAAAAGCGTTGTGTTTCCGAGCAAGCTCTGGCAACACAGGTCTCCAACAGTAAAGATCCCCTCAGGAGCCAAACAATGAATGAAAACAAGATATTTCTGGAAGGTCTGTCATTCTTTGCATTCCACGGCCTGCATGATGAAGAAGCCAAGTTGGGTCAACGCTTTATCATCGACCTCACCTGTTGGGCGGACTTTGAAAAAGCAACTGTTTCAGACGATTATGAAGACACCATCTGCTACGGCACACTGGCCAAAACAGTAGAGGATGTTGTAACCAACTCCCGCTTTAACCTACTGGAGCGCCTTGCAGGAGCCATTTGCGATGCAGTGTTCGCCATGGATGTGCGAATCTCCAAAATCACCGTCAAAGTGAACAAACCATCTGCTCCGGTGCCAGTGCATACAGGTGGCTTTGGTGTGGAAGTTACCCGCGCCCGCGCTGCCGCAAACGGTTAAATCAGTCATTTCTTCTTTAGAGCCGGCTAACCACGGCTCACCTTGATACTCGCAGTTTTGGGCTTTTGCCTGCAAAACGGATGGAACGCGGCTTGATTATCAGCCTCTCTTTATCTGCTTTGTAAGGCAAAAGACCCCATGCGAAATGCCTCCGCCACTATTATTGCCGGTAGCCTCATAACCCTGATGTGGGTAGGCTCAGCCAACGCACAGGCCAGACCGGATGCACGCAACCTGACATGTGAACAAGCCAAACAGCTGGTCAACAGCCGAGGTGGCGTTGTCCTTACCACAGGGCCACGCACCTATGAGCGTTTTGTCAGTGACATAAGATACTGCCTTCATAATGAAGTCCTGCGCCGGGAGTGGGCTCCGACCAAAGACAGCAACGCCTGCCAGATCGGTTATCGCTGCTCACCACGCACACGGCAGAACCAGTAAAGAAGGAGGACGCTATGAGAACATCGACCCTACTCGTATTAACGAGCACTCTGGCCCTCATAGTTTCTACCTCTGCGTTTGCCCGCCCTGACACTCGCCAAATGTCCTGCCTGGAAGCTCGCTCAGTTGTTCAGCGTGCTGGCGGCATCGTATTAAGCACTGGTGCCCGAACTTACGATCGGTTTGTAGCAGGCCTACAGTTCTGCCAGCCCTATGAGCGCTTAATGAGCCGATGGGTTCCCACAAAGGATCAGAAACGCTGCTTCATCGGCTATTCATGTGAACCCGGCTACAACAGCGGTGAAGGTCCCTTCGGATCCGACATCTTCGATTAAGAACGGCAAAACATCCACACATGGAAAAAGAGGCGGCTTTTCCGCCCCTCTTCTAATGCTGTCGAATCCATAATCCACATCCTCAAACTTGCCGGAAGCATCACGCACGTCACCAACATGTGGTTGCGACAACTTTTTTGCACCACCCACAAGCAAAAGTGTGAGCTTGATCACAGACACGCAAGTAATCCCCAAGAACACGAAGACACGAATTCGTTACCAACCAAAATTCAAAGTTGCGAAAAGATAATTTTGTGTTTCAGAACACATCTTACTCAAAAAAATCCAGTAAACATACAATCATCAACGAACAACAACACACACCAAGCAAACGATTTAGAGTAAATACTCAGAAATTAGCTTGATAAAGAGAACAATAACTAAAGACAGAAAGATGTAAGAGGGCAAGAAACTGCCTTCCATCAGTCTAAATTCAAAAGACGCGCCGAAATAATAATGAAGATCGGCAAAATCCCATCGGAAAGACTGCTCCTCCCAGTCTCTCCCTCTGAACAATGACCAAAACTGTATAAATTCGAAAGTAAAACAAATGAAAAAGATCGCTCTGACCCTTTCCGTACTCGGCCTCGTTTCTGCTGCTTCCATCGCTCAGGCAGCTCTGGTCAACACTGGTGACCTGACCGCTTCTGAAGCAAAGGCACTCGTTCAGGACAAAGGCGCAATCGTACTTGCAACCGGTCCAGGCCTCTACGACCGCTTTGTTGCCAATAGCTTCTACTGCGCACCACACCAAGAAGCAGAGCATGCGTATGTCGTCACGAAAGACTCTAATCGCGCATTGATTGGTTATACCTGCGTAACTGACGATAAAGAACGCTAAGTTCCATTTGCTCAAAGGCAATAAAGTCACATCCCCCTTGGGAAAGTCTGTTCCTCCCCAGTCTTTCCCTCTCAAAAAAACTGATATTGTAAAAATAGAAAGTAATCCCAATGAAAAAGATCGCTCTGACCCTTTCCGTACTCGGCCTCGTTTCTGCTGCTTCAATGGCTCAAGCAGCCTTAGTAAGTACTAGTGATCTCACAGCCTCTGAAGTAAAGGCTCTGGTTCAAGACAAAGGTGCAATCGTCCTATCAACTGCACCTGGCATTTACGATCGTTATGTCTCGAATGGATTTTACTGTGCACCACATGAAGAAACCCAACAAGCGTATGTGGTGACCAAAGACTCCAACCATTCCCTCATTGGTTACACATGCGTGGTTGACGACAAAAACAGCTAATTTTCTAACTCGCCCCAAAGTTAGAAGCACGCCCATCACAAAGCCCCAGGGAAAGGCTGTGCCTCCGGCCTTTCCCTCCCCAAGTTCCCATAAGAATTAAAAACCGAAAGCTAATACAATGAAAAAGATCGCACTAACCCTTTCCGTACTCGGCCTCGTTTCTGCTGCTTCCGTTGCTCAGGCAATGAATGTTCCCCTCACAAGCACAACTGACCTCACAGGCTCCCAGGTGAAAGCTCTGGTTCAGGATAAAGGCGCAGTCGTTCTGGCAACCGGTCCAGGTCTTTACGATCGCTACGTTGCAAATGGTTCCTTCTGTGGCCCACACGAAGAAACACAGCGCGCCTACGTTGTAACCAAAGATTCCAACCATTCCCTCATCGGTTACACCTGTGTGGTTGAGAACGACGAAAACTAAGACCTAACTCGCCTCAAGTTAGTCCCCCTCTCCCCTATCAACAAAACCCCGACCTTTTCACGAAGGCCGGGGTTTTCATTTTTCAGAAATCACAAGCTCTGTCTTAGAGCGGAATATTGTCGTGCTTACGCCATGGCATCTGCTGGTTCTTGGTCCGCAGCATTGCCAGCGCACGAGAGATCCGCATCCGGGTAGACTGAGGCATGATCACCTCATCAATGTACCCACGCTCTGCAGCCACAAACGGGTTCGCGAACCGGTCTTCATAATCCTTTGTCCGCTCGGCAATCTTCTCAGGATCACCCAGCTCATTGCGATAAAGGATCTCAACCGCACCTTTCGCGCCCATCACTGCAATCTCAGCAGATGGCCAAGCGTAGTTCACATCACCGCGGATGTGCTTGGAGCTCATCACATCATAAGCGCCACCATAGGCCTTACGCGTGATCACAGTGATCTTCGGAACAGTCGCCTCACCATAAGCAAACAGCAGTTTTGCGCCATGCTTGATCAACCCGCCATATTCCTGCGCTGTACCCGGCAGGAAGCCCGGAACATCAACAAAAGTAACCAGCGGAATGTTGAAGCAATCACAGAAGCGCACAAAACGCGCAGCTTTACGGCTTGCATCACTGTCCAGAACGCCAGCAAGCACCATCGGCTGGTTGGCAACGATACCAACGGTACGCCCTTCAACGCGGCCAAAGCCCGTGATGATGTTTCCGGCAAAGCTCTCCTGAATCTCGAAGAAATCCCGCTCATCCACGGTCTTCAGGATCAGCTCACGCATGTCATACGGCTTGTTCGGATTATCCGGAACCAGCGTATTGAGACTTTCATCCAAACGAGACGGATCATCATAAACGGAAAGCTCAGGCAGCGGAGCCTGATTGTTCATCGGCAGGTAATCCACCAGACGGCGGATCTGCAACAGCGCTTCCACATCGTTATCAAATGCACCATCCGCAATGGAGGACTTGGTAGTGTGAATGCTCGCACCGCCCAGCTCCTCAGCCGTCACAGTCTCATTGGTTACGGTTTTCACAACATCCGGACCAGTCACGAACATGTAGGATGTATCGCGCACCATGAAGATGAAGTCTGTCATCGCCGGGGAATACACATCACCACCAGCACATGGGCCCATGATCACGGAGATCTGCGGAATAACACCGGACGCCTGAATATTGCGCCAGAACACTTCGCCGTATCCACCAAGTGCCGCAACACCTTCCTGAATACGAGCTCCACCTGCATCGAAAATACCAATGATCGGCGCGCGGTTCTGCAGCGCCATATCCTGGATCTTCATGATTTTCTCTGCGTGGGTCTCAGAAAGCGATCCACCGAATACGGTGAAGTCTTTTGAGAAGAGGTAAACCGTACGGCCATTGACCGTACCCCAACCAGCAACAACACCGTCACCCGGGAAGTGCGTCTCCTCCATACCAAACTCGGTACAGCGGTGCTGCTTGAACATATCGAATTCTTCGAAGGAACCTTCATCTAGCAGAATTTCAATGCGCTCTCGTGCGGTGAGTTTTCCGCGTTTATGCTGCGCATCAATTCGGCGCTGTCCCCCACCAAGCCGCGCTTCATCACGTCTTTTTTCTAATTCAGCTAGAACTTCCTTCATAAGATATCTCAGCTCCCAATCTAACTGAGTTATCTCCTAACACGCCCCTAAGCAAAAAAACTAGTAAGCCGTTGGATTGAGAAGCTTCTTACGATGCAACCGCAAACCACCTCAACCCAACACGCCATAACCCTTGGGAAACCAAGCATTCTTTGCCGATAAATCAGCAAATCTCACTCGGCCTCATCCGCACTGCCCGCATTGAGCAATCCATATTTTTCTTCGCCTATTTGCTCAAGAAGCTCCAACTGAGTCTCAAGAAAATCGCAGTGTCCTTCTTCATCAGCCAGCAAACTATCAAAAAGTGCCATGGTCACGAAGTCCCCTTGCTGCTCACAGAACACACGGGATTCGCTGTAATACTCAATCGCCTCACGCTCTCCAGCCAGATCAGCCTCCAGCACTTCTTTCACAGATGTGCCGATACGCAGCGGAGCGATGGTCTGCAGGTTTGGATGACCTTCCAAAAACACAATGCGCTCAACCAAACGGTCAGCATGCTGCATTTCTTCAATCGACTCGGCCCGCTCTTTCTTGCCAAGCTTTGTGTAGCCCCAATCTTCAAGAAGCCGGAAATGCACCCAGTATTGATTGACAGCCCCGAGCTCCATGGAAAGGGCTTTGTTCAAACGTTCAATGACACCGTCTTTTGCTTTCATGAGATCTCAGTGCGAGCACTGCTCCTTTGGGAATGCAGATGAAAATGCAACTCGTTCAGAACCGTCCCCCAAACGAGTATTGACCCCATAAACATAGTTCAGCCCAGCACACCGCCAACCCAAATCCCCGATCGTTCCTAATGAAGCCTAAAGCATGCCGCATTCATTTAAATTCACGCGCCAAGCTTTAAACTTTGGCTTTACGCGTATTCCAATTGGAAACTGGAGGCACTTTTCGGCAATACACTCTAAAGCACCTATAGCACCGCGCTGGTAACAGGCGGTGTTGGAGAATTAGAGTTCCCGCTAAAACGGGTGGAGCAAGGCGAACAGGCTCTGCCTGCGCTACTTGTTAAAAATGTTTCTTCGGCATTGGCTGTTCGCCTCGCCCGGGCCTTTTATCATGAACACGCGGGCTCCCTCTCGGACAGACGCGACTGACAGGTTCCCCTGTCATTGACAATTTCTTGTCACCACCGGACGCCCTCCGGAACGACCCCAAGCTCCCTACTACCACTGTGGTCTCAATAGGGTATGGCGCTTCACCGGACCTCCCGACACGATACGTTACCTCATGCCAGTAGCCCAACCCCGCCCACGCCACGGAATGGACGGTCCACTCCTGCCCGAATGCGTGGGCACGAGAACAAGCTTAAGGAGGTTTTCGGCAAGGGGGATAAGTTTTTTTTGCGCACTCTAGCTGGAAGCAAACAACTTTAACCCAACAAAAAAGAGCCACCCAATGGGCAGCTCTTTCAAATCAAAACAATCAGTTAGCGTGATTATTCACTCGCATCAGCCGAGTTGGCATTCAGCGCACCATAGTGCTGCTCACCAATCTTCTCCAGAAGCTCAAGCTGTGTTTCAAGGAAGTCGATATGTCCTTCCTCATCTGCCAGCAGATCATCAAAAAGCTTCATGGAAACATAGTCGCCTTCGGCATCACAGATCTCGCGGCTCTTCTTGTAAGATTCACGCGCCTCATGTTCACCAGCCAGATCAGCTTCCAGAACTTCTTTCAGGTTTGTGCCGATCTTAAGCGCACCCACAGTCTGCATGTTTGGGTGGCCGCCAAGGAAGAGGATGCGTTCAATCAGCTTGTCCGCATGTTCCATCTCTTCAACGGATTCCTCACGCTCTTTCTGCGCCAATTTGCCAAAGCCCCAGTCATCCAGCAGGCGATAATGCAGCCAGTACTGGTTGACGGCACCAAGCTCAAGCTTCAGCGCCTCGTTAAGCCGCTCAATAACTTTCTCATTATGTTTCATCGGCGGAGTTCCTCAATTTTTGTGATTATGACCGTGTTTGGCGATGTGTCGTTTTAAACACTATTCTTATGCCGGATGGCTGCAGCACACAGTTGAACAGATTCGACAGTAACACGGCAATTAAAATCCCATTACCCACATACTACAAACTATTGATTTCTTTCTACGATATACAGAAGCCGCCCAACAAAAAAAGCGCAGCCACTGACTGCGCTTTTAAACTTCAGATCTCAGTCAGAAACCACTTAGCTTTCCTCTGGCGCTCCCACCAGAATAAGAGCAGCAGCATTGAACTCATCGTTCTTGAACCGACGAATGCGGGCAGCTTCCTCATCCTGTCCCCACTGCTCGATGTTCCAATCTTCATCAACGTGAGCAGCTGACCAGACAGTATCTGCATCAAACGCTTTTTCGGCCAGAGCCAATGCCAGAAGAGCAGAGCCGCAAATGGATGTCACTGTATGGATCGCAGCCAGCTGCAGCGCATCATACTTGTCCAGCTCAGCACGATAAGCTGCCGTTACAGCTTCATCCTGCGCAACATGCATGATCCCTTCAACCAACTTGAAGCGACCGCCAAGCAACTTCTCTGCCCAATTCAGAACAGGATCCCACTGCGCAGTCTGACGACCAACAAGTTCAGCAGGAGAGTCAGCACGGTAGCAGAGATGATCATTCCCGGCATAACGGGTGATCTCATCTGCAACCTCGGCAAATTTCTCTTCGACGGCATCAATCGCGGAATGGGCAATACGTGTGAGCGGCATTGTGCCCGGATCAATCTCTTCTTCCTGCAGCTCCCATTCAGCAGCCACACCTTCCGCAATCACTTCATCTTTGAACACCAGAGCATTACGGCCAGGTGTTTTAATGGAGCGCCCATCCAGCAGAACAGCATAGACGTCGTCTTTCAGTTCAACGCTGACACGCTCATAAAACCGCTTTGGCAGGTTTCGTTTCGTGTGTTCACGTGCAGCCTGAACAGCATCAACAGGCCCTTTTGCAATGTCATCTGCAATCTGCTCAAAAATGTCACGCATTATGCGATTTCCTTATTCCACTTGAAGTGCTCGCTCAGCACTGGAATGAGTTCCTTAAAGTGATCGATGACATAGGTGGCACCAGCGCTCTTCACATCGTCAGCACTATGATAACCCCATGTGACCCCAACAGATTTAACGCCTGCATTGCGGGCCATCTGCATATCGAAGGTCGTATCACCAATCATAATCGTGTTTTCAAGATCGACGCCGGTTTCGCTCATCGCCTGAAAAATCATGCCCGGGTTCGGCTTGGACGGCGCAACATCCGCGGTCTGCATTGTGGTGAAGACACCTTCCAGCTCATGCAAACTGATCAGATGCTTCATTCCGCGGGAATGCTTGCCAGTCGCGATACCAAGAAGCACATCTTCCCGGTCTGCCAATTCCCTCAAAGCCTCAATTGCGCCTTCATAGAGCGGATCATAATCCCGCCCCTTAGAGCGCATTTCCCAAACAACCTGCTGGTATCCTTTGACCATTCTGTCGATCAGCTCAGGATCTTTCCGGCCCAACAGCTTTTCAAAGGCGACATGCAGCGTCAGACCAACCGTTTCAAGAATCTCATCACGTGATGGCAGCGGCAGATCGACAGAGCGATATGCTGCGGTAAAACCAATCATGATATTGTCCTGGCTATCCGCGAGCGTGCCGTCGCAGTCGAACACAATGAGATACATGAAGATCAGCCCGTTATTTTGCTATTGCTTATTCTGGTTCATTCACTTCAGGATCATAGTCCTTCACATCCATACCAAGCAAGTTCCAGGTCTGCTGCATATGCGGCGGCAGAGGCGCAGAAACATCAATCACGCCATTGCCTGACGGATGCGGAATAACAATCCGGCGTGCCAGCAAGTGCAGCTTGTTCTGAATGCCGCCCGGCAGCTCCCAGTTCTGAATGTTGAAGTATTTTGGATCACCAATGATCGGATGGCCAATATGAGCAGAATGCGCACGCAGCTGGTGCGTACGACCTGTCACCGGCTTCAGCGTCACCCATGAAAGCTTCTGGCCGGACTGCTCAACCACGTTGTACAGGCTGACTGCATGCTGCGCTTCATCATCACCATGACGGGCAACGCGCATACGCTCTTCACCCTCATCACGTGCCAGATAAGTCGAGATACGGCCCTGACGAGGCTTCGGCACACCAGCAACCATCGCCCAATAAATCTTGCGTGTGTTGCGATGACGGAACGCTTTCGTCAGCTCCTGCGCCGCACGGCGTGTCTTCGCGACCAGCAGAATACCAGAGGTTTCACGGTCCAGACGGTGCACAAGACGCGGCTTATCACCTTTCTGGTTGGTGAAGGCGTCCAGCATGCCATCCACGTGACGCTTAAGACCGGAGCCACCCTGCACGGCAAGGCCAGCAGGCTTGTTCAGCACCATGACGTGAGAGTCTTCAAAGAGCATCATCTGCTCAATGGCTTCGCGATCACTGTCAACCAGCTTACGGGCACGCGGCTTTGCGTTCTTGCGGTCATCCGCAGCAAGCTCAACACCAAGCGGTGGAATGCGGATTTCCTGACCAGCTTCCAAACGAGTGGAAGCTTCAGCACGTTTGCCATCAACACGAACCTGTTTTGTCCGCAGCAGTTTCTGCAAACGGCCAAAGCCAAGTTCAGGGAAATTTTCTTTGAACCAACGGTCCAGACGGATGCCTGCGTCGTCTTCATCAACGCGGCGCATCTCAATCTTGACGGGGCTGCCACCCTTGTTCTGAGGCGCTGCTTTTTTCTGGGAGCCACTCATGAGTGAAGGTCCTGACCTTTATCGCGGCGGCAGCACGAAGGGTGCGCCAGCCGTTCCTATTAAATCTGTTGGCGCTCATTTGGCAGGTGCCGCCCAAACATGCAAGCCTTTCACGCTGATTCAGCGCGTCAAAAACGAAAAACCATCAAGTTTCTATGAGTTTTTGCTGCCAACTTGCAAAATCAGGCGAGAACCTGCCGCGTGATGTAAAGACCAGCAAACAAGGCTGAGACAGACAGGATCACCGAAACCAGTACGTACGCAACAGTCGCGATTGGCTCGCCCCGCTCCCACAACACCGCCACATCCAGCGAGAACGTTGAGAAAGTGGTGAAGCCACCAAGGAAGCCTGTGGCAATCAGATAACGCAGTTCAGAAGAAGCATTCAGACGCTGAGCAAGAACCTCAACGAAGATCCCCATCAGCAAAGAACCAAGAATATTTACGGTGACAGTGCCCCAAGGAAAAGAAGGCCCGAGAAGACGTAGGCCGGCCATTGAAACCAGATGCCGACAAACCGCTCCTGCCCCGCCGCCAAGTGCAATCAGGATGAGATTTTTCATGCCTCTTCCCTATCGGATTTTGGTGAGTGTGTCTTGTACAAAGTGCTGTGTAGCTAACATCCCTTAGAGAAGACCTCGTCAACCTTATCACGGCACGCTTGCACCAGCTCCGCATGATCCTCCAGATGCCCCTCTTCTTCTTCGAGGATATCAAGGAAAATCGCCCGCAGGTTCATATCATCCCCCGGCGCAATGGGACGGGCTGAACCGTGGCACTGCTGATAAACATCTCGCAGCAACCGCACCAGACGCTCAGCTGCATTCAGTCGGCCCCACAGATAATCATGCTCGCGCCATCCGCGATTGAAGAACGCACCAAACATCTGCAGCTGCGCCCCTTTCAGATCAACACCTCCCGGGCTCAACAGCTGCGCATCCTTAGGGCTGATCCGCCCCACTTCAATCTTCCGCAGCTCAAACGCATCAAGCGCCTGCTGAACCGGAAACATGCTGGTGTCGAAGAATGGGAACCCGATGTACCCTTCCAAGATTCCTTGCGCAGCTTTCAGATCCCCCAGCTTGCCAACGCCTTCAAACACAATGGAATCTGTCAGTTTGTCCAGATCAGAAAGCCCCATACGCAGGCTGAGCACACCAAGCACCTTGCGCACAGTCTCCAACTGCGGAGACGGCTCTTTGAGAAGTGTAGCCAGATGAAT
This sequence comes from Pseudovibrio sp. SCP20, assembly GCF_057774105.1. NCBI lineage: Bacteria > Pseudomonadati > Pseudomonadota > Alphaproteobacteria > Hyphomicrobiales > Stappiaceae > Pseudovibrio > Pseudovibrio sp. SCP20. Next base: position 22,455 of record NZ_JBYMDH010000007.1, on the reverse strand, counting down.
GGTCTCAGTGCCATAAAACTCCTCTGACCACCGGTTCCGTAGGTTGGCAATCTGCCCATATAGCTCACGTTTGAACACATCCAGATGACGGGCAAACTCAACAGAACCAGCAATCTCTTCATGATGATAGAACTTGTTGATCTGCTCGATCAGGAAGCGAAGCTGGCGAATACGATAGTCAACATCGAGGCTCTTCAGCTCATTCAGGATCTTGGCCTGATCCCTCTGCGCCTCCCCATCTTCTTCCTTAGAAAACGTCAGCGCATTCACAACAACCTCTTCCACGCTCTCCCAGGACCACTGAACGACCTCCGCCCCTTTCTCAACACAGCCTTCCTGCTGCACTCCAGAAAGGTTGGAGATCAAAGAAACAACCCGGTGTGCAAGGTGTCCCAGCCGCAGCTGCAAATATCCGGCATTGGCAAAACCAGACTGCTCCATCGCACTCAGCTCAGCCCCTTGCCGCACAACAGAAAAGTCACCTTCTGTTTCAGGCAAACTGCCATGCTTTTCAAGCAGCCTCTGCACTTCCCGGCGCACCATAGGCAGAGCAGCGTCAGCCACTTCCTGAATGCGCCGCACCTTCATGTTGATCTGCTCAATCTCCTGCAGTTCATCACCAATCGGCTCATTGCGCGGTATGTGAGCAAGAGATGCAAAGATGCTTTTGAAGAACCCCGGAGGTTCAGGATCAGTAGGCACATCACGATGAGAGAACGGCAACGGATCCAGATAAAGCAGTCGCCGCACCACCTCACGCGCTGCCGGTCGCTGTGCGATGGATTCAATAAGCGGCTCGAAAGGCTTGTTCATCACCAGAGAACCATCGATAAAGATCCGCTCCCCTTCCGCATCACAATTGGCATGAAGCACATTCGTCATGAACGCCTCACGCCCACTCCATTCCAGCCCCTGACGCTCCAGCACTCCATCCATCTCCGCCGCACTCATGGGCGGGAAAGCACCGGGAAAGCTGGAGGTCGCCCGTGCAGCAAACACCAGATCAGGAATGAATTCCGCACTCATCTGGCTGTGCAACCCGCTGGACACACGATGGATGGCATTGAAGTTCACGATCCGACGGTGATCCAGCTCCTCAATATACTCAGGATCATGCAGCGCAATCCGGCGCAGCACACCATGAAAGTCCGTCAGTGTGACAAACAGCTCCAACCGCTGACCATAAGGGATCAGAGTCTCACCGCGATCATACTCATCCATGGCACGGCAGGCATCCACCAGCCAACCGGAGTACCGCTCCCCTGAAAACGGAGGTGTAAACCAGCGGGAGCTGATGAAATCCCGCAGCTTAGTGCGTGTCTCTTTGTTGTGCGGAACATCCGTGCCGAGAAACACCAGCAGCTTATCCAGAATAGGCGCCAGCACACGTTTGGCATGCTTGCTCACCCCGGAGGTTTCATTGGCCAGCTTGTCAACATCAGCGAGCGACAGCCACAAATCACTGTGGTGCTTGAGCGGAAGATCATGCGCCAGTGCCCGTGCCAGCATGATCGCATTGACACCACCAGCAGAAGCGCCCGAGATGGCATCAATCACAACTCGCAGATCCAGCTGCGGACCAAAACTCTCCAGAAGATCGAAGTAGGATTTCGCGGAGCCTTCCAGCTCAACGTCGCTCTCAACACCGCGCTCACGGTCACGGCGGAACTGATGCAAAGCATGAGAGGCGCGTTGCAGGTTGAGCAGCTCACGAGTAACGCCGTGCATGTAAATGGCAAGCGAAACCCCGCCATACAGCACCAGTCCAAGTCTCAGTTCCAGCTGCCTCATTCCACACACCAGATTCTCTTTCATGTCAGTGTGCGAAGAAGGATGCCCGATTGCAAACGGGAAACCCAAACAAAGTTACGTGTAGTTTATGTGTTTGCCTGCAAAGTGCTTTTGGCCCTCGCTAAAACAAGTGGCCAGCCTTACTGGTTGCCGCGTTCTTTTCTCAATCGATCCCAATAGCTCAAGCGCTTCTGAATATCGCGCTCAAACCCACGAGCATTCGGCTCATAGTACTTCTGCCGGCCCATTTTCTCAGGGAAATAGTCCTGACCAGAGAACGCATCCGGCTCATCATGGTCATACCGGTAGCTTGCACCGTATCCCATCTTCTTCATCATGGTCGTTGGCGCATTGAGAATATGCTTTGGCGGTACCAAAGATCCATGCTCCCGCGCATCCATACGCGCAGCTTTATAGGCCAGATAAGACGCATTGGACTTGGGAGCTGTCGCCAGATAAACCGCAGCCTGCGCAAGCGCATACTCCCCTTCTGGAGAGCCAACCAGCTGATAAGCATGACGCGCCGCATTCACCTGCACCAACGCATTCGGATCAGCCATGCCAATGTCTTCAGAGGCCATCACCGTCAGGCGGCGAATAATGTAAAGCGGATCTTCCCCGCCCTCCAGCATGCGGCACATCCAATAAAGCGCAGCATCCGGATCTGACCCGCGAATGGATTTATGCAGCGCTGAGATGAGATTGTAGTGACCATCCTTGGTCTTGTCGTAGATCGGCGCCCGGCGCTGAACCACCTCAGCAAGGCGCTCAGTGTCAAACACCTCATCCTCACCAGCTGTCCGCCAGACATCCTCAGCCAATGTCAGTGCAGAACGACCATCCCCGTCGGCCATCCGAACAAGCGAAAGACGTGCTTCCTCATCCAGAGGCAACTCACGCCCCATCTCCTCTTCTGCCCGCTTGAGCAGGTCAATCAAGGCATCTTCATTGAGCGATTGGAAAGTGAGTACATGAGAGCGTGACAGCAACGCCGCATTCAGCTCAAAACTTGGGTTCTCGGTTGTCGCCCCAACCAGCGTGATGGTGCCATCTTCCATCACAGGCAAAAAACTATCCAACTGCGCACGGTTGAAGCGATGAATCTCGTCTACAAACAACAATGTCCGCTTGCCAGAGATCCGCCGTCCTTTGGCGCGTTCAAAGCATTTCTTCAGATCCGCAACACCGGAAAAGATCGCAGAGATCTGTTCAAATTCCAGATCCGTTGCATCAGCAAGCAGTCGGGCCACGGTGGTCTTACCAGTCCCCGGAGGGCCCCAGAAGATGAGAGACCCAAGAGAGCCGGAACGCAGCATACGGCTTAAAATACCATCTTCACCCAGCAGGTGGCCTTGCCCGACAACATCCTCCAGAACACGAGGCCGCATGCGGTCAGCAAGCGGCCTGTCTTCCAGTTGATCCATCCCATTGGCGGAAAACAGATCACTCATGGTCTCTCAATATTCCTCTGCGCAAGCCTTGAAGCTGTAAACGCTTCAGGACTGCATTATCGCAAACTTACCTGCCGCAGCTGACCATCACGCTTGAAGGTGATGTTCCACGTACGCTGACGCTTGGCTGTCAGCTTGGAAAGGTCTTTGGTGCTTGTCACTTCTGCACCATTGATCTCAACCACGATATCACCGGGTTTGAAGCCGACATAGGCAGCATTACTACGCGCCTGAATATCAGCAATCACAACACCAGAGAACTCGTTGTACATACGCAGCTCTTCAGCCACGGCCGGAGAAAGATTCATAACCCGAACACCCGTAAATGGCGAGTTCCCTTTGATCTCCCGTGTGTCTCTTGCCACAGTTTCCGGCGCACGCTCCAGGCTGATTTCAACCATGAACGGCTCTCCACCGCGCATCACCTCAAATTTGGTGGTGCCGCCAACCTTCTTGGTGGCAAGGCGATAGCCATAAGCATCCGGATCATCAACCTCTGTGCCTCCGACAGAAAGGATCAGGTCACCAACGCGAATCCCAGCACGGTCAGCCGGGCTACCATCCTGAATACGCGTCACAAGCACACCGCTCGGACGCTCCAGACCTAAGCTTGCTGCAATATCAGAACTGACAGGCTGCACGCTGGTGCCAACCCACGGGCGCCGCACGATACCGCCATCATCCGCAGCAGAGGCAACCACTTCCACCATATTCGCCGGGATCGCAAAGCCGATACCATTGGAACCGCCAGAACGAGAGAAGATCGCCGTATTCACACCAACCAAACGCCCTTTCAGATCAACCAGTGCACCACCGGAGTTACCCGGGTTGATGGCAGCGTCGGTCTGGATGAAGAACTGATAGTCAGAGACACCCACCTGATTGCGCGCCACGGCTGATACAATGCCCTGCGTCACGGTCTGGCCAACCCCAAACGGGTTACCGATGGCAAGCACAAGATCACCAACCTCAAGCCCATCAGAATCAGCGAATGGTACAACTGGGAAGGCACCATCAGGATCTCGTACCTTCAACACAGCAAGATCAGTGCGCTCATCCATGAGGATGATATCTGCATCAAACTCACGGCGATCAGACAGCGCGACGCGAACCTCATCAGCACCCGCAATCACGTGATGGTTGGTAATGATCGTTCCATCTTCAGAAACAATCACACCGGACCCCAGAGAGCTCTGAACACGGCTGCGGGAACGTGGGGCAAAGCGATCTGACTGTTCCCCAAAGAAACGGCGGAAGAACGGGTCATCAAAGAACGGAGAAACTCTGCGACGTTCCTGAACAGTGCGGCTGGCATAAACGTTCACCACCGCTGGTGCCACTTTCTTCACAACTGGGGCGAAGGAAAGCGAAATCTCGGCTTGTGATGAGGGAACAGTCTTCTCATTGGCCAGCGCGCCTGCACCTTGTGACGCAATCACGCCAGATGCACCAAGAACCGCACAAAGAACCAAGTGAGCAGCAGACTTCCTGATTTGACCCATTCTTAAATCCCTTCGGCAAGAGCCCCCACGTCAAAATGATTTTCTTTCAAAAAATTCGGGAGCAGCAGGTTACAGATAAGTCTGCAATATGGAAATGAAAAGGCCAATCTGTCGGTTTTAGGCAGCCAGCTCGTATCCCCGAAAACTCCATGTGGATTTACGGCTTATGGCATTTTGCTTGGCACCAATCACCCATGCCTCCACAAACGCAAAACGCCGGGTCTCCCCGGCGCTTCACTAATCTTCATAGGAACTGGCAGGTATTAAGCTGCTCTGATGTTCTCAAGGTATTCTTCAACCATCACCTTCAGCTCTTCAGACTGATGGGTCAGCTGGTTTGCAGCACCAAGAACATTTTCCGCTTCATGACCAGCATCACTTGCAATCATGCTCACACGGGTGATGGCCTGAGCCACTTCAGAACTACCGGAAGTCACCTGCTGAATGTTGCTGGAGATATCAGTTGCAGTCACCGCCTGTTCCTGAACAGCACCAGCAATCGCGGTGGCCGCTTCATTCACATCAGCAATAACAGTGCTGATTTCCTTGATGGCTTCAACAGCCTTCTCGGTTTCAGCCTGAACGGACTGGATCTGAACACTGATCTCGCCAGTCGCCTGACCAGTCTGGTTCGCAAGTCCCTTCACTTCAGATGCAACAACCGCAAAGCCCTTACCAGCCTCACCAGCACGTGCAGCCTCAATGGTAGCGTTCAGTGCCAGCAGGTTGGTCTGATCTGCAATGTCATTGATCAGGGAAACAACTTCACCAATACGCTGAGCAGCTTCCATCAGCCCGTTAACGGAGACCTCAGCCGCAGCAGCCTTCTCAGCTGCCTGCTTGGACACGTCAGCGGAACGACGAACCTCACGGTCGATCTCACCAACCGTTGCAGAAAGCTCTTCAGCAGCGCCAGCAACAGCCTGAAGGTTCATCAGAGACTGCTCAGAAGCAGAAGACACAGTCTGCGCTTCAGTATTGGTCTGCTCAGAGATGCTTGCCATGCTCTTCGCAGTACTTTCCAGATTGCCACCAGCATCAGTCACAGTGGTCAGGATATCACGAACGCCCACATCGAAGCTCTCGTTCAGAGCGTCGACACGCTTCACACGTTCTTCCTGTTCCTGCTGTTCCCTCTCCTGCTTCTCATCCAGCTCTTTTGCACGAACCAGACCAGCCTGGAAGGACTTCACTGCACGGCCAATGTCGCCGATCTCATCCTTGCGCTGAGCAGAGATGATCTCAACATCCAGATTACCGTTAGCGATCTGCTTCAGGTTGAAGGACAGACGATTGAGCGGAGTAGACAGGCTACGTGCCATGAAGATGCCGATCGCAGCAACAACAGCCAGAACGATCAGGCCACTGATGATGATCTCTTTGGCAAGCGCATGAACCACAGCCAGTGCTTCGCTCACGCTTGTCTTTGCAACAATAACGGTTGGAAGTTTCTCGAAGCCAAGTGGCAGCGCCAGAACGAACTGCTCCTGAACCTCAGCAAAGCCCACATTGGTTTCTGGGTTAGCACGCAGATCTGCCACAACCTTCTCAACAACCTCAGGATCGTCCTTCTTCACCAACGCAGTTGGAACATCAGAAAGAGCCTGGTTGGAAAGAATGGTGCCATCGATGCGCGCCAGATAGGTCTGACCAGTCTCACCCATGTTCTCACGATTTTGCAGAACGCTATCGAAGAAGGAAGAGTCCAGACGTACTGTGATCACACCTTTGAAGACAACCTGACTGAAGTCTTCGACAAACACGGGTGCAGAAATCAGAAGGGAAGCAGCATTTCCGTCCGGCTCATACTGAGCAATCTCGGAATAGATCACATCGCCTTCAGACGCTTTCGCTGCTTTGTTGAACTCCTGGCTCAACAGAGATCCAGAAAGCTTTCCTTCTTTCACACTCTCAAGAAACTCAGAGGACTTTGTCGCGGAGTAGATCACCAGACCATTTGCGTCCATGATCAGAATATCCGCATATCCGCCGCCGGTGACACTGGCAACGAAGTCTGGATGAACCACCGCATGGCGCCAGGAATAAAGTGTCTTGTTGCCGTTACCGGTCAGCTGCAAACGCTCGGCAGCTGAAGATCCACTCTTCTGGAAATAGCCAAGGATGTCTTCCTTGTCAGCACTCAGAGAGTCCATGGATGCCAGCAGATCAGTCATCGCAACGCGCATAGCGTTACTCTTAACCAGACGCTTGATATCACTATCAACACGCTCAAGCTTCTCATCGAGTGTATCCCGACGAGCCTGAGCCACAAGAACCAGCTGTTTCTTGCTTGCTTCAGTCAGCGCGCTTTCCGCACGCGTATACCCAAGGAATGCCACGACGGCACTCGCAATAATTGCAAGTCCAACCATGATGAATGGAAGACGAACAGCAATACGATTAAAATAATTTTTGACTCTTGGTGAGGATACAGAGCCGCTCTCATCAGATTTAGAACGCATATTAGCCCCCGAGTAATACGTTGGGAGCATAGTCAGGCCATAGTGTTAATCTCTGCTTAAAACAAATATTTAAAATGCTTTTCAAATCGAAGAAATCTTAAAATACCAAAGCCATTTAGCCGAATTTCTTCACGCAGCTAGTCTCTTTCTCCACCAGCCTAAGTTGCAATGCCTAGCGCACAATGTGCACCGCAGGCCGATCCCGTTCCACCTGATAAAACTGCCCTAACGCAACCCTGTGATCCCTTCAGGATTCTCGATTTCAGGCGTCCTCAAGGTGAAATTCGTTCAGGCAATAAAAAAGGGTGCCCGGAGGCACCCTTCTTAAAATCGCATTTGCGAAAAGCTTATGCAGCAGCTTCAGTTGCTTCCGCAGCTTCTTCTGCTTCAACGCGTGCACGGTCTGCAGCGCCTTTAGCTTCTACGTCGCGGTCAACCAGCTCGATAACAGCCATTGGTGCGTTGTCACCATGACGGAAGCCAGCTTTCAATACGCGAGCGTAACCACCCTGACGGTCCGCATAACGCTCTGCGAGGGTATCAAACAGCTTGGATACCATTGCAGTGTCACGGATCTGGGAAATTGCTTGACGACGTGCATGCAGGTCGCCGCGCTTGCCCAGAGTGATGAGCTTTTCGATGATTGGACGCATCTCTTTTGCTTTCGGAAGCGTCGTTACAATCTGCTCATGCTGGATGAGCGAAGCTGCCATGTTAGCGAACATCGCTTTACGGTGGCTTGACGTCCGATTGAGCTTGCGGCCGGATTTACCGTGGCGCATGGCCCTCTCCTTTGTTAAGTCAATTGCGATCTGCTTCAGACCGCCGGAACCTCATGCGAAGCACTCGGCTCCTGTTCCTTTAATATTGGTGGTCTTCGTAGCGCTTAGCGAGCTCATCGATATTTTCTGGTGGCCAGTTTGCCACTTCCATACCGAGATGCAGACCCATCTGCGCCAGAACTTCTTTGATCTCGTTGAGAGACTTACGACCGAAGTTCGGTGTGCGAAGCATTTCTGCTTCTGTCTTCTGAATGAGATCGCCAATATATACGATATTGTCGTTCTTCAGGCAGTTTGCCGAACGTACAGACAACTCGAGCTCATCAACCTTCTTCAGCAGTGCTGGGTTGAACGCAAGTTCTGCAACTGTGTCTTCCTGAACTTCACGCTGTGGCTCTTCGAAGTTAACGAAGATAGACAGCTGATCCTGCAGGATACGAGCAGCGAATGCTACTGCATCTTCAGGGATCACAGATCCGTCAGTTTCTACAGTCAAAGTCAGCTTATCATAGTCAAGAACCTGACCTTCACGGGTGTTCTCAACCTTGTAAGAAACCTTCTTAACCGGAGAATACAGGCTGTCAACCGGAATCAGGCCGATTGGAGCGTCTTCTGGGCGGTTAGCGGCAGCAGGAACATAACCCTTGCCAGTGTTAACAGTGAATTCGATGCGAACTTCCGCACCTTCATCAAGGTTACACAGCAGCAGACCTGGGTTAAGAACCTCAATGTCACCTACAGTTTCAATGTCACCAGCGTAGACCGCACCTGGACCCTGCTTACGCAGAACCATACGCTTTGGTCCCTCGCCTTCCATGCGAAGCGCTACTTCCTTGATGTTCAGAATGATGTCGGTCACATCTTCACGAACGCCAGGAATAGATGAGAACTCATGGAGAACGCCATCGATCTGAACAGCGGTCACTGCAGCACCCTGAAGGGAGCTCAGCAGAACGCGGCGCAGTGCGTTGCCAAGAGTAAGGCCGTAGCCACGCTCAAGCGGTTCTGCAATCACAGAAGCCTTGAAGCGTGCATCATCGCCAGCACGAATGTCGAGTTTGGTTGGCTTGATAAGCTCTTGCCAGTTTTTCTGAATTGTCACGTTTAAATACCCTCTGGCTATCCCGTAGGCCTAATGGCCAACAATTCCTTGCCTGGGTGGAAAACTTGCCTAACGAACTGTTAGACGCGGCGACGCTTGCGTGGACGGCAACCGTTGTGCGGGATCGGAGTTACATCACGGATAGATGTAATAACGAAACCAGCAGCCTGAAGCGCACGCAGAGCGGATTCACGTCCAGAACCTGGACCACGTACTTCTACTTCGAGAGTACGCATGCCGTGTTCAGCAGCCTTACGACCAGCGTCTTCGGCAGCGACCTGTGCAGCATAAGGGGTAGACTTACGAGAACCCTTAAAGCCGAGCGCGCCGGCAGACGACCAAGAGATCGCGTTGCCCTGAGCATCGGTGATGGTGATCATGGTGTTGTTGAACGTAGAGTTCACATGCGCGACACCAGAAGAAATGTTCTTCCGTTCGCGACGACGCACACGCGTCGAATCTTTAGCCATTCTATTTCCTAACTTCGATATCTTCACCGCCGTAGTGCGGCGGCTCCACCGGATAACCGGCTAATTACTTCTTCTTACCAGCGATCGCTTTTGCAGGACCCTTACGGGTACGAGCGTTGGTATGAGTGCGCTGACCACGAACAGGAAGACCACGACGGTGGCGAAGGCCACGGTAGCAACCAAGGTCCATGAGACGCTTAATGTTCATTGCAGTTTCACGACGAAGATCACCTTCTACGGTGTACTCAGCGTCGATTGCTTCACGGATTTTCAGAACTTCTGCGTCAGAAAGTTCGTTAACACGACGTTCTGCAGCAATACCAACTTTGTCGGTGATTTCCTGCGCAAACTTCGCGCCAATGCCATGAATGTACTGCAGCGCGATAACTACGCGCTTATTCGTCGGAAGGTTGACGCCAGCAATACGTGCCACGTTTATTTTCTCCAATTACGAGGGAACGGTTGTCCCCTCTCCCATTTTTTGCCGATAACACACCAACAACCTGGCAGGTTGAAGGCGCACCATCACACAGCAAAAAGATCAGCCTCGGTTTCCCAAGGAAAACCGGCGCCAATCGATTATGGTGTCGATGTGCGCCGGCTATACTTTATTATAAAGGCAAGCGCAAGCGCCTGCCTTCAAAAAGCACGGATTAAACCGTGCTCAAAATCGTATCGATCTCTGCAGCGACTTCGTCAACGGACTTCATGCCATCAACGGTCATCAGCATGTTCCGCTCACCGTAGTACTGAATGAGAGGAGCTGTTTGCTCGTTGTACACTGCAAGACGCTTCTTCAAAGACTCTGCATTGTCATCGGAACGTACTTCAGCACTCTCACGAGCACGGGTTTCAATACGTTCAAGAAGGATACCTTCGTCAACTTTCAGCTGAACAACAGCATCAAGTCTCTGGTTCTTCTTCTCAAGCAGTTCGCCAAGAGCGTCAGCCTGAGCAATGGTGCGTGGGAAACCGTCAAGGATAAAACCTTTTGCGCAATCAGCCTGATCAATACGATCAGAAATGATGGAGCAAATCAGGTCATCAGATACCAGTTCGCCACGTGTCAGAACATCTTTGACCTTCAAGCCGACTTCGGTTTCAGCCGCTACAGCTGCACGAAGCATGTCGCCAGTGGAAAGCTGAACAATACCATGCGCCGCAACAAGTCGACCTGCCTGAGTGCCTTTACCAGCACCAGGAGGGCCAAGAAGAATCAATCTCATCTACGTTTCCCCCTCAACTTCGTCTTCTTCACCAAGCCCTCGTACTGATGAGCAAGAAGGTGTCCCTGGATCTGAGAAACGGTATCCATGGTGACGCTAACAACAATGAGCAGAGACGTACCACCGAAGTAGAACGGCACACCCGTTGCTGAGATCAGGAACTCTGGCAACAAACAAATGAGAGTAATGTATATTGCACCGACAACCGTAATGCGAGTTAGCACATGGTCAATGTACTGCGCCGTACGTTCGCCTGGACGGATCCCTGGAATGAAGCCACCATGCTTCTTGAGGTTGTCTGCAGTCTCCGACGGATTGAAAACAATCGCAGTGTAGAAGAAGCAGAAAAAGATGATTAGTGCTGCATAAAGAACCATGTACGCTGGTTGACCGTGACCCAGCAACGCAGTGACAGTCGTCAACCACGCCATAGAACCAGTGGAATCACCGGTCTGGAAACTGGAAACAGTCGCTGGTACCAGCAACAAGGAGCTTGCAAAAATCGGTGGAATAACACCTGCCGTATTGAGTTTGAGTGGCAGGAACGAAGTGTTCCCCTCAAACATCTTATTGCCCTGCTGACGACGTGGATACTGAATCAGCAAGCGACGCTGTGCACGTTCCATGAATACGATAACGCCGATAACCACAACGGACAGTACAACAACTGCCAGAATGATCGGAGTTGCAAGAGCACCCTGACGACCAAGTTCCAAAGTGGAAGCAATCGCAGAAGGAAGCCCGGCAACAATACCGGCGAAAATGATCAAAGAAATGCCGTTACCAATGCCGCGTGAGGTGATTTGCTCACCCAGCCACATCAGGAACATAGTACCACCAACAAGGGTAAGAACTGTTGCAATACGGAAGAACCAGCCCGGATCGATAACAATGTTCGTGCCGGCTTCAAGACCAACGGAAATACCGTAAGCCTGGAAGGTCGCCAGAATCACTGTACCAAAACGTGTGTACTGGTTGATTTTTTTCCGGCCCTGCTCACCCTCTTTCTTCAGCTGTTCCAGTGTAGGAACAACGGAAGTCATCAGCTGGATGATAATCGACGCAGAAATGTAAGGCATGATGCCGAGGGCAAAAATAGCCATACGCTCGACAGCACCACCGGAAAACATATTAAACAGGCCAACAATGCCAGTCTGTACGTTTCCGAAGGCCTGTGCGAGCGCGTCAGGATTAATTCCAGGCAGAGGGATATAGGTTCCGAATCGATAAACCAAAAGCGCGCCTAGCGTGAACCAGATTCGCTTCTTCAGTTCCTCGGCTTTAGCAAAGGCAGAAAAGTTAAGGTTTGAAGCAAGTTGCTCGGCTGCAGAAGCCATTCCGCGCTCCGGTCAGTTTGGATACACCCCGAAAAAAAGACAAGGCTGTTAAGCCTTGCCTTCCTTGATTACGACCTTGCCGCCTGCTTTTTCAACTGCTGCAACAGCAGTTTTGGAAGCGCCAGCAATTTCGAATGTTACAGCGGTTTTCAGTTCACCGTCGGACAGCAGACGAACGCCATCCAGAACGCGGCGAACAACGCCAGCTGCTACAAGTGCTTCAACAGTAACCGGTGCGGAAGCGTCAAGCTTGCCTGCATCGATAGCTGTCTGAACACGACCCAAGGACACGATGTTCAGGTCCTTAGCAAAGATGTTGGTGAAGCCGCGCTTAGGAAGACGACGATGCAATGGCATCTGGCCGCCTTCAAAGCCCTTGATAGCAACACCCGAACGGGACTTCTGACCTTTGACACCACGGCCACCGGTCTTGCCCTTACCAGAACCGATACCGCGACCTACGCGGGTACGATCCTGACTTGCACCCGGGTTATCCCGGAGTTCGTTGAGCTTCATGATAGTTCTCCCGGTCCGCTTATGCTTCGTCTACAACGCGAACCAGATGCTGAACCTTGCGGATCATGCCACGTACTTCTGGAGTGTCCTTCAGAGTACGACGACGATGCATCTTGTTCAGGCCCAGACCAACCAGCGTTGCGCGCTGATCAGCAGGACGGCGAAGCGGGCTACCGATCTGTTCGACTGTTACAGTCTTTTCAGTATTAGCCATGACACTAACCCTTGTTCTTCAGTCAGCAAAGCTAAGGCTTACGCCTCAGCCTTTACTGGTGCCGCATCATCGTTGTCACGACGACGAGCCTGCAAGGAAGATACCTTGAGACCACGACGTGCTGCAACAGAACGCGGGCTGTCTTCTTTTTTCAGCGCATCGAAGGTTGCACGAACCATGTTGTACGGGTTGGAAGTACCGAGGGACTTCGCAACAACGTCCTGAACACCAAGTGTTTCGAACACCGCACGCATTGGACCACCAGCAATGATACCGGTACCAGCAGGAGCTGCACGAAGTACAACTTTACCTGCGCCGTGACGGCCTTCAACATCGTGGTGAAGAGTACGACCTTCACGAAGTGGTACACGAACCATAGTACGCTTAGCAGCTTCAGTTGCTTTACGGATGGCTTCAGGCACTTCGCGAGCCTTACCGTGACCAAAGCCTACACGGCCCTTCTGGTCACCTACTACTACAAGAGCAGCGAAGCCGAAGCGACGGCCACCCTTAACTACTTTAGCGACGCGGTTGATGTGAACAAGCTTATCGACAAATTCGCTGTCGCGCTCTTCACGATCCCGATTATCCTGTCTCGCCATAATAATGTTTCCCGTTCTCTAGGAGCACCTACAGGCGCCGATCAGAAGTTCAGACCGCCTTCACGTGCTGCATCTGCCAGGGCCTTTACACGGCCATGATAGATGTAACCACCACGATCAAACACGACTTCTTTAATGCCAGCAGCAATAGCGCGTTCAGCAATCAGCTTACCAACTACAGCAGCAGCATCTTTGTTGCCGCCGTATTCTACTTTTACGTCTTTCTCAATGGTAGACGCAGAAGCAAGGGTCACACCCTTGGAATCGTCGATGATCTGAGCGTAAATCTGCTTGGATGAGCGGAAAACGGACAGTCGAGGACGACCATTCGCTACCTTTTGGATCGAACGGCGCACACGGGCGCGACGACGTTCGAAAGAATTTCCATTCGCCATGGTCCGTACCGTTACTTCTTCTTGCCTTCTTTACGAACGATGAACTCGTCCGCATAACGAATACCCTTGCCTTTATATGGCTCAGGTGGGCGATATTCACGAATGTTCGCGGCTACCTGCCCAATCTGCTGCTTGTTAATGCCGTTGATGACAATTTCTGTCGGCTTCGGGCATTTGATTTCTACACCCTCAGGAATGTCGAACTTGACATCGTGAGAGAAACCAAGAGCAAGATTAAGAGTTTTGCCTTGAACCTGTGCACGGTAACCAACACCGGTAATCGCCAGCTGCTTTTCGAAGCCGGAGGTCACACCTGTGATGAGGTTAGCGACCATGGTGCGGGACATACCCCACATAGAACGCGCAGTCTTGGACTGGTTGCGCGGATCAAGACGGATACCATCATCCGTCATTTCGACCGAAACGAGATCGTTGACCACGAAGGAGAGTTCCCCCTTCGGGCCTTTTACGATAACATCCTGGCCGTTGATCGTTGCCGTTACCCCGCTAGGCACAGGGACTGGCTTCTTGCCAATTCGAGACATAAGATCAACCTGTCTGTTATTTTGTTAAATCGTGCAATGCCGCGTCAGAAGACGCGGCAGAGTACTTCACCACCCACATTTTTCTCACGTGCATCGTGGTCTGCCATAACGCCCTGAGGAGTTGACAGAATAGATACACCCAAGCCGTTTGCAACGTGTGGGATGTTCTTGACTGAAGAGTACACGCGACGACCAGGCTTAGATACGCGCTCAATGGTGCGGATCACTGGTTCGCCATCAAAGTACTTCAGTTCAATTTCAAGTTCGGACTTGCCTGCACCGAAGTCAACAGCGGTGTAACCGCGGATGTAACCTTCAGAAATCAGAACGTCCAGGATGCGAGCGCGCAACTTAGAAGCAGGTGTGCTTACTTTAGATTTGCGACGCATCTGCGCATTACGGATGCGCGTGATCATATCCCCGACTGGATCGGAAATCGACATAGCAGTAACTCCTTACCAGCTCGACTTCACGAGACCCGGGATCTTGCCCAGGGAACCCAACTCACGAAGCGCAATACGCGACATCTTAAGCTTGCGGTAGTAACCGCGTGGGCGACCTGTGACTTCACACCGGTTGCGTACCCGTGTAGGCGCGGAATTGCGCGGCAGCTTAGCAAGCTTAAGCCGTGCATTGAAACGCTCCTCAAGGGACAAGCTCTCGTCTTTGGCCATGGCCTTCAGGGCAGCACGCTTGTCAGCAAATTTGCTAACAAGAGCTACGCGCCGCTTGTTTTTCTCGACCGCGCTTTTCTTCGCCATCGTCTGTCCTCGTTCCTTTCCCGTATACCGCTATTATTTGCGGAACGGGAAGTTGAACGCGCGCAGCAGTTCACGCGCTTCGTCATCGGTTTTCGCTGTGGTACAAACAACAATGTCCATACCCCACATCTGATCTACTTTATCGTAGTCAATCTCTGGGAAGACAATGTGTTCTTTAAGGCCCATAGCGTAGTTGCCACGTCCGTCGAAGCTCTTCGGATTCAGGCCGCGGAAGTCACGTACGCGCGGAAGCGCGATGGTGATCAAACGATCCATGAATTCGAACATCTGGTTACGACGAAGTGTAACTTTAGTACCCAGTGGCATATCTTCACGAACCTTAAAGGTCGCGATAGATTTTCTAGCACGGGTAATAACCGCCTTTTGACCAGCAATCAAGCTCAGATCTTCAGCAGCGATACGAGCCTTCTTGCTGTCACCAACAGCTTCACCAACACCCATGTTCAAAACGATCTTTTCGACCGAAGGGATCATCATTGGGTTGGTGTAGTTAAACTTCTCCTGAAGCTGGCCACGCACTACATCATTGTAGTGCGCTTTCAGCCGTGGAGTGTAAGTAGCGTCAGCCATCAATCACGTCTCCTGAACGCTTGGCAACGCGTACAGTGTTGCCTGCTTCATTAGTCGTGAAACCGACGCGGGTCGGCTTGCCATCCTTAGGATCAGCAATGGCAATATTGGAAAGCTGAATTGGAGCTTCCTTTGTGATGATGCCACCCTCGCTCTGCTGGGTCTGGCGCTGGTGACGTTTCACCATGTTTACGCCACGCACGACAGCGCGGTTTTCGGATGGGATCATCTGGAGAACTTCCCCAGTCTTTCCTTTGTCACGACCGGCAATTACGACGACCTTGTCGCCCTTTTTGATCTTCGCGGGCATCAGAGCACCTCCGGCGCAAGCGAAATGATCTTCATGTGATTCTTGCCACGCAGTTCACGAGGAACTGGGCCAAAAATACGTGTTCCGATCGGTTCTTTGTTGTTGTTGATCAGCACAGCCGCGTTGCGGTCGAAGCGGATCACACTGCCGTCTGCACGACGGATGTCTTTAGCCGTGCGCACGACGACCGCTTTCATCACGTCGCCCTTTTTAACACGACCCCGCGGAATTGCTTCTTTGACGGAGACAACAATGATGTCGCCAACGCCAGCATACTTCCGTTTGGAGCCGCCGAGCACTTTGATGCACATGACACGACGCGCACCGCTGTTATCGGCAACGTCGAGGTTTGTTTGCATCTGAATCATGACTCGTCGCCTTGTTCTTTCTCAGCAATCTAAAAATTAGAAATGCTGGATGCGTTCACTAGCTCGCTGCTTCCGAAGAAACAACGGTCCATTTCTTATTCTTAGAGATTGGAGCACACTCTTCAATCTGAACTGTGTCGCCAACCTTGTAAGAATTATTTTCGTCATGTGCACGATACTTCTTCGTACGGCGCACAACTTTTTTCAGCAATGGGTGGGTAAAGCGACGCTCTACCTTAACCGTTACTGTCTTTTCGTTCGCATCGCTAACAACGACACCCTGCAAAATACGCTTTGGCATCATTAGCTCCTTATGCGTTGTCAGACACGCGCTTCTCGCGCAGTACTGTCTGGATCCGCGCGATGTCCCGGCGAACCTGACGAACACGAGCGGTGTTTTCGAGCTGACCGGTGGCCCGCTGGAAACGCAGGTTGAACTGTTCTTTTTTCAGTTCTTCCAGGTTTGCCTTGAGCTCATCAGAGGTCTTAGCTCTTACATCGGTAGCCTTCATGGCCTTTTCCTTTCGATGTCCGATTACTCGCCAATGCGCTGGACGAACCGGCACTTAATTGGGAGTTTTGCAGCGGCCAGACGCATTGCTTCACGAGCAATTTCTTCAGACACACCGTCCATTTCGAACATGATGCGACCAGGTTTAACCCGGCACGCCCAGTACTCAGGAGAACCTTTACCCTTACCCATACGGACTTCAGCCGGCTTGGAGGATACAGGAACATCCGGGAAGATTCTGATCCACACGCGACCCGCACGCTTCATGTAACGGGTCATTGCACGACGGGCAGCCTCAATCTGACGAGCGGTGATACGCTCTGGCTCCATGGCCTTAAGGCCGTAGGCGCCGAAATTGAGGTCCGTACCACCCTTGGCGTTGCCATGGATGCGGCCCTTGTGCTGCTTGCGGAACTTAGTACGCTTTGGTTGCAGCATAGCTTTTCTCTCGCTTAACTAGTTTAGCCGTTGGAGGCGCAGCTTATGCTGCGCGCTCACGACGACCGCCACCTTGGCGTTCGCTCTTGCCACCACCTTCGGTCGCACGACGTTCGGAAGCCATTGGATCATGCTCAAGGATTTCGCCCTTGAAGATCCAGACTTTCACGCCGCAAGCACCGTAAGCGGTGTGTGCAGTCGCGGTACCATAGTCGATGTCTGCACGAAGAGTGTGCAGTGGCACGCGACCTTCACGGTACCATTCGATACGTGCGATTTCCGCACCGCCCAGACGACCACCGCAGTTAATACGGATGCCCTGAGCGCCAAGACGCATTGCAGACTGAACTGCACGCTTCATGGCACGACGGAATGCTACACGACGCTCGAGCTGCTGAGCGATAGATGCCGCAACAAGCGCTGCATCTGTTTCCGGCTTGCGCACTTCAACGATGTTGAGGTGTACTTCGGAGTTAGTCATCGCGGACAGCTTCTTACGAAGACGCTCGATGTCTGCACCTTTTTTACCGATAACAACACCTGGACGACCAGAGTGGATAGTTACGCGGCACTTTTTGTGCGGACGTTCGATGACAACCTTAGAAACAGCAGCCTGCTTCAGTTCTTTGAGCAGGTATTCGCGAATGCGGAAATCTTCATGAAGAAGATCGCCATATTCGTTCTTGCTCGCGAACCAGCGGGAATCCCAGGTCCGGTTGATGCCAAGACGAAGGCCGATTGGATTAATCTTCTGACCCATCAGGCTGCCTCCTCAACTTCACGAACCACGATGGTCAGGTTGGAGAACGGCTTCAGAATCCGTCCTACACGACCACGGGCACGTGGCTGGAAACGCTTCATTACAAGCGCCTTGCCAACGAATGCCTCGGCGACGACAAGGTTGTCGACGTCGAGATCATGGTTGTTTTCAGCGTTTGCAATAGCAGACATCAGGCATTTCTTGACATCGCCAGAGATACGCTTGCGTGAGAAGGTCAGGTCAGCAAGAGCAGTACCAACCTTCTTACCGCGGATCGATGCAGCAACGAGATTGAGTTTCTGTGGAGAAACGCGCAGCATACGAGCTACTGCTTTAGCCTCATTGTCGGCGAGCGTCCGCTCATGCTTCTGCTTGCCCATCTTTATTTCCTCTTCGCCTTTTTGTCAGCGCCATGACCGTAGTAGGTGCGGCTTGGAGCGAATTCGCCCAGCTTGTGACCTACCATGTCTTCGCTGATCAAAACAGGAATGTGCTTTTGACCGTTGTAGACGCCAAAAGTCAACCCCACAAAGTGCGGAAGAATGGTGGAGCGGCGGCTCCAGGTCTTGATGACCTCGTTACGGCCGGACTCGCGAACCTTTTCCGCTTTCTTCAGGAGGTAACCGTCAATGAACGGCCCTTTCCAGATCGAACGTGCCACGATCCGTTCCCCTTACTTCTTCCGCGCATGACGTGAGCGTACGATAAACTTATCGCTAGCTTTATTACGTCGTGTGCGCTTACCTTTGGTCGGTTTACCCCAAGGAGTAACCGGATGACGTCCACCGGAAGTACGACCTTCACCACCACCGTGCGGGTGGTCGATCGGGTTCATAGCAACACCGCGAACGTGTGGGCGACGGCCCAGCCAACGAGAACGACCTGCTTTACCCAGGTTGATGTTAGCGTGATCCTGGTTTGATACTGCACCAACTGTGGCCATGCAGGTGCCGAGTACACGGCGCTGCTCACCAGACAGAAGACGGATTACAGTGTAACCAGCGTCACGACCAACGATCTGAGCGTAAGCACCAGCGGAGCGAGCGATCTGCGCGCCTTTACCTGGCTTCATCTCGATGTTGTGAATGATCGTACCGACTGGGATAGAAGCCAGTGGCATAGCGTTGCCCGGCTTAATGTCCACAGCTTCACCAGCAATGATCTTGTCGCCAGCAGCAAGACGCTGTGGAGCCAGGATGTATGCCTGCTCACCATCATCATAAGTGATGAGAGCGATGAAAGCGGTACGGTTTGGATCGTATTCCAGACGCTCAACAGTACCGACAACGTCGAATTTACGACGCTTGAAGTCGATCAGGCGGTAGGTACGCTTGTGACCACCACCAATGTTGTTTGCAGTCTTACGACCGTAGTTGTTACGACCACCGGACTTGGACAGACCTTCAGTCAATTTCTTGACTGGCTTGCCTTTCCAAAGATCAGAACGGTCTACCTGGACCAGCTGACGACGGCCAGGAGATGTCGGATTAAATGTCTTAAGTGCCATTTTGTCCTACCCCTTAAAGACCGGTCGTCACGTCGATGGACTGACCATCTTCCAGAGTGACCACAGCTTTTTTGAAGTCGTTCTGCTTGCCGACAACACCTTTGAAGCGCTTGGTTTTACCCTTGCGAACCAGTGTGTTGACTGCTTTGACTTTAACGCCAAACAGAGACTCAACAGCTGCTTTGATTTCCGGTTTAGTTGCGGTGAGAGCAACTTTGAAAACAACCTTGTTCTCTTCAGAAGCAAAAGTAGCTTTCTCAGTGATCACCGGAGATACGATTTTGTCGTAGTGAACGAGCTTGCTCATTAGAAGCGCTCCTCCAAAGCTGCAACTGCCGCTTTGGTCAGGACAAGCGTATCACGACGAAGAATGTCGTAAACGTTGATACCCTGAACTGGCAGTACATCTACGAGTGGAATGTTGCGAGTAGCCAAACCGAAGTTTGCATCTACTTCTGCACCGTCCACGAACAACGCACTGGTCAAACCGAGAGAACCGAGCTGTTCTTTCAGAGCCTTGGTTTTGGCTTCTGCTGCTTTTGCATCTTCAACAATATAGAGATTGCCGGAAGCTGCTTTTGCAGACAGGGCATGCTTCAGACCCAGAGCACGAACCTTCTTAGGAAGATCGTGAGCGTGTTCACGCACAACTGGACCAAATGCCTTACCACCACCACGGAACTGAGGAGCTTTACGGTTACCGTGACGTGCGCCGCCAGAGCCTTTCTGGCGTACGAATTTTTTGGTGGTACCGTTTACCTCTGAGCGACCCAGAGATTTATGAGTACCAGCCTGGCGCTTTGCAAGCTGCCAGCGAACAACGCGCTGGATCAGGTCAATACGTGGCTCGAGACCGAAGATCTCGTCAGACACTGTGATCGAACCCGCAGCTTTGCCGCCGAGGGTTTTAACCTCGAGTTCCATCACTCACCTTCCTTCCCAGCTTCAGCCGCTGCAACAGCAGAGTTCTGACGGAATGCACCTGGTACAGGAGCGTTCTCTGGCAGAGACTTCTTAATTGCATCACGAACCAGGATCCAACCGCCTTTAGAACCAGGAACGGAACCTTCAACCATGATCAGACCACGTTCTACGTCAGTACGTACAACTTTCAGGTTCTGAGTGGTGACGCGCTCTGCACCAAGGTGACCGGCCATTTTCTTGCCTTTGAACACCTTACCTGGATCCTGACACTGACCGGTAGAACCGTGCGCACGGTGTGAGATAGACACACCATGAGAAGCGCGACCACCACCGAAGTTGTGACGCTTCATCGCACCAGCAAAGCCCTTACCGATAGAGGTGCCGGTTACATCCACAAACTGACCGTTAAGGAAGTGGTCAGCAGTAAGCTCAGCACCAACTTCGATCATGTTTTCTTCAGAAACACGGAACTCAGCGAGTTTGCGCTTAGGCTCAACCTTTGCAACTGCAAAGTGGCCACGCATTGCGCGGTTCGTGTTCTTAACTTTTGCTGCACCTACGCCCAACTGAAGCGCAGTGTAGCCGTTCTTTTCTGCCGTCCGGTGAGCAACAACCTGACAGTTGTCTAGACGCAGTACTGTAACGGGCACGTGTTCACCTGCCTCGTTATAGATACGGGTCATACCCACCTTCTGTGCGATCACTCCAGAACGCATTACTGTGTCCCCTTGCCGCACTTAGAGCTTGATCTCGACGTCAACGCCAGCAGCCAGGTCGAGCTTCATCAAAGCATCTACTGTCTGTGGTGTTGGATCGACGATGTCGAGAAGGCGCTTATGAGTGCGCATTTCGAACTGATCGCGGCTCTTTTTATCAACATGCGGTCCGCGAAGTACGGTGTACTTCTCAATCCGCGTCGGCAACGGAACTGGCCCACGCACTTGCGCGCCGGTCCGTTTCGCCGTGTTCACGATTTCCTTAGTGGAAGCGTCAAGAACACGGTGATCAAACGCCTTCAGGCGGATCCGAATATTCTGACCGTTCATGACTAATCCTTAACTGAGTAAGGCGACTGCGGTTCAACATAAAGTCGAACCGCAGCCCAAACTCAATTCTTATTCGATGATTTCAGCTACAACGCCAGCGCCGACGGTACGACCGCCTTCGCGGATAGCGAAGCGCAGACCATCTTCCATAGCGATTGGCACGATAAGTTCAACTGAAACAGCAACGTTATCACCAGGCATCACCATTTCTGTGCCTTCTGGCAGAGAAACAACACCAGTCACGTCAGTTGTACGGAAGTAGAACTGTGGACGGTAGTTGGTGAAGAATGGGGTGTGACGACCACCTTCTTCTTTGGTGAGGATGTATGCCTCAGCTTTGAACTTGGTGTGAGGAGTAACGGAACCTGGCTTACACAGAACCTGGCCACGCTCAACCTCTTCACGACCAACACCACGGATCAGTGCACCAATGTTGTCGCCTGCTTCACCCTGATCGAGCAGCTTGCGGAACATTTCAACACCAGTAACAGTGGTTTTAGCTGTTTCTTTGATGCCGACGATCTCAACTTCATCACCAACGTGGATGATACCGCGCTCAACGCGACCGGTAACAACGGTACCACGACCGGAGATGGAGAACACGTCTTCGATTGGCATAAGGAATGCCTGATCGCGTGGACGGTCTGGAGTTGGGATGTACTCGTCTACTGCAGCCATCAGTTCAGCGATTTTCTCGGAACCAATGTTTGCATCGCGATCTTCCAGAGCTGCAAGAGCAGAACCAGCGATGATTGGAATATCGTCGCCTGGGAATTCGTAGGAAGACAGAAGTTCACGAACTTCCATTTCTACGAGCTCGAGAAGCTCTTCATCGTCAACCTGG
>NZ_JBYMDH010000006.1:0-357847 GCF_057774105.1 Pseudovibrio sp. SCP20 | reverse complement strand
GCGCCCCCACCCGATCCCATCCCGAACTCGGAAGTGAAACGCCCCTGCGCCAATGGTACTTCGTCTTAAGACGCGGGAGAGTAGGGCGCCGCCGGGCATGAATAAGACACATAAAAATCTCTCAAAATAAACTCAGAACAAAAAATCAAACAAAAAGCCCCCGATGCATAACGCTCGGGGGCTTTTCTGCGTCTAGAGATCTCCTCCCCATAAATGAAAGCGACTTCGATGGCTAGAGTTTTGCAGCGGTGAGTAAGAGCTTGCGGTCATGCTTAGTCGCGGATTTGGCTTAGATTATTAGCTGATTATCAGCGGGTTGGGGGATAGCTAGGACCGATGATTTAAACACGGTCTTGCCTGCATTTCTGTTGTATGGAAGGTTGCAAAGTGACGGTATGATGCAGTTGCATGATAATTGGTTTCAATGAGGTATTGCTTTGACGCGGGATGAGTTTGATGGGTTTTGTAAGTCTTTGATTGGGACGACGAATGTCATTCAGTGGGGGAATGCTTCGGTTTGGAAGGTTGGGGGGAAGATCTTTGCGATTTGCTCTAACTGGGGAGAGGATCGACCGGAGATGGAAGGGATCAAGATCAGCTTCAAATGCTCGGATCTTTCCTATCAGATCCTGACGGAGCAAGAGGGGATAATTCCTGCGCCTTATCTGGCTCGTGCCAAGTGGGTTCAGCTTGAGACGATGGATGCGATGGCTGATGGTGATATCAAGGATTACCTCACAGAGGCGCACAGCATCATCGCGAAGAAGCTCACTAAGAAGCTGCAGAAAGAGATCGGTTTTGTACCTGCTTGATTTTGCAGGTGAATTGTAAAGTTGCGCTGCTTTGCGTTCTTTTGTGCGTTAATTTGCGTTTTTTGCGTGTTGGGTGCGTTGAATGTGGTTTTTCGGCGTTGCTGTGTTTGAAGGCGTAAAAGTTGGCCATGCCTTCGGTTAGGCGTGTGCGAAGGCTGGTCCCCAAGAGCGCTAGCATGGTTATTGGGGAGGGGAGTAAGATTTTCTATCTGAAACCAGCGAAAAAGATATGCCCGCTTCGCGCCGCTCTGGCATGAAAGTTTCTGACAGACGTTATTCCCCTTCTCACAGACTGCGCTATTCTTAGTGGTGTTGCTTCTGTGATGCTTTGCTTGCCGAAACTTCAGATTGCTTTCGTTACCCGCTGTTTTGTGCCAATAAGGCGCTATGGATCTGAACCAACTAGATGACCGCCTGAAGGCTGACTGCGAAAAGTGTGCAGCCTTGTGCTGTGTTGCGCTTGCCTTTGATAAGTCGAGCGTTTTTCCGTTTGATAAAGCTGCGGGCGAGCCTTGCCGAAATCTTGAGAGCTGCGGCACGTGCAAGATCCATTCTGATCTGGCGAGGACAGGGTACATGGGCTGCGTTCAGTTTCATTGCCATGGGGCCGGGCCGATTGTCACGCAGGATTTGTTTTCCGGAGGTACATGGCAGACGCAGCCGCATTTGCTGCGACCCATGATGGAAGCCTTCTGGGTGTATTTGCGGCTTCAGGAGCAGGTGCTGCTGCTGAAACATGCAGCCAATCTGCCGTTGCCTGAGGGCAAGCAGAAGGAACTGCACGCGTTTCTGGATGAGCTTTGCCCGGAAGATGGTTGGAGCTGGGACGCCTTCGAGGGGCTGGACCATGCCAAGGTGTCTGCGGATGTGAAAACGTGGTTGACCTCCCTGCGGGATGTGCTGGCCTAGCTCTTAATTTATTTGATTTCGAGTGTTGTTGCCTTCCCTACAGCCAAGATTAATAAAGTGCTTGCGCTTACATCGTACAAGCAGCATATCGCTGATGATTTTCTGTAGACGTTCGTCCTTAGTTGACGAATCTTCTGCCAAAGTTGCCCTGTAATTAGAAGATGCTCTTTGCTACTAGAACAAAGTACGACATGACCGAAATTGCTGTTCTCAAAATCTGTACTTAATTGCCCAAACTAAAGAGGGCACTTCTTTTGGTGCGGAGGAAGAGTAGATACAGCATCAAATCACAAGTGGATTTGGCGTATCAAATGCGCGATCTTCAATTCCATCTTCAAAGTCGCCGTTTGCGCGAAAATCCTCCGGTAGATTGTCAAAAAGGCTAAAGTTATTTATATGTTTCTTGAATGGTTTTCCGCGTTGTGACTGTGCGTTCAGATACAATAACGCCAGTTCATATTCAGACAACTGTGCGCGCACTACTTTGGCAAACGCTTGCAGCTCCTCGCTATTTGTACTTCCTATATACCTAAAAATACTGTAGAGGCTTCGAAAGTAATGTCCAAGGTCAGATCTATACTTTTTGAAAGTATTATCATAGCAATTTACAATATCATCTCGATGAACTTGCGATAGTAAATTTCTTGGACATTCCATAAACTCGTCGTATATCTCAGGGCTAGTTGTTTCACCCGTCAATTCTGTGTATCTGCAGAGATCTTCAATAAACTCCCTATAGTAAAACTCAAAACAGTCTCGCCCCTGATAGGTTTGATCACGACCGGAACTCAATATATGGCTGAATTTAATTGCAGTTTTCTCGATATCTAAATCAGATATTATAGAGGTATGCACCTCCAGCATGCGCATTAAAGCGCTTTCATGTCTTTGAGAAGCCATTTCCTTTCGCGTCAGGTTTAAGTCATCCCTTTGAAATTTCAAAGTCAACAACACGCCACCAAAGGCCAAAGCAGTAAAGAGAGAAGTTAAGGCACCAAAGCTATCTCCAAACTCTGCAAATTTTTCTAGATTCTTCACCTGCCCAAGGGACGCCAACATATTCTCATGCACCAAAAAGCCATAGCCACCCACGAATAAAACTATAACCGTAAGAACCATAAGAAATTGCAGGTTTGGAGAAACTACAGCTGATAAGCGCAATTTTATTACTGGGTAGCTACATACCAGTACGACTACAAAACAAACTAAACTAATGACTATAAGAACTTGCAAAGCCTTCACCGCGAATCGAAAACAGAAGTTGCGTTTTAATTTAAACTGCCTCTGTCAGTCATTAAAGATAGCCAGAGTTTACTTTTGAGTTTGAGACCTTATTTCGATCCTGCAAATGTCGGCCATGTGAACAGATCCCGGTAGACATTTAAACCTGCGTCTACGCCTTTTTTTCCATTGATCTGCGTTCTGGTCCCAATGGTTGGCAACAAGTGCATCGGTGAACTGCTCGGCTGACATGGCAATACCTCTAAGTTGATAATTTGCTGAAAAGGGTGTGAACGTGGCACATAGGAAAGGTTTGTCGAGCAGAGATAGCCAGCCTAGAGCTTACAGATTTCCATAGCGTGGGTTTTCTGCATTGTGTATAGGAATGCAACTCCTTTGGCAGGTGAACTTACGGCGTGAACGAGACTTCTAAAACAATCAGCTTTGACCATGTTTCCATTGAGCGCAGTGGGGCGACGATCATTCGTGATCTGACAGTTCAGCTGCCGGATCAGCGGGTTGGGATTATTGGCCGGAATGGATCTGGCAAGTCTACGCTTGTGCGCAGCCTGAATGGGTTGCTGCCGGTGAGTGCTGGGTCTTTGCATGTTCATGGTGTTTCAGCTGAGGAAGGTGCCAAGAAACTGGCGCGAGTGACGGGGTTTGTGTTTCAGAACCCGGATCATCAGCTGATCTTTCCTACTGCCCTGGAAGAGCTGAGCTTTGGCTTGCGCCAGATTGGTGTAGGCAAGGCGGATGCGAAGGCGCAGGGGCTTGCGTTGTTGCAGGACCATGGCATTGCGCCACTGGCTGAGCGGCCCGTTCATGAGCTTTCAGAGGGGCAGAAGCAGTTGATCTGTATTCTGGCTGTGCTCATCATGGAGCCGAAGCTGGTGGTGCTGGATGAGCCGTTTTCCAGTCTGGATCTGCGCACACGAGTAGCACTGAGGCGTAAGCTGGAGAAACTGGATCAGCAGGTTATCTTCGTGAGCCACGAGCTGGATGCCTTGAGTGATTACGACAAGGTGCTCTGGATTGAGGATGGCTCGATCAAGCAGTTTGGTGCGCCTTCTGATGTGCTTGCGGCCTATCAAGAGCATGAGCTTTCTGGCGCGGATCTTCATTTTGAGGGAGCCGCGCGCGCATGATCTCCCTTTACATGGCGGGTAACAGTTGGGCGCATCGGCTTCCTGCCAGAGTGAAGCTGATCTTTCTGTTTGTGCTGAGCCTGCTGATCATCCCGTTCAACACGCTTTGGTTTTCTGCCCTGCTGCTGGCGTTTGTGGTTGGGCTATATGCCACGCTTGGTAAGCAGGGGCTGGAGGAGCTGAAGGTGGTGCGGCCGCTGCTCTGGATGATGGGCATCATCTTTCTGGTGCATGTGTTTCTGGGAGACATCGAACAGGGCATTATTGCTGTGTTGCGCCTATTGGCGATGGTGCTCCTTGCCAATTTTATTAGTATAACAACCCACATGGAGGCTTTGATGGATGCGGTGGAGCCGCTGTTCAAGCCTCTGCGTGTGTTTGGCATTTCCCCAAGACGCGTTTCGCTGGCAGTTGCTTTGGTTATCCGGTTTGTACCGGTGCTGCTGGCGGTTTATGCGTCACTGCAAGAAGCGTATAAAGCCAGAACAGCCCACGCCAACAGCTGGCGCTTGCTTGCTCCATTTGCCTTGCACGCGATAAAAATGACAGATCATGTAGCCGAAGCTCTGACAGCCCGTGGTGGTGCTGACGGCTTTGATGATCACAAAAGAAGTTAGGATGACTATGTCTAGTGATCGTTCTCTTGTTCAGATTGCATTTTATGCGGCCCTGATTGCTGCTCTTGGGCTGGTGCCTAAGATTGAGCTGGGTCTTGCTGGCGGAATTCCAATTACGGCGCAGTCGCTTGGCGTGATGCTGGCGGGTATGATGCTTGGCCCGGTGCGTGGTGGGCTGGCTGTTGCTTTGTTCCTGTTCCTCGTGGCGCTTGGTCTGCCGTTTCTGGCTGGTGGCCGTGGTGGCATTGGCGTGTTTTATGGCGCAACTGCTGGCTATCTGGCTGGTTACTTTGTGGGCGCGATTGTGGTTGGCGCGATCATGAAAGCCATGCGAAACATGAACGTGGTGTTTGGTGCGATTGTTTCCGGCATTATTGGCGGCATCGTTGTGGTGCATGCGCTTGGCGTGCCGGTGCTGGCTTACAAGGCTGGTATGACACTCGATAAAGCGATCATGGTGGGCAGCCTGCCGTTTATTCCGGGTGACCTGATTAAGGTGGCTCTGGCAACACTGGTGGCACACACCATCGCGCGCGGTTTGCCATCTGCCATGCTGTCCCGCAGCTAAGCAAGTTACAATGTGTTTTGAAGAAGCCGGTTCCGTTGGGAGCCGGCTTTTTTCGTGCGTACTCCTATCCGAAAACTGGAGGCACTTTTCGGGAGTAGGCTTTAATGCACCAATGCCTGGTCCAGGTGTTTTAGGGCTTTGATAAGGAGGCCCTGGAGGATGAAGTCTTCATCCCATGGCAGGACTTCCAGATTGACGGCATCGAGCAGCGGTGCCAGCAGGCTGCTTTCGAGACCCTTGTTCATGCCGTGTTTGAAGAGGTCGTAGGCCTGCATGGCCTTGCCGGTGAGGACGATGCGGCTTGGGTCCAGCAGTGAGATTGTGCGGGCAAGGCTAACGCCCAGAGCAAACCCAGCATCTGTGAAGACCTTTTGCGCCTGCGCATCGCCCACACGGGCGCGGGCACGCAGGTTCTGGATGTATTCCGGTCCATAGAACATGGCCGAGGGAGAGGTTTCCTTCGGCAGCTTCTGGGCTTCGCGGTAGAGCGCGTAGTCGGCGATGTAGGCTTCCAGACAGCCCTTCTTGCCGCATCTGCAGGCGGCGCCATCCGGGGTGAATGGGGAATGGCCGTATTCGGCGGCGGCTCCGGTTTCGCCGCGGTAGAGGGCGTTCTTGATGAAGATGCCCATGCCGACGCCGCGGTCGATGTAGACCACCACGAAGTTGCCGCTGTATTTCTCTGCGTCCTGCCGGTGCAGGGCCTCGGCGATCATGTTGGTGTCGTTATACAGCGTGCAGGTGATGCCGAGGGTTTTGGAGAGCTTAGCGGTGAGCTCCACCTGTCGTTCTGCAATGGTGGGTGACCAGATGATGGAGCCGTTGTGCTTGCCGACGATGCCTTGTGTCGCCACAGTGATTTCCATGACACTGCGGGCGCGAAGCGGCTCTGTCTTCAGCAGGGCTTTGATTTCCCGCGCGAGCAAGGCGATGAAGGCATCGCCGCCCATGTCGGAGGATTCCACCATGAACTTGGCTTCGGCGTGTTGATGGCCGGTGTAATCCACCAGCGCAAGAGACACGCGGTCTACCGAGAGCTTGACGGTGATGACGTGGGCCACATCATCGCGCAGGCGCAGATAGGTGCGCGGGCGGCCCCGTGTGTTGGCATCCGGGTTGGGTTGTTCTTCCACCTCTGCAATCAGGCCGCGATCTTTCAGGTCAGCGGTGATGGAGGTGACAGCCGCGAGGGACAAGCCTGTGAGCCGGCCAAGGTCGACACGGGCCAGCGTGGTGTGACGCCGCAACGTGGACAACACCACGAACCGGTTTTGGCGACGAACCTGCTCTCTACTGGCTTTTTCGATCATTCGAGTACTGGCCTGCACTTCGCGCTTTGAGTTCACAAGCATTCATTTGCATTTACGCATGAGGCTCTGAACATTTGCTTTTTTGCGCGCGTTCTTTGTTTGACGCAATAAGCATAAGTTTTTGAGGACCAGTAAATAAAGGGAGGAACCGTATAAATCAGCGTTTTCACCCGAAAGTTGAAGTGACCTAATCGTAAGGATTACCCCGTTTGTTGGGGGGCTGCGCCGTCATCTTCGTCTAATTGCGCTGGCAAAGTTTCCGGCATCAGGAACAGGTACATGGTGCCGCCGATGAAGGCGAGAATCGCCAGAGTTATGAAGGCCGGGGAATAGCCGAAGAACTGCACGATCTCTTCTGCCAGCAGGTTGGAGGCTGCCGAGCCGATGCCGACCACGGCGGCGAGCGCGCCCTGCACCAGATTGAAGCGGCCTGTGCCGCGGGTCAGGTCTGCGGCGATGAGCAGGATGATGACGCCGAAGATGCCGTTGGCGATGCCATCCAGTGATTGCACGGAGATGAGGGCCACCGGATCCTCCAGCCACATGAACAGCATGCCGCGAATGGGCAGGATGAAGAAGGCCAGCAGGAAGAGGGGTTTGCGGCCCCACATGTCGGCTCGGGCAGCGCAGAGGATGGACATGATGGTCATCCAGAACTGCGCGACCACGATACAGGCGGCGGCGAAGGCGATGCCGATGTTGACGTTGGAGTTGACGGAGAGCTTCTGCCCCACCAGCGGCAGCATGGCGGCGTTGGCGAAGTGGAACATGAACACGCAGAGCACCAGTGTGAGAAGGCGTTTATCTGCTGCGATGGTGCCGATGGTGGAGGGCTCATCACCGTCATTCGGATTGTGGTGCAGGCCACCACGGGCTGCGTTGTGGTTGATGGCCGAACCGCTGACCATGCCGATGCTGATGGCCATGCCGACAGCCATGATTGCCACCAACCAGAACACGCCTTCTGCCGAGATCCAGAGCGCTAGCCCGGCTCCCAGAATGGCGGCGAAGACATTGCCGGAGTGGTTGGCGGCCTGATTGGCGCCCATCTGCACGGTGAAGTGCTCTGGCCCCGATATGCCGAGGGTTATGGCCGCGATGCAGGGACCAACAAAGGCGACGGCAACACCCATGAAGATCTGGGCGATGTAGATGACCACCGGGTACTGCGAGAACAGCAGGATGGAGATGGTGGCGCAGCCGATAAGCAGGGCGCAGGAGGCAAGCAGCAGACGTTTGCTGCGGGTGCTGTCAATGAAGGCGCCTGCGGGTGTTTGCAGGGCGACGGTTGTCAGCGAGCCGATGGCCAGTGCCAGACCGATGTTGCCGGGGGACCAGTGCAGGCCGGTGAGCAGGTAGATCGCCAGATAAGGCCCAATTCCGCCCACGACATCGCCCGCGAAGAAGTTCGTCGATAGCATGGCCTTGTTGAGCTTCATGGAGACCTGATCCGGTTTGCTGTGCTCGCTGAGGATAGGGGGATGGCTCTAAGAAGCTGCCAAGGATTTCGCTCGATTGTGGCGGTGGTGGTTAAGCTGCTGTCAAACCACGCTGGATAGGGTGAGGCATGTCGGTCTCTCTTGGTATTTCCGCCCTCATTTTCCTCGGAATTGCCGTGCGCCAATGGCTCCCGCCCATGGTGCGGATCTGGCACATCATGCTGGCGGGCGCGATTGTGTTGCTGGTGTTGGGAGAGATTACGCCGCTGGCGGCTTTCCATGCGGTGGACTGGCAACTGATCTTCTACCTGTTTGCCGTGTTCAGCATCGCCTCATCGCTGTACGACACCGGTCTTTCTCAGGATATCGCGGATATGCTGCTGAAGCGGTCGCAGTCTGGCATGGTGTTGCTGTGGTTCATTGTGGCTTCTGCGATCTGCGCGGCGGTGCTGACCAACGATGCGGCGGCAGTGATTGGTGTGCCCATCGCGATTATCCTGAGCCGGGCGTTCAAGTGGAAGCTGGCGGTCGTTCTGGTGGCGCTGTGCGCGGCGGTGACGGTTGGCTCCATGGTGTCTCCCGTCGGCAATCCGCAGAACATTCTGGTGGTGAACGCCGCTAACTTTCAGAACATGCTGGCCACGTTCATCGTGTGGGCGCTGGTACCTGGGGTGATCTGCCTTGTGGCTGTGTTCTTCCGTTTCCACCAGTTGGTGAAGAAGAACGGATCAGATGAGAGTGCGTTAGTCTCAAAAGAGGTGGAAACGCAAGCTGAGGCGGTTGAGGTGAGCCGACGGCAATGGCCTGCAATGGTTTCTGCCCTGCTGCTGGTGGGCATCATCACGGGCGACAGTTTGGGGCGGACGTATTTTCACCTTGGCCCGCTGCCGTTTGGCTGGGTGGGGCTGATCTCCTGCCTGCCGATTTATCTGGCGGGGGATGAGCGGCTGCGTGTGTTCAAAGAGGTGGACTGGGCGACGCTGATCTTCTTTGTGGCCATGTTCGTTGTCACCGGCTCGCTCTACCAGTCCGGTTCCCTACAATACCTGCTTGGCTCCCTGCAGAATGAGCTGGCGGACCTGACCGTGACCGCTCTGGTGAGCTTCTGGGCCAGCCAGCTGTTTTCCAACGTGCCTGTGGTGGAGCTTTACCTGAAGCTGCTGGATGGCGGCGAAACCGGCACCTTCATGATGCTCTCCACCATCTCCACCGTGGCCGGAAACCTCTTCATCATCTCCGCCGCCAGCAACGTGATTGTGGTCCAACAAGCAGAAAAGTTCGGCGCAATCCCCTTCACCTTCTGGCAATTCTGCTGGTGGATGCTGCCGATTACGGTGTTTTGCGTGGTGGTGAGCTATGGCTGGATTTGGGGGCTGACGGTGTTGGGTGTGGGGTGAGGGGAGATTGAACTCAATTTATAATTGTAGAAAGCTGTGCCTCTACATATTTTGAGATGTGCATGCTGCTACTTCGTAGCGGGTAATTCGAGCCTGGTTGACGTTTTAACCGTACATACATTTTAGAGTTGGATTTCTTATGTTTAGGGGCGCACTCTATTCGATTTTGATAGTTATGTTGGCCATCTTAGTTGGGCTGAACTTTATGGGGCCGGACACACAAAAGGATCAGGCCTACAAAGTAGCATCTGGCTCATTCAAAGTTTCGCGGTTTAATGTTCCATCTGCCGGGCCACTGCGTGGATATTTCTATGAAGCCCCCCGAGATAAATTCAAGAGCCACACCGTTAGCTACTGGTTTCAGCAGCGGCGGTATCATGCTTATGTTGGGCGGAAAGCGAAAGATACGATTGCACGACCTACTGTTTTTCTCCTGCACGGTAGTGGGCGAACTGGAGCGTCTATGGTTGATATGTGGCAGAAGACTGCGGATCAGCATGGCCTGGTATTAATCGCCCCTGACAGTGCATTGCAAAGAGGTTGGTCTTCTTGGTTTGATCCACCTGCTTTGTTGGAGGTGATGATTGAAGATGCAGTTGAACGATATAATATCGACCGCAGCCAAATCTTTCTATTTGGTCACTCTGCAGGTGGCATTTATGCCAGTTTGCTTGCATTGGAAGAAGCTTCTCCATTTCAATCCATAGCAACGCATGCAGGCTTTCCCAATGCTTCCATCATTGCGCAGACCAAAGCTCCGACTGGGCGAAAGCCTCCAATAACGCATTTCCTTGGAACCAAAGATCATCTTTTCGATGTCGAGAGTGCTCTTGTTATGGGAGAGGCTTTCGCAGAGGCTGGATATACAACTGAGCTTGTGTTGATGGATCGCCACACTCACTGGTTTTATAATATCGGACTGGAAATAAGCAGGAAAGCTATGTCTATTTTCCAACGCCGACAGGGAGTAAAGAACCGGGTATCTCGTGATACGCGGAGATAAGTTTGTCTGAAGGTGTTTTAGACCTAATTCCGCTCTGACCAAGCGGTCATTGCGGTGGAGAGCCATCGGCTGAAGCCTTGTGAGAGGGTTTCGAAGCGGGCGATGAAGTCGGGGTGCGCCAGGTAGAGCTCTGAGAGTTTTCTGTAGGCCTGCGCATCGCAAGGTTGCCCCCACATATCCGAGACCCAGTTCTGATGTGCAGTTAAGTCCACGCTTTCTGGTGCGGCTCCGGCTTCGTAGCTTTCGACCAGTGCAGTCTCTATCTCCCGCAGGCGCTTGATGCGGTTTTTGGAGAACCTTTCAGGGCTCTCTTCTGCATGTTTGTGTGCTTTTTCAATGGCCTCAGCCATTTCTGGACCGTAGGTTTCTACAAGCCAATCTTCGTAATCTGCCTGTTGCTGGGCTGAGAAGGGCTTGTAGAGGTCTTCAATCGACATGGGGGCGTCTCCTCTTAAATGCGCAATGGTGCGATCGAGCGTGGCGAGCATTGCGGCTTGGTTTGCCAAGTCTTTTGCTAGGGTCTGGCGATGGGTGAGCAGCCTTTGCAGCGGTTGCTCTTCGTTCAGCACCTCAGCGATTTCGCGAAGGGGCATACCTGCGGCGCGGTAGAACAATATTTCCTGCAGTTTTAATGCTTCGGTATAGCCGTAGA
The DNA here is from genome assembly GCF_057774105.1 of Pseudovibrio sp. SCP20. Classification (NCBI taxonomy): domain Bacteria; kingdom Pseudomonadati; phylum Pseudomonadota; class Alphaproteobacteria; order Hyphomicrobiales; family Stappiaceae; genus Pseudovibrio; species Pseudovibrio sp. SCP20. Next base: position 346,771 of record NZ_JBYMDH010000006.1, on the reverse strand, counting down.
TGCGATAGCCATTGCTCGCTACATGAGCAGGCTTGAGCAGCCCGATCGCATCATAATGATGCAGCATCCGCACGCTCACACCCGCTGTTCGCGCCAATTCACCTACTGAGTATTCTCTGAGTTCGTTTTCCATAACCCCTCTATGCGGTCTCACGTCATGTGAGGGTCAACCCTAAAAATTTAGGAAGCAGAGGCTGGTTGGCTTGGCTGGTGAGGTGTTGGAAATGTAGAGGAGGGGTAATCCATAAATGAAGGGAATGGCCTTTGCAGGAATGCTGCAAAGGCTCGTGCGTTAGTCAGCCTGCGTTCTGTCGTACTCTATGCGGGCGGTTTTTATGTGGTCCATTTGCTCGTGGGACCAGTAGACGAGGGGCTTTAGTGTTTCCAGCAGGCTGCGTCCGAGTGGGGTGAGCTCGTAGGAGACGGCGACGGGGGGGCCGGGTTCTACGGTGCGGGTCAGGTATCCGTCGCGTTGAAGGCCGCGCAGGTTTTCTGTCAGCACGCGCTGGGTGATATCGCCGATGCAGCGTTTGATCTGGCCAAATCGTTTGGGCTCATCTTCCAATGCCAGAATGATGATCATCCGCCATTTGCCAGTCACATTTGAGAGAATGGAACGGATGGAGCAGTTGGATGCTTCGGCTTTACTTGCGACACCGATTGGCAGCATGGCGACCTCTAGAACCTTTTGAATACCTACATCAATAATAGTACCAGAATACCTCTAAGCAAGTATCAGATATTAAAGGCAGTATGCTTTAGCAAACCAGGTGCTTTTAAAGTGCGTAATTGCAACTTAGTGCGTTTTGAATACCATATCTCCATCACCAAATCAGAAGGAGATTCTTCATGACACCGAAAGAACTGGTTCTCACTCTTTTCATGGCTGTTTCTGCAGATCACGACCCGGAAGCTGCACGCCAGGTAACTGCGCCGGATTACATTCAGCACAATCCGCAGGTGCCTACAGGGGCAGAAGGTTTGCTTGGGCTGATCCCGATTGTGGAGCAGGCGGGTGTGACCGTGAAAACCCACCGTGTCATCACAGAGGGGGATCTGGTCGTGCTTCACAACACCTATGAGAATGCTGAGGCGTTCGGCGCTTCTTCTCTTGCAGCCTTTGATGTTTTTCGCGTGCAGGATGGCAAGGTTGTTGAGCACTGGGATAACCTTCAGCCTGTGCCTGAGGTGACTGCATCAGGGCGTGGCATGACAGATGGGCCGACTGAGATCATTGATCTTGACCAGACACAAGCAAACAAGGAGCTGGTTGTTGGCTTCGTTCGTGATGTGCTTGGCGGCGCTGCGCCGGAGAAGGTCACCAACTACATGGACCCTGCCGTATACATGCAGCACAATCCATCGATTAAGGATGGGCTGGCCGGACTGATGGCCGCCATTGAAGCCTTTGCTGCACAAGGCCAAGTGATCACCAAGTTTGAGCCACAGCTGGTTGTTGCAGAAGGCAACTTCGTCTTCGTCGCTTCCGATGCCACCATGGGTGGCGAGCCGTGGGCCTTCTTCGACCTCTGGCGCGTAGAAAACGGCAAAATCGTTGAGCACTGGGACGTAGTGTCTCCAACCCCAGCCGAAATGGCACATGAGAACGGCAAGTTTTGACGATTGATAAGAGATTGGGCTGGTTGGGGCCTGTTTGCCGGATATGGAGACCGGGAGCTGATGGGCTTCCGGTTTTGCCTTTTGGACAATTTGCTCGTTGATGCAAACGTGGCTTCAACTTTTGCCATTATTTGTGGTGACAATAGCTAAGAAGAAGACTTTTACTTTGGTCGGATTGAACGTCTCACTAAATCATCAATTTAGGAGTGAACGTTGGCAAGTCAGACACATGGTGACAGTTCAGGCCACCCCAAAAACAAAATGAGCGGGCTATCCGTCACTCGTGAGGGTTTAAGAGATGGGTCGCTCTTAAAAGCAGCGCGTCTGATCGCAGGCCCATCGAACACTTTGCTTTCTGACGGTGAAATTGAAACATCGCTGCAAAAGTTTATTTCTCGCCTCAGTGCAAACCAAGATGTTTGGGTGTTCGGATATGGCTCCTTGATCTGGAATCCTGCATTTGAATTTGCAGAGAAACGAGCCACAGTTCTGCCGGGTTGGCATCGCTCTTTTTGCTTGTCAACTTTTGGTCGAGGTACTCGAGACAAACCCGGCGTGATGTTGGGTTTAGAGCCTGGCTCTTCTTGTGAGGGCATCGCTTTTCGCATCAGCCAAGAGAAAATTGAAGAAGAGCTTTTGATCCTCTGGCGACGGGAGATGATATCCGGAGCTTATGAAGCGCGTTGGTTGAAAGCAGAAACAAACAATGGTCCGATCAGCACATTAGCGTTTGTTGTCAAGCAGTCGCATCGGTCCTACATCGGGCATTTGAGTGAAGATGAGATTTCTCAGAGACTTGCCTATGCTGAAGGTCCACTTGGTAGCTGTCACGAGTATCTCTTAAATACGCTATCCAGCTTAAAAGCCTTCGGCATATCAGATGATGGGCTGGAGCGGATACACTCGAAAGTTCAAGAAAAACGTGAGGCGTCGAGAAACTAAACATGAGCTTCTCGCTTCACAGGATCCTGCTTTCGGGAATGGTGACTTCGGCCATTTGGGATGGTTTGCCCATCTGGTATTGCCAAAGCACAGAGCTGGCCATGCATATCAAACAAAAAGACCGAAAGCGCCCCCGTCGCTTCCGGTCTTTTTTCAGCAGTGAGTCCTGCTGGTTATTCGGCGGCGGATTGTTTTAGGACGCCGCGTTGAATCTGGTCTTCTTCGATGCTCTCAAAAAGGGCGCGGAAGTTGCCTTCGCCGAAGCCTTCGTCGCCTTTGCGCTGGATGAACTCAAAGAAGATTGGGCCGATGACGGTTTTGGAGAAGATCTGAAGCAGGATCTTTGTCATGCCGCCGCCCACAACGCCTTCCCCATCAATAAGGATGCCGTGTTTGGCCATGCGGTCGAGTGGCTCGGTGTGGCCGTGGACGCGCTCGGCGCTGCGGTCGTAGTAGGTCTGTGGTGGACCTGGCATGAACTTGAGGCCATCTTCTGCCAGCATGTCGGTGGCTTCGTAGATGTCATCGGTGCCAACGGCGATGTGCTGGATGCCTTCGCCTTTGTACTTCTTCAGGTACTCTTCGATCTGGCTGGTGTCATCCTTGGACTCGTTCAGCGGGATGCGGATTTTACCACATGGGGATGTGATCGCGCGGCTGACGAGGCCGGTGATGCGGCCATCAATGTCGAAGAAGTGGATCTGCTTGAAGTTGAAGAGCTCACGGTAGAACGCCCACCACTTGTCCATGTTACCGCGATAGACGTTATGGGTCAGGTGGTCGAGGTAATAGAAGGTTTTGCCGGTTGGTTTGGCGTCTGTCTCGCCGAGCCAGTCGAACTCTTCTGAATAGGCAGAGCCATTGTCGCCGTACTTGTCGATGAAGTAGAGCAGGGAGCCGCCGATGCCCATGATGGCAGGTGCATCGAGGGTTTTGTCGGAACCGGTGTAAGGTTCCGCGCCGCGATTGACGGCATGCTCAAATGCCTGCTGTGCGTCTACAACGCGCCATGCCATGGACGGGGCGCAAGGGCCGTGCTCGTCGATGAAGCGGGAGGCGAAGCTGTTTGGCTCAGCGTTGAGGATGTAGTTCACATCGCCCTGGCGGTAGACGGTGATGTCCTTGTTCTTGTGCTTGGCGACAGGCTCAAAGCCCATGCGGCGGAAGAGAACGTCCAGCTTTTCCGGCTCCGGATGCGCAAACTCAACGAATTCGAAACCGTCGGTACCAGCTGGGTTTTCTGCTGTAATCTCAGCTGGTCCTGCATCGTGCGGAAATGGGCCCATTTGTTCCTCCTCAAACAAGGCGATTGCAATTTGGAACTATTCTGAAATATCTGTGGCGCGACAGGTTTGCATTCTTACGTAAAATCACGCAGTATATGCACAAATTGTGCGTCATATATTGATTTGGTGCGAAAGATGATTGAGCTTGACCAGTTTGACCTTAAGTTACTTGCAGCGCTGCAGGAAGACGCCAGCCAGACCAATCAGGAATTGGGAGAGGTGATTCACCTTTCAGCCTCGCAGGTTTCACGGCGGCGGACACGGTTGGAGCAGGAGCGGGTGATCCGTCGTTACAAGGCTGATCTTTCGCCGGAATATCTGGGGCTGGACGTGATGGCGTTTGTTGGCGTCGCGCTGGCCACGCACAACAAGGAAAACGCCCGGCTGTTTCGGGATCTGGTGCGCACCATTCCCAGTGTGCAGGAGGCCTACGCCATGACGGGGGACATGGATTACATGCTCAAGATCCGGGTGAAAGATCTGAAGGCCTTGAGTGAAGTGATCAACAATGATCTGCTGCCCCATGAGGCAGTGCAGAACGTGCGCAGCTCCATCGCGATGGACACGCTGCGCGACGATAACCATTTGCCGCTCGGGCAGTAGGTGTGCTCTCAAACATTACAATTTTGTCAGGTTGCACTTTTGCGGGAGAGAGCATCTTGAAGTGAAATTGATGGCTTCCCATGTCCTAAGAGGTTTGGCGTGTAGCGCCCAAGATCAACGAGATAGGATTACAGATGTTCGACAGCAAGGCACTTCTTGATCAGTTCTTAGGTTCCAACGGGGGTAATCAGGCCCGTGGTGCCATGGAGAAAGGGCAGTCGTACATCAAAAACAACGCTGGCGGACTCGCAGGTGGTGCTGTAGCCGGTGGTTTGGCTGGTTACCTTCTTGGCAGCAAGAAGGGCAAGAAACTTGGCAAAAAGGCCGTGAAATACGGTGGCATGGCGCTGGTTGGCGGCCTTGCCTACAAAGCTTTCCAGACATGGCAGGATGGTAAGAACAATGGTGGTGGTGGCGGTGGTGCGGCTTCCCACGGTTCTGCCCAGACGCAGACACAGGCGGCTCCCGCAACTGTGGTGCCTGTTCCTGAGCCTCTTGCGCTGCCGGACCCGACCGGCACTGCGTTTGACCCGGATGCAGGGAATGGTGATGCCAAAGAGTTTGCTATGGCGCTGATCGTTGCGATGATCCAGGCGGCCAAGGCAGATGGCAATGTAGACGGTGATGAGATGCAGCGCATCTTTGAAAAGCTGGATGAGCTTGGTCTGGGTGCTGAAGAAAAAGCGTTCGTTCTGGATGAGATGCGCGCTCCACTGGATATCGACCGAGTGGTGGCGTTTGCGACTTGCCCGGAGACAGCAGCAGAGATTTACACCGCATCCCGCCTTGCGATTGATCCGGACCTTCCGGCTGAGCAGGCTTATCTGATGATGCTGGCTGCGCGTTTGCAGCTGGATAGTGGTTTGGTTACGGAGCTGGACAAGGCGATCGCCGCGGCTCAAGCGCAGGCATAACCGCGCTTAAAAATGTATTGCTCGCAAATCGGGTGGTTACGGTTTGCGGAAGGCCATAGGTTGCTCCCAACTTAAGGAGTGACCTATGGCTTTTATTATTTCTGGATTGAAATCCAACGAGTTTGAAGCACTGAACGGCCTGAGCGAAGAGCAGTTGGCGGAGCGCAATGTGGTTGTTTATGTGGCTGACGAGAAGCCTGGTTTTCCGTGCCGTATCACGCTGGATGATGCCGAGGTTGGGGAGCGGGTGTTTCTATTGAACTACGCCTACCAGCCGAATGACACGCCTTACAAAGCCTCCCATGCGATCTTCGTGCGCGAGAATGCCTCAGATGCTACGCCTTATGAAAACGAGGTTCCGGTGTCGCTGTCGTCCCGGTTGCTGTCACTGCGCGGGTTTGATGCAAACCACATGATGGTTGAGGCGGATATCGCGCAGGGTGAAGACATCAAACCGATGTTGGAGAGCTTCTTTGAGAATCCGGATGTCTCTTATATTCAAATGCATTATGCACGGCGTGGGTGCTTTGCAGCGGTGGCGCATCGCGGGTGATCTAAACATATCTTACTAGTGCAATTGGCCCGCTCAGTTTCTATCTTAGGTCGCAAAGAGGATTGGGGCTTGGGAGGGCCGATATGCGCGCATTGGGAACCTGGGATTACATCGTGGTTGGAGCCGGTTCGGCTGGCTGTGTTGTCGCGAACCGGCTTTCTCAGGACCCGGATGTGAAAGTGCTGCTGCTGGAAGCGGGCGGCAGCGACAAACATCCGTGGGTGCATATCCCCGTTGGCTATCTGTACTGCATGGGCAATCCTCGTATGGACTGGGGGTTTCAGACCGAGGCGGAGCCGGGGCTGAATGGGCGCAAGCTGAATTACCCGCGTGGCAAACTGCTGGGCGGGTGCTCCTCCATCAATGGCATGCTTTATCTGCGCGGGCAGGCGCAGGATTATGATAACTGGCGCCAGCTGGGGCTAACCGGCTGGGGCTGGGATGATGTGCTGCCGTATTTCCTGAAATCAGAGGATCATTATGCAGGGTCTTCTGAAGTGCATGGGGAAGGCGGCGAATGGCGTGTTGAGGAGCAACGTCTGTCCTGGCCGATCCTTGACCGGTTCCGTGATGCCTGCGCAGAAGTGGGTATTCCGAAGATTGATGACTTCAATGGCGGTGACAACTTCGGCTCCTCGTATTTTCAGGTGAACCAGCGCAAAGGTGTGCGGTGGAACACCTCCAAGGGGTTCCTGAAGCCAGCGGCAGGGCGCAGTAATCTGAAGGTTCTGACAGATGCGCAGGTGACGGCGCTGGAGTTTGGTGGGCGCCGCGCGACGGGCGTCTGTATGATGGTGAAGGGCGAGATGGTTTCTGCCGCCTGCACCGGTGAGATTATCCTGAGTGCGGGGGCGATCGGCTCTCCGCAGATCCTGGAGCTGTCGGGCATTGGCTCAGCTGAGCGGTTGACGGGGCATGGGATCGACATGGTGCTGGATCAGCCGCAAGTGGGTGAGAACCTTCAGGACCATTTGCAGATCCGCAGCATCTATAAAGTTCAGAATACAGTGACGCTGAACCAGCGGGCGAACTCATTGATTGGCAAGGCAAAGATTGCGGCGGAGTATGCGCTGAGCCGGTCCGGGCCTATGTCCATGGCGCCAAGTCAGCTTGGAGTGTTTACGCGCTCTGATAGTTCTTTTGAAACGCCGAATATTGAGTATCACATTCAGCCGTTGTCGCTGGATAAGTTTGGCGAGCCGCTGCATGAGTTCCCTGCGATTACCGCAAGCGTCTGCAACTTGCGGCCAGACTCGCGTGGAAGCGTTCATATCGGTTCCGGTAATGCGACCGCGCATCCGAAAATCCAGCCTAACTACCTTTCTGAGGAGAGTGACCGACGGGTTGCAGCAGATAGTTTGCGCCTGACACGAACGATTATGGAAACCAAGGCGATGGCTGAGTTCTCGCCGGAAGAATATCTGCCGGGTGCGCATCTGGTGAGTGATGAAGGCCTTGCCATCGCTGCGGGGGATATTGGCACCACGATCTTCCACCCTGTCGGCACCTGCTCCATGGGCACGGTGGTTGATGAGCGGCTGAAGGTGAAGGGCATTGAGGGCTTGCGCGTTGTCGATGCTTCCGTGATGCCGCGCATCGTCTCCGGCAACACCAACTCTCCGACGATCATGATTGCGGAAAAGGCATCGGACATGATCCGTGAGGATCGCAAGAACTCTGTGGTGGCAGCTTAAGGGGCTTTGCTGTGTCGTTTACTGAACTTCCGGTTCCCAGATTAGAGACTGAGCGGCTGGTTCTGCGTTCCTGGCAGGAGCAGGACTTCGAGTGTCTCAAGACTATTTTCTGCGATGAGGAGACTGCCCGATATGTTGGTGGTGCCCGCTCAGAACATATGGTCTGGAGACAGATGGCGACCATCATCGGGCATTGGTATATGCGCGGGTTTACGGTGTTTGCTGTGGAGCGGAAAGAGGATGGCAAAACCATTGGGTACGCTGGGCCGTGGTATCCGCTTGAGTGGCCTGAGCCAGAAATCGGGTATGCGTTGATCCCGGAGGCTCAGGGCAAGGGCTATGCCTTTGAGGCTGTGCAGGCGGCTTTGGGATACGTTTATGATGATCTGGGTTGGGAAACGGCAATCAGCGTTATTGTGCGGGAAAACGAAGGCTCACGCTCGCTCGCCAAACGGCTTGGTGCTCACCACGTTGGTGACATCAAATTGCCGGAAAGACCTCCCGCTGAGATCTGGAGGCATCTGGCTCCTGCGGAACTTCGGAAACGCTTGAATTCTGGCGAACTGTTGGATGAGGTGTGAGGGCTATTTGGTTAGCCCAAGCATGGTTTCCATGGCTTCTTTCATGCCCGCGCGGTACTCTTTTTCCGTTGTGATTTCCTGCTTCAGGCCTTTTGAGTAGGTGTTGAGAAGCCGCGCGATCTTGAGCGGTGTGCCCTCTGTTGTTTGCTGCAGATGAGGCAGGCCTGCCTGCTCGATTGCTGCTGCGACTTCAGACAGGAAGCTGGCTTCTGCGGACTGCATGATGTCGCCAGTTGTTTCAATTGCGGCTGCTACAAAGTCTGAGGCGACATGGTCGATCTTGCCAACGTATTGGCCGTGCCAGATGCTGAACATCTCTGTGACAATGACTTGCAGAGGTTTGCCAGATTGGGCGGTCTGCTGCACCAGCTTTAGGTTTTCTTCAAACGTGAACGCGCTGGCTTCTCGGAAGAGATCCGTCTTGTCTTTGAAGTGAAGATAAAGCGCCTGCCGGGAGACATTGGCGGCTTGGGCGACGTCATTAAGTGACGATTTTCTGAAGCCAAACTGCATGAACACCTCAACGGCCGAGCTCAGAATACGCGCCCGGGTATCGCGAGGTTTTTGAGGATTGGTTTGCACAGCAGTCTCCCTGAATGCGGAAAGTCATAGTGCTGATCACGAACTTGTCAAGCTTTACAAACTTGCGAATCTTGTAAAGTTGGTAAAGAAAGGACGCTTCCGTTTAACAGGAAGTGCGGGGCTCGTGCTTCCCGAAGCTGAAGGACTTTTTATGTTGAAGTTGAAATCGCTGGGCATCGGGCTGGTGCTGTCTGTGTTGAGTGTGACTGGTGCTGTTGCCGAGAAGCTGGCGCCCGTTGATGCCATGACTGCGTTTTATGAAGTGGCGGACGCACGCCCGTTTGATCGGGAGACTTTTTCTCTTTCTTCTCCGAGACTCATACAAACCATGATCCGCGCCCGGGCCAGACAAATGAAAGCAGCGGGGACATTGTGGCGGACTTTTATAAGTCTCTGCAGGATGGTTCGTCTGATGGGCGCCACGAGATCACGTTTGTTGAGCCTGTTGGTGACAGCAAAGCCCTTGTGCGCTGGCGCTATGTGGGGACGCATGATGGCCCTCTCTTTGGCATTCCGGCATCTGGCAATGAGTTTGATGCTGCGGGAATGGAGCTTTGGGAGTTTGATGAGAACGGCAAGATCAACGGGCTTTGGCACGTTGAAGAGATTGCCACACTTCTGCGGCAGATTACAAAGAAGCCATGAACTGTTTGGAATGAGGGGGCCTATCAATTGGTTCCCTTTTTTGTTCGGCGGTGATGATGTCCTGTTGTGTTTAAGGATGCTTTGGTGAGGGTGCAGTACTGTTGGCAGAGGAACTGGATGCCAGCAGCAGAGGGCCCTGAAGATGCATGATGTGATTGTGGTTGGGGGGAGTTATGCCGGGATGGCGGCGGCTTTGCAGCTGTTGCGGGCGCGCAGGTCTGTTCTGGTGATTGATGCAGGTGAACGGCGGAACCGCTTTTCTGAGCATGCCTATGGTTTTCTTGGGCAGGATGGGGTGAAGCCCGATGATATCTGGGCGCAGGCACGACAGCAGTTGGATGTCTATCCTGATCTGACCTGGTATGAGGGACAGGTGCAGGAGATCTTAGGTGAGATTGGAGCGTATCGGGTCAGTACCGACAAGGGCACTGATTTCACAGCGCACCGGATTTTGCTGGCCACAGGTGTGCGGGATGAGCTGCCGGATGTTCCGGGATTGGCAGAGCGTTGGGGCACGTCTGTTTTGCATTGCCCGTATTGTCATGGTTATGAGCTGCACAAAGAACCGATTGCTGTGATTGCCTTTAATCCCGTCTCCTTACATCAGGCGGAGATTATGCCGGAGTGGGGACCGACGACCTTCTTCACCAATGGTGCCCCTCCGCTGGAAGACGAGCAGCGTGAACATTTGCTGCGCAGTGGTGTTACCCTTGAAGATATTAGGATCAGCCGTATTGAGGGCACTGCGGATGTGGTGCTTGAAGATGGGCGTACACTACCGTTCTCTGCCATCTTTGTAGTCTCCAACACCTATCCCTCTAGTGGGCTGGCTCAGGCTGCTGGGTGTGCGTTGGAGGATCACATCATGGGGCAACAGATTGTGACCTCGGAGTTCAAGGAGACAACCGTTCGCGGTGTGTTTGCCTGTGGGGACGTGGCCCGCGTTCCGCATTCCGTTTCCTTTGCCGTGGGGGACGGGGTTTGGGCTGGAATGCAGGTGCATCGGTCCTTGCTTGATCCGGAGTTGTAGCGGTGCTTTATCTTGGTGCTGCTTCCAGCTCTTTCATTGGTGGATCCCATGGCTGAGCGGCTTCTTCGAAGACGGTGAAAGTGGGAGAGAAGCGGCTTGGATCGTCTAATGTGGCGGCGTGGATGTAGATGCGGTCCGGGAAGCGTTCTGTTCGGCTGGTGAGTGGGGAGCCGCAGGTGGGGCAGAAGCCGGAATGGGTCGCTGCACCGTTGTCGCTTGAGGCTTTGTACTCGCGGATTTCTCCGTGAAACTGAACCTGACTGGTTGCCACTGCGAAGGCTGATGAATGGCCAGTGCCGGTAGCCTGTTGGCACTTTCGGCAGTGACAGTTGAAGGAAAACTCGATTTCGCCAGCTGCTTCATAACGGACTGCACCGCAGGCGCATCCACCGGTGAGTTGCTCTGTCATTCTTCCAGTCTCCTTAGCCAGTGGCCAAAACAGATGATGCCGCGGCCCCAGCCGTAGGTGAGGGACTGTGCTGCTTCCTGTGTTGGCAGGTGTTCGTGAAGGATGGTGATGCGGACGCCATCGGCTTCCTCGGTGAATGTGATGGTCACCAGTGTGTCGCGTCCTTGTGTGAGGTGGTTGTCTTCCTCACTCTCCCACGTGAAGGTCAGGGTGTTGGGGCGGGAGATTTCGACGTATCGGCCTGAATGGTGTGAAGGGGCACCTGTTTCTGGCACCATGCGAAACCGCCAGTGACCACCGGGGATGAGGTTCAGCTCCAGAACCTCCGCTGTGTAGCCGGGTGGGCCGAACCAGCTGGCAATGGCCTTGGGATCTGTCCAGCCTGTGAAGGCGGTTTCCAGATCCGTGTCAAACCACATGCTCTCGTTGACGCTGTAGTCGGGGTTTGCTGTGCTAGCCATCGCCGTCTCCCTGTTTTTCGAGATAAGCGCCGAAGGATGCCAGTTTTTGTTGCCAGAACGCTTTGTGTCGCTCTGTCCATTCCAGCATGGGATCGAGGCCCGCTGTGGCGAGCTCGCAGTGGTGCTCTCGGCCTTTGACGGTGCGTTTGATCAGCTGCGCTTCCTCAAGAACCTTGAGGTGCTGCGAGATTGCGCCCGGTGTCATGTCGTGGTGGTGGCTTAACTCTTTCACGGTCTTGCTGCCGTGGAGCAGGTCATCCAACATCTGTCGGCGAACCGGATTGGCGAGGGCGGCGAATGTGGTGTTCAGGTCGGACATGGTTTAGTAGATTCTATACTGTTTAGATATTTCTAAACAGTTATGGTGAGCGGTGTCAAGTTTAGCTGTATTGGTTGGCTTGCTGGGCCTGAGGGATGTCCGGAGAGTTGGGTTGGTAAGCTGTTGTTACTTTGAGGCTTGTCGCTTGGAGGCTACGGTTTCTTCCCAGCCCTTGATGAGAGAGGCGCGGCGGGCTGGGTATTTATCGGACTGAACTTCCATGGAGTGAACTCGGTCGGTTCGGAAATGCCGGTAGTCCTCTCTGCTCTCGCACCACGCGACGATGTAGCGGACCTTATCCAGATAGGCGATGAACATGGGCCAGATGATGCGGGTGGTGAGTTGCTCGCTCTGGTCTTTGTAGGTGAGCTGCAGTTTGGTTCTGCTTCTTATGGCGCGTCTCAGGATGACGCCGTCGAACTGATCGCTGACGGGTGGTTTGGTTGCGATGGGTTTGACTCCAGCATCCAGTATGATCGGGCGTAGCTCTGACGGTATGGCAGCAGAGAGTTTGGCGACCAGATCTCTGGCGGAGCGAACAAGGGATGGATCTGCCTGTGTCGCCACCCATGCGGCGCCCAGTGCAGCGGCTTCCAGTTCGTCAGCAGTTAGCATCAATGGTGGCATGTCGTAGGCATCGTCGAGCACGTAACCTGTTCCGGCTTCTCCGGTGATGGGCACGCGCTGGGCCATGAGCTCAGCCATGTCGCGATACAATGTACGCAGGGAGATTTCGAGCTCGTCAACGAGCGCGCGTCCTGTGACAGGAGACCGGCTGGACCGCAAAATCTGGATGATGTGGAAAAGGCGTTCCGTGCGACGCATTGCGGGCTCCTGCTGTCATGCTGCTGCCATAACGGTGTCAGCAGCGCCACTGTATCAAGGGTTCAGCACCAAGCAAGATGTTTGCGAAGACTGAGGAAATCCAGATGATACACTTTGAGCGTTCTTTGATGATTGATGCCCGCGCGCATGCAATTTGGAATGTGCTTGGCAAGTTCATGCAGATCGATGAATTTGCTCCGCTGTTGAAGTCCGTTGATGCTCTGACAGAGGGGCCGGATGGGGTTGGTTCCAAGCGGCGCTGTCACTTTGAGGATGGCAACTCCGTGGTTGAAGAGGTGACTGAGTGGGAGACTAATCACCGATATCGCGTTCGGTTGTTAGAAGCGCCGTCTATGCCGCTGCATGAGGCTTATGCGGAGATTTGCATCAAGCCGCACACTCAAGGTCGGTCGCTGGTGGTGTGGAGCATGGATTATCGTATGAAGTATGGGCCGCTTGGATGGTTGATGGGCCAGACCCTGCTGAAAATGATGATGGGCAAGGTGCTTGATGCGAACCTGAAAGGTCTCTCTGCAAAGGTGAAAGCGCCCAGAGCAATTGCAGCTTAGAGATGAATACGCTTGACGAAACCCATGCGGGCCTTGATATGAGTCAGTGGTTCGGGTGGGTTAGGTCCTTATAGTTCCAGTCGGACTCGCGAAATGGAGTATCCTGATTGTGACTGGTTTCTGGCGTTTTTGTTCTGCAGCTTTTGTAAGCCTCGCGCTGTTTGTTGGCGGCGGGGCTGGTGCGTTTGCGCAGGAACCGGAGCGCATTCTGGTGTTCGCCGCCTCCAGCCTGAAGGATGTGCTGGAAGATGCTGGCGCGCAGTTTGATCAATCCCATAACACCAAGACCGAGTTCTCATTTGGCGGGTCGCAAACCATCACCCGCCACGTTGTGGCCGGTGCGCCCGCTGATGTGCTGGTGACAGCAGATGATGCGTGGATGGCGTATGCCGTGAAGAACGGCGTGCTGGTGGATGACAGTGTGGTGGAGCTCGCCTCCAACGGGCTTGTACTGGTCGGCTCTGAGGCGCTGGGCGCAAAAGCTGTTGAGCTGAATGCGGAAGCCTTGCAGACTGTGTTGGGAGATGGGCGCTTGGCGATGGGAGAGCCGGAGACGGTGCCAGCCGGGCGTTATGGCAAAGAGGCGCTGACCAACCTTGGTTTGTGGGAGAGTGTGGCGCGTCAGGTGGCACCCATGGAGAATGTGCGTGTTGCTCTGGCCGCTGCAGCGCGGGGCGAAGTGCCTTTGGCGCTGGTCTATTCTTCTGACGCGAAAGTGGAACACGGTGTGCGGGTGCTTGCAGAAATTCCGCAGGACAGTCATCGTGCTATTGTTATTCCGGGAGCCTTGACCTCTGGCCATTCCAAGGCTAGCGAAGGTTTTATGGAGTTTTTGAAGAGTGCTGAGGGGCGCAAGATCTTTCAGGCTCATGGTTTCAAAGTGAGCGGCGATTGAGCTTTTATCTGACGGATGCAGAATGGGCAGCGATCCAGCTATCGCTGCAGGTTGCGAGCCTTGCAATTGCGATTGCGCTGCCGCCTGCGGTTCTGCTCGGCTATGCTCTCGCCCGCTGGAAGTTTCCCGGATACACGCTGGTGAATGCCCTCGTGCATTTGCCGATTGTGCTGCCCCCTGTGGTGACGGGCTATGTACTGCTGGTGCTGTTTGGGCGTCAGGGCATGTTAGGCAGTTTCTTTGCGGATGTGTTTGGCATTGTGTTCGCCTTCCGATGGACGGGCGCTGCACTTGCCGCAGGGATTATGGCGTTCCCGCTGATCATTCGTCCGGTGAAGCTTTCCTTTGAACTGTCCGATGGGCAGCTGGAAGAAGCTGCGCATTCGCTGGGAACCTCTCGCCTTAAAACCTTTTTGCTGATTACGCTACCGTTGGCGCTGCCGGGTATCCTGAGTGGTGCGATCCTTGGTTTTGCCAAGGCGATGGGTGAGTTTGGGGCGACGATTACGTTTGTTTCCAACATTCCCGGTGAGACGCGCACGCTGTCGCTGGCGCTTTATACGGAGATGCAGAGCCTTTCTGGTGATGCGGGGGCGATCCGCCTGACGGTGATTGCGATTGTGGTTTCCATCTGTGCACTGGTGTTCTCTGAGGTGATTTCACGACGCCTCTCCCGCAAGTTGGGAGGGCAGCATGATTGATGTCGACATCTCCAGCCAGTTGGGTGACTTCTCGCTTTCCGCCCAGTTTGAGGTGAACAGCGGGATCACGGCGATCTTTGGCAAATCGGGGGCTGGCAAGTCCTCGTTGATCCGCATGATTGCCGGGCTGTCTGCTCCCGACCGTGGACGTATTGCGCTGGGCGAGCGGGTTGTTTTTGATCGGGCGACTTCCATCAGTGTGCCAATTCAGCTGCGCGGGGTGGGCATGGTGTTTCAGGATTCCCGCCTGTTTCCGCATATGAACGTGGAGCGGAACCTGCTTTACAGCCAGTGGGCGGCAGGGCGTAAGTCTGCTGTTGGGCTTGTTGAGATTGCTGAGTTGCTGGGACTCTCCCACTTGCTGAAGCGGCGGCCTCATGGGCTTTCTGGCGGGGAGAAGCAGCGTGTGGCGATTGGGCGGGCTTTGCTTTCCAATCCGCAGCTTCTTGTGCTGGATGAGCCGCTGGCCTCGTTGGATGCCTCGCGGAAAGCTGAGATCCTGCCGTATCTTCTGAAGCTGAAGAACGAGTTTGGCATCCCGATGCTCTATGTGAGCCATAGTCTTGGTGAGATCGAACAGCTGGCGGACACGCTGGTGCTGCTGGATGCCGGGTCTGTGGTGGCGCATGGGCCGATTGCGCAGATGCTGAGCAATCTGGAGCTGCCTCAGTTGGCGAGCGGGCCGGATGCTGGCTCACTGCTGTTTGCCACTCTGAACCACTATGATGAGCAGTGGCAGATCACTGAGTTTGGTCTGGAAGGGCAGATGCTGCAGTTGCCGGGGCAACTGGGTACTGTAGGGCAGGATGCGCGCATTCGCATCAAGGCGAAGGATGTTGCTCTGGCTCGTAAAGCGCCGGAAGAGGCATCCGTTCGTAATGTGCTCTCCGTTGTGATTGAAGGGATTACAGAGACCTCTGGCCCGTACGCTGAAGTGGATTGCCGGGTTGGGGAGCAGCATTTGCGGGCGCGGCTGACACGTCACTCCGTGCATGAGTTGCAGCTGGTTGCCGGACAACAGGTATTTGCTTTGATCAAAAGTGTTGCGCTAGACCAGTGAACGAACACGCGTTACACCGTACGTGATTGAGCGCATTTGGTGATGTCTTGGGAGGCATCGCCACCATATTCTAAATCGGACAAGCGACGTGAACAGGACAAGCAGATCTGAGCGATGGCAGCGGGTCTCCAGTGTTGCACTGGTGACGTTTGCTGTGTTTGCGCTTGTTGTGGCCTGGGTCGTGATGCAGCTCAGCGGCCAGTTTTATATGGCAGACCTGCAAACGCGCAGTCAGGCGACTTTGTCTGTGCAGGCGGCGGGGCTTGAGAAGTATCTCGACAAGTATCGTTTGCTGCCTCCGCTGTTGGCGCGGCGCTCGGACATTGTGCAGATCCTTGCTGAAGATGAGCATGAGCGCGGGCAGAATGTTGCCAAGGTGATTGCGGGCATGTCCGGTGCGCAGGAAGTTTGGTTTCAGAAACCTGATGGCGAGATTGTTGCCTCCAACCTGATCGACAATGCCAGTATGGCTGAGCGGGGCATGTCCTCTTACGCTGATGCTTTGAAGGCGGCGCGGCAGGGGCGGCTTGGGCGTCAGTTGGTGCTCTCTCGCAATGGTGGGCCTGCCAGTTACGTGTTTATCGCGCCGGTTCGGCAAGGCGAGCAGGATTATGGCTTTATTGCTGTGCGTGTGAGCCTTGAGGAGGTGGAGCAGAACTGGGCGCTCTCCAAGGATCGCCTTGTTGCGGTGGAC
The DNA here is from genome assembly GCF_057774105.1 of Pseudovibrio sp. SCP20. Taxonomy (NCBI): domain Bacteria; kingdom Pseudomonadati; phylum Pseudomonadota; class Alphaproteobacteria; order Hyphomicrobiales; family Stappiaceae; genus Pseudovibrio; species Pseudovibrio sp. SCP20. The sequence goes on along the minus strand of NZ_JBYMDH010000006.1, from coordinate 330,388 downwards.
CAGAACGGCATTGTAGTAGCAACCAACCAATCCAGTTGGCGCGGGGAACGACTGTTCGCGCAGCGCACGACACGACGTGGGCGAGTTTCGGGGACGCAAAATGGTGTGATTGACCAGCGTTGGTATGACCTGGACTTTGAGCTGGTGCGTCTGAGCCCGCCTTTCAACAAAACCAACTTCCAGATGATTGAGCAGGAGCTTCCGGTGTTGAACTGGAAGGTGGTGCTGTTTGCAGATACCTCTCAGGTTCGGCAGCAGTCCATCTGGGCGGCTCTGGTGGCATTGCTGCTGTGTGTTGTCAGCGGTGGTTTGTTCTGGATGGCCGGGGAGCGACGGCGGCGATTGCTGGAGCGGATCCGGCAGGACAAGGTTTATGCGGCACGGCTGGAAGAGCGGGTGCATGAGCGAACCCGTGAGCTTTCCAACATGAATGCGTTGCTGGCTCAGGAAGTGAAAGAGCGTGAGGCGGCGGAAAAAGAGCTTCAGCAGGCGCAAGCGGGGCTGGTGCAGTCCGCCAAACTGGCGACTCTGGGCGAGATGTCTGCTGCGATATCCCATGAGTTTAACCAGCCGTTGGGCGCGATCCGCACCCACTCCGAAAATGCGCAGGTGCTGATTGAGACGGGCAAGTCTGATCGGGCGCTGAAGAGCCTTGGCAAGATTGTCGCCATGGTAGAGCGTATGGCGGCGATCAGCCAGATCCTGAAAGGGTTCACCCGAAAAGCAGGGCGTGATCTGGTGCCGGTGAAAGTATCTGCCGTGGTTGGCGAAATCCTGATGCTGACGGGGCCGCGCTGCAAGCAGATGGGTGTGCACACAGAGGTGGTGCAGGAAGATAAGTCGCTTGAGGTGCTGGCCGGGCAAGTGCGCTTGGCGCAGGTGCTGATGAACCTGATGAGCAATGCGCTGGATGCGATGAAAGAGCAACTGGAGCCGCGCATTCGGATCACTGTTTCTCACCGAGAGCAGCAGGTGGTCATTCGGTTTGAGGACAACGGCCCGGGTGTGCCTGAAGATGTTGTTGCCAGCATTTTTGATCCGTTCTTCACCACAAAGGATGTTGGTGAAGGATTGGGGCTTGGTCTTTCCATCGCCTATAAGATAATCGAGGACCTTGAAGGGCAGCTGCACTATGAGCAGTCTGAGCTTGGCGGTGCGTGTTTTGTGATTGTGCTGAAGGACGTCTCGGAGACTTCCGGCGATCCTGAGGAAGAAGAAGTTTAGTATGGACGTATGGGCGATTGATAAAGCCACCATTCTTCTGGTCGATGACGATGAGGATATGCGTGAGGCGCTGGTAGAAGGGCTGGAACTGGCTGACTACCACGTGGTGCCGTTTTCCCGCGCTGAGGAAGCGCTGGAGCATATCACGCATGAGTTCTACGGCGTTTTGGTGAGCGATATCCGTATGCCGAAGATGGGTGGCTTTGATCTGATGAAAGCTGCCTTCGAGATCGACAGCGCGTTGCCCGTTGTGTTGATTACGGGGCATGGTGATGTGCCGCTGGCGGTGGAAGCCATGCGTGCTGGAGCCTATGACTTCAAAGAAAAGCCGTTCCCCGTCAGTGGGTTGGTTGCTGTGGTGGAGCGTGGGCTGGAGAAGCGCCGCCTGACGCTGGAAAACCGTGTGCTGCGTGAGGAGCTGGGCAACCTTTCCGGTCTGGAAGAGCGCATCGTGGGCAAGTCACCCTCCATGGAAGCGCTGCGCAACACGATCACGGCGCTCTCTGGCACTGATGCTGACGTGCTTATTCTGGGTGAGACAGGTTCTGGTAAGGAAGTGGTTGCCCGTGCGCTGCATGAGGAAGGTCTGCGCAAAGATGGACCGTTTGTGGCGCTGAACTGCGGCGCGCTGCCGGCGGATATCATCGAAAGCGAGCTGTTTGGGCACGAGAAAGGTGCATTTACCGGGGCGAGTGGTCAGCGGATCGGTAAGCTTGAGCATGCTCATGGCGGGACGGTGTTTTTGGATGAGATTGAGTCCATGCCGCTCGACTTGCAGGTGAAGCTGCTGCGGGTGTTTGAGACGCGGACGATTGAGCGCCTCGGTTCCAACAAGGCCATTCCGCTGGATCTGCGATTTGTGGCAGCAACTAAGGAAGATCTTGAGGCTGCTTCTAATGAAGGGCGGTTCCGGAAGGATCTGTTCTATCGCCTCAACGTGATCACGCTGGCTATTCCGCCTCTGCGGGAGCGGCTGGAGGATATTCCGGTGCTGTTCCACTATCTGACCCGGGGCGCGCGGGCACGCTATCGCAAAGAAGTCCCTGAGATTTCGAGAGAGTTTCTCTCAGAGCTGATGCAACGTGAGTGGCCGGGTAACGTGCGTGAACTGCGTAACGTAGCGGACCGGTTTGTACTGGGGCTTGAGGGACAACCTAAGGCAGCTGGGGCGGCTGCTGCTGTCGCCGGACCACAAAGCGGTACTCTGGCTGAGCGCGTCAGTGCCTATGAACGCGATATCATTGCCGCTGAACTTGAGAAGAACGACGGCAAAATCAAGCCGACATACGAAGCCCTCTCCGTTTCTCGCAAGGCGCTTTACGAGAAGATGAAGAAGTATGGGCTGAGCAAGGATGAGGTTGGCGAATAGAAATGTGTCGAATTCGACACATTTTTGAATAGTCAATGTTACTTATTCGAAACAAATGCATTTTGAATGATTAGGTGAAATTCCGTAAGTAGCTGTATTTATTATAGGTATTTAAACTGGCACGCAGATTGCTTTTGGTAGTGTGAGGAGCTTCGCTCCGTTCCATCTGGGAGGATACTATGAAGAAGATTATTACTGCTGCCACAGTTGCAGCTGGCATGTTCACCGCTACTCAGGCTGTTGCTGCTGAAGCGTGTGATCCGGGTGAAGTTGTTATCAAGTTCAGTCACGTTGTGTCCGCGACCGGTCACCCAAAAGGTGACTTTGCAACTGCACTTGCTGAGCGCATCAACAATGAGATGAATGGTAAGGCCTGTATGCAGGTTTTCCCAAGCTCCCAGCTGTTTGATGATGACAAAGTGATGGAAGCTCTGCTGCTCGGCGACGTTCAGATCGCTGCGCCTTCTCTTGCGAAATTCGAAGCTTACACACTCAAGTACCGTGTGTTTGACCTTCCGTTCCTGTTCTCCGATATGGATGCAGTGAACAAGTTCACACAGGGTGAAAAAGGTCAGGAACTGTTGGGCGCGATGTCTGACATCGGCTTTGTAGGTCTTGGTTATGTTTACAACGGTATCAAGCACTTCTCAGCAAACAAGCCACTGGTGACACCTGCTGATGCGGCTGGCCTGAAGTTCCGCGTTCAGACCTCTGACGTTGCTGTGGCAATGATTGAAGCGATGGAAGCAAACGCTCAGAAGCTTGCATTTAAAGAAGTGTATGGCGCTCTGCAGACTGGCGTTGTTGATGGTCAGGAAAACACCTGGTCCAACATCTACACCAAGAAGTTCTTTGAAGTTCAGGACGGTATTACAGAAACCAGCCACCAGCTGCTGTCTTACCTGGCTGTGACTTCTCAGGAATGGCTCGACAGCCTTGATCCAGAAGTTCGCGATCAGTTCATCACTATCTTCACTGAAGTGACCAACGATGCGAACGCACGTTCTTCCGCTATCAACGAAGCTAACAAGCAGAAGATCATCGAAGCTGGTGTGGAAGTTCGCACTCTGACACCTGAGCAGCGTCAGCAGTGGGTTGACGTGATGAAGCCTGTATGGGGCAAATTTGCTGATGACATCGGTCAGGATGTGATCGACGCTGCCGTCGCAGCAAACAACTAATCCAACACATTTTGATAGGACCGTCCGGCCATTGGTCGGGCGGACCCTGAAAAACCACAATGGTTTCTTTCTCGGTGCCGCAACACACTGAGAAATGAGAGTGCTGTTGGGGGAGGGCGCTTTGTCTCGACTAAATAAAATAATAGATGCTTTCGAAGAAGGGTTTATTGCCACCATCCTTGCTGTGATGACGCTGGTAACCTTCTGGCAGGTCGTCATGCGGTACGGCTTTAACTCGGGTTGGGGTGGCGCGCTACAGTTCACCCGCGTACTGTTTGCGTGGCTTATTCTCTTCGGTATGAGCTACGGCCTGAAAATTGGCTCACACCTTGGCGTTGATGCTTTCATCCGCCTGTTTCCAAAACCAATCTTCCGCGCATTTGGCCTTCTGGGCGCGTTGGTGACACTGCTTTATGCGGCGCTGCTGTTTGATGCGGACTGGTTTGGTGTGTTGCTCGGACTGGAAAACCGCGGTTCTACCGGTGGTGCGTTCGACTACGTGGCCAAGTACTACAAGCTTCCAATCGGTATGGAAGATCTGAAATTCCCTGAGTGGTATCAGGAGATGTTTGGCGTGAAAGAGCGCGTTCCTCGCTGGTGGGGTTACGTCATTCTGCCAATTGGCCTTGCCCTTCTCGCTTTCCGGTCGCTGCAAATGTGCTGGCTCATTCTCACCGGCCAACGCGACACGATGATTGCTGCGCACGAAGCTGAAGAGCTCGTTGAAGAAAACAAAGACGTGCTGAAGGACTAAGCCCAATGGAAACCGCTGTTCTCTTTTTGCTGCTCTTTGGGCTGCTTCTTATCGGGGCACCAATCGCGATTGCGCTTGGCTTGTCTTCCGTTCTCTATATCGCGCTGTTCTCTCATGACTCCATGAGCTCTGTGACCATTCAGATGTTCAATGCGTCACAGAACTTTACACTGCTCGCGATTCCGTTCTTCATTCTGGCCTCCAGCTTCATGTCCACCGGTGGTGTGGCACGTCGTATCGTGAACTTTGCGGTTGCGACTGTTGGCTGGGTGCGTGGTGGTCTGGCTATGGCTGGCGTGCTGGCCTGTATGATCTTCGCTGCGCTGTCTGGTTCTTCTCCTGCGACCGTGGTTGCGATTGGTACCATTGCGATTGCCGCGATGCGTCAGGCTGGTTACTCCAAGGAGTTTGCTGCCGGCATCATCGCCAACGCTGGTACGCTGGGTATTCTGATCCCACCATCCATCGTGATGGTTGTTTATGCGGCTGCGACCAACGTTTCCGTGGGTCGTATGTTCCTCGCGGGTGTTATTCCGGGCATCGTTGCCGGTCTGATGCTGATGGTGACCATCTACTTCATCGCGCGTAAGAAAAATCTGGCTGCATTGCCGTTTCCAAGCATGAAGGTGCTCTGGACCACGTTTGCTGAAGCTGCCTTTGGTATGTTCCTGATCGTGATCATCCTTGGCGGTATTTATGCTGGTGTGTTCACGCCAACTGAAGCTGCTGCTGTGGCTGCTGTTTATGCGTGTCTGATTGCTCTGTTCATCTACCGTGATATGGGGCCGCTGAAGGATAAGAAGTGGCGTAAGCCGGGTGAAAACCTGATTGAAGCAGTTGGCCGTAACATTGGTCTGCTGGTTCTTTACTTCTTCCCTGCGTTCTTCCACCGCGATACCCGCAAGGTGCTGGTTGAGAGTGGTAAGACCACGATCATGCTGATGTTCATCATCGTGAACGCGCTGCTGTTTGCGCATACGCTGACCGCTGAACGCATTCCGCAGATCATCACTGACTGGATGATTGGTGCTGGCTTCAACTGGTTCACCTTCCTGATTGCAGTGAACATCATCTTGTTGATCGGTGGTCAGTTTATGGAGCCATCTGGCCTGCTGCTGATTGTGGCACCTGTGGTGTTCCCGATTGCGATTGAGCTGGGTGTTGATCCAATCCACCTCGGTATCATCATGGTGGTGAACATGGAGATCGGCATGATCACACCGCCAATCGGACTAAACCTGTTTGTGACGTCGGGCATAACGGGCATGAGTCTGGTGCAGGTGGTGCGTGCTGCTGCGCCGTTCGTGATGGTTCTGCTGGTGTTCCTCGTGTTGGTCACGTACTTGCCGTGGCTCTCCACGGCGCTGCCGACTTACATGATGGGGCCTGAGGTCATCGTCAAATAGCGGAACTGATGAGTTCTTTGAAAGGCCGGGGCATTTGCTCCGGCTTTTTTGTATCTCCACTGATTTGCAGCAAATTCGCCGAATTAGCTTAGGCTGATTTTCGGGGTAAAATGCGACAATAAAGGTTCCCCAATGTTTGTGTGAGGAGCCGATGAAGAGAGCGATCGTTTCTATCATTTTCGCTCTGGGCGTTGCTTTTGCTTCACCTGCGTTCGCCCAGATTGAGTGTAAGCCTGGCGAAGTTGTCATCAAGTTCAGCCATGTTGTGCCGCCGAGAGGCCATCCTAAGGGGGATTTTGCGCGCATGCTGGCGGAGCGGGTGAACTCCGAGATGAATGGCAGGGCGTGTATGCAGGTGTTTCCCTTTTCCCAGCTTTATGATGATGAGAAGGTGATGGAAGCCCTGATATTAGGTGATGTGCAGCTGGCGGCGCCTTCTCTTTCAAAGCTGGAAGTTTACACCAACAAGTACCGGCTCTTTGATCTGCCTTTCCTGTTTGAGGATATGGATGCGGTGCAGCGGTTTACTGCCAGTGAGCAAGGGCAGGAGCTGCTTGATGTGATGTCTGACTTTGGGGTTGTTGGACTTGGGTATCTCTTCGATGGCCTGAAGCACTTTTCTGCAGACAAGCCGTTGCTCGTTCCTTCTGATGGAGCAGGACTGAAATTCCGCGTGCAGAACTCTGATGTGGCTGTGGCGATGATTGAGGCGATGGGGGCGAGTGCTCAGAAGCTGGCGTTTAAGGAAGTCTACGGGGCGTTACAGCTGGGTGTTGTTGATGGGCAGGAGAACAGCTGGTCCAACATCTTCACGTCACGCTTCTATGAGGTCCAGAACGGGATTACCGAGACCAATCATCAACTGCTGGCCTATGTGGTGTTCGCACCCAAGGAATGGTTGGAGAGCCTTGACCCTGATTTGCGGGATCAGTTTCTGAAGATCTTCCAAGAAACGTTGGTGAAAGCCAATGCACAAGCGGCTCAGACCAGCGAAGAGAACCGGCAACGGATTGTTGATGCAGGCTACACCGTGCGTGAGCTGACACCTGAGCAGCGCCAGCAGTGGGTGGATGTGATGCGGCCTGTGTGGGGTGACTTTGAGGATCAGATCGGCAAGGACCTGATTGCAGCGGCTGTGGCTGCTAATACGCCCGAGGACAACTGATGGCTTTCAGATAGGCTCTCCGTAGCTATTGCGCGCGCGTATCTTATTCGTATGATCAATGTTGATCATGTAATAGGTGCGCCATGTCTGAGGTTATTTATCTTTCCGCCAAAGAAGCTGCCAATGAGTTGGGTGTGCGCCCAGCTACGCTTTATGCCTATGTGAGCCGTGGGCTTGTTCGCTCCGTTCAGGGGCCGGGGCGCACCCGGCTTTATGATGCTTCTGACATCCGTTTTCTGAGAAGTCGCCGAGCTGGTGAAGGCGTGGAAGACAAGGAAGGGCAATCCCGCAGCGCAGCGGCCAAGGGCGTGTTGGAGACAAAGCTTACCCTTCTGACTGAAGATGGGCACTACTATCGGGGACAGTCTGCGCTTGAGTTGGCGAAGGCGGGGACGCTGGAGAGCGTGGCGACGTTGTTGTGGGACTGCGAGAATGATCCGTTTGCTCAGCCTGCTCCAAAGGGCGTTGGAGGCTTCAGCTCGCACCAGAGGCCCGTTGAGCGGGCGATTGTTGCTTTGTGTTCGTGGCCGGAGCAGGACAACGCGGCTTATACGCTGTCTCAGGAGCTTTTGAAGAAGAAGGGCGCGAGCCTCATTCGCCTGGCTGCCAGTGCACTCTTGATGCAGGAACCAAGCACAGATCCGATGCATAGGCAGATTGCTCAGGCTTGGGAGATCAAGGATGAGAAGGCCATTGATCTGATCCGTGCGACGCTGGTTTTGTGTGCGGACCATGAGCTGAACACCAGTGCCTATGCTGTGCGATGTGCTGCTTCTACCCGAGCACCGCTGCATGCGGTTCTAGTATCCGGGCTTGGGGCGTTCATGGGTCCAAGACATGGAACAAATGCAGAGCGTGTGCTGAGTTGGCTGAAGCATATTCATGATGTTGACGATATAGAGAAGGTGCTGCAAGAGCGTTGTATGAACGGCGAATATCTGCCGGGATTGGGCCATTCTATCTATGGTGGGATGGACCCTCGGGGCAAATTCCTATTAGACAAACTCATTCAAAGTGAGCTGAATCACCCACTCATTGAATTGATTCCGCCTTTGCTGGAAAGGTCGCGTGAGCTGTTTGGAAAGCCCGTGAATGTGGATATTCCACTAGCACTTTTGGAGCAGATTCTCGCGCTACCAAAAAATTCCGCCGGAATTTTGTTTTGTATTTCAAGAATTAGCGGATGGATCGCGCAAGCGCTGGAACAATATCAAATGCAAGAACAAATACGTCCGCGTGCTGCATATGTTGGTATTCGTCCAACCTGAAGCACGGCACAGTTGAATAGTTAATTTTTTTGATCTTTAACCTGAGCGTGTATCTTAGCATTATTCTATGGTTTCCTAGCGTAAAATTCAGGAAATTATGTTCTTTCTCTGTAATTATATTTGTATCGATTATTTATTCTGATTATCTATAAGTATTCCTTAGATTATCAATAATTGAGTAGTTGCCTATCGATGTTATCTATTGTGGAAATGTGGCTTTTTACATAATTTTTGACGTGACCTAGTTGATTTGAGGGTGTTCAAATTGGGGAGGCGCTATGTTACGTCTACATCATTAATTGGAATATTCGTTGTATCTCTCACTCTATCAAGAATAAGGCATTTCATGAATCGTTTGCCCCCTTTGAATGCTTTGGTCGCGTTTCGTGCAGTTATGGAAACTGGGAGTTTGGTTTCAGCGGCCCAAAAGCTAGCGATTACTGCTAGTGCGGTCAGTCACCGGCTCAAAGCGCTGGAGGATCACTTGGGTCTGGAGCTGTTTGAGCGTCGGTCCCGTGCTGTGTTCCCAACTGCGGCCGCTTATAGATATGCCTCAGAAATTGCAGAGGCGTTTGACAGAATTTCGACTGCGACGCGCACTATTGAAGCTGTCGGGAATAGAGATACGTTGAGTATCCATTGTTCTTCCAGCTTTGCGAGTAACTGGTTGCTGCGCCGCCTTCGCTCCTTTACTGCGCACAACTCTGAAATCACAGTAACTGTCTCAAGCAGTGGTGCTGATCAGAGTATTGAAGGCGGTCTTTATGACCTTGTCTTCACGCGCCAATCTAACACTCCGGATGAGTTTGAAGAGCTGACACTGGGACGTGAAAAGTTCCGTCCTCTGATTTCACCGGAACTGCTGGATACGCTTGGTTATCCGAAGAAGCCGAATGAGCTGCTGAAGCTGCCGATTATTCGCAGTGAAGGGGCTACGGTTTCCTGGGAAACATGGTTGTCTGAGGCTGGTGTTCCAAACCCAATCGTCAATGAGATGATGGTGTTTGAGAATGCAGCGCTTGCTCTGGATGCCGCTGAGAAGGGCTTTGGCATTGTGCTGGAATCCAACCTTCTGAGTGCAGAAGCAGAGACTGCTGGTCGCCTTGTGCCGATTTTCCCTGAGTATCAGCGGGATGGTCGTGAGCATAAGCTGATGTGGCGTGAGAAGCGTGGTGCGGAACCAAAAATCCGTAGCTTCCGTGATTGGTTGGAAAGCCAGCTGCGTTACGACTTTGTCGATGAAGAAGCGTATGAGCCGGTTGCGGCGCTTGTCGACTAAAAGGCATTACGGCATGTGACTGGTATCGGGCGGGCAACTGCCAGTTTGCATTGCTGAGTGTTTGATTTGGGTGGGTACGTATGTGCCCACCCATTTTCGTTTTCAGAAAACGATTTTGTATCTGATGTGCTTTGAGGAACTGAATTTTTACAGTCAGTTCGTGAGGGCTAGGGCCTGCCCATCTACCTGAGACAAAATTCTTCTGTTCATCCTTGATGAAATCCCTTAGAAGCACCGTAAACAGGCGCTCCTTTGCTGTTTCCCAAAGACAAAGTATGAGGCGCCGCTCAATAGCTCCATAAAAGAGCTTTAGAAAACACCAGAGAATTTGGTCGCCAGAATGAGAACCTCAGAACTCCTGATGCCTGCGGGCAACTTGCAGAAGCTTAAGATTGCCGTTCTTTACGGAGCAGATGCAATCTACCTTGGTACGCCAGATATGTCCCTGCGCACGAAGGCAGAGTTTACGCTTGAGCAGGTCGTTGAAGGCATTGAGTTTGCGCACAAACACGGCAAACGTGTTTACCTGACGCTGAACCTATTCTCTCACAACAAGGACGTTCCTAAGCTGAAGGAATATGCGGAGACCATTCGCGATATCAATCCAGATGGTTTGATCATTGCTGATCCGGGCGTGTTCCAGTTTATGCGTAAAGAACTGCCGAACGTGCCGCTGCACATCTCCACGCAGGCGAACGTGTGCTCCTGGCTTTCCGTTGACTTCTGGAAAGAGCAGGGCGCGGATCTGGTTGTTTTGGCCCGTGAAGTTTCCTTCCCAGAGCTTTCTGAGATTCGTGAGAAGTGCCCGGATATCCGCCTTGAAGCGTTTGTTCATGGTGCGATGTGTATGACCTATTCCGGTCGCTGCCTGCTTTCCAACTTCATGGCGGAGCGTGGCGCGAACCAGGGGAACTGCGCGAACTCCTGCCGCTGGAACTACAAAGTGCGCATGCGCATGAAAGATGGCACCATCAACGAGCTTGAGCTGAACGAAGACAATATCGGCATGTTCGAGTTCCTGCTGGAAGAAGGCTGCCGTCCGGGCGAGCTGATGCCAATTCTGGAAGACGGTCGTGGGTCATACATTCTGAACTCCAAAGACCTCTGCCTGATGCCGAAGCTCAATGACTACCTGCGCATTGGTGTGGACTCGCTGAAAGTGGAAGGCCGCAACAAGTCCATGTACTACGTGGCTGTTGTTGCACGTGCCTACCGCATGGCGATTGATGACTATTACCGTGATCCGGAGAACTGGAACCCGCAGAAGTACATGGACGAGATGTACAGCGTTGCCAATCGTGGCTACACCACTGCGTTCCACGAAGGCCGCCTGAACAATTACGCTCACAACTACGAAGATACGCATTCCATCGGTGAATGGGAATTTGCGGGTATCATTGAGGATGTAACAGACGAAGCCTTCTACATGAAGGTGAAGAACAAGATCGTCGCTGGTGAGGTTCTGGAGTTCTTGCAGCCATTGTCTGATGACAGCATCCTGCTGCGTATCTACGACTTTGAAGATGCGAAGTCTGGTGAGATGACGCAGGAAGTACAGGCTGGTAAGCAACCGGTTGTGCGTATTCCATTCACACTGTTTGATAAAGAAGATGCAGCGACGTTCAAAGAGCGCTTCCCGGTTAACACTGTGGTGCGTAAAGAACGTCCGTTGACCCCAGAGCAGTGGAGCCGCCTGAAGTTGGACCGCACCGCGGAGCGCATTGAAGCACGTGGTGAAGTGACTGACGCACAGCAGAACAAGTATGAGAGCCAGCGTGACCGCCTGATTGATGCGATTGCAGAAGGCAGTCAGGATCGTAAGCCGAAATCTCCACGCCTTGGTCTGGAAGGGTGCTGTGGTCGTGGCTGTAACGGCTGCATGATCTTCTGGGAAGATCCTAAGTTTGAGAAAGCGCGTGAAATTCTGAAAACCAAGAAGCAGGGTGAGATGCTTGCCCGCAACGCGTTGAAGCATGAAGTCAGCTGATAGCTTAGCATAACTTATGCATTGTGAGCCCCGGTCTGAGAAGGCCGGGGCTTTTGTTTTGCTTGGCCTCTGCGGGAACCTACTGAAGTTTCAGGTAAATATCATATTTATTAGGATGGTTAACTATTATTAGTATTAATTTATGTATGTTTGAAACATGAGTCCTCCGAATTCATGTAAGTGACGTTGGGATAGTTGCGCTGATTGTACTGGATGACTTGTCGTGGGGTACGTAAATACGCTGATCTTACTTATTTGATGCTCATCTCGCTCGGATGAGCTGCGTGGATGAGAAGGCGGCGTGTCGGGGATTATCTGCACTGGATGTGCAGTTTAGAAGGTAATTCGAGATGAATTGGTCCGGTATGTTGAAGGGCTCACCAAAAGCTCAGGCATCACATGAAGCGGATGTGGAACTCATCAGTCGTGAGGGTATTGATGCACTTCTGTTGGCTCTGATGGAGGATCGTCCGCTGCCTGAAGTGGATGGAGTTTCACCAGATCTTTATCAGCGATTTGAGGCGCTGAAACAGAAGATGGATACTCAAGACGAGACCACTCTTGGTCAGACGGTAGAGTACTCGTTGCAGGCCAGTGAATCCATGGCGGCGATCTCTCAGATCACCTGGCATATTCGTAAAGCGGATGAAGGTGCGCAGACGATCGCAACTGGCGTTGAAGAACTGAACGTTTCGTTCTCTGAAATCGCCTCCAGTGCGCAAGGTGCAGCGGATGCCGTTGAATCTGCCAATGTCGCCATGCAGCAAGGGGAGGCTGCGACGCGTGAGTCCGCAGATGCGAGCCAACATATCGGGCAATTCTTTGAGACAATGATTGAGGCCGCAAATGAGTTGACGGCAGCAGCAGTGCAGATTGGCACCTTCGTTGGCACGATTGAGGGCCTTGCAAAGCAGACCAACCTGCTTGCGCTGAATGCGACGATTGAAGCGGCACGAGCTGGAGAGGCCGGCAAAGGTTTTGCGGTTGTGGCGTCCGAGGTGAAGGATCTATCTGGCCAGACCCAGCAGGCGACTGATGACATCCGGACCCGGATCGAGACACTTCAGGGCCATGTGAATGATGTGAACTCCTCTGTGAGTGATGCGCAGTCGCTGGTGGGTAAGAGCATAGATAACTCTCAGAATGCTGAAAGCCTGATTTCTGAAGTGCTCCGTGATGTCGGTGTTGCAAGCACCCAGATGCGCGAGATTGCGCGCCAGTTGACCCAGCAGGAAGAAGCGACGCATGAGATCAATCGCGGCGTTCATTCCATCGCGGGTCATGCGCGTGATGTGAATGAGCGGATTGAGCATGTAATCCAGACCGTTGCTCAGTCAGAATCCATCGTTGAAGAACAGTTCACCGAGTTTGAGAAGCGTGGCGTGCCGAACTTCATTCTGCATCGTGCTAAGGCAGACCACATCATCTGGAAGAAACGCCTTGCTGAAATGTCCGTAGGCCTCAGCAGCTTGCAGGTGACTGAGCTTTCCGATCATCACCAGTGTCGTCTTGGTAAGTGGTATGACAAGGTGGAAGATCCTCGCGTGCGCGATAGCCTTGCTTTCAAGAAACTTCTGCCCGTTCACGCTGAAGTACACGAACAAGGCAAAGAATGCGCCCGCATGCTGGAAACTGGCAACCACGAAGGTGCCGACGCCGCTTACAAGCGCATGGAGACCGCATCCGTCGACGTCCTCCGCTACCTGGATGAGCTACTGACCCGTCGGTGAAGAGGTTTGCTTGTTGTGTGATTGATGAAGCGGTCAGGTTGACTGACTGCTTTTGGCATAGTGCGTATCCTGATTTTGCAGAGAGCGTGTGCTGGTGGCTGATTAAACGTTCTGTGCGAGCATCTATGCTGTTTTGACAGCAGGTTTATTAGTCGAAAACGGTTTTGTTCTCAGCTGATGCTTATGCTGGCAGTTCGCGGACAGATTTTGATGCTGGTGGGGAGCACAGTAGGGTGGGATGAACGATTATTACTTAGTGTAGATCAAAAGACACGGCATCATTTGATTGTTGTTTGGTTTTTCTGTTTTGGACGAAACTAGCTAACCTTTTATGCCGTAAGCGACGCCATTAGATGTGTTTCATTGAATTAAGTAATTGAATTGTATTTTGGAATCTAATTTCGCAGAGATATTGAAATGTATGTGTTCCTCTTCAATTTAAATGATCTCTGTGTACGACAATCAGGGCATCGCTTGTTTCATTCTGTCATTGCCTCAATTGCTTAGTCGGTTAGCCTGTAAGGCAACTTTCTCCGCGTAGATTTATCATTTTATATCTAGTTGGTCTCATTTAGGAGATACTAAAATATTCAGGTGACCGCTCAAGCTGGCATCAGTTTCGTGCTGACTTGGGGCCATTCATGAAATCCGGATTTAATATTCTTGCTTGCTGCACGCTGCTGCTAACGGGGGCGTGTGCTCAGATGCCTAAAGATGTTCTTCAGGTAAGTGAAAAGCACAGGGTTATGAAGGTAGCTCAATCCAGAAAAGTTGCGACACCAAAAAAGAAAGAGGTTCTTTTGGCTGGTGCCGCCGCCTTGCAGGATATGGGGTTCACCATTGATCAAAGTGATCCTGAGCTTGGGCTTGTGGTCGGGTCAAAGCAACGCGATGCCACTGATGGTGGACAGATTGCTCTTGCTGTGGTTGGCGCGACCTTGACGACGCTGCTGGCTGGGCCTGCTGCTGGTGTTAACGGTTTTCGATATGATGATGAGCAGGTTGTCAGAGCTTCTTTGATTGCAGGTGACGGTGCCGACGAAACGGATCTTCGCATCAGCGTGCAACGTGTGGTTCTGGATCAGCGCGGCAAGGTTTCAAAGGCTGAAACGATCCGCGATGAAGAGCTCTACACTCAGTTTTACGAGACACTTGGTGGATCCATTCCATGGGAAGTCACAGGAGGTTAGAATGGTATTGAGGCGATCTCAGATAGTAGCTTGCGCAGCCATTCTGGCCATGAGCTTTGGAGCAACAGGTTGTCAGATGAACTCCAAGGACAATGTCTTTGACATTGAAGCAGCAGAGCAAAGTGGCTTACGGCAAGTGCAATCTCGAACCTTTAAGGTTGAAGACAAAGACAAGACAATGCGCTCTGTGATGACAACCATGCAAGACATGGGATTTGTTATCGGGAACGCTGATAAAGATCTGGGCACTGTCAGTGGTACCAAGCTGGACGGGTACCAGTTAAGGATGACGGTGAGTGTTGTTCCAATCGTTGATGGACAGATGCTCGTGCGTGCAAATGCATCCTACAACAACAAGCCGATAGATTCTGAAGCTGCTTACAATGACTACTTTAGCGTTCTGGAGAAAGAACTGAAGGTTCCCGCGCAAGAGTTGGGCTAATCTCTTCGAGCTTATTGAAAAAGCCCGGGCAGGAGGTGCGCCGGGCTTTGGGTGTGTTGTTTTTTATTCTGTTATTTGGTTTGTTTGGCTCAGAGAGAGGCCATTGACCTCTCTAAATCTTTCAAGATCAGACCGGGATGACGACCCAGTAATCCAGATCGAGGATCACGCCGTCTTCGTATTTCCCTTCTTCGTTTTTATAAGGGAAATCTCCGCAGGTGAGATCTTTAGTAGCGACGAGGCGCAGGCGCATGGCTGCAATGTCGCTTCTGCCTTCAATCCGCTTTTTGTCCAGCACTTCAGACCATGCATAAACGGTGTCGCCTGCGAAGAGCGGGGCAACGTGGCGTCCTGCATTGATGCCTGTGATGTGGAATGCATTGCCCAAACCATTGAAAGACAACGCACGTGCGAGCGAGATGACGTGACCGCCGTAGATCAGGCGTTTGCCGAAGCGGCTGTTCTTCTCACTGTGGTGATTGAAGTGGACCTTCGCCGTGTTCTGGTAGAGACGTGTCGCCAGCTGATGCTCAGCTTCTTCCACGGTCATACCATCAACGTGATCGATCTTCTCACCCACTTCGTAGTCATCAAAGCGGAATGGAGATCCGGACAGGTCAAAGTCCCAATTCTCGATGGATAGCTCCGGAACGGCTTGTCCCAGAGTGTCTTCAGAAACGCCTTCTGGCAACTCCGGCAGGGTGGTTTCTGGTGCGGGCGCGTTTTCATCACGCTTCTTCACCATGACCCAGCGGGTGTATTCCAGAACCTTTTCAGGGTTTCCTGGCTCCTTGTGGCGATAGCCAGTAGAGCGCACATAAACAACACCGGTTTTGCCGTTTGAGTTTTCTTTCAGCCCGATGACTTCTGACGTGGCAGAGAGCGTATCTCCGGCATAGACAGGCATCAGGAAACGGCAATCGGAGTAACCCAGATTGGCGACGGCATTTAGTGAAATATCTCCCACTGTTTTGCCGAAGACCACGTGAAAGACTAATAAGTCATCCAGTGGGTAATACGGGTAGCCAATTTCTTCTGCAAAAGCAGTTCCCGACTGTACCGCAAATCGAGATCCGTACAATGCAGTATAAAGAGCAGTATCTCCTTCGTTTATTGTCTTTGGTGTTCCATGTCTTATGACCTGGCCCACGTGAAAATCTTCAAAAAAGTTACCGCAAGACGTTTTTGTCTTAACCGCAGTTAACGTCATGTATGTAGTCCCCCAACAACAACACGGCAGGCATTGAATAAGAAGTATTTTTAGTTATCAAGCAACACCTTAGAAGGTTGACACTTCGCATAGTATCTGTCGCTTTTGATCTTTTTTCTTTTGCCTTTGTATTTTCCTTAGTTGTCCGATTGACTTGTTTTATTAAACAAATTCAATAGCTTGACGGATAATGTGGTGGTTCCCGCACTCCGTGCTCCAGATGATCGACAAAAAAGCTCGAGAGAAACGAGCAAGCTTTCTGTCCGTTTGAACCCCTTTATATCTCAGAATCAGGAGAAATGAGCAAATTAAATGTAGATATTAGTTAGGTAATTGTGTCGTGTTTTTAGCTGAACCTACATCCTGACGTTGAAATTGTAGGATTGTGCAAGCGAATCACTAAAAATGTTAGCAAATCTCAGCTGATTCACTTGAGAGGCTGAAGTAGTGATGTTCACTGTTTGGCCCCCTAAAACCGCAGGTTTTTCTTCCAGATCAACGCGTTACTATGAGTAGAGGGAGGTTTGTGCCCATGGTGAGCTTTTTCTGGCGGATTGTTGGTGTTGTATTGCTGGCTTGGGTCGCGTGGGATCTTTATGCGGGATACACGCTTCTCTATGACGTGATCTACAGATCTGTTGATCCTTTGATGTACTGGATCGGTATTGCGCTTTGGACTGCTCTTGGCCTTAGCTGCTTCTTCTCATCAAGTAGTCAGGATTAAGGCGGCAATTTCTCAATTGATCGGGATGAGGTTGGTTGTATCCTTGAAACAATGGATGCTGGCGGTGGTTTCTGCCGCAGTATGTTGAGCTTTGGTTCAGGGAGGTTGTGATGTCAGAGAGAACCCTTATTTCTTCAGGTTCACCTTTTGAAAAGACAGCCGGATATTCTCGCGCTGTTGTCGATGGTGACTTCGTTCATGTTTCTGGAACGACCGGTTACGATTATTCCACTATGCAGATGCCAGAGGATGTTGGCGCACAAACCGTCAATATTCTTGAGACTATTAAGGGGGCGCTTGCTGAGGCAGGATGTTCGCTTAATGACGTTGTGCGCGCGCGCTATTACGTAACTGACCGGAGTAATGTTGAGGCGGTGTTTGCTGTTCTTGGCGAGTATTTTGGCGACATTCGACCTGCAGCAACGATGGTTATCTGTGATCTTATCAAAGAAGAGATGAAGGTTGAAATTGAGGTGACGGCGCGTAGAGGCTGAACCCGATTTATCTCCGGCTTTTAACTGGTAAGCTGCTTGCTCATGAGGTGAGCGTTAAGACTTTTAGCTTTCTGGTCTTATCGCCAGTTGAAAGATCGATTGCCTTAGCTATATAGGCAGATCATAGAGGGACAAAAGCAGTCTGTTTTGCTGACAAGCTGCTTTCAAGGATTAACTTCGCTCATCCCCGAAGGCCTTTGGCTTTTGGAGATGGCTTTAAAGAGATGGCGACGAATGACTGATTTTCCGAAAGAACTGCTGGCTGGATATGGCCTTTATAAAGAACGGATTTATAGCCAGTTTGAAGAGGAATATCAAAACCTCGCCATCTATGGCCAAGAGCCTGAAGTTATGGTGATTTCCTGCTGTGATAGCCGGGTGACGCCTGAAGGCATTTTCCACGCGCAACCGGGCGAGTTGTTCGTGGTGCGTAATGTGGCGAACCTTGTGCCTCCGTTTATTCAGGGTGGCGGTACACACGGCACCAGTGCCGCGCTTGAGTATGCGGTGACTGGCCTGAAGGTGAAGCACCTTGTTGTTCTGGGCCACTGTAAGTGCGGTGGTGTACAGGCGTTCCGTGAGAGTAATGGTAAGCTGAGCAAGACCGGCCAGTTTGTCGGTCCGTGGATCAAGATGCTGGAGCCTGCTGCGATTACGCTGGCTTGTACTCCGGTAGACAAGAACGAAGACCCTCAGCTCGCATTGGAATATGCTGGTATTCGCCAGAGCCTGAAGAACCTGATGACTTTCCCGTTCATTGAGAAGCTGGTCACCCAGGGTAACCTGCATATTCATGGTGCGTGGTTTGATATTGGGTCTGGCTCCTTGCGTGTCATGAACAAAGAAACAGAGATTTTTGAAGATGCTCAGGATTTGCGGGCTCGCATGAAAGAGCAGGAAACTGCTGAGCATGTTCCTGCGACTGCGGAAGAGAAAAAATAAGCTCTTTGATCTGAAGAATTTTAAGAAGGCCACGTTCTACGGTGTAGGGCGTGGCTTTTTTGCTTTCTTGCGGGCCTTCCAGTTGGGGCTGCTGACTTTCCAGAGGATGAACGGAACGCTGAGCGTGAGGAACACACCGGGGATGATGATCGCAAGGTACGTGGTCGCGGGGAAATCTGGTTCATCGGGTGGGCGGAAGCCGATGAGGAAGGCGATGAGGGAAATGGAAAATCCGATGCTGCCGAGAACCCAGATGCCCCAGTTGCCAAACGGGACTTTGTAGGTGCGGGGAACGTTTGGGCGTTTGTAACGTAGGCGGATAGCGGTGCTGTAAAGCAGCAGGTACATGACAGAGTAGAGCAGGACTGCTGTTGACGTCAGATACAGGAACACTTCATTCGTTTTGACGTGAAGCAGGAATGCTGTTGCGATGAGGGTGGCGATAGTTGCTTGAACGATCATCAGTGGGACAGGCATGTCATAAGCATTTGAGCCATGCAGGAACTTTGGCAACATGCCATCACGCCCAGCAACGGCGAGGCTTTTGACTGGGCCAGCGATCCAGGTGCTGACTTGCCCTGCTGCTCCTACTGCGATGAACATCGCGGCGATGGGGAGGATATCCGGTACGCCGTAGTGATCCAGCAAAATTGTATAGGTTTGCAGCACGCCCAAGGTGTTCGATATCTCTTTGTCTGGGATGATCATCGCTATGGTCAGACCGCCTAGGAGAGAGATTGAAAAACCTATGAATGCGGCGATGAGGATCGCGATTGGGTAGGTGCGGCGGACGTTCTGGACCTCGGTTGCGTGGCCTGCAGAGACTTCCATTCCGATGAAGCCGAAGAGGAAGCTGAGGAAGAGGAACAAGGTTGAGGTCTGTGAGAGGGATGGGACCACATTGGCGGTGGTGAGGCTGACATCTATGACCGGCTGGGCTGGGCCTGAAACGTATAGCAGGCCGAGCGTGATCATGGTGAGTGATGGAAAGATGGTGCCTGCCAGCAAGCAATAGCTGGCGATGCGCTTGGTTATTCGGGTACCGCGGAAGTTGGCGAAGGTCGCCCCCCAGTAGATGATGATGACGCCAGTGAACATGAGCCATGGGTTTTCATCAAGAGGCCTGTCAAAGACGAAGGCGAGGGCTGCGGTGGTATAAGCGACTGTAGCGACCATGGCGAAGATGGCCTGAAACCATTGTAGGAAGATTGCCATAAAACCAAAGGGTGCTCCAAAGGCTTCTTGCACCCACGTGTAAACGCCGTGTTTGGGCCAACCTGTTGCTAGTTCAGCTGAAATTAGTGCGACCGGTAAGATGTAGCAGAGAATGACTGCGCTGTTGAAGAACAGGATCTTCATGCCGGTTTGTGCCATGAGAGGCATGTTCAGCATGGTCATGAAGAGGGCTGTGGTCATAAACACCAAGTGCCAAAGAGTGATGTGGTGCTTTGGCTGATTGCGTGGTGTTTTGCCCATTACCTTTGCCCTTCATTCTGAGAAGGGTGATGGACGTTTTTGCGATGAATGAACCAGATGGCCAATGGAATGAGCAGGGCGAGGATGACAGCTACAATCATCAGTCCCTCAAAGCTCTCCAGTGAGAAGGGTAGGGATGGCGGCGGAATGAAGCCAATGGCGAAGCAGCTGATGGCGGTCAGCATGCCAATGCCGCCCAGAAGCCAGATACCCCAGTTGCCCCCGGGGACTTTGTAGGGCCTCGGGATATGCGGATGAGTGTAGCGCAGGCGGATGGCTGCGATGAACATCAGCAAGTACATCATGGAGTACAAAAGCACTGCGGTTGATGTGAGCACGAGGAAGACGAGGTTGACGTTCTCGAACACCACAAAGCTCAGCGCGATCAAGGAGATGAGTGAGGCTTGCAGGATAAGCAAGGCTGTGGGCACGTTGTTCTTATTGGCTTGGGCGAAGCGAGAGGGCAACAGGCCCTTGCGACTGGCGGCCCACATGCCTTTGACCGGGCCTACAATCCAAGTGCTGACCTGACCGGCGGCGCCGATTGCAACCAGTAAAGCGATGAATGGGGTGAGGATAGCGAGACCGTAGGCATCCAGATAGGCGGAGAAGGCCTGTAGTGCTCCATTGATGTTGGAGATATTGCCTTTCTCAAGGATCAAGGAGACGGCTAGGCCACCTGCCAGAGTGATGACAAAACCTGCGATGGCTGCAGTGAAGATGGCACGGGGATAGTTCTTTTGCGGGTTCTCGACTTCGTTAGCGTGACAGGCCGAAACCTCTATGCCGACAAAGCCGAAGACGAAGCTCATGAAGAAAACGAGGCTGGTGGTATCGGATAAAGAAGGCACCCAGTTTGCGACGGTCGCCGAGGTATCAAGAGCGATGGTTTCACCTGAGAACAGGTAGTAGATGCCAAAGACGATCAATAGTGCGGAGGGGAAGAAGACGCCGAGAGAGACGGCGTATCCTGATATCTTTTCTGAGGTTTCCGTGCCTTTGAAGTTGATGAGCGTTGCGGCCCAGTAGAGGGCGAGCACCGAGAAGGTGATGTAGTAGCGGTTGGAGCCGAGCTCCGGATCAAAGGCATAGGTAAGCGTTGCGGTGGCGTAGGCAACTATAGATGTGACGCCGAAAATGGATTGGATCCATTGTAGGAAAACGGCGATGAAACCAATGGGTGTTCCGAAAGCTGCCTCGACCCAATGGAACACGCCGTTCTGTGGCCAACCTGTTGCAAGTTCGGCTGAAATCAGTGCTGTTGGTATGAGATAAGCGAAGACTGTGATGGCGTTGAGCAGGACCATCTGCATGCCGGTTTCTGCCATCATGGGCATGTTGCGCAGGGTCATAAACAGTGCTGTGGTGATCAGCACCAGAGGTATAAAGGCGATCTTATGTGGTGCGCTGGGCGATTTTTCCTGCTGCATGGGCCACCGGCATAGTCCTCGACACCCTGAACTTTAAAATGAGGGCCTGAAAAAAGACTGAGAGCGCAAGTGGTAAGCGGCTTGCTGGCATTAAGCTGCTGTTAGCTGTAGGCGCTGGGCTAGATGTCTTCCTTGCATATCGAGCGGTCAACTTCCATCAGCTCAACGGGTGCTCCGTGCACTTCGATGAACGCGACGGTCAGGCCTTCAATAGGAGAGTTGGGTTCAATGATAACCTTCTGGTCTTTTAAAGCCTCTTCCAGATTGTCGACTTCGAAGGCGACATGGGCGACGGTTTTGACGATTTCCGGATACGGGGCGTCTTCGTCATAACGCTGCCATTGGATGCCAAACGGATTGTTTTTGTGGTCGCTGACGGTCATGTGCAGGTGGGGTAGGGGAATCTCTTCCTCGAAGTAGCCCTTGGTCGGAATACCGATGTGATTGAATTTCATTGAACTTCTTTCAGTTTGGCTGCGTGGGACCATGTTTGAGACCAATGGCCCAAGGGTTGCAGATAGGTGAACAGGTCTTCACCTTCCTCTGTCAGTTCGTAACCGTTCTCTCCGTTTCTGACGATCCCGCATTCTCGTAGTTCTTTCAAGCGCGTATTAAGCACAGTGGGCGATACAGAGTCGCAGTTGGACTGAAGTGCGCGGAAGGTTTGAGGGCCGGTTGAGAGGTTCCAGATGATGCCAAGAGCCCATCTTCTGCCCAGCAAATCAAAAAGAACCATGATCGGCTTACCGGATTTTGATCCGCGAACCGGTTGTCCTGCCTTAGGTATTTTCACAGATTATGGGCTTTCTTTTTTGCTAGGTTTAATGTAGCGATGTGTTGCTACGCATATTGTAGCACGTTTGGAAAGTTTTACTATGGTTGTTTTCGCTGTGTCGTCTGCTCTGGCGGCATCATTGGGGTGGGCATGTGGTTCTATGTTGGCCCACCGACCGCTACAACGTGTTGGTGTTTTTGAATTTACTCGTATTCAGCTACTGACTTCAGGGGCCATCCTGTGTGTGCTGTGCTCTGTGTTGGGATACTGGCAAACTGTTGACTGGAGCCAATGGCCTGCCTTTGTGGTGAGTGTGGTAGTCAGCGTGATTATCGGCAATGTTGCTTTGTTGGAATGCCTGAAGAGAGCTGGGCCACGGCAAACAGAGTTATTGCTTTCACTTAAAACGCCGATTGTGGCTGTACTTGCCTTTGCGTTTTTGGGTGAAGAGCTGAGCTTTACAGAAATGATTGGCATCGCAATCGCTCTCTTCGGCATTTGCTTAGCTATTTTGTTTGGAAGTTCTGATCAGGAAGCAGAAGCCACGCGCCGCAGTGGGGGATTGGTGGCGATTGTTGTGCTGGCGCTCATCGCAGCTGCCTCGCAGGGGATCGGGATGTTGGTCCTCAAGCCACTACTTCTTTCCGGAACTGAGCCTTTGGCGGCGTCTGCGATACGCGTTACGGGGGCTGCGTTTATTGTGGCGCTGGTTGGGTTGATGCCTCTATCTGCGGTTCAGGCGACGACAGAGATGAGCTGGATGTTGCTGTTCCGCGTGGTGCTGCCTGGGTTCATTGGCTACGGCATATCGGTTTCGCTGCTGCTCTATGCCTACGCGCATTATGATGCGGCGATAGCCAGTGTGCTTGGATCGCTCTCACCTGTTTTCATTCTGCCATTGCTCTGGATGAACACAGGCAACATGCCCCGCCCACTGGCCTGGGGCGGAGCCGCGCTTTCCCTGCTCGGAACAGCGGTGATTTTGCTGTAACTACGGCGATGCCAGCAGCTCAAGCGCTGCCGGCATGTTTTATCAGAAACTGAGCTGCAGGTTATGCTTCTCGAAGAGACTATGGAAGTTCTTGACGAGACCGTTTGCCACTTCTGCGGCATTTTCCGAGGGTTCATTCGGGAAGAAGAAGGTGTTTGCTATCGCTTGCTTCTGCTCCAGAAATTCATCCTGAGAGATCAACTCCTCGTCTGGTGCGCTGATGGAATCCAGCAGAGGGGCGAACAACTGTACGAAAGGCCCTTTCAGCGTTGAAGAGATTTCTGAAGCTGTTGCATACGCCTCCGTCGGATGTTTTCCGGCTTGCTGAAGACGGTTGACGAGTTGCTCCTCGACGTTTCTGGAAATGAGTTCGATTGCCTCACTTACCGTCTGCGCGTTGTTCTTTAGTCTTCCAGAGGCAAATGCAGTGTTTAGCTGTTGCTGGACTTCCGGGTGCTCTTTGAAGATTTTTGTAAAGTGGCGTTCAGCGGCAAACTTATTGTCATCCCCTCCTAAACCCTCGGCATTCTGAGAGTGCTTTGCAGTGAATGCGGTCAGTAGTTCGGCATTGATTTCATCGGCAGTCAGATGCTCAACGAAGCCCTTGATGGTTTCATTAACACCTTGTGCAGCTTCGATTTGAGCCCTCAGTTCTGCCTTCCCTGCATTGATGACGCCACCCTGTTCCTCGAAGCTGTTTCCTTCTTTTATAGAGCGTACGATCTCTTTAGCAGCGAGAGTTGGCAGCCACTTTTGTGCAGCTCTGATTTCCTTTTCTGTTCCTTCCGGAACAAATGGAGCTATCTGATCACTGAACTCATCGGTTAGGGCTATCTCTTTCAAGGTTGAAGCGAGTACATCCTGAATGGCGCAGTTGGTGATTGCCTTTCTGACAATTCCTTCTATCTGGTCTGTAAAGTCATTTGTGCCTTCCGGCCCTGATGCCGTTTTGAACTCTCCATTCAGCACAGTCGTGATCAAGCCAAATGCGCCCTCGCTTACTTTTTCAGCGGGCAGCCCCAGCTCTGCAAAGACTTGCTCAAGTAAGGCCCCGCCTGCGCTTGCTGACTGAAGTGCCTCGATTGCACGCAGCTGGTTAGCCAGTGCTGCTTGCACCTGACCGTCCTTCAGGCTGCTGCGAATGGATTGATTGGAGTTGTCTGGTCTGGACTGCGTTTCCAGTTTGCCTTGCACGTTCTCCTGAAGGTTGGAGATTTGCTCAGGAGAAACCTGATCCCAATCGATCTGGATGCCCGCATTTGATGCGGTGGCTTTCAGATAGTCCCGGTCAGCCATTTGCTTGATATGACTTGCAATGCTGGCATCGGTTGCTGTCGCCAGTTGTTGGGCGATGTCTTTCGCGATCTCAGTTATGGATGTTTTTAGTTGTTCTGGATTTTCGCCAGCTTTTGCAAACTCACTGGACCCTTCCAGCAGTTTTGAGAGATCTGCTGCGACCTCTGCACCATGGGCCTTCGTGACACTTGCGAGGATATCTGTCTGCGCAGTTGTGTTGCGGGCTTCAGCTTTTTCTTCCTGCGTTCTGAGTGCAAACTCGACGGTGTCCAGAACCTGTGCTTTTGTCAGGCTGTGGGATCTGCTGCCTTCTTGTGTACATGCGTTGTAGGCAAACTGGGCGATCTCCTCTCCGAACTCGGCTTTTAAGGCTTCCTGAAAACGGGCTTGATCTGCTGATTTTTGGCTATCACCGGTGATATGGAGCTTTGCCCAAGAAAGTACTTTCCCGCCTACAGATGTGTGGGAAGTGCGCTCAGTAACTGCTTCGCTGGTGGTGTGTAGTTTGTCCAAGCCGTTGTGGTTTTGGGCGGCTTCTACAAAGCTGGAGAGTTGGATCACGCTCATATTCTTACTCCAGGATCTGAAAGATTATTGGTGTTGCACGGTGTTGCGTGATTTGGATTTTCCCAGTCCGGGGTAAGGCTTTCCGGGGTTTTAAGGCGTTCGTGCCAGGAGGCTGCCGTGCGGATGAACATGTCCAGCTTGTTGTGCAGGGCGAAGGATGATCTGTCAGAAATGGTCACCACCATGGACAGATTGATATGGCGCTCCTTGGGGCTGATGTTGAAGGCCATGGCATGGCTATCGGCAAACACGCAGTTGGCTTGCATCAAAGCTTGCAGCACTTGCGGGTTGTCGGTGTTTTGCTTGCTTATGACAGAGTTGAAGAGCAGGGTCTGGCTCTCATCCCGCCAGACGATGCTCATGGCGAGGTTCTGATCAAGGCCGAGAAAGATCTGGCCGTCTTCATTGAGAGAGAAATTGTCGAACCCAATTCTGTTGCCGAGTTCGATCAGCAGTGCGTTCACCAAATCCGTCATGCTTGTGCACCTCACCATAGGACGCATATTCCGTTGGTTCAGTACTAGCGAAGGTGAGATGAGGGCGCTGTCTTGTTTGGTACAGTTGGTTTGAGAACTTTCAGCCCTCGCAAATCCTGTTGGTCTGCGAGGGCTGATTACTTAGGAGCTTGCCACTGCAGTGGCAGGAGCAGCTGCTTTTTTGTGGGAGACCACGACGATGAATGTCAGCCCAAGCAGCAGGATCTCTGCCAGAGCGCTGCTGTACCAGATGCCTGCTTCACCCACTGCATAAGGCAGCACAAGGGTGAGGGGGATGGCGAACAAGTAGGTTTTGGCCAGCAGCAGAATGCCTGCACGGGCAGCATCACCAATGGCCTGAAAGAAGGTGCCGATCATCATCAGTGGGCCTGACAGGAAGAAGATCAGCGTGACGATTGGTGTGATGCGTGCAACCTCTGAGATTGTGGCTGCGTCATCGACAAAAATCGCGCCCAGTTGAGTGCTGAACAGGAAGTAGATTGCCTGCACAACAACGCAATAAACGAGTGAGATTATGAGTGCGATCTTCAGGGTTTGTGATGTTCTGTCATGTTTTTGAGCGCCGAAGTTGTTTCCTGAAATAGACTGCAGCGCCATGCTGATGCCAAGCAGTGGCAAGAAGGTGAAAGTCAACATTCTGGTGAGGATGCCGTAGGCGCCAGCGGTGGTTTCATAGCCACTTCCGGGCCAAAGCTGGATGGCGAACAACGTGACTGCCGCTGCCAGAGAAACACCTGTGTAACCAAGGCTTTGTGGAACGCCGAGAGCGATCAGAGACTTCCATTGGAAGCTGACTGGTCGCCAGTTCAGGAATGAAAACTCACCACGCTTTGAGGTGTAGTAAGTAACCATTGCGGCCAGAGAGATGAGCTGCGCAGTCAAAGTGCCATAAGCAGAGCCAGCCACGCCCCAACCGAACTGAACGACATAGAGCCAGTCAAAGAAGATATTGAGGAAGGCTGAGCTGAGCGTGATGGCGGTCATCAGCGGCAGCAGGCCTTCGCACCGTAATCTGTCGATGTTGATGGACAGAATGAAGCCGAGTGGAGAGCCCAGAATGAGGATGGCCATGTACTCATAGCCGATCTCGGCCAGCTCATGAGAACCGTTGGTCAGGAACAGAGCCAGCTGAAAGCCAGCTGCGAGAAAACTCAGGATAAGGAGTGAGCAGAAAATCAGAGCGAGACAGATGGAACTGTCGATGATCTTCTTTGCGATGCGGAAGTTGCTTGCCCCGAAGGCGCGGGCATAGATGCTTGCGAACCCGTTGGACACGAGAGTGAACAGCGAAACAAGGATCATGAAGAGTGGGAACATGAGTGTGACGCCAGTGAGCGCCTGCGTGCCTACATATGTGCCCAGAAAGTACGCATCAACGACGGTGTGCAAGCCGTTCACCATCATGACGATGCTGATTGGCAGAGCTGTTTTTGCGAAGAGAATAGGTATGGAACCGGATAAGAAAATGTTGTCCGGTTGAGAAGAAGAAACTTCAGACATCGAAACTGCTTTCAGTTCAAAATGCGGGAAAGTGCTGGTGCTCGCGTTGCCAGTAAACCGCTGAAAACATGCGGTTTGTTCAAGAAAAGTGGAGCTTCACCAGAGCGGGATTGCTTGCGAGCGGCGGGTGCCCTAACCACGTCGAGATCATAGGTGGAGTGGTTTTTGACCGCAAGTGGATGAGCTGAATTGAGCAAGATTTGTAAACTGCTATATGACAGACCGATTTTGCGTGTTGTTGCGGTTGACGGGAGTGCTGCAAGCGACCTACTTCTCATGCAGTAATTTCTGCTGAGAGGTCTTTCCATGGCAAAAGCAATTCACATGATGGTTCGTGTTCTGGATGAAGAACGGTCGCTTGCGTTTTACCGCAAGGCGTTTGGTCTGGAGGTTGCGGAGAGACTGGACTTTGACAGCTTCACGCTGGTTTATCTGCGCAATGCGGAGAACGACTTTGAGGTTGAGCTGACAGTCAACAAAGATCGCAGTGAGCCATACTCACTGGGTGATGGTTACGGTCACATTGCGTTCTGCGTGGATAATCTGGATTATGAGCACAAGCGCTTTCAGGCGGAAGGACTTGCTCCGGAAGACATCAAGGAGTTCTTCGTGGAAGGCAAGCTGCTGGCGCGGTTCTTCTTTGTGACTGATCCGGATGGATATCGCATCGAGGTGCTGGAGCGGCACGGGCGTTACCAGTAACCGCTCTTTGTGATTAGTACTCGATTGCTTTTTCAGCGAGCGTTGGAGGGGAGCTTCTTGCAAGCTCTTCTCTGGTGTAGCTCTTGAAGGTGTGGGTGAAGCCTTCCCGTAACTTGTACTGAGGCTGCCAATCGAAGTTCTCCAGATATCTGGTGACGTCGAGCGCGCAGTCGTAGTCGCGGAACGGGAAATACTCGCGGGCCGGGATGCCCGGGGCCATGTCTTTGCCGTAGATGATTTCCGGCTCAACCTCCACAATATCGCAGAGCATCCGCACCCATTTCTCGATTGTCAGGATATGCGGATCGGCCAGATTGACCGCTTCGGTCGGCATGGCGTGCATTGCCAGCAGATACAGGATGAAGCTGGCGAGATCTTCCTCGTGCAGAAACTGTAGTTTGGTCTGGCCATCACCCGGTAGAATGATTGGGCGCTCTGTCAGTGCACGAGCCCAGACGAACTGCTCGCGGTCGATGTCGTTGTTTGGCCCATACAGATAAGGCGGACGGATGGCGACAGCGGGGGTATGTTCCTGATTGAGCAGGAAGTGATCGGCCTCAGATTTGTCTCTGCCGTAGGCACCCCAAACAGAGGCGCCGCCAATTGAGTCTTTCTCACTTGGCAGGTGACCTTTGGTTTCCTTGTAGACCGCGGCGCTGGAGAGGTGGATCCACTTTTTGGCATGAATGCCGAAAGTGTTGAAGGCGATTTCTGACTGCTCACGGGTGTAAGCGCTTGTATCAATTACAGCTTCGTATCTGCCCGCCACTTGTTTCATGGCAAATGGATCGTTCCTGTCAGCGATAAGCTGCTGTGTTCCGGGGACAGGGCGAGACCCTCTGTTGAGCAGGGTTACATTATAGCCCTTCGAAATTAGGGCCGGGATGAGCGATGCACCCACAAAGCCCGATCCACCTATGACTAACAAGTTATGCATATTTTGCAGTGCCTTAGAACTGTCTACGCTCAGTTGCCGAAGAGTATCATGGTGGGATTAAAGAAACCTGTCTAAGGCACTATTGTTGAGGACCCATCCATTTTCGTTGAAATATTGAACCTTGCAATAGCAGGGGTGAGGCGGCACAAATGGTCAACTTCAATTTGCAGAAAACGGGATATTGACCCATGGCATCCAACAAGCTCCTGCTTCTTCCTGGTGATGGAATTGGTCCGGAAATTATGGAAGAGGTGAAAAAGGTTATCGCCTGGCTCAACGAGCAGGGCGAAGATACTTACGAGTATGACGAAGGCCTTGTTGGTGGCAGCGCGTACGATGCGCACGGCGTTTCCATCTCTGAAGACGATATGGCGAAAGCACAGGCTGCTGATGCTGTGATCTTCGGTGCTGTTGGTGGCCCTAAGTGGGACGATGTTCCTTATGAGGTTCGCCCGGAAGCTGGCCTGCTGCGTCTGCGTAAGGACCTTGGCCTGTTTGCTAACCTGCGCCCTGCAATCTGCTACCCTGCGCTGGCTGATGCGTCTTCTCTGAAGCCGGAAGTGATTGAAGGTCTGGACATCCTGATCGTTCGCGAGCTGACTGGTGGTGTGTACTTCGGTGAGCCGAAAGAGATCATCGATCTGGACAACGGTCAGAAGCGCGGTATCGATACGCAGGTTTATGACAGCTACGAAATCGAGCGTATTGCTGGCGTTGCGTTTGACCTTGCGCGCACCCGTGACAACAAAGTTTGCTCCATGGAAAAGCGCAATGTGATGAAGTCCGGCGTGCTTTGGAACGAAGTTGTAACTGCAACGCACAAAGCGAATTACGCTGATGTTGAGCTGGACCACATGCTGGCAGATGCTGGTGGCATGCAGCTGGTTCGCTGGCCAAAACAGTTCGACGTGATCGTCACTGACAACCTGTTTGGTGATATGCTTTCCGACGTTGCAGCGATGCTTACCGGTTCTCTGGGCATGCTGCCATCTGCGTCTCTTGGCGCGCCTGATGACGCAACCGGCAAGCGTAAGGCGCTTTATGAGCCAGTGCATGGTTCTGCGCCAGACATCGCAGGCACCGGTGCTGCTAACCCAATTGCAATGATTGCAAGCTTTGCAATGGCGCTGCGCTACTCCTTCCAGAAAATTGCTGAGGCAGACATGCTTGAAAAAGCGATCTC
The DNA here is from genome assembly GCF_057774105.1 of Pseudovibrio sp. SCP20. NCBI lineage: Bacteria > Pseudomonadati > Pseudomonadota > Alphaproteobacteria > Hyphomicrobiales > Stappiaceae > Pseudovibrio > Pseudovibrio sp. SCP20. The sequence continues at coordinate 300,669 of NZ_JBYMDH010000006.1, read as the reverse complement.
CAACGCACTGGATAAAGGCTTGCGCACCAAAGACATCGCGAAAGAAGGTGAAGCAACCATCACCACCGCACAGATGGGTGATGCCATTGTTGCTGAGCTGACTGCTCTGGCAGGTGTTTCAGCTTAAGCGATTGCCAAAATTTTAGAATTTTGAAGCAGGGCTTCCGTTGGTTCGGAAGCCCTGTTTTTTATTGCATAGGTGGCAGCAGGGGCTGTGTTGGTTTCGGGCTCGGCAGGTTCACAAACTGCAGTTGGCCGCTGGTGACATCAAAGTCATCGAAGCTGACACCGTGGAGCGTCGTGTTCTCGTAGGTTTTGATGTAGTAGATCTTGTTTTCGATGTCTGCGATGGCGGACCATTGGGTGTAATCGTTTGCTTCCTGTTCCTGCTCTGTAGGGGAGATGGCAGGCCTTACGAACCCTTTTGGAATATCGAAGTTGTTCAGCACGTGCTCCATTGTCACCAGCCGGTTCTTGTTCAGCTCCGAGGCGTCAATGGTGGAGATCAGCCCGAGAGCCCGAATGAAACGGGAAGGAGGAGTTGGATCACCGGGAATGCCGAGCAAGCCTGATCCCTGACCAAATGGCTCCAGTTCCTGCCCCATAATGGTGGTGGTGCCGATGTTGAAAGGTGAGAGGAACAGATAATTGCGGATGTTCTGAGTATGCCATTCGAAATCAGGCGAGTTGGTGAGCACGGTGTAGGGATTGTCGTAGACTTTGATTTCGCCATCAACTGGCTCAATGACGATAGAGAAGCCGGCAGCATCATGCAGCGTGTAATGCAGAGGCGGGATCTCATCCATGTTTGCATAATAGGTGCCGACCAGAGAAACCTTATCCAGATTGATCTTGATTTCTTCGACAGTTTTGAAGGTTGAGAGCATCCAGACGAGGAAGTCTACCTGATTGATTTCCTTGGCTCTCTCTTCTTCGCTTCGTGACGGATTTTTGTAACCAGCAAAGCCGGGGAAGTAGAGGGCGCCACCTGAAAGCCCATACTCGTTCATGCCGTCGACCATGGCGGGGCTATCGAAGATACTGGCGCCGATGACCGCTATCTTGCCTGTCCAGCTGAACCCTATCTCATCGTTGATTTTGGATTGGAACTTGTAACCGCGTGGGATCAGCCCAATTTTAGTGGGGATCTGTTTGCCGAACTCCATGGTGCGACCGTACATGCGGATGTTGTCGACGGTGGAAAGGACAAAGCTTGTGCAGGCGTTGGCTGCAACAGGCTGAAAGACAAAGGCAAACAGGACTAGTGTGATCTTGAACAAGGCGAACGGTTTGCTGGCAATGCGCTTGAGCATGGGGCCTCCGGAGCGGTTCTTTTGCCCGCAATTGTGGGCGAAGAGCGCAAAGGTTCCGTTAGATGGGCCTGCCGTTTTAAGATTGGTTTTTTGGAAGTTTGGCCACCCGATGTTAATCACGGGAGTTAGCTGTGCCACGCGGTTGCGCTGAAAACAGCACTGCGGCATAAGCGTGGACCAAGAATTTTATGAGAAGCATTGCTGGAAGGCAGAGCATGGATGAACGTATAAGACCCTTTCTCGGTACCTGGATTTTGGATCCGGATGTCTCAAACTATGAGCAGGGTGCTGTGCCGTGGGGCGGTAGCCTGACGATCGCCGAGAAGGATGGTGAGATCGGCTTCTTTATGAAAACCGTTGAGGGTGAAGGAGAGACCGTGGAAGCGAACTTCTCTGGTATTCCGGATGGTGAAGACCGCCCGATGCCAGAAAATCCGTTTGCTGATACGCTTTCTCTTTCTCTGAACACAGATGGTGATCTGGTCTCTGAAGCCAAACGCGGTGGCCTGACCATTATGGTTGCCAAGCGTGAGCTGAACGAAGATGGCTCGCAGCTGACTGTTTATCAAACTGTACACCTGCTGGATGCAGGTTCGTTTACTAACGAAGCGGTTTACGTAAGAGCGCACTAGGCGGTTTAAACCTGCCTTAGCTTCTCTTTGCTGGACTTGGTTGCATCAAATAAGAACAAGACTGGATGCAACCATGTTCAAGTGGAAGAGCTTTGCCGGAGCCTGTGCAATACTGGCGGTTTGGGGGGCGTCGAACGCCAACTCATTGGTGTTTGATGGCATTCCTTACATGGACAACCGCAGCACTCCCCAAGCGGTTATTGAGAGCTACTACAATGCCATCAATCGCAAAGATTATGTGCAAGCGTATAGCTATTTCAATACTCCACCCAAGAATTTCGATGAGTGGAAAGACGGTTTTCGAACAACTGAGTCTGTTCAGCTTCGTTATGGATCCACTCGGCCAGACCCGGGCATGAGCCAGATATACTGGGCGCTTCCGGTGGCGATTGAAACGCACCTTTCCGATGGCACTTCTCAGGTTTATGCAGGTTGTTATGTCTTACATATGGTGGTGCCGGGCACTATTACCGATCCGCCTTACTCTCCCATCGCGATTAACAAGGGTGAGTTGAAGCCAACGGATAAGCCTTTAAGTCAGGCCTTGCCCGACAAATGTGATGAATAGCCGTTTTAGTTCTTCGCCTTAGCTTGCAGAGAAGGCCTCGGAATAAGCAACAGCGCCTGTTGGAGTCTCTCCTTCAAAGGTGTGCTGCATGAAGTATTCTGCTGGCACGCCGGGGAAGGTGAGGCTTTCTGACTGCTGGAAGCCAAAGCGGCTGTAGTATTTCGGCTCTCCAAGCAAAACGATGCCTTTTGCGCCACGCTGCCTGATTTGCTGCATGCCTTCCATAATGAGAGCAGCACCAAAGCCTTTGCCTTGATGTTTCGGCACAATGGCCACTGGGCCAAGGCCGTACCAGCCCTTATCCTCACCATCGATTGTTATTGGAGAGAAAGCGATGTGGCCTACCATGCCGCCTGCCTGTCCCGCGATGAGTGACAAGCTCAGCTCCCCGTTCTCGCGCAGCTGGTCGACAATCAGGTGTTCGGTTGGTTTTGCGCCGGGTTCATGGTGTGGATGGTTCTCAAAAGCTGCGTAAACAAGATCGCGGATGATTTCGATGTCAGATGGTAGCTCTGCGCGGATGATCATGGGTGTTGTCCGATGTTTTTAGTTCGGCCTTTATGCCGCAAAGACTGGGGCGTTGTCTAACTTGTTCCGTTAGAGATACCCAAACATGCGACCGCATATTAGGACGCCGAGCCAGCTGAACAGGGAGATAAAGCCAGCGGACTTGAAACGAGGGATGGTTCCGCGGGAATCCACTTGTGCCAGATAGCGCCAGGGCTTGTTGAAGCGCAGGAGCAGTGCGTTCAGCAGGGCGAGAGTGAAAAAGCCTGACTTGGCCCAAAAGATGGGCGCATTGACGTAGACCTGAGCTTTGACTGAGAGCAGGAAGATGCCGGTTGCGATGGCGATCAGGCCTCCCAGAAGTGCAATGCGGGTGAGAGGGCGTGCCAGATCATACAGCGGGATCGAGCGCCACATGCCCATCATGCGCAGGTCCAGCGGCACAAGGGAGCCGAACAACATGGCCAGACCAACGATGTGGCCTGTGTTGATTGCCGGATAGACCCACCATGCATACTTGAAGACCTCTGGCAGCTGAGAGCGCTCGAGATCGACAGCAAGTGCTTGCAATTGAGAAAGTAGATCCATCATTATTCCGTTGTGATTTTGACTGCTTCTCTCAGACTGAGTGCAGAAGCGGTGCCATGCAAGAATTGATTGGTGCTCTTTTTCAGGTGCCCACGGTTTTATCATTTTGAGGTTGTTTATGGCTGACTTTGTGCATGTGGAGTGGGGACGCAATGCGAGCAGCGAAGGCTTTGCTGCGACTGTGATCGTTGACTGCCTGAGCTTTTCGACGGCGACTGCTGTTGCTTGTGGCAGAGGTGCTTTGGTGGTGCACGTTGCAGATCGGGAAGAGGGGAAGAAACTCGCTACTGAGGTCGGTGGTGTTTGTGCTCGTAAGCGGTGGGAAGGTGGGTTTTCGCTGTCACCTCCAACACTGATGGGGCTTTCTGCCGATGCGGTGTTGGTGCTGCCCAGTCCTAACGGGGCGACGCTCTCTACTTTGCCAAGAGAAGGGCGGGTATTTGCTGGCGCTCTGCGAAATGCGTCAGCGGTTGCTGCTTATCTTGCTGAGATTCCCGGAAAAGTTCTGCTGCTTGCTGCGGGAGAAAAATGGCCTGATGGAAGCCTGCGTCCAGCATTCGAAGACCAGATCGCCTGCGGTGCGATTGCTCATTTTCTGGAGTGTTCTTTGTCGTCCGAAGCATCGCTTGCTCAAGCGGGCTATCTCTCCTGCGCAGATGCTTTGCAGAGCGCGCTGGAAGGCTGTGTCAGCGGCCAGGAGCTAACGCATCGTGGCTATGCGGCTGATGTTGAGTGGGCAGCGCAACTGAATGCGGAGCGCTGTGTGCCAGAGTTGCGGCAAGTTCAGTGCAGCGGGCAACTTGTGAATGCGTTTGGGGATGTGAGCTAGAGGCATCCGGAGATGCCTCCACTCTGTATTGAGCTTAGATTACTGCCCGAAGTTGATGGTGCCCACGAGCTCCATGCCATCAGATTTGATATGCTGTGAGGATACGTCTGAGAGCTGGATGAGCAGGTTATCGCGACGCTGCAGAGAGAATTTCATCTGACGTACATTGCCATACGCGGTGCCGTTTACGAAGACACCTGATCCGATGAATGAAATCTGTTCACGCGTGTCGTTCTGGAGATCGATCGTGATCTCGGCGCCGTCGCTGTAGAGTTTGGAGCCGGTCAGCTCGTTATCAAGCTCTTTGGTGAATACGTCGTAGGTGTCACCCTTAGCGATCAGCACCAGCTTTTCTTTTGGTGTTTCCTGATCATAGCCAATCAGAACACCATATGGCTGCTGGATCTTGGTTTCTGTGACGTTGCTCTGCCAGGAGCCGATATGAACTGGCACGCTTGCGCTGAAGGAGATTTTGCGATCAATACTGCCGGAATCGCGCGCGCAGCCTTTGAATTCAACGTTCTGGAAGTAACGATTTAGAGATGGCTCAACCTTGCCGCGGATTTTGTCGCAATCTTCCTGAGAGAAAGTACCTGTGCCAACGAGCTGGATTGGGGCGTAGATTGGTTTGTCTGCGGTGTCTTCAGTCAGATCACTCGCATACAGGGAGACCTGTGTTTCATAGTTACACGCGGTTACGGTCAGTCCAATAAACAGGGCTGATAAAATCTTGGTGTATTTCATTGTTTACTCTGCGCCGCTCGTTAAAGTTTAGGTATGCTCATGAATTCGCAGTTCAGGAGCAAGCTATCTTGAAGATTAAATTGCGTTTAAAATACTATTAGTTGCTCGATATGACGTGTGCAAGTCATAGTTGCTGCGACCTTTGAGACAGCTCAGGAGTGAGCCTGCGATACAGGGTGCTCACTTTTGAGATTATGTCAGCCTTATTTCGGTGATTATTAAGTGTTTCGGTGAAAACTGACCGAAATCCGTGGTTTCCTGGTGTGGCGAAGTGACAGAAGTTTGTCCTCTCCAAATTGCCCAAGATATGCCTGTTGACAAATGAGGTTGATATAGGCAATTTCTGCGCGACCAATTTTAGGGGCAGAGTTTAGCAGCATGATGTTTGCGATGACCAACATGAAGACGACCATGAAACGTGCGATGACCGCGCGCATGGCTTCTGTTGCGCTCAAAACTGCTACCACAAAAACCACCACTAAAACGACAAAGACCACCGCCTGACGGTGCCTCTCTTTCCCGCGCTCTCCCCGGGACGGAGGGCGCTAGAGGGCCAGACCGGGGGTGGAACGCTCCTCGGCGGCTCAGCGGGGGAGACGAAAGAGGACAGAACCAATGGGTTATAAGGTTGCGATTGCAGGTGCTACCGGCAATGTGGGCGCAGAAATGCTGGATATTCTGGCTGAGCGTGGTTTCCCTGCTGATGAAGTGATCGCGCTGGCGTCACGTCGCTCTCAGGGCAAAGAGATTTCCTTCGGCGATAAAACCCTGAAAGTTCAGGCGATGGAGAACTTCGACTTCTCTTCCGTCGATATCTGCCTGATGTCTGCTGGTGGTTCTATCGCAAAAGAGTGGGCGCCAAAGATTGCTGCGAAGGGCTGCGTTGTCATCGATAACTCTTCTGCATGGCGTTACGATGCGGATGTGCCGCTGATCGTGCCTGAAGTGAATGCTGACGATATCGTTGACTTCAAAAAGAAGAACATCATCGCGAACCCGAACTGCTCCACTGCACAGCTGGTTGTTGCGCTGAAGCCGATCCACGAAAAGGCTGGCATCAAGCGCCTCGTCGTATCCACTTACCAGTCCGTTTCTGGTGGCGGTAAAGAAGCGATGGACGAGCTGTTCAATCAGACCCGCGCCGTGTTCGTGAATGATCCGATTGAGCCGCAGAAGTTCACCAAGCGCATTGCGTTTAACGTGATCCCGCACATCGACGAGTTCATGGAAGACGGTTACACCAAGGAAGAGTGGAAAGTTCTGGCTGAGACCAAGAAGATGCTCGACCCGACCATCAAGGTCACCTGTACCGCTGTTCGTGTGCCTGTATTTGTTGGTCACTCCGAGTCCGTTAACATGGAACTGGAAAACCCGCTCTCTCCTGAAGAAGCACAGGATCTGCTGCGTGAAGCGCCAGGCATTCTGGTTGTCGACAAGCGTGAAGACGGTGGCTACGTCACTCCTTACGAGTGTGCTGGTGAAGATGCGACTTACGTTTCCCGTATCCGTGAAGACGCGACCGTTGAGAACGGCCTGAACATGTGGGTTGTTTCCGATAACCTGCGTAAAGGTGCTGCGCTGAACACCGTGCAGATCGCTGAGGTTCTGGTGAACCGCGGCCTGATCAAGCCAAAAGCAGAAGCAGCTGCTTAAGCTGAAAAGCATGATATGAGATTACGAAGGGCACCTTTTCGGGTGCCCTTTTTCGTTAGAAGTTGCCGAACGTGATGTTGGTGAGATAGCCGTCCCAGAAGGGCATGAGTTTGCCTTTGGCAGCACGGGCAATGGTGAATTTGTGCGGGATCATCATGCCTGAGACTTCCTTATATTCTGAGCGATAAACGTGCTCGCCCGAGCCATGATAGGAGGTTGTAAGATCTCCATCTTCCTCTGCATCAAACTGCTCCAGACTTCCATCTTCTCTAAAGGTGGCGACCAGTGAGGCTGAGTATCCGCTCATGGCAACTGTTGCTCTGGCTCTGCTGTTGTCGATGGCTTCCCATGTGACTGGTCCGCCAGGCAAGAGGGCGGTTGGATAGAGTGGGCTTTCCAGTAACCAGCGGCGCAGAGATGTGGTGTTGAGTTCTGGGGTTTCCTCTTCATCGACCACTGTAAGTGTGGAGAGGATTTTGGCCTTCATTTCCATTTTGGCATTTGCGTAGGCATCGTAAGCCCTTGCCCAAACTCCAGGTATGATGGGTGTTGTTGCTGAAAATGCCAGCGCAGGCGTGTTGGCTGCAGCGACTTGCTCTGCTGTGGTTGGGGCAAAGCTCTCCATTTGAGGGCGCCGGAACTGCCCCTCCATCTTCATTGAGACGTGAGAGATGTTTGCGGGGCCATTGGGGAACGTGAACTGAAAGTATCGCTGGACCACCTTAGGCAGTTCAGAAAATGCCGCTTCATCCCAGATTGGGGCCTGAACCTTTTGGGCCAGTGAAATTACGTTTTTCCGATGTGCTTTGATATCGGCTTCAGTGCGCCATGTGGAGTAAGCGATGACCGTGGTCGCGAGAGCGGTGACTGACAGTGAGAGGACAAATGTAATTTTGAGTAAGCGCATAAGGATCTCCGTGAAAATATAAAAGCGTAATTATGTGTACGGATTGATTGTAACCGTATTCTTGTGTACGGTTTGTGTCAACCGGGAGATTTGACGTGCGTGATGAGAAGAAGACTGCAAGGCAAAAACAGATTGCTGAAGCGGCCTATGACGTGTTGGCGGAGAAGGGCTATGCGGGGGCATCCATGCTTAGCATTGCGAAGAAAGCCAAGGCTTCCAACGAAACTCTGTATCGGTGGTACGGAAATAAGCAGGGGCTGTTTCGCGATTTAGTTGCTCAGAATGCAGAGCTCGTTGCCGAGCAGCTGGAAGAGGAGCTGGCCAAAGCGGAGCATTCGCTGCAAGTGCTTGAGGTTGTTGGCGAGCGGCTGCTTGCTATGTTGCTCAGTCCACGTGCTGTGGCACTCAATCGGGCGGCGGCAGCAGATGCTGAAGTTTCTGGTGAGTTGGGGCAAGCTCTGGCTGAAGCAGGGCGAGATCGTGTCTTTCCGTTATTGGTGCAACTTCTGGAGAAGCTGAAGGCTGAAGACTATCTGGCCTTCGACCATGTGGGGGAAGCTGCTGAGCTGTATGTGGCTTTGCTTGTTGGCGATATGCAAATTCGCAGAGTGACAGGCGTTCTTGCTGAACCCTCAGCAGAGGATGTTCAGCGGAGATCTCGTAGAGCTGCGGAGCGGTTTATCGGGATTTATGCCGGGAAGGTGCGTTGAATTGCCCAAAACTTATCCCCCTCGTGCATTTCTCCCGTAGTCTGAACATATGCCTACGTAACGGGCTGGCTGGGGGACCGTCCCTCAGTCTGGTGTGGGCTGGTCGGGGCTACTGCGGAAGGTAACGTAGTTCGCAGCAGGTCCGTGGAGGTTCCCCTTTCACCAACAGTGTTGAGGGATAGCGGATGTCCGGCCAGATCAGAGGGCGCCAGCACTGAGACCTGAGGCTTTCCAACAGCCTTAAGTCTTCCAAGTGTCTTCTGGACCCTGGCCTTAGCCTCCTACAAAAACGCCCGGGCAAGGCGACACGCCAATGCTGAAGAAATTTATTTACTCATACTGCGCAGGCATTGCCTGCCGCCTTGCCCCTCCCGATTATCGGGAAACCCAGCTTTAACACTGCATGGAAAACCCTGCGGTGCCACTGGTGTTTGTGGGGATACTTTACCCAATGGCTATGCTAGGGTTTTGCCGAATTGAGGGGGTATTATGCAGACACTTGAAATTAGAGCTGCGCGATTTGATGAGTTGCCGGAAGTTGCGCGTATGTACAGGTATTCGCGGGACCGGTGTCTTTCATTTTTGCCCAGATTGCATACACCAGAAGAAGATCTCTGGTTCTTCCAGAATATTGTTTTTAAGAGCAATGAACTGACAATAGTCATGGGAGATGAGCAAATCATAGGTATGATGGCCATCAAAGATGACTGGATAGAACAGCTTTATCTGGATCCGCGGCATCTGCGGAAGGGCATTGGTACAAAGCTCTTAGGCCAAGCAAAAGCTCAATCTTCCGGGACTCTTAAGCTGATGTGCTTTGTTGAGAATGTGGATGCGAGAGCATTTTACGAAGCGCATGGCTTTAAGGAAGTGAAGCGGACAAGCGGTTCAGAGAATGAAGAAGGAGCGCCGGATATTTTGTATGAATGGCAGGCCTGACCTGTCATCGGCAATATCCGATGCAGTGCGGTGGTTGCAGACGAGCGCAAGATGATACCCCTAAAATTGCAGGGGGCATATACGGTGATTTCCGTCTAGTGCAGCCCAACTCTGAGTGGCATTGTTCGAAGTAGATGTAAGCCAGAGCACTTCGCGTTCATGAGGATTTACGTGTCATGCTCTTAGCTTTTTTGCCACGCGTATTCCTGATGGAAGGCCAGAGGTGCTTTTGGGGGATACGCTCTAGGACAATGTGTTGGGAGGCACACGCGAATGCTGAACACTGCAAGTTATGCCAATTACAAGATCACTCATACGGATGAGACCTTCACTGATTGGCTGGTGAAATCTGCAGGACCTGCGTGGAACAGAGCAATCAATCATCCGTTCACGAGTGCGGTTGGTAATGACACAGTAAGCAAGGACGTGTTCCTCCGTTACTTGCTTGAGGACTATCACTACATTCAGGATCTGGCATCTGCTCTTGGCTTCCTGATTGCCAAAGCGCCATCTATGGCTTCAAAAGCGCGCCTTTCTGAGTTTGCGCATCAGCTGACATCCAATGAGCTCTCGTACTTCCAGCGGACATTTAAAGAGCTGGGTGTTGAACCTGAGACTTATGAAAATGCCAAGCCGAACACAGTGACCCGTGCGATTGGTGCGACGCTGCTCTCAACGGCTGGCAAAGGCCACTACGTGGACGGTATGGCCACGCTTCTTGCTTCTGAGTGGATCTATCGTGAATGGGGACACCGGGAAGCTTCCAAGCCACGTCCTGAGCGCTTCTATCTTGCGGAGTGGGTTGAGTTTCTTGCCACCGATGAGTTTGGTGAGTTCATTGAATGGATCAAACGGGAAGTAAACTCAATTGGCGAAGAGGAGCGTGTGAAACGCCAGAGTGAAATCTCTGAGAGCTTTACTCATATGTGTGAGTTGGAGGCCGAATTCTTCGATATGGTGAGCTGATAAGCTGTTTGCCGTCTGGTTCCAAAATGCTCTCTGTTTTGCAGGGAGCATTTTTTTTCAGGCTGTGAGTCAGTAGTTATACGTTTCGCCTAAAATCTTGGGGCAAGTGCACGTTTTGCCTGTAACATCTCCGTGATCTTGCTGGGAAATTGCAGAAATTAACAAGATGTTCTCAAATCAGATTTTGTCACCTGCAGCCTTGAAGGAAGTATTTTTTATGCATATCGGCTTTACTGGTATTGTGTTCTAATAATTTCTGTCATTGGTAGTTTATTTGATTTAATTGAGCTTCCAGCTTGGCTAATTGTAGAAAATTTTCCTCATTCTGGTAGAACGTGCTCAACAAAAAATACGAATAAGGAATAGATATGTTCTCTCGTTCTACTGTTGCTGCTCTTGCCCTTCTCGTGGCTGTTCCTGCTCAGGCTGAAACAATCCGTGTGGGCATGTCTGGTGGATATTTCCCATTCACTTTTGTCAAGCAGGACGTTCTGCAGGGCTTTGAAGTTGATGTTGCTCGCGCAATTGCAGAGCAGACTGGTGACGACGTTGAATTCGTAACCATGAGCTTCTCTGGCCTGATCGGTGCTCTGGAAGCTGGCCGCATTGACACCATTGCAAACCAGATCACCATTACTTCTGAGCGTGAAGCCAAGTTCACCTTCTCTCAGCCATATGTTTATGATGGTGCGCAGGTTGTTGTGAAAGCTGGCAACGAGGAAATCAACGGCGTTGAAGACCTTAAAGGCAAAAGCGTTGCTGTAAACCTCGGCTCCAACTTTGAAGAGCTGCTTCGCGGTCTGCCATTTGCTGACGAAATCGACATCCGCACCTACGAAAGCAACCTGGCTCAGGACACTGCTCTTGGTCGCGTTGACGCGTTCATTCACGACCGCATCAGTGCAACTCAGGTGATTAAAGAAACTCCGCTGCCGCTGGCTCTGGCTGGTGCACCATTCTCTGAAATTCGTAACGCAATGCCGTTCCGTACCGATGAAGATGGTAAAGCTTTGGCTGCTAAGGTTGACGGTGCGATCACCGAGCTGAAGGCTTCTGGTAAGCTTGCTGAGATTTCCGACAAGTGGTTTGGCGCGGACATCACAAAAGCTGACTAAAGCTCTCTGTTTTTTTACTGGTAAAGCAGTTCGCTTCTGAATTATTCAGGTGGACTGCTTTTACTTTTGATCTGGTTCACTTTCGGGCGTTTATTCTCATCACCTGAAAGTGTGCTTCAATAATAAGAACAAACCATGCGTGCCTTAGATCTGGATTATATGCTCGGCCTTTTGCCGATCCTCTTAAAGTACCTACCCCTAACCTTGGGTATGGCAAGTGTGTCCATGATTTTGGCGCTCATACTTGCATCGCTGTTTGCGATTATCCGTGTGGTCCGCTTTCCTGTTCTGGATGCGGCCACTCGGCTCTTTATCAGTTTCTTTCGTGGAACACCGCTGCTGGTGCAGCTGTTTCTGTTCTACTACGGCCTGCCGCAGCTGGTTTCCTTCCTCACCGCGATTGATGGGGTGACTGCTGCGATTGTTGGCCTGACACTGCACTTTTCTGCCTACATGGCAGAGAGTATTCGTGCAGCTATTCTGGGTGTGGACCGCAGCCAGTGGGAAGCGGCGAAGTCTATCGGTATGTCTACTGGCCAGATGATGCGTCGTATCATTCTGCCTCAGGCTGCCCGTGTTGCTGCGCCGACCCTGATCAACTACTTCATTGACCTCATCAAGAGCACCAGTCTTGCCTTTACGCTTGGTGTGACCGAACTGATGGGGGCTGCACAAAAAGAAGCTGCTGGCAGCTTCCTGTACTTCGAGACCTTTATTGTGGTTGCAGTGATTTACTGGGTTGTTGTTGAGAGCCTTGCTTTCGTTCAGTCCAAAATTGAAAATCGACTATCAAAGGCTGTTTCAAGATGATCCAGATCCGCGGGCTCACAAAAATCTATAATGGTGTTCCTGTGTTGAACGGGATCGACCTTGATATCAAAAAAGGCGAGCGCATTGCGATTATTGGTCCATCCGGGACCGGTAAGTCCACGCTGCTCCGCTGCATCAACTTTCTTGAGACGCCAGAGCAGGGTGAGTACATCCTTGATGGTGAGAGCATTGATGTTCAAAAAGCCAATGCTGCGCAGATCAAAGAGATGCGTTTAAGAACAGCGTTTGTGTTCCAGAACTATGCTCTATTTGCCAACAAGACGGCGCGTGAGAACATTGCAGAAGGCCTGATCACCGTTCGTGGTGAAGCCAAAGAGACTGCGTTTGAGCGTGCCAATGAGATCCTGCAGAACATTGGTCTGGCTGATAAGGCGGATGCTTATCCGGCTTCGCTTTCTGGTGGTCAGCAGCAGCGTGTGGGTATTGGCCGTGCGATGGCCAGTAACTCTGAGCTGATGCTGGTAGATGAGCCGACTTCTGCACTGGATCCTGAATGGGTGGATGAGGTGCTGCAGCTGCTGACGCGGGTTGCGCAGGCTCACCAGACCATGCTGATCGTGACACACGAGATGGCGTTTGCAAAAGAGATTGCAGATCGCGTTCTGTTTATGGAAGGCGGGCGTATTGTTGAGCAAGGGCCGCCTGAAAAGATCTTCACCAGCCCAGATGACCCAAGAACCCGCAGCTTCCTGCGCAAGGTTCTTTAAGGAATTTTTAGAGCGGTACCATCTGACGGTGGTACCGCTTTTCTTTTATCGGCCTGACAGGGTGTTGTTGACCTGAAGGAGTTCAGCGTTACCACCGCAGAGCAGCACGCCAATGCGCTCGCCTTCTGCTGGTTTATAAACGCCGGAGATCAAAGCTGCGAGGGCAGTTGCGCCCCCCGGTTCAACAACGAGCTGCATCTCTCTCCAGAGGCGGCGTTGCGCTGCCAGGATGGCGTCGTCTTCAACCAGAATGGATTCTGCGATGTGGCTCTGCGCAACTTCAAACGGGAAGGTGCCGCACCGTTTCGCGCCAAGAGCGTTTGCTGCGATGCTGTCGAGTTCGACGTCCACTGGTTCGCCAGCTTCGAGCGCTGCATGCATGGAGCAGGAGCCATAAGGTTCGACGGCGACGATCTTAGTTGGGCTGTTGGCGTAGTAGCTTGCAACACCTGCTGCAAGGCCGCCGCCACCGACAGCCACGAGGATGGTGTCGAGATCCGGGCTTTGCTCAGCCCATTCCAGTGCGACAGTTCCCTGGCCGTTGATGGTGTCAACAGCGTCGTACGGATGAATGTCGATTGCGCCGGTTTGCTGCTGGTATTCTGAGCACAGGGCTGCTGCATCTGCGTATGCTGCGCCTTCAACGTGAACGTCCGCACCGAAGCTGCGGATTTTGTCGATCTTGGCCGGATTGGAGATCTCAGGCACGAAGATCTTGGCTTTCAATCCAAGAGCGTGGGCGGCACACGCAACGGCGGCGCCATGGTTGCCACCGGATGCTGCGGCGATGCCAGCCTCTGGGATTGTGTTGTTTAGTAATGAGTTGAATGCTCCACGTGCTTTGAAAGAGCCTGAGTGTTGCAGATGCTCGAGCTTCAAAGAGATGGAGTATTTCAGGCCGAAGGTACCATTACCGCTTACAATAGATGGCGTTTTGCGGATGTACTTCTGAATTCGTTTGTGAGCGACTTCAATAGCTTGCTTGGATATCTGCACGGTAATGGCCTGAATATTTTTAATATAGAGAAGCCTCGGAAAAATCCGAGGCCCCGTAAATTGCAATGTGCATTTTAAGTTGCAGGCATTGCGGTTTCAACCAGTTTAATAAAATAGGAACAACCATATGGAATGGCTTCGTCGTTGAAGTCATATTTCGGATGATGGAGTCCTGCGGTATCGCCATTGCCGAGGAAGATGAACGCGCCTGGCTTTTCTTCCAGAAAGTAAGCAAAGTCTTCACCGCCCATGGTCGGTTCGATGTTCTCGTCCACCTTATCCGCGCTGCCTGCGATTTCAGCTGCGATCTGGGTTGCGAACTTGGTCTGTTCTGGATGGTTTGAGGTAGATGGATAACCATCGTTGAACTCGAAGTCCACGCCAGCGCCGTTTGCTGCACATACGCCTTCGACAACCTGCTTCACACGCTCCGCAGCTTGCTTGCGAACATCCTGATTGAGCGTGCGGATGGTTCCGCCGAGTTTCGCTGTATCAGGGATGATGTTGTAGGCAGTGCCGGCTTGGAAGAAGGTCACGGAGATCACGATGGACTGCAGTGGGCCAACGTTACGGGAGGCGATGGACTGCAGAGCGGAGACGATCTGGGAGCCAACGACAACAGGGTCGATTGTGTTGTGTGGATACGCTGCGTGGCCACCGATGCCTTTTACGGTGATGGTGAACTCGTCGGTTGACGCCATCAGCGGGCCTGAGCGGGTTGCAAAGTGGTCGATTGGAGTGCCTGGCTGGTTATGCAGGCCGTAGATCTCGTCGACGTTCCAGCGGGTGAACAGGCCGTCGTCCATCATCGCTTTTGCGCCAGCGCCGCCTTCTTCGGCTGGCTGGAATACGAGGATCACTGTGCCGTCGAAGTTGCGGGTTTCGGCAAGGTATTTTGCAGTACCAAGCAGCATTGCGGTGTGGCCGTCGTGGCCACAGGCGTGCATGGCGCCTTCGTTTTTGGAAGCGTATTCTTTGCCGGTTTCTTCGGACATTGGAAGCGCGTCCATGTCAGCGCGCAGGGCGATGGATTTGCCTGCGCCGCCATTGCGGCCTTTGATAACGCCGACTACGCCCGTACGGCCAACACCTGTAGTAACTTCATCAACGCCGATCTCTTGTAGGATCTCGGCTACTTTTGCTGCTGTGCGATGGGTCTCATAAAGGACTTCAGGATACTCATGAAAATCACGGCGCCATGCGGTGATTTCATCGTGCATTTCCGCAAGACGATTGATGGTTGGCATTGGAGCGCTCCCTAAAAACTTCGGATTCTTATTGAGATTAGAAAATGAACCTCACTTTGGCCTAGTGCAGTGAAATATTGCAAGAGCAAATCACTCGCAAGAGGGTCAGTTGAGTAAAATTAAATGAACTGCGCATGGGGCTCCTTAACTAACCCAAAGACACCTTAATCACGCTAAGCTATAGCTGACGTCAGGTCACATATTGCACCGGTTTTAACAGCATCAGTAGCGAGGCAGTATGGCGATCTATCGGAGTGTTTTTCGCAATGTCACAGAGGAGAAACAGCAATGGATGTTTCTCAATAAAGCCCACCGATATGTCAGTCTGTTGCCCGCTCAATCTGAGTTCGAAACGGTTCCCTGTGATTTTCGTCGCAGCATTTCGATCAATCTCCTTGTGAATGGAGGGCTCTACGGGACGTCGCTGCGGTACAACTCGTTGCGGGACAGCTGGAGCTTGTGGCCGTTGACGAGTGACTTTGCCCTTCAGGTCGATAAGCGAACCGTGATTGTTGAATGTGCTTTGACGTCTCCGTACCAGACCGGTGCCAATGTCACGTCACTGGCTCAGTTTTATGAGGAAGTGAGCCGGCCTAATCGGTAGAGGCTGGCGCTCTAACTGTTTCAGGCATGCGAGAGAGTGTGGCTGTGAGGGAGGAGATCAGCTCGCTTTGTGACTTCATGTCTGCTTTGCTTGTTAGTCCTGCGATGTGGTTGCGGGCGGTGTTGTAGCTCATGTTGAGAGTGCTTGCGGTTTCCTTCAGAGAGAAGCCTCGTATCAGCATTTGAGCGATGTCTGCCTCGCGGTTGGTTGCACCCCAGATTTTCTGAATAAGCATCTCCTTTGAAACTGGATGGTCGGTTGGATCGAGGATCACTGCGAGAACCGGGCTCCAGTTCTTCAGGAAGGGCTCTACGTCGTTGGTGCCTTGTTCCAGCACTGTCAGGGGAACGTAGGAGATCAGTGGTTGGGTTGGCGTTTCACATCCCAGAGGGAAGGGACCAACTGGGACTTTTTGAGTTCTGCATTGGAGGAGGAGGTTCTCCAGATTGTTGGTGTACATCCGATGGTTGGTTGCGAGGTTGTTGCTTCTGTCTGCGTAGAGGAACCGGCTTTTCTGCAGCAGTGAACGGCCTTTCTGGTTGCTGAGGGCTATGTGAAAACCGTGGTCCAGAATGAAGGCAGCGGAGGGGATTTGCTCCAGCCAGAATGTGTGTTGGTCTACGTTTCTCTTCTGGGCTTCCAGTTTCAGAAATAGAGAGAAGGCGTTTTGGTAGTGCGGCTGTATTCTTTCCAGCAAATTGCAGAGCTCTTCGTCTTCTGTGCCCTGAAAGCGGGCGGGCATAGTGACTGCTGCGAGTGCAACATCAGAGCCTTGTCTGTGCAGGTGGAACCCGCGTGAGCGGTTGAGGTTGTCCCGGCCTTTGAGGACGTTGTTGTAAAATTCGTTCTGCTCCAGCTGCTGTTGGCTCAGGAGGCGCTCTGAGTAGACTAGCTGATCAGAACTAACGGATTGAAGCAGCTTGGGAAAAGGATTGAACTGGATAAATTCAGCAATGAGCTCGTTGTAGGCACTGTCTACGTTGAGAGCCGAGAAGTGATAGTAATTGTTTTGCGTGAGGCATTGGACCTGGAATGTGACGGGCAAATCCGGGTATTTCTCGGCAATCGGCGCCAGAATATCGTCTAGGCCCTTACCGGTGACAACGGTTGAGTACATCCGGTTGATGAGCAGTTGTTGCAGATCTTCCATGACAACACAGTGGCTATTATCGACAATGGAATATTAGTTCTACTTTTAATTAAATTCAATTATTCGGTGTATTAGATTTTGGGAGTATACCCCTGATCACACAAACGCGTAGACGGAGGTCTTCTTGGTTTCGTTATCTTCCAGCTCTCGTTGAACTGGAATTTCGTAGGTTTGAAGGTGTTTAAGCCGTGAGGTGGGAAAGTAAGAGCGCTGCGGGTCTCCAACCAGAACCGGGATCGGTTCTGCTCTCTGGTTTGCATCTAACCAACCAAGTACCTTTGTTGTCATGTCTGGGTCGTAGAAGACATCTCCGCAGCAGATCAGGTCATACCCATCCAGCTTGCTTTCAAGCAGGTCTTCTGCTGTGACTTCTATTGTGACATGGTTTTGTGCTGCGTTGATAAGTGCTGCATCGGAAGCAAAGGTGTCGATGTCCGCTGCAACCGCAGAGGCTGCACCAGCTTTCATCGCGGCAATAGCAACAAGGCCGGAGCCGCTGGCAAAGTCAAGGATGCGCTTGCCCTGGACCACTTCTGGATTGTCGAGAATGTATCGCGCCAGTGCTTGTCCGCCTGCCCATGCAAACGCCCAGAAAGGGGAAGGGATTCCGAGTTCTTCAAGCTCTTCTTCCCCCATGCGCCATAGGTCGACGCTTTCGTCTGCGAGGTGAAGAGAGATGGACGGCGCATGAGGAACAGGGTGAATGCGTGTCTGTTCCAGAATGAACTTGCGCCGATCCGTGATTGTCATCGTGAAATCAGACCTCGGATGGGTCCATGCCTGCCATTTCCAGAACCACAGCCCACTCTTCTGGCTTTACCGGCTGAACGGAGAGGCGCATGGAGGTGACGAGAGCCATGTCGGACAGACGCTCTTCGGCCTTTACCTGTGCCAGTGTGACAGTCTGTGGGAGGTCTTTGACGGCTTTGATGTCTACGCATTCCCAGCGTGGGTCATCGGTTGTGGAATCCGGGTGAGCCAGTGCGCACACCTCAACGATGCCGACAACTTCCTTGCCGATGTTGGAGTGATAGAAGAAGCCGCGGTCGCCGATCTTCATATCGCGCATGAAGTTGCGGGCCTGATAGTTGCGTACGCCGTCCCACTCTTCGCCTTCTTCGCCCTTGGCTTTTTGTTGATCCCAGGACCACTTGTTAGGTTCGGATTTGAACAGCCAGTATTGCAACGCTTCCTCCATGTAAACAAATTGTATGTTCTGATCAGAATGACCGGTCATACATTAAATGGAGCACCCGCCGTGATTTGAAAGGCCGATGCTCCAGTTTAGATATGTTGTAAAACGCAGCTTACAGCAAATTTACATATCTGGGTTTTTTAATACCCAGTTCCATGGGCGGATCTCAACAGATTCAAACAGACCCGCGAGTGAGTATGGATCTTCGTTTGCGACAGCCAGAGCTTCGTCGCGGTTTGCTGCTTCGATGATTACGAGCGAACCGGTTGGGGATACCAGATCATCACACATGAACGGGCCAGCACCTTTCAGGCGATCGCCGAGACCACTGAGGAAGTCGAGGTGCGCTTCGCGGGTCTTCTGACGAAGGTCTTCAGAATGTGCCTTGTCTGTGCAGATGAGAGCGTACAGCATATTGGATACTCCA
Organism: Pseudovibrio sp. SCP20; assembly: GCF_057774105.1. NCBI lineage: Bacteria > Pseudomonadati > Pseudomonadota > Alphaproteobacteria > Hyphomicrobiales > Stappiaceae > Pseudovibrio > Pseudovibrio sp. SCP20. Next base: position 282,041 of record NZ_JBYMDH010000006.1, on the reverse strand, counting down.
GTAGCGGGATTTCAACCCAACCTTTTAATTCCTGATTTTCAACCAGGCAAATCCTACTTTAAAGGGATTCTACTAGGGGTGGGTCTCTCGTTTGAGTGGACGCGTCATTAAGTCGCTTAATGCTTGTGCGACGTCAATTTTACCCGCAACGATTTGTGAAACCGTCTTGGCGATCGGCATATCAACGCCGTGTTCTGCTGCCAAAGCAACTGCTATGTTGGCTGAGTGAGCACCTTCTGCCAGCTTCTGGCCCGGAGCGACAAGCTCTTCAGGTGTTCTGCCCTGTCCAATCTTCAAACCGAAGGCGAAGTTACGGGATTGGGTGGAGGAGCAGGTGAGCACCAGATCGCCCAGACCGGACAGGCCAGTGAGGGTTTCGCTCTTCGCATTCAATGCCATGCCGAGGCGGGTCAGTTCTGCAAAGCCGCGGGCTGTCAGAGCTGCCTGAGCGCTGGCGCCAAGGCCGTAGCCCACTGCCGCACCACATGCGATGGCGAGAACGTTCTTCAGAGCGCCGCCGATTTGCACGCCGATGAGATCATCGGTTGCGTATGGGCGGAAGCTGTTTGAGGCAAGTGCTGCGGAAAGCTGATCGGCAACAGCGCCGTCTTCTGCCGCGATTGTCACTGCAGTTGGCAAACCCTTTGCCACATCATGAGCAAAGCTCGGGCCGGACAATGCTGCCGGGATCGCGTCTGGCGCCACAGACTTGATGACTTCGGAAAGCAGCTGTCCTGTCGATTGCTCAATGCCTTTTGCGCAGAGCACGATTGGGGTTGCTGGTTTCAGAAACGGCTTGATCGCTTCTGTCATTGTCCGGGTGGTCTGTGCTGGGGTGACGAGCAGAAGGGCATCGGCATCGCTGACTGCGTGTTTCAGGATGCCGGTTGCCGTGATTTGTTCTGTCCATTCAATGCCAGGCAGATACTTCGGGTTTTGCTTGTTGGCGTTGATGGCGGCGATGGTTTCTGCATCGCGTGCCCATAAGGTGATTTCACGACCGGCTCTTGCTGCGGCCAAAGCAAGCGCAGTTCCCCAAGATCCTCCGCCAATTACAGCGATCTTGTTTAGAGCAGTGGTCATGTTGTTTTCCTTATTGGGTGATGTTCAGTCGTTCACACAGTTGGCCAAGAGGGATATCGAACCCTCCATGCATTGTTAGCTTGGACTTAGTTTCGTTGTCTGCCAAATCAACCCAGAAGAAGCGAAAGAGGATAGGATCTCCACCGTCATTTGGGCTCATTTCGTAATGATCCCAAGTCTGCTTTGCTTTTTCCTGAACTTTGAGATGGAAAAATTTGCGGCGGTGAAGCTCTGGGCCCGTGGTCAGAGCATCATCGTAAAGGAAGTCATGACCGTCGAACTGCTCAAGAGCGCCAGAGATGTTGAGGCCGGTTTCTTCTTCAAACTCGCGTTTGGCCGCGTGCAGGTAGCTTTCACCCGGGTCCAGCGTACCGCCGGGCACCTGAAGTGTTCCAGCGATGTTGGTTTCCGGCTCATCAAAAACGAGAAGGTGGGTGCCGCAGGTCATGTAGACGTAAGCTTTGTGCCGAGGCTGCAATGTCGTCTCCGTCAAGAATCAAGCAAATCGATGCTATTGAAGTTGGGCGGATGTTATTTGCAGGAGTTTGTCTCAGGCAAGGCATGAGACGAGTTTGCACATAATAAGCACGAATAGCACCGCATGGCTTTCCATGCAGTGTTGGAGCTGGAGTTCCCGATAATCGGGATGAGCAAGGCGGCAGGCAATGCCTGCGCTGTGTGAGTAAGTAAGTTTCTTCGGCATTGGCTTGTCGCCTTGCCCGGGCGTTTTTGTAGGAGGCTAAGGCCAAGCTCCAGAAGACGCTTGGAAGACCTGAGGCTGTTGGAAAGCCTCAGTTCTCAGTGCTGGCGCCCAAAGGTTTGACCGGACATCCGCTATCCCTCAACACTGTTGGTGAAAGGGGAACCTCCACGGACCTGCTGCGAACTACGTTACCTTCCGCAGTAGCCCCGACCAGCCCACACCAGACTGAGGGACGTTCCCCCAACTGCCCGTATGCATGAGCGTGATGTTGAGTATGCAGGTGTTTGAGGCGAGGGGGATAAGTTTTGTGATGCAGTCTGCTGCCCACTCCGGTGTCATCCCGGCCATCGAGCCGGGATCCATAGCCCCTAGCCTTGCTGATTAACTGAGGCGTTCGACCAATTTCTGATACCGGGGTTATGGGTCCCGGGTCTTCGCTGTGCTTCGCCCGGGATGACGGTGGGAGGCGTACTTTTCGCGATAGGCATTCTCATTTGCAGCACCAAACGCGATCAGAAGAAAGCAGCGCAGAGGTTAAACCTTCGCCCCCTTGCGGCCGAAGCCGACGACGCTTTCGGAGAGTTTGTCGAGTGGCCAGCGTGGGCGAGGGGCTTCGTTCATGTCGTCGCCCTTGCCGTTATGCTCCAGAATGGACGGGTCTTCGGCGACCAGTGTTCTCAGGCGCTCCGCTCCGGCCCATGCAATCATGGCTGCGTTGTCGGTGCACAGTTTGTGCGGTGGGGCGATCAATTCTGCACTATGTTCTGCAGCTACCTCGTTCAGACGAATCCTAATTGCTTCGTTTGCGGCTACGCCGCCCGCGATAACCATCTTAGGTGGTGTGTCCGGATAGCGCTCTTTGAACATTTCGAAGGCTCTGGCACTGCGTTTTCCGACAACATCGGCGACGGCTTCCTGAAAGGAGGCGCACAGGTTGTTGACGGTTTGCTCGCTGACTGGCTCTTCTTTGAGTGCTGCGGTGCGGACGGCAGTTTTCAGACCGGCGAATGACATGTCGAGGCCAGGACGATCCAAAAGTGGGCGAGGCAGCTTGTAGACGGTAGGATCACCAAGTTTTGCAGCTTTTTCTACAGCCGGGCCACCGGGATACGGCAGGCCGAGAAGTTTGGCTGTTTTGTCGAACGCTTCGCCAATTGCATCATCAATGGTTGTGCCCAACCGCTCGTATTCCCCAAGTGCTTTTACTAGGAGGTACTGCGTGTGGCCACCGGAGACGAGGAGCAGGAGGAACGGAAACTCCACCTGATCCGTCATGCGGGCGGTGAGGGCGTGACCTTCCAAATGGTTCACTGCAATCAATGGTTTATCGATTGCCATGGCAATGGATTTTGCTGTCATCAGGCCCACAATGACACCGCCAATAAGGCCAGGGCCTGCGGTGGCAGCAACTGCGGAGAGATCAGAGTACTTCACATTTGCTGTTTTCATCGCCTGATCTACGATACCATCCAGCAACTGAATGTGGGCGCGCGCCGCAATCTCTGGTACAACACCGCCGAACGGTGTGTGCTCATCGATTTGAGAATGCACCACGTTGGACAAAATTACGCATTTGCCATCTTGATCAATCTCAAGGACAGCAGCGGCAGTTTCGTCACAACTCGTCTCTATGCCGAGGATGGTCAGCACGTTTGGTCTCCTTTGGCCGCTTGGTTTTTGTCGTTCTCTCATGCGATAAGCATGGTTGATTTCGCGGGCCGATGATTTTATGTCGCTCATCTAACATGAGCCCCTAGCATTGGGAATGTGATCCTTGCAAACAAAACCTATAAGAATTGGTACACGTGGAAGCGCGCTGGCACTGGCCCAGGCGCATGAAACACGCGCTCGTCTCGCGAAGGCACACGGGTTAACCGATGATGACTTCGAGATTGTTGTTATAAAAACAACGGGAGACCAAATTCAAGATAGGCCTCTTTCCGAAGCAGGCGGTAAAGGCTTGTTCACCAAGGAAATCGAGGAAGCTTTGCTGGATAAGTCGATTGATCTGGCAGTTCATTCTTCCAAAGATATGCCGACGGTTCTGCCGGATGGTCTGGGCATGACCGCTTACCTTCCACGTGAAGATGTACGCGATGCTTTCATTTCTCCGAAGGTTGAGAAACTGACAGATCTTCCACAGGGTGCTGTGGTTGGGTCTTCCAGTTTGCGCCGTCAGGCACAGATCAAGCGTCTGCGTCCTGATCTGGATGTCGTGATGTACCGCGGTAACCTGCAGACCCGTTTGCGCAAGCTGGACGAGGGTGTGGTTGACGCAACCTTCCTCGCTTACGCTGGTCTGCGCCGTCTGGGACAGGGCGATCTTGTGACCTCTCTGATGGATCTGGAACACTTCCTTCCAGCTGTTGGTCAGGGTGCGATTGGCATTGAGGCGCGTCTTGGTGATGAAGAGACTGCGCGCATTCTGGCGCCGATCCATCACGCTGAGACCGAGAGCCGTCTGTTGCTGGAGCGTGCTTATCTGGCTGAGATGGATGGTTCTTGCCGGACACCGATTGCAGGTCTCTCCCACGTGGAAGGTGATCGCATCAAGTTCCGCGGTGAGGTGATCAAGCCGGATGGTAGCCAGACACACACTGTGGAAGGCGAAGGCCCGGTAAGTGATGCGGAAGAAATCGGACGCGAGCTTGGCAAAGAGCTGAAAGCGAAATCTGGTCCGAACTTTCTGGAGCTCTAATGAAGATACTCGTGACCCGACCTCAGCCACAGGCAGATAAAACTGCGCAGAAGCTGGTTGCTATGGGACACGAGGTGATTGTTGAGCCAATGCTGAGTTTCCAGCCGCTGACCGTAAACGGGGATGTGGCTGGGGACGCCAAAGCGATTGCTGTGACCAGTGCGAAAGCGGTTGAAGCGCTTGTCTTCAACGGTATGGTCGACAAACTACAGCACCTTCCTCTTTATTCTGTGGGTGAGGCGACCGCCAAAGCTGCAGAAGCCTCTGGTTTCCAAAAGATCATATGTGCGGATGGGGATGTTGATTCCCTTGGCAGGCTGATTGCTGAACGCAATCAAGTCGGCCCCGTGTTTTATCCAGCGGCAGTTGACCGCAGTGGAGACCTTGCCGGACAACTGGAGCAGCAGGGCATTGCCTGCCGTATGGTGGAGGTCTACCAAATGGCTGCTGCGACTGGCTTTTCTGGGAAAACCCGAGATTTGATTGAAGCCGGAACACTGGATTGTGCGTTGTTTTATTCTCCGCGAACAATTCAAATTTTTCTCAGTATTTCAAATCTTGAAAAAACCACAGTGTTTCTTAACTCTATGAAAGCATTATGTGTTTCAAAGCGGGTTGCAGAGCAGGCGAGATCGTTTGGCGAGGTTTTTACGGCTAAAACGCCAAGTGAGGATGGTTTGTTTGAACTTCTCTCAGGTTCGATAAGTTGAGAGGATGTGATTTGCACTTCTCTGGGCCCTATGGAGAAGTCGTAGTTTGTTTAGCAAGGTGCTAATTCTCCCTGATAGCAGTTTGCTAAAGGGATGCTTATGTTAAGGAAGAGGTGTCTGCGGATGCCTTATCGAGATTGCGTGCGTAATTAAATTGGCGCGGCTGGAAACTGCTTGAAACGCGCCATTCTAGGAGGTTTTGATGGCTGCTGATGACAAAAAGGGTGGGGCGTCCACCGGGGCAGGCTCTGGTGGTGGAACATCATCACGGAAATCTCCGCTCTCCAGTGGATCCCGGAAGCCTGTAACGATCGATCTGCCTGCAAAAGACGTTTCCAAGACTGACAAGCCTGCCGCGAGCGCTGGTGCAACTGCCAAGGCTGCTGCGAGTAAGGCTACTTCTTCCAAGCCGGGCTCAGTGCCGCCAACCGGCAAACAACAATCACAAACTGCTGCGAAGACTGAAAAAACTGAAGCGACTAAAGCTGCGGAAGCAAAGCCTGCAACAGGCGCAAAACCAGCTGCTGGCGCTAAGTCTTCCACCTCAACCGCCAAGCCGACTGCTGCTGCAAGCGCGAAGGCTACGGCAGACGAGAAGAAAACAGCAGCTGATGAGAAGAAAGCTGCTGATGCTGCCAGTGCTACGAAGACGGCAGCTGGCAAGACAACTGCTGCGAGCAAGGCGACAACTGCCAGCAAGACCTCAACCTCAGCTGCTGCAAAAGAGCCTGCTAAGGCAAAAGATGACAAGGAGGGTTCTGGCGGAAAAGACACGCCTCCGCCGCCACCTCCTTCCGGCAAAGGCCCAGGCGGCCCTGCTGACAAGCCTCCGCATCCGCCAAAGCAGGGTGCCGGGTTTGGCGCAATGCTGGCCGCTGGTGTGATTGGCGCGCTTATTGTGGCGGGTGCCGGTTTCGGTCTGCATCAGGCTGGTATGTTACAGATGATCGGTGCAGGTTCCAGCCAGAATGCAACTGAAGTTCAGGCCATGCTGGAAAGCTCCAAGAACCGCTATTCTCAGCTGAAGGAAGAAATTGCAGCTCTGCGTGATCACGCGACCGGTAATTATGCGGCGAAGGACACCATTGAGAAGCTGACGGCTCAGCTGGATGCGATCCAGAAAGAGACCAGTACGAAGCTGAATGACGCGACAGCCGGTGTAACGCAGCGTGTGCAGGAGCAAATCTCCACGCTGGGTGCTGAGATCAAAGAACTCAACGAGTTCATCTCCAACGGTGCTGCTGGTGATGGTGCTGCTGTTGCAAGCCTGAAGAAGACACAGGATCAGCTGGCGAAGCAGGTTGCTGATCTGACAGCTGCCTCGCAAAAGAATGCTGAGCAGGTGCTGAAAGGCGTGCAGGGCAGCTTGACTGACCTACAGAAGCAGTTCCAGGCTTTGAAAGAAGCGCCGACACAGCTGAAGGATCTAAGCTCACAGTTGGCTGTGACTGGTTCCAAGGTGGATGAAGCTTTGGCGCAGATTGGCAAGCTGACCGCAGAGCAGAAGGTTCTGGAAGGCAAGCTTGAAGCGCTGACACAGTCCACGGCTGAAACAACCAAGCAGATGACCGCTCGTGTTGATCGTCTGGAGAAGGCGCTTGGCACAGCGAGTGCGCAGGAACGTGCTGCGCGTGCGATTGCTATTGCTTCTTTGAGGAACGCTGTTGATTCTGGTGACAGCTATGAGGCTGAGCTGGCTGCGGTGGAAGCTGTGCTGCCAAATGATGCAGCTGAACTGGCGCCGTTGAAGGCAAGTGCTGCAACGGGCATTCCATCTTCCGCTGCTTTGATTGCCGGGTTCGGGCAGGTTGCTCGTGATATGAGTGCTGTGTCGCTGACCAGTGAGAATGATGATGTGGTTGATCGCCTGTTCTCCAGCGCCAAGTCACTTGTTTCTGTTCGTACGCCAAATGACAGCGAGGGCACAAGCTCCAGCGCAGTGCTTGGCACGATGGAAGCGCGCGTGACGGCTGGTGATCTGGCTGGTGCGATCAAGGCTTATGATGCGTTGCCTGAGCCGATGCAAAAGGTTGGTGCCGCGTGGGCTGAGCAGGTGAAAGCCCGATTGGCCGCAGATGAATTGGTGAAGAAAATCACCGCTCAAGTTTTGAAGTCGCTTGTTTCTGAAAACAAGTAGTATCGGAAAGGAGCGAAGGACATGGTCCGCGTTCTCATCTTTTTCGCGTTTGTATTTCTGCTGGCCCTTGGTGGCGCCTGGATGGCTGATCGTCCGGGTGTGGTTACACTCGAGTGGCAAGGCTATGTTGTTCAGGCAAGCTTGCTGACAACCGTTGTTGCCTTTGGTGCCTCGATTGTTGCTTCGATTGTGGTCTGGGGTTTCTTCCGGTTGATCTGGAAGTCACCAACGCTGGTTTCTCATTTCATGCAGCGTCGCCGTAAGGACAAAGGGTATGATGCTTTGTCTCAAGGCCTGATGGCGCTTGGTTCTGGCGATACCCTTCATGCCCGCAAGTTTGGCCTGAAGGCAGATAAGCTGCTGGATGGTGATGAACCTGCAGCCCGTTTGCTCCTTGCGCAGGCGTCTCAGCTGGATGGTGATCATGCAGAAAGCCGTCGCCGGTTTGAGGCGATGCTGGAAGACGACCGCTCCATGGCTGTTGGCCTGCATGGCCTTTACATTGAAGCTGAGCGTGAAAGCGAGCCTGCTGCTGCCCGTCACTTTGCTGAGGAAGCCTTTAATCTGGTTCCGGGGCTACGTTGGGCAGGCAATGCTGTGCTTGGGTATCAGGCCGTTTCCGGTGATTGGGAAGAAGCCATTGCAACGCTTGAGCGCAACTATGCTGCTCGCATGCTGGACAAGAAAACCCTTCGTCGCCAGAAAGCTGTGCTGTTGACCGCGCGTGCGCTTGAGCTGGAGAATGAAAACCCGGATCGCGCCCGTACATTGGCTGTTGAAGCGCATGGTCTTGCACCATCCCTCGTGCCGGCTGCGATTGTTGCCGCGCGTCTGCGGACCCGTGCTGGTGAAATCCGCAAGGCGAGCAAGATCCTTGAAGCGACCTGGAAACTCAGCCCGCATCCGGACCTTGCTGAAGCTTATGCCCACGTTCGCCCAGGTGATTCCGTCACGGACCGCCTGAGCCGTGTGAGAACATTGGCAAGCATGCGTGCCTACTCCTCTGAAGGGGCGATTGCGATTGCTGTTGCTGCGATTGAGGCGAAGAAGTTTGACGAAGCTCGTGAGCAACTCAAGCGCGTTCTGCGCTCTGAGCCAACACAGCGTGCCTTCCTGCTGATGGCAGATCTTGAAGAGCGTGAGCATGGTGATCAGGGCCGCATTCGCGAGTGGCTCTCCCGTGCGGTGCGTGCGCCTCACGACAAGGTCTGGATTGCGGACGGCGTTGTTTCAGCTAACTGGGCGCCTGTTTCTCCAAAGACTGGCCGTGTGGATGCCTATGAGTGGGCGACACCGGAAAATACGATGGATCAGGATCAGACCATCGAAGTCATTGATGACAAGTTATTTGAGCCTCCAGAGCTGGCCGCTCCCGTGCAAGTGCTGGATGAGCCGGTAAAAGCTGACATCGTTGTGCCAAAGCCTCAGGATGTTGAGACACCAGCTGCGCTGAAGGAAGAGCCAGCACCTGCTCCAGCTCCAGTAGAAAAAGCAAAGGTAGAGGCGACTACAGCACCGGTTGTGACGGAAACTGCCAAGGAAGAAACGCCTGTTGCAGCAGAAGCACCTGCGGAGACAAAACCGGAGGAAACTGCGCAGTCTGAAGAGCCTCGGGCAACTGTGGTGCCTGTCGAATCTTCCAGCTGGGCGCCGACGAAAGCTAATGAAAAGGCTGAGGCAAAATCTGACGAACCTGCCAAGACTGAGCAGGACGCAGATGCCAAAACGGATGAGAAGGCTGAAAAGAAAGACGAAAAGCTGGTTGAGTTTCCGCTTTCACATCTGCCGGATGATCCCGGGCCTGAGCCTGATGATGAAGATCCGAAAGCGCCGAAGGATCAAAGTTTTAGGTTCTTCCGCTAGCAGTATTGTGTTCGCAGAAGTGAGTGTTTGAGACAGTTGCTTCTGCGAATGCAGATAGATGGTGGATGCCTGTTCCGCCATTGCAAATCAGACTTGCATCTGATCGGGAGCTTGGGTATCAAGCTTCCACTTTCCGGCACACTCCTCGTGCCATTTGGAATGCCGCTGTAGCTCAGTTGGTAGAGCACGTCATTCGTAATGATGGGGTCGTAGGTTCGAGTCCTATCAGCGGCACCACTCATTCTCTGATACTTCATAATCCCCCAAAAACTTGCTAGTTTGGCTTTGTCTTGTGGCTTACTCGTCGTAGGTTCTGATTTGTGTTTTTTGGTCCTTTAGTCGAACCTTTAAGCGCATTGATTTCATTTGCACATATGGAGGCCATCGGGGTTTCGTGGGAGCGGGCTGACGGTGGTGTGGAGTACCGGAAGTGATTGTCGATCACCTGAATAAGTTGCGCGCGTGGTTGTTTGAAGATGCGTTACCGCTTTGGCTGAAAGCTGGCGAAGATGCTGTGAATGGCGGATTTGCGGAAACCATCACGTTGGATTGCCAGGGCAGCGCAGATAACAGACGTGGTCGCGTCAACCCGCGCATGGTGTTCGTGTATTGCGAAGCTGGTCGTCTGGGCTGGAATGGCCCGTGGATGGATGTGGCGCTGCGCACGCAAGCTTATGTGGAGCGGGTCTATGGCACTTCTGAAGGGTACATTGGTGCGCTGGCTACGCCGGATGGTGAGCTGCTGGACACATCCTTTGATCTTTACAATCAGGCCTTTGCATTGCTTGCACTTTCCAGCATTGCTGATGTGAATGCTGAAAAGCGTGAGGAAGCCTGTGCCAAGGCAGGTGCTTTGCTGGAGGTTCTGAAAGGGCGCTTCAAGCATCCTATCGCTGGTTTTCAGGAGGCGGAGCCTGCGCGTGCGCCGCTGGGTGCCAACCCGCATATGCATCTGTTTGAGATGTGCCTTGAGTGGGAGCGCTCTGAGAACCTGAGCGCTGAGCAAAAGGCTGTGTGGTCTGCTCTGGCAGATGAGCTGGGTGCGCTGTGCCTCAAGTTCTTCATTTGCGAGAAGACGGGTGGCTTGCGTGAGTTCTTTGCGCTGGATTGGTCACCGATGCCAGGAGATGAGGGCAGGGCGCTTGAGCCGGGTCATCACTTTGAATGGGCATGGCTGCTGAGCCGCTGGAACAAGCTGCGCGGTGATGACCGTGCCAAGGCTGCGGCTGCGCGTCTCTTTGAGATTGCAGAGGTTCATGGAGTTGATCGTGAGCGCGGTGTTGCGCTGATGGGCATCAATGATGACTTCTCCGTGCGTGACCCGCTGGCACGTCTGTGGTCTCAGGCCGAATGGCTCAAGGGATCTATCGCCATGCTGGAAAGCACGCCAGAGAGCGAGTGGCCTCGGTATCGCCAGTCCATGCTGGATGCTTTGGCGGCGCTGGAGCTGTTCTTTGAGGATGTTCCAGCAGGTCTCTGGAAAGACAAGTTCTTGCCGGATGGTACTTTTGTGAAAGAAGCGGCACCGGCGAGCTCGTTGTACCACATCATCTCGGCCATTTCAGAGCTGGACCGGTTCTGTAAAACCGAGGTTGGACAGAAAGTGGTTGCGCTTGAGAGCGTTAAGTAGCGGTTCCTGCAGGATACACTTGGAGAATTATGATGGTTAAATGGGGTGTTCTATCAACTGCACGGATTGGCCGCGAAAAGGTTATTCCAGCCCTGCAGAAAGCCAAGGGTGTTGAAGTTGCGGCGATTGCTTCGCGCAATGAAGAGAACGCGAAGAAGGTCGCTGCTGAGCTGGGCATTGAGAAGGCCTATGGCTCCTACGAGGCGCTGCTGGCAGATCCTGACATCGATGTAATCTACAATCCGTTGCCGAACCACATGCATGTGCCAATGACTATTGAGGCTGTGAAGGCTGGCAAGCATGTGCTTTGTGAGAAGCCGATTGCACTGGATGCTGATGAAGCGCGGCTTCTGCTTGAGATGCCTGATGATCGCTTTGTTATGGAAGCGTTTATGGTGCGTGCGCATCCGCAATGGCAGCGTGCGCTGGAGATTGTAGAGTCTGGCGAACTTGGCAAACTGCAGAGCATTCAGGCGTTCTTTGGCTACAGCAACCAAGACCCACAAAACATCCGCAACAAGGCAGAGCTTGGCGGTGGTGGCCTGATGGATATCGGCTGTTACCCGATTGTAGCATCTCGTTACTTCTTCAATGCCGAGCCTGAGCGGGTTGTGAGCCTGATTGATCGTGACCGGAATTTCGGTACGGACCGTTTGACCTCTGTGATGATGGACTTTGGTGAAGGGCGTCAGGCGCAGTTTACGGTGTCCACACAGTCTGCTCCATATCAGCGCATCAATCTGGTGGGCACTGCTAAGCGACTGGAAATTCTCATTCCGTTTAACGCGCCTGCGGGTGAAGAGACCATTCTGCGTCTCGATTCCGGCAGTGTGCTGGGTGACGGTGCGATTGAGGTGGAGCGTGTTCCTGCCTGTGATCAGTACACCTTGCAGGGGGAGTTGTTCTCTCGCGTGGTTCAGGGCGAGGAAGAGCTGCCTTATGGCGTTGGTGACGCGATCCAGAACATGGAAATCATTGATGCGATTGTGCGTTCTGAGCGCAATGACAGCTGGGAGACCGTTGGGTCTCCCGACTGAGTGTCTTATGGGCGTTAAACTTTAACGCCGTTGATGGAATACAGGTTGTCGCGATTGAGTGTGTTGAGATCGCGACGGCCACACAGGGCCATGGTGGTATCTAGCTCTTTCTGGAGAATTTCCAGTGACTGTGTCACGCCCTGCTTGCCACCTGCACCGAGGCCGTAGAGGAATGGTCTGCCGATGTAGGTGCCTTTTGCACCCAAGCAGATGGCCTTGAGCACATCCTGACCGGACCGAATGCCGCCATCGATGTGGATCTCCACCTTATCGCCAACCTCGTCCACGATTTCCGGCAGGATCTCGATGGAAGATGGTGCGCCGTCGAGCTGACGTCCGCCGTGGTTGGAGACGATGATCGCGTCACAGCCGGAGTCGACTGCGTGACGGGCATCTTCCTTGTCCAGAATGCCTTTCAGGATCAGCGGGCCGCCCCACTGCTTCTTGATCCACTCAATGTCATCCCAGCTTAGGCGTGGGTCAAACTGCTCTGCTGTCCAGGAGGACAGGGAAGAGAGATCGCCGACGCCCTTTGCGTGGCCGACAATGTTGCCAAAGGTGCGGTTCTGGGTGGTGAGCATTTTCATGCACCACATTGGGCGAGTTGCCATCTGCCAGACGTGCTTTGGCGTAAACTTTGGCGGGGCAGACAGGCCGTTACGCAGGTCTTTGTGACGTTGGCCGAGGATCTGCAGGTCAAAGGTGAGGACCAGTGCGGAACAGCCTGCGTTCTTTGCGCGGTCGATCAGTGAGTTGATGAAGTCCCGATCTTTCATCACATAGAGCTGGAACCAGAACGGCTTGGTGGTTTTGGCCGCAACCGCTTCAATAGAGCAGATGCTCATGGTTGAAAGGGTGAACGGTACGCCGAATTCTTCCGCTGCCTGAGCTGCGAGGATCTCGCCGTCGGCATGCTGCATTCCGGTGAGGCCGGTTGGTGCAAGCGCGACCGGCATTGAGACATCCTGCCCGATCATTTTGGTGGCGAGCGTGCGGTTGGTCATGTCTACCGCGATGCGCTGGCGCAGCTTGATCTTGGCGAAGTCGCTTTCGTTCGCCTGATAGGTGCTCTCGGTCCAGGAACCGGAGTCTGCATAGTCGAAGAACATCTTCGGAACGCGTCTACGTGCACGTTCTTTGAGGTCGCTGATTTCAAGAATTGGTGCCATGTACGGGCCTCCCCCCGAAACATTAGTTTTTATGTATAGAGGGATTGCACGTATCGGTGATATGTCAATATTACATGTATACGACTTAGGTCTACCAGTATTGGAAAATGCATTATTCGCATTCATCTATGAATGCCCTAAGTACTCTGAAATATCTTTGAAGTGCCCAAGATGACTAAAGCGTAATGGGTAAATAACTATCTGAATTTGCTTGTTTTGTTTGTCCGGACAAACGTTATGCGCGTGTCCGGACACGATTTCGTCTTGCCCTGACATCAATTGTGTTGTGAAACCGAAATATATCTCCAAAAGCTGTAATTGCACCCGCTTTTGGTGCTAGGAGAACGGTTATGGCTAAGAAAACTGAGACGATTGAAGTCCGAATGTCACCGGATCTGAAGCTGGAACTTTCCGAGCTGAGCAAGCAACGAGAGCAGCCGATGAGCCAGGTCATTCGTCAGTTGATTGAGCAAGAACTCTCCAGTGCCGAGGCGCAGGCTAATCCAACTGGAGATACGATCATGCCCGTAAAAATGAAGTCGCAACTGGTGAAGTGGGGCGGTAGTGGCGCTGCTGTGCTGGCGCTTGCCTTGATGTGGAATGTGGGTGTTCAGAGCACTGCTTCAGCAGATGCAGGCATTCGCGTTACGTTTGCTGCGATGGACCAGAATGAAGATGGTGTCATCTCCCGCAAGGAGTTTGAGCGCTTCACGTCTCTGGATGCTTTGGAGCTTGTCGATCAGGAGCTTTCAGAGGAAGAGATGAAGCTTCTTGCCTCTGAAGAGGTGGATCAGCTTCCTGAGGCTTGCAAAGCTGATTTTGAGCAGTTTGAGGCTGACGAAGCAAAGGCATTGTTGGATGAGTTTGCCGAAATGGATCAGGACAAGAATGGTTCCGTCGATTTTGGTGAGCTTCGGCATCTTGTGAAGTTGCAACAGCGTGAGTTGTTTCTTGAACTGGACCAGAACGTGGATGGGTATCTAACCAAGCCTGAGCTCGTGGATTTTCAGGGCACTGTTGATCCGGCAATCAGTGCTGACTGCGCAAAAGCATTGCTGGAGCAGGAAGAAGCACAGGCTGACAAGCAAGAGCTACGCTATGTGATGGCCCATTTTGATGAGAACAATGACAAGAAGATCAGTCTAGATGAGTTTTTGAACAATCAGAATGACAGCTTCTTCTGATTGGGCGCAGTCGCCTTGGTGGGAAGCGGATTGCCTGCTTCCCATGGGACCTGCTTATGGTGCCGGATCCTACCGGTCTTCGTTCAACTTACTTCTTTTGCCGACTGATCCAGGCCATCCAATTGTAAAACCAGTTGCGAAGGTTATCTCCGCACCGTTTGAGCACATTGGATATATAATTCATGGCTTACCCTCCATGTGCAGTTATTTCTGCTCTGATGGTGGGCTCAATTCGCTAAATGCGGATGAAGGAACTGCTTCAAGATTTAAGTTTGAATGGTGACCCCGAGTGGATTCGAACCACTGACCTGCCGCTTAGGAGGCGGCTGCTCTATCCAGCTGAGCTACGGGGCCGTTGAGTGTCATCTTGAGATGATGCAGCGAGTTTTCAAATATCATGAAAACCAAAGCTATGCGAGACAGATTGCTTCTCTGTGAACAGGCTAAAGCAGGTTGCGTTTAAGCTGAACCGCTTGATCTGCTTTAGCTTTTGTTTTTGCGTATCTTTGTCTGAAAGCCGGGCTCCACTTTTCAGAGATACGCTTCAGGCCCCAGTTCTGACAGGAGAATTCTCACAGCACGTGTCTCAGTGACATATTTCCTGCGGGTTCTGAGGGGCGTTTGAGTAATGGCGACCTGATACTATTACCAAATGCGTTATAGGGGTGCTGTGTTGTGAGATGGTTTCTGTCAGCTTTATGCGGGGTTCTGATTGGCATTGGATCAAGTGCAGCGGGGTCGTGTGATGAAGCTGAGGTGTCAGAGCAGGGCTTGCCGACGGTTTTGGTGGATGACGCGCTTGCTAGCCCTTTGAAGTTTGCCGCAAGTGATGGCGCGTTTTATTATCTCTCTGATTTGACTTTTCCTGAGGCTCCTCATGCTCCCGGGCAGGAGCTCTCAGGTGGTCGACAAGTTTTTGTAAAAGCATTGGTTGCGCAGAAGGATCGGTGGGGGCGTTTGCCTGCGATTCTGCTTGATCATGAAATGAGTGATTTGTCAGGCAAGCTGGTTGAAGGCGGATTGGCCATTGTTAAGCCACAATTAAGAGCTTTCAATTGCTTGAAATTCCTTATTAATTTGGAGAGTGAAGCTCGCCGGAAAAATGTTGGATTATGGGTCGTTAAAAATGTAATTAATGACTATAAGTCAATAAGCTACGAGCAAATTGGTCTTTATGGACTTGTGGAAGCCAGCGTGATTTCTGTCGGGCAAACGCGATCCAAAACATACTTGAATTTTGGTGAGCGCTGGACAGAGGATTTAACCGGGATTATTCAAAGGGGAAAGCTGGCGGATTTTTCCGAGTTCGGGCATGATCTTTCAGTGATGAAAGGCAAGAGAGTTCGCCTCAGGGGCGTCTTGCAACTGAACCAAGGACCACAGATAGAGCTTAAGCACCCAGCGCAGTTGGAGCTTCTGGACTAGGGCAAAAGCCGGAAACGCGAATGACTTTGAGTAGTGCATTGTCTGGAATACGGACAAGCCTGAGAATTTTAACGGTATCTGCAGTGACCGCAGCCCTTGTTGCGTGTCAGCTGACCGGCTCTGCCAATCAAAGCGCTCAAAAACCCGGTAGCTTGCGTAGTGGTCCTGGGAGCGATGTTGGTGCGCGTGAGCATCCGCGCGTTGTGGCGACCTATGGCGGTGTTTACAAAGACGGCAAGGCGGAAACTGCGATTGCCCGCGTTGTTGGTGGTCTTGTTGCCGCTTCGGAAGATCCTGAAGCGCATTACCGTGTTACCCTTCTCAACAGTCCTGCCGTGAATGCTTTTGCGCTTCCGGGCGGGTATCTCTATGTCACGCGTGGTCTGCTTGCGCTTGCCAATGACACATCGGAGCTGGCTGCTGTTCTGGCGCATGAGATGGCGCACGTAACAGCTCGGCATGCGATCAAGCGTCAGCGTCAGGCTGAGGAAGCTGAGTTTGTCACCAAGGTGATGACAAATATCGGCAAGGATCAGCGGACGATTGATGCCGCCGTGAAAGAGAAGCAAGTGCAGTTTGCCCGCTTTTCTCAGGAACAAGAGCTTGAAGCAGATGATGTGGGTGTAAGAACGCTTGCTGGCGCTGGGTATGATCCTTATGCAGCCGCGCGTTTCCTTAACACCATGGGGCAGTTTGCCCGCTATCAGCAGCTTGGTGGCGAAACCAGTTCGGCTCCAGACTTCCTTTCTTCTCACCCGAATACGCCTGATCGCATTCAGCGTGCTGTGCGTAGTGCGCGGCAGATTGGTGCGCCGGGGATTGGTTTGAATGGCCGTGAGGCGTATTTGACCAGTCTGGACGGCATGCTGTTTGGTGATGACCCGCTGGAAGGCTATGTGAGAGGGCGTCAGTTCCTTCACAAGGGTCTTGGCATCTCCTTTAGCGTGCCGAAGGGTTTTGTGCTTGAGAACTCCGCAGAGGCGGTTCTAGCGAGCAATAACTCCGGCACTGCGATGCGTTTTGATGGTGCTGATCTGACAGGCTACGCCAGCTTAACTGACTATATGTTATCTGGCTGGATCAATGGTCTGATCGACAACAGCGTTCGTCCGACCACGATTAATGGTCTGCCAGCTGTGATTGGTTCTGCGATTACAGATGGTTGGTCGTTCCGCATTGGTGTGGTTCGTATCGGCTTAACTGGATATCGGTTTATCTTTGCTAATCGTTCGCCGACCGCTGTATTTACTAGGGATTTTGAGAAATCTCTCGGTAGTTTCCGTCAGCTGAGCCCTACAGAGCAAGCGCGCCTTAACCCGCTTCGAGTTAAGATCATTCAGGCTAAAGGTGGAGAGACGGCTCGTAAGCTTGCTGTTGGCATGAGCGGCGTGGAGCCATCCCGCCGGTTGGAGTTGTTCACGATCCTCAATCAGGTGAAAGCGAACCAGCGCTTCAAGCCGGGTGAACTGATGAAGGTTATCACCGATTAAGGCTGATTGGCTTCGTGTCCCTGAGACGGAGCCATCGCATCTTTCAGTTTCTGCATGGCACGTGACTCGATCTGACGGACGCGTTCTTTTGAGACACCCAGTTTCTTGCCAAGTGCTTCCAGCGTCACGCCATCTTCTCTGAGCTTTCGATCTCTTATTACGCGTTGCTCGCGTGGGGGCAGTGTTTTGATGGCGTCGAAGAGGCGACGTTCGGCGCGCTCACTGTCCAGATGCACTTCTACGATCTCATCGGGTAGGGGCTCATCTGCTGCGAGCGTGTCCTGGAGCTGAAGGTTTGTTTCGCTGCCTTTGAGCGCTGCGTTCAAAGATGTATCCGAACGGCCTAACCTGGAAGACATCATCTTGATATCTCGCATGTTTGCGCCGGTTTGGTTGGAGATCTGCTGATGAAGTTGATCTTCGCTGAGCTCTGGATGTTTACTTGCCAGCTCTGCGCGCATGCGCTTAAAGCCAAAGAACAGCATTTTCTGGCGCGAGGATGTGCCGCCGCGGACGATCGATTGATTGCGAAGGACATAATCCTGAATGAAAGACTTGATCCACCAGCTTGCGTAGGTTGAGAAGCGTACATCCTTGGACAGTTTGAACCTGTTGGCTGCTTCCATCAGTCCGATGTGGCCTTCCTGAATGAGATCAGAAAGTGGGACGCCATAGGATTTAAAGCGTAAAGCTTGGGCTATCACCAGACGAGAGTGAGACAAGGATAGCTTGTCCAGTGCACGGTGATCGCGTTTTGTGATCCAGCCTTCAAGAAGCTTGTATTCTTCTTCTTTTGACAGATATGGGGCTTTTCTTGCCAGGCGAGCAAGGGGCCCGAGACTTTGGTCTCTTTCATATTGAGCCATGTACGCCTCCTCAGTTTGATCTGAGATACGGCGTGAAAACTCTTTTGGATCTATGCAGATAAAAAGAAAGCCCCGCTACCAGCAGGGCTTCTTTAATCAAGTAAGTTGGGAAAGGCTGATTACGCAGCCTCTTCCTGACCTCCGTCTTCACCAGCAGCAGGTGCAGCTTTAGCAGCACGGCCTGGAGCGGTGGAAAGAACACCTTCGATCTGACGAATTGCTTCAGTGTCAGTCTGCTTCTGAACCGCAGCGATTTCGCGAGCCATACGATCGAGTGCAGCTTCATAGAGCTGACGTTCGGAGTAGGACTGCTCTGGCTGTGCGTCAGAACGATAGAGATCGCGAACAACTTCAGCGGTTGAAACAAGATCGCCGGAATTGATCTTCGCTTCGTATTCCTGTGCGCGGCGGCTCCACATGGTGCGCTTTACACGAGGTTTGCCTGCAATGGTTTCAAGAGATTTTTTAACGGTGGATGCATCAGAAAGCTTACGCATTCCAACAGAAGCAATTTTTGCTACTGGAACGCGGAGTGTCATCTTATCCTGTTCGAATTCAATTACGAGAAGTTCAAGAGAGTATCCAGCTACGGTCTGCTCTTCAATCGCAGTAATCAATCCAACACCGTGAGATGGATAAATGATGTGCTCGCCTGTTTTAAACCCCTGACGCTGCGCGGTCTTTTTTGCGGGTGTGGCCATACGCTATACTTCTCCTGCGCAGTGGTGGCTTGCTGTCCGGGAGACGCAAACAACCTAGATGCAGCGAGATCGCTACATCTTTCTCTGTAGAAAAACGTGAAAAGTCCAATGTATGCGGAAAGCTACCTCTCGCACTAATTGGTTTCGCGTTCAAATGTGATCAGTCGAGTTCTCTGTTTTGGCTACTTCGGCGAATGCTGGCATAAATTATTGTGCGCACTTCAATGGAACTGCGACCATAAAAAAACCTCCGAGTGGGGAGGGTGCAACCAGACTGCCAAATGACTGTAAAAAACTGTATAGCACATTATCCACGGATTTCCAACCTCTCTCAAGCAAGAGAGGATTTAAGACATCCGCGGATAATGTTTGGCAATTAATAAATGTTTGGAAGCTCTAGGCTTTTACGAGCTTAATCGCCCGTACCTGGCTTCTCGGAGAAGTATTTTTCCAGTTTTTCTTTTACGCCGTCAAATTCAGCTGCTTCTGGGAGCTGATCTTTCTTAACGGTCAGATTCGGCCACTTCTCTGCGTACTCTGCATTGAGCTCGACCCACTTTTCCAATCCAGGCTCTGTGTCTGGGAGAATTGCGTCGGCAGGACATTCCGGTTCACATACACCGCAGTCGATACATTCGTCCGGATGAATGACGAGCATGTTCTCGCCTTCGTAAAAGCAATCGACCGGGCAAACTTCAACACAGTCGGTGTATTTGCATTTGATGCAATTGTCTGTGACGACGTATGTCATCGCAATCCTCTTAGTCTCTGGCGCTGCATATTTGTCTGAAGACAAATGGCACGGGCTCTCGCGGCCCTGACGATTTTTTCGTCCATTAAACTTTGTGCTCTTTGCTACCGGTTTTCATTGGGTAGTGCAAGCGCTGTCATAGGCGAAGAGATTGCAATATTGGGGCAAAATTTACCAAAAGTGGCCACTAAAAAGGATCGATTTCGTTGAAGCCCCGAATCCGGGCAATTTGGCGGCGATCTTTTTTCGTTGGACGTCCCGCACCGGCTTCGCGTTGTGCGACTGGAGCCTGTGTTTCTTTGGGAGGTGGCGGCGGTGACATGTCCTCATAAAGCATCTGTGCTTCAGGGGCTGGACCGCGGCGGGTGCCAAGTTTCAAAACCTTAAGGATCAAAAGGCGCCGCGGCATTGTGATGGTCAGTACATCGCCGGGCTTTACAGCTGCTTTGGCTGCTGAAACTTTCTCTTTGTTCAGTCTTACGTGTCCGGACACTGCCAGTTTCTGAGCCAGCGTCCGGGACTTTGTTATGCGGGCGTACCAGAGCCACTTGTCAATGCGGATTGAGCCTTGTGGTTCTGGTGCTGCCATCTGCGGTATCCCGAAGGGGCGACTATTTGTCGCCCTTTTCCAAGTTCTGTTTCAGGGACATCAGCGCTGCGAATGGAGAATCCGGATCCATTGGCTTGTCTTTGCGTGGAGCAGACTTTGCCTGATGGCCACGGTTCTGATCCTTGTTGAAGCCACGGCCTTTGCCGCCCGGCTTACCAGGATTGCGACGCTGCTGATTGTTGCCGCCACCACGACGCTCGCCACCGCCACGACGTTCATTGCCACCGCGTGCGTTGCGCTGCTGACGGTCGTTATTGCTGCGACGACCACCGAAACGACCTGGGCGCCAGATTTCAACGGTGACCGTTTCCATCTCTTGCTCACCTGTCGCTTCTTCAGAAGCTTCTGCCGGAGCAGCTTCTTCTACTGGTGCTTCAGTTGCTTCCGCCGCTGCTGGAGCTTCGGCTTCACCCTCTGCAGCCTGTTCTGCTGGTGCAGCTTCGGCTTCTTCAGCAGGTGCTTCTGGCTTCTTGGTAACAGGGCGCTGTTCTTCGCGTGTTTCCAGACGGTAGCCGAGAGACTTCAGGATGTTGGAGAAGTCTTCGCCTGCACAGCCGAGCAGGGAGGTCATGGAAACGGTAACGGTGAATGCGCCACCTTCTACCAATGCGCCTTCTGGCGGCTCAACGCCTTCTTCCAGAGGCTTCCAGGCAACCAGCGGACGGATGATGTCTGCCAGACGCTCCAGAATGTCGACGCGAACAGCGCGTGGACCACAAACGCGGAAGCCAACGACACGGTACAGTGCCTGCTCGATTTCCGGATCTACTGGAACGGAGGTGCGGCCAGATGCAGAGAGCTGTGGCAGCTCTGTCAGGCCTTTGATTTCGCCTTTGCCTTCTTTCAGCGCCCAGAGCTGAGCAAGCAGCTGGCTTGGTGCTGGCTTAAGAAGTGCAGGGACGTAAATGTGATATGCACCGAAGCGAACGCCGAGTTTGCGGAGCGAACCACGCATCTGCTGATCAAGCTGACGAATGTCATCAGCGATCTCCTGACGCTCAAGAATGCCGAGGCCTTCGGTCAGGCGGAATGCTACGCCGCGAGCGATGCCTTCAACTTCTTCAGCCTGTTCCAGGTCGAAGAGAGGCTTCAGGAGAGTTTCGATGTGGGTCTTGATCCATAGATCAAGGCGCTCCTGCACCATGTCGCGTGCAGGTCCTGTCAATTGCTCATCAGCAAGAATGATCAGGGATGGGCGCAGGGTCTGTTCACCAGCCGTCAGGCGGGCGATAGATTCACCCTGCCATCTTAATGTGCCGTCTGCGGAGAGGATGAACTCTTCGTTAGGCGCGCGAGACAACCGTTCTGCACGGTTTTCAATCTCACTAGCTAGTGCTTTTTGGGCCGCAGCACGGACAGCTTTTTCTTCCTGTCCTTCTGCCGTTGCATCCGGAGCAAACCGGAAGCCATGAAGCTGGCCAATGTGCTGTCCTTCTACAAGGACATCTCCGGTTGCGGTGATCTCCGCTTCGAGCATTTTGTTCTCTCTCAGACGTCGCATCAATACGCTGGTTCGCCGATCCACAAACCGCTGTGTAAGCCGTTCGTGAAGGGCATCTGATAATCGATCTTCTATGCCGCGCGTCACGCCCTGCCAGTGAGCAGGGTCATTCAGCCAATCGGCACGGTTTGCCACAAAGGTCCACGTACGGATATGAGCTATCCGGTTCGCCAGTGTGTCGATATCCCCATCCGTCCTGTCCGCCAGTTTGATCTGACTATTGAACCAATCATCCGGAATGGCTCCGTCCTGGATCAGATGGGTATATATCCCTGTTACGAGATCTGCATGGTTTGCCGGAGCTATCTTGCGATAGTCTGGAACCTGACAGGTATCCCACAGTAATGAAACTCTCTCCTGCGTGGTCGCAAGGGAAAGAATGTCCCTGTCACGATTAGCAAGTTCGAGAACACCGATATCCTCCGCCGGAGGGGCTTTGGTCAAGCCCTCTTCTCGCGGAGAATGCTCCAAACTGCGCAAAAGTGCGCGAATCGAGGAAAAATCGAGGTTTGGGTTGCGCCATTGCAGCACTTTTAATGGCTCGAACTCGTGAGATTCGAGTTGATGGACCAGTTCCTCATCAAAACCAGGGACTCGTCCAGTTACACCAAAAGTACCATCTCTCAGGTGTCGGCCTGCGCGTCCAGCGATCTGCCCGGTCTCAGCTGGGGTGAGCTGGCGGTACTGATAGCCATCAAATTTGCGATGTCCGGCGAACGCGATGTGGTCTACATCAAGGTTCAGACCCATGCCTACGGCGTCGGTGGCGATGAGCCAATCAACGTCGCCGTTCTGGAACAGGTCGACCTGTGCGTTGCGCGTTCTTGGAGAAAGAGAGCCGAGCACGACAGCTGCACCGCCGCGCTGTCGGCGGATGAGTTCTGCGATGGCATATACTTCATCAGAGGAGAAGGCGACAATCGCAGAGCGGCGTGGGAGGCGTGTGATCTTCTTGGAGCCAGCGTAAGTCAGAATGGACATACGTGGACGGGTGATCACATTAATACCCGGCATCAGTTTTTCGAGCAGCGGGCGGATGGTGGAAGAGCCGAGCAGGAGCGTTTCTTCTCTGCCGCGCAAGTTCAGGATGCGATCTGTAAAGACATGGCCGCGTTCAAGGTCGCCAGCCAGCTGCACTTCATCAATAGCGACGAAGTCTACATCCAGATCCTTTGGCATGGCTTCTACAGTAGAGACCCAGAAGCGAGGGGTCTTAGGGATGATCTTTTCTTCGCCAGTAATAAGGGCGACGAGATCAGGTCCCTTCTTCTCTACAAGGCGGCCGTAGACTTCTCTTGCCAGCAAACGAAGGGGCAGGCCGATCAGGCCGGATGAGTATGCGCTCATCCGCTCGATTGCCAAATGGGTCTTACCCGTGTTCGTTGGCCCCAAAATCGCAGTGACAGACCGTGATCTTGTGGTTCGGTGCAACGTGTTCTTGTTCATCTAGAAGTGCAATTCCGTAGTCTATGGCCAAACGTATCTCGGCACTCAATTCTTTGGCTGGGATACTGAAAATGCCCGTGCGGTGCCTCACCCAATGAAGTGGCATTTATATGGCAGAGAAAAGCGCTGTAAAGCTCTGGAATGAATAAAGACGAAAAATGCTGATGATGAGCACTGGAATGAAGTTTCAGTTTCATACCGGTATAAAAGGGCTTTTTGTGTATACGTTATCGACACTCTGCGGTTTTCGCTGAATAAGATGCATGACTAAAACGTGCACTATATGCCGTTTTGGGGAGGTTACATCGTGTTAAATGGTTACAAGAAGCCAGCTGTTACGCGGATTATGCGTAACACATTCGCACTTGTTGCTAGCTAAATTTCTGAGTAACTCTCTTGTTTTAGCTGAAAATTTGCCATTTGGTAATGCCCCCGGACATGCTGCGGATGAGTGCTGCAGGGGGGATGTTGCCACTTCTGTTTTAACCAATGGGTTTCTCCGGGGTGGAGTTATCCCCGCTTTCCCCTCAGGCATATCGTTAAGTTTTTTGCATCTATGCAGAATGAAAAGAAACGGAGAATCCAACTGAGAAAAGTCTCAAAAGGTTGGAATATTTTTCCTATATTACATACGCATCCGTATTGATGTTCGGACAATCTAAGGTTAACGAATTGTTAACCTGCTCCTAACAATAGCTTTTTCCTAAGAAATAAGAATTCTCGTTTTAAGTCTAAAGTTTTCCCGTCGGCACTTTTCGAAAAAGACATAGTGCAATTTAACAATGTCAATATATATGGCCGTATTTCTATTGGGAGAGAAGTTAAATTGAATAGATTTCTTTCCCAATATGAAAACAATGAGCCTCGAATAGAAGATGGGTGATAGATACACCTTCTATATTGAGTGGATATTGCGTAGAGTAAGGTTGTTGGAGGCATAATATGTAGGGGTGTATAAAATGAATCCGTTGACTGCTGCACTTGAATTTGTTGAATCTATTAATAATGAAGAGACACCTGATGGTGTTTCTAAGCGTATTGCTGAACTTGGCCAATCTTTCGGCTTTACAAGTTTTTGTCTCGCTGCGATCCCCGAAGCCGGCGCATCTTTTGATGGGTCAATTATGTTGAGTGGTTGGCGCCCTGAGTGGCAACAACGTTATCTCGACCGTGATTATGTACAAAATGATCCGATTGTCGCGAAAGCGCGCACTGCTAGTCGTCCATTCCTATGGTCCAGTGTTGCACGTGATCGCAATTTGACAGCAGCTGCACAGCAAGTCCTTTCCGAAGCACGTGATTACGGAATGTATGATGGTGTTTGTGTGCCGGTGCATGGCCTTCAGGGCTATCAGGGCATGCTTATCTTTGGTGGACCTGAGGTGCGTTTGAATGAACGCGAGATCAGTGTTCTTCATCTGGTTGGTATTTACGCAAGTAATAAGGTGCGTGAGCTTGTTGGTGCGAACACCAACCGTCCTCGCCATCGCCTTACTCCTCGCGAGCTTGAATGTCTGAAGTGGTCCGCTGCAGGCAAGACAAGTTGGGAGATCAGCCAGATTCTGAATATCTCACAGCATACTGCAGATTGGTACCTGGCTTCGGCTGCCAGAAAGCTGCATGCTGCGAACAGAACACACGCGGTGGCTGAAGGTTTCCGCTTGGGTCTTATTCGTTAAGCTATAACGACACCTACACATGCACTCGGCAGGGTTCGCTATGCGAAGCCTGCCGAGTGCACTTGTGCGGATGAGTATAATTTGTCTCCTTTAGTCGTAAAAGTAGAAAAATTTGCATGAGATATATTAGTGAAGTCAAAATTTAGGGTATTTGTGTATATATTTTTACGTGTTTAGTTTTTCTCAATTGTACGATAAACTCCTTAGAATTTCCCCGTTTTCTTAATGTTTTATGACCCGTTAAATATAGTAATGGCTCAAGTGACTATAAATTAATCTTTCCATAGAGGGATTTGCTCGACTATAAAGCCCCAAAATACATAGAGACTGGGGGACCTACTTTGGCTATTCAACGAATATTGGTTGCTAACCGCTCAGAAATTGCAATTCGAGTTTTTCGAGCTGCAAACGAACTTGGTCTCCAAACGGTTGCTGTATTTGCTGAAGAAGACAAGCTGGCTTTACATCGCTTTAAGGCAGATGAAGCTTATCAGGTAGGTAAAGGCCTGGGCCCGATTGAGGCTTACTTGTCTATCGACGAGATTATCCGCGTTGCAAAAGAACAGCGCGTTGATGCAATTCACCCAGGTTATGGTTTCCTTTCTGAGAGCCCGGAGTTTGCCGAGGCTTGTGCTGAGAACGGCATTATCTTTATTGGCCCTTCTCCTGAAACCATGCGCCGCTTGGGTAACAAAGTTTCTGCACGCGAGCTGGCGATTAAAGCTGGCGTACCGGTGATGCCTGCGACTGATCCACTTCCTGAT
This sequence comes from Pseudovibrio sp. SCP20, assembly GCF_057774105.1. Classification (NCBI taxonomy): domain Bacteria; kingdom Pseudomonadati; phylum Pseudomonadota; class Alphaproteobacteria; order Hyphomicrobiales; family Stappiaceae; genus Pseudovibrio; species Pseudovibrio sp. SCP20. Next base: position 256,594 of record NZ_JBYMDH010000006.1, on the reverse strand, counting down.
GATATGGAAGAAGTGAAGCGTCTTGCGCTGGAGATCGGTTATCCGGTGATGCTTAAAGCATCCTGGGGCGGTGGTGGTCGCGGTATGCGCGTGATCAAAGACGAGGAAACGCTGGAACGCGAAGTTGTTGAAGCTAAGCGTGAAGCACGTGCTGCCTTCGGTAAGGACGAAGTTTATCTCGAAAAACTGGTTGAGCGTGCCCGTCACGTTGAAGTGCAGATCCTTGGTGACCAGCATGGCAACCTTGTTCATCTGTTTGAACGTGATTGTTCCATTCAGCGCCGCCACCAGAAAGTGGTTGAGCGCGCTCCGGCTCCTTATCTTGATGAAGAAAAGCGCCGTGAGCTTTGTGAGTATGGCCTGAAGATCGGCCGTGAAGTTGGCTATTGTGGTGCCGGTACTGTTGAGTTCCTGATGGATGCTGATACCGGCAAGGTTTACTTCATCGAAGTGAACCCGCGTATTCAGGTGGAACACACGGTTACTGAAGAAGTGACCGGCATCGACATCGTTCGTGCGCAGATCCGTATTGCAGAAGGTGGTCGCATTGGTGATGAGAACGTCACCGGTGTTCCTGAGCAGGCTGGCATTGAGCTGAATGGTCATGCCCTTCAGTGTCGTATCACTACCGAAGATCCAGAGCATAACTTTATTCCGGATTACGGACGTATCAGCGCTTATCGTGGTGCGACCGGCTTTGGTGTTCGCTTGGATGGTGGCACCGCGTATGCAGGTGCTGTGATCACCCGCTTCTACGATCCGCTGCTTGAAAAAGTCACTGCATGGGCGCCGACACCTGAAGAAGTTTGCGCGCGTATGGATCGTGCTCTGCGCGAATTCCGTATTCGTGGTGTTGCGACAAACCTGATCTTCCTTGAGCGGATCATTGGTCATCCGTCATTCAAGGATAACTCTTATACAACCCGCTTCATTGATAATACGCCTGAGCTGTTTGAGAACATCAAGACAGCTGACCGCGCGACGAAGCTGTTGAACTACATCGCTGATGTGACCGTGAACGGGCACCCAGAAACCAAAGGCCGCCCAACGCCACCAGCAGATGCACCGTCACCTGTTGCGCCGAAGTTCAAATTGCCGGTTATGGATGGCACGCGTCAGAAGCTGGAAGAGCTTGGACCTAAAGACTTTGCCAAGTGGGTGAAAGCACAGCCGCAAGTGTTGGTGACTGACACCACCATGCGTGATGCGCACCAATCTTTGCTTGCTACACGCATGCGTACCTACGATCTGGTGCAGGTTGCTGACAGCTATGCGCAGGGTTTGCCTGAGCTGTTCTCTCTGGAATGCTGGGGCGGCGCGACCTTTGATGTGTCCATGCGCTTCCTGACTGAAGATCCATGGGAGCGTCTTCGTCTTGTACGTGAGAAAGCGCCAAACCTGCTGATGCAGATGTTGCTGCGTGGCTCCAACGGCGTGGGTTACGCGAACTATCCGGATAACGTGGTGCAGCACTTCGTCCGCCAAGCTGCTGAAGCTGGTGTGGATGTGTTCCGCGTGTTTGACTGTCTCAACTGGGTTGAGAACATGCGTGTGTCACTGGATGCGGTGCAGGAGCAGGGCAAGCTGTGTGAGGCAGCGCTTTGTTACACTGGCGATATCCTGAACAGTGCGCGTCCGAAGTATGATCTGAAATACTACGTCAATCTGGCGAAAGAACTTGAAGCGGCTGGTGCGCATATTCTTGGCATTAAGGATATGGGCGGTGTGCTGAAGCCTCAAGCGGCTAAGGTACTGATCAAAGCGCTGAAAGATGAGATCGAAATTCCGATCCACTTCCACACGCACGACACTTCCGGTATCGCAGCCTCAACTGTTCTGGCTGCTGTCGAAAGCGGTGCGGACATTGTTGATTTGGCGATGGATTCCCTGTCAGGCCTGACTTCTCAGCCATGCATGGGCTCTGTTGTTGAAGCGCTGAAGGGTACTTCTCGCGACAGCGGTCTGGATACTGACCGTATTCAGCAGATTTCCTTCTACTGGGAAGCTGTTCGTACTCAGTATCGTGCATTCGAGAGTGATCTGCGCTTTGGTGCTTCTGAAGTTTACCTGCACGAGATGCCAGGTGGTCAGTTCACCAACCTGAAAGAGCAGGCTCGTTCGCTTGGTCTTGAAATGCGCTGGCACGAAGTTGCGAAGGCTTATGCTGACGTGAACATGATGTTTGGTGACATTGTGAAGGTTACGCCAAGTTCCAAGGTTGTTGGTGACATGGCGGTGATGATGGTGTCTCAGGGCATCACACCTGAAGATGTGATTGATCCGAACAAGGAAGTTTCCTTCCCAGAATCCGTCGTCAACATGATGCATGGTGACCTTGGTATTCCTCCGGGAGGTTGGCCTGCTGACCTGCAGAAGAAGGTTCTGAAAGGTCAGGAGCCAATCACAGTCCGTCCGGGTTCTTTGCTGGAAGCTGAGGACATGGATGCTAAGCGTGAAGAGCTCTCCGGCATTCTGGGCCGCAAAGGTTCTGAGCAGGAACTCTCTTCCATGCTCATGTACCCGAAGGTTTATACCGAGTTCACCAAGGCACAGGACAAGTACGGTCCAACCAGTGTGCTGCCGACACCAACCTACTTCTACGGTCTGGATGTTGGCGATGAGATCATGGCCGAGCTGGAGCCGGGCAAGACGATGGTTATCTCCTGTCTTGCGATCGGTGAGACTGATGAGCACGGTGAAAAGCGTGTGTTCTTTGAGCTGAACGGTCAGCCACGCAACATCCGTATCATCGACCGTACGCATAGTGCAGCCAACACACCTGCGCGCCGTAAGGCAGATGATGACAATGAGCTTCAGATTGGTTCACCTGTGCCGGGCGTTATTTCAACGCTGGCGGTGAAGGCGGGCCAAACCGTGAAGGCGGGTGATCTGCTGGTCTCCATTGAAGCGATGAAGATGGAAACATCTGTTCATGCGGAACGTGACGGTGAGATCAGTGAAGTTTGTGTAGCACCTGGCGATCAGCTTGATGCGAAGGATCTGATTGTTACCTTTAAGGGATAGTGCCTGAACAGCACTGATTGATTGAGATTAACCAGCAATGCGTTTGGTGCATGAGCACTATGCATTGCTGGTTTTTTCGTTTCTATATCTTAATTGTCTAATTATATCAGTCGGTTAATTGACTTTTGAAGCTGCGTTTTACGTTAGGTATTGCTACGTTCCGTAGTAGTGCGGTTGTCCCTGTTTCGGCCCTTCTGTATTCAGCGCTCCAACTAATTCGAGAGTGTGTTTCCCAATTTCTGTTCTGCAGGAGCTGTCTTCCTAATGGGTCAGAGTTGGGTTTTTTATTGAGGGTGCGACCGTGCAAACTAAAACAGGAAACCCAGCAGTTATCGGCCTTGCTGGATTTGGTATGACGACCTTTGTTCTGCAGATGGTGAACATTGGCCTGCTGGACAACATGGGTCCGGTTCTTTGGCTGGGCGTTTTTGTTGGTGGCCTTGCGCAGTTGGTTGCAGGTTTCCAGACAGGTAAAACCGGCAACAACTTCGGCTACAGCGCGTTCACCATTTACGGTGCATTCTGGCTGGCGTTTGCCGGTATTCTTGTTGGCAACAAGCTGGGCTTCTACACCTCATCCCACACCGATATCGGCTTCTTCCTGCTGCCATTCACCATCTACACCGGCATCATGTTCTACGGTGCGCTGCACATTCACACTGCAGAAGCTTCCATCTTCGGTAGCCTGCTGCTTGGCTTTATTCTGCTGGTTTTGGGGCACTTTGGTCCTGCATTCTTTAACGTGATTGCTGGTTACGTGCTGATCCTGTGCTCTTTCTGTGCATGGTACGTGATGGCGCACATCATCTACAAAGATGTTTGTGGTCGCGATGTTCTGCCAGTTGGTTCTCCAGTGTTGCAGCCGGGCGAAAAAGTATCTGCAGCTGAGGCAGTTGCTGCTGAGTAAGCTGCGTCCAAATGGATGAAAAAGGCCCGGCAATGTGACCGGGCCTTTTTATTATTTGCCTGTGTGGGATGACCAACTGCTGGCTGGTTCGGATGCGTATCCGATCCAGTTATCCATGAAGGCTTCCAACCAGTGCAGAACCGCTGGGTCATACACGAAGCGCTCGCGGAAATGTTCGCCGCGTTTTTTTGCTCCCGGAAGTACCAGACGGTGAGCAGCGCGTGTGGTCCAGCGGTTCATCATGGCGTAGGTCAGTTCCGGATGAAACTGAATGCCGAATGCATTCTCGCCAACGCGAATGGCCTGATTTTCATAGGTCGGGCTGGAGGCTAACAGTTCTGCGCCTGCAGGAAGAGAGAAGCCCTCGCGGTGCCATTGGTAGACCTGTTTGGGCCATTCCATGAGGTCGGCGCCGGACTCGGTTGCTTCCAGCGGATAGTAGCCAATCTCAACCAAGCCATCGTTATGGCCTGTGACCTTGCCACCAAGGTTTTTGGAGAGCATTTGCGCTCCGAGGCAGATGCCGAGGAATGGCTTGTTTTCCTTAAGCGGAACGCTGATCCAGTCGATTTCCTGCTTCACGAAGTCATCGCCGTCATTGGCACTCATCGGGCCGCCGAAGATGATGGAACCTGCATGATCTGCCAGAGTTTCGGGCATAGGATCGCCGAACCGTGGGCGGCGGATGTCCAGCTCAAATCCACGTTTGATCAACTGCTGCCCGACACGACCGGGATTGGATGTTTCCTGATGCAGTACGACCAGAACTTTGGCCGGGTGCTGTTTATTCCGCTCTAACATTTCAAACTAAAACCTTCAGGTAGAGGAGGGGCTACTACCACTTTGTCGCTGAGCTACTTTCTGCTTAAGCTGCATGCGATCTCTGGAGGAGACGCCAAGGAGCTCTGCAACGCGCCAAATTGTGTTGTCTTCAAATTCATGGACGGACCCATCGGCGAAGACCATCTCCCAGAGAGCCTCGATCACTTTCAGGCGCTGTTCCGGTTCCAGCTTGCGCTTGAGAACGGAGGTAAAGCCGTAAAGATCGACCGCTTCTTCGTCGCGCACTTTGGCGAGCTCCATGAGCTCTTTCGTGTCTTCCTCGTTCAACTCATATTGTTGCTGCAAGACGCGTTTCAACTGGTCCAGTTCCTGCTGCTCAATCTCGCCATCAACGGCGATGATATGGAACATGAGTGCAGCGACCGCCAGCCGTTCATCATCTTCAGAAAAGCGTCCAGCTTCCTCCTGCTCATTTGACAGGTCTTTGAAGAATTTTTTCAGGGCGTCCAGCATTCATGTGCTCCGTGCAACTATTGGTTTTCTTGCACTTTTAAATAGTGCATTTCTGAGGTGCTTAAAGATGATTCAGGTCCGAATGAAATACTATTGATACGCAAAAACAATTACAAATGCCAAAGAAAAGGACCGAAATACGCCAATTTGAAGCCACGTGATACTGCGACAATTGGGAGCAAATATGATAGGACTCACTGGTTCAGAATACGTAGTTCTTTTGTTCTGGCCCTTGAAAGGCTTTAACTAATCATAATTTAGACGTTTTCTACGGGCTTTTTGCCCTGTATTTGTTGAGTACAAGCTGCTTACATGAGAGTCCTTTTCCGGGCCTCACGAAATCGTCCACTAGGATACTGAGACTAAATGAAACGCTCTCTTCTTATCTTTGGAGCTCTTGCCGCTCTTGTGGTTTGTGGTCTGGTGCTTGCACCGCTGCTCGTTCCACAAAAACAGCTGAAAGCCCAAATTGCAGAAACGTTCGAGACAGCGACCGGGTGGAAGCTGCGTCTTGATGGGCGGACGAGTGTGGATCTGCTGCCGACGCTGGCCATCGAGATTGAGAATGTTGGTGTTGCTGGTGTTGCACGAGCTGACGGGATTGAGTTCGCGCGGGTTGAGAAAGCCCGTTTTGAGCTGAACTCTCTGCGTTTGCTGACCGGTGGCAACATCATCCGCAACATTGAGCTTGTTGAGCCGACCTGGACTTTGGAGTTTGATCAGAAAGGCGGCGCTTCCTGGCAGCCGCAGTTGGCAAACGGCAAAGAAGGGGAAGCCTCTTTGGTTGCTGCCAACATTGCGGGCCGCGTGGCCTCCTTCATGCAGCAACTGGATCTGGATACTGTTGGCATTCAGCGTGGTGATGTCTCTTATAGTGAACCTGATCAGGCGGCTCCGCTGGTGTTCTCTGATATTGACCTGACACTGAACTTTGAGAGCGGTGGTGATGCACTGACGGCAGAAGGTGCGTTTGTTCAAGGTGATGAACAGTATGCTGTCGGCGGTCGGGTTGGTTCTGTTACTGCGCTGAGTGAAGCGCGGGCGACCTCTGTTGAGGCGCATCTTGTCGGACCTGCACAGGAGAAGATTGGCTTTAATGGTCAGCTTGCGTTTGGGGCGCGGCCTGTCGGAACGCTTCAGGTTTCTGTTGAACTGCCGGATCTTGCTGCTGTTGCTGCTCAACATGACGCGAAGCTGCCCGAAGCTGTTGGGAGCGCAGCGCTTACGACTGAGCTTCAGTTCCGTCAGCGCGGTGTTCGCACAAAGGATCTTTCAATCACTGCTGGCTCTGTTGGTTTTGGCGGCGATGTTGCGCTGAACTATCTGGAAGACGGCTATGAGCTGAAAGGGCAGGTTAGCGGACAGTCTCTGAACTTTGAGCAATTGCTGCGTTTGGCTGGACTAGATGTTCCTGCTTCCGGTTTTGCCAATGTGGATGCCTCCTTCTATGGCGTTGGCCAGTCTTATGATGAGCTGGTCGCTGCGCTGGAAGTTGATGGCGGTGCTATCCTGCGCAAGGGGCGTGTCTCAGACATTCAACTGCCGAAGTTGCTGGCAGTTGATGGGCGTGATGAAGCTCTGGACGATATGGATCTGACCTTTGTGTTTTCTAGTCTGTCCAAACCGCTTGAGTTGAAAGGCACTGCGCGTTGGAATGGTGAGCCGATTGTTTTGCAGGGCGGATTGCGGTCTGATGCAAATGTTGATCTGGCATTTTCCAGCGAGATGTTTTCTGGCAGCCTGACTGGTCCATACTCTCTGCGTGATGGATTTGGCGGTATCTTCGCATTCCAGACTGATGACTTTAACAACTTCGCGCGTTGGTATGGGCGTCCGTTGCCACGGTATTTGCGTGGACAGAAGCTTGTGCTCTCTGGCCAGTTTGATGCGGATGCAAATGGTGTAGCGTTCCAGAATGCGCAGTTCCAGTTGGATGACACCAGTCTGCAAGGCAATGGCCGGCTGGATACTGGTGAAGTTCCAAAGTTGAGCGGCCAGCTGGAAGTGGCGCATGCCTCCTTCGATAAGATGTTCTCTCGTCATGATGCCAAGAATGCGAAGGGTGAAGGGGATTATGACTTCTCTGTTTTGCGCAGCTTTGATCTGGACCTTGGGCTAACCATTCAAGACCTGAAGCTGGGCGCTTTGCGTGGGCAGAATGCTGAGTTAAGGGCAGCGCTTTCAGAAGGTCGGTTGGCTTTGGATGTGAAGCGGGTTGGCCTTTACAAAGGTGAAGGCGCTGGCAAGCTGTTGCTGAACGGTGCGACTGTGAAGCCGGGCATTTCTGCTGAGTTTTCGCTGAAAGGTATCAATGCGGCTCCGTTCCTTGCCTCACTTGGAGATATGCCGCGTGTGGATGGCAATCTTTATGCTGAGATGGACGTGAACACCTCCGGTAAGACGCCGACTGATCTTTGGGGAAATATGGGTGGTGCGCTGAGCTTCCAGCTTGGCAATGGCATGCTGCATGAGCTGGATGTTGATCGCTTGGTTGCATCTGTTGGCAACAAAGGTATCACCGGCTGGCCGTTTGCTGAGGCGGATCAGACTGAGTTCTCCAGCTGGGGTGCTGACGTTATCTTTGAACAAGGCACTGCAGAGTTTCAGGCTTTGACCTTGCAGAGCAAGACAGCTCTGGTGGAAGGGCGTGGTGCGATCAACATCAAGGATGGCGAGGTTCTCTGGTATTTGCAGCCAAGCATGCTAGATCAATCCAAGTTGGATGGTGAAGGGACTGCAAACACTCAGACTGCTGATATGGCGCCATTGAAGATCCGCGGCTCTATCAACCTGCCGAGCTTTGAGACTGTCGATATTCAGGAGTATGCGAGTGCGTCCTTCGGGGATGTGAAGCAAACCCAGAAGCTCTCTGAGAAGCTGGCGCAGGATCTGGAGACAGCCAAGACGGTTGAGGAAGCTCAGCGCTTGCGGGCAGCTGCTGCTAAGGATGCGCTAACAGCATCTTCTGAAAATACTACGGCCACACCTGAACCGACTGTGCTTGCAAAGCCTGCTGCTGAAGAAGGTGCTGTGAACACGGCTTCCATCGGTGATGGGGATTTGCCCCCACTTGCTGAAGGTGCTGTTGCCAACACTGACACTTCCAAAATCCTCATGCCTGTCGCGAAGCCGGGTGAAGCCCCCGTATCAACACCTGCTGCTGTGGCGGAGGCACCGAAGAAGTCACGCGTTATCGCTGCTCCGAAGCGTGATCTGAAGCGGCGTGATGTGGTGCCTCGTGGTCCGGGCAATGTGAACGTTGAAGCGGTTGCTGAAGGAACGGCAGATACAGATGCAACGCTGACCTCACTAGAGGAAGCATTTGGTATGCCTGCTGGTTTCCTGTCTGACTGATCAAGGTCCAATCAGAATTGAAAAGCCCGGAGCGGTGAATGCTCCGGGCTTTTTGTTAGATAAAGTCGATCTCGTTGCTGAGTGGCATTTGCCTGATGCGTTTGCCGGTTGCTGCGAATATCGCATTTGCCAGAGCTGGTGTTGATGGTGGTGTTCCTGGTTCACCGGCTCCGCCCATACGTGGAGAGTTCTCCAGCAATTCGATGGTGATCTTCGGTGCCTGATACATGCGCATGGCGTCATAGGTGTCGAAGTTGGCTTGCTCCACCTGCCCGTCTGCCCACGTGATTTCCTGACCAAGCGCCTGACTGAGGCCGAAGTTGATGCCGGACATGATCTGGTCTTTGAACATGCCGGGGTCCAGCACGATGCCCGGATCCGCAGCTGCCCAGACTTCCTCGATGGTGACAGTATTGTCTGTGACGTCGACCTGAACCACTTGTGCCGTCCATGTGCCGAATGAAAGAACATGGGCAATGCCACGTCCTTTGCCTGCTGGCAGCGGAGTGCCCCATCCAGACATTTCTGCAACGCGTTTCAGCACTTCACGGGCTGGCAGGAACTCGTCACTGGTCAGATGGGCTAGGCGGAACTCAAGCGGGTCTTTGCCTGCTTTGTGGGCTGCCTCGTCCATGAAGCTTTCATGGAAGAAGCCATTGATGGAGTTGCCGACTGAACGCCAGAAACCAAGTGGAACCTGAAGGTCGGCCACATGGGCCTGACAACGGATGTTTTCGACATCCAGAGGCTGATTGAATGCGCCATCAAGCACAGTGTTATCGGGACCAGCTGGGCTGATGCCGGGGAAGATCCTTGGCATCACGCTTTGGATGATAGATGGGGAGGCCACGTGCATGTCCATGGTCTTCAATGTGCCATCTGGTGTGACTTGACCTTTGAACTCACCAATCGCCATTGGACGGTAGGTGTCATGCTGCGTGTCTTCTTCTCGTGTCCAGGTGACTTTGACTGGATGCGGAGCAGTAGCTTCTGCGATCACTGCGGCATAGAGAGCGAAGTCGACTTCCAGACGGCGTCCAAAACCACCGCCGAGGCGTGTTGTGGTGACGTCGATATCTGCGCTGTCCATATCGAAGTGACTGGAGACCACAGACTGGATCAGGCCGGGAGCCTGCGTACCGGTCCAGACACGGATTGCGCCTCCGTCATGCTGAGCGGTTGCGTTCATTGGCTCCATGGTGGCGTGGGCGAGGAATGGGACGCGGTATTGAACTGATACGGCTTCACTTTCCGGAATGGAGGTGAAGACTTCGGCGTCAGACCCAGTGCCGCCGAGCTCAAAGGTGGCTTCCTGCGTCAGAGCGTTTTCAAGGGCGGACCACATTTGATCCGTGTTCTGAAGAGAAAGCGGATCGTCCCACTCGACTTCGAGCGCCTCTGCGCCTTTGAAGGCTGCCCATGTGTTGGTCGCAATAATGCCGAGACCTTCGCCTGCGATGGTTTTGATCTCGACCACGTCTTTCACGCCGGGAACTGCGAGGGCTTCGGTCTTATCATAGCTCTTGATGCTGACGCCCTTGCGTGGAGCCATTTTGACAGTGCCGTAGAGCATATCTGGCAGCTGGACGTCGATGCCGAAGATACGGCCACCCGTGACTTTCTCTTTCAGCTCGACACGCTTCTGCGATTTGCCGAGGATCTTCCAGTCTTTGGCTTTCTTCAGCTTCATCTCACTTGGTGGCGAGATAGCTGCTGCTTTGCGAGCCAGTTCGCCATACGTGACGGATTTGCCGGAAGCTTTATCCGTGATGGTTCCGTCTGCGAGTGTCAGGTTCTCTTCAGAGGTGCCAAAATGCTCAGCTGCGGCTTTGACCAATACGTACTTTGCAGCGTATCCGGCTTCGCGCATCTTCACGAAGGCGTCAGTCATGGAAGAGGACCCGCCGGTCATGTTCAGGCCGAGGAACTTGGCGACGATCTTCATGGAGCCGCGGGCCATCTCCGCCAGCACGCTTTCATCGTAGAACGGGAATGGTGCGGACTCTTCCAGCATGGAGGAGTTGTAATAGGCCGGGCTGGATGGACCGTGTTCTACAACAACCTGTTCCAGTGGAACTTCCAGCTCTTCTGCGACCAGAGCTGCGAGGGTTGTGTGAACGCCCTGACCCATCTCTGCACGAGGGGCAATGATGGTGATGGTGTTATCTGCATCTACCATCACATAAGGGTTGAACGGTGTCTCACCTTCGGCCTTCTTTGCGTCCAACGGGTTGGCGTAGGGCTTTTGATAGAAGTAGTAGCCCACGACGAGGCCACCGGCGGCTGCAACGCCAAGGCCGAGAAAGGCGCGGCGGGTGTATTTTCCCAATCGGCTCATCTTCAAGCTCCCAGCGTTTGAGCTGCGTCTTTGATCGCAGCTTTGATTTTTGGATAGGTGCCACAGCGACACAGGTTGGTCATGGCATCGCTGATGTCTTCATCAGATGGGTCTGGGTTCTCTTCCAGCAGAGCAACCGCAGCCATGATCTGACCGGACTGGCAGTAGCCGCATTGTGGCACGGAGTGTTTCATCCAGGCCTGTTGAACGGCGTGGAGCTCATCTCCCTGAGAGATGCCTTCGATGGTGGTGATTTCACCTTCCACTTCGCCTACTGGCTGGGAACAGGAACGAACAGCTTCTCCGTCAATGAGAACTGTGCAAGCTCCACAGGCGGCGACACCGCATCCGAACTTAGGACCTTTGATGTCCATGATGTCCCGAAGCGCCCACAGGAGTGGCATTTCCGGATCGGCTTCAATCTCTTGTTTTTGACCATTCACGGTCAGAGGAATTTTCGGGTACATTTGTTTGGCGATCCCGTAAATTTAAAGTTAGGAGACTTTCGTTCTCTTAACTTATGATCTAACGGAAGTTTGTCAATGCACATTGCCAAGATTAATTGACATGCATTGGAAGGGGACATATCACCACTTTATGACCAACCAGAGTTTTCAGCGCGCCAGATCCGCCGAAGCAAAGGCGCAGCGCCATAATGATCTTATTCGTGCCGCGACCTGTGTTCTTGAGCAGGACGGTGTAGATGGACTGACCCTGCAGGCGATTGCCAGCCGTGCGGGTATTGTGAAGTCCAACATCTATCGGTACTTCGAAACGCGGGAAGCCATTCTGGTGGAATTGCTGCTGCGCGATTTCGTGGAGCTGATCGAAGATATGGAAACGAAGGTTTCTGGTGAGATGGCGCCGGCCGATATGGCGCAGCTTCTTTCAGAGATGTTTGCATCCCGTCAGCGTTTGTGTGAGCTGATGAGCGAAATTGCGCCGACAATGGAAAAGAACATCTCCATTGATTGCATTCGCAACTTCAAGCGGGCTTTGCTGGCTGAAGCCAGTCGGGCAACGTCTGTTTTGCAAGAAGGTCTGCCATGGCTGAATGCTGAGGAAGCAATGGCTGTGTTCTTCAGCATTCATGTGTTTGTTGCCGGGCTGTGGCCTGTGACCAATCCTCCGCCGGCTCTGGTTACACTCTACGAAGAGCCGGAGTTTGCACCGCTTAAGTATGAGTTTGCGCCGGCGTTGTTTGGTATGATCACCGCTCACCTGCTTGGTCTGGAAGCATCCAAAAAGCTCAGCGCATGAATGCTGTGATCGCTTGTTCCAACCGGTCGATGCCGACTTGAGGATCGTTGGTGTTTTGAATTTCCACCAGATGCGGTAACTCCGGTAGAGACAAGTCTGCACGTCTTAAGCGTTGCTCAATGTCTTCTGCGGTTTCGCGGCCTCTCATTGATAAGCGCTGGGCCAGCACGTGGATCGGTGCAGTGATGTGCACGACCAGCAGTTTCTCATACTTCTCGACTGCTTCCGCCAGCGCTTTGCGAGATCCGTTTGCGATGGCAATGCCGCCTTTGGTTATGTGGTGATCAACGCATTCAGGTAGCGCGTAGGTTAATCCATGGGCGGGCCAGGATAAGGCGATGCGGCCCTGATCAATGAGCTGTGACATCTCCTCATTGCAGACAGCTTCATGTGGCTCTGAGCCTGCATCTGCCGGGCGAGTGATGAGGCGGCGGGCGAACATGATGTTGGCATTGCCTTCACATCGATCCTTATAGCCATAGATGAGCGTGTCTTTGCCTGCGCCACTTGGGCCGACGACCATCACCAGAGCGCCGGGACCAAGTTTGCCTGCTTGCTTGCTGGTTTTGTCCAGAACTGTCACGACAGATCCATCTCCTGATTGCCTGCGTTAAGCGACGCGGTAGCCTTCGCGCCAGACACCGCGCACGATTGGCACGTCACCGACCATGCGCACCTGCACCAGATCAGCGCGACGGCCAACTTCAAGCGCTCCGCGATCAGCAAGACCAACAGCTTCCGCCGGGATCTTTGTGACTTTCTGGAGAGCATCTGGCAGCGAGATGCTTTCGATTTGCTGAGCGAGTAGGAAGGATGCTTGCAGGAGGGAGACTGGGACGTAGTCTGAAGACAGAACATCCAGATAACCAGCTTCGGCCAGCTCGCGAGCGGAGATGTTGCCGGAGTGGGATTTGCCACGCACGACGTTTGGCGCGCCCATAAGTACGGCCATACCAGCTTCGTGGGAAGCTTTGGCTGCTTCCAGCGTTGTTGGGAACTCAGCCACGTTGATGCCGAACTGAACAGCTTCTTCCACGTGGGCGAGGGTAGCATCGTCGTGGCTTGCCAGCATTATGCCTGCGGCTTTTGCCCGTTCTGCGATTGCATGGCGGTTCTTGTCGGAGTTGCGTTCGGCACGCGCTTTCATTTGCTGCATGAACTCCTGCAGCCGCTCTTCTGAGAAACCTTTCTTGGTTTTGTAGTAGAGCTCGAACTGTTCCAGTGAGGTGAACTGGCGTTGTCCTGGTGTGTGGTCCATCAGGGAAGCGAGGCGCACGCGTGGGTCGTTGTTGAACAGGTCGAAGCCTTCCACGCAGTTGTCTGCAGAGACTTCGCAGCGCAGGTGGATGTAATGGTCTGCGCGCAGGCGGCCTTCCTGCTGGCCAATCTCGATAGCATCCGCCATGGCGCGCATGTCTTTTGCAGTCAGGTCTGCATCATCTTCCATGCCAACGCGCAGAGCATCGAACACGGTTGTGATGCCGGAGCAAGCGATCTGGGCGTCGTGGGCTTGTACTGCGGACACCGCATTCCAAGTGACGCCCGGGCGTGGTTTGTAGTGGTTTTCAAGGTGATCAGTATGCAGCTCAACAAGGCCGGGGATGAGGTAGTCGCCTTCACAATCCAACGCATGGGAAACGTTGCCACTGCTTAAATCGCTGATTTTGCCTTTATCAATCGCCAATGTGCCTTCCACCACCTGATCAGGCAGGATCAGTTTTGCGTTGGTGAAGGTCATTGGTGTGTGTGGCTCGACCATTGTTGATGTCTGGTGTGGCGCTTCGCCGACTAATACATCGCTCATGCTGATTGTCCTTCCAATGGTCTGATTTCAATGACTTGAAATGGCGCTCCGGCCTCTGTTTCAACACAGAGGGCGAGGTGCGAAATGGAGATTGGCTGATGAATGACAGGCTTGAAGTGGTCTTCTGCGGCAGCTTTGAGAGCATTGCGCTCCGTCTCGTCTTCAAGCCGTTTTGACAGGGTCATGTGAAAATGAAAATGCTCGAAAATATAGGGGTAGCCCCATTCCAGCATATAGGCATCCTGCTGTGGTGTCAGGTTGGCCTTGCGGCGACGTTCGATATCCTTGTCGCTTAATGGTGCGCGCAGGTGATCGAACTCCTTGATGCATTGTGCTGCCAGCCCATTGAGTTGCTCTGAGGGCTGGGTTGGTGTCAGTGCCAGAAACTGGCCCAGAAAGTTGGGTGCCAATCCTTCGATAGTGAAGGCCGGTGTTTGGCTGGCAAAAGCGGAAAACGCTGTTTTTACATCCTCCAAGGACTTCCTGGTTGCCAGACGAAAGGGTGGCTTCATGGTGGCATGAAAGCCGTAGCGACGTGCGTCCTCAGTGATTGAATGCAAGCGCTCTCCATTAAGTGCATCGAGCTGAGGTTGCTCAAGGCTATCGTTTGAGAACGCTGATCGCCCGAGCCATTGACTGCCCAGTTCTGTAAGCTTAGCTGACTGCGGATGGGTGAAATAGATTGAGTAACGCATATCCAGAATATCCTTGGGCTTCGAGTTACCGGGCAAACAGTGTCAGTCCTATGACACGTCAGGCCGGTTCGAAGTGATCCAGAAACCTTTCCACAGTCATTGATTGAAACAGCGGGAGCCGCTCGAAGATATCGTCTTCGTGCCAGTTCCACCATTTGAGTTTGATGAGACGGTCTGCCGCTTCCTGCGAGAACCGCCTTCTGATTGGTTTGGCTGGGACGCCGCCTACGATTGTGTAGGGCTCAACGTCCTTTGCCACCACAGCACCAGCTGCGAGGATTGCTCCGTCCCCGACTGTTACTCCGGGCAGTACTGTTACGCCGTGCCCGATCCAAACATCATTGCCGATGGTGACGCGAGCAGCTCTTCGGTCAGCAAAGAACTTGTGGTCCCGCTCTTTATCTTCCCGGTAGTACTCTGGTGTGTAGGTGAAGCGATGTTGGGAAACCCGCTCCATGGGGTGATTGGGAGGACCAAGTCGAACATTGGATGCACTGGCCGTGAACTTTCCGATTGTGGTGTCCGCAACCGTCGAATTTGGGCCAATGTAGGAGTAGTCGCCGATCTCACAATATTCCAGATAGGTTGGGCCAAGCACTTCGCATTGCTTGCCAACCTGAGCCTCTCTTTGGGTGACGGTTGACTCAATGACCGTCTCCGCAATTTTGGGGGGCTTTACCATGGAGCGGGGTTCCCTTTTCTGCATACCTGTTGCAGGCATGCGTTAAGCAGCTGTGGCGAACGAGGTGACGTCGATGATCCGGTCAGCAATGGCATCGCGCACATCATGGTCATGCAGGATGCCTACCATTGCCACACCTTGTTGCTTCTTCTCTTCCACCAATTCCACCACTACAGCTCTGTTGGCTGCATCGAGGGAAGCTGTTGGTTCGTCGAGAAGCAGGATTGGGTAGTGAGCGATGAACCCACGAGCGATGTTGACGCGTTGCTGTTCGCCGCCGGAGAAGGTTGCCGGAGGCAGCTGCCACAGGCGTTCTGGCACGTTGAGGCGGGAAAGCAGTTTGCCCGCCCGTTCAAATGCTTCCTCTTCCGCAACACCTTGTGCCATCAAAGGTTCGGCGACCAGTGTGAGGGCAGGCACGCGTGGGATAGCTCGCAGGAACTGGGAGACATATCCGATTGTGGTTTCGCGCAGGCGGATGATGCGTCGCGGGGTTGCGTCAGCCACGTTCACGATCTCATCGCCGTCCGTAATCAGTATCTGGCCTTTCTGGCAGCGGTAGTTGGCGTAGATCATCTTAAGGATTGAGCTTTTGCCGGACCCAGATGGTCCGCCCAGCACAACGCATTCTCCAGCAGACACCGAGAAGTTGACGCCAGAGACGACTGGGATTTCCAAGCCGCCTTGCAGGTGCATCTTGAAGGACTTGGCAAGGTCTGAAACGAGCACTTTCGTTTTGGGTGTGTTTGACATCGTCTTGTCCTTAAGGCTGCAGAATGGAGGAGACGAGGAGCTGGGTGTAGCTCTCTTGCGGGTCGTCCAGCACCTGATCTGTCAGACCGCTTTCGATCACGTGGCCGTGGCGCATAACCAGAATACGGTGTGAGAGCAGGCGGGCTACTGCCAGATCGTGGGTTACGATGATCACGGAGAGGCCGAGGTCTGTCACAAGACCGCGCAGAAGATCCAACAGCCGAGCCTGCACGGAAACATCGAGACCGCCAGTTGGTTCATCCATGAACACAAGGCGCGGGCCGGTGACAAGGTTCCGCGCAATCTGAAGGCGCTGGCGCATGCCGCCGGAGAAGGCGCGTGGGTCATCATCGATGCGGTCTTCTGCGATCTCAACGCGGCCAAGCCAATCAGTTGCGGTGTCACGGATGTTGCCGTAGTGGCGCGCACCGACCGCCATGAGGCGTTCACCGACGTTTGCCCCTGCTGAGACCGTCATGCGAAGGCCATCTGCCGGATGTTGGTGGACGAAGCCCCAGTCAGTGCGCATGAGCATGCGGCGTTCTGCTTCGCTCATCTCATAGAGATTGCGCATCTGGCCCATGCGGTTGCGGTAGTTGACCGAGCCAGAGGTTGGGGTGAGGCGCGTTGCGAGGCAGTTGAGCAGCGTTGTTTTGCCCGAGCCACTCTCACCTACGATGGCAAGCACCTCACCCGGATAGAGGTCGAAGCTGACATCTTTGCAGCCAATGCGACCGCCATAGAGTTTTGTTGTGTTGCTGACCTGAAGCAGCGGAAGGTCTTCAGTGCTTTGAATAGGCAGAGACATTAGTCGTTTCCTTCTGCTTCCAGCGGGTTGGTTCCCAGGTGACCAACATGGCCTGCTTCGCGGCGGTCCTCGCAGAAATCACTGTCAGAGCATACGAACATGCGGTTGCCGTCATCATCCAGAATGACCTCATCCAGATAGACGCCTTCTGCTCCACAAATGGCGCAGGGTTGTTCGAACTTGGTGACTTCAAAGGGATGATCTTCAAAGTCGAGGCTCACCACCTTGGTATGTGGCGGGATGGCGTAGATGCGCTTTTCGCGGCCAGCTCCAAACAGCTGGAGTGCTTCCATCTGGTCCATCTTCGGGTTGTCGAACTTCGGCGTTGGAGATGGGTCCATCACATAGCGATCCTGCACCATGACCGGATAGGCGTAAGCGGTTGCTATGTGTCCGAACTTGGCGATGTCTTCATAGAGCTTCACATGCATGAGGCCGTATTCTTCCAGCGCATGCATCTTACGAGTTTCGGTTTCTCGAGGCTCGAGGAAGCGGAGAGGTTCCGGGATTGGGACCTGATAGACCAGCACCTGATCCTTGGTCAGCGTGTCTTCCGGAATACGGTGACGCGTCTGGATGACGCTGGCGTCTTTGGTCTTGGTGGTCGTCTCCACGCCTGTGGTCTCAACGAAGAAGTTGCGCAGGGCGACAGCGTTGGTGGTGTCATCGGAACCCTGATCGATCATCTTCAGGCAATCGTCTTTGCCGATGACTGCCGCAGTGACCTGCACGCCGCCGGTGCCCCAGCCGTATGGCATTGGCATTTCGCGGGCGGCGAAGGGGACCTGATAACCGGGGATCGCAATGCCTTTGAGGATTGCGCGGCGGATCATGCGTTTGGTTTGCTCATCCAGATAAGCGAAGTTGTAGTGCTCGCCGGAGATGCCTTGTGTCTCAACGTGCTCGGTCATTGTGCTGCCTCCGCAACGAGTTCCTGTTCAGCTGCTTCGCGCTTTTCCTGCCATTCCTTGCGAACCTTGCGGATCAACTCCAGCTCTGACTGGAAGTCCACGTAGTGGGGCAGCTTGAGGTGCTCAACGAAGCCGGTGGCCTGAACGTTGTCTGAGTGAGAGAGGACGAACTCCTGATCTTGTGTTGGAGAGTCGATTTCTTCGCCTAGTTCTTCAGCGCGTAGAGAGCGGTCTACGAGAGCCATAGCCATGACTTTGCGCTCACCTTGACCCGGAACCAGACCATACCCACGGGTGAACTGCGGTGGCGCGGAAGCGGAGCCTTTGAACTGGTTGATCATCTGACATTCGGTGACTGTCATGGTGCCTAGTGGCACCTCGAAGCCCAGTTCTTCCATGAAGAAGTCAACTTCAACTTCTCCCAGGCGGATTTCACCTGCGAATGGGTGAGTTCTGCCGAAACCGCGCTGGGTGGAGTAACCAAGAGCCAGCAAGAAGCCTTCGTCTCCGCGGGCAAGGTTTTGCAGACGCAGATCACGATCAGCCGGGAAGGTGAGCGGTTCGCGGGTGATGTCGCCAACCAGTGCATCTGGTGCGAGTGGCTCGTCTTCTTCAATGAGGCCTTCGTCATTGAGAAGATCGGTGACACGAGGAACAACCTCTTCCTTCTTGAACTCCTGAGTTTCTGGTGCTGGTGCTTCACCATCTGCGGCTAGTTTGAAATCGAGCAGGCGCTGGGTGTAGTCGAAGGTTGGGCCAAGCAGCTGTCCGCCGGGTAGATCCTTGTAAGTCGCAGAAATGCGACGACGGATGAGCATCTTTGCCGTGTCGATTGGTTTGGAGTAGCCGAAGCGTGGCAAGGTTGTTCTGTAGGCGCGCATCAGGAAGGCAGCTTCGATAAGATCGCCGCGAGATTGCTTGATGCCCAGTGCTGCCAGTTCTGCGTCGTACAGTGAGCCTTCTGCCATCACGCGGGAGACGGAGAGGTAGAGCTGCTCGGAGATTTGCTTGAGGCTCAGGGATGGGATGCTGGTATCACCACGGCGATCCCGAGCCATGAGTTTGTGGGCGTTTCGGATAGCTTTTTCGCCACCTTTCACAGCAACATACATGGGTTAAGCCTCCAAACCGGTGATTTTCGTAGAGCGTGGCAGGCCTGCGACCTGATTGGCTCCGGCGAAGATGACGTCGATGCCGAGCGGATAAAGTGTGCTGTTGTCTTGCATCTGCTGCCAGAAAGTTGCTGGCGCAGGTGAGATGCTGAACTGCTTCTCAGTTTTGATACCCGGGCCTTTGAGGGTGACACCGGTATCTTCGGTCAGTTTGTCGACCATCAGGATGATTGTGGTTGAGCGGTCCGGATACTCAGCAGTTCCTGCTGAGAAGCTTGCGATAGCTGGTAAGAGTTTGGTGTTTGAAACCAATGCGAATGCTGCATCTGCAGGGCTTTCAACAAAGGGAGCTGCTGTGTGGAAGCGGATGTAGTTTTTGACGCTCTCCCCTGCTGCAAGCGCAGGGTCCAGCCATAAAGGCGTATCGTAATCGCAGAGCGTCAGCACCAGTGCAGTTGCTGCGACGGACAATGGTGCTGGAGGCGTGAGTGTCAGATCATCCAGCTGATGCACTGTGCCTGGCTGTGCCAATGCGTTCATGGTGGAGCGGAAGATGGACTGGGCGTTGTGGACTGGATCTGCAAAGCCGGGAGCGGGTGCTTTTGCGAAAACTGAAGTTGCGGTTTGCGTGCTCATGTCATTCTCCCCGTACCATGGTGAAGAAGTCCACTTTGGTGGCGGCGACTTCAGCGCGTGTTTCGTTTTCAGCTTGCTCCTGAGCATTTGCCAGTGGCTGAAGAACTTTCGCTTCAATCAGCTCGCGGTTTTCGGGCTGTTGCCAGAGGGCATCGACCAGTGCGGCTTGCAGAACCTTTTGCTTGTCCCGGCCAAGGGCCTGACCAAAACCGGTGGTGCCGTCTTCAAGGGCGATGACGCAGCGGGTGACAGTCGCTTCGCACATGTTGAAGGGAGCACCGGTGCCGCCTGCGCGGCCACGGACCATCACCAATCCGATTTCTGCTGGACGGATAATGGTGTAGCTCGGCTCCAGACCGAGTTTGTTCCAGACTTCAGCAAGATCTTGCGCTGAGGCCTTGGCCAGAATGCCCATGGCATTCTGCCTAGCTGCAATTTCGGGTGTATGCTCTTTGAGCGAACTTGCCGTCATTTCAGCCCCTTTGACTTTCAGGAACACGCTGGTTCTCTGGCATTGTGTGGTGACGCTTTGATCAGGAGGTTGGTCTGCACGCCTGAATTTGGTTGCTAAGCTAGAATAAATATTGTCTAGTTGTATAGACAAATATTTTGCTCGCCAACTGAGTAGTGTTGTTTCATGACGAAGACATGACGAATCCGATGAAATTTGATTTTTCTCCGATTGAGCGACGTGCCGGTGTTGCCATGTGGAAGCAGATTGCAGAAGTGCTGCGCACTGAGCTTTCGCGTGCTGAGGTGTCTGAAGGTGAGAAAATTCCTACAGAACAAGAGCTTGCTCAAAGTTTTGAGGTGAACCGACATACGGTTCGCCGAGCAATTTCAACGCTGATTGAAGAAGGTTTTCTGCGTTCAGATCAGGGGCGGGGAACCTTTGTTGCCCGGGCTCCGTTGGTTTATCCCATTGGTCCGCGCACGCGTTTTTCGGAGAATTTGTCGGGTCAGGCGCAAGAGGTTTATGGGGATATCTTCCGCACAACAGAGGTGGGCGCAGATGCTTACACCGCTGAATTGCTGGAGGTTGACCTTGGTACCGCGCTGTTTAAATGCGAGTCTGTGAGCTATGCCGATGGGACGCCGGTTATCGCAGGAACGCGCTGGTTTGAGGTGGCTTGCTTCCCAAACCTGCCTGCTGATTTGCGGGAGACCAACTCAATCACGAAGATCATGGAGAAGTATGGCTTCGGTGATTACCGGCGCAAAGAAACGCGGATTACTGCGGCTCTTTGTAGTGTGCACAATGCGGAGCTGCTGAAGATTTCCGAAGGATCGCCTGTGCTTGTGATGGAGTCCATCAATGTGAATGCGAGCGGTGCGCCTATACAAATCGGACGGGCTTATGTGGCGGCTGACCGGATGCATCTGACTGTCAGGAACGACTGAGCCTAGATCAGAGCCAGTATTTTGGAGCTTCTACAGCGGCGTTCCAGCGTTCCTGTGCTTCCAGCCAAGCGTTGTCAGCACGGGCCTGATGCCAGCCAGCGACGAAGCCGATGACTGTTGAGACTTCGTTGTTTTGTAAAGATTGCGGAAGCTTCATCGCGACGAGACGGTCCGCCATGGCTACATCATTCAGGTAGCCGAAGGTATTTTGCAGGCGCTTCAGGCACTTAAGGAAAATGCGTAAATCTTCTGGCTCGTAGAGCGAGCGGAAGAACTCAACGGTGTAACGCATTTTTTTGAGCGCTTTTCGCAGATCATGGCGTTGCTCAATCGTAAGATCCTGCAGGTTCTCTGCCCGCTTTTCGCAGGCCCGCCAGCGTTTGGAGAGGGCATTTTGTGCGAAAGTCTGAATCGACAGGTCGAGTTTTCTGGTGTCTGTCAGGCCCAGATTTTCTTTCCATGCCGGGCTGTGAGAGAGTTCCCCCAGCTGTAGCAGGAAGCTGTTCAGCTGCGGATTTATCAGGTCTTGCCTCAACTCAACCTGCGCTTCCACATGGGCCAGTTTGATGGCTTCGAAGAGCGGTTCGACGGAGTGGGTGTCTGGTAATAAAGGAATGACGGGTGTGATGATGTCTTCCACCAGCACATCGATATCCCTTTGATTTCCTGCCGTTGTTGCCAGTTGCTTTGCGGAGGCATCGAGGTCAGTGATGATTTCGTTGTTTGGTAAGGCTGCCTTGTAGATGTTGAAGGCGCTTCTTAAACGGCGGAGGCCAACGCGCAGTTGGTGCGGGCCTTCAGAGATGTTTTGCTGCAAAACACAGGAGCGGTTGGCGACGATCTGATTGAGACATTCGCCAAGGATTTTCTGGAGGGCGGACCCGGCGCTTTCCTCTGGTTCCAGCTCGATGTAATTGGAATGCTGCGCTTCTGAGGGGAGCTCAGGTGGTTGACCACTTGCTAGCCGGTAACCGATTCCTGCTTTGTTGCTGTTGGAAAACAGAATTGGTCGATCTTTCATAAGAGCCCCAGCCAGTTTGTACAGGCTCTCGACCGGACCTTCCATGAGCTCCAGTTCCACTTCGTGGATGGGATGCTCGTCCGTTTTCGTTCTGGCAATGCCGCTGTCGAAAGCGACTTCGATCTTCGCACCAGCTTTGTCGGTGTAGTAGGTCAGCGTGCGGGAGATGGCGGTTTCAAAAAGGATGCCCCAATCTTTATCTTGCAGCAAAGACAGGAGCTTCTGACGAGCTTCCTCATCTGTGATCGCATCAAAGTCTGGTTCGATCCCACCAATGGGCAGCTCAAGCTCAATCCGTTTGGAGAGCCCGGACTGCATGCCGCCGCCTTGCTTGATGGTTTGCAGCCAGTTGGTGCCGTTGTGGCGGGTTCTGAGGGAGATGCGTGCTTTTTTGAGCGTGTGGTCTGGCGTGTCGTAATAGACTGAACGGAGCTTTTTAGTCGACTGTTCGCTGACTGCAAAGCCTTTGGGTGGCTTGGCTTTGATCAGCTGCGCCAGTGTTGCTTCATCGACGGAAAGTTTGAGCTCAATCTCGTGCATGATCGCAGGACCACCTTAAGCACAGCGTGCGATGTGGAAGCGTGTTCCATCCCACTCTTGTTGATTTTACGTAGTAAACATCTCGCGAACGCAACCCGGTGTAAAGGGTGCAAAACGTCTATGGGAATTTATCAAAGATATAATCCCCATTTGGCAACGGTATTATGAAATGTGCTCTATGAATGCCCGTTGGTGCGTTACGCGGGTGTCAGTGGATCCTGCTGGAATAGGTAGGCATCAAAGGCTGGATCATCCACGTCAGACAGCTCCATGAGGCGCTTCTTGACGTTCTCAAGGTGTTGCCACATCGCCTGTTTTGCTGCCTGCGGATCGCGGCGCTGAAGGGCGTCCAGAATGTCCTGATGGTCGTTCAACCACTCTTCGCGATAGGTGTGGTCGAAGATGCGTTCGTGCAGTTTGTCCCACATTTTGGAGCGGGTGCGCTGCTGCCAGAGGTTTCTGACCATGTCGACCAAAACGGAGTTCTGAGTAGCTTCTGCGATCAGAAGGTGGAATTCTTCGTCTGCTTCGTAGCCACCGGAGCCTTTGGCAAGGTCTTCGCGTTCCCGTTCCAGAGCATCGCGCATGCGCAGGATATCGGCCTTGGTGACCATGGATGCTGCGAAGGCAGCGATGTTGCTTTCCATCAGCTGGCGTGCCTGCAGCAGTTCAAATGGGCCGATGTCTTCCAGATTGGAAGTGGGAGTAACCTGATCTGTATCCGGTAGGCGAACGACATAAGTGCCTGAACCTTTACGCACATCGATCAAGCCTTCAATCTCGAGCATGATCATAGCTTCGCGCAGGAGCGAGCGACTGACGTTCATTTCTTCAGCAATCTGGCGTTCCGGGCGCAGGCGATCACCGACCTTGAACGTTCCGTTGCTCAGTTCTTTGCGCAAGACTTCAGCTACTTCCTGATAGCGGCGGCGCTGACCATCCATTTCGCTTGTTCTCCCATGCCTGCGCGGTTGGCGTATTTTTAATGATTGCTGCACGCTTAAGATACTAAATAAAGCAGATTTGCAAGCGAGACAAAAGGCCAGAGATCTGCGTTGTTACTCTGGCCTTTCGCATTCTTGTAGAGGGCTTACTGGGTCAACGCTTTGATGCGTGTGATCAGGGAGCCAACTCTTTCAGATTTTTCCGCTGCTTCTGCATGCATTGGCAAGACAGCTTCAATGAATGGCGCTTTATCCACCTCAACGAACTTCACGCCCAGCTCAGATTTTGCCTGCTCAATGTGCTTCTTGGTCATGTCATTCCACTGGGCACGATGGAAGTGCATGGAAGACTTGGCAGCGTCACGAATTGCTGTTTGCTCGTCAGCGCTTAGCGTGTTCCAGATGATTGTTGAAATCACCACGATAGATGGGATCATGGTGTGCCCGTCATCGGAGTAGACTTTGGAGACTTCGCCGTGGCGTGCTGTGGTCAGCGCGAGTGGGTTATTCTCTGCACCATCAACCACGCCCTGCTGGAGTGCACTGTAGAGTTCGCCCCAGGCAATTGGAGTTGGGCTGCCGCCGAGCAGTTCCACCATGCGGATTGCGGAAGGAGATGGCTGAACGCGGATTTTCATGCCTTTGAGATCGGCTGGTGAGTTGATGGCCTTGTTGGCATAGAAGGAGCGGGCGCCTTCCACGTAAAAAGTCAATCCGATGAAGCCTTTGTCTTTGGATGCAGCAAGGATGTCATCGCCGATTGGGCCGCTGAGAACGTCGAAATAGTGGTTCTCGTCAACGAAGATGTAAGGCAGGTTTAGTGCGGAGTAAGACTCTTCAAAGGCTTCGAGTTCGCTGGCGTTGGTTTTGGCCATGGCGAGGGTGCCTTCCTGCACTAACTCCATGGATTCCCTTTGAGTTCCCAAGGCACCGTTGCCGTAGATGCGGATTTTGAGTGAACCGTTGGTGGCTTCCGCTACTTTGTCTGCCATATGCTGCATGGAAATGTGCAGAGGATGCTCTGGCCCCTGATTGTGGCTGAGTTTCAATGTCTTCGCGTAGGCAAATGAAGTTGTTGCAAGTAGAGCAGCGCACAGAACTGTCGCTTTGGCAATCTTTCTCGTAAACATATGCTTCCCCCCTGATTATCGCAGCGAATGTATTCGTGAGATGAAACTAAGGAATGCTGAGGCTGCGATATGTATTGGAAAGCATTGGACGGATTCGGGGAGTTGTCAAACCATTTTATATATTGGTTGACCTTATGTGAGTGCGTTTAGTTTTCCGTCTAAGGTGAATTTATATATTTAATCAGGTCAGTAGTGAGGGGAAAATATTTGGCTATGTAATCGAGTTGTTTTAATTGGTCTGAGTTCTTCTAGGGAATGCGTAGATTGGTCAACCGAAACAGGCTTTATAGAAAAACAGCCCCAGAAGTTGTCTTCATGGGGCTGTGATTGCTGATATCAGTTCATGTTCTTTGGCTTCCATCGCCGCAGCAGCATGGCGTTGGTGACGACAGATACTGAACTCATGGCCATAGCTGCGCCTGCGATGACCGGGGAGAGTAACCCGAGCGCTGCCAGTGGAATGCCGATGATGTTGTAGATGAAGGCCCAGAACAGGTTCTGTCTGATTTTTCTGAGGGTTGCTTTGGAGATGTCGAGCGCTGCCGGGATCATTTTCGGCTCGGAGCGCATGAGAGTAACTCCTGCAGTTTCCAGAGCCACATCGGCACCGGACCCCATCGCTATGCCCAGATCAGCAGCGGCCAGAGCAGGGGCATCGTTGATGCCATCGCCAACCATAGCTACATGATAGCCTTGCTCTTTCAGATCGTTGACGACTTCGTTCTTGCCTTCTGGCTGAACTCGGGCCTGGAACTCGTCTACGCCGACTTGATCAGCGATGTTTTTGGCGGCGAGTTCGGTGTCGCCGGTGATCATGACTGTGCGAATGCCTTGATTTTTAAGGGATTCTACAGCTTCTCTAGCGGAGTCTCTCGCCTGATCTACGAAGGCGAGGACGCCGATGGCGCGGTCGCCGAGGGCGACTGTGACGGCGGTTTTACCGGCGGATTCATAAGTCTTTACAAGGCCATCGCCCATCATTGAGGGGGCTACGTTGAGGTCTTTCATCAGGGCTGCGTTGCCGATGGAGACCTGCTGGCCAGTGAGCTCTGCGATCAGGCCTTTGCCGGGGATAGCTTTGATGGACCGTGGGCGGGTGAGCTTGAGGTTGCGCTCTTCCGCAGCGCGGATAAGTGCGCTGGCGAGCGGGTGCTCACTGCCCAGCTGGATGCTGGCGGCGATGGTCAGCAGGCGATCGTCGTTGCGGTCAAAGGCCTGTGCATCCGTCAGAACTGGCTTGCCGACTGTGAGTGTGCCGGTTTTATCGAAGAGGATGGTGTCGACTTTATGTGCCCGCTCCAGCGCTTCGATATCGCGGATAAGTATGCCTGCCTTCGCTGCTGCGCCGGTGCCTGCAACAAGGGCGGTTGGGGTAGCAAGTCCCAGTGCGCAAGGGCAGGCGATGACGAGGACGGCAACAGATGCGCCGACCGCTGTTGTGACATCGCCGGAGTAGACCATCCAACCGGCGAAGGTTGCCAGTGCGATCAGGACAATGACGGGGACAAAAATAGCGGCGACTTTGTCGACTAATTTCTGCAAAGGTGCCTTGGAGGCCTGTGCGCCTTCAACGAGTCGGATAATCTGGGCTAAGCGTGTTGATTCACCAAGGGCTGTGGTGCGCACAAAGATTGCACCGGAACCGTTGATTGTTCCACCGGTTACCTGATCGCCTGTGTTTTTGTGCACGGGCAGGCTCTCACCGGTAAGCATAGATTCATCCAGCTCGCTTTCGCCGTCTTCAATCAGGCCATCGGTTGGAACACGCTCACCCGGTTTGACAACAATGTAATCACCCAGACGCAGATCAGAGATGCTGACGGGGATAATCTTGTCGCCAACGATCTTGTTGGCTGTTGTTGGGCGCAGGGCAATCAGAGAACGGACGGCTGCGGATGTGGAGCGTTTTGCTCTGATTTCCAGATACTTACCCATCAGGATGAGGGTGAGAATGACAGCGGATGCCTCAAAGTAAAGGTCGGCGGCCTCAGCCTGAGACGCGAAGAAGACGTTGTATACGCTATACAGATACGCAGCGGATGTGCCCAGAGAAACGAGGACATCCATGTTTGCGCCGCCATGGCGCAGGGCTGCGAATGCGCCCTTATAGAATCGTGCACCGACGAAAATCTGGATTGGCGTTGCTAATGCAAACTGCAGCACGCCAGAGAGCTCAAACTGCACGCCAAACGCCATCAAAACCATTGGAATCACTAGAGGAATTGCCAGCAGCGTCGATAGCGCGAAAAGTTGAAAGGTTTTGCGTTCTTCTGCGTCGCTATGTGCTTCGCGCTCTTCAAAAGCCTTCTGTGCTGCCTCGGCTTCATCCCGACGCTCTTTCGCCTCAAAACCAGCTGTGGTGACCACATCAACCAGATCGTTTGCAGCGATCTGTGGCAGGTGGTCGACCTCTGCCATTTCCAGCGCGAAGTTGACGGTGGCGTTGACCACACCTTCAGTCGCTTTCAGAGTCTTTTCTAAGCGGGAGGCGCAACCTGCGCATGTCATTCCGGTGATGTCGAGTTTGACGGTTTGGGCTGCGGAGGCTGAGGGTGTGTTCATCAGAGCTATCTTCGGTTGCCGAGTTCAGACCATCAGGACTTATTACCATTGGTGATGGCGGGTCAAGAGGTTGTAGAGCGGGTGAATACGCAAGCTCCCCTATGTGATGTAGAGCTGCTGTGATCGTGATCAAAGCTGCGATCACGCTTTGATCAAATTTGCAGAGAACACATAGGGTTTGAGACTCTTTGCGCTGTTTTGGCCGTGTTGTGTTGAAACGTGGTGCTGTGGATAGTCACGTTATGGGAAGTGGTTGAAACTACGTGGTCAGCAGGGAGATGATCTGACTGATCTCTTTTGGTGGGTTCGGCAGGCTGGCGCATTCCAGGATGAGCGACTTTCCAGTTGGGTGCCACCCAGTGAAGGGAGCTTTGAGATCGCCCTTTTGCAAAGACGGTTCAACGAGGGCTTTGTGACCCATCAGAACGCCAGCGCCGTTTCTGGCTTCCTCCAATGCGATGGCATAGAGGGAATAACTCGGGCCTTGGTTTAAGCCTTTGAGTTTTGGTGCGTTTGCATTTGCCCAGAGTTGCCAGTCTTCGGCCCAGATCGCGTCATGCAGGAGTGTGGTTTGCTCCAGATCTTCCGGTGTTTTCAACTGGCTTGTTGTTGAAGGTGCGCAGACCGGGGTGATGAGGTCTTCCGCGAGGACCTGCTCCTGAGCTGTGTCTTTGGGTTTGCCGATGAAGATGGAGAGATCGTAGATTTCACGGTCCAGATTGGGTGGTGTCTCCAGTGCGATGACGGAGATGTTGGTGTCTGGCAAAGCGGCGCGGATTTTGGGCAGGCGCGGAGAGAGCCAGAGTTGGGCGACGCTTGGCAGGGCTGCGATGTGAATGGTTTTGCGGCTGGTTTTGGCTCTCAGCTGTCTGACGGCATTGCCCAGTTCATCAAAGGCCTTTGAGAAATGCGGGGCGATCTCCTGTCCCAGCTCTGTCAGGTGAACGCCTTGCGAGCGGCGCTCGAACAGGTCTGTACCGACCCACTCTTCCAATGCCTTGATGTGCTGTGAAACGGCGCCGGGTGTGACGCTCAGCTCTTCTGCTGCGTTGGCAAAGCCGCCAAGACGGGCCGCTGCTTCGAAAGCGCGGAGGGCGTTGAGGGGCGGGCCCTTGGGGCGGGATGGAGAAACTGACATCGCTTAGCCTTAGTTTTTCTAGGCCAATAATTACATATTCTGGTTTGCGCTCTCAAGCATCCTGTCCGCACACTGCTCTTAGCAATTGGGAGGTTGTGATGGTTTTAGCGAAACGAAATTGGGTTCCGGCTGAGTGTGAAGCACTGGTGCAGGAGGTTGCACAGCGCACGCAAACGCAGAGTTCTGCGGCTTTGCTGGACAGGCTGGACACATTGGCAGCTCAGAACAGGGAGATCCATGAGGAGCAGTGCTTCAACCTGAACCCGGCGACCAATGTGATGAACCCGCGCGCGGAAGCGTTTCTGGCTTCTGGCATTGGGTCTCGCCCTTCGCTTGGTTACCCCGGTGACAAATACGAGATGGGTCTGGAAGCCATTGAAGAGATTGAGGTGATTGCCGCTGAGCTGAGTGCGGAAGTGTTTGATGCACAGTACGCTGAGATCCGCGTTCCTTCTGGCGCCATCGCCAATCTTTATGGTTTCATGGCCACCTGCCAGCCGGGAGATACGATCATCGCGCCGCCTGCTTCCATTGGTGGGCATGTGACCCATCACATTGCAGGCTGTGCAGGCCTTTATGGGTTGCGTACTGTGCCAGCGCCGGTGAATGCGGATGGCTACACAATTGATGTGGACGGGCTTCGTGAACTGGCGAAGGCGGAAAAGCCGAAGCTGATTACGGTTGGGTCCAGCCTCAACCTCTTTGAGCATCCGGTGCGTGCTATTCGTGAGATTGCCGATGAGGTGGGTGCGAAGGTGATGTTTGATGCGGCCCATCAGTGCGGGATTATTGCAGGCAAGGCCTGGGCGAACCCGCTGGAAGAGGGCGCACATTTCATGACCATGAGCACCTACAAGAGCCTTGGCGGGCCTGCTGGTGGTCTGATTGTTTCCAACGACGCTGAGCTGATTGAGCGGATGGATGCCATTGCGTTTCCCGGTATGACGGCCAACTTTGATGCGGCGAAGTCTGCTGCTTTGGCAGTGACCATGCTGGATTGGAAAGAGTATGGACAGGCTTATGCTGCAGAGATGATCGCTGTCTCCAAGGCTTTAGCTCAAGCGTTAGATGGGGAAGGTATTCCGGTCTTTGCCAAGGCGCAGGGCTTTACGCAGTCGCACCAGTTTGCGGTTGAAGCTGCTGAGTTTGGTGGCGGGCAGGCTGCCTCCAAAAAGCTTCGTAAGGCTGGCTTCCTCGCTTGTGGCATCGGATTGCCGATTTCTGAGGTGGATGGTGACATGAACGGGCTGCGCATTGGCACCCCTGAACTGGTGCGCTGGGGCGTTGGTGTGGAACATGCCGCTGAGATGGCCCGCCTGATTGCAGCGGCGCTGCGATCTGATCAGCCAGAGCAGTATCTTGCAGAGGTCTCTGCGTGGCGTCAGCAGTTTGATCAGCTGTGTTACGTGATGGCTGGAGAGCCTGTTTCAGCATAACCACTGCTTTGCAGAGAGCGTGTCCGCCAGTAGGTCGAAGACCAGGCGGATGCGCTTGGAGGTGTGCAGCTCGCGGTGTGTTGCCAGCCAGAAGGGCACGTTGAATGGCTCAAAGCTGGGCAGCACCTGTTCCATCTCTGGGAACTTATCTGCGATCTCCCGGATCATGACGATGATGCCGAGGTCGTTTCTTGCCAGCTCCCACCCCACCAGACCGCTAGCGGTGGTTTGCTTGAAGTTGTGCTCGCTCAGCGGCAGGTCTGTTTCGCTGAAATGCTTGAGGAACAGATCTGGTCGGTCAAAAGCGATGAACTCGTGGGTTGCCATGTCGCTGGTGGACTGAGGGCGGCCTTTGCGGTCCAGATAGGTTTTGCTGGCGTAAAAGTGCGCCGTTGTTTCCCTGACAAGCCGTGCGGTGAGGTCTGGCTGTTCCGGTCTTACATGGCGAATGGCGATATCGGCTTCGCGCAGCTGCAGATCGCTGACGGCATTGGTGGCGACGATCTCAACATGGATGCCGGGTGCGATCTCGCGGAGCTTCTTTAGGATTGGCGGGAGGATATAAGCCGAAGCCGTGTCGCTGGCACTGATGCAGACGGTGCCGTCAATCTCCTGCGATTGGCCTGAAGCCGTCAGCGAGATGCGGTTGGCAGCTTCGCCCATGGACTTCACGTGTTCCAGCAGTTCCATGCCTGCCTGCGTAAGGGAGAGCGAGCGTCCTGCGCGTTCAAACAAGGTTACGCCAAGCGCTTCCTCCAGCGCGGTGACTTGTCTGCCCAATGTGGGCTGGGTGAGGCCCAAAGCCCTTGCTGCAGCCGACAGGGAGCCTTCCTCCGCAGTGACAAGGAAAGCGCGGGCCTGGTTCCAATCAAAAGAGACGCTCTGCCAATTCATGCATATTTGTATACCTCAGCTGCGAATTTTGGCAATTTGTTTTGAGAATTTGCATGGATACACTGCAGGAAATGGAGGGTTTTCTATGCAGGATTCCGCAGGATTTTGGGACAAACAGGCGCCGGGGTATGTGGCGCGTCCTATGAAAGACGTTGCTTCCTATGAGAAGGCAATGGACCGTGTGCGCTCTTATCTCTCCTCTGAGCAAGAGGTGCTGGAGCTGGGGTGTGGCAGTGGCTCAACCGCGATGCTTTTAGCCAAGCATGTCAAGTACATGACTGCCAGTGACATTTCCGGAAAGATGATTGAGTTTGGGCAGGAAAAGGCCTGGAACGATGGCATTGAGAACATTAGCTTTGTGCATACTCCCGCTGGCAGCAGAGTGTTTGAGGGCAAAAGCTATGATGTGGTGATGGCCTTTAATGTGGTTCATCTGATCAAGGGGCCTGTGAGTGTTCTCAAGCAGGTGCACCGGATGTTGAAGCCGGATGGGTTGTTTATCACCAAAACGCCGTGTGTGGGTGATTGTCCGTTTTACTGGCGGTGGCTGATCAACGTGATGCGTCTTGTTGGTTATGCGCCCTATGTGAACTACTTGAAGCAGGTACAACTGGAGCGGATGATTGAGCAGTCGGGTTTCAAGATTGTCGAAACCGGCAACTATCCATCTTCGCCGATGGGGCGGTTTATTGTGGCGCGTAAGGTTCAGGCTGCTTAGAGATCGACCTGTGCGTAAAGGCCGTGGTGGTCTGAGCCGTAGTAAGGGCGGAGAAACGTTTGGCCGCCCTTTGGTGCGAGCACATGGTCAATACGCATGGCGTAGGTGCCTTTGAACAGGAAGCTGGCTTTGAAGGGGCCAGCCATCTGCGTGTTCGTTACCTCGGTGTACTGGCCCATAATATGGGACCACGGCACCATGTTGAAATCACCCGCCACGAGCTTGAGGCCCTTTAGCTCAGACAGGATCGGGATGATCTGTTCCGCCTGATTTTCCTGATAAAACGGCCAAGGCCAGTGCTGGTGGATGGAAACGACCCAGAGCGGACCTTCCTTGCTTTGGATATGCAGGGCAGCGATGCCCAGACCGATCTCGCAGCGGAAGGAATCTGTAGCGAGTGGCAGGCGGGAGAGCACGGCCACAGCGCCGACTGCCGTGAACGGGCAGACGATGTGGGAAGGGTAGTTTTCCTTCAACGCATTGATCAGCGGCAGGTGCCTTTTATGGACCTCCTGCATGGTGATGACATCCGGTTTCAGCATCAGGATATCTTCCAGCACATCAACACGGTCGCCGGGCCGGAAGCTCAGGTTCTTCTGGTAGACGGTGAGGTCATAGCTGTTTGGAACGCTCTCTCCCTGATACGCCCACAAAACGGTTGCGCTGCTGAAGATAGCGATGATGAAGCCGGTGATCATCATGGTGGGCTGGCGATAACAGAACAAGGTGAGGACCGCGAGCAGGACCGCCAATGGCAGCCGGAACACTGACAAGCTATCGCCAAGCGGATGTACCATGCCCAGAAAGGACATGAGGAGCAAGGTGATTACTCCGATTATGGAAAGGTGCATAAACATGACAGGTTTTCGTCTGCGAAAGAAGGAAGATGCGAACCTGCTATGTGTACGCCTAACTTTGGCGAATATTTGACAGCGCAATCATTTGGCGGAAATGCTGGGTTTTTTGAGAATTAGCGGGCCGTCGTGCGCCAAAGAAAATGCCGCGCCATTGGTGGATGGCACGGCATGAGAAGCTGCTCGTTTACTCGGTCAAAGCTTGTTTTGTGCTCTGACGAGCTAGAGGGGCGTTCCGTCAGGATTTGTCTGGTTGCCCAACGGTGATGTGACCGCGGCAGGTGCCGTCAGAAAATACGCCGGTGACTGGGTTTTCACCGATCAGGCCGGAGGCAAACATCTGCACTTCAACTGGTGGGTTGTTTGCGCTGTCTTCAAAGACGATTTCGTAGGTGTTTGAAATTGTGAAGATACCTTCGCCAACGGTGCCGTCAGACTCTGCAATCAGAACGCCGGAATCCTCGGAGGCTGCCTGATCTTCACTTGTGTCAGCTTTGCCGTTCTTCGGGGTGACTGTGTAACCGCCGGAGTAACGTGTTTTGCAGGTGCCATCATCAGGCGAACCATCAACCAGAGACAGGTTGGTGAACTCGACTTTGGGTTGGCCGGTGTCGTGATTGTCAGCCAGTACTGGAGAGATGAAAAGGGCCAATGCGCCAAGGCCAGCGATGGTAGCAGTTGTTTTTTTCATTGTGAGCCTGCTCTGATCGGGAGAAGTTGCATTTGTAGCTTTGAGTCCTCGCGGACGCGCAGACCATAGCGGCGGTATCCTTAACGAAAATCCTAGTGCACCTCGTAAGTTTTCTCTGAAGGTAATACGAGGTGAAGATTGAGATAGTGACTTTAAACGCTATTGAGTTAGAGATTGTGGGATCGCGTTAACTTGTCTGGCATGCAGGCAAAAGAAAAGGGCCCGTGAGGGCCCTTTGTGGTGTTTGGGATTTGGGGGGCGTCAGGCCAGTTCTTCTTCGAGGTTCTGGCGGGACAGGCCTTCCATGCTTGGCATCAGGGAGAGGAGCTCCTTGGTGTAAGCGTGTTGGGGATTGTCGAAGAGGTCTTCGGTGTCCGCGACTTCCAGAAGCTGGCCGTGGCGCATAACGCCGGTGCGGTTACACATCTGCCGGATGACCGCGAGGTCATGGCTGATGAACAGCATGGTCAGGCCCAGCTCGTCCTGAAGATCCTTCAGCAGGTTGAGGATCTGAGCCTGAATTGACACGTCCAGCGCAGAGGTTGGCTCGTCACAAACCAGGAAGCGTGGGCGGGTCGCCAGTGCTCGGGCAATGGAGATACGCTGACGCTGACCGCCGGAGAACTCGTGCGGGAACTTGGCAGCAGCTGCAACGCCAAGGCCGACGTGCTCCAGAAGGTCATCAACGATCTGGTTTACTTCGCTGTTGGTGCTGGCCAGTTTGTGAAACTTGATTGGTTCCGCAACAATATCACGCACACGCATACGGGAGTTCAGGGAAGAGAACGGATCCTGGAAGATCATCTGCATCTGACGACGCATTGTCAGAACCTGCTTCTTGTCCTTCAGACTGGTCAGTTCCTGCCCTGCGAAGTGGGCGGTGCCACCTGCTGGATGGTAGAGACCAGTGATGACGCGGGCCATGGTTGATTTACCGGAGCCACTTTCGCCCACGAGGCCAAAGGTTTCACCTGCGTGGATGTCAAAGCTGACCTTATCCAGAGCGGTGAAGTACTGCCTGTTCTTAGAAATCCATGCGTCCTTGGTGAGGAACTTCATGGTGATGTCTTTTACATCCAGCAGTGGACCATCGACAGACTTGTAGTCACGGGCCTTACCCAGCCAGTGGGTGGAGATGTCGATCTGTTTGAATGGCTTAGCGGAGCCTTCAATGTAGTCTACCTGCGGGAAGCGATGTACTTTCACGTCAGGGCGAGGCACAGCAGCGATCAAACTCTGGGTATATGGGTGCTTTGGAGCGCCCAGAACCTGCTTAGACTCGCCGTATTCGACGAGATCTCCGCGGTACATCACTGCAACGTGGTCGGTGAGGTCCGCAATCACACCCATGTCGTGGGTGATGACGACCATTGCCACATTCTTCTCTTCACACAGACGCTTCATCAGCTTCAGGATTTGCGCCTGAATGGATACGTCCAGAGCGGTTGTTGGTTCATCGGCGATGACAACTTCCGGGTCTGCGCAGAGGGCAAGGGCGATTACAACGCGCTGGCGCATGCCACCAGAGAACTGGTGCGGGTACTGCGAGATACGCTCTTGCGGGTTTGGAATGCCGACCTGATCCAGCAGATCCACCGCGCGGGCACGTGCTTCTTCCTTAGAAAGCGGCAGGTGCAGGCGGATGGTTTCGACCAGCTGAAACTCGATGGTCTGCAGTGGATCCAGAGAGGTCAGCGGATCCTGGAAGATCATGCCGATGCGTTTACCACGCAGCTTACGCATGCTTTCCGGATCAAGATTGTCGATGCGCTGACCGTCGAGGTGGATTTCACCTTCTGCAATGCGGCCTGGATGTTCCAGCAAGCCGATGGTGGCGTTACCAACGGTGGACTTACCAGCGCCACTCTCGCCCACAACGCCGAGGATTTTACCGGCGTCTACGGAGAGATTGACATTGCGGGACGCCGTGAAGACGTCTTTGCGGCTCGGAAACTGAACGGTGAGGCCGCGAATATCTAAGATGCTCATGGTCTCTCTCCCTAGCGCAGTTTCGGGTTCAGTGCGTCGCGGAGCCAGTCGCCCAGCAGGTTCACTGCCAGAACGAGGATCGCGAGCGCCAGACCTGGGAAGATCGCAATCCACCACTCGCCTGAGAACAGGAAGTCGTTACCGATGCGGATCAGCGTGCCCAGAGATGGCTGTGTTGATGGAACGCCAACGCCGAGGAAGGAGAGAGTTGCTTCTGTGATGATCGCCAGAGCAAGGTTGATGGTTGCAATAACCAGAACCGGGCCAAGCACGTTTGGCAGCACATGACGGATCATGATGATCCATGCCGGAATGCCGATCACGCGGGCAGCCTGAACGTATTCCTTGTTCTTCTCAACCAGCGTGGAGCCGCGCACTGTACGTGCATACTGCACCCAGAAGGACAGACCGATGGAGAAGGTGAGGATCCAGATTGCCCAGGTTTCACGGTCGATGTTGCCGAAGATACCGTTTGCGATACCGTCAATAAGCAGCGCGAGCAGGATTGCCGGGAAGGTGAGCTGAACTTCTGCGATACGCATGATAATCGCATCTGTACGACCACCCACATAACCGGAGATCAGGCCCAGAGTAATGCCAAGGACTGCTGCAAAGGCAACGGACAGGAAGCCCACTGCCAATGAAATGCGCATGCCGTACAGGATGCCGGAAAGCAGGTCTCGGCCCTGATCGTCAGTACCCAGCAGGTAGCGTGGGTCGGACCATTCCATGCCGATTGGCGGGATACGCGCGTCCAGAATGCTGATCTGGGCCAGATCGAATGGGTTGAACGGTGCCACGATTGGCGCAAACAGAGCAGCCAGCATCAGACCCAGCGTAGTGATGGCCGCAAGAACGGTCACCTTGGAGCTGAGGAAGCTGTGCAGCAGGTCGCTGTCCAGAAAACGAGCTAATGCGGAGCGGGAGGCTTCTGAAGCCTCGCTGCCGGAAACGGTTGGTGTGTTATCTGTCATGATTGTTGTCCTTACCGTTTCTTATGCGCGGCCGCGTTCGGTGCGCAGGCGTGGGTCAATCACAACGTAGAGAATATCTACGATGAGGTTGATGACCACGAAGATGAAAGCGGTGAGCAGCAGGTAAGCTGCCATGATCGGAATATCCACGTTCTGCACGGCTTGCAGGAAGAGGATGCCCATACCTGGCCATTGGAACACTGTCTCGGTGATAATCGCGAAGGCGATGATGGAGCCGAGCTGCAGGCCGGTGATGGTGATAACAGGCACCATCGTGTTTTTGAGTGCGTGGATGTAATAGACGGACCGGTTCGGCAGGCCGCGTGCGCGGGCGAACTTGATGTGGTCGGTGCGCAGAACTTCCAGCATCTCAGCGCGGATCAGGCGCATGATGAGGGTCATCTGATAAAGACCAAGGGTGATCGCCGGCAGGATGATTGCCTTGATACCACTGATGGTCAGGAAGCCTGTATCCCAGAACGAGCCGAGCTCAGTGACTTCGCCACGACCGAAGCTTGGCAGCCACTGCAGGGTGACTGAGAACAGGAAGATAAACAGAATACCGATAAAGAATGTTGGCAGGGAGATACCTACGAGAGATACCGACAGGAACATCTTTGAGAGCCATGAATCGCGGTTCAGACCGGTGTAAACGCCCATTGGAATGCCGAGTGCCAGTGCGAAAACTGCAGAAGCAAAGGACAGTTCCAGAGTTGCAGGCAGACGGCGACCGATCAGGTCTGCCACAGGCTGCTTGAACTGGTAGGAGTTACCGAAGTCGAATTGGATCGCACCCATGACATAGCGGAAAAACTGAACGAGAACAGGGTCATTCAGGCCGAGGCTCTGGCGCAGGGCTTCACGTTGCTCTGGGGTGGTCTCAATGCCCACCATCTGGTTTACAGGATCTCCAACGAAGCGGAAAAGCAGGAAGGAGATTAAGGCTACGACAAACATGACCACGAGAGCCATGGCGATACGCCGGGAGATAAAGCCAAACATGGTGTTTTATAGTTGTTCCTGAGAATAGAGGTGCCCGGCGCCGAGGGCGCCGGGCTATTATCTTTTTTTGGCTAAGCGTTAAACTTAGTTCTTCACTACATATTTGAAGTGGAACTCGTTATCCGCACGCTGCTTCAGAGTAACCTTGTCGGAAACACCCCAAGCCAGACCCTGCTGGTGCAGAGGAATGTGAGATACTTCGTCGTTCAGGATTGTGTAAGCTTCTGAAATCAGAGCGTTACGCTTCTCTTCGTCGTTTTCGGAGAGAACCTTCTTGGTCAGCTCGTCAACTTTCGGGTTACAGTAACCACCCAGGTTGAATGGGCCGCCGGCGCCTTTGTCGTCACGACAGTTGTTCAGGTTCAGCAGAACGTTGTAGCTGTCGAAAGAACCTGGAGTCCAGCCGAGCATGTAGAAGGAAGTGTCGTAACCACCGGACGCGAGAACCTTCGCGAAGTATTTCGCTTTAGGCTGTGCGTTCAGGTTCACTTTGATGCCTACGCGTGCGAGGAATGCTGCAGTTGCCTGACAGATTGCTTCGTCGTTCACGTAACGATCGTTCGGGCAGTCCATGGAAACTTCAAAGCCGTCACCGTAGCCAGCTTCTGCAAGAAGCTTCTTGGATGCTGCTGGGTCGTATGGGTAACGAGAGAAGTCGCCGGAGTTTGCGAACAGGAATGGTGAGATCATCAGAGCTGCTGGCTCGGACAGACCACGCATGATTTTCGCTTTGATCGCGTCAACGTCAATTGCCTGGTAGAACGCCTTACGAACGCGAACGTCCTTGAATGGGTTCTTGCCTTTGATGTTGGAGTGGAGCAGCTCATCACGCTTCTGGTCGAAACCGAGGAAGATGGTGCGCAGCTCAGGACCGGTCAGAGCGGATGTGCCAGCATTGCCGTCTACACGCTTGATGTCCTGTACCGGGATCGGGAACGCCATGTCCAGCTCGCCAGAGAGAAGAGCTGCAACGCGGGTTGCGTCAGATCCGATTGGGGTGAACTCAACACCAGTCAGGTTGTGT
The DNA here is from genome assembly GCF_057774105.1 of Pseudovibrio sp. SCP20. NCBI lineage: Bacteria > Pseudomonadati > Pseudomonadota > Alphaproteobacteria > Hyphomicrobiales > Stappiaceae > Pseudovibrio > Pseudovibrio sp. SCP20. The sequence goes on along the minus strand of NZ_JBYMDH010000006.1, from coordinate 218,696 downwards.
ACTTTGTTGTCCCACCAACCGTCGTTTACGGTGAAAGTGGTTTTAACGCCTGGCTCATGCGTTGCGATTTTGAACGGGCCGGTGCCGTTTGTGTTCAAAGATGCGTAGTTTGGATTGGTGTCAGAAGCAGAAGTCACCTTTACAGCGTTGTTTGCTTCAGTCCATTCCTTATCCATGATGTACCAAGTGGACCACTCGGAGTGCAGGATTGGGTTAACGCCTGGCAGGATGAAGTCAACGGTGTAGTCATCGACCTTAACAACCTTCACGTCTTTCGCGATGCGGGTTGTCATGTCGGAGCCTTCAGCGCGCACACGGTCTGCAGAGAAGACCACGTCGTCAGCTGTGAAGTCGTTACCGTTGTGGAACTTTACGCCTTTGCGCAGGTGGAAGCGCCAGCGGGTTGGCTCAAGAACTTCCCAGCTTTCAGCAAGGGCTGGTTCGATCTTAAGGTCTGCAGAACGGCGCACGAGGCCTTCATATACGTTGCCGTGCATGCCGAGTGTAAAGGTTTCGTTCAGGCTGTATGGGTCCAGCTGGTTGTATGTCCCCTGAAACGCGAACTTAAACGTTTCTGCATTTGCCTGAGTTCCGGCAGCAAGCGTCATGGCCAATGCAGCGGATGCAATCTTTAAACGCATTCTATTTTTACTCCCCTTGTCCCCCTCATGCAGATAATTAATTGTTCTGCAGGGGCCCCTCTGGTTTCGCCGTCCACTTATTAGGCGGATTCTGGCGTCTTAGTGATATTACCCATATGAATGAATGCGTCTAGGGGGCATTGCGTAGTTGAAACGAGGAAATAATGTGGGAGCAGCGCAATTTCATAGCGTATTCAGGCGCTAAGGGATGTATTTCTTGCGGTTTAATGCGTATCAGTTGAGAGACACTCCAACGTTAAGATGAGTATATTTCATCTAATGATGAGGAAATGAAGGGTTCTGATCTTGTTGATTATGTATGGTATTCGCAATTGCGACAGTGTTCGCAAGGCTCGTAAACTTCTGGATGAATCAAAAGTCGACTACACTTTTCACGATTACAAAAAAGATGGTGCAGATGAAAATGCACTCAACGAGGCCTGCGAGAGATTCGGGTGGGAGTCTGTTCTTAATAAACGCGGTACCACATGGCGCAAACTGGATGATGAAACCAAGGCGGGCGTGGCTGATCAGGCTTCTGCTATCGCGTTGATGATGCAAGAAACTTCATTAATTAAAAGGCCACTTATTACGGGTGGAAAGCAGCTTTTGCTTGGTTTTGATGCGGCTTTGTGGGGTGAAATTATGGAAAAAGGAGAGCTGTAAAAGCTCTCCTTTTTTGGACGGAAAAGTTCCAGGGTTGGGATCCTTTGGGCTTTGCCATCCTTCCAATGGTATGAGGCGCTGGCAATCACGAAATCTGAAGTGTGGTTGCCAACCCGAAATCTTTTATCTGACGAAGTTTTCTCGAAGCTGACCGCGATACTGAGTAAAAATGCTGCGAGAATTCTTCCGCCCCGGCCTCAAGCTCTTCACAGCTCATGTTTTTTGGTTGGTAGACGGCGTGGGCGCCATCGTATTCACCCCAGTTGTCAGAGAGTAATCTGTCTTCCTGTTCCAGCTGTTTGTAGAAGCGTGAACCAGGGAACGGAATGGCAATGGCTGGGGCAGTAATATCGACCCCTATCTCATGGTAGAACTTGGCGGTTTCGATGAAAATTTCTGGTGTATGTTCGTCAAAGCCAAAAATTGCTGTGGTGTCGACAATAATACCATGTGCATGAATGTTAGAAATTTGAGATTTTAAGTTTTCAGGTTTCACAAAACCCTTTCCGGCACGCTTAAGAGCTGCTTTGGATGGGGTTTCTATTCCAATCAGCAAGTACTTCGCACCGGAGCGGGCAGCTGCTTCGAGAAGTTCCGGGTCATCTGCTATGCGAATAGTGGTCTCACCAGCCCATCTAATCTTGAGCGGTTCTAACGCTTTGAACAGCTCCAGAGCGTAGTCGCGATCCTCGGTCAGGTGGTCTGCGTGCAGCTCCACCCAATCCGTTTCCATTTCAGAAATCTCATTAATAATGTCTGGAATAGGCCGGTAGCGGGTTTTTCCGAGCATGCCGGGGATGAGGCAGAAGCTGCAATTGTGTTTACAGCCACGGCTCACCAGTACAGACCACTCCCAATTGTACTGCTCAGCCGTGATGAGGTGGCGTGGATACGGGTTGAGTTTGGACATGTCGGCATAGGTGCCGGTGTATCTTGGTTTGAGGTCGCGGTTCTGGGCGTCCTGCAGCAGCTCGTCCCAGATGTTTTCGCATTCACCTGTCATCACTGCATCTGCGTATTCGCTGGCTTCATCCGGCATGAAGGTGGCGTGGAGGCCGCCGATCACAACCTGACTGCCTTTTTCCGAGAAAGCTGAGGCGAGCTCGTAGCCTCGGTTGGCGTCCGGCGTTGCGAAGAAAAGCACCACGAGGTCAGCGGTCACCTTGCGGGGATCGACCATCTTGATGGTTTCGTCATGCATCTCCAGCTGAAAATGGCGGGGGGTTGCTGCCGCAGCTGAGAAGATGGACTGAGGCGGGCCTCCACGCGCTTTCTTGTAATCTTTAAAGTAGCTCGGTGCAGATGCTTTGATGAGACAGATCTTCATTGCCAACCTCATGTGTTTGTTTTGAGTAAACTGTCATAAATGACAATTTATGGCAAGAGGAATTTTTACGAGGTATTACCACGTTGAAATTGCGTGATTAATTCAGGTTCTGGTTAGTTCTTACCGAAAGATGAAACATCAAATCTTTGCACATCGCGTAGGAGTTTGATGAACTCCTGAGAGGCGTGTGTGAGGGATGCCTGACCTTTCTCTGCAGTGGCAAGGGCCGCGTTGCCGAGGGCTCCGGTTTTGTTCAGATCTTCGCTCATCCAGCCATATTGATGGCGACCATGGGCGCGTAGGTAAGCATCGTTTTTGATGTGGTCGGTTTGAGTGGAGGTGAAGTCTGTTGCCTGATCCATGCGCACCAGATCCGGGCGAAGAGCCAGCATGATGGATGTTTCGATGTCACCGCCATGAATGCCGTAGGTGAACTCTTCCTCAGAGAAGAGACCTTCCGGTTGCCCGAAGCGGAGCCAGCTGGATTCCACGGCGAGCATGTTGTGTTTAAGACGCAGGTCGCGGGTGATGATGTCCATTAGTGGTGAGTTGCCACCGTGGGAGTTGGCCAGCACCAGCTTGCGGATGCCTGCTCTGGCGACACATTCCCCAATCTCAATCCAGGCTTTGACAGCGGTTTCCCATGTAAGGCTGAGCGTGCCGGGGAATGAGTGATGCTCGTCTGACTTGCCGACAGCTTGAACGGGCAGGAATGTGACTGGCAGATCATCGGGCAACAGCTCAACCGTGCGAGTGACTTGCCCTTCCGCGATGCAGGTGTCCGTGTAGACCGGCAGGTGAGGGCCATGCTGCTCAATCGCCGCAATCGGCAACACCGCGATCCAGTCGCTGGTGTCATTCTCAGAGAAGTCAGTCGTTGTCATCTCATGCCAAAAACGGCGGGGCAGGGCGCTCATGTGGTTTTCCGGTGTTTGTTGTCTTGGCGCGCAGAGTAACGCGTCGGAGCGCAGACGTCATGGGGGAAGGCGCGGGATGCTCTGGTTTTTCAGAGGTAGTGGGTAGGCAGGCGTTTACTCTGGTGATTGGCTGTTGGGGCTAGTGGCTCACGCGGAGAGCAATGCCCCGTCCTTCTTGGTGGCTAACAATAAGAAGGAGAAGCCGATTATGTTTTCCAGAAAGACACGAAAAGGACTGCTCGGCGGTGTTGCACTGGCGCTGGCTGGGTTGATGGCTGGTGAGGCTGGGGCAGATGATGCAGCATTGGCATCTGGCAAAAATCGCGCCCTGTTGATTGATCAGCGCATTTGTAAAAATGTGAATGTGGCGATTGCCATCGAATGGGCGAGAAAAAACAACTACGGATCAGACATTTTTTATATGACTCCTGAAGGTGCGTTCTACGGTGTAAACACCGGGAAATACATGCACGACTACAAAGACTTTATGGTGTTGTCTCATGGTAGTCCTAAGACGATCGGTGGTATTCCAAACAAGACTTTTGCCGAGCATTTCTATTTGACACAGGATGAAGCCCCAAACAGTATGTTCTTTAAATCCTGTAGTTCTGCTGTAGCCCCAGATGGAAAGCCAAGCCTGCTTCGCTATATGCAACAACAGTTCAAAAATTCTGAAGGTTGGACTGAAGGTACCAAGGGGATTGGTGTGTTGTCAGGTGCGCCAGGTCCATGTCAGCTAGTCCCTCAAGCTGTGATGAGGTATGCCGGTGCAGAAGTGCGAACAGGTGCAGAGCGGAAAACTTTACTTGATTTTGACGCCATTGCTGATCCCATTGTTCGCAACGCGTTTCAGACGGTTCCAAAGAAAACCATCCGAGAGAATATCACCGATAAATGGAATGCTAGTGGCGTTTTTGCTAACGGCAAGGACTTTAAGGCGACATGTGAGGTTCTTATAGCAAATGTGAAAAATAAGCGCACTGAGTTGCTGGAGTTTATCGAAGACGCCATCATAGAGTTTGGACAGGAAGATCAGATCCCTGACAACTCTTTGGCAAACATGCTAACTAACTATTCTTATTCCAAAGGTGGTGTTGCCAATGTGAACTGCGGTCGGACTGCTGATTGTCCTTCTAACGAATAGCAGAGAAACCCAGATGGACTTGCGTTTTGAGTTGCTCAGAGCGCAAGTCTTCCGTACCGTCCGTGCTTTGGCGACCTTACATGAGATCGCTTTATGTCTGATAGCAAAGAATATCTGATTGTTGGTACGCACTCCCCCCTCCTATCCCTAAACAACATCTCCAAGACCTTCGACAATGGCACCACCGCTATCGATGGGTTCGACTTGGATGTGAGAGCGGGGGAGTTTTTGAGTATTCTTGGGCCGTCAGGGTGTGGGAAGTCTACTATTCTGCGGCTCATTTCTGGGTTGGAGGAGCCAAGCTCAGGCGAGATTGTCCGGTCTGGACAGGGTGAGGTTGGGTTTGTGTTTCAGGAACCGACCTTGCTGCCGTGGGCGAGTACCTTTGAGAATGTCTATTGGCCGTTGAAGGTGAAGGGTGTTTCCAAGCGTGATGCGAAGGATCGCGTTGAGGAAGCGCTGGAGATGGTTGGGCTTTCCAATTTTGCAACGCATATGCCCTCTGAGCTTTCTGGCGGCATGAAGATGCGAGTTTCCATCGCGCGGGCTCTTGTCACCAAGCCGAAGCTGTTACTGATGGATGAGCCGTTTGCGGCGCTGGACGAGATTACCCGTAACAAGCTGAATGACGATCTGCTTGAGCTGAAATCCACCTATGACTGGACCATTCTGTTTGTGACGCACTCTGTTTATGAGAGCGTGTTCCTGTCCTCCCGTATTGTGGTGATGGCCGCTGGGCCGGGGCGGATTACCCACGACATGACGTTGGATGCATCTTACCCCCGCTCACTGAATTACCGGATGGAATCACAGTACGCGGCGTATTGCCGTGAAGCGGTGGATGCTTTGGAACAGGCGATGGGACACCGGATAAAAGTATCCGCGTAACCTCAAAAATCCCACTGAGTAGAACTTAAAGAGCTTATTCGCCTAAGAAATCTCATTAGGTCACTAAATAATTATCGAACTGTCATCTGAGTTATATATTCGGCGGCTATCACTGCTGTACGGCGCCTTTTTTCGGGCGTTTTACGTTGATCGGGACAGCAGCGAGATTAGCCAGACCATGGGTTTCAATTTTAAAAAGAGCACGACTTTTCGTCTTGCTCAAGCCGCGAAAGCGCAGCGGGCGCGTTCTGGGGCACACTTATCGCGCATTGGATTGCATCCGGGGCAGGAAGCGGTTCTGAAGGTTTTGAGCGAGACAGATGGCAAGACCATGAGCCAGCTGGCGTTGGCGCTTGGTGTACAGCCTCCGACAGTTACGAAGATGGTGACACGTCTGACTGCGCAAGGGCTTGTGTTTCGTCGGATCTCCGAAACTGATGGCCGGCTTGCGAGAGTGTTTCTGAGTGAAGAAGGCCGTGAGCGGATTTTGCAGGTCGACCGTGCATGGAAGCGGCTTGAGAAAGAAGCGCTGGCTGGCATGGATGACAAGGACCGCAAGAAGCTGCGTCGTTTGTTGCGTCAGGTTGAGAAGAACCTTTCTGCCAGCTTTGAAGATGATCCGGATCTGGAAGATGAGCTGGAGAATGAAGACAAAACTGCTGAAGCGCAGGCAGAAAAGAAAGTAGAGCTGGAAGCGGCTGATTGAGCTGACGGCTTCAGGCCTGCGCATTGAACACAGGCCTTTATATTTTATAGATTTAGAGCATGCTTGCGTTCATTTGCATTCACGCCCCATACTCTAACTTCTTTATTTTGAGCGAATTCTTGTCGTTTGATTGAACTCAATCAAACGGAACGCACTCTAAGCGTCCCGGCAAAGAAACAGCAGATCTGTATCTGGTGTTTCCAGTCCGAACTGGGTGAGCAGGGTTGTTATCTGCCCCCGGTGGTGGGTTTGGTGGTTGAAAAAATGCAGCACCAGATCCCCGAAGTTTTTCGTCGCTGGTATGCCCTTCATGTTGGCATATGAAAGAGCCTCGTCTGCCTCAGATGGGGTGATGTCCCCTGCAAATTCTTCAATGATTTCATCCAGACTCTGACGTGCTGCTTTCAGGTCCTCCCAGTCTTCAAAAGGGATGGACGTGAGCGCTGTTGGGACCGGAAATCCCTCTAGTTTCTGCAGGCTTTTGTAGCTTGGTGAGTGCTGGGCGAAGCGGCGCAACCATGTGAGATCTCCCACCACGATATGATTGAAGGTTGCAAAGATGGATTGGAAAAATGCGCCGCGATCTTCCTTCAGCTGCTCCTCACTGAGTTGCTCCGCACATGTGTAGAGCCGGGTGTTCATCCAGGTGTTGTATTGGGCGAGCAATTTGAAGTCGGAATACATATTCTGAAACCTACCAATGCGATTATGAGTTATCGGCAAATATATCAGGATGTCTGATGGGTTTAACAAGTGACTGAAACTTGAGAATTCATAATGAATTCTCTTTGTTGGCAGTCTGGAGTATTGCTATTTGCTAATGTTGCTGTGCATAAGTGCTTAAGAATACAAAACGGATCCGGCTGGATATGCGAGGACATCAGCATTGAGCGGCACTGGTAAACCATTGAGATTAGGCGATCTTGCTGAGAAACTGGGTGTTTCGACGGCTACAGTTTCCTTGGCTCTGAGAGATTCTCCTTTAATCGCTAAAGCCACCAAAGCGCGGGTGAAAGCCTATGCTGAGGAAGTGGGCTATATCTATAACCGCTCGGCAGCATCTTTGCGGACATCTCAATCCAACATGATTGGGGTGGCGGTTCACGATATTCTCAATCCTTACTTTGCTGAGGTGTTTCGTGGGCTGGAAGAAACGTTGGCGCAGCACAACAAGACCATCCTGATCTGTAATCACCGTGATATTGTGGAGCGTCAGAAGCATTTCACGGACACGCTGCTGCAGCACCGCGTGGATGGGCTTATTCTTTGCGCTTCTGTTGGCACCACAGAGAAGGATATCAACTCAATCGTGCGGCAGGGCGTGCCGGTGACGTTGGTGTGCCGGGATGTGGCTGGTGCGGATGCACCTTGTGTTCGCGGGGATGACTTTCTTGGCTCCTATCGCATTACGAAGCATCTGATTGAGCAGGGGCATACGCAGATTGCAATGGTTGGTGGTCGGCGTGGCAGTTCTGCAGGCCGGGACAGAAACCGTGGTTGGCGCTCGGCTTTGGAAGATGCGGGCATCAATGCGGATGACCAGATGGATATTCCAGAGCTGATGACGCAGGATGATGGCCGGTCTGTTGCCAGGCAGATTGTTGAGGCAGACCCGAAGCCAACGGCTGTGGTGTGCTTTAATGACCTTGTTGCGCTGGGCGTGATGAGTGCTGTGCGGCGACTCGGTGTGGAGCCGGGGCCAGAGCTGGCGATTGTTGGCTATGATGACACCGACGGCACCGAAAATCGTACGCCCGCTTTGACCACTGTGGACAATGGCGCGAGCACCATCGGTGTAAAGGCTGCAGAGCTCATGCTTTCGCAGATGAAAGGCGAAAAGCTTAATAGTGAGTTGATGTTAATTGAGCCGAAGCTGCGCATTCGCGAGAGTGCTCCGCCACCGGGTGAGCGCCTTGTTTCCGTGGATGGGTTGTGAGCGAATCCTGAGTAACTGACCTTTGAAATGGTGTGGTGGCCGCGTGATCGTGAAACTGCCGCATTGAAACTCTATGTTTACTATGCCGCGCTTATCTAAGCGGCATCTTGTATTGCGTTTCGGAGTTTCACCATGGTCAGTTTCCGCGGTAGTGTTGAAGATCATAAAGACCTGAAGATGTTCGGCTTTTTCACGCTGGCCATGACTTGTTTGGTGCTGCTCGTCGGTTAATCAATCAAACGACTCATCTGTTTCGATTAAGGAACGCTCTTGAATGAGCGCTCCCTTTGTTGGCTTGGTGTTTAGCCGATATTCCTGATATTCAAGTTGCCGCCCTGAATGCGGATAATGTGCTTGCCGTCGCCTGTATCGTTGCTGACAGGAGGCTGGTTGTTGTTGCGTTGTCTGATCAGGTCGCGCAGGCGGTTGTAGCCGTTGGTGAGCGCTCCGCCGGTGTTTCTCCATTCATCCGTTGCCCCAAATAAAATGGCTTCGTCGAAATTGGCAGAGTTTTCTTGCAGGCGCAGGCTGTCGATGTAAGCGAAGACTGTGTCTGCATCTGCAGCGTTGAAGATCTGCAGATTGGCTGGCGCAACATAAGGGATTTGCTGGCCGTACATGACGAGATGAGCAGCCATGAAGCGATTGCCAACACGGACCGCGACGCCGATGCAGGAGTTCAATGTCGTTGTGATTGCATAATCGAGCAGGCCGGTTGGGCTGGCAAACTCCTGCTCAGCCAATGCCTGGGGGTTGCAGGCCTGGTTCATAACGTACGCCATTTCGTCTTCCTTGTTTGTTGTTGTTTTGAATGCGGGAAGGGCCGCTGACCTTAGAAGACGAAGAGGCGGTTGATTTGTGAAGCAAATCACCTAAAGCGGATGTGCTTTGCACTTCATGTAAATAATAACTAGTATATAATTTGATTTATTTTAGATTGTATCTGTACTTAACAAGTAATGCGTGTATTTGTTTTTGTGTTAAATCCATGAATAATTTATGTTTTTAGAGCTGTTATCTCTCGCTTAGTTTCTTGTTAACCTTGAGTTAACTGATTGCGCCCAGAATCTGAACATAAAACAGATCCTGGAGGCTGTTCGCATGCATGGGATTTTGAGAAAAACAGTAGTAATGGCTGGCGCAACCCTGGCGTTTGCTGGCTTAGGCGTCCTTTCCAGTCAGGCCAGCGTGATTTCCGGTCACTGGTCCATTTCTGATGCATTGTCATCCAAAACCTGTTCTGCGCAACTGGAGACGGAGCCAGCTGCGAGCGGGTATGGCAATGCGTTCAAGACAACCAACTGTCAGGGGCTTTATGCGCCGATCTCCAAAGCCACGGCGTGGCAGTGGAGCTATGAAGAAGGTTTGTCTCTTCTGGATGCCGAAGGGCAGGTGGTGCTTCAGTTCGATATTGACGAACTGGATGGCTTAACCTCCGTTGGTCCGTCCTCGCTGTTTCTCATCATGCAGCCAGTGCATCATGACAGCAAAGCTTCCGACCTTTCCGAGCTGATCGAAAAAGCCATCGTGGTAACAGCGCAGCGCTAAAATCTAGCTTTTGTGGGTGCCCAAAAAGTCGGCCACGCGGTCTAATGCGCGGCTGATGTTTTCCTCTGAGTTGGCATAGGAAAAGCGCAGATAACCTTCTCCCAAAACGCCGAAATCAGGTCCGCCGATGAGAGCGACACCAGCTTCCTCCAACAGAGCTGATGCCAGAGGTTTGGCTTGCCAGCCGGTTTCCTTGATGTTCGGGAAAGCGTAGAAGGCGCCTTTGGGTGTTTTACAGGAGATGCCGGGGAGGGCGTTGAGGCCTTCCACCACCAGTTTGCGCCTGCTGTCGAAGGCTTGCATCATCTGATCAACTGCATCCTGTGGCCCTTCAATTGCGGCGATGCCAGCGTATTGGCTGGGTGTGTTGACGCAGGACCAGCAGTTCACGGCTAGTTTGCGGGCTTTGTCGATGAGAGATGATGGCCAGACGGAATAGCCCATGCGCCAACCAGTCATGGCCCATGTTTTGGACCAGCCGTTGAGCAGGATGAGCTGATCTTTCAGCAGCTCAAATTCCAGCAAGGATGTATGTTTGAGCCCGTCATAGGTCATGCGGGAATAGATCTCATCTGAAAGCACGGGCAGGTTTGGATGGCGTTCTAAGCCTTCGACCAGTTTCTCAATCTCTGAACGTGGTGTAACTCCGCCTGTTGGGTTGGCTGGGGAGTTGAGGATGAGAAGGGCTGTGCGTTTATTGATGAGATTCAGGGTTTCCTCGGCTGAGAAGGCGAAGTCGTTTTCCTCGCGGATTGGCACCGGGATGGGGGTGGCGCCCGTGAACTCGATCATGGAACGATAGATCGGGAAGCCGGGATCCGGGTAGAGGATCTCTTTGCCGGGTTCTCCAAACATCAGGATAGCCATGAACATGGTGACCTTGCCGCCGGGGACAACCATGATGTTGTCAGGAGAGACGCTTATGCCTGTTTCCGCATGAAGGCTTGAGGCAATGGTTTCGCGTAGTGGGAGAATACCGGTGGCGCCTGTGTAGCCGTGGTGTCCGTCGCGCAGGGCTTTGACGGCTGCTTCCACGATGTGTTCCGGTGTTTGGAAATCAGGCTGCCCGATGCCGAGGTTGATGATGTCGCGGCCTTGTTGGGCAAGCTCTGTGGCACGTGCCAAAACGGCGAATGCGTTTTCATCTCCGATGCGGTCAAACGCTTCTACGGTTTTCAGCATGATGGTCGGCCTCCCAGTCTCCCAAAACAATCGGCTGGATGGTAGGGGATGGAAGCGATTGAATGCAAACAGAAAATAGTAGAGTGGGTTGAGCCGCTTGCGATTGCTCGTGCCCGCTTCGCTCATCGATGTTGGCTTCTTGCTTCTGTCAAATAACGGGCCTAGGATCTCCATGTATTTTGATTGGAGATTTTTATGAGTAGCCTTCGTGTGCCTGAGGCAATCAGGTCTATGGGTGTTTTCCAGTTTGTGACAAGAAGCCCGGCGCGCACATTTGTGACAATGGCGATCCTGATTTCGATTTATCTGTTTTTCTTCTCCCCCCTGCTGAACAGCAGCATGCCGATTGCGATCAGCGTTGTGGTGTTTTTTATCGTCTTCTGCATTGTTTTCCTGCTTGTTCTGGAGCTTCGGTACAAGCTGGGGCTGTGATCCCCGTTAAGAGGTATCGGCCAATTCCTGGGGGACAGGAACCCGGATATCAAACAATCAGCAGCTAGGGTCTTTTGCTGGCAGATCAACTGTCTATATTGAGGGCACGAAATTATCGTGCCAGCTGATTGCGAGCGCACGCCCATCCAAGGAGACGTAAATGTCCGAGGCTGCTGATAGCCGTATTCCTGTTACCGTGCTGACCGGGTATCTGGGCGCAGGTAAAACCACCTTGTTGAACCGTATTCTGAGTGAAAACCACGGCACGCGCTATGCTGTGATCGTCAATGAATTCGGTGAAATCGGTATCGACAATGACCTTCTCGTTGAGTCTGACGAGGAAGTCTATGAAATGAACAATGGCTGCATCTGCTGTACTGTTCGTGGCGATCTGATCCGTACCGTTGAGAACCTGATGAAGCGCAAGGGTGCGTTCGACGCGATTATCGTGGAGACCACCGGTGTTGCTGATCCTGCTCCCGTGGCGCAGACGTTCTTCATGGATGATGATGTGCGTGAAGCGGCGAAGCTGGATGCTGTGGTTGCTGTTGTTGATGCGCGCCACGTTCAGCAGCGCTTGAAAGACACCAAGGAAGCTGAAGACCAGATCGCGTTTTCTGACGTGATTTTGCTGAACAAGACCGACCTTGTTTCTGCTGAGGAACTTGTTGGTGTTGAAGCGGCGATCCGCAAGATCAATCCATATGCGAAGATCCACCACACAGAGCGTTGCCAGATTGAGATCGGTGATGTTCTGGATCGTGGTGCATTCGAGTTGGATCGTATTCTGGATCTGGACCCGGAATTCCTGAAGAAAGCCGAGCACGCGCATGATCATGAGTGTGGTCCGGATTGCGATCACGATCATCACCATCACGGGCATGACCACGGCCACGCACATGACCACGATCATCCTGACCATGAATGCGGCCCGGATTGTGATCATGACCATGAAGACACGCACTCTGTGAAGTCCTTCTCCTTCACTGCAGGTGATCTGGAGCCGAAGGTGTTCTTCGACTGGATCAATCAGGTAACCCAGATTCAGGGTCCGAATATCCTGCGTATGAAGGGTATTTTGGCCTTTAAAGATGATCCGCAGCGTTATGTGGTGCAGGGTATCCATATGATTGTGGAAGGCAACCACCAGCGTGACTGGAAAGACGATGAGAAGCGTGAGAGCCGCATCGTGTTCATCGGTCGTGAGCTGGATGGTGCAGCGCTGAAGACTGCGTTTGAAGCTTGTGTTGCGGAGTAAGTTCTGGTGCCTGTAACTGCTCCTCTTGATACCGACGGTTTTGTTGTTTCGGCAACCTTCCTCGGAGACGTAGCGGCCTTTGCCAGTGGTGAAGGTTCTGTTTTTTTTGCTGGTGGGCCGGAGACGCAAACTCCGGTTCACAAAAACGGTTTGCTCTGTGCAACGCCTTCACTGGATGGCAAGTCTCTGATCACCGGTGGTGGTGATGGGAAGATCTGCAAGGTCAGTGCTGATGGCAGTGTTGAAGAGCTTGCAGAACAGCCTCGCAAGTGGATCGACATTATCGCTGCTGGTCCGCAGGACAGTGTGGCGTTTGCCTCTGGCCGTACGGCATGGGTTCGCCTGAAAACAGGTGAGATCAAAGAGTTTCAGCTGCCACGTGCGTTTGCAGGTTTGGCTTTTGCGCCAAAGGGTATGCGCCTTGCTGCGTCCCGTTATGACGGGGTAACGCTGTTTTGGGTGAATGCGGCTGGTGATCCGCAGGAGCTGAGCTGGAAAGGTGCACATGGTCATGTGACTTACTCTCCAGATGGCAAGTACCTTGTGACCACCATGCAGGAGAACGCTCTGCACGGATGGCGTCTGGCTGACAGTCAGGACATGCGGATGACTGGTTATCCGGCCAAGGTGAAGTCTGTGAGCTGGTCTGCAAAGGGCAAGTATCTGGCGACATCCGGTGCGCAGGCTGCGATCCTGTGGCCATTCATGGGTAAGTCTGGCCCAATGGGGCAGGCGCCTCTGGAGCTGGGTGTGCGTGGCGACAGCATGGTGACAACTGTTTGCTGCCATCCGCAGGAAGAGATGCTGGCGATTGGCTATCAGGATGGCATGGTGATGGCTGTGCGGTTCTCTGATAATGCCGAGGTTCTGCTGCGCCGTCCGGGTGCTGGTCCTGTTTCTGCGCTTGCGTGGGATAAGAAGGGCGATCGTCTGGCGTTTGGTACAGAAGAAGGTGCTGCTGGAGTGATCACTCTGCTGGATTAATTTGGGTGTGGGAGGTTTGCGATGATGTTTGCAAGAGTACTGACGCTTGGCGTTGCGCTTGTAAGCGGCACTGTGACCTCTCAGCTTCCTGAGTTTGCTCAGCAATACCGACAGCGCATGGGCGGTGCCATTGATGCGCTGGAGGAAGTGAAAGCCGACTTTGTTGCGGATGCAGCTGCCACCAATCGGAGCATTTCAGAGGCTCTGGCTCATATGGCGCAGAGCGCGGATGAGTTTGTACAGTTGCGCGGCACAAGCATCGAGCGGTCTCTGGATCGGCTTGAGGCGTTGAAAGACCAGCAACTGGCGATGGCGACCGCCGCTGCATTTGAGCGTGTCTGGATCTTCATGAAGGAACCGGACACCAAACTTTCCAAAGCAACCTGGGAAGATTTTGAGCCAGCCGTACCAGTGACCGTTGAAGGCGGCGTATTGGCCGGGCTTGGCTTCGCGGCAGGTTTGTTTATGTTGCGTCTGGCTGGGCTTGGTGGACGCGTGAGACGCCGGCGGAAACGCCAGTTAAAACCGCAGACCAATGCACAGTGACGACTGCCACTCAAGAGGTTTGACCGATGGATTCCATCACACGAATTAGATGTTTTTTGCAGGTGGTCGAAAGCGGTGGCTTTTCAGCAGCGGCGCGAGACATGGGGCGCTCTAAAGCCCTGATCTCCAAATATGTGAGCGAGCTGGAAGATGAGCTGGGCGTTCGTCTGCTCAACAGAACTACACGCCAGATTTCTTTGACACAGGTTGGAGAAGCTTACTTCCGTGAAGCGGGTGAGTTGTTGCAGCGCTTTGATGATCTGAAAGACGCTGTGCAGCAGGATCACCGGGAGGTGCGCGGCAGGTTGCGGTTGAGTGCGCCACGGTCTTTTTCTGAAGCAACGCTGGGCAGGGTGCTAGCTTCCTTCCTGCAGGAACATCCGCGGGTTGAGCTGGATATTGAGATGGAAGATCGCTTCGTCGACATTGTTGAGGAAGGGTATGACGTAGCCATCCGCGTGGCTGAGCTTGAAGATTCCAGCCTGATTGCCCGCAAGATCCGTGATGTGCGTGTGGTGGTTTGTGCTTCTCCCGCTTACTGGGAAGCGCACGGGATGCCGGAGAAGCCGGGTGATCTGGCCAACATGCCGTGCATCATCGATACCAACTACAAGCACAAGACCAACTGGATGTTCCTTGAGAACGGGGAGCGGTTCTCCGTTCCTGTCAAAGGCCCCATGCATGTGAACAGTGCGAAGACAGCCGTTGCTGCTGCTCTGGCCGGTCTGGGTGTTGTTCGGTTGCCGATCTTTTATGTGCTGGAAGAGTTGATGTCAGGTCAGTTGATACCGGCATTAGAAGACTGCGAAGTGCCAGGACCTGCGATGTATGCTGTTTACCCGCATCGCCGCCACCTTTCGGCGAAAGTGCGTGCGTTTGTTGACTACATGGTCAACTGGCATAAGCAACTGGAGCAGCACGGTGACTGCCCCAAGATGCTTGATGGGCCTGTTCCTAAAGAGGGCTGAGTTCGCTCTCTTAGTTAAGCCGGATTGTGGTGGTGCTGGAAGCGCTCTTCTGCCAACTCATCTGCGATGATGTTGGTTGGGCGTTTCTCTGCGTCTGCTCTCTCGAAGATCTGAGTGAGCGTGTTGCCGATAGCGAGTGTCTTCTGGCGGACGATTGTGTCTGATGCGCCAGGCTCTCCCAATGCAACGGAGATCACGCCGCCTGCGTTGATGGCGTAGTCCGGTGCGTAGAGGATGCCACGCTTCATGAGAGCTGCACCGTCTTCTGGAGTTTCCAGCTGGTTGTTTGCGGCGCCTGCGACGACAGCTGCTTTCAGCTGAGGAATGGTGTCAGCGTTCAAGCCACCACCCAGAGCACATGGAGCGAAGATGTCCGCTTCTACGAGGTGTGCGTCATCCGGAGATACGCTGGAAGCTCCGAGTTCTTCAATTGCGCGCTGAACAGCCGGGTCGTAGATGTCGGAGACAATAAGGCGTGCGCCTGCTTCGTGGAGCTGGCGGGCAACGTCATAGCCCACATGACCGAGGCCCTTCAGGGATACGGTGAGGCCGGTGAGATCTTCAGAACCGAACTTGTGTTTGGCAGCGGCTTGGATGCCGACGAAGGTGCCGAGCGCGGTGTACGGAGATGGGTCACCGAAGCCGGTTGCTTCTGTGCCGCGTGCGAACTGGGTCTGGCTGCCGATGATTTCCATATCGTCAGAGCTGATGCCCACGTCTTCTGCGGTGATGTAGCTGCCGGAAAGGCGGTTGATGTGTCTGCCGAACGCTCTGAGAAGCTCAGGGGTCTTGTCAGTGCGTGGGTTTGCGATGATGACTGACTTTCCTCCTCCCAAAGCAAGGTCAGCCAACGCGTTTTTGTAGGTCATGCCTTTGGAAAGGCGGAGAACATCAGTCAGTGCTTCATTTGCGCTTGCATAGTTCCACATGCGGCAACCGCCCAGACCAGGACCGCGATTGGTGTTGTGAACCGCGATGATTGCTTTCAGCCCTGTTTCGTTGTCTGTTGCAAATACGATTTGCTCGTGGCCAGCGAACTCTGGATGATCCAATGGGGTCATGTAGGTATCGATCGTTATTTTATTATGCAATGGCACGTTCATTCAGCCCTCCCAAACGAAATTGAACAAGAAGCGTTGCGGGGATATTGGTTTATTCTTAAAGCAATATCCGGTTTATTTCGTAGGTGATGAGCATCAAATTCGGAAGAATTATCCGAATGGTTCTAAATTGCGGGAAAATCGTATCTCAGGATCTTCAATAATTGGGTCTTGAATTTGCCGTTATTTTATTACACTTGTCGTGTCGGGTTCTCATATATTGTTAAGGCGCCATGTCTGATAAGCTTCTACGGTTTTTGACCGCATTTTGCATGCTGTTGGTATTTCTGTTGCCTTCTCAACAGGTTGCCGCTCATCCGCACATGTTTGTGCAAGCGCGTGCCGAACTGGTTTTCGATGATGATGGGTATTTGACTCACATTCGGCACAAGTGGCTGTTCGATGATCTGTACACGGCTTATGCGGTGCAGGGGCTGGATGCGAACCAGAATGGATTTTTCGAAAAAGACGAGTTGGCGGAACTGGCCAAGATCAATATTCAGGGTCTGGGCGAATACGGCTACTTCACCTTTGGCGATGACAGTCAAACGGAGATAGATTTTACCGAGCCGTTTGAGCCTTCCATGAAGATGATCAAGGTGGCTTTTGATGACTACTGGCTGATCAGTGATGAAGACAAAGCAGCGATTGCTGAAGATATTGCCAGTGGGCGTAGTCAGCCGGATACCAGCCCTGTTTCACTGGTCGAGCTGAGCTTTACGCTTCCTTTGAAAAAGAAGGTCAAAGCGGATAAGCCGATTACGCTCGATGTGTATGACCCAACCTACTACATCGATTTCAAATGGCCGAAGTCTGGTCTGGCTGTGACGCTGAGCAATGCTCCGGGCAAATGTTCTGTTGAGCTGGTGCATCCGCCGGAACTAGATGGGCAGATTGCTGCACAGTTGGCGACGATTGGTGCTGATCAGAGAAACGTGCCTGAGGAGCTGCAGAGCTACACACAGGCGCTGGTCAATCAGGTAATTGTATCCTGTGATGGCGCAGCTGTGGCTGCTGCCTCTGACGGCGGCAACACCAAGTTTATCTCCGAGATCACGCCTGAACCGGCTGAAAGCGCACCAGAGACGGCTGCGGACGCTGTTGCTGCGTTGGCGCAGGGCGGTGAGCCGATGGCTCTGTCGACGGCTTCTGAGCGTCTAAGCGCTGATGAGGCGGCTGCAGAGGTGCGTGGTCCTGACATGAACATCTTCCAGCAGGGCATGGCGACGATCACACGACTGCAGAACGAGTTCTATCTGAAGCTGACAAGTGCGCTTAGAAACTTCCGCAGCAATCCATCTGCTGGCTGGCTGCTGATGCTGATCAGCTTTGCGTATGGTGTGTTCCATGCAGCTGGGCCGGGTCATGGTAAGGCGGTTATCTCCTCTTATGTGATTGCGGATGAGCAGACCTTAAAGAAGGGGATTGCTCTGTCCTTCGCTTCTGCCTTTGCGCAGGCCGTGACGGCGATTGCTTTGGTTGGCGGGGCAGGGGTGCTGTTGCATCTGACGAGTACGGCGATCAACTCAACAGCGCGTTGGTTTGAGCTGGGGTCTTATGTGCTGGTCTTCCTGCTTGGTCTCTACCTTGTCTGGCAGCGCGTTCTGAAGCCTTGGTTTGGTAAGAAGCCGGCTTCCAGTTGCGGGCACTCGCACAATCACGACCACAGCCATCACCACCATGACCACGATCATCATCACGACCATGCGCACGAAGGTCATGGAGAGATTTGCTCCAGTTGCGGGCATGCGCATGCGCCGGATCCGAAACTGGTCCAAAACTCAACAATGACGCTGACCAGTATCTGGTCCATTATTCTGGCTGTTGGGCTACGTCCATGTACCGGAGCGCTGATCGTGCTGGCCTTTGCCTTCTCGCAGGGCATGATCTGGGCTGGGGTGGCTTCTACGCTTGTGATGGCTCTTGGAACGGGAATTACCGTTTCCATTCTGGCGAGCCTTGCTGTGCTTTCCCGTGATGTTGCTCTGCGCATCTGGGGGGCTGATAGTCAGGCTGGTACGGTCATCCTGCGCGGCTTTGAAGTGGTTGGTGCGCTGACCATTCTGCTGATGGGAACGCTGATGCTGATTGCTGGTCTCAATGGTGGCGCAACGGCAGGTCTGTTCTAGAATAAGGCGATTTTTGGAAGAATCGCTCTCGAAATGCCCTTGAAAATTGCTTCGAGGCAATTTCGTAGCGAAGATTTCGAAGAAATTCGCGCTATCGTTAATGCGCGAAGGTGTGAATTTTTACACCTTCGCGGTCTACCCAAATCTCACTCTCCGATCCGCTGGTGTTTCTTAGCTGTCTTTGTTCCACAAAAAGAGGCTGGGCAGAGCCTGATTCCGTGGTTTTGACGTGTGGTGATGAGTTTGGGTGGTTCAGTGTAGAATTTGCGCATTCTGAAGATTAGTTTCATCTAAATTATTGTATTTTAAAGCATCTGCTGGCTGGCCTGCGAAGTTGCCCAGAAAAACTGCAGGAAATTCACTGTTGAGAATTAGGTCAAGTCCACTGACTTATTAACATTGAAATAAAAGGCTATGAATTTTGAAATACGAGGTCGATTATTAGTCCTTTGGGGCGGGATTTCCTAAAAATGTTTCGATAGTTACGTTGCGGTTGGTTTCGGTTGAAAACGTATTGATGAGGTACGCTCAGTTGATCCAAGAATAATTAATTTGTCCAATACGATGCAGATTTCCTTGTATTTTCACGTAGTTTTAGGGTTATAAGAAGTTGGTCATGTTGTCGCAGAGATCTCAGAGGACGAGTTTCGTTTCTGCGGAGGCATAAAGAGATTTGATTTAAGAAGCTCTTGGGAGGAGTTTTTATGGACCGCCGTAGTTTTCTGAAAAATGCTGGTTTGGCAGGCGCAACCGCTGGCGCAGCTACTCTTGCAGCTCCTGCGCTCGCATCTGGCAAGCGCGAACTGAAAATGGTCACCACCTGGCCAAAGAACTTCCCGGGTCTTGGTACCGGCGCACAGCGCATCGCTGACCGCATCACTGCTGCAAGTGAAGGTCAGCTGACTGTTAAGCTGTTCGCTGCTGGTGAACTCGTTCCTGCATTTGAGAGCTTCGATGCTGTTTCCAACGGTACAGCTGACATGTACCACGCTGCTGACTACTACTGGCTCGGCAAGCACAAAGCATTCGGTTTCTTCACCGCAGTTCCAATGGGTATGACTGCTGCTGAGCTGGAAGCATGGATGCACTTCGGTGGCGGTCAGGAGCTCTGGGATGAGCTGGCTGGTCAGTTCAACGTTAAGTCCTTCCTGGCAGGTAACACCGGTCTTCAGGCAGGTGGCTGGTTCAACAAAGAGATCAACTCTCTTGAAGACCTCAAAGGCCTGAAAATGCGTATGCCTGGTCTGGGTGGTGAAGTTCTTCGCCGTCTTGGTGCATCTGCTGTTGCACTGCCTGGCTCCGAAATCTTCCCAGCACTGCAGTCTGGCGCGATCGACGCGACCGAGTGGGTTGGTGCATGGAACGACATGGCATTCGGCTTCTACAAAGTTGCTAAGTACTACTACACCAAAGGCTTCCATGAGCCAGGTGCTGGTCTGTCCTTCGGCATGAACAAAGGTGTTTGGGAAAGCTTCACACCTGGTCAGCAGGAGTTGATCCGTTCTGCATGTATGGCAGAGAACAACTACATGTTCGCTGAGTACAACCACAACAACGGCGCTGCTCTGGAAACTCTTCTGACCAAGCACAACGTTCAGGTTCGTGACTTCTCTGACGACGTGTTCGATGCAATCGGCCGTAAAGCTGAAGAAGTTGTTGCGGAAGTGGCTGAGACAGATGACATCTCCAAGCGCATCTACGAAAGCTATGTTAAGTCTCGTAAAGAAACCTCTGCATGGTCCAGCCTTGCTGAGCGTAACTACCTGACTGCTCGCGATCGTATCCTGGGCTAATTTTTCTTAATGCTGCACGAGCTCTCCGCAATCCTTGCGGGGAGCTTTTCTTTCAAAAATTCTATCCTGGCCTTTGGGGCCCAATAATAATCCTAGAGGCTTGGTTTAGACCAAGACGAAGAGGCGGGCATGCGCGCCCTAATGAACCTGATTACCTCAGTCAATGGCGGCATCGGCAAGACCTGCGCCTGGCTGTCTCTGGGCATTGTGCTTGTCCAGTTTACAGTGGTGGTGATGAGATACGTTTTTGGTATCGGCTCCATCTGGATGCAAGAATCCATCACCTACATGCACGGTTTCCTATTCATGTTGGCTGCTGCTTATACGCTTAGCGTTGATGGGCACGTGCGCGTTGATATCTTCTATCGAGATGCTCGCCCACGCATCAAAGCAGTGATTGATCTGATCGGTTCGGTCTTCTTTCTGCTGCCGATGTGTGCAGTGATTGTCTACTGGTCATGGGGGTATGTGGCCAGCTCATGGGCAATCTGGGAAGGCTCTCAGGAAGCCTCCGGTATTCAGGGGCGTTATCTTCTGAAGAGTGCGATCATCGCCTTTGCCGTTCTCGTCTCCCTACAGGGTGTTGCCATTATTATTCGCAGTGTTCTTGCCCTTGGCGGTGACAAGAAGGCACTCGACTCATTCCGTCAGATTCAGGAGTAAACGGAGATGGATGGATTTCTTCATACTCTTGATATTTTGATGTTTGCGGTTGCCTGTATTTGTTTGCTTGCGGGCTTCCCTGTTGCATTTACGCTTGCTGGTGTTGCGCTTATCTTCGCTCTGATCGCGTCGTTCTTTGGCGGTAGCGTGACACTTGGTGCGATTCCAAGCCGTATTTTCGGCACCATGTCCAACGAGACCCTGATTGCGGTTCCACTCTTCATCTTCATGGGTGTGATGCTGGAACGCTCCAAGGTGGCTGAAGAGCTGCTGGAGACTATGGGTCGTCTGTTCGGCCGTATGCCGGGTGGTCTGGGCATCTCCGTGACAATCGTGGGTGCGCTGCTTGCAGCTTCTACCGGTATCGTGGGCGCGACTGTTGTGACCATGGGTCTGCTTTCCCTGCCAACAATGCTGCGTAATGGCTACAGCCCGCGCATCGCGTGTGGTTCGATTGCGGCTTCCGGTACTCTGGGACAGATCATTCCACCATCTATCGTGCTTGTGTTCCTGGCTGATCAGCTGTCCAACGGCTATCAGATCGCACAGCGTGAGATGGGCAACTTTGCTCCGGAACCATTCTCTGTTGGTGACTTGTTTGCGGGTGCGCTTATTCCTGGCATGGTGTTGGTTGGTCTGTATCTCTGCTACCAGCTGTTTGTTGCGTTTACACAGCCGCATAAGTCACCACCAATGCGGGATGATGGAACTGACGGACCAACTCTCAGTCAGGTTCTTCATGCGCTTGTTCCGCCAATTGCGCTTATTATTGCGGTGCTTGGCTCAATTCTGGCTGGTATTGCAACTCCAACTGAAGCAGCTGCTGTGGGTGCTGTGGGTGCGTTGTTGCTGGCCGGTTACCGCATGAACGAAGAGAAGCCTTGGCCGGTTTATCTGGCGGTTCTTTCTCTGATCGTGATGCTGGGTCTGACAAGCTTCATGGATCTGCGTGTTGCGCGTAACGAGATTCCAACTGGCGATATGGTTGGTATCTGGGTTGCGAGTGCTGCCTGTGCGATTCTTGCTTACGGCCTTTTGGTTTCGCTGTACCGCGTGATGGCCAAGAAGGTTCTGGTTCCGGTGATGCAGTCCACCACACAGATTACCTGTATGGTGTTCGTGATCCTGATCGGTGCGACTTTCTTCTCTCTGATCTTCCGTGATCTGGGTGGTGAAGAGCTGGTGAAGGAAGCGCTGACTGGTCTGCCGGGTGGTGCACTGGGCGCTATCATCGCTGTTATGCTGGTGATGTTCGTCCTCGGCTTCTTCCTGGACTTCCTGGAAATCGTGTTCGTTGTGGTTCCACTCGTTGCACCAATTCTGCTGCAGCTTGAGATGCCTAACGGTGAACCGATGCACCCTGCATGGCTTGGTGTGATGATGGCTGTGAACCTGCAGACATCGTTCCTGACGCCTCCGTTCGGCTTTGCGCTGTTCTATCTGCGTGGTGTGGCTCCACCGTCCGTGAAGACCACGGATATCTACTTCGGTATCATCCCGTTTGTGCTCATCCAGATCCTGATGCTGGTGATCCTGTGGTACCTGCCAGAACTTGCAACCTGGCTGCCTAAAGTTATCTACGGCTGATAGTAGTAATAGATTAGTATATGTAAGGGGCGCGAGTATTCGCGCCCCTTTTTTGTTGCAGTGCGGATAACCAAAAGTAGTGATTCTTTTTTGACTTAGCCCAATGTTCTACAAAAAGGAATTGAAACTTAATCGAAAGTATTGGCTATTGATTTACCTAGCGTATTTCGCTTATGCGTGACCAATATATTGCATGTATACCTTAGTATAGATATTTTCTAATGTAACTCGTTGAAATATCACAGTTTTGCATTGCACAAGTGCCGCAGGTTGCAATGCGCAACGAATAAAACCAATTAAAAAAGTTTTCGTATCTTGCTAAGACTTAGCTCAGGGAGGAACTCGCAGGTGGAGGACTTGCGAGGCGGGGCTATTAGTCTTTCGTATTTCCTCAGAGTAAACAGGCAGACCAAAGGCACAAGTGTGTGGCCTTTGGCGAGAGGTGATTCAAAGATGCAGGTGCCTCCGTCAGCGGGTATGGATACATTTCCGCAGTTGCTTATTCGGAATGCGCGGGATTGGGGGGATCGCCCCGCGTATCGCGAGAAGGACCTCGGGATCTGGCAGAGCTGGACCTGGCTTGAAGTCCTTGAGGAAGTTCGCAAGCTCTCACTGGGGTTGAAAAGCCTTGGATGTAAAGAGGGCGACAAAGTTGCGGTGATTGGTGCAAACCGTCCGCATCTTTATTGGGTTTTTGCAGCAGTGCAGGCGTTGGGTGGTATTCCGATCCCAGTTTATGCCGACTCCGTGGCTGAAGAGATTGCTTATGTTCTCGGCCACGCTGAAGTGCGTTTTGCAGTTGCTGAAGATCAGGAGCAGGTTGATAAGCTGATCGACATGTCCGAGAAGCTGCCGCTGCTCGAGCATATCATTTACGAAGATCCAAAGGGTCTTCGCGATTACGATCACACTCGCCTGCACCGTTACAAGACAGTTCAGGATGCTGGTCAAGCTCTGCTCGACAATGACGAGAAGCTGGCTGATGAGTGGTTTGAAGCGGTCAAAGGTGGCAAGCGTGAAGACGTTGCCGTGATCCTTTACACCTCTGGTACGACGGGTCGTCCTAAAGGTGTGATGCTGACCTTCAATAACCTGATGGTTTCCGTTCAGAACGCGAACAAGTTCGATAATCTGGATGAGAATGCAGACACCGTTGCTTACCTGCCTATGGCATGGGTTGGTGACCACGTGTTCTCGTATGCCCAGTGTATTACGGCTGGTTACTGCGTGAACTGTCCTGAGGGTCCTGAAACAGTTTCCATCGACCGTAAGGAAATTGCTCCGACTTATATGTTCGCACCACCGCGCGTGTTTGAGGGGATGCTGACGCACATCATGGTTCGCATGGAAGATGCGGGCACCATGAAGAAGAAGCTGTTCGACTACTTCCTCGACTACGCAAACAAGGTCGGTGAGCGCATTCTGAATGGTGAGAGTGTCTCTCTGTTCGAGCGCATGAAGTATGCTGTTGGCGAGTTCTGCGTTTACGGTCCACTGAAGAACGAGATGGGTTTCTCCCGCGTTCGTGTTGCTTATACCGCTGGTGAAGCGATTGGTCCTGAGATCTTCAAGTTCTACCGCTCCATCGGTCTGAACCTGAAGCAGCTCTATGGTCAGACGGAATCTTCCGTGTTCATCACCTCGCAGCCTGACGGCCAGATTTATGCTGATACCGTTGGTGTGCCTATGCAGGATGTTGAGGTGCGGATCGCTGATAGTGGTGAGGTCATGTACCGTTCACCAGGCGCGTTCCTTGGCTATTACAAGAACGATGACGCGACCAAAGACACCAAGACCGAAGACGGCTGGGTGCACACTGGTGATGCAGGTATGTTCCTTGAGAATGGCCACCTGAAGATCATCGACCGTGCAAAGGACGTGGGCAAGCTGAACGACGGCTCCATGTTCGCGCCGAAGTACATCGAGAACAAGCTGAAGTTCTTCCCGAACATCAAAGAGGCTGTGACCTTTGGCAATGAGCGGGACTACGTTTGTGCCTTCGTGAACATCGAT
The DNA here is from genome assembly GCF_057774105.1 of Pseudovibrio sp. SCP20. Taxonomy (NCBI): domain Bacteria; kingdom Pseudomonadati; phylum Pseudomonadota; class Alphaproteobacteria; order Hyphomicrobiales; family Stappiaceae; genus Pseudovibrio; species Pseudovibrio sp. SCP20. The sequence goes on along the minus strand of NZ_JBYMDH010000006.1, from coordinate 194,268 downwards.
CTTGTCGCGGTTGGTAACTGGGCAGAGCGTAACAACATTGCTTACGCGTCCTATCAGGAACTGGCAGCGCATCCTGAGGTTTACAAGACCATTCAGAGCCATGTGGATCAGGTGAACAAGGATCTTGCCGAAGAGCCGATGATGGCTGGTGCTCAGATCAAGCGCTTCCTGGTTCTGCATAAGGAGCTGGATCCGGATGATGGCGAACTGACACGTACCCAGAAGGTCCGTCGTAACTTCGTTGCTGACCGTTATGCGCCGCTGATTGAAGCGTTCTATGCCGGTGAGACTTCCAAACATGTGGTGACCGAAGTGACCTTCGAAGACGGTCGTCAGGGTACGATCGAAGCCACCGTCGAGATCCGTGACATGGAAACTTATAATAGTAAGGCAATGTCCGCGATTGGGGAGGCGGCAGAATGACTGTAATGGATCCAACGCTCGAAGAGGTCAAAAGAAAGGCCGAGGAGCGCGAGGTTCTGCTGGATCTTGAGAACGTTTCTCTCTCCTTTGGCGGTGTTAAAGCAATCACGAATATCTCCTTCAACATCAAGAAGGGGGAAATTCGCGCAATCATTGGTCCTAACGGCGCGGGCAAGACGTCCATGCTCAACGTGATCAATGGTTTCTATCAGCCACAGGAAGGTGTGATCACCTTTAATGGCGAAAAGCGTAAGTCCATGAAGCCGCACCTTGCGGTTAGTCAGGGCATCGCTCGAACCTTCCAGAACGTTGCTTTGTTTAAGGGCATGTCCACGCTGGATAACATCATGGCCGGACGTGCAACGCGGATGAAGCAGAACATGTTCTGGCAGATGCTCTACTGGGGCCCTGCGCAGCGGGAAGAAATTGAGCACCGTAAGAAGGTCGAGGAAATCATCGACTTTCTCGAAATCCAGCATATCCGTCGCACACCTGTGGGGACGCTTCCATACGGCTTGCAAAAGCGCGTTGAGCTTGCCCGAGCGTTGGCGATGGAGCCTGAACTGCTGCTGCTCGATGAGCCGATGGCAGGGATGAACCTGGAAGAGAAAGAGGACATGAGCCGCTTCATTCTGGATGTGAATGATCAGCTCGGCACCACGATTGCTCTGATTGAGCATGACATGGGTGTTGTGATGGACCTTTCCGACCGTGTCGTTGTTCTGGACTATGGCCGCAAGATCGCTGATGGCGTGCCGGATGAAGTGCAGAGCAACCAGGAAGTTATTGATGCCTATCTTGGCGTGTCACACTAGGGGGCTCTCGTGGAAACGCTTTACACTGTTTTAATCGACCCGTTTGTTCAGATGGTCGAAGTCCCGGACTTCTTTCTGCAGGTGCTGTGGGAAGGCCTTGTTTCAGGTGTCCTTTACTCTCTGATCGCGCTTGGCTTTGTTCTTATCTTTAAGTCCTCGCGTATCTTCAACTTTGCGCAGGGCATCATGGTGGTGTTTGCGGCGCTGTCACTTGTCGGCCTGCATTCCTTCCTCGTGCCTTACGTTGGCAATGAGTTTGTTGCTGCTGCAATCGCGATGCCGCTCACTCTGGGCATCATGTATGCGCTGGCGATGGGCGTTGAGCGTATGGTGCTGCGTCCACTTGTTGGTCAGCCAGACATCATCCTGTTCATGGCGACGATCGGTATCACCATGTTCCTCATCGGCTTTGGTGAGTTCGTGTTTGGTGGTGAGAACAAGGTGATGATCACCGAAGCTCTCGGCATTCCAACTGGTGCTATTGAGTTTGAACCGTTCGGCGGCTTCCTGCTTATGGAAGAGAAAGACGTGTTCGCGGTTGTCATGGCGATCATTCTGGTGATCAGCCTGCTGGTCTTCCTGAACAAGTCTGCGATGGGTCGTGCGATCCGTGCGCTGGGTGATGATCACACAGCAGCTCTGTCCGTGGGTATTTCCCTGAGCACGATCTGGGTTCTGGTGTGGTTCATTGCCGGTGTGATTGCTCTTGCGACAGGTATTGTCTGGGGTGCTCGTGCAGGTGTGTCCTTCGCGCTTGAAGTGATTGCCTACAAAGCGCTGCCGGTGCTGATGCTTGGTGGTCTGGAGTCCGTCTCCGGTGCGATCATTGGCGGTATCGCTATCGGTCTTCTTGAAAAAGTCTTTGAAATCTACTGGGGCCAGCCTCTGTTCGGTGGCAACACTGAAACCTGGTTCGCCTTCATCTTTGCTTTGATTGTTCTGCTGTTCCGTCCGCAAGGGCTGTTCGGTGAGAAAATCATCGAGCGCGTGTAAGGGAGGCCTGGCGTGTTTTACAGAACTTCTGGTCAGTTCAAAACAAGTTACGAAAGCGATCAGGCGCTCTTCCCAATCAAACAGGATATGGTCCTGCTGGTTGTGATCCTTGCCACCATGTATGTGATCTTTCCGATGTTCGCATCTGAGTTCACCTACAAGGCTCTGCTGGTGCCGGTGCTGATTTACTCCCTTGCTTCGCTCGGGCTGAATATTCTGACGGGGTATGCAGGGCAGCTGTCGCTGGGTACTGCAGGCTTCATGGGTGTTGGCGCCTATGCCTGCTACAAGATCACCACGATCTTCCCTGAAATGAACATTGTGATTGCTCTGTTCCTTTCCGGCTTCTTCTCGGCAGCGGTTGGTGTGGCGTTTGGTTTGCCATCGCTGCGTATTAAAGGCTTCTACCTTGCGATTGCGACGCTTGCTTCGCAGTTCTTCCTGGTGTGGCTCTTTGAGAAGTGGGCATGGCTTTACAACTACAACGCATCTGGTGCGATTGAAGTGCGCACCATGGACATCTTCGGTCTTGTTGTGACCGGTCCTAATGCGTCGCCGATGGTTCAGTACTACTTCGTTCTTGGCATCGTTTCTGTGGTGACCTTTGCCATGATCAACCTGACACGTGGCCGTTACGGTCGTACCTGGAAGGCTGTTCGTGACATGGATATCGCTGCGGAGCTGGTGGGCATCAACCTGATGCGTGCGAAGCTTTCTGCCTTTGCTGTGAGCTCCTACATCGTTGGTATTGCCGGCGCGCTGATGGTGTTCTTCTGGAAAGGCGCAGCTGAGCCTAACCTCTTTGATATTCCAATGAGTTTCCAGATCGTCTTTATCGCGATCATCGGTGGTCTTGGCAGTGTGATGGGTAACTTCCTGGGTGCGATCCTGATTGTGGCGCTGCCAGTTGTGCTGAACCTGTTGCCTGAAATTCTCGGAATTAGCATCGGGTCTGCCACTATGGAACACGTCAACGTCATGGTGGTTGGTTCTCTCATTATCATGTTCTTGATTGTCGAGCCTCACGGTCTTGCGCGGTTCTGGGCGCTTATTCGTGAAAAGCTCATCATTTGGCCATTCCCTCACTAATAAAGAACTGCGTTTTAGCAGCTGGGGAATAGAGGAAGTGGCCCGCGGCATTAGCCGCAAACGCGGAGGAAAATATGAAACACTTTACGAATTTCGGTAAGGCTGTTGCAGCAGGTGCTCTTGCAGTCGCTATGAGCACAGCTGCGATGGCAGCGGATGGTCTTAACTTTCCTAACCTGACATATCGTACAGGCCCATTTGCGGGCACTGGTACTCCGATCATGAACGGTCAGCGTGACTACATGCTCATGCTGAACGAGCGTGATGGCGGTATCGGCGGTGTGCCAATCGACTACATTGAGTGTGAAACCGGCTACAACACCAACAAAGGCGTTGAGTGCTACGAGAAGACAAAGGGAGATGCTCTCGTAACTCAGCCATGGTCCACCGGTATCACTCTGCAGGTTATGCCACGCACCAACGTTGACCGTATTCCAATTCTGGCACCTGGTTACGGCTTCTCGCCAATGTCAGACGGTAATACATTCGCTTGGGCGTTTAACCCACCTGTGTCCTACTGGGACGGCGCATACATGATCCTCGACTACATTGCTGGTGGTGACATGTCTTCGCTGAAGGGTAAGAAGATTGTTCTTCTTCACCTTGATCACCCATTCGGAAAAGAGCCAATTCCGCTTCTGGAAAAGCTTGCAGAAATGCATGACTTCAAACTGGTTCCGATTCCTGTTGGTCTGAAAGAAATGCAGAACCAGTCTGCTCAGTGGCTTCAGATCCGTCGTGAGCGTCCAGACAACGTCGTTATGTGGGGTTGGGGTGCTATGAACGCCGGTGCGATCACCGAAGCGGTTAAGACCCGTTACCCAATGGAAAACTTCATCGGTATCTGGTGGTCCGGCTCTGATGCTGATCTGCAGAACGTTGGCGCAAAAGCGAAGGGCTACAAGTCTGTCAGCTTCAACGCTCCGGGCAACTTCCCAGTGCTTGATGACATCCGTACGCACGTTGTTTCCAAAGGCAACTCAGAGATCAAATCTGAAGCTGACATGGACACCATCTTCTATCAGCGCGGTATCATTATCTCCATGATCCTGGCGGAAGCAGCAAAAACTGCTCAGGACCACTTTGGTGAGAAGAACATCAATGCTGAACAGCTGCGTTGGGGTCTTGAGAACCTGGACATCACCGAAGCTCGTCTTGAAGAGCTGGGTATGAAGGGCATGACACCACCACTGAAGATGGCTTGTGACAACCACACTGGTCATTCTGGTGCATGGATGCTTGAGTGGAACGGCGAAGAGTTCGTACAGGCAAGTGACCTGCTGACTCCAAACCGTGAGCTGATCAAGCCGCTTGAGCTGGAAAAAGCTGCTGACTACGCGAAGAACAACGCTCCATGGCCAGGTCGTGGCGACCTCGCTTGTAACTAAGCATTGTTTGTTTTGGTCGGGCGCATTGGTGCCCGGCCAACTCTACCCAAGTCAAATAATCGGAATGTTCGCAGGCTAAGGCTGATCTCATGAACGCAATTGCAGAACAGACATCAAATTCCAAGGCACCAGCCGCTAACCTGCAGGTTGCCGAAGACATTTTGTCTATTAACAACATCGAAGTCATCTACGACCACGTGGTGCTGGTTCTCAAAGGGGTGTCTTTGACCGTGCCTAGAGGTGGTATTGTTGCTCTGCTGGGTGCGAACGGTGCCGGTAAGACAACAACCCTGAAAGCTATTTCCAACCTGCTGCAAGCAGAGCGTGGAGAAGTGACAAAGGGCAACATTGAATTTCAAGGAAAGCAGGTTCAGGCGCTTTCTCCGAACGAACTGGTGCGCCGCGGATGTATTCAGGTGATGGAAGGCCGTCGCTGTTTTGGTCACCTTTCCATTGAAGATAACCTGATGACCGGTGCTTACACCCGTACAGATGGCAATGCTGAGATCAAGCGCGATCTGGAAATGGTGTATGACTATTTCCCGCGTCTGCGTGAGCGTCGTGGTTCTCAGGCGGGTTACACCTCAGGTGGTGAGCAACAGATGTGTGCGGTGGGCCGTGCCTTGATGAGCCGCCCTGACATGATCCTGCTGGATGAGCCAAGCATGGGTCTTGCGCCGCAGCTGCAGGAAGAGATCTTCGAGATCGTGAAGAAGCTGAACAAGAACGAAGGCGTTTCGTTCCTGCTGGCTGAGCAGAACACCAACGTTGCGCTGAAGTATGCGACCTACGGGTACATCATGGAAGCAGGCCGTATCGTGCTGGATGGTGACGCTGAGTCTCTGCGTGAAAACGAAGACGTGAAAGAGTTCTATCTTGGTGTTGGCGGCGAGGGACGTAAGTCGTTCCGTGATGGCAAGCACTATAAGCGTCGTAAGCGCTGGTTGGCATAATCTGCGCCAATTGAGAGGATAACCCCAAAAAGATGGGGGTGAACTGTCACAGGAAGTCAATGTATCTGGTTTTGAATAATCTGCATGCTGCTTATTGCTGCAAAAGGTATTTTGGAGGACCACATGCATTTTCTTTCTAAGGTTATTGTCGGGGCTGCGCTTTTGGGCGTGGCCTCAGTTGTGCCGGCTTCCTCTCAAGTCAAACTGGACGGTTATTTCCTTGCTGAAGAAGCCTGTCCGGCGTTCAAGTCTTTCCGAAAGCAGACCAATCCGGGCGGTGTTCATGTGGAACGGATGCGGGCCTATGAGCTGCTGGGAAAGAATAAAGCGCAGGCTTCGCATTACTTTATCCGAATGAACGGTGTGAACCCGGCAGAGCGCTGGGTGGATGTTTCCTGCGGTCTTCATCTGGTTGAGGCTGAGGGCAGCGGGCAGACGGCTGGCAATGGTTCCGGTGGGTCGGCTGGATCAAAGGTAGTTCGCCCTGCGGTGAAGGGGCCATCGGCTGATGCGGAGTTTTTGCTGGCAGCAAGCTGGCAACCGGCGTTTTGCCAAACTCACCAAGAGATCTCCGAGTGTTCTTCTCAGGTGGAAGGGCGGTTTGATGCGAGCCACTTTGCGTTGCATGGTTTATGGCCTCAGCCGCGTGGGAACTTCTGGTGCGGTGTGACGCGTGCAGAAAAACGTCTTGCTGAAGAGCGCTCTACACGCGGGCAGCTGCCTCCTGTTGAGTTGGAAGACGCGACACGGCAAGAGCTGGACAAGGTGATGCCAGGCGCTCAATCCCATCTGGATCGTTATGAGTGGGTGAAGCACGGCACTTGTTACAGTGACAGCGCTGAAGAGTATTACGCGGAATCTCTTGATCTTATGGAGCAATTGAACGGCTCAGCTGTCCGTGATCTGTTTGCTTCCAATATTGGTGAAGTTCTGACGACTGCGCAGGTTCGTGCGGCGTTTGATGAGTCTTTTGGCGCTGGTGCGGGGAACCGAGTTGAGGTGCGTTGTAAGGGTGGTTTGATTACTGAGCTCTTTATCAATCTGAAGGGCCAGATTGAGCCGGATACCCCGATGAGTGAGTTACTGCTGGCGGCGAAGCCAGTGCAATCTGATTGTCAGGGCCGGGTTGATCCTGTCGGGTTCAACTGAGGCTGCTGTTTGTATGACTTGTAGGAGGCTTTGCCTCCTGCCCAAGAGAAGTTTGAGGCCATGGGAGGGCTTCTATGGGAAACGAACATTTTGATGAGTTGGAAATCCGTTCGCCAGAGGAGCGTGAAGCTGATCTGATGGCGCGCCTGCCAGGCCAGATCGTTATGGCGAAGGCTGAAGCTTCTGGTTGGGCAAAGCATCTGGCCGATATTGATCCTGCTGAGATCACAAGCCGGGAGGCTCTGGCCAAGTTGCCTGTGCTGCGTAAGTCAGATCTCTTGGCTGCGCAGGCAGAAGAGCCACCGCTGGGCGGCTTTGCTGCGGGTGACTTCTCTACCTACAAACGCATCTTCATGTCTCCGGGCCCAATCTGGGAGCCGCAGGGGCCTGAAGCTGATCCTTGGAAGTCTGCGCGTGCATTCCATGCGACAGGTATTCGTCCGGGTGACATCGTGCACAACGCGCTGTCCTATCACATGACACCGGGTGGTTTCATCCTGGATCAAGGCGCGCGCGCTTATGGCTGTGTGGTCTTCCCAGCAGGTATTGGCAACACGGACATGCAGGTTTCTGCGATCTCCAGCCTACGTCCGACGGCTTATGCCGGTACGCCGGATTATCTGAAGGTTATTCTGGATCGCGCTGCTGAGATGGGGGCAGATGTCAGCTCCATCACCCGCGGTCTTGTTTCCGGTGGTGCGCTTTATCCGAGCCTGCGTGAGGAATACGCAAATCGCGGTGTGAAGGTGTTGCAAGCCTATGCAACGGCTGATCTGGGTATCGTGGCTTATGAGAGTGAAGCCATGGAAGGCATGATCGCCAACGAAGATTTCATCATCGAGATCGTTCGTCCGGGCACTGGTGAGCCTGTTGCTCCGGGTGAGGTTGGCGAGCTGGTGGTGACCACATTCTCACCAACCTATCCGCTCATTCGCTTCGCTACAGGTGATCTTTCCGCTGTGATGCCGGGTATTTCGCCTTGTGGCCGTACCAACATGCGCCTGAAGGGCTGGATGGGCCGTGCTGACCAGCGCACCAAGGTGAAGGGCATGTTTGTTGACCCTGCCCAGATCGAACGTCTGCGCAAACAGGCTGGCGATGATATTGGTCGTGCCCGTCTTTCCGTAGTTCGTCAGGGAGAGCAGGATCACATGATCCTGAAGGTAGAAACAGAAGCGGCAAGCGATGACTTTATCGCTGCGCTGAAGAAGTCCCTGAAAGAGCACACTGGCCTGAATGGTGATGTGGAACTGGTGGCGCCAGACACACTGCCGAACGATGGCAAGGTGATCTCTGATGAGCGTGAAGTGACCGCATAAACGCCGTTGAACCTAATCGATTTTTGAGGTGCCAGCCTGCACATGTAGGCTGGCATTTTTCTATTCTGGGTAGTTTCACCGTATTATTCAGAAAATCGTTGGGTTTGACCTTGGCGCGGGCAACGGGAAACTCTATTTAGCAAAGGGATTGGATCTGATGCGCATAGGGGTCTCATGAACCAGAGCACAAGCGGCAACGCCACAACGCCGGGAAATCACCCTCCGGTCTCATTCGGGAAAGTGGGTGTTCTTCTCGTAAATCTCGGGACACCTGACGGGACCGATTATTGGTCCATGCGCCGCTATCTGGCGGAGTTTCTCTCAGATCGACGGGTTATCGAATGGTCACGCTTCCTGTGGCTGCCAATTCTCCATGGTATCGTGTTGAGCAAGCGCCCGCAGAAATCCGGTGCAGCTTACAAAGAGATCTGGAACAACGAGCTTGATGAGAGCCCGCTGCGTACCATCACACGAAGCCAGTCAGACAAGCTGACTGAGATTCTTGCTGATCTGGGTGAGAACGTGGTTGTCGACTGGGCAATGCGTTATGGCAATCCATCCATCGCGAGCCGTCTTGATGAGCTGAAGGCGCAAGGGTGCGATCGTATTCTCGTCTTCCCGCTGTATCCGCAGTACTCGGCCTCTACGACAGCGACCGTGAATGATGAAGTGTTCCGCGCTTTGTTGAAGATGCGCTGGCAGCCGACCATTCGCATTGTGCCGCCTTATCATGATGATGAGACCTACATCGACTCACTGGCGACTTCGATCAAGAACAAGCTGAGTGAGCTGGATGAAGAGCCGGAAGTGGTCCTGGCGTCCTTCCACGGTATTCCGCAGAGCTATTTCGACAAGGGCGATCCTTATCACTGCCATTGTCAGAAAACGACTCGCCTGATGCGTGAGAAGCTGGGCTGGGATGACAAGAAGCTACAGATCACCTTCCAGTCCCGTTTCGGTCCAGAAGAGTGGCTGCAGCCTTATACCGACAAGACTGTCGAGAAGCTTGCAAAAGAAGGCGTAAAGCGGATTGCCGTTTTGAATCCGGGCTTTGTGGCGGACTGTCTTGAAACGCTGGAAGAGATCGCCGGTGAAGCTGCGGAGATCTTTGAGGAGCATGGCGGGGAGCAGTTTACGCATATCCCGTGCCTCAACGATGCGCCTGAAGGTATGGCTGTGCTGGAGAACGTGGTGCGCCGCGAGCTTCAGGGCTGGATCTAGAAATTTAAGTTTTAGTTTACTATGTGAAGAAGAGCACTCGTTTCTTTTGGGAAGCGGTGCTCTTTGGCATTTATTTGAGCAGTTTTCTCTGGTCTTAATGGGACAAAGCTAGGATAGTTTAGGCAAATTACTCCAAAGGACTAATAGATATGGATATTTTGACAGGTAGTTCGATTACCGTCCTCATACTGGTCGCTGTGATCATTTTTGTGGTATTTGCTGGCGCGAAAATGGTTCCTCAGGGTTACAACTATACGGTTGAGCGCTTTGGTAAGTACCGGAAAACATTGCATCCGGGGCTGAATATCATCATCCCGTTTATTGATCAGGTCGGTCATCGGGTGAACATGATGGAGCAGGTGCTTGAAGTTCCGGCGCAGGAAGTTATCACCAAGGACAACGCTACTGTTACCGGCAACGGTGTGGCCTTCTATCAAGTGCTGAACGCGTCTCAGGCCTCCTATGAAGTGCAGGGTCTTCAGAACGCTATCCTGAACCTGACCATGACCAACATCCGTAGTGTTATGGGTTCTATGGTTCTCGATGAGCTGCTTTCCAACCGTGATGAGATCAACTCTCGTTTGCTTCGTGTGGTTGATGCGGCCTGTGAGCCTTGGGGCGTGAAAATCACTCGTATTGAAATCAAAGATATCAATCCACCGGATGATCTGGTTGATGCTATGGCACGCCAGATGAAAGCGGAACGTGAAAAGCGTGCGGCTATTCTGGAAGCTGAGGGTGACCGTCAGTCTGAAATTGCGAAGGCAGAAGGTGTTAAGCAGTCCCTGATCCTGGAAGCGGAAGGCCGTAAGGAAGCTGCGTTCAGAGATGCGGAAGCACGTGAGCGTATGGCTGCAGCTGAAGCGAAGGCGACCGAAGTTGTATCCAAGGCGATTGCTGAGGGTGATATGGGCGCGATCAACTACTTTGTTGCCAACAAGTATGTTGAAGCATTTGGTGAGCTTGCAAAATCTCCAAACCAGAAAACACTCATTCTGCCGATGGAAGCGACTGGCATGATCGGCAGCCTTGCTGGCATTGCTGAGATTGGCAAGGAAGCGCTGAAAGAGTCGCAGCAGCGCAGCTCCAGCCGTATCCCAAATACAGGTAGTTCAGAGGGCTAATCACCATGCTTATTGAGCTGTTCCAAAACAGTATTGAACCTTGGGTCTGGTTTGCGTCCGGGCTGGTTCTTGTAGGGCTGGAGTTGGCTGTGCCGGGCTCTTTCTTGATCTGGTTTGGGGCAGCGGCTCTCGTTGTTGGAGCTGTTGTCGCGTACTTTGATATCGATTGGCGCTGGCAGCTGGTGTTGTGGGGTGTGCTTTCCCTCGGTTTCCTTCTCGTTGGACGACGTCTGACCTCGAGAAATAACGATGGTGAGGGAGACCCCTATCTCAACAAGAGGGGTAGCCGGTATCAGGGGCGTGTGTTCGTGTTGAAGAAGGCACTGGCCCACGGCAAGGGTACGCTTGAAATTGGCGATTCTGTCTGGCGTGTGAACGGTCCGGATCTACCAGCAGGTGCGCATGTGAAGGTTGTTGGCCAGGAAGGCACAACGCTGATCGTGGAAGCAGCACCTGAAAGTGATGCAGCCTGATCCTTACTGATAGGGATTGAAGTCTGGTGGCAGCGGCGGTTCTTCTGCCATCAGCAAAATAGAGATGCGGCGGTTCGCTGCAAGATACGGGTCATTCGGGAAGAGAGGCTCCGTATCAGCTTTTCCCACTACAGAATGAATATTGTTGGACGGCAGGCCGTATTCGGAAAGAATCTGGCGTGCGGTGTTGGCACGATCTGCAGAAAGCTCCCAACCGGTTTCACTCGGCGAGGTGATCAGCTGACCCGTGGTGGTGTGACCGGTGATGCGGACGCGGTTTGGCAGTTTGGCCAGAACGGGTGCCATCTTGGCCAGCAGGCGGCGGGTGATCTCATAGGGATACTTGGACCCCTCCGGATACATGGAGCGACCTTCCTGATCGACAATCAGGATGTTGAGACCTTCGTCAGTTTCTTCAAGGATGATATTGTTTGAGATCTCGGTGATCTCTGGCATTTCCTGAAACGCCTGGCGCAGGGAAACCGCTGCCGTTGCAAACTGACGTGGCTTTTCGATATCCGCTTTCTTGGTGGTGTGGGTGTTCGCTTCCGGGCCTTGCTTGCGTTTTTCAGGGTGGCTTTCTGTAGCAAAGTCGGCGTCAGTGATCTGTTTTTCGTAGGTGATGTCCTTCATAAAGTCGCGCAGCGGCACGCCTTCAATTTCCAGAACACCAGCGCGTTTCGTCACCTGTTTGATACCGAATGCGTCTTTGATGGAACCAGCAACAACCTGAAGCTTCTGCTTGTCCTGCACTGAGAACGAGATGATCAGAACGAAGAAACACACGAGCAGGGACATCAAGTCCGCAAAGGTCACCATCCATCCCGGAGCGCCTGCGGGTGCTTGTTTTTTTCTGCCTGCCATGGTGTTTCCCCCTTACCGAAGTGCTTATGCTGCTGCTTCGATCATGTCGCTGCGACCTTTTTCAGGGATGTAAGCCAGCAGCATTTCGCGGATGAGGGATGGGCTCTTGCTCTCACGGATCTGAAGCACGCCATCGATCACGAGTGTCTGGTTGAGTTCTTCCTGCTCGAACTTGGAATCAAGTTTGTCAGCAACCGGAATACACACCACGTTTGCGATGAGAGAACCGTAGAGTGTCGTCAGAAGTGCAATCGCCATGGACGGGCCGATGGTCGATGGATCATCCATGGTCGCAAGCATCTGCACCAGACCGACGAGCGTTCCGATCATGCCGAAGGCCGGGGCGGAATCACCGAGCGCACGATATACGCGCGCGCCTTCGTTCAGGCGGGTCAGGTAGAGGTCGCGTTCTTTTTCCATGGAGTCGCGAATGAGGTTGTAGTCGTAGCCATCAGCTACATACTGCATGCCTTTCGCGAGGGTTGGCTCTTCAATCTCAACGTTTTCGAGACCGAGTGGGCCTTCCTTTCGAGCGGTTTCTGCGAGATGAGCGATGTTTTCAACCAGCTCACGTGGCTCGATCTTCTTATGGGTGAAGGCGAGTTTTGCGCCCATACCAAAGGCACTGAGCAATCCATTTAAGGGAAACCTGACAAGCGTGGCTGCAAGTCCACCGCCGACAACAATCAGAATGGAAGGAAGGTCAACGAACTGGCTGAAGCTTCCGCCCAGAAAAATAGCTATCAGCACGGTTACGCAAGCAGCAATAACGCCGATGATCGTGGCTAGATCCATTTAGCTTACCCGAATGCACGCCTTTGATGAGGCAATTTAACTAGTATTAATTTGGGGTATTATGGCTAACCAAATCCTAATAAATGGGAAAAATCCGTTTGGGCAGAATAACGGATGTATTTCGGTGAGGGACGGTAGGATTCAAAAATGCCCGTAGATGAGGTCATCCCGGGCATTTGTCTGTTTTATTTGTGCCAGCGTTTAGGCCGCGCCGATCTTCAGAAGATCTAGGGTACGGATGATTCCAACCGGCTTGCCATCTTCGACGATGAACAGCGAGCTGATTTTTAGAGAGTTCATCATCTCAAGAGCGGATGGTGCCAACAGCGTTTCTTCGATGGTCTTCGGATTATGGGTCATCACCTCTTCGACGGCCTTCTCAAGGAAGTCCGGGCTGATGTGGCGGCGCAAATCACCATCAGTGATGATGCCGATCAGCTTGCCAGCAGTATCTGTAACCCCGAGAACACCAAAGCCCTTTTGCGTCATCAGGACGAGAGCTTCTTTCATGAGCATGCCCGACTGAGCCACAGGCAAATGATCGCCAGTATGCATGATGTCTTTTACATGCATCAAGCTCGCACCAAGTTTGCCGCCCGGATGATAAACCTTGAAGTCCTGAGCCGTGAAGCCTTTTGCTTCCAGAAGAGCAATTGCCAATGCGTCGCCCAGTGCCAGCTGAATCAAGGTGCTGGATGTTGGTGCCAGACCGTGGGGGCAGGCTTCTGGAACTTGTGGAAGGGTCAGGCAGATGTCAGAGGAAGATCCCAGTGCGCTGGATGCGTTGCGTGTCAGTGCAATCAGCGGCACCTTAAAGCGGCGCGTGAAGCCCAAAAGGCTTGCAAGCTCTTGAGTCTCGCCAGACCAGGATAATGCAATCACAACATCATCTTCTGTGATCATGCCCAGATCACCGTGGCTAGCTTCGCTTGCGTGTACGAAGAAGGCTGGCGTGCCGGTGGATGCGAGTGTTGCTGCCAGCTTGGTGCCAATGATGCCGCTCTTGCCGATGCCGGAAACAATAACGCGGCCTTTGGAATGAGCGATGGTTTCTACCGCTTTGGTGAAAGGTTCTGCCAAACCGTTCGCCAGGCTCGCCTGAAGCGCGTCAAGCGCTGCAACTTCAGTTTCGATCGTCCGTGTAGCAGACTGGATCCACTCCTCTGCCGGGCGCAGAGGACGGTCTTCATGCGTTAGAAAAGATGGCATATGCATTGGGCATTACTTCTTAGCTTGGCTCTGATGAGCACTATGACGCTTTTGCAGCAAGATTCCTGCACTAGATAAGAGTGCATTGTGAACACTCTGGGGCAAGACTTGGTTTACCCTCTAGCAAATTTAAATTGAGAAAACAATCAAGGGTAGAGCGTCCCGTAGCAAGGAAACGTTAACCATGTTCGGCGAGTGTGGGGCTGGTTGAATTTCCTTCATTTGAAGGTGGATTGCTGGAATATTTTATGCGGTTGCGCCCTAAGGTTTTGAGAGCTCTTCGAGCCAGGTCTTGTCTGACCTGTGTTTTGATGCTGGGCGCTTTTTCTCTCCAAGATGCTGCTGCTCAAACCAGCAATTTTGAGTTCCGCGAAAGCCTGTCCTTTGAAGATGATCCGAGTTCTGGTTTTGAGCTTCCCTCTGAAGCCGATGCTCAGCCGTTTGAGCAGGAAGTTGAAGAAGGGCTCCAGCGGCCAAATGCTCGTCCACCTGTCCCGACCGTTGGGCAGCAGCTGACCGGAATAAGCCGGAGCAGTCGGGCCCCCAAGTTTTCTGAAAGAGTGGAAGCTGTTTCGCGTTTGTCACGTCCTGTTGGCGGGGGCGGGATTGATGATGAAGGGGTCTTTGATGGAGAAACCGTTCAGGATCGACCTGTTGGCATCCAACTGGGTTCTTTGCGCTTAACGCCTTCCTTTGATGCTGGTTTGGGTTGGACCGATAATGCCGAGCAGGCAAATGGCGGTACGCCTGACGGGTTCTACGAGGTTGATGCAGCCGTTGGTGTGGTTTCTGACTGGGAGCGCCATGAGCTTGGTTTGGAACTGCGTGGAAGCCTGCGGGCTTTTTTTAATGAACCTGACAACAACCAGCCTGTCGTCACCGGACGAGGCAATGTTCGGCTGGATCTGGGGGATCTGACAGTCGCTGATGTTGAGGGTGTTTATTCCTTCTCTCGCGAAGAGCGGTCTTCTGCTGAAAACGAAGCGACAACCGGACGGACCAACTCTGTTCAGGAGATTGGCGGGCGGTTCTCGTTGAGCAGGCAGGTTTCCGTTGTGCAGTTGCGCGGAGGCATTGGCGTCGATCGGACGGTTTATGGCGGGCAGATGAGCAGCTCACAGCCGCGCGATAACACGGTGTTTGATGCAACCCTGCGCACCTCGTTTGATAATGGCGCGACGTTTGAACCGTATCTGGAAGGTGGCTTTCTGGTTCGGAAGTACGATGAAGATTGCAGCGGTGATCCATCCTGTTTTGACAGAACTTCGCGCGGATACTTTGCCAAGGTTGGTATGAGCATTGACCGCGGGCCGAAGCTGCGTGGCGAGTTTGGTGTTGGGTATCGGGCCGAGTATCTGGATGATGATCGTCTGGATGCACTGCAGGGCTTCATTTTTGATGGAGCCTTTGTGTGGTCCCCGACACGCCGTGATACCGTCACTGTCAGTGGCGCGACCAGTTTTGCTGGCACGAACATCAGTGGGGCATCGGGTTCCATCCTTTATGCGGGGGATGTGCGGTATGCGCATCAGTTCACGCAAGATCTGGTTGGAGATGTTCAGCTTAGCTACACCTACAGAACGTATCAAGGGGTGAATATTGTTGAGCAGGAAGGAACCGGGTCATTCGGTTTGGTGTGGGCGTTCTCCAAGGATGCGGCGCTGCTTTCCCGCTATACATTCCGTGCGTTTGAGAGTTCCACTGCTGGTAGCAATTACACCAGCAGCCTCATAGAAGCGGGCCTTCGGATAAGACGCTGATTTAATGCGTTATTTAGAGTACGTTAATTTTCAGCGGACGCATCTAGTAAGAATTGACAAGCTTAAAAAGGGGTTTTGATTAAAAACGGCCTTTTTTTTACCATGGTTGACAGTCATGGCAGTATTGCCTCCGAGGGCTAAGCAAAAAGACTGCGCGGCATGCGCTCAATAAACTCCCAATCGGGTGACTGGAGAAAGCTTCATGCGATTTTCTTCTTTGCCAGCTGTCCTGTGCGCTGGGTTTCTACTTTTCAGTAGCTCCTACGGCTTTGCTCAAGGGAGTGATTTTCAAAAATGGATTGCAGGCTTCAAGCGGACTGCGGTTGCGCAGGGCGTGAGCCCTCAGCTCTATGATCGTGTGTTTAAGGGCATGACCCCTGATCCGCGGATCAAGAAGAGTGCTGAGAACCAGCCTGAGTTTACCCGTGCAATCTGGCAGTATCTGGATAGCGCAGTCTCGCAGGATCGTGTGATGCATGGCCGCCGCATGGTTGATGAGTGGGCTGGCTGGCTTGATAAGATCGAGAGCAAGTATGGCGTGAACCGCCATGTGGTGCTGGCGATCTGGGGCATGGAGAGCTCCTACGGGCGTATTCTCGACAACAAAGCGATTGTGCGATCCACACCGCGGGCGTTGGCGACACTGGCTTATAATGGTGGGCGCCGTGGAAAGTATGCACGCAAGCAGTTGGTCGCTGCGCTGAAGATTTTGCAGAACGGCGATGTTTCTCCGCAGCAGATGCAGGGTTCCTGGGCTGGTGCGATGGGACATACGCAGTTTATTCCGACTACCTACCAAGCCTATGCAGTTGATATTACAGGTGATGGCAAACGCGATATCTGGAACAGCATTCCGGATGCGTTGGCGTCGACAGCGGCTTATCTCAACAAGATGGGTTGGCAGTCCGGTCAGACCTGGGGCTATGAAGTCACTCTGCCGAAGAACTTCAATTACCGCCTGAGCAATCAGCGCAAGCAGCAGTCGCTTGCCAGCTGGAGCAAGCTGGGTGTGAAGCGGGCAAGCGGGTCGGACTTCCCTCGTGGCGGAGACATGGCACGGCTTTATACGCCTGCCGGGGCAAATGGTCCGGCGTTTCTGCTGCTCAAGAATTTTTACGTGATCAAACGCTACAACAACTCCAATGCCTATGCGCTTGGTGTTGGGCATCTTTCTGATCGTTTGCTTGGGCTTTCCGGTTTTGTTGCGGACTGGCCGCGTGGAGATCGTCCCCTGACATTCAGTGAGAAGAAAGCACTACAGAAGCGTTTGAGTGAAATGGGTTATAAGCCGGGTGCCGTTGATGGCAAGATTGGCCAGAGGACCCGTCAGGCAATTCAGGCTTATCAAAAAGCGTCAGGACTTGTTCCAGATGGTCACGATTCAATAAAGCTTCTTAATAGGTTGCAAGGTAGAACATAATCGGGTTTCCTAATTGCAGGAAGCCAATGGTGGTGGTTGGTTCCTGCTGGAGACTCGCGGATATGCAACGATCCTTTTTGTCACTTGTGTTTGTAGCGCTGGTAAGCCTTTGCTTTGTCAGCGTTTCTGTTGTGCCTGTAGACGTTGCAGCTCAGGTGCGCAGCAACAGTGCAAATGCGCCTAAGAAGGGCAACAAGTCGTTTTTCGGCTGGTTGTTTGGTGGCAGCAACAAGCGGATTGAGCAGGCGAATCCCTCCAAGAAGAAGCGCCGCAGAAGCAGCACCCGTAAAAATCGTAGTGGGGGTGTTGCTGTTGTAAACGCTCCGAAGATCGTCGAGAAAGAGAAAAGCAAGGACGCAAAGGTCCTGCTGGTTGTCGGTGACGATCTGGCGATGGGGCTGGCGGACGGTCTGAAAGCGGTTTACGCCGAGACACCCTCCATCAAAGTGAAAAAGCTAGTTTACCCTCAAACCGGGCTGGTGGCGGTTAAAAAGCCAGACTGGCCGGAAGATGTGACTGCTTCGCTGAAGAATGAGGATGTTGGCCTCGTGGTTGTTGCCCTTGGTGCACGGGACAATCGGAATATCAGCGTTGTCGAGCAAGGGGTGATTGATGGTCAGCCTGCGACCTATGCTGAGGAACTGCAGTTTCAGGGGGAGGAGTGGAAGAAGGAATATCGCTTCCGGACCGCGTCTCTGGTGGCTGCTATTCGCAATGAGCAGTTGCCGCTGATCTGGGTTGGCCTTGCGCCTGCTGAGGAATACCTGACGAGTGCGAACTTCAGCTATCTGAATGACTTGTTCAAAGAGCAAGTGGAGCCGGCAGGTGGTATCTTCGTTGATATCTGGGCAGCTTTTCAGGACGACAATGGAGAGTACACCACGCATGGTCCGGATGTGACTGGTAAGAGCAGGCGTTTGCGCTCGAAAGACGGTGTGTACTTCACGTGGGCTGGATACCGGAAAGTGGCCTACTTTGTTGAGCGTGAGATTGCCCGTATTTTTGGTAGTGCGACGGCCTTTATTTTTGAAGGGGTCAAAGATGATCCTAACTTTATTGTCCTGACGGGTCGTTTGACCTCCCCTGAAACCAAGCTGATCGGGCCGGATGACAAGGGCGGGAAAGCAGCGGCAGGGAGTGATCTGTTTAAGCTGACTGTATCTGGTGAAGCTTTGCCAGAAGTTTCCGGACGGGCTGATGATACGCGCTGGACCGGATTTTAATATCTGAAGTATTTTTTAGCGTGTAAGCGGTGAATATTAGCAGTCACTCAAGAAGAACTGCAAAAAATTAAATTTTATCGCTGTTTTTTTGAAAATACATGCAATTCACACCCTGCTGGTAGTGTTCTGTTTACATACATGGGTAACATTACTCACATTCAACTTATGGGTGAAGTGGGGCTTTTGATGGTTACCCAACCGCATGTTTTTAAGTTGTCGATGGTGGCGAAGTTTGTGCTGGTCGTGTTTATGGCCATGACAATCATGTCGCTCGGCACGCTATTTTCCTTCGTTACGATTTATAATGCGCTGACGTCTGCGTTGGGGGACGAGACGTTGAGATCTCAGCTTATGTCTGATCATGGGCAGAGTGCGCTGGAAACGCTGCTTGTCGACAATCTGATGTTCATCGTGATGGTCTGTGCGCCTGTTGGTGCGCTGTTCTTTGTTGTTGCGGTTGTGATTGCGCGGGGGATGCGAACGAATATGGCTGCGCTGCAAGGCGGGCTGGATGCGTTGGCAGATGGCGCTTTGGATACTGAGATCAAAGGCACAGAACGGGGTGATGAAATCGGCGCGATTGCACGCTCTATTGCTCAGTTCCGGGTTGCGTTGAAAAAGAAAGCTGAAGCCGATGCTGCTGCGAAGATGCAGCAGGAGCAGGAACTTGCGGATGCGCGCAAAGAAGCTTTGGCTAGTGTTGCGCGGGAGTTTGAAGCCTCCGTCGGCCATGTGGTGCATGATCTACTGGAGATCAGCCAGGCTGTTGAGACGCGCTCCAGAGAGCTGGATGCGAGTGTTCAGGGGGCTCATAGCGCCATGGCTTCGTCCAGCGATGTGGCGCAGACCACGCAGACCTCTGTTGAAGAACTGGTGGAAGCTGCCGAAGGTGTTTCGCACTCCTCCGGTATGATTGGTGACAACACCACTCAGGCTGCTCAGTTTGCGCAGGATGCCGCGGAGCACGCGCACAAGACCAACGAGATTGTGGGGCGCCTTGCGGAGAGCGGTAAAGCGATTGGTGAAGTGATTGAGTTGATTGATCAGATTGCCAATCAGACCAACCTTCTGGCTCTCAACGCGACTATTGAAGCGGCGCGGGCAGGGGAGGCTGGCCGTGGCTTTGCCGTTGTGGCGAGTGAGGTGAAGAACCTTGCGGGACAGACTTCGAGAGCAACCGAAGAGATTTCAACTCAGGTTGAGTCGGTACAGAAGGTGGCTGAACAGGCGGTGACGGCTATTCGCTCCATTGGAGAAACCATTGAGCGGATCAACTCCCTCTCGACTGGCATCAATGAAGCGGTGAGTGAGCAGAGGCAGGCAACGGATGATATCTCCCGCAACCTGAACAGCGCGCACCAGAATGTTTCTCAGGTCGCCTCAAACATGCAGGATCTGGACAGCGAGTTTCAGGGCACCAAAGATGCCTCGAACGACCTGCATCAGGCCGCCGGCAAGCTCGGCCTTCTCTCCGAAAACCTACGCTCCGAAGTCGCCAGCTTCCTTGAAAACGTGAAGGCTGCTTAAAGCTCTTTGAGCAGCTTTTGGGAGATGTGGGGGAGTGAGAGAGTGTCGTGCTGAAAAAGGACTTAGCGGAAGAAACTAGAGTGCGGTTTCTGAGGCAAACGAGCACGCGTTGGGCCATTTGCGGACATTCAAGCAGTAGTTGAGGTCAACTTTGCTAAACTGCTAAGCAATGGCCCATAGAGTCTTTTCGTTGTGATCTTAACACATAAGCGATTTTGCTGGGTGATCCAGGTTTGCGGCTGACGTACGGCATCTCACTTATCAATAGCCTAGATGGATCTGTAGCCTCGGATTGCTAAGTGCAGTCATAGTTCCATTCCGCCAAATCCCAGCGACCTGCCTTGACATCTTCAGGTCTCATCCAGATTTGCAAGCTACCACCCAGACAGCCCAAACCCATCTCTTTGTCATCCTCCAACTGGAGCAACATTAGATAGTTCGCAGTGTTACGGCGCTCTACAGCACCTTGTACATCGAGCCCATAGCCAAACATTTGGTGTGGATTGCTTGAGACGCTGGGTAAAGCCCTGATGTGAGGAGCGCGGCTTGGTAGACCCTGTTGGGATTGCTGATACAGGTAGGCATTTACCGTCGGGTGCTGAAGTGACACGAGTTTCTTAAGAGCATGTTGTATAGACAATAGAATACTTTGCCGCGTGGTATTTGCGGTTTCATAATCAAGTTGCTCGCGCTTGGCCATATCAAACCGCGTATATACGTTCGCAGAAAAGTCCCATTCTCTTTTTTCTTTAAAGGAACGCAACGCTTTGAATAGACGAGCTTTAGCTTCACCTATTTGCGTGCGGGCGGCCTTATCCGAATTTTGCTTCATTAGTACATGCCATTCCAGATGTATTTCCCTGTAGGTCTCTGAAACGAGTAGTCGAATGGATTGTCTGTCGCTTTCGTTCACCAACTCCATTGGTTGGTGTTCAGCCGCCATCTCAGCGAGGGTCACTACCTGAGCAAGAAAGTGCTTTTCAATTTCCTTTGCGCGCGCTGTCAGTTGTGTAGGTGTTTTGCTTTCCCAATAGTCGTGTCGCCTCAGGTTGATACTACGTTGATAGTACTCCAATAGCTCGTGATTAAACTCTGTTACCATCTGCCAAGTCTGCGGCCAATGGAGGGCAACATTTGTGTCGAGTTTATGGTAATCTCCCCCAAAGATGGGCTGGTCAGAAATTGGGTGGACTAGGGACCAGTCAGGTAAACCCGTGAGTATACTGGTTAGAGGGATTTGCTCCGCTGAATTAGAAAATGCAACCTGAGCAACTTCTTTACCAAAGTGCAGTGTGTATGCCCTACGCCTTGCCTCACTGCTACATTCAGAGACAGCATCAAATATTGAATCCGGTAATCCCTCTGGAATTGGAAAATCTGGGTCAATAAAACTATCGCCTTTTACAAGCTCCACTGGGACCTTTCGGTAAGCCCCATCTTCAAAGCTTTGGCTTCGTTTCACTAATTCATTATCAAAAAGGAAACTGTCTTGGCTCGGCGTTAGGCTGGACTTACAGGGGTGCACCTCAATAGGCTCGGTTGGTACTGGACCATGCACGACGCAAACCGTGCGAGGTTTTTGGTCTAGGCTGGTTTGTGCTTCTTTGATCTTGTCTTTATCGCCTGATTTGATCGCTTGTTCTAACTCATAAAGATACCAAACCTCAGATTCATCCTCTAGTCCATCAGGGTGAACAAAGAAGTAAAGGATACCATTCCTGCTAAATTCATAGGGTAGCGTGGGGAGATCACTAAGGTTGATCTGTCCTAAAAAGCTATGAGCATATTTTCCGTCTTCACCGGTATCTCCGGGCCATTCCAACTCTGGTGTCGCAACAGGCCACCCGCCCAAAAAAGTGAGAGACGACGCATTCCTATGCAAGCTATGTTCAATAAAGACAGTCGGCAGAGTGTTCTTTGAAAGATAGTCTTCGATAATCTGCTCTTCATTCATATGTCATAAGCTTGTTTATTCAGGAGTAGGCTGCTAAGGCGCAGCTGAATGCGTTGGAATTTTAATTGAAATCTTGTTGCTTAAACCTTGCGCCAGCCTGAGAAACTTATCCCCCTTGCTTGAAAGTGCCCTCATACTCATTGCATGCCCACGTGACGGGCTGCTGGCGGGCCGTCCGTCGGTGTGTCGTGGGCTGGGTGGGGCTTTTGCAAGGGGTAACGCATCTTGCAAAGGTCCGGTGGCACCGATTTTCAGGCGTGACTGCATGGCCTGAGAGGAAGGGCCCAAGCCTGAAGGGCATCACGCAGTGGCATTTGCTGGTCAGAGCAGCACATGTCAGGGGTAGCGGACCTGTTTGGATACGGAAACTTATCTGAGCAAAGCCGCTGTCTTTCCGGGAAACCGGCTATCGTGTCTTTCAGGATAAGAGGCGATGTTGGCCATACCAAAATGCCCGGGCAAGGCGCGTAGTCAATGCCGAAGACTCATATCTAATAAGTAGCGCAGGTGTTGCCTGCCGCCTTGCTCTTCCCGACTTTCGGGAAAACTGCTTCACCACTGCATGGGATGCCATGTGGTGCTGTTGGTGCTTGTAAAGGCAAGTCCTGGTGTACAAACGTGCTGCTATCAAAAAGCCCCGGGAAGCGGGGCTTTCCGGGGCTTTGTTGTTTGATTACACGCCGTGTTTAGCGTGGCAGGTTGGAAGACCCTGTCAGGAACTCATCGATTGATTTCGCTGCCTGACGGCCTTCGCGAATGGCCCAGACCACGAGGGACTGACCTTTGCGAACGTCACCAGCTGCGAAGACCTTTTTGATGGAGGTCTTGTAGTCCTCGGTGTTCGCCTTCACGTTGGTGCGTGGGTCCAGCTCCAGCTCGTCGCCAGCTTCCTTGATGTAGGTCTCCATGTTTGGACCGGAGAAGCCGATGGCTGCCAGAACGAGGTCTGCTTTCAGGATGAACTCGGTGCCTTCAATCGGAACACGTTTTTCATCGACACGAGCACACTTAACGCCGGTTACAACGCCGTCTTCATCGCCAACCACAGCCAGAGTTGCTGCGGAGAACTCACGCTCTGCACCTTCTGCCTGAGAGGTAGACGTGCGGAACTTGGTTGGCCAGTAAGGCCAGAACTGGTTCTTGTCTTCCTTCAGCGGAGGCATTGGACGGATGTCCATCTGGGTTACAGAGAGAGCGCCCTGACGGAAGGAGGTGCCCACACAGTCAGATGCGGTGTCGCCACCGCCAACAACAACAACGTGTTTGCCGCCAGCCCAGTATGGATCTTCCTCGGAGATGTCTTCTCCGCCGACACGGCGATTCTGCTGTACGAGGAACGGCATTGCGTACATGGCGCCTTTGAGGTCCATGCCCGGAATGCCCGGATCACGCGGACGCTCAGCACCAGTGCACAGCAGTGTTGCATCGTGACGGGTGTAGATTTCCTCGAACTCTACATCCTTGCCGATTTCACAGCCGTAGTGGAAGGTTACGCCTTCGGCTTCCAGCTGCTCAACGCGGCGGTCGATGTAGTGCTTTTCCATCTTGAAGTCAGGAATACCGTAGCGCAGCAGACCGCCAGCCCGTGGCTCACGCTCATAGATGTGCACGGTGTGACCTGCGCGTGCCAGCTGCTGGGCAGCAGCCAGACCAGCAGGGCCGGAGCCGATGACGGCTACGGTTTTACCGGTCTTGGTTGTTGCTGGTTCAGGCTTGATCCAGCCTTCTTTGAAGGCGCGGTCTACAATTGCCTGCTCAACGGTTTTGATCGCAACCGGAATGTCTTCCAGATTGAGCGTACACGCTTCCTCACAGGGCGCAGGACAGATGCGTCCAGTGAAATCCGGGAAGTTGTTGGTTGAATGCAGGTTGCGAGATGCTTCTTCCCAGTCGCCGGCAAACACCAGATCATTCCAGTCCGGAATCTGGTTGTTGACCGGACAGCCGGTTGGACCGTGACAGAAAGGAACGCCACAATCCATACAACGCGCTGCCTGACGCTCTACGTCTGTTTGTGAGAGCGGAACCGTGAATTCACGGAAGTGGCGAATGCGATCTGATGCCGGCTGGTACTTCTGTTCCTGCCGGTCGATCTCCAAAAAGCCAGTTACCTTACCCATGTCTTCCCCTCTTATTCCGCAGCCGCGAGGCCCATACGCGCAGCTTTCATTTCCTGAAGCGCGCGACGGTATTCAACCGGCATAACTTTCACAAATTTCGGACGCCATTCTTCCCAGTTGGCAAGAATGTCTGCTGCCTTCGTGGACCCAGTATACTTCACGTGGTTTTCAAGAATGAGACGCAGACGTTCGTCGTCGTGGCGTGTCATGTCAGCTGACAGGTCCACACGTCCTTTGTGCTCGATGTCGCCGCCATGGTGGTGCAGCTTTTCAAGCAGGTCGTCTTCTTCTTCCACTGGTTGGATTTCAACCATCGCCAGGTTACAGCGAGAGTTGAAGGATCCGTCTTCATCCAGAACGTAGGCAACACCACCGGACATGCCTGCTGCGAAGTTACGGCCCGTCTGACCGATGACAACAACAACACCGCCGGTCATGTACTCACAACCGTGATCGCCAACACCTTCGACAACCGCGGTTGCACCGGAGTTACGAACTGCAAAGCGCTCACCTGCGACACCGCGGAAGTACACCTCACCGCTGGTTGCACCGTAAAGAACGGTGTTGCCGACGATGATGGAGTTTTCCGGCACGATGCGGGTGTTTGCCGGTGGGCGTACGATGATACGACCGCCTGCGAGGCCCTTGCCGACGTAGTCGTTCGCGTCGCCTTCCAGATCGATGGTCACACCTTTGGCAACGAACGCGCCAAATGCCTGACCTGCAGTACCGGTCATGGCGATGTGAACGGTGTCGTCCTTGAGGCCTTTTGCGCCGTAGCGTTTTGCGATCTCACCAGAGAGCATTGCGCCAACGGAGCGGTCAACAGACTTGATTTGCGCAGGGAAGGAGACCTTCTCTTTGTTTTCAAGCGCTGGTGCAGCATTTCTGATGAGCTCGCGGTCGAGGATGTCGTTGATCGGATGCTCTTGCAGCATGGACCAACGGCTTTCTTCCGGAGTTGCATCTGGGCGGTAGAAGATCTTGGAGAAATCAAGACCCTGAGACTTCCAGTGGTTGATCGCGGACTCTTTGTCGAGCATGTCAGAGCGACCGATGATGTCGTCCAGCTTCTTGACGCCGAGTTCAGCCAGCAGGCCACGCAGTTCTTCTGCAACGTAGAAGAAGTAGTTGATGACGTGCTCAGGAGTGCCTTTGAAGCGCTTGCGCAGGACAGGATCCTGAGTTGCGATGCCAACCGGGCAGGTGTTCAGGTGACACTTACGCATCATCAAGCAACCTGCTGCAATCAGCGGTGCAGTTGAGAAGCCGTATTCGTCAGCACCCAGCAGAGCACCGATGAGAACGTCACGGCCTGTACGCAGACCACCGTCTACCTGCAGGGCAACGCGGGAGCGCAGACCGTTGAGAACGAGGGTTTGCTGAGTTTCAGCAAGGCCCATTTCCCAAGGAGAACCAGCGTGCTTCAGCGAGGTGAGTGGAGATGCACCGGTGCCGCCATCAAAGCCGGAGACAGTGATGTGGTCTGCACGTGCTTTGGCAACACCTGCTGCAACTGTACCAACGCCCACTTCTGACACCAACTTAACGGAGATGTCTGCAACCGGGTTCACGTTCTTCAGATCGTAGATCAGCTGTGCCAGATCTTCGATGGAGTAGATGTCGTGGTGTGGTGGCGGCGAAATCAGACCAACACCCGGGGTGGAGTGACGGGTTTTCGCGATCACTGCATCCACTTTGTGGCCTGGCAGCTGTCCGCCTTCACCCGGCTTTGCACCCTGTGCCACTTTAATCTGGATCATATCGGAGTTGACCAGATATTCGGTGGTTACACCAAAGCGACCAGAAGCAACCTGCTTGATTGCGGAACGCATCGGGTTTGGAGATCCATCCGGCAGCGGGTTGAAGCGTTCTGCTTCTTCACCACCTTCACCGGTGTTGGACTTGCCGCCGATTTTGTTCATGGCAATCGCAAGCGACGTATGTGCTTCGCGAGAGATGGAACCGAAGGACATAGCGCCGGTTGAGAAGCGCTTGACGATGTCTTCTGCGGATTCCACTTCGTCGATGTTGATCGGACGACGGCCCAGCTCTTCCGCGGATTTCACGCGGAACATGCCACGGATGGTGAAGCGACCGGAGGTCTCGTTCACTTCCTTCGCAAACTCCAGATACTTTTCTGGCAGGTTGTTGCGAACAGCATGCTGCAGAGTTGCGATGCTGTCTGGAGTCCACATGTGGCTTTCACCACGGGAGCGGTAAGCGTACTCACCGCCAACATCCAGAGAGCGGCGCAGGATTGGGATATCCTCAAATGCGTCGTGATGGCGAACAACAGTTTCTGCAGCCACTTCACCCAGGCCGATGCCTTCGATGGTGGTTGCTGTGCCGAAGAAGTATTTTTCGATGAACTGGGAGTTCAGGCCAACTGCATCAAAGATCTGCGCACCACAATAGGACTGGTAGGTGGAGATGCCCATCTTGGACATGACTTTGAGCATGCCTTTGTTGATGGCTTTGATGTAGCGGGAAACAACTTCGTGCTCATCCACCTCCTCAGGGAAGTAGCCCTCAGAGTGCATGGAGCGGATTGTTTCGAATGCGAGGTATGGGTTGATTGCCTCTGCACCGTAGCCAGCCAGAACGCAGAAGTGATGAACTTCGCGTGCTTCACCGGTTTCAACCACGAGACCAACGGAGGTGCGAAGACCTTTGCGGATCAGGTAGTTGTGGACTGCAGCTGTTGCCAGAAGAGCCGGAATTGCGATGCGGGCACGTGAGATCACGCGGTCAGACAGGATGATGATGTTGTAACCACCATGCACTGCTTTCTCAGCGCGTTCACACAGACGCTCCAGAGCCTCTTCCATACCTTCCGGGCCTTTTTCGGCGGAGTAGGTGATGTCGAGGGTCTTGGTCTGGAACTGGTTGTCAGCGATATCACCAATCGCGCGGATCTTTTCCAGATCAGCGTTGGTGAGGATTGGCTGACGCACTTCCAGACGCTTGGAGGTTGAAAGGCCTTTCAGATCAAACAGGTTCGGGCGTGGGCCGATAAAGGACACGAGGCTCATGACCAGCTCTTCACGGATCGGGTCGATCGGTGGGTTGGTCACCTGTGCGAAGTTCTGTTTGAAGTAGGTGTACAGCAGCTTGGACTTGTCCGAGAGAACAGACACAGGGGTGTCGGTGCCCATGGAGCCCAGCGCTTCCTGACCAACTGTCGCCATTGGCTGCATGAGGAGCTTGATGTCTTCCTGCGTGTAGCCAAATGCCTGCTGACGGTCGAGGAGAGTTTCACCAGCAACCGGTGCACGTTCACGCACAGGTGGGAGCTCTTCCAGAACCATCTGGGTGCGGTGCAGCCAGTCTTTGTATGGGTGTGCGGTCGAAAGCTGACGCTTGATTTCCTCGTCGGAAATGATGCGGCCTTCTTCCAGGTCGATGAGCAGCATCTTGCCTGGCTGCAGACGCCATTTCTGAACGATCTTCTCTTCCGGAATGTCCAGAACGCCTACTTCGGAGGACATGATGACGAAGTCATCGTCTGTCACGATGTAGCGGGCAGGGCGCAGGCCGTTACGGTCAAGCGTTGCGCCGATCTGGCGACCGTCCGTGAACGCAACTGCTGCCGGTCCATCCCACGGCTCCATGAGAGCTGCATGGTACTGGTAGAAAGAACGACGGTTTTCGTCCATCAATGGGTTGCCGGCCCACGCTTCGGGGATCAGCATCATTGCTGCATGTGCAAGGGAGTAGCCACCAGTGGTGAGGAATTCCAATGCGTTATCGAAACATGCAGTATCTGATTGGCCTTCGTAGGAGATTGGCCAGAGTTTGTTGATGTCATCGCCAAATGCCGGAGAAGACACAGATGCCTGACGGGCTGCCATCCAGTTCACATTGCCGCGCAGGGTGTTGATTTCACCGTTGTGCGCAACCATGCGGTATGGGTGAGCCAGATCCCAGGATGGGAAGGTGTTGGTTGAGAAGCGCTGGTGGACCAATGCCAGGGCAGAGACATAGCGCTCATCACGCAGGTCATCGTAGTAGGCGCCAAGCTGGTAAGCGAGGAACATGCCTTTGTAAACGATGGTGCGGCTGGAGAAGGAGACGATGTAGAAGCCTTTATCTACTGCATCGCATTTCTCGCGCACAACGTTGGAGATGACTTTGCGCAGGATGAAGAGGCGACGCTCCAGAACATCACCATCAGTATTGTCTGGTAGAGTTACAAACAACTGACGGGATACTGGCTCAGTAGCAGCAATATCCGGTGCTTTGGACAAAGAAGAATTGTCGACTGGAACATCACGCCAGCCTAGAATCTCAAGTCCTTCTTCAGATACACATTCCGCAACGATGCTTTCGCACTGCTCGCGGAGCTTTTTATCTTGTGGAAGAAAGAGGAATGCTACGCCGTATTCGCCTGCTTCTGGCAGTTCGAAACCGATCTTCGCGCATTCTTCTTTAAATAACTCGTGTGGGACCTGGGTCAGCATACCTGCACCGTCACCCATCAGAGGGTCAGCGCCCACGGCGCCGCGGTGTGTCAGGTTTTCAACGATCTGAAGGCCGCTTTGTACCACATGGTGAGATTTTGCGCCTTTGAGGTTAGCTATAAAGCCGACACCACAGGCGTCGTGCTCTTTGGCTGGATTGTAAAGCCCCTCAGTGGCAGCAGTGCGGAGTTTTTCCGTAACGGTGCCAGTGGTGGTAGCACGGGTTTTCATAGTTTCCCCCCCACTCATATGCATCGTGTTTCCTCCTTTTTCTGCCATTTTTGGCCTCACTTTCGCTCATCTCAATGTGACCGGTTAAGGTCACTTCCTCGTTCGGGTCGCGGGGATGTCTTCCTCGCGGCTCGTTCGAAGCCCCGGCACGGCTTGCCCCGGATCTGTCGAATGAAGCACGGCCTCTTTATATGTAGGGCCGCCCATTCGGAGTTTCCTCCGATCTATCTTACCCCTTTGGCGAGTGCATTGCGATATGTCCGCAAGGCACACATTTGGGGGAGAATGTCGCGGCGTTGGGAACGCGCCTACATTCTTCTCTTTAGCGTTGTGTGGATCTCTTAGGCGGATCGCTTGGAAGGTGTCTTCCAGATTGTCATCAACGCATGCGGGATAATAAGGACAGCACTCCTGTCCTTTTCCGCGTCGCGAACATGCCAGATTTCAGAGGGTAGAGCAAGAGTGTTTCAGAAAGACTTTATTTCTATTCTTTTAATTTTATTAGGCCGATTGTCGCATTGGCACCTAAAACTCAAGTTAGATGCAATAATATTTCAACTATTCACGAACCCGTGAGGAGGATGATCTCATTTTATTGGTTTAATCGCGCGAAAATAACATGTGTTTGATTTCCCATTGATCGAGTTTTTTGCAAGAACTGTCTTCAGAGGCGAACCAAACCTGTTGAACACATCGCCGAATTTCAATTGAGGAGTTTTGAAATGTCCAAAAAAACGTTGTCCGCTGCTGTACTCGCAACCGCTGTTACTGCTGCTGTAGCTGGTGCGAACATTACTGTTGCTGAAGCTGCTTCCAAAGAAAAATGTTACGGCGTTTCTCTTGCTGGTGAGAACGATTGTAAAGCTGGCGCAGGCACCACTTGTGCGGGTACTTCCACTGTAGACTATCAGGGCAATGCTTGGACACTCGTACCAGCTGGCACCTGTGAATCCATCGAAGTTCCAGGTGACCGTAAAGGTTCTCTGACTGAACTTTCCCGCGACCTGCCAAAATAATCGCTTTAAATTACAATATACTGCATGGCACCGGGGCGGGTTCTACCCCTCCGGTGTTTCTTTAAGAAGAAGTCATAATAGAGAACGAGGTGCGATATGAGTGCGCAAAGGGTCAATGCAAAACTGCCTGCACGAGGTGGCGTCGGCTTAAAGGCTGATCACTACCGCACCATTCTCAATGAAAAACCAGATATGGGCTTCTTCGAAATTCACGCGGAAAACTATATGGGTGCTGGTGGTCCTCCACATGGTTACCTTGAAGCGATCCGTCGGGATTACCCTCTTTCCGTTCATGGCGTTGGCCTTTCCATTGGTGGTGCTGATCCTTTGAACAAAGATCACCTTGCTCGTGTGAAAGACGTTGTTGACCGTTACGATCCAGGTCTCTTCAGTGAACACCTGGCGTGGTCAACGCATGACACTGAGTACTTCAATGACCTTCTGCCGCTGCCATACACAGAAGTGACTTTGCAGCAGGTGGTTGATCATATTGATGAGGTGCAGACTTTCCTTGGACGTCAGATGCTGCTTGAAAATCCAAGTGCATATGTGATCTTCAAAGAAAGCACCTACGAAGAAACTGATTTTCTTCGTGAAATTGTGAAACGGACCGGCTGCGGATTGCTGCTGGACGTGAACAATGTGTTTGTTTCTGCAACCAACTCCGGTGGTTCACCTGAAGACTATGTGGATCGGTTCCCGGTTGAACATGTTCAGGAAATCCATCTGGGTGGGCACGCCCCAGAAACAGACGAGCTGGGTTATCCTCTTCTTATCGATGCACATGACCGCAAGGTCGCTGATCCGGTCTGGGCTCTGTATGCCCGCACAATTGATCGGACTGGTCCTCAGCCAACACTGATTGAGTGGGATGCAAACATTCCGACCTGGGAAATTCTGGCTTACGAAGCCGAGCAGGCTGATGTGGTGATCCAATCCCACATTGAAGCACACGCAAATGCTTCTGAAGAGCGGAGTGACCATGTCTCAGGCGCCTGATAACACGAAGGAAAAGATTGCCTTGAAAGGATTTGGCGTTCCTTTGCAAGACTTGCAGACGAACATGCAAGGCTTTGACATGTTTTCTGACGGGTTGATGAATCCAGCCGTTCCAGTTCCCGACGGGGTTGTTGGACGTGATGGTAATCCATCAGAGAAGCGTTATGGCGTTTACCGCAATAACGTGATGGCGAGCCTGATTGATGCAATGGCTGCCAACTTTCCTGCGGTTCATGAGTTGGTTGGGCGTGATTACTTTCGGGCCCTTGCTGCAGAGTTTATTCGCAAAAGCCCGCCTGAGCAGCCTGTGCTTAGCGAGTTTGGTGGCAGGTTCTCCGAGTTCATTGGCGCGTTTCCTCCATTGGCGGATTATCCGTATCTGAAGGATGTGGCGGAGATGGAATGGGCTTGGCTGCGTGTGTACCACGGTGCAGATGCGAGCCCTCTGGCGCCGGATGCATTGACCAAGATTGATCCAGCAAAACTAGGGGATGCGGTGTTTACGCCGATCCCTGCACACAAACTGATTTACTCCCGTTTTCCGCTGAGCGAGATCTGGAAGCAGAACCGTTCAGAGAACGTGGAGGGTGTTACTCCAGAAGCTGATCAAGCGATTTTGATTTGCCGTCCAGACATGGACGTGACACTGACCGGATTGGCTCAGGACGTAGCGGCATTCGCTGATTTGCTGTTCTTTGGCAAGACATTGGGAGAGGCCGCTGACGTGGTTTCGTCCTCTTTTAAACTCTTTGATCTGTCGCAGGCATTGGGCTGCCTGTTGAGCGCGCGCGTGTTCGCGAGCGTCCATATCAAAGCTTAGTAATGATTACGCGGGGCCGGGCGGTATGGCCCCCGAGTGGTGGGAAGCACCTGAGGAGGAATCCGATGAGAATGCTTGTAAATTTATATCAGGGCGTATTTGGCTGGCTAGAGCGCGTTACTGAAGGTTGGTTCCTTGGTTTGACTGCGCGGTTCCTGTTTGCTGGCGTCCTGTTCATGTACTTCTGGAACTCAGCGCTGACCAAGTTGGGTGATGGTTTCTTCGGATTCCTGTCGCCATCAACAGGTGCTTATGCGCAGATTCTGCCGCATATTACTGAAGCGGCTGGTTATGACATCTCCCAGATCGCGTTCTTTCCGTATGGCTTGATCGTTCTGCTGGGAACATGGGGTGAAATCATCATTCCTGTGCTGATCGTCGTGGGTTTGTTCACCCGTGCTGCGAGCATCGGTTTCATTGGTTTTGTGGTTGTTATGTCCATCGTGGATGTGGTTGGTCATGGTGTAGACTTGCCGACTATTGGTGCACTGTTTGATCGTCATCCATCTGCACTGATCTTTGACCAGCGCGCGCTCTGGATCTTCCTGGCAACCGTGCTGGTGATCCGTGGTCCTGGCGTTTTCTCTCTGGACTGGGTGCTGGGCAAGTGGTTTGGCATTCACCATGAGACTGGTTTGTCTGATACCAAGAGCCACGCATAAGGTTCTGATTTACAGCCTCCCTATCGTGTAGGCTTAAGTACAGATTATGGGCGCATCACTGTTGAGTTGATGCGCCCTTTTTTGTTTGCGTATAAGACTAGAGCCCACGCGACAAAAATGAGGGAGGTGGCTTTGCAGATAATGTCTCTGAACGGTTGGGGCGGAACGCTTTACTCCGACTTGCTGCCTTATCTCTCACAAGCCCTGCCTGCTGTACTGTGTTTGCAGGAGGTGGTGCATACGCCCGAAAGTGATAAGGACTGGCTGACTTATCGCGATGGGGATCATGTTTTGCCTCAACGCGCCAACCTCTTTCGGGATGTCTGCGAAGCTCTTCCGGAACATGTTGCTGTCTTTTGTCCCGCAGCGCAGGGTGTTCTGTGGGATGACGAAAAGTCCGTCCCTTCTCAATGGGGACTGGCAACCTTTGTGCATCGCTCGTTTCCCATAATTGGGCAGGTCCAAGGGTTTGTGCATAAGGGCTTTTCAGCGGATGGGTACGGGGAACATCCGCGATCTCGCAGTGCGCATGGGGTTCGCGTGTATGACTATGCCAGCGATCGGGCGGTGAGCATCACTCAGATGCATGGGCTGCGTGACTTAAAGGGTAAGATGGATACGCCAGATCGTCTTGCGCAAGCTAAGAGGCTTCTCAAGATTTCGCAGGCTGTATCTGAACCAGAAGACCTGCGAGTGATTTGTGGTGACTTTAATGTGGAGCCTGACAGCGAAACAATAAGACTGCTTGAAGCAGATGGTTTGGTTGAGTTGGTCAAGCACTATGGTGTCGAGACGACCCGGAACTCCTATTACAAGAAGCCGGGAAAGTTTGCTGATTATATGCTGATTGATCAAGTCGATCAGATTTCAAACTTTCAGGTGCTGCAAAAGCCTGAAGTCTCTGATCATTGCCCTCTTGTTTTGTCGCTGAAGTCTGGTGTGACTGATGCTGAACAGCAATGCGCTCATTCTGGGATTGAAGCGACTTAAGCTGCTTCTGGTGGAGAGCTTTGCCGTTTAGGTCAATAAATGGCTTGAGTTCCCTCGGTTTGTTGTTATTCAAATCCTATGATTTTTGCGAGTGACAACTGGGCAGGTGCGACGAGTGCAGTAATGACTGCACTCTCGAACCATACAAGCGGCTTTGCCACCGCTTATGGGGTTGATCCATTGAGCCGCTCTATTGAGCAGCAGTTCAATGATCTCTTTGAAAAAGAAGTGGCTGTGTTTCTGGTTTCAACCGGTACAGCAGCCAATTCCCTGGCGCTTGCTACTTATGCGAAGCCGGGTGGTGCTGTGTTCTGCCATGAAGATGCACACATCAACGTGGATGAGTGTCATGCGCCGGAGTTCTTTACTGCTGGCAACAAGCTGATTGGTATTGGCGGTGAGCACGGCAAACTGACGCCAGATGCATTGCGGATTGCTATGGACAAAGTGCCGGATAACAATCCGATGCACGGACGTCCTGCTGCGGTTTCCATCTCACAGGTGACAGAGTTTGGAACTCTCTATCAGCTGGATGAAATTCAGGCGTTGGCTGACGTTGCTCATTCCCGCAATGTGCCTTTGCATATGGATGGTGCGCGGTTTGCGAATGCGTTGGTCTCTCTGGATGTTTCACCAGCGGAGATGACATGGAAAGCCGGTGTGGATGTGCTGTCCTTTGGCGGAACCAAGAACGGCTGCTGGTGCGCGGAAGCTGTGGTCTTCTTCAATCCAGAAGATGCTGAAGGGTTTGAATATCTGCGTAAACGTGCAGCTCAGGTCTTTTCCAAGGCACGCTTCATCTCAGCGCAGTTTGAAGGTTACCTGAAAGACGACAGCTGGCTGGCGACCGCTCGTCATGCCAATGCGATGTGTACTCGTCTTGCTGATGGTATGCGTGACATTGAAGGTGTGCGTCTGCCAATCAAGCCTGAGGCAAATGAGCTGTTCCCAGTGTTCACCAAAGAACAAGCTGCTCGTTTGGAAGCTGCTGGCGCGAAGTTCTACGACATTCCAGCGGACTTCACTTCCGAAGACGAAGTGTTCCTCCGCCTGGTCACCTGCTTCGCTACGACGCCAGAAATGGTCGACGAGTTTCTAGCCCATCTGCGCGGCTAACAGCGGCAAAATTTATCATCTTAGGGGAGATCGGAATGCGGCCCCCTAAGGTGTCTGTTTACGCGTATATGCTTTGCGCAAGAAAAACTCATTAGTGAGTAATCACGTGCTTTTCGAGCCGTTTTGATTGTGGGCTCCATGCATGTTTATAGGTCGCTAATCGGAGATAATCTTTTGAGATATATAGTGATTGCTGCAGCAGCTTTGCTCACACTGGGCTTAGCTGGATACATGCTGTTTTGGAACGGTGGACCGACTGCAGAGGATGTGATTGCCGCGATACGTGCGGAGCAAAATGAGCCTGATCTTGATATCACACTGCGTGGATGTCAGTTAACTGTCGAGCTGGAGAAGAAGACCAAGGGCTTTAATGACTCTGATAACTATACCAGCACATACCTCACTGCAGATTTGAGAGGTTTTCAATTCAGAAGAGTTGAGATTTTTACACTGCAGCCCAAGGGGGCCTTGCTAAAAGCAGGGTGGGACCAGTTGGCGAGTAAACCGGTTTCGCTTGCTGCTTCTCTGATAAAGTTTTCTGAACCATCGCATAAGCGTTTGAAGGGTGGAACGTTAACGCTTCAAAGCGCCTCTGGTCAGACAACCGAGCAGAAACGTTTTACCAGCGATGAAGCAAGTGCTGTTGATCATAAAGCGCTTCAAAAGATTTTTGCTCAACCAAACGGTACGTTAACCTTCAATCTCACGAGTGTCTTCAAGTCTGATGAAAATGGTGGCTTAGGAACACCTCAGATTCATGAGGATGCTCCTTTGTTCTATCAGTTTGCTCAAAAGGCAAAGAGACTTGAAAACCCTCAAGCCTTGGTTGTTAACTTGATGTATCTGGGGGATGCCCCGAAAGAAGATCAGTTGCTAACGGGAGCAGTGCAAATTCCCCGGCACCTTCAGTTCAGAGTTGCATCAGTGAAAAAAGCCGAAGAGCTAACCGGGCTACTCTACAACTACAAGCAACAGAACTGTCAGATGTAAATCCGACGGCAATATGCTTGCATCGCGGTTGCATCTTGTGGTTGCGGTGTGGGCGGTTGAGACGTAGAATGCTGGCCTGCGGAGGGATATAAATCCGCAGACCAGCGGGGCACCTGCAAGGGTATAGCAAGGGTGTTAGAGGCTAACCCTCGCGGTGTCGGTCCAGTGGGTTCAAGGCTCTGCCTTAAGCTTTGCACTCTACATATGTTTTTTTGCGTGTAACTTACCACTCAGATTTTCTTAAGTAGCTGAGTGGGCATAGGAAACGCGGTTATTCCTGAAAATGATGCTGAGTTTGCGTGTGAAAGCGCAGAAGTATGCAGTGGTGAGCGCATAAAAGAACGCCCCGCTGGGGCAAGCGGGGCGTTAATTGTGTCTGGCCCTTTGGGGGGGGAGAGGCAGCCAGACAGATCCGCATGGGAATGTGCGGAGGAGGAACCTGTTGATTTGAATGAGATTGGCTGACTGGAGGCGGGCCAGCCAATCTTAGAGAGACTGCGTGCTTCTAAACTCGGTTTCTGCTTCAGAAACACGCCTTGGGTTATTCAGAATGTTACCAGGGTGGCCACTCGCGAGGGTGGGAGTTTGGGAGGAAGGTTCCTCGCGAGGGCTTTGCGGTTTGGGCTGCTTTAGTGAGCTACTGTTTCGCCTTCAATCTGTTTGTGTTCTTTCTTGTCACCAGATGTGATGTTGATTTTGCGCGGTTTCATTGCCTCAGGGATTTCTCTGATGAGGTCAATGTGGAGCAATCCGTGCTCCAGACTTGCGCCAATCACTTTCACATACTCAGCGATCTGGAAGCGGCGTTCAAAAGCGCGGGAGGCGATTCCGCGATAGAGAACTTCTTTTTCATCGCTTTCAGGCTTTTTCTCGCCGGAAACAGTCAAGACATGTTCTTTAGCTTCAATGGTCAGTTCATCTTCCTTAAAACCGGCGACTGCCATGGAGATGCGGTAGGCGCTCTCTCCTGTGCGCTCAATGTTGTAAGGAGGATATGCTGATCCCTGCTGCTCCGTTCCTGAGTCCAACATGGAGAAAAGACGGTCGAAACCAACTGTGGAACGGTAGAGGGGAGTAAGATCGAAATGACGCATTTTTAGTGTCCTCTTTTGTGTGGCTAATCAGCCATCTGAGCAACGTTCACCATTCGCCGCAAAGCGCGCGGACGATGAAATTTTCCTTTTGCTTACAGTGCCTTCCCGTCATTGGCGAAGGTTCTAAGCGGTGTCAGACCCACTCTGTGGCGCCTGTGATTTTGAGATGGGAACGGGCTGAATAAGTTTCAAGAGCTTTTTTTCAAAATAGGTGTTTTTGCTCGTTTGGTGCCCGGATTTTGCAGATTAACAGAACCTG
This sequence comes from Pseudovibrio sp. SCP20, assembly GCF_057774105.1. NCBI lineage: Bacteria > Pseudomonadati > Pseudomonadota > Alphaproteobacteria > Hyphomicrobiales > Stappiaceae > Pseudovibrio > Pseudovibrio sp. SCP20. Next base: position 157,809 of record NZ_JBYMDH010000006.1, on the reverse strand, counting down.
AACGAGGGCTTCTGATCCCGTACATCTGGTGCTTGTTAGTGTCTTCTTGTGTTCAGCCAATACCTACTGCCAACAAGGAGAAAACAGATGAATGCTTTGAAGAAAAAAGTTACCGGACTGGCCGCTGCAGCTGTTGTGGCTTTAGGAGTTTCTGGCGCGGCGGCTCCGGCGAGTGCTGCAACCAAATTTAGTTTTGATGGGCCAAATGTAAGCGTTCAGGTGACGCAGGCTCACTATAAAAAGCATCGTCACTGGGGGCATGGGCAGCATCATGTGCTGAACAAGAAGCAGATCAAACGTCGTCTGCGTTCCTGGGGCTACCGCAACTTCAAGAAAGTGAAGCGTAAGGGCGATGTTTACATCGTGAAAGCCAACTGGCAAGGCCATTATCCGGCTCGCTTGGTTGTTGATGCTTACAGTGGCTGGATCCTGAAGTACCGTTACCTGGGCTACTAAGCGCGACTGCCGACCTTCTTAATCTGTTTATCCGTCTGACCTGCCTTTTTGCGATCAAGGCAGGTCTTTCGGTGTCTGGGTTTAGTAAGCTGTTTCTTTCAGACGAGCTGGGTAAGCTTTGTCGTAGGCTGCGCCATCAAACTCAACTTTTGAAAGAGACTGTGCCATTTGCCCCGCAGATGGGATCGACTTGCGGTCAACCTTTGCTTCTTCTGTCCAGAGGCCAGAGCGGTAAATGGCTTTCTGACATTGGAAGTAGATGGTGTCGACAGTCACTGTGATGACCGACTTGGGTAGTTTGCCTTCCATCATATGTGCTTCCAGACGAGCTGGATCCGTGGAGATGCTGGCCTTACCGTTAATTCTTACAGTTTCGCCAATACCTGGGATCATGAAAAGCAAGGAGATGCGTGGATCTCTTACGATGTTGCGCAGGCTGTCGATGCGGTTGTTGCCGCGGCGATCCGCAAACTCGATGGTTTTTTCGTCGATGACCTTTACAAAACCAGCTGGGTCACCACGTGGAGAACAGTCTGTTCCCTCTTCTGCGACAGTCGACAGTGCGAAGAAGGGAGACGCTTCGATAAATGTTTTATAATGCTCCGAAATGTAGCCAACCTCTTTGTCGATCGAGATTTGCTTGGGGCTGCCATAGAGCTCTTCGAGTTGTTCAATACTTGTGATTTCGTGGGAAACAGATTTCAGGTCTGCGTCTTGCATGAAAAATATCCTTAAGTCCGCATACTGGAACTGAGAAAACTTCCAGAAATTGCGGTTGCGGCGGGTTACCCGGAGAGGCTATCAAATTGAGTGAGAGAGAACTAGAGGTTACGTGCTGATGCTGCTGGTTGATACGGATTTCAATCGTGTTCCTGAGGGGACCGAGTCTGGCTTTGTGCAGACGGAAGACAATGTGAAAATCCGTTGGGCACGCTGGGCTCCGACAGGGTCTCCCCTGAAGGGAACAGTGACCATTGTTCAGGGACGGACCGAGTTTATTGAGAAATACTTCGAGGTCGTTGAGGAGCTGCGCGCACGTGGCTTTTATGTGGTGGCCTTTGATCTGCGCGGGCAGGGTGGTTCAGAGCGGTTGCTGAAGAATGAGCGACGTGGCCACGTTGAAAGCTTTGATGAATTTGCGCTGGACCTGCACGCTGTTCTCGACAATGTGTCTCTCTCTGATTGTCCCGGTCCTCACTTCCTGCTTGGGCACTCGACAGGTGGGGCTGTGGTTATGCATGCAAACCGGCGCCTTAAGACCAAGATTGATCGTGCGGTGCTGACAGCTCCTCTGGTGGGCCTTGCGATGAGTGGGCGGATTCGCAAGTTTGCAGGAGCTTTGGCGAAAAGCCTTGTTTGGGTTGGAATGGGGAACGCTTTTGTTCCCGGCGGCAACGACAAGATCCTCGTTGACTATGATGGCAACACGCTCACTTCTGATCCTGATCGCTTCAAGCGCATGAACGATATTCTTGAAGCTGCGCCGCAGTTGGGGCTTGGTTCGCCTACTGTGAGCTGGTTCCGTGCGATGGGCATGGCGACAGAGCGCTTTAAAGAACCGGAGTTTCAGATTGAGTTCGGAGTCCCGTCTTTGGTGATAGGAGCTGGACGGGATGAAGTCGTTTCGACGGATGATGCCGAAGAGCTGTGCCGCTCGTGTCCAGGCATGAGTTTTCTGGAAATTCGAGGATCTCGCCACGAGATTTTAATGGAGCGAGATCCTTATCGGGAACAGTTCTGGGCTGCGTTTGACGCGTTTATTCCCGGAAGCGCTGATTAAACAGCAACGCTTGCCAGTTTGGTGAGGAGTTCGTCGTGCAGGCGTTTGTCGCCTGTTGCGAGAACCTGACCGCCGTCTGCAGCATTGCCGCCAGTCCAGTTGGTGACGAAACCACCAGCGCCTTCGATGATCGGGATCAGAGCGAGGATGTCGTAGGTGTTCATGCCTGTTTCGATGACTGCATCAAAGCCAGCTGCTGCCACCATAGCGTAGCCATAGCAATCCGTGCTGTAGCGGGTGAGGCGGGCTTCTGCGCAGATTGCATCCCACACAGGGCGTTCGGTCTCTGTGAAGAGCGACGGCTCTGTTGTTGTGATGATTGCTTCTGACAGAGAGGCGCAGCTGCGTGTTTTCAGCGTGCGCTCGCCCAGAGGGCCGGTCATGAAGGCTTCTTCACAATTGCCCCAGAAACGCTCGCTGTTGTACGGCTGGCTCATGATGCCTTGAGACGCCTTGCCGTTGGTTCTGAGGCCGATCAGCGTGCCCCAGAGTGGTGTGCCGCAAATGAAGGAGCGGGTGCCGTCGACAGGGTCAAGAACCCAGACGTTTTCTGCGTCGTCACGGGTTCGGCCGTACTCCTCACCGATGATGCCGTGGTCTGGTCGTTCAGCTTCCAGAACAGCACGGATTGCTTCTTCTGCTGAGCGGTCCGCGATGGTGACCGGATCAAAGCCTGCGTCCAGTTTGTTGTCGACCTCATAGCCGCTGCGGAAATGCTGCATGGTTTTTGCGTCTGCAGCGTCAGCAAGTTTGTGAAGAAAAGCGTAATCAGGATTGGAAGAGGTCATATCAATTCATCCGGTAGGAGCAGTCAATCGCCTGCGCACCATAGTCAGGATTTTCAAAAGTGCAAATGCGTCGGGCCAATAGACTCATTTTTAATGTGCCAGGAGCGTCTACGACTTAGTGCTAGTGCACTGCATGAAACTCATACCAACGTCCATGATCCCTGAAAAATCAGGGTGTTGTCGCGAGGATACAAACTGGCCAATTCGTCTAGGAAAAGCGCGATTCCAGTGTTGAGTGCTTGACGTTTTTGCGATGCGGTGCGAGCCTTGTTGCAGCGCGACATTTGGAGTCTGCGCCGCCCTTCGCGAAAGGGTGTTTCCTCCCTAGACTAGAGGCCGCCTCCCGGATGAGCGCGGCCTTTTTTTTGTTAAGTTGTTAATGCTCCCCATCGCAGGAAGGTTGCAAGGCAGGGGAGGAAAAGGTGCCAAATTATTTTGAGTGTCCGTTTAAGGGTATTCCGCTTCGGGAGCAGGTAACCAATCCCAACATCATCGTTGGAAAACATTCTTATTATTCCGGTTTTTATCATGGCCACAGTTTTGATGAGTGCGCGCGCTATCTGAGTGCTGAGGAGGATGAGCAAGACAAGCTCATCATCGGCTCGTATTGCTCGATTGGATCTGGCGCCGTGTTTATGATGGCTGGCAACCAAGGCCATCGGGCAGAGTGGGCTTCGACATTCCCATTCCATTATTTTGATGAGCCTGTGTTTGAAGGGGCATCGGATGGCTATAAACCTTCAGGCTCAACGTGTATCGGCAATGATGTCTGGATTGGATCTGAGGCCATGATCATGCCGGGTGTGCAGATCGGAAATGGCGCCTTGATTGGCAGCCGTGCAGTGGTGATAAAGGATATTCCTGCTTATACGGTTGTTGCAGGCAATCCAGTCAAGGTTATCCGTTCCCGCTTTTCTGAGGAGCAAGTGCATATGCTTCAGGAGATGAAGTGGTGGGATTGGAATGATGATACTTTGAAAGGGGCCATGCCGTTGTTGTGCTCGTCAGACATCGAGCGGCTTTACGATTATTGGCTTGGCTTTTAAGGGATGGGCTGCAGTTTATTCTGCAGCCAATGTTTCTCTGGTGAAGGTTTCTGTCACCATTTCCACCAGTGCGGTCAGAAACTCCATCAAGTCCTTACGCAGGTCATGGAACCCTGAGTGAGGTTGATGGGCGTGCTCATCCATATAGAGTGCGCGGTTGATTTCGACCTGCAGGGCGTGAATGCCACGCTCAGGTCTACCGTAGTTCTCAGTGATGTAGCCGCCAGCGTAAGGGCGGTTGAGCGCTACGTTGTAGCCCATGTTCTGCAGCAGACCGACTGCGCAGGAAGAGAGCCATGCGGAGCAACTGGTTCCAAAGCGGTCCCCAATGACGAAATCGGCTTTGGGATCGTGGTTCTTGTTGGAGTTGGCCGACGGCATGGAGTGGCAATCCACCAGGACCGCAAGGCCGAACTTGTCCTGTACGTTGTTCAGGAGCCCCCGCAAGGTGTTGTGATAGGGCTTATAGACCCTTTCAATACGATCCAGACCTTCTTCTGCAGGAATGCGGGTGCGGTAGATCTCGCGGCGTTCGCCAACGATACGAGCGATGGTGCCGAGGCCGCCTGCAACGCGCAGAGAGCGCGAATTGATGTGCTTTGGGAGTTTGCCTTCGAACATCTTTGGATCGAGCTCATAGGCTTCTCTGTTCACGTCAATATACGCACGTGGAAAGTTTGCCTTGAGCACCGGAGCTCCGAGGTGCTCAACGTCTTTGATCAGAAGATCGACAAAGGCGTCCTCGCTCTGGCGGATCTGTGTGGTGTCCAGACGAGAAGATTGCAGGAATGACGAAAGGTACGCCCGCCCGGAGTGGGGGCTGTTAAAGACAAAGGGGACAGAATGTTCATCTGGGGAGAGGACCTCAAAAGCGGGGACCTGATCTCCGGTGCCAAGCGTACTGCTGTAGTTCGCAATGGCTTTAATCTGATGATCTTCCAAAACTGTCACAGAGCTTATATTCCTTAATCGCCGCAATCCCGCTCAGTATAGAGCGAGATCGCTCCATGGGCCAGACATTACAAAGTCTGCTTATGAAATAGGCAAGAGATCTCAGAGATTTTACGCAGTTTGCGGGGGCGGTGTGGCTCTGGACCCTCAGTTGACGCAGAAGTCTCTTCAGAAGTGAACCTGTTTCATTTGTCCCTATTGTTTTGACAGGTATTCCCGAGTAGTTTCCTGAACCTAACAGCGTACGTTATTCGGAATCTGTCGGATTGCGAGGGGTGAGTGCGTCTGACATATTCTAATAATTTACGGGGCGGCTCTGAGAGAGGAACCTCGTCGCTGCACCTGGAGTTTTAAGGTTGTCGAACATGTCTCGAATTCTGCTCGCGGAAGACGATAATGACATGCGCCAGTTCTTGTCCAAGGCACTTGAGAAGGCTGGGCACACTGTTGTTTCCTTTGATAACGGAAAGAGCGCATACGAACGCATCTGTGAAGAGCCTTTTGCGCTTTTGCTGACAGACATTGTGATGCCCGAAATGGACGGGATTGAACTGGCTCGCAAAGCTACTCAGCTTGATCCGGATCTGAAGGTCATGTTCATCACTGGATTTGCTGCTGTTGCGCTTAATCCTGATTCCAAAGCACCGCAGGATGCAAAGGTTCTTTCCAAGCCTTTTCACCTAAAGGATCTGGTGCGCGAAGTGGAAAAAATGCTCGTTTAGTCAGTTTTTAGGGGCGAATGTGGAAAGAGACAGCAAATTTCCAATTTTGGACTTGCACGTTCTCCAGATTCCTCTTATACGCCTCTCCACCGCAGCGTTGAAGCGCTGACGGACGAGCTTCTTTGAAAGTTTCGGGCGTGTAGCTCAGCGGGAGAGCACTACGTTGACATCGTAGGGGTCACAAGTTCGATCCTTGTCACGCCCACCATTTTTCGTCGGTTAACATCTTGGATGTATATCCGGCGGAGCGGGTCCTGATCTCAGGTCCAGCGCCGCTTCTTTAAGAACGCAGCGCGGCGAGATCAGAGGCTGTACACTGGAGGCGCTTAGCGCCTCTTTTCACTGGCGGATCGTGGTACTTCAGGATCCCTAAGTATTGTCCCTAACCGGGGGTAGGATAATGAAGATTAAGAACTCTCTTAAGGCACTCATGGGCCGCCATCGTGATAACCGCATGGTACGCCGCAAGGGTCGCGTTTACATCATCAACAAAAAGAACCCACGCTTTAAAGCACGTCAGGGTTAAGTTTGTTGCGCTGATTTGAAATAAAGCAGCGCGAAAAACCCTTGGTTCTAAGAGTTGCAAGCCGCGTAGCAAAAGTGAGATGCTTTTGCTATGCGGTTTTTTTCGTTTGAACGCCCAAACAGCTCCGCTTCAGGAGCACTCAGGTTTCTGTTCAATAGACTTTCCGGATTTTCTGGAAGGGCCCCTTTCTCTCGACATTCTGACTGGTTAAGGCGCTCTGCCGTGGCAGGTAGTGCGGCAGCACTGGCATGTCTGTTGGTCACTGGTGGTTCTGTGGCCTTTGAGCGTGATGGCTCTACAGGGCGCTCAGATCTGCAAGTGGTGCGCGGATTGCCAGATGGGCATCCAAAGCTCAACATGGGGCCGGATGCGGTTCTTGATGGGCCTGCTGGCGGGCCTGCTCAGATTGGGCGGTCGGCGCCAGGTCATGGGCATTCTGCGCATCATACGCGTCAGCAGTTGCTGGATGCGCTCTTTCTGGAGCTCAGGGATGCTGACACGCTGGGAGACGCTCAGGCGATCTCTCGCCGCATCCATAGCCTTTTCATGCAGTCCGGGAGCCATACGCTGGATTTGCTCATGATGCGCTCTGCGAGGGCGATTGAAGGCAAGGAGTACGGTTTGGCGTTGGATCTGTTGGATGCGGTGGTTCGTCTTGATCCCGGATATGTAGAGGGATGGAACCGACGAGCGACGGTGCATTTCCTGAAGGAAGATCTGGGACGTTCTCTTGCGGATATTGAACAAGTGCTGCGGATTGAGCCGCGGCATTATCCGGCGCTCTCTGGCTTTGCCATGATCCTTAGAAAGACGGGTGAGAATGAGAAAGCACTGGAAGTGTTCCAGCATGTGCTGAGCATTTATCCGTTGCTGGAGAATGCTCAGGACGCCGTTAAAAGCCTGCGTGAGGAACTGTGGGGGCAGTATCACTAGCAGGTGGGGTTTTAGCCCAGAATGCGATCAGCAGCTCTTGTGATGCCGTCTTTATATTCCGCGTAGCTTGAGACTGTGAGAGACAGCCCTTTGGCGAGTGTGAAGAGGATGAAGGCATCGTCTTCGGCTTGTTCTTTGGTGCGGTCGTCATAACTCTCAGTAATGACGTCAGCGATTTTGAGCATGACCTGAGGCATCAGGCCTTTGCCGACAGATGACATGACCTGCTCACCCATCTGAACCAGCTCAGCGCCATGTACAGAGTTCCGCATCAGGTCTACGTGCTGACCAATGATGGTGTCTAATGCGCTCAAGATGCGGGACTTGGTGTCATCTGACTTTTCTTCAAGGATTTTGAGGGCTTGAAGGCCGATCTCTTCAGAGTACTCCTCGATTATGGTCTGGAATAGCTCTTCCTTACTTCCAAACTTCTTATAGAGCGATTGGCGTGAGAGGCCGACCGCGTTTGCGACGTCACCGACTGAAGTCTTCCGAAAGCCGTATTGGGCGAAAACACCCAGCGCCTTCTTTTTGTCAAAGTTTGTTTTCATGTTTACCTAGTTGACAATTATGGTTCATGTTGTCAACTTTGTTATGCAGCAGAGTGAGTGCTGCGTATTGGAGAATGAAATGAGCACAGCGAACAAGAGCAGCGCAGTTTCCGATTGGACTGCGGACCAACTGCCTTCTCTTGAGGGTAAGACTTATATCATAACAGGCGGTAACTCCGGAATTGGGTTTGAGGCAGCAAGGATGCTCGCGGGAGCGGGCGGTAATGTGGTCATTGCCTGCCGGAATGCTGAAAAAGGTTCAGCTGCCCAGCATGCGTTGCAAACTCAAGCGAAAGGAGAAGTTGATCTGGTTCAGATGGATCTGAGTGATCTGGCGTCCGTTCGCTCTGCAGCAGAAATTGTTGCTTCAAGATACACCAAGATCGATGGGCTCATCAATAACGCTGGTATTATGCAAACGCCTGAGTTGAAGAGTGTTGATGGCTACGAGTTGCAGTTCGCGACCAATCATCTTGGCCATTTTCTCTGGTCTGGCTTGCTGAAGCCTAATGTTGAAGCTGCTCAAGGGCGGTTTGTTGTCGTTGCGAGCCTTGTTCACAAGATGGGCAAGATCAACTTCAACGATCTGATGATGCGTGAAACCTACGCGCCTATGAAAGCCTACTCGCAAAGCAAACTGGCGAATGTGATGTTTGGACTGGAGCTTCAGCGGCGTCTGTCTGATGCGGGGAGTGCGTCCTTTGTCACGATGGGCCATCCGGGGTGGTCTGCCACCAACCTGCAGAGCACGGGGCCGACAGGTCTGATGAGCAAGACCTATAAGTGGATGAACAAGTTGTTTGCTCAATCTGCTGAGAGAGGAGCGTTGCCGACTGTATTGGCTGCCGCTGGCCTTGAGGCTGAGCCGAATGGGTACTACGGCCCTACGAAGCGGATGGAGAGTGTTGGTCCTGTTGGTGTTGCACGCATCGCCAGCCATGCGTTAAACCCGGAAATTGCGCGGCGGCTGTGGGATGAAAGTGAATGGCTCACTGATTTCAAATGGGCGTTTTACTAATGGAAGTTGGCGAAGCCCTCTTTAGGCTATCAGCGGTTTAATCGATTGAAAGAAAAAGCCCGTGATACTGGATCACGGGCTTTTTCAGTAGTGTTGGATGTGTTGGTTGACGGCTTATGCGTCTTCGGAACCAACGAACGCGACGCGCAGCATGTTTGTGGAACCTGGGGTGCCGAATGGAACACCAGCAGAAACCAGAACGCGCTGACCTGGCTTTGCAAAACCTTCGTTGTTTGCAAGGCAGCATGCGCGGTTGATGAGGTCTTCCTCAGTTGCTGCATCCTGGTTAGCCACACAGTGCAGACCCCAACCGATGGTCAGGCGGCGAACTGTAGACATTTCAGGAGAGAACGCGATGATTGGAGTTGCAGGACGCTCACGGGAAGCGCGCAGTGCAGTTCCACCAGATGCGGTGTAGGTCACGATTGCAGCCAGATCCAGAGTTTCAGCGACCTGGTGAGCTGCTGCAGTGATTGCGTCAGCGCCGGTTGCTTCTGGTTCTGTACGCTGAGCGTGGATGATGGAACGGTAGTTCTCGTCCTGCTCAACTTCGGTCGCGATTTTGTCCATGGTCGCAACAGCTTCAAACGGGAAGTCACCAGCAGCAGATTCTGCGGAGAGCATCACTGCGTCTGCACCTTCAAACACTGCGTTTGCCACGTCAGAAACTTCTGCGCGGGTTGGCACTGGGGAGGTGATCATGCTTTCCAGCATCTGTGTTGCAACAACAACTGGCTTACCAGCTTTGCGGCATGCGCGGATCATGCGCTTCTGCAGGCCTGGAACTTTCTCGAGAGGCATTTCAACGCCAAGGTCACCGCGAGCAACCATGATTGCGTCGGACAGCTCGATGATCTCGGAGAGACGGTCGATTGCCTGAGGCTTCTCGATTTTAGCCAGAACGCCAACGCGGCCCTGAGTGGTGTTGCGCACTTCGATGAGGTCTTCTGGGCGCTGTACGAAGGACAGTGCAATCCAGTCAACTTTTGCATCGAGAGCAGCCAGCAGGTCTGCGCGGTCTTTTTCGGTCAGAGCGCCAACTGGGATTTCTGTATCTGGAACAGAAACGCCTTTACGGTTGGAGATCTTGCCGCCCACTTCAACAGTGGTCACACAACGCTGCGGAGATGCTTCGGTCACGCGCAGGCAGATCTTGCCATCGTCTACGAGGAGACGGTGACCAACTTCGAGGCTGCCGAGAATTTCCGGGTGTGGGAGGTAAACGCGGGATGCGTCACCTGGGGTTTCGTTTGCGTCTACAACAAAGGTTGCGCCATTTTCGAGAACTGGCTTCGCATCATCTGCAAAAGTGCCAACACGCAGTTTAGGGCCCTGCAGGTCAGCGAGAATGCCGATTGGACGGCCTACTTCTGCTTCAACTTCGCGGATGCGACCAACCAGATTGTTGAGGACTTCGTGGGAGGAGTGGCTCATGTTGATGCGGAAAACGTCCGCACCTGCCTGCCATAGCTTTTTGATTGCTTCTTTTTCGGAAGACGCCGGGCCGAGAGTTGCTAGAATTTTGACCCGTCTGTTACGCTTCATCGTCCACCTGTTCCTTGCTCTACCGGCTCCGTCAGCTGGACCGTCCAGCTGCTTTGCTCGCCTGTATCTATTTCAAAGAAACCTGTTCGCTCATAGCCACGAGCGACACAGTCTTCTATACCGCGAATGGTGAACTTTTTTTGACGTACACACATATACGCCTTGCCATCCCATTCGCCATTTTGATCCGTTTGTACTGCGTACAAGTAATAGTAACGTGACGCCAAATCGCCGGACACCAACGTGTCGCAGGCGTTTTTGTCGATGGTCCACCATCCTTCGGTGATCCAATCGGCGCCATCACGGTAGCCTATTGCGATGTTGACTGTGCTTTCGGTCTTATTACATGCGCGAAAGTCGGCTTTTGCAGAGGGGATCTGCTGAAAGCTCAGAACTCCAAAAGCAACACAGGCAAGAGCCAGTGAATTTTTCCGAAAACGGTTTGTTACAGCAGATGCGAAGTCGTTTCTGGATGTTCTCATAACAGTCATATGTACAGCTACAAACGGCAGTTTAATGCGTTCAGTTGATGCCCTTGTCAACGTGGTTCGGCCCATGGCCGATGCGTTTCAGAGCACGACTAAAGGGTAATACAGGTTGTTCTGAGTAAAGAACGTTGCCCCAGCTCACCATTGGCCACACAAAAACGGCAGGATGATGAATTGATGAAAACCCGACATGTCATGCTTTGGTTGCCCCGCCCTGACTCTGGATGAGTGTGGACGACCCCCGTCAACACTTGAAATATGATCCAAAAGTCGGATCTTACCTCTAGGAATCTAAGTATCTTTATTGGCCTGAGTTCTGCATGGAATCAAGAGGAAAGCCTGAAAAGCTTATCTCCTCCCACAGTTCCTCTTGCTTATTGCGAATATATTTAGAAAGAGAAGACAAAGAGATAAACGCCGTTTCGGACAAATGTCCGGTTTTTGTGGTCAGCTTTGAAGCATCGGTCCGGCCACCTACATGAAAATCCTTAGTGCTGCGACAAGTTATTTCTTTGTAATGCGACACTTTGTCAGGAAAAGTTTCGTAGCGTTGTTCCATTGAATGAAAATAGAAAAGTTGTCATCTTAAATTTTCAAATGAACACTTCCGTTTAGAGATGAAGCACTCTGATATATTTAGGGTGTGAATTTGTCGCGCAGATTTATCTTTGGACAATTGTGAGTATGTTTTGATCTATGCAGCAGTGCGTACGTAGCGGCACCTATCTTTACGGTAGTTGGAAGCCATTGAATGGATTGAGACTATCGGACCGGGAATGTGGACTGCAACGCTAAGATGAATTTTGTGACGAGTGTTGCCAGCTGATTGTGCGTCAATTGAGGCGAGTGTTTTATATTCCCATTGAAACTTAGTTCTTCCCCCAGATCCTGTGAAGGTTGCTGAAAACACATCGTGAACGGTTGACCCGTCTGCTCAGTTCTGGCAGCAAGACAACAAGGTTAATGGTGTTTCGCACGAACGTAAGGTGGATTTCATATGTCAGATGCCGGTGGTGTAGCAGCAGATCAGCTGCGCGCATTTATTGAGCGTATTGAACGTCTTGAAGAAGAGAAAAAAGTTATCGCGGACGACATCAAGGATGTTTATGCGGAAGCTAAGGGCAACGGCTTTGACGTGAAGGTTATGCGCAAGATTGTTTCCTTGCGTAAGCGTAAGCCACATGAGCGTGAAGAAGAAGAGGCGATCCTCGACCTTTACCTGCATGCGCTTGGCATGGCTGGCCCTGTTGAGGTGGACGCGTAAGCGCTCATCCAGCAAATTGAGAATACTGAAAGAGGCTCCTTACTGCGGTAAGGGGCCTTTTTTGTTGGGAAGTGTGACCTGGTGCTCTGGATGGGGTGAGCTGAGACTGGCTGTCTTTGAAGCTAGTATAGAAAGCAGTTATCGCGAGGCTGGGTGCTCTCGCGTTGAAATGGCTAGGTTCTCAAATGGAAGCTGGAGGGGCTTACCGGGAAGAGACTTTGACTGAACCTGTGTAGATGGAATCGAGCCATGCGATTGCTGAGCCGCGGTTGATGTTTTTGCGGATCGGGCGGTATGGCGTTTGGGTCAGAGCGTCTTTCAGAACGGAGGTGACCGGTGACATCAGAACTGCCAGTTGGTTCTGGTCAGGATGTTCCATTGTGATAGTGCGGCGGTTTCTTGCGGTCCAGGTTGGGTCCAGCATCAGCACTGCGTTTGCTTTTGGTGCAGAGTGGAAACCTGTCAGCGGTGCTTTATGGACTGCTTTGGAGATCACAGTCTGCTGCGCCGGTTGTGGCTTTGGCGGCAAGAGGTTTGGCAAGCGCTGCTCAGCAAATGGTGCCTGAGCTGAGAGTGCGGACTTCTTGTTGAACTTGTTCTTAGCCTGCTCGTTTCCAGATGCTGGGGAAGCGTACGCGAGCTGTGAGTTCACAAGCGGGCGAAGGCTGTCTGGTGTTTTTTCGCCAGTTGCTGCGATAATTGCAGCGATGCCGTCTTTTGGTGTTTCCACTTTTTGCGGAATAACTGGCGCGCGCTGAGGTGCAGCAGGGGTGGCCGCCGGCAAAGCGGCGACCTGAATGATTTGCTGTGGCTTGATGCGAGGGCGAGCGGAAGCGAACAGATTGAGGTTCTGCTCAGTCGCTTCAGGTGCTGCTTCGGTCTCAGCCTTTGGCTTGGCGTAGGGTGTGATAGACGCCAGCGCGAGTGGTGATGCTGCTCCCGGAACCGGGCTTGCTGCTGGCTGTGTTGCCAGCAGTGCCACTTTCGGCTGCGGAATCGCATTGAACTCGTTTTCTACACGGCGGCTTGGATCAGGCTCACGCTCGCGTGGTGCCTTTGTTGCCGGTGTAGGAGCTGGTTTGCTTGCTTCATTGCTGTCAGAGTTGCTGAACAGGCGAGAGAAGAAACCGCCTCCGCTGTTGGATGACGTTGCTCTGGCGCTTGCTTTAGATGAAGAGCTGGAGCGGCTTGCAACGCTTGTTGAACGACCGGAGTCTCTGCGCTTCACTTCAGCAAGGGTCTGCTTATAGCGTGCCAAAGGCTTGCCGTCAGACGGCACGTGAATGGTATCGCCTTTCGGGAACACCTTGACCAGCTGAGAGCGTGTCATACGTGGCCAGTGACGCACGGAGCCTGTGTCCATGTGAACGAACGGTGTGTTTGAGCGTGGGTAGTAGCCGACGCCACCAACATGCTGACGCAAACCAAGGGCGCGCAGCTTTGCTGTGCTTACACCTGGAATGAAGAAGTCCATTGCGCGGCCTCTGGTGTGCTGGCTGTTTTTAGCCACACCGCTGGAGCGCTTGCGGAGCATATTGTTGGTTTTGGGAGAGCGGTATGCTGAGACAACATGGATGTACTTGCTTGTGCCGGCCTTCTGGTAAACTTCCCAGATGAGGTCAAACAGTTCAGGATCCATTTTGGTTGGCTCATTCTGACGCCAATCCCGCAGGAAGTTGTTGAGCTTGCGAAGGCCTTCTTTGTCATAGCGGCCATTGCGCTTGAAGGTGATTTCCGCCCGCTCTTTTGTGTGTGTGAAGTACAGCTTTAGCGTGCGTGTACTCGCACTAGCCGAAGCAATTGAGGTGAGGAAGAACGCACAAAGAACAGCTGCGACCAGCATTGAAATGCCAGGCAGACGTTTACCAAAGTCCGAGCGCCCGAATGCAATCATGTCACGCAATTGAATCTCGCTTTCGCGTTATCGGCTAAAACCTTACCCCAGAGCCCCACCTCTTTCGTTCTAGTGCGGACAAGGTTAATGAGCCTTTACTTTAGTTACAATTAACGCGAACTAGTGACTTACCGGCAACAATCCAAGTTTTTTGCCAAAAACCGCTATTTACATGCGACAAATGCGCGCGAATCCGCACGCATAAGTCGTCATATCACTGTGGATACATGTGGATTGTGACAATTTTAAAGATTCAGAGCGTCGATCACAGCCTGATTGTGTCCGTAAATATCCGGACGTCTTTGTAGCTTTCCGGCCTCATCCACAAATGCAGTGAAGTAAGAGATGTGGACAGGGATATCTTTTTGCAGATTCACCTGTGTCTGCTTCTTACCCACGAGTGAGCGAATGTAGTTGCCGGTGATGGTGTCTTGTGTCGCCATCAGTGCATCTGAGAATTCGAACGGGTTCTGCACGCGTACACAGCCATGAGAGAAGGCGCGTTCGGAGCGATTGAACAGCGACTTGGATGGTGTGTCGTGCAGGTATACGTTGTGCTTGTTCGGGAACATGAACTTGATTTTGCCAAGTGCATTGCCACGGCCCGGACGCTGACGAATACGGATCTGCTTGAAGGTCACCGCATCCCAGTTCACACGGCGTGGATCAACGATCTTGCCGCCATACACGATCTCGTAGTTGCCTTTTTGCAGGTAGCTTTGCGGGTTGCTTGCGCGCAGTTCCGGCAGAAGCTCCTTGGATGCGATGGAATATGGGACGTTCCAGTATGGGTTCACGACCACATGCTGCATCTTGTCTGAGAATACCGGCGTCTTGTTGGAGCGTTTGCCAACGACAACGCGGGTTTCGTACAGAACGAAGCCTTCCATGTTCAGGCGAACCATGAACTCTGGAATATTGACGCGCAGGTGGGTTTCTCCCAGATCCCGCGGCATCCAGCGCCAGCGTTCCATATTTGCAATGACGTCTTTGATCGGGTCGCCACTCACGCGGCCATTGAGGGCCAGCAGAGTGCGCGGGCCAACAGCACCGTCCGGATGCAGGCCGTTTGCAGCCTGGAATGCCTCAACAGCGTAAGCCAGATCCTGCGTGTAGACATTCATCTGGGATTCAACGGTTGGAACACTCAAGCGCTCACGCAGCAGAGCAACGCGGGAGCTTTTGCTGCCCACTTTCAGGAGCTTACCAGCAGGAATGACGACTTGTTTTTCCAGATCGCCATTGTCGGTCTGCTCGCGCAGTTCGGCGAGTTGTTTTTTCAGGGCTTTGTATTCAGCATGCGGTGGGTTGAATGCTGCCAAAACCTGTGCCGGAGCTGCCGAGCGCGCGACGGAGGTCAGCGCTTCAATCGGGTCCGGGCGTTCTGGGCGAAGGGTAATGTCCTCGGAAATCGCGTAGGGGCTGACGCGGCCAGCTTGTGCGTCCTCTGCGTATTTGAGGATGGAATGGGTCAGTTCCAGTTCTGCCGCTGCGATCTGGTCAGGTGTTGCTTTGCCATCTGCGTTGAAGTCAGCTGCCGGAACCGGGTAGTCAGCGGTGTGCAGGCCTTCTTCATCAGCGGATTGCAGAGTTTCAATAGCGGACAGAGCGCCGGATGAGAGCTTGCCTTTGAGTATCCAGGCTGGCTGGAAGCTTCTGTTTTCGTAGAAGAGTTTTGCTGCAGCTGCCTCACGCTTTGCATGGAAGTTCTGACGGCGATGCTTTTTGCTGAATGCCTTTTGAATTTCCTGCGCAACCGGATTTGACAGAGCAAGGTTTACTTGCTCGAGCTGCGCGTCAAAATTGTCAGGAATTGCGGCTTGCGCAGAGTACACAGTTGATGAAAGCGCAAAAACTGCCCCTGCGAGCAATACTGATGTGCTCGTTCTACCAAACATTTATGACTACCCACCTGATAACTCTTTGATATTTCAAAGCAGAAGACGAATACCTTGAAATCTAAGAGTGTTGTTTTGCCCGAACTTATATTTATTACGCATATACACTAATGCGTTTTGAGATAGCACGTGTGCGTGATGTTTTAAATTCAAGGTTCAGTGATATGAACTTAAACCCACGGTTTTTTGCCACATATTGTGCTAGAAAATGCCTCAAAGTACGCTCAAACAAAATTGATAAGCGAACTTCGTTCTCCTGGCTTGCGCCACGCTTGCGACTTGCGCTTTAGTGCGCTGCTTTGTTTTCTGGAGTTTCTTCCAGACCGTATTCTTTCAGCTTGCGATAAAGCGTTGAACGCCCGATGCCCAAACGCTTGGCGACTTCGGTCATGCGGCCTCCATAATGGGATATGGCTGTCCGGATCATCTCTTCTTCGACACCGGTCAGGGTGCGTACATGGCCTTCGCCATCGAGTGAACGCATATATCCAAAGGGAGGTTGCTCCGCATCGAAGGCTGATACGGCTTCGACATGAAGAAATTGTTCGTCCTGCTGTTCCTCCCATTTACTCGCTACACTCAGGGATGAAGAATAGACGTCAGCTTGCGGCTCTTTTTTTCCGACAGACGGCGCTGCCGCGTAACTCATTGGCGTATCAGTCGCTTGAGCTATTTGCGGGAAGTCATCGCATGTCAGGCTTGGACCATCGCACAGGACAACGGCGCGGAATACTGCGTTTTCAAGCTGGCGAATGTTGCCAGGCCAGTCATAACTCTTAAGCATATT
Source organism: Pseudovibrio sp. SCP20 (assembly GCF_057774105.1). Classification (NCBI taxonomy): domain Bacteria; kingdom Pseudomonadati; phylum Pseudomonadota; class Alphaproteobacteria; order Hyphomicrobiales; family Stappiaceae; genus Pseudovibrio; species Pseudovibrio sp. SCP20. Next base: position 141,162 of record NZ_JBYMDH010000006.1, on the reverse strand, counting down.
GACCGTGTCAGAAGTGATGCCCGTAACTTGAGGCTTGCTTTCTTCTGCAGCAAAACGTGCGAGGAAATGGCGTGTGAGCTCGGGAATATCCTCACTACGATCTCGCAGGGGAGGGATCCAGATTGGGAAGACGTTGAGGCGATAATACAGGTCTTCGCGGAACTTACCTTCCTTCACCTGATCGATCAGACGGCGGTTGGTTGCAGAGATCAGGCGGAAGTCCACTTTGACAGGCTTGCGGGCGCCAACTGGATCCACTTCACCTTCCTGAAGAGCTCGAAGAAGTTTGACCTGCACTTCCAGAGGTAGTTCGCCGACCTCATCCAGAAACAGCGTGCCGCCATTTGCTTCCTGAAATTTACCGATGTGTCTGTCGACGGCGCCGGTGAAAGCCCCTTTTTCGTGACCGAAGAGGATGGACTCTACCAGATGATCAGGAATGGCACCGCAGTTTACGGTAACAAACGGCTTAGACTTGCGTTCGCTGGAGCCCTGAATGGCACGTGCGATCAGCTCTTTACCGACACCGGACTCGCCTTCAATCAGGATCGGGATATTGGAGGACGCTGCCCGTTCGCCCAGTCGCAGCACACGATCCATTGGCTCTGACCGCGTGACGATGTTGTCAAAAGTGAGCGTGCCTTCTGAATGCTTGCGGATGCGGGTGAGTTCGCCTTCCAGCGTAGCGACTTTCAGCAGGTTGGTGATGGAAACCTGAAGACGTTCCGGTCGGCTTGGTTTGACGACGAAATCCTGAGCGCCTGCACGCATGGCCTCAATGACGGTTTCAATGCTGCCATTGGCGGTTTGCACGATAACAGGGACGGCGTTTTTGGCTTCCCGGGTTTCTTTAAGAACCTGAAATCCATCAACTTCCGGCATCATCAGATCCAGAATGACCAGATCGATTTCGGATTGGGCACTTCCTGTCAGGATTTCCAGCGCTTCACGGCCATCAACACAGCTTTTTGAGCGGTATCCGAACCGCTTTACTGCTTCTTCCAGCAGGCGGCGTTGGACCGGATCGTCATCTACGATCAAAATGCGCTGTGCCATGGGAAATCCCTTCAAATCGATTGGGCAGTAATGCATAGTGTGCCAATTCAGGTCATCCTGCACTCAATTTGGTAAACAAATTGCCCACTTCATTTTGGGGATCTTGTGAAAACACGCCATTGCATGTGCACGGATTGGACGCATATTTAAACAGTGTGCTACGGAACTTGTTCTGCGCACCTCAGATTTCTTTTTTGGTTACATGCCAACCCACAATCGGACGCTCAAATGACACTTAAGCACGCCACTCCTTTCCCTATCGCTTATCAAAGTGCAGAGGCTGCAATGACAGCCGGAAGCCTTGGTGACTTACCGGAGTGGGATCTTTCTGTATTTTACAGCTCTATCGAAGATCCTGCGATTGATCAGGATATGGAGCGTGCGAAAGAACTGGCAGAGCAGTTCGAGGCAGATTGCAAAGGCAAACTTGCTGAGATCGCTGGCCGTTCCGGTGATGAGATGGCCGAGATCGTTCGCCGTTATGAAGAGCTGGAAGACATGATGGGTCGCATTGGCTCTTATGCCGGTCTCTCTTATGCTGGTGACACGACTGATCCGGCGCGCCAGAAGTTTTATGGCGATGTTCAGGAAAAGCTGACAACCGCCAGCCTTCACATGCTGTTCTTCTCTCTGGAGATGAACAAGATTGATGAAACGGTTTTGGAAGAGGCTCTGAAGTCAGAGAAACTGGCTTACTATCGCCCTTGGCTGGAAGACCTTCGCAAAGAACGGCCTCATGAACGTAGTGAGGAAATTGAGCAGCTCTTCCATGAAAAGCATGTGACCGGTGCTGCTGCGTGGAACCGTTTGTTTGATGAGACCATTTCCGGTTCCCGTTATGAGATTGATGGCGAAGAGCTTTCCATTGAGCAGACGCTGAACCTGCTGCAGGGTGCTGATGCGGAGCTGCGCAAGAAGGCTGCTGGCGCACTTTCGAAAACCTTTGCCAAGAACCTGAGCATCTTTACGCTGATCACCAACACGCTGGCGAAAGACAAAGACACCTACGATCGTTGGCATAACTTTGAAGATATTGCTGACAGTCGTCACCTTTCCAACCGTGTTGAGCGGGAAGTGGTTGATGCGCTGGTGGATTCCGTTCGTGCTGCCTACCCGCGCCTGTCTCACCGCTACTATGCGATGAAAGCCAAGTGGCTTGGCGTTGAGAAAATGCACTTCTGGGATCGCAATGCGCCACTGCCGCAGGCGGATACGCGTGACATTCCATGGGATGAGGCAAAGACCACTGTTCTGAACGCCTATTCCAAGTTCTCGCCAGAGCTTTCAAGCATTGCAGAAGAGTTCTTTGATAAGAACTGGATTGATGGTGCGGCTCGTCCGGGCAAGTCTCCGGGCGCGTTTTCTCACCCAACCGTTCCAAGCGCGCATCCGTTTGTGCTGATCAACTATCAGGGCAAAATCCGTGATGTGATGACACTGGCGCACGAGCTTGGCCATGGCGTTCACCAAGTGCTGGCGGCTCCTAATGGCGCGCTGATGGCACCAACACCGCTGACACTGGCTGAAACTGCTTCTGTGTTTGGCGAGATGCTGACCTTCAAGGATCTGCTTGCAAAAGCGGAAACACCTGAGAAGCGTCAGATCATGCTGGCGGGCAAAGTGGAAGACATGCTGAACACGGTGGTTCGCCAGATTGCGTTCTACACGTTTGAGCGTCAAGTGCATGAGCTGCGCAAGGAAGGTGAGCTGACCTCTGAACAGATCTCGGCGATCTGGATGAGCGTTCAGGAAGAGAGCCTTGGTGAGGCGATTGACCTTGAGGGCGGCTATGAGAACTATTGGACTTACATTCCGCACTTCATCCATTCACCATTCTACGTTTATGCCTATGCCTTTGGTGATTGCCTCGTGAACTCGCTTTATGCGGTTTATGAGGAAGCTGAGGAAGGCTTCCAGCAGAAGTACTTCGATCTGCTGAAAGCAGGCGGCACCAAACACCACAGCGAGTTGCTCGCCCCATTCGGCCTCGACGCCACCGACCCAGCCTTCTGGCAAAAAGGTCTGGCTGTGATCGAGCGGTTCATTGATGAACTGGAAGAGATGGATATGGCGTAAGCCAAACCGAGTTGGATTTCTTCAGGAGGCGAGGGCAATTGCTCTCGCCTTTTTTGCGTATACCCCTACGAGTTTTCCCACGCTTACTTAAGTTTTCAGTTAGATCTGAAGGGCGCTGGTCCTCGAGGTTTGGTTCTAGACTGATGCTCTAAATCGTATGAGCGGAGCGGGATCATGCGCAATCTTCTGGCGATGTTGGCTATGGCATTTACGATCAGTGCATGTGGGTCGTACAAGCCCACCAGCAATCAATCGCATTTAGCCACGTTTCCGATAGACAAGACTAAGAATTATCTGATTTGGCGCTATGGAAGCGTTCAGCCAGATCTGTCTTCGATTTTCTGCAAGGTGAATGCTTCGGGTGCAATAGAAGATTGTGAAGACGAAGAAGAAAGCAATAAAAACAAGCTGACCTTCAAAGTGTTTGACGGGCTTTTTGGATCATATCGAGTGACTTTCAAGCACGATGACGACTACTTCCTGATGTCTTATTCGGAGCCTGCGCGGTCTGGCAAATATGCATTTGTTTCTGGAAAATCTGGGCAAGGAAGGCACACTTTCAAGATCGGTGATGCAACATTTGTAAGTAACTTCAAACCGGGAACGGTGACAGTTATTCCCTATGGATGGGAGCACCGGCGCAGTGAAGCCGACCTAAAACGTACTGTTGAAGCAAGTCTGAAACAGGCGTTCGGAGATCGGGCGAACGTACTAACTGTACGGGTTGCCCGCAAAGTTCCGATCGACTGCACCAAAGAAAGTCATGGTTTCTTGAAGGGGACAGAGACCAAGTGCAAGCTGAGATGAAATCTTCCAGTAGATAAATTGTTGCGACAGGAGCTCTCATGAGTGTCAAAAACAAACTGTTGCTTTTATCGATGGCTGTTCTTCTCGGCGCGTGTGGAGGTGGCCTTCAAACGACTAATGTGCCTTCAGAAGTGGACCTCCAGACTTGGAAGGTTTTTGAGAAAGCCTGTATTTCATTAAACAAAAAAGCGCGAGATAGATATCTAAAATCGGCAGGCTGGAAAGTGGCTTCTTCTGCAAGTCATGACCTCACATTGGTTTCGATCGCAGAGAGCCAAAACTTTGATAGAAAGACGACCAAGGCTTATCGCGCCCCAAACAATGATAGCGTGATTGTTCTGGGCGAGTACAAGTCAGCGGATGCGACAGAAGCATCACCTGCATGCTACCTGGCAACAAGCATGAAGTATGGATCTATTAGGTTCTTCGACGGCAAAGTGAAAAGCTATGTCTTTGATGACTATACAAAAGATGCAGGTTCTTTCTCAAAGAATGTAAGGATTTCCGGAGGTGTGAACCGCACGAGTTGGATTAACGAAGTAGAGACTGACACTGGGAGTAAACGCTCGGTTGATGTGGCTGGTGTAAGCTTCATTTCTGGAGAGCACAGCAGATCAACACCTTCGCTAGTTCTACGAGTAAATAAATAACTCAGCACTTTTGAAAGCTGACCGGCGAGAGATGTTTTCTCTCGCCATTTATGCCTACTGCTGAATATCAGCTCTGCCGCGGACGGCCATCATGGTGCCGGAGAGGGTGGCGACTTTTTTCTCGGTGCCGTCTTTGATGGCGTAGGCTGCGGCGTTGACGAAGGTGATGGTGCGGCCGGGTTTTTCTACTTTTGCCCGGAACACGAACTGCTCACCTGCGGCAGGGTTCATCAGATTGGTTTTCAGCTCGATTGTGAGCACGGCGGCGTCTTCCTCCATGAGGGAGAAGGCGGCGTATCCGGCGGCGCTGTCCAAGGCTGTGGTGACGATGCCAGCGTGGAGGAAGCCGTGCTGCTGGGTGAAACCCTTGTTGTACGGCATGGTCAGCTCGACGATGCCTGGTTCCACTTTGGCGATCTCGATGCCAAGTGAAGCCATCGCCGGTTGGCGGGCGAAGCTGTCTCTTACTTTTTTTTCATAGCCTGCAAAGCGCGGCGTGAATTCTGTCATGCTGTCTGCGAGCATTCTTAATGTCCTATGGGTTTAATCTATCACTATGCCTAGTCTTAATGCCGGGCTTTCCTGCTGGTCTTGAAGAAAACGGACAGAGTTGCTTTCTGACCAGACTTCTCTGAATTGTGCAGGGGAATGGCCGGTTTTCTCTCTGAAATCTCGGCTCATATGCGCCTGATCTGCGAAGGCATGTTCGTAGGCGATGTCGCTGAGCGGTGAGTTGCTCTGCGAAATGTCTGATAGCGCGCTCTGAAATCGGTTGAGTGCTGCAAATGGTTTGGGCGAGATGCCCATACGCGACTTAAACTGCCGACGGTGTGTACGTGCTGATCGCGCATTTGCCAGCTGGTGTGAGGTCTCATCGCCTGGTGTGAGAGACATCAGGATCGTACAGGTTTCGATGAGGGCCTGACGGATGCCTTCCAGCTCTCCAGAGTGTTGCTCACAGTGTGAATGGAGCGCGTTGATCTTATCAATTGCTGCCATGGGTGGCTGTTGGATCGCCAGAGGTGGCAGCTGTTTGAACTTTACGCCCCAAATCACACCGAAAATCTGACGGGTCTTGGGAGAGATTGTCGGTTTGGGCGGAACGTACCTGAGCTTTAGTGGGCCTCCGTTGCGGTCGGTGGAGTACTCAAATCGCAGGGAGGCATAAGGAGAGGCGAAGTTTCCTTTGCTTTGTGCTGAAAGAGTGCCGTTGTCGCGGAGATAAAATGTGCTTTCAATGAAATGGGCTTGCCAATCCGGAGCTTCAAACTCCAGATAGCAGGCTTTTGTTTCGGCAAAATCAGCTGAAGACACAGTCACTCACGCACCTCATTGGATTTATGAGGGGAGTGTAGAGGGATTTGAGAGGCTTACTAAAGCTCAACGTTTGTCGTAGCTGGCTGGTGAGCTTTCTCTTCGGCTATCTATGCTGATCAATCAGAATTGGGTTTCCATCAGGATCAACCACGGTGAAGCTTGCTGGTCCTATGGTGGTTTCGTCAGCTTCCGTTCCATGGATTTCGACGCCATTAGCTTTCAGACGCTTCTGAAGCTCTCTCACATCAGTGAACTCATCCAGTGCCTGAGCTTCCTGATCCCAACCAGGATTGAAGGTGAGCATGTTCTTTTCAAACATTCCCTGAAACAGCCCAATGACCGTCGCGCCGTTCTTCATGATCGCCCACCCGTTCGAGCCATCGCAACTGGGATCGCAGGTGAAGCCGAGCTTCTTGTAGAACGCGATTGATGCGTTGATATCTTTAACTGTGAGACTGATTGAGAACGCGCCCAGTTGCATGTGATATCCCCCCAAGAACCACGATGAAATGTTCAGGTGAGGTAGCATAGAGGAAGTTCTGCCGGGCTCAAGCTGGGTAGATTTTGCGATTTCATTGTGGCGTGTTTGATTGAGAAAAATTTGATCAAAAACTGCAGGTTCTTTTTTCATGGAATGAAGAAATCTTCACCTGCACATAGCAACGCAAAATTCTCCAAAAAAACGCGTTTTTTCGGTCTTCCTGCTGCTTTCTGGCATTGTTCTAGGGAGCCTGTGCTGCTACATCCTGCGACAGAATTGTAACGCATACGAGGACTGGCATGATCCCGCGCTATTCGCGTCCTGACATGGTCGCTATTTGGTCTCCTGAAACAAAGTTCCGCATCTGGTTTGAGATTGAAGCTCATGCTTGTGATGCTTTGGCAGAGCTGGGTGTGATCCCTAAAGAATCTGCTGCAAAGATCTGGGAGAAGGGTGGTCCGGCTACCTTCGACATCGCGCGGATTGATGAGATCGAGCGTGAAACCAAGCACGATGTGATCGCGTTCCTGACGCATCTTGCTGAGATCGTTGGTCCGGATGCGCGTTTCGTGCACCAGGGTATGACTTCCTCTGACGTTCTGGACACTTGCTTCAACGTTCAGCTGGTTCGCGCGGCGGATATTCTTCTCGCCGACATGGACAAGCTGCTGGCAGCTCTGAAGCGCCGCGCGTATGAGCACAAAGACACCGTAACTATCGGTCGTTCCCACGGTATTCATGCTGAGCCAGTGACCTTCGGTCTGAAGATGGCGCAGGCTTATGCTGAGTTTGATCGCTGTAAGAAGCGTTTGGAACTGGCGCGTGAAGAGATTGCGACCTGTGCGATTTCCGGTGCGGTTGGTACCTTCGCGAACATCGACCCTCGCGTTGAAGAGCACGTTGCTGAAAAGTTGGGTCTGGGTGCTGAGCCTGTTTCTACTCAGGTGATCCCGCGTGATCGTCATGCCATGTTCTTCGCGGTTCTGGGTGTGATTGCGTCTTCCATCGAGCGTCTGGCGACTGAAGTTCGTCACTTGCAGCGCACCGAAGTTCTGGAAGCTGAGGAGTTCTTCTCCAAAGGCCAGAAGGGTTCTTCTGCGATGCCGCACAAGCGTAACCCAGTGCTGACTGAGAACCTGACCGGTCTGGCGCGCATGGTTCGCTCTTACGCAATGCCTGCTATGGAAAACGTTGCTCTGTGGCACGAGCGTGACATCTCTCACTCTTCCGTTGAGCGTATGATTGGTCCTGATGCGACTGTAACTCTGGACTTTGCGCTGGCTCGTCTAACCAACGTGATGGAAAATCTGGTGGTTTACCCAGAGCGCATGATGGGTAACATGGACCGTCTTGGTGGTCTGGTACACTCTCAGCGTATTCTGCTTGCTCTGACACAGGCTGGCGCTTCCCGCGAGGATAGCTACCGTCTGGTACAGCGCAATGCGATGAAGGTTTGGGACAGCTATCAAGTTTCCGGTAGCGCAGATGTGGACTTCCTGAGCGAGCTGCTGAACGATGAAGATGTTCGCAAGCACCTGTCTGAAGAGCAGATCCGCGAGCGCTTTGACCTTGGCTACCACACCAAGAACGTTGACGTGATCTTTAAGCGGGTGTTTGGCGAAGCCTAAGTTGCCCCGTTGATAGCAGTGGAGGGGAAGATGAAGCTTTATGGTCTGCGGATTTTCGTGAATGATATCGGAAAGGCCAAGGAGTTTTATGCTGAGACGCTAGGTCTTCCTCTCAGCTGGGATATGCCTGAGCTTGGCGCGTTTGGTGCCAAGCTCGACAACGCTGAGCTCATTATTGAGCAGGCGCATAACGAAGAAGACCGCGAGTACATTGGTCGCTTTCTTGGTGCGTCTTTGCAGGTGGACGATATTGTCGACACCTATGAACGCCTCTCAGAAAAGGGCGTTGCCTTTTCCAGCCCACCTGAAAAGCAGGTATGGGGCGGAGTTCTTGCACATTTTCATGATCCGTTTGGCAATGTTTTGACACTGCTGGGCGAACCTCGCTGACAACTTGGCCTGTTTAAGGTTTTAATCACGCCAGTGCTGGCAAAGCTTGCTGCCTGATGCAGTGGCTTGGCCAACTGTTTTGCCAATGTTGTTGTGCGTATTCTTTTTTCGCAAATGAGTTGCTCGTCAGGAATACGCTTTTGGAGTTTTTGCTATGAGATTTGCGGTTATCTCCGACATTCACGGTAACCTGCCTGCTCTGGAAGCTGTTCATCGTGACATCAAACGGAAGTCACCGGATCTGGTGTTCAATCTGGGCGATTGTGTTTCCGGGCCGTTATGGCCGGAAGAGACCGCTCAATATCTCATTGCTGAAAACTGGCTCACGGTGCGGGGTAATCATGACCGGCACCTGGTGGATCATGCCCAGTCCAATATGGGGCCAAGCGATGCGCATGCCTACTCTCTGCTTTCTGATGAATCAAAGGCCTGGCTGAAGCAGTTGCCGACGCAAATGGAGCACGTGGAGAATGTGTTTTTGTGTCATGGCACGCCATCGGCAGATAATGTTTATCTGACTGAAGAGCTCAGTGGTGACCGTACCAAGCTTGCGTCCCCTGAGTATGTGCTTGAGCACATTGGCAATGTGACGTCACCGCTGATCGTATGTGGGCACACACATATTCCGCGGGTGGTTTGGCTTGAGACAACGGGTCAAATCGTTATGAATGCAGGCAGTGTGGGGCTTCCGGCGTATGATGATGACAAGCCGCATTCGCACGTAATGGAAGTTGGAAGCCCGCATGCGCGGTATATGATTGTGACCCGTGTTGGCACGCGGTGGTCCTTTGAAGAGCGCATGGTGAACTATGATTGGGACCATGCGAGCAGAAAAGCTGCGCGTAATCAGCGTGGAGATTGGGCTGGAGCTTTGAAAACCGGCTATTTTCGTCCTATTAAGCTGCCAGACTTTTTAGCACGACCACGTATTGAGGAACCCTATGAAGATTTCTGAGGCGGACATTCTGATTGTCCCCGGCCTGCATGGCTCCGACGCAAATCACTGGCAAAGCCGCTGGCAGGCTAAGTTCTCCACTGGTCGGCGCATTGAGCAGAAAGACTGGAGCAAGCCAGATCTTGAGGAGTGGGTGAACAATGTTGTGAAGGCGGTTGAGGAAGCGACGCGTCCGGTGGTGCTTGTTGCGCACTCCGCTGGTGTTGCGACCGTTGTTCATGCAGCCCCTCGCATCAAGAACTGGGTGAAAGGTGCTTATCTGGTTGCTCCGGCAGATGTTGATGACAGCTCCTGCGTGCCATCTGAACTGCATGGCTTTGGCCCATTCCCAACGTCTCCGTTGCCATTCCATGCCAAGGTTGTTGCCAGCCGCAATGATCCTTACTGCACCTACGAGCGTGCGGAGCAGCTTGCGAAACTGTGGAACGCGCGTTTGCAGGATGCGGGTGAGAGTGGTCACATTAACTCTGAAAGCGGACAGGGGCCGTGGCCAGAAGGCATCATCTCTTTTGCGCACTTCATGAAAGAGCTCGGGTAATCCGTCTAGGTTGCTGAATGCCCTCCATCCGGTGCATGGTTTGCATGGGGAGGGCGTTTGATGTCGCGATTTGCTCATACACCTTATGATGGCTCCAAGAAGCCGTTTACCGTTGGGCTTGAACCACTTGATTTGAAAGAGTGGATTGAGCCCGATGAGTTTTTGATTGCGCATTTGGATGAGAAAGAGCGGCTCATAGCTGACCCAAACGCGTTTGTGTTTGCTGCTGAGGCAAATACGGAAGCAGCTCAGCGTGAGGTGGCTGAGTTGATCTCATCGCACTTGCTGGCTCAATTTCCAGAGCTTTATACGTGTGATGGTGATGGAGCTCTGGCTTTGCGGGGAACTGACAAGAGTATTGAGCTTTCTGCTGGTGCTGAAGCACCGCTTCTGTCGATCTCCCGATTGGTGCAGGAAGATCTGGTGCTGATGCGCAAAGGAGAGGACGGGTATCGGCTTGTGGCGGCGAGCCTGTGCTTTCCCTCCAGTTGGTCGTTGGCTGAAAAGTTTGGTGGTTCAATGACTGCCATCCACGAAGGGGTGCCCGACTTCAATGGCCACCGAATGGGGCAGATGGTTCAGCGGATCTTTGAGCGGTTGGAAGCTGACAAGCCCGTCTGGCGTTTGAACTGGTCGCTCTATACAGATGGTGATCTGCATCATCCTGTTTCCCGTTTGCGGCATGAGGTCTTTTCTCAGCCAGAACAGGCTCTTGAGCAGCTTTATGTGCGTGTTGAGAAGCAAACATTGCGACGATTGCCAGAGAGCGGTGACATCCTCTTCACAATCCGCGTGCATCATGATCCCATCAAAAACTTGCTGAAACATCCTGACGGAGATCAGTTGGCGCAAGGCCTGAAAGCACAAGTTCTTGGGCTGAATGAGGATCAACTGGCTTACAAAGGCATCAAAGCGCATGCTCACGTTATCGGGCAAGCGCTTGATGCTGTTGTGAAAGAAACGGCTTAGGCGGGTTCGGCTTCTGGCAGGTAATGGCTTGGGGTATGGCCTGTTAGTTTTTTAAAGGCTTTGCTGAAATGGGCGTGGTCGAAGTAGCCGAGAGAATGTGCCAGGTCGGTCAGGCTCAGGTTCTGGCCCTGATTAATCGCGTCAACCGCAGCCAGCATACGGTATCGTTCAATCACCCACTTAGGGTTTACGCCAACGTGGCTTTGGAACAAGCGCTGAATTGTTCTTGATTGGATGCCAGAGATCTTGGATAGGTCTGTCAGATTGTTGATCTCATCTGATTGAGCAATAAGCTCCACAAGTGCGCGGGCATCTCTTGCTTTTGACGTGAGTGGCTGTTGGAGCTTGAGCAAGTGCTCATCCATCTGTTGGGCAAAGGCCTTCGGGAGATTGGCTTCCCTCAGGTCTGAGATGAGTTGTTGCTCTGGAACCTTGAGGAACGGCTCAATACTCTCGTGGGTGTTGAGGAGCTGTGAAGGATTGTAGCGGAAGAAGTCTGCGAAGGCTCCAGGGCGAAACTTGACGCCAAAGACGCGGCCCGTCTGCTGCAGCGTATAATGAAAGACACCCGTGTTGATGCCAAAAACACCTGTCGTTTGGGTGGTGTCTATGACGATGTGTTGGGATGGGTGCGGAAGGTTGGCTTGCTCGTAAGGTGGCTTATCTCGCAGATCCCATGTGATCAGCCAGTAAAACTCGATCGCTTCCTGTAACGGTTCGGCAGGCTCGAGCCAGTCCAGATTGAAATGCTGGAGGCTGCATTGCTGGTTCAGTAGGCCGCTGATCTGGTTTGAAGTGTCATCCTGATTTGGCATGAGCATAAAAGATAGCAGCTGTCGCGCTTTTACAAGCCCTTCGATTGAGAGCGCAGTAGATCTTCGGTTCGTTCAATCGAGGAGTTGAAGATGGCAAAACTCAAGTGCACCTACAAAGTTGAAGATTGGAAAGAAGAAGTTTCCGAGACACTTTCCAGTATGAGTAAGATTGCAGCTGTTCGTGCTTTTGGTCCTGTTGGAGGGGATATTGTAGGGCAGGTCAATACGTTTTATCAGTTGGCGTATGTGACTGAAAAGATGGGCAATTATAATGGCTACACGCAGGTGTCCGGTCGGTGTGGGTCGCGTGAAGGCACGTTTCTCGTTGAGGAGACGGGTGTTTTTGATGCTGAGGGTGTTCGGTCGGAAATGACGGTGGTGCCAGGTTCCGGGACCGGGGATTTCGAAGGCGTATCCGGGTCCGGCAAGTTTGTGACGTCTCATGGCAATGCGGTTGAGAGTGAGTTTGAGCTGGAGTTTGCAGAGAGGGTTGAGCAAGCCTGAACAAAGATGTGATTAGGTAAATCTCAAAAGTGCCCTTGGGTTCTCTGCGTTTTCTGCTAGGTTTTGCAGTGCACTATATATATTGCATAAAGAGTGTGAGACGCAGGAACCCCATATGCCTTCATCTCGTGATCGCGAAGCAAACCGAATGACTGCCCGCATTGGTCGCTATGCCAAGGTTGGCGGCAACATGAGCGGCATTGCAGCCAAGCTTGCTGCTGGCAGGCTGTTCGGTTGGGATCAAGACCCCGCAAAGAATGCCGCCGCTATTGCAGAATCTCTTGGAGAGCTAAAAGGGCCCCTGATGAAAGTGGCGCAGCTGCTTTCGACGATCCCGGACGCGGTGCCGCCAGAGTATGCAGCAGAGCTGGCCAGCTTGCAGGCGAATGCTCCGCCGATGGGATGGGCATTCGTTAAGCGACGTATGCGCGCTGAGCTCGGGCCAGGGTGGCAAGGCAAATTCGATAAGTTTGAGAAGGAGCCAGCAGCTGCGGCTTCTCTTGGTCAGGTGCACCGCGCGTTTAATCAGGATGGATCGATGTTGGCGTGCAAACTGCAATATCCTGATATGGATAGTGCGGTAGAGGCCGATTTGAACCAGTTTGATATGCTGCTGGCATTGCACCGGCGGTTCCGGCCAGCGATTGAAACATCCGAGATTGCGAAGGAAGTCGGCGCCCGTCTGCGCGAAGAGCTGGATTATCGACGTGAAGCACGACACTCGAAGCTTTATGCCAATGTGTTTGCAAAGGATGAAGAGATCCAGATCCCAGAGGTGGTTGAGGATCTTTCAACACGGCGCTTGCTTTCCATGAGCTGGTTGGAGGGGCGTCCGCTGCTTGCGTACAGGCAGGAGAAGCTGGAGGCCCGCAATAAGATCGCGCAGGTCATGTTCAAAGCCTGGTGGCATCCTTTTGCTCATTACGGGGTGATCCATGGAGATCCTCATCTTGGCAATTACACAATCTTTGAGGATGGCAAAGAGCCCGCGGGGGTGAACCTTCTAGATTATGGATGCGTGCGGATCTTCCCGCCTGACTTTGTTCAGGGTGTTGTTGATCTGTATCACGGGCTGCTTGAGGATGATCAGGCGCGGGTGGTTTCAGCCTATGAGACTTGGGGTTTTGAAGGGCTGACGAAAGAACTCATCGAGACGCTGAACATTTGGGCGAACTTCATTTTTGGTCCGTTGCTCAGTGACAGGACGCGTTCCATCGCGGATGGTGTGTCTCCAGCGACCTATGGCCGGAAAGAAGCGTTCCGGGTACATCAGTCTTTGAAAGAGTTGGGACCGGTAAAGATCCCTCGCTACTTCGTTTTCATGGACCGTGCTGCCATTGGGCTTGGATCTGTGTTTCTGCATTTGCGTGCTGAGCTGAACTTTCACCAGCTGTTCAACGAACAGATTGATGGGTTTGAGCGGGATGTGCTGACTGCCCATCAAAAGCAGCAACTGGACTTATGTGGTTTGACTGCTGCTGATTGAAGCCCATACTCTGCCAGCTGGAATTATCCCCGACACCTCGGTTATTTCCGGAGCGGTTCTTAACGGAAGTTGCGTCACATGACATTGTGATGTTAAAGACTCGTATCGGGAAAACTACTTGTTTCGAGGGGGAATCATGGCTGACGGGAGCGCGTCTGTTATGGATTATGAGGAACACGAGAAGACCTACAAGAACTTCATCAACTTCTCAAAAGTTGGCGTTCTTGCAGTTCTTACGTTCGTATTGGTTATTGCAATGGTTGGATTTGGTGGTACTGCCGGGACGGTATGGGCAAGTATCATCACAGTCGCCAATGTGATTGCAGCAGGTGTTGGTATGGCATCTGGCGACAGAGCCCACGTTGTGCCGGGAATCGTCTTCCTGATTGCGTGTGCGGTGACGGTTGCATTGACAATCTAGGAAACCCTCAGGTTTCAAAAGGTTTTGAGGATCGCAGGAGCTGTGTGCTTCTGCGATTTTTCGTTTCAACCCCGAGATTCAGCGGAGGCGCTGCCCTTTTCTGATCATTATTGAAGGATAGGGCCTTAGTAATAGTTGTTCTGAGTTCGGGTATCTTATGTCTACTGCGCAAACTGTTCGCGTACTCCTGCGCTGTTCTTTATTGCTTGCTATCTTCATTGTGGTCGCGATTGCTTCATCGCCGTCTCACTCTGCCTCTTCAGATTTGGGTTTTTCCCAGATCCTGAAGGAAGAGGGTGTTGCCGTGCGTGGCAGCAATTATGAGATTTTACCGCCCGTCCTTCGGAATGGGACGCTGCTTCAATACAGCCTTCGGGTTCAGGGTAAGACCTACAAAGTGCGCGGTACTGCGACGCTGAAAAAGCGGATTAATGAGCTTCAAGCTCTGCGCGGTATTGAGCAGATGGATACGGTTTCGCAGGCGGGCGAGGGCGTCGTAAGTGCTGTTGCCAAGCCACTGACCTTTTTAGGAAGCCTTGTCACCGATCCGAAAGAAACACTCAGTTCCACTGCTGATGGGGTTGGGTTGCTGCTGAACGGGACAGTCAACACAATTACCGGTAACTCTGGTGCGACTGCGCCTTCCAAAGGCGGAGCCAAGAAGACTTCTGCGGTTGAAAGTGTTGCTGCTGCTGTGGTCGGGCGAGATAAGGCACGCCGTTACATTGCTGTGGCTGCGAATGTTGACCCGTATACGACCTTTCCTCCGCTATCAGATGAGCTTGATAAAGCTGCCTGGGCCTATGCCACTTCTAACCGCCTGACCAATCTGGCGACTGTGTTTATTCCTGGTGGTGCTGGCACCGCTGTGAGTGGAGTGCTGGCAACGACGAACTTTAGTGAAGCGTTGAAGGCGAGCCCAACAGTTGCGGATGAGAAGATGCGGGAGATGCTGGGTGAGATGGCTGTTCCGCAGCGGACCACGCAGTCCTTCCTGAGTGCTACATCCATGACACGCGGCGAAAAGATTGTGTTTGTTGCAAGCCTGAATGCGTTGAAAGGTGTTCGTGGCAAAGCTGCGTTAATTGATCAGGCGAGCCGTCGAGGCTTGTCTCAGGAAGCCGGTTATTATTATCTGATTGGCCTGATGATGATTGCTGATTACCACATTGATACGGAGCGCCTTGCTTCTGTGGAGTTGGTTGAGGGCGTTGCAATCGGGACTACGCGTACAGGACGGAAAGTTGCGTTTGTAGCGGGTGACCGAATTGGGTGGAGCGTTGATCAGTCTACCACCACGCTCAACATTGCCAGCCGTGTAAATCAGAGTAGCTCCGGGACTGGCGCAAGTGAGCTTCGCATGTTTGGACTGGTTCATCCGACGCTGAAAACAGAGCTCGGTGCGTTGAACTGGGTTATCCGCGAAAAAGCGCCGGTCGCGACCTTCAAGGAAATCGACATAACCAGCTGATTGAAAAAGTGTTTGGGGTGAGCTCTGAAAGTGTCACCCCAAAACCCAAGGGGCAACATCCAAAATATCGATGCTTATGGTGAGAGCGCGCTGGCTGGTGATTTGGCCGTGCATCACACCCTTTCATGATCGAGGTGGTCCATGAAAATTGCCGATATTCTTGAACAGGCTTCCATGCCGATTGCTTCTCCTGCTTATCCCAAGGGGCCTTACAGGTTTATCGACCGCGAGTTCTTTGTGGTCTCCTATGAGAGTGATCCCGACGCTATTCGAGAAGCCTTGCCAGAACCGCTGGAGCCGGATGGTTCCAACAAGGTGATGTTTGAGGTGATCCGCATGCCAGATTCTGCTGGCTTTGGGGATTATACTGAATCTGGCATCGTGATCCCTGCCAAGTTTGGCGACCATCCAGTCAATTTCACCCAGCAGATGTTTCTTGATGATACGCCGCCGATCTTTGGAGGGCGTGAGATTTGGGGATTCCCTAAGAAGCTGGGGCATCCAGAGTTAAGTGTGACAGGGGCAACGCTGACAGGGCATCTGGAGTTTGATGGGGTAACGATCGCGATCGCGACGATGGGCTATAAGTACCAGCACCTTCTTTACGATGTGGAGCATGGTACGCAGTGTCATCCGGATGCGATCCTGAAGAAATTGCAGAAAACGCAGGTGAATCTGAAGCTTATTCCTGATGTTGATGGCTCATTGGCGATTGCTCAGCTGGTTGCTTATGAAGTCGCTGATGTGACTGTGAAGGGGGCCTGGTCTGGCCCTGCGAGCTTACAGCTGTTTCACCATGCCAATGCGCCGGTTGCTGACCTGCCTATGCTCAAGTCGCTGGGTGGAGTTCACTTTATCACCGATCTCACATTGCCGTATGGCCGGGTTATACATGATTACCTGAAGCCGTAGGAGGCTGGTGATGCTTGGGCTTCTGCAAAGCTGCTTCAGGATTATTGTCGGTCTGATGATGGTGGGTTTGTCGTTCTCTCAGGCTGCTGGCTTTGAGCTGAAACCCTATAAGGATGAACTCTTTGCTTATCCGCTTGTGTTGGAGCAGGGGCAGGGCGATGCGTTTTTGAGGCTCGATTACCAGATACAACGGGACTTGCGGGAGCGGGATGAAATTCCTGAGCGGCGCGTTGACGGACGGTATGTTTCCAGCAGACCGTCCTGGTACGTACGGGAACGCTCAGCAGTCTTAGCAGGCAGCAAGCGAATGCACATTCGTGTTGGCTCTCCTGATGCCAAGACGAAACTGTTGGTGCTTTATCTGCATGGAAAGGGCGGTAACCGGAAACAGGGGAATGCGGACTGGACGTTTGGTGGGAACTTCAATCGCCTCAAGAACCTGATGGTGCGAAACGGCGGGGTTTATTTATCGCCTGACGTGAAGCTTGAAAGTCCGAGAGGCACGCAGGAAATTCGGGAGCTGATTGCGCAGTATCGAGAACTCGCCCCAAATGCTGCTGTGATTGTTGCCTGTGGCTCCATGGGGTCTCAGGTTTGTTATGGCTTGGCTAGTGACGCTGGTGTGGCAGGCCGTCTGTCTGGTTTGTTTTTCCTTGGAGGTGCTACAGATCGACGGCTTCTTTCAAGCGAAGCTTATGGGGCTGGTGTGCCTATCGTGTTTGGTCACGGGAGTGCAGATCGGGTGTACAGCTGGGAAAAGCAATATGCTTTGTTTCAGGCGCTTGTATCCAAGACAAAGGGATATCCGGTGCGGTTTCGTTTGTTTGAGACGGGCTCTCATGGCACGCCGATCCGTATGATTAATTGGCGGGATGAGATCAACTGGATGCTGAGGCACAGTCTGGGGTCGAGGTAATAAAAAAGGCCGGAAGCCCGGCCTTTGGAAGCTCTATGTATAAAGCGCTTAGGCTTGCGGTACGCCAGAGGACACTGCCAGACGCTTGGCGCCTTCTTTCGCGATCTGGTTTGTCGAGGAAAGCTGCAATGCTCTGGTATAGGACTGACGTGCCTCAGTGATCTGCCCCAAAGCTTCTTCAGCGCGACCGCGGTTTGCCCATGCTGATGCGGACTTTCCGTTCAGTGCAATTGCTGCGTTGAAGTCTTTAAGGGCGGATTTTGCATCGCCGAGTGAAAGGTAGGTTACACCACGTGCGATCAGTGGTGAGTAAGCACGGGAGTTCAGGCCGACTGCGGATGAGAAGTCATTCAGCGCGGCTTCCTGCAGGCCCTGTGCCTGATAGATGAGGCCGCGGTTGTGGTAGGCCTGTGCGTCACCAGCGTTCAGACGGATAACTTCGTTGTAGTCCCGCAGGGCTGACGTGTTCTGGCCGATGGAACGGTACGTGTTGCCGCGTCCGTTGAGAGCCTTCACATAATCTGGCTTGATGGACAGAGCTGCGCTGTAATCCTGAATGGCTTGTGAGGTGTTGCCTTTGCGGCGTTCCACCAGCGCGCGGTTTGCATAAGCCTGATAAGAGTTAGGACGCAATTGCAGGGACTTGTTGAAGTCCTCAGTTGCTTGATCAAGGCGTCCTGCTTTTGCATATGCGATGCCGCGCTTGTTGTAAGCGTCTGCATCGGTTGGGTTTGCGTCAACAACAGCACTCAGACTATCGATGTTGGAGGAAGAGCCAACAGCTTTGTCGATAGGTACATTCTGATAAACAAGGCCGGAAGAGTTGGATTGGCACGCTGCAACGCCAAGCGCGAGCAGACACGCGCAGATGCCTTTAGCCAGTTTATAGTTCACGAGAATGTGCCCCATTCTTAAAGAGTCCTTGCAATGACACGGTAGCCTACACTTTAGTGTGGCAAAAAAAGGTCGAATGAACCAGCAGAAACAACAAACGGACCAACCGGCTTACCGGTTAGTCCGTTCTGAATTCAAGCTCCGAGAAGGTCGCAGGCTGTGTCAAACATTGTTGAACCTTAGCTTTGCGATGCCCCGGATATCGCCGAATTAACGACGGCCTTTGCCGAGCAGCAGGCCTTCACGCTGTGCGCGCTTACGTGCCAGCTTACGGGTGCGGCGGATAGCTTCAGCCTTTTCGCGAGCCTTCTTTTCAGATGGCTTTTCGTAGTGGCCACGAAGCTTCATTTCACGGAAGATGCCTTCACGCTGCATCTTTTTCTTAAGCGCTTTCAGCGCCTGATCGACGTTATTATCGCGAACGAGAACCTGCACGCGTTTATCCTTACCTTCGAGCATTCCGGATAAGATATCCAGAACGACATAAATGAAATGATTGATAGCGATGCTTAGCGCATATGCACGAGTCACAAGGACTTCGTCGCCGCTGATGCGTCGCTTCTTGACGGGGTAACTAGCAGACTGAGTGTGGGCTGTCTACCTCCTTACTTGAGAATCTATGTTAATTTATAGATGGGATAAGGGGGAATACCTCTTCCAGAGCAAGGCAATCGCAGCAGCAGTCGTACGTTTTCTTCAAGTTGGCGTATCGGCGGCTTCTTGCTTAAAGTAAAAGATAAGTAAAAATAGCTTTCAAAATCCATTATAACTTTATGGCTGAACTCTGATGCGCATAATGCAATCTTTGGTTGTGTATGGTTGAATCTCTCTTTTGATGCCGAAAAAAGTCACAGGAGCTTTTCTGAACGGTGGAAATCGAGGTGGAGTTTTGAGTGAAATTTGCTTCAAACGCCGTTCGTCGTATTCGGAGATAGAGGATGAGTCGAGCGGGACACTGCGCTTCTGGCATGCTCACTTTAGATTCTCAGAAGGGTCACTGAGAAAACTCGTTACTCTAGTTATAGGGAAGGGGTTTATACGTGCAGGTGGATCATGCATAATCTGAGAACCTCATTTGGGTAATCGATCAGAAGAAAGAATAAAGTAATGTGCCGCTGGCTTGCGTACCGTGGAGCTCCCATTTTTATGGAAGAGCTGATTTCAATGCCCAACCATTCTCTGATTGCGCAGAGCCTGCATTGTGCGGAAGCCAAGGTGAACACCAATGGTGATGGTTTCGGAATTGGCTGGTATGGCCATAAACCTGAGCCGGGTCTTTATCGTGACACACAGCCAGCGTGGGGTGATGAGAACCTGCTGAGTATTACAAAGCAGCTGAAGTCCTCATTGTTTTTTGCGCATGTGCGCGCGTCTACTGGTACTGCGACCTCCCGATCCAACTGTCATCCGTTTGCCGTTGGCAAGTGGATGTTCATGCATAACGGACAGATCGGGGGATATGATGATATCCGCCGGCAGATCGAAGGCATGATCAACGATGACTTTTATCGTTTTCGCCAGGGTACAACGGACAGTGAAGCTCTGTTTCTTGCGATGATGAGCCATGGCCTGGATGTTGATCCTGTGGGGGCTGTGCAACAGGTGCTGACGAAAACGCTTGAGATTATGCGTTGCAATGATGTCATTGCTCCGTTGCGTGTAGCGATGGCCTTAACTGATGGCGAGCGTCTTTATGCGGTGCGTTGCTCCAGCGACAAGATCGTACCAAGTCTCTATTATCGCTTGCATAACAGTAACTTGAGTGTTGTGTCCGAGCCTTTGGAGAAGGGTGGGCAAGGTTGGTACGAAGTGCCTTGCGGTCACATCATGATCTATGGCGGTGATAATGCGCCTTGCTTTATTCCTCTGGACATTCCCGAAGAGTTTTGCAAAGTAGCGTAATCGACTTTTTCACTAGCGGAATTGCTTAGGCAGGGAACCGCTGAGAAATTGTCGGTCTGTTTCTATTATAGGAAGTTTCCTCCCAGCGAGGTGATGCGGTCAATTGCGGGTCGCGATCTCGTTTATGTTCTTGAGAGGCTCAAGTTCTGGAGGGGCTCCATGCCCTTTTCTTCAGGAGCTTATGATGACGCGGGTTGAAAGCACCAGCGTTGCCAAACCCACAGCCATGTCTGCATGGTGGGGGGAGTCCAATGCAACGCTTATTTTGGGATTGCCGTTGATCGGTGCGCAGCTGGCGCAGATGGCAATCAACGCCACCGATGCATTGATGATCGGCTGGCTCGGCGCAACAGAGCTGGCCGCATCCGTGCTGGCCTTGCAGCTGTTCTTTCTGATCTGGCTGGCTGGACTTGGATTTGTTCAGGCCGTTATGCCATTGGCATCCAGAGCCGAAGGTAAAGGCGACGTACGCAATGTGCGTCGTGCTTCGCGCATGGGGCTTTGGATCTCGCTGATCTACACGACCTTTGCGATGGTCGTGCTGTGGAATGGCGAAAGTGTTCTGCTGGCGTTGGGACAGGATCCTGAGGTTTCTGCCATTGCTGCGGATTATCTGCGCATTGTGCAGTGGTCTATGTATCCGTCTCTTTTCGTGGCGGCTTTGCGTAGCTTCCTGACCAGTATTGAGCGCTCGCAGATTGTGTTGTGGGCGACTGTGGTGAGTGCAATCGTCAACGCTCTGCTCGATTACGTGCTGATCTTTGGTTACTTCGGGTTCCCTAAACTAGGCATTTTGGGTGCAGGTATTGCGTCCGTTGTGACCGCTTTAGCGTCCTGTGTGATCCTGGTGGCCTATGTGTTCTGGGAAGAGAAGTCTCGCAAGTACGAAGTGTTCGTGCGTTTCTGGCGCGCTGACTGGCCTGCGTTCTTTGAGATCCTTCGCCTCGGCTGGCCGATTTCCCTGATGCTGGTTGCTGAAGTTGGCTTGTTTGCTGCTGCGGCGCTGATGATGGGCTGGATTGGTACCTTGGAACTGGCTGCGCACGGTATTGCGGTTCAGCTTTCTGGTATCGCCTTCATGATTCCGCTTGGCTTTGCCAATGCTGCTGTTGTGCGTGTTGGTATCGCGTCTGGCCGTGGTGATGCAGATGGCATTACTCGTGCTGGCTGGGTGGCGTTGATCTGGTCTATCGTGATCGGCCTGCTCGGAGCGGTTCTGTTTGTCGCGATCCCGGATACGTTGATTTCGTTTTATCTGGACAGCAGCAACCCTGATGCAGCTGATGTGATCCGTCTTGGTGTGCCGCTGGTGTTTATCGCTGCCGTTTACATGGTGGTTGATGGCATTCAAGTGGTTGCCGGTGGTGTGCTGCGTGGTCTTTCCGACACCCGCATACCGATGGTGATTGCGGTGATTGGGTACTGGATTATCGGTGTGCCGCTCTCCTACGTCATGGCCTTCACGTTCAACTGGGGTCCGGAAGGGATCTGGGTTGGATTGGCGAGTGGTCTCTTTATCACCGGCATCCTGTTGTTGATCCGGTTCCAAAAGCGAGATCAGCTTGGTCTGGTGAGGCTGGGATAGGCTTCAAGATAAAAGAAAAGCCCCGAAGACGGATTGGTCTTCGGGGCTTTTTTGTTGGATGTCGTTGCTGACTATGACTTTGGAGAGAGGCGGTTGATGTGGCCCATCTTGCGGCCTTCGCGTGTCTCTGCTTTGCCGTAAAGTGTCAGACGAGCATTTGGTTCCAGTAATGCGGCTTCCCACGTGTTCACGTCGTCGCCAATCAGGTTTTCCATAATGACGTTGTGCGCACGGGTTGGAGTGCCAAGTGGCCAGCCCGCGACAGCGCGTACGTGCTGTTCAAACTGAGAAACAGGACAAGCGTCTTCGGTCCAGTGGCCAGAGTTGTGAACGCGAGGTGCGATCTCGTTGACCTTGAGCTCTGTTTTGTCACCGTCCTTCACCACGAACAGTTCCACGCCCATCACACCGACGTAATCCAGGGCAACTGCAATGCGGGTTGCCATGTCTATGGCTTCCTGCGCTGTTGCTTCGGGAATGTCTGCCGGGACTCTGGAGGTCTTAAGGATGTGGTTCTTATGGTAGTTGTCTGCTGGGTCGTAGCATTTCACGGTGCCATCGACACCACGAGCGACGATGATGGAGACTTCCTTCTCGAACGGAACGATGCCTTCCAGAATAGCTGGCTGGTTGCCGAGCTTATCCATGGCGCCTTCGATGTCCTGAGGTGTGCGGATCATGATCTGGCCTTTGCCATCATATCCAAACCGACGTGTTTTCAGGACGCCTTGGCCGCCTAGTTCCATGAGGGCTGCTTCCAGCTCTGCCTGATTGTCGACCTTGATGAAAGGAGCGACCTGCGTAGCAGCTTCTTCTGAGAGGAAAGTCTTCTCTTCGAGGCGGTCCTGCGAAACTCTCAGCGCGAGTGGGCCCGGGCGGACTGGCACGAACTGTTCCAGAATGCGGGCGGTTTCGCCTGGTACGTTCTCGAACTCATAAGTGACGACAGAAACGCTTTTTGCGAACTGGGTGAGCGCTTGCTCGTCTTCGTAAGCTGCAACGGTCTTTTCTGCGGAGACCTCAAAGGCCGGGCTGTTTTCATCCGGGCAATAGATATGGCACTTCAGGCCCATCCTGCTGGCAGCTTGAGCGATCATGCGACCAAGCTGACCTCCACCCAGAATACCAATCGTGTCACCAGGACGTAGTGTGGAACCCATTTCGAAAACTTTCCAGAGTTAGGGGCCAGATGTTAGGGCAGTTAAAACAAATGAGGCGCCTGCAAATGGGCGCCTCTGAAACTCTTATTCTTCCGGATTGACTGGCTTTTCAGCAACAGCCTGACTTTGCTTCTCGCGCCAGTCATCCAGATTGGCGGCGATCTCCGGATTGTTGAGTGCCAAAACGGCTGCTGCCATGAGTGCTGCGTTGACTGCACCGGCGCGGCCAATGGCCAAAGTACCAACCGGAATGCCTGCTGGCATCTGTACGATAGAGAGCAAGCTGTCCTGACCTTTCAGGGCGCGCGACTCAATCGGAACACCGAAGACTGGCAATGGAGTCATAGATGCTGCCATGCCCGGCAGGTGAGCTGCTCCACCGGCGCCAGCGATGACAACCTTGAAGCCATTCTCTTTTGCGGTTTTGGAGAACTCTACCAGACGGTCCGGAGTGCGATGCGCGGAGACGATGCGAGCATCATAGGAAACTCCCAGTGCTTCTAGCGTGTCTGCGGCGTTTTTCATGGTTGGCCAATCGGATTGGCTTCCCATGATGATGGCGACTTCTGGCTGATCTGTGCGGTTCATAAAACGGGCACCCTCTGAGCGGCTGGGAAGAAAGCGCGGATTATAGAAATACCACGGCGTGTTTCAACCCAATTACTACAAGAAATGCCAATAATATACGAAGGTTAGAGCTCTGCCTCTAATTTAGGCAATAATGTCAGGTAAGAGCTGGGTTTCCAGTACCTGAATCTTATCTCTTAGCATGAGTTTTTTCTTTTTCAGGCGTTGCAGCTGAAGGACATCTGATCGTCCTGTTTCGATGAGTGCTTCAATGGAGTGATCCAGATCCCGATGTTCCTGCCTCAGCTCCGCCAGTTCGGAGCGAATGCTATCCTGATCAAGGTTGTCTTCCGTCATCGTTTTGTCCTCACATGACACGTATCGGTCTGTGTGCAACTCTACCCATCAGTGAATAAAATCTGGTGGGGCGCGTTGTCGCAATTCACCGCTCTGTAACAGTATACCGAATGTGTCGGCGCGATGAACATGAGTCTGACGATTTTTACAGGAAGTCGTGTCGCATGACGAATTTACGTAGCGTATATATAGGGTTGAATACTTGGTGAGCTTCCCTTTTTGCTGGTAGTGGCAATCACTGAAATTTACTGGGTCATTTATAAGTTCCCTAAGTTTTTCATGAATTAACGATCTCGCGTTGTAGAGGCCGAAAAAAAACAGCTAATCATCGTTCGACAACTCATGAAAATGGTGCCATCATCCTCTTGTAACAGAGACAATGTAGGAGGATTAAAACCTATGTCCATCCGTGAGCATTTGACTGAGCTGGAACGCCGCCATGCTACTCTTGAGAAGGAGCTGGAAAGCGCCAAGCATCATCCATCAATGGATGAACTAGAGATTGGCAATCTCAAAAGGCAAAAGTTGAAGCTTAAGGATGAAATCTCGCGATTACGAGTGACGGGTTAGCTTCCTCTTCCAGAATTATCAGAGAATGCGCCGCTTTATGCGGCGCATTTTTTGTTTGTGCTCAGGCCAGCGCTTTGGCTTGTTCCCGCAGTACGAACTTCTGGATTTTGCCGGTAGACGTTTTGGGCAGATCGGTGAAGACAACTGTCCTTGGCGATTTGAAGCTGGCCAGGTGCTCTTTACAGTAGGCGACGATATCAGCTTCGGTCACGCTGCTGTTCTCTTTCAACTCAACAAACGCACAGGGTGTTTCGCCCCATTTGTCATCGGGCCGAGCGACCACAGCTGCCGCGGAGATCTCCGGGTGTTTGTAGAGCACTTCCTCGATCTCGATGGATGAGATGTTCTCACCTCCTGAGATGATGATGTCTTTGGAGCGATCTTTGAGCTGGACGTATCCATCTTCGTGCTGAACGCCGAGATCTCCTGAATGGAACCAGCCACCTGCAAATGCCTCTTGCGTTGCGGATGGGTTTTTCAGGTATCCCTTCATAACCACGTTGCCTTTGAACATGACTTCGCCGATGGTTTCTCCATCAGCTGGGACTGGCTGCATGGTTTTTGGATCCAGCACGGCGAGATCCTGAAGAGCAACGTAGTTGACGCCTTGCCTTGCTTTGAGGGCTGCTTGCTCAGAGCTTGGCAGCTCATCCCAGTGTTCATGCCATTCGTTGACGACAGCTGGTCCGTAGACTTCGGTCAGACCATATAGGTGCGTGACGTTGAAGCCTTCCTCTGCCATTGCTGCGAGCACGGCCTCTGGTGGTGGCGCTGCTGCGGTAAAGAACTCGACTTCATGAGTGAGCTTGCGTTTCTGATCTTCTGGCGTGTTGAGTAGCGTGGACATGACGATTGGGGCGCCACACAGGTGGGTCACTTTTTCGTCTGCTAATGCGTTCCAAATCGGGCCTTGCCGAACTTGGCGGAGGCATACATGGGTTCCTGCAACAAGAGATAGTGACCATGGAAAACACCAGCCATTGCAGTGGAACATTGGGAGCGTCCAGAGATAGACTGGCTTCTTGCCCATGGCGGCTGTGATGATGTTTGCCTGTGCCAGTAGGTAAGCGCCGCGGTGATGATAAACGACGCCTTTCGGATTACCGGTCGTGCCAGAGGTGTAGTTGAGTGTAATGGCATCCCATTCATCTTCAGGGAGTTGCCACTGGAAGTCAGTTGAACCGCTTGCGATCAGCTCTTCGTATTCCAGCTCTCCGATGGCTGGTGCTGATTGAGGGAACTCTTTGTCGTCATAGAGCACAACGGTTGGCTTGAAGGTTGCCAGTTCCAGAGCTTCGCTCATGACCTTTGAGAACTCGCGGTCAACAATAACCAGCTTGCTTTCCGCGTGATCCAGCTGGAAGGCGATGATTGCTGCGTCCAATCTGGTGTTGAGTGCGTGCAGTACTGCGCCAGCCATTGGCACACCGTAATGGGCTTCGAGCATGGGTGGGGTGTTGGTCAGCATCACCGACACACAATCATTCTTTCCTATGCCGTGTTTTGACAGAGCACTGGCAAGGCGGATGGAGCGTTCGTAAAACTCTTTGTAAGGCCGGCGGATGCTACCGTGGATGATCGCTGTGTGGGTTGGGAAAACTTTTGCAGCCCTTTCCAAAAAACTTAGCGGGCTGAGTGGTGTGTAATTGGCGTCCGTTTTTGGGAGGTCTTTGTCGAAATACGATGTGTTTAATGGATGGTTTTTCATGAAATCCCCCAGGCATTCAAATTCCCGCACAAGGGAACAGGAAGATCCCTTGAAGTGATAATGAACTTTCCCAAGATGGTTACTGGCTCTGGTGAAGAGCTAGGAATTAAGAGTGTTACATATTTTGATATATCTGAGTATAGGCAGAGCGGGTAGCCCAGATGACCTAGATGTTAGTCTGATGGTGTTCTTGCCCTTAGACTTTCATCTATAAGTATTTTCTGGGTGTTTTGTGGAATGATGTCGATATATTCGGTAAAATTGTATGCGCTGGTTGCAATAGTCGCGTTAACTTAACGGAAAAGGTGAAATCTTGTTGCCTTTTTGGGCAAGAAGAAAGCTCGCGACAATTTGCAACACCCCAGAAGTCTTCCCCGTTTGCCTTTCGATTTGTAATGTAGACCTGTCTGATAAAAGAATAAATTGCGATCCGTTTTCGGACGGTGAGCGATGAACAAGCAGGGCTCATATGACCGTAACGACACCAAATCGACAGGGGAAGATCGCCATATTCTTTGGCGTGGTTTTCTGCGCGATTACCGTGGTTCTTACGGGGTACATCTTCATGCTTGGGCCACACAGATCGCAGGATGCACAGTGGTTTGTGCTGCTGGTGGCGTTCCCTGTTCTTATTCAGCTGTATCTCAACCGCGCCGTCATTCTCAATCACTTCCGCACCCATTGGTATCTTTGGGCTGTGTCTACGGCAGTGTGTCTGGTGCTTGGGCTGCAACTCAACTTCGCGCAGCTCAACTCGTCGAGTAGCATGGCAGATCAGTTGCGTACCTACTTCTTCTCGTGGGTAGAAGGACAGCCTCCGAGCTCTGAGTTTGCGGGTGATCCGTCAGACACTTACAACGCAAAACAGGTTCGGTACCGCATCGTGTCCCCTGCTCGTGGCGATTTGGATCTCACGGATCCTTCCAGCTACTTTCACGAGAGAGTGCCTTGGAAATCCATGCCGGATGCGACCTTTGAGATGGATGGGCCGATTGCCGCTATCCGGAGCGTGCTTTACCACGGCCTAGGTGAGCGCGACTAAACCGTCTGCAATCAGTTTCAGCGCTACGATGAAGACGCCGAAATAGGTGATCTTATAGAACAGCTGCGGGCTGATAACCTTCGCGATTTTCACTCCCAGATACATGCTTATTGGTGCCAGAGGCAGAAGCACGGCTGAGACCGTGAGGTTGGTGGCGTCGAACTCACCCAACATTGTGTAGGGGATGAGCTTTACTGCGTTGATGACCGCAAAGAAGATGACTGCCGTGCCTGCGAACAGGATAGTTGGCAGCTTGAGTGGCAGGGCGTAGATCTGGAATGGTGGGCCGCCAGCATGGGAAACGAAGCTGGTGAAGCCGGCGATCGTACCCCAGAAAATACCCTTCGCCTTGCTTGGTTTTGGGGCCTCTTTCTCTGCTTTATCACCGATCCAGTACTTCAGAACAAAGGCCAGTGCGATACCTCCGATCAGGAGTCTGATGATTGCCTCGCTGAAGTAAACAGCCGTTGCCCAACCGATTGCAACGCCCAGGATGCCTGCGGGAATGGTGAGCTTGAGCACGGTGGTGTCGTAGGTTCTGCGATAGGCGTAGAGGCCCACAACATCCATTGCTACGAGAAGAGGAAGCAGGATTGCTGCTGCCTGAATAGGTGGGATGATCAGGCTGAGCATCGGTACGCCGAGGATTGCCACACCTCCGCCGAAGCCACCCTTTGAGATGCCTACGATGATGAGGGCGGGGATAGCGACAAGGTAAAACAACGGATTGATGAGGATATCCTGCAACTGTGATGATCCTTTGTAAGAGGCAGCTACAGTCTTTCTAAGAGAAAAGCAGATCTCTCAAAATTGAGAATTCTTTGTGTCACAAACCGCTGGCACCATCCCAGATCAGTTTCAGGGCGATGATGAACAAGCCTGCATAGGTGATCTTGTAGAACAGCTCTTTGTCGATGTGCTTGACGATCTTAATGCCTGCGATGGTTGCCAGAGGTGCTAATGGCAGCAAAAACAGAGAGGTGGAGATGTTCTTGGCATCGAACTGCCCGAGTGCGAAGTAGGGCAGTACCTTTGAGAAATTGACTGTGGCGAAGAAAATGACGGCGGTTCCTGCCATGACGGGTGGAGCCAGTCGCAAAGGCAGGACGTACATCTGAAACGGAGCACCGCCTGCATGCGCAATGAAGCTGGTTACGCCGGAGATCGTTCCCCAGATGCCGCCTAAGATGACATTGTGTGGTTTGGGTGCTTTGTTGGCCTTGTTGTTGAACCAGTAGTCCAACACGAAGATGAGTGCGATGACGCCAGTGACCAGCCGGATCAGTGTTTCGGAAATGTATGCTGCAGTGAAATATCCGATCAGGGTGCCCAGGAGGCCTGCCGGGATAAGAATAAGAAGTGTTTTGCGGCAATAGATTGCACGGTAGGAGAATAATCCGACAGCATCCATGACCAGCAGGATGGGAAGGAGAATTCCTGCAGCTTGCACAGGTGGAATAGCAAGCGACATCATCGGCACGCCTACGAGTGCGAGGCCTCCGCCGAATCCTCCTTTTGCCATGCCAACAATGAAAACAGCAGGTATTGCACAGAGGTAGAAGAAGGGATCGGTAATAGGCAGCATGAGTTACCACCCGCTATGATGCGGGCAAGTCCTTTTTTTATAAGAGGAAACTAAGAAATAGGCGGATTGAAACTATGGGGTCATCTTTAGTTATAAGCCGATTTTCTAATATAGCAAAACTTGCCTTTGGGTCATTCAAGGCTCAGTCTTAGCCGAACCTGTGGACAGGTACTATGCAGGGGTGCATGGGAGGAGAGCAGCTATGACGAGCCGATACCACGACGTTTACAATGGATGGAAAGAAAACAAAGAAGCCTTCTGGGACGAAGCGGCTAAGGGCATTGATTGGTTCTCGCCCTATACAAAGACTTTTGATGCTTCGCAGGGCACCTATGGACGATGGTTTGTAGGTGGTGAGTGCAACACTTGCTACAACTGCGTTGACCGTCACGTAGAACATGGCCGTCCGGGCCAGCCAGCAATCATTTACGATAGTGCCGTTACCGGTGAGAAGCGGACCTACACCTATCTTGAAGTGCAAGAGCAGGTGGGCGCTATGGCGGCTTTGCTGCGTGAGAAGGGCGTTGAGAAAGGCACAATGGTGCTGATCTATATGCCGATGATCCCGCAAGCGATGTTTGCGATGCTGGCGTGCGCGCGCCTTGGTGCGATCCACTCTGTAGTGTTTGGCGGCTTTGCAGCGCAGGAGCTGGCGGTTCGTATTGAGGATTGTAAGCCTAAGGCGATCATCAGTGCTTCCTGCGGTATCGAGCCGGGCCGTGTGGTGGAGTATAAACCGCTGCTCGACAAGGCGATTGAGCTGTCCTCTCACAAACCAGATTTCTGCTTCATTCAGCAACGTGAGCAGCTTATCGCTCCACTGAATGAAGGACGTGATTATGATCTTGGCGCGCTGATGGAAGGTGCGGTGGCAGAAAAGATGACCACCGAATGTATTCCGGTTGCTGCGACAGATCCTCTTTATGTGCTTTACACCTCCGGAACCACCGGCCAACCGAAGGGTGTGGTGCGTGATAACGGCGGTCACATGGTAGCGCTCAAGTGGTCCATGGAGAACCTTTACGGCATTGATCCGGGTGAGGTGTTCTGGGCAGCTTCTGATGTGGGCTGGGTTGTTGGCCACTCCTACATCGTTTATGCGCCATTGCTTCATGGTGCTGCGACGGTTCTTTATGAAGGTAAGCCTGTTGGAACACCGGACGCTGGTGCGTTCTGGCGTGTGATCTCTGAACACTCTGTGGTGTCTCTGTTCACTGCGCCGACTGCGTTCCGTGCGATTAAGAAGGAAGACCCGGAAGGGACCGAGCTTGCCAAGTACAGTATTGCCGGGCTTCGTTCGCTGTTTCTTGCGGGTGAACGCGCTGATCCAGATACGATTTTGTGGGCTGAGAACCTGTTGGGTGTGCCAGTAATTGACCATTGGTGGCAGACTGAAACCGGTTGGTGTATTGCGGGTAACCCGCTTGGCCTTGGTAAACTGCCAATCAAGCTGGGCAGCTCCACCGTGCCTATGCCGGGTTATGATATGCGTGTGCTGGATGATGAAGGCAACGAGCTGGGCGCTGGTGAATTGGGCAACATTGTTGTGAAGCTGCCAATGCCTCCTGGTGCTTTGCCAACGCTATGGAATGCAGATGACCGCTTTAAGGATGCGTATCTCTCTGAGTTCCCGGGCTACTACAAAACAGCAGATGCTGGTCTGATGGATGACGAGGGATACCTCTTCATCATGTCCCGCACGGATGACATCATCAACGTGGCTGGTCACCGTCTGTCTACTGGCGGGATGGAAGAGGTTCTTTCTGAACATCCAGACGTAGCTGAATGTGCTGTGATTGGTATCTCTGATAATCTTAAAGGCCAGCTGCCTTGCGGGTTTGTTGTGCTGAAGAGTGGCGTTGAGAAGCCAACCGACGTGATCGAGAAAGAGCTTATTGCTCTGGTGCGTGAGAAGGTTGGTCCTGTGGCGGCGTTTAAGCTGGCAATCACTGTTGAGCGTTTGCCGAAGACCCGTTCTGGCAAGATCCTTCGTGCAACCATGCGCAAGATTGCCGATGGTGAAGAGTTCAAAATGCCAGCAACTATTGATGATCCTGCAATTCTTGATGAGATTGCAGAAGCTATCTCTGATCGCGGCTTGGCGTCAGTCAGCTAAATTCAGAGGAGCTAAGGAGTTTTACTGGAGAAGTGCATCGACATGGCTGGCCTTAGAGATTAAGGTCGGCGAAATTTCGGCATTGCCAGAGGTATCTTCAAAGTGAAACTAGAGAAGAAAGTTGCGATTGTAACCGGTGGCGCTCAAGGCATCGGTTACGCTATTGCGCAGCGATTTTTGCAAGACGGCGCCAAAGTCATGCTCTCTGACTCGGATGAGCGTGCCGGGGAAGCGGCTCAGGAAGCTCTCTCCGAGTTTGGACACGTGGCGTTCTGCCATTGCGATGTCAGCGTTCGTCTTGATGTACGCAACATGGTTGCGAACACTCTGGATGAGTTCGGCGACGTTGATGTGCTGGTCAACAATGCTGGCATTACAGCTGGTGGCGATTTTCTTGAACTTTCCGAGGAAGATTTTGATCGGGTGCTGCGCGTCAACCTGAAGGGGGCATTCCTGTGCTCTCAGGCTGTTGCGCGTCATATGGTTGAAAAGGTTGAAGACGGTGGTTCCGCTGGTTCCATCATCAACATCAGCTCTGTCAACAGCGTGCTCGCAATCCCTGATCAGGTGCCTTACACGATCTCCAAAGGTGGCCTGAACCAGCTGACGCACGTTTCTGCTGTTGCGTTGGCAAAGTACGGCATTCGCGTGAATGGCATTGGTCCGGGTTCTATCGAGACTGAGATGCTGAAGAGCGTTGTTCAGGATGCGAGTAAGATGGAAACAGTGCTTTCCCGCACCCCGCTTGGTCGTCTGGGCCAGCCAGCAGAAGTGGCAAGCATTGCTGCTTTCCTTGCTTCTGATGATGCAAGCTATGTTTCCGGGCAGACCATCTACGCTGATGGTGCGCGCATGCCGTTGAACTATACGGTAGATGTGAGTGAGCCTGAGTAAGCCTTGCTGATTGCAATTAAAAAGCCGCGCTCTGAGTAGCGCGGCTTTTTTCGTTTAGCTGGCTTTTTCCTGCGCGTTCAGTGCTTCAGCACCGATCTCAAACTGCATTCTTGCAAGTTTGGCATACAGGCCTTTTTGAGCAACCAGTGTATCGTGCGTGCCTTCTTCGACGATCTTGCCGCCATCCATAACGACGATACGATCTGCTTTCAGCACTGTTGCAAGACGGTGTGCGATGATCAGTGTTGTCCGGCCTTCCATAAGCTTGTCGAGAGCTTTTTGAACGATAGTCTCGCTCTCGGCGTCCAACGCGCTGGTGGCTTCGTCGAGAAGCAGGACCGGGGCGTCTTTCAGGATTGCGCGGGCAATAGCAATGCGCTGACGCTGACCACCTGAAAGGGTGACACCGCGCTCGCCAATGAGAGTGTCGTACCCGTCTTTCATGGTGGTGATGAAATCATCTGCCAATGCAAACTTGGCGGCTTCGATGATCTGCTCGCGAGAGGCGCTTTCCTTACCGAATGCGATATTCTCAGCAATGGAGCTGCCGAAGATCGCCGTGTCCTGAGGGACCAGTGCGATATGCTCGCGCAGGTCACGCGGATCAGCTGCATCCAACTCGGTGCCATCTAGTGTGATTTTGCCTGAGACAGGATCGTAATAACGCATCAGGAGTTGGAACAAAGTGGACTTGCCTGCACCGCTTGGGCCAACGATAGCAACTGTCTCGCCCTTCTTGACGGAGAGGTTCAGGCCTTCCAACACGCCTGCTTCCTTAGCTGTCGGGTAATGGAAGGCGACGTTGTCGAACTCCAGTTCGCCAATTGCAGGAGATGGTAGAGCGACTGGATTTGCTGGTGCGTTGATGTCTGAAGGGACATGCAACAAGCCAGTGATGCGATCTGCTGCACCAGCTGCTTTTGCGAGTTCGCCCCAGACCTGAGAGAGCTCGCTCATAGCGCCGGCTGCGATGATGGAATAGATGAGGAACTGGGTGAGCTGACCGCCTGACATGCGACCGTCGATAACGTCCAATGCTCCGACCCATAGTACTGCGATGATACTGGAAGAGATGATGAGAATGATGGTTCCGATCAGGAATGCACGGGCACGAGTGGCGACGAGAGCAGCTTCGTAGGTTGTCTCGATATCGGCTTCAAACCGGTCTGATACGCTCTTCTCGTTGGTGAAGGCCTGAAGGGTGCGGATGGAGCCAAGTGCCTCTGTTGCGTACGCGATGGCGTTTGCCAGGGTGCTTTGCGCATGGCTGGTTCTGTTGCGTACAGCACGGCCAAAGCCGAGGAGTGGCAACACGATCAGCGGGATTGCCAGCAGCACGAATAAGGAGAGGCGCGGGCTGGTGATGACCATCAAAGTGGTGGAACCAGCAAACATCAGCAGGTGTCGCAGAGCAATGGAAGCGCTTGCACCAAAGGCAGACTGAATGAGTGTGGTATCCGCTGTCAGGCGTGAGATGATCTCACCGGACTTGGTTTTGTCGTAGAATGAGGGGGATAAATAGGTGAGGTGGCGGAACACATCTGAGCGTAAGTCTGCAACGACTCGCTCACCAATCATCATCACCATGTAGTAGCGCAGCGAGCTGGTGAGTGCGAGCAGGGCGATGACAAAGATGATGACGAGGAAGTAATCGTCGATCAGATTTGGATTATCACCGGTGAAACCATAATCAACCATATAGCGGACTGCAATGGGTAGGACCAAGGTAAGGCCAGCAGCAGCCAACAAAGCAAAGGTTGCCAGAACCAAGCGGGCCTTATGCCTTAAAAGATAAGGGAAAAGCGTTGCGAGTGGACGCAAGGTCTTTTCCCGATTGTTTGAGTCCCGCTGGCTCATGCCACCCCCGGATATCTGCGAAATCATCTAAG
The DNA here is from genome assembly GCF_057774105.1 of Pseudovibrio sp. SCP20. NCBI lineage: Bacteria > Pseudomonadati > Pseudomonadota > Alphaproteobacteria > Hyphomicrobiales > Stappiaceae > Pseudovibrio > Pseudovibrio sp. SCP20. The sequence continues at coordinate 107,501 of NZ_JBYMDH010000006.1, read as the reverse complement.
TTTATCTTATGATGCAGTAGATGTGTCCCGATAGTTTTAATTGCAAGCGCTTTCTCTGGTTTTCTGCGGGCTGTACCCTCTTGTTTCCTTGGTTTGGATGGGGTATAGACCCCTTCACGATTATGCCGTGCTTGTGTGAGCGCGGCTTCTTTCTACCGATGCTTCAGGCCAGCCCAAAGCCCATCTCAGGATTGAGGCGGCCCGGCCGTTGCTGACAGGACAGTTTAGTCATGAAACAGGACATTCATCCAGATTACCACACCATCACTGTAAAGCTCGTTGATGGTTCCGAATTCACCACCCGTTCTACTTACGGTAAAGAAGGTGACACCCTGCAGCTCGACATCGATCCGAGCTCCCACCCAGCATGGACTGGTGGTGACCGTCAGCTCATGGACCGTGGTGGTCGCGTGTCCCGCTTCACCAACAAGTTTGGTGGCTTCCTGGGCAAATAATTGCTCTGAAGTTTGCGAAATTAAAAACCCGAAGCGTTTGCTTCGGGTTTTTTTGTGCGCGTTTGAGGAGTGCGCAGGGTTGCTGGCGGAGTTGGCCAACAAAGATTACTTGAAAGCAGCTGAGATTTGAGAGAGCTGGTCGCCGACCGGATTGGAGCTGTTTGCCGCCTGCTCGCGGAGCATCTCTTCCTTAAGCATGTTGTCGACGTGTTTGATGCGTCTTTGCAGTTTGAATGATGTTTCGATCAGGCCGCGGAGTTGCTCTGGCAGATCATTCCAGGCGGGGTTCTGCATTTCTTTAGATGCGTTGTCGACGCGGATCTTGTTCTTTTCGCTCTGGGCTTCAGCCTGAACAATCTCACCATCATTTACCGCGCGCTGTAGGAGGAGCCAGGACGCAAGCTGCATCAGACGGGTGGTGAGGCGCATGGACTCTGTGGCATAGGCGAGGGAGGCAGCTGGACCGAGAGCTTTGCTCTGCTTTCTGCCTGGGCCATCCAGGTAAGAGGCTGTTTCTTCAATCAGTCCCATGCCTTCGCGAAAGAGCTTCGTGAAGTTTTGCGATGTCATGAGGCGCTGTGCAAAGTTGAAGGTATTCTCCGGTCCTGTTTCAGTTCTGAATTCACCCATCTTAAAACCCCTCAATTAATGCGTTGCGTCTCTCTTGCCATCGTCCTTTGCATTCCCAGTCTGAAACAATTAGGGCTCGAAAATTGAAGTGAGCCTTTTGAAAAGAATAAAACTGTCTCGATATGGAGCAAGAGATCTTACTTCAATCTGAACGGAGCAAAGCCCGTGCCAACTCATGGTTGTGAATTGAGTGGTTAAGCCGGGTTTGGGTGTTGAACTGGCAGAAAAAAAGAGCCGCATCGGTGCGGCTCTGAGGTGTTTTAACAGGGAGGCGTCAAGCAGAGTGAACGTTCACTCTGGATCCAGATCAACTGGAATAACTAAGTTCTAATTTAAAATGGTTAACGATACGTAAATTGTAAGTATCCAATTTATATATTTGCGAATTGTAGCTTGCATTTATATGATTTTATCCAAGTTATTTGTTTTAAATGTTGTTTGATTACTTGAAGAAGCTTTCTGCGGATGTGTTGATGTCTGACTTTGTTTTGATCTCGTTCTCGACGCGTTTGATCTCTTCCTTAAGTTGTTCAAGTCGCTCACTTAATTCGTGGATTGAAAGGTTGCTGAGCGGCTCTCCCACAACAATGCCAGAGGTTGTGGAGCGCGGTGTTTCGTCATCATCAAAAATTCCCATAGCGCTATGAACTCCTTGTGTTGACCCTGAGCGCTGCTCCATTCCCAAAAATGAAGAAAACACCTTTGGCGGGGTAGACGGGATTTTGTTGGGAACTATTCTTCACCTAATTGAGAAAGTGAGCAAGCGGCAGTTTTGGCGAGTGCGGAGAGTGGGGCAGCAGTTGACAGTAGGGGGACATCCTGAAATGATGAAAGCCGTGGTGATGAACGGTGTTGGGGGCTCGGAAGTCCTTGAAATTGCAGAGGTTGAGGTTCCAAAGCCTGGCGTTGGTGAGGTTCTGATCAAGGTTCATGCTGCTGGCGTCAATCGGCCGGATGTCATTCAGCGCAAAGGGGTATATCCGCCGCCTCCGGGTGCTTCGCCTCTACTTGGACTGGAAGTCTCCGGCGAAATTGTTGAGCTAGGAGAAGGGGTTGCCTCTCATAAAGTTGGCGAGCGTGTGTGTGCGCTGACGCCAGGAGGGGGATATGCGGAGTATTGTGTGGCGCCTGCTGCGCATGTTCTGCATGTGCCGACTGGGATGTCCATGGAGGAAGCGGCTGGCGTGCCTGAAACCTTCTTCACCGTGTGGTCGAATGTGTTTGATAGGCTGGGATTGCAGTCCGGGGAGAAGTTCCTCGTTCATGGCGGCTCTTCTGGTATCGGAACGACCGCTATTCAGCTGGCAAAGGCCTTTGGGGCTGAGGTGTTCACCACCGTCGGTTCTGAGGAGAAGGCACAGGCTGTTCGGGAGCTTGGGGCGGACTATGTCATCAACTATCGCACCACTGATTTTGTAAAAGAGATCGGCAACATCACCAGCAAACAAGGTGTTGAGGTGATCCTTGATATGGTTGGCGGTGATTACGTGGAGAAGAACTGGATCGTGGCTGCGATTGAGGGACGGATCTGCCAGATTGCGACGCTGCATGGGCCTTCGGAAAATGTCAACTTTAGCCGATTAATGATGAAGCGGCTGACACATACCGGTTCTACGCTTCGACCGCGGACCAACGAGTACAAAGGGCATATCGCTGAGGCTCTGCATGAGAAGGTCTGGCCGCTGCTGGAAAGTGCGAGGGTGAAGGTGGTTATGGATAAGGTCTTTGATATCAGCGATGTAAGGGCCGCCCATGACAGGATGGAAGGATCCAGCCACATCGGAAAGATCATCCTGAAAGTTGCTTAGAGCATTCTGCCTGCATTCGCAGTCACGCATTATGTTCTAGCATGTGTTCGGGGAGTGAGTTCTGATCGTTTGACCCTGTTCAATCAGAGGGAATGCGCTTCAGGGAAAGTGCATAGGTGCCGCTTCAATTCGCACAGGTTTCCTAAAGAAGCTGGCGGCAAGTGTTGATCTGGTTTGCTTTTGGGGAAATGTGGGCGTATAGTGCGCTCAAGTTTCCCCAAAAACTCTTATGGAATTCGGCTTCGCCACCTTTGATTAGGCTGTGGAGCATACAGGAGGGATTTATATAATGTCCAACGCACCGCTTATGCCAAAGGCAACAGCCGTATGGTTGGTAGACAACACCGCTCTTGGCTTCGATCAGATTGCTGCGTTTTGTAAGCTGCATCCGTTGGAAGTGAAGGCGATCGCTGATGGTGAAGCTGCACAGGGCATCAAGGGTATGGACCCTGTTCTGACTGGCCAGCTGACCCGCGAAGAGATTGAAAAAGCTCAGAATAACCCGAGCTACCGCATGCAGGTGCAGGAGTCCAAGGTGCGTGTTCCTGAGAACAAGCGCAAGGGCCCTCGTTACACCCCGGTTTCTCGTCGTCAGGATCGTCCAAACGCAATTCTGTGGCTGGTTCGCTACCATCCTGAGCTGCTGGATGCTCAGATCATGCGTCTTGTTGGCACCACCAAGCCAACCATCGAAGCGATCCGCACCAGAACTCACTGGAACTCAGCAAACCTGGAACCGATGGATCCGGTAACTCTGGGCCTGTGTTCCCAGATTGAGCTGGACATCGAAGTTGAGAAAGCTGCGAAGAACGCTCCTAAGCCTATGGAAGGTGAAGAGCCGCAGACCCTTATGCCTGTTGACGAAACAACAAGCGAAGAGGCGATTGCAGCTGCGTTTGCGACCCCAGCACCGAAGACCCGTGAAGAAGAAGAGGAAGTGGATGCAGACGCTGTGTTCGCGAACTTCAAATCCATGGGTGAAGGTGATGAGGACGAAGACGAGCGCTAAGAACGCCATTAGAGCGAATTCTTATTATTTGATTGAACCCAATCAAATGGAACGCGCTGTGAAGGGGCATAACTCTCAAAAAGCTGCCCCGTCTTTGTAGGATAACCTGAAAAGCCGCTGCCCACCCGGGCGCGGCTTTTTTGCTGTTTGCGTTGCTATGTTCAGCTTTGCGTTATTTTGCGTTTTTTCCGTTCTGACTGCGTTGCTATGTTTGTTGGATGAGTTAAATTTTTTGACAGGAATCTTTTCCTCGTTACAGCGTGTAGGTGTACTGTAACTCTTAAGGCTTCTTATCGATCAATAAATAGCATTGCTAGGTGGTGCTTTTTTCCTGCTGGTTTTCGGGATGTTTAGAGATGTTCATTCGTGTGTTCTTAGTGCGGGCTTTTGCTGCACTATTAGGTGTTTCTCGAGCTTCAGCCTTTGTGGGAGGAGGAGAGACACTCCTGATGGATTTGCCTGAAGGATATGAGGTTGTGAACATTGAGAACGTCGCGGGGCTCGAGATCACCTATATGTTTTCAGAGGATGAGGATCTCAGTGATTATCACGAGAGTTTAGAGCTGTTTAACTACCCGTTTGGCGGAGCGGAAATGTCAGAGTATGAAGCATTTTACGAGAAGTATGAGCATCCATTCTGTCAAGAAACCACGACCACCTTTGTTCGCAAAGGACGGGAAAACCAAGTCGAGTATGCACTCCTAAAAACCTCTTGTGTCGTTCCCCGGGCTGTGAGTGGGCTGACTGTTCTGACTAAACTTATTTTGGGTAATGCCAGAACATATGTTGTCTCCAAGACTTGGATGTATGAACCTGATAAAGCCGAGATGGAAACATGGGCCAAATATCTAGATGGGGTTCATGTATGTGACACCCGAGTTGATAAGAGAGGGTGTATGTAAAACCAGTATAAGGTTGGTGCTGTGTTAGGATGGTCTCTTAAGCGCAGTGTACGGTTTTCTTTGGCCTACATTTTTCTCAAGTAATATTTTCAAAGGTTTATGATGCGCGTCATCGGTTTGTTTTTATCGTTTTTCTTTCTGATCTTTGGAGAGGTAGTTCAAGCTCAAAGCATCATCGAGCTTTCGGAAAAAGGCGGATTGCACGCGGCCTATGTTGTTCCAACAGATGACTACGACCGGGTAGATGTGCAGTTGATCGTTCTTTCAGGAACGTTTGATGATCCTGAACCATCTGGCACTGCTCATCTGACAGAGCATCTGGCCGCTTTCTCGTCAGACGCCACAATTTTAAGAGAGCCCAGAGAACGTGATATTCATGCCTCGATCACGCCAGTGTCCACGGTTTACACAAATTCTGGTGTGCCTTCTGATGCAGAGCTGCTGTTGCGGTTGTCTCGAGCTGTGCTTGACACACCAAGTGTGCCAGCAGGTTTTGCTGAAAGTGAAATCGAAATTATTCGACGTGAAACATTGCTTCGTGAAAGGCAAATTCCTCGTCGCTGGTTGAGGCGAATTGCTCTTCAAAACCTGTATGGAACTTTGCGTGGACGTGCGAACAACACAGTTGATGATCTACCCAAGCTGAGTGTTGAAAAGGCCTATCAGTTCCATAAGGAGCATTATGCTCCTTCCAATGTAACCCTGATTGTGTCTGGCAAGATTGAGCCGGATACAGCTGCCGAGCTTGTTGCGCGTGTGTTTGGTGACACAGAGCCCTCTGCTGTTCCTGACAAACCTTGGCTAGATAAGAAACCCGATCCTGCGCACAGATCTGTCGAATACATTGAATCGAACAAGCTGATGCGCGATGCGGTGCAATTCATTAAGTTCATAGAATTTGAAGGTGAGCAATCCAGCATAGATATGCAGGGCGAATTTTTCATCGCGAGCGATATTCTGATCAGTAGATTGGAAAATGCTCTTTATTTTGAAGACACTAGATTTTTTATAGATGACATAGATATGCATTTTGTAAGAAACGCAGATCTTGAGCTTTCTATAAATGTGCAGCTGATGCCCGACTTCAGCTTGGATGAGGCGCACAGCATTGTGAAAGAGACCATGGCCAGTTTGCTGGATGAGCCGATCAGCAGCCATGAAATTGATCAGGCGCGTAAGAAAGAAGTGACGAATGCTCTGTACGCCAAACACCGACCTGACTTATTTCTATCATTCCTGAATAACGTCGCTGCAGATGGATTCCCGCCTGTTAGCCCGTCAGTGTTCGCGGAGATGTTGGGCAATGTAACTGACCGAAATGTCATTAATTTCGTGAAAACGATTGTGAAACCGTCGGCTACGTCAGTCATTTTAGCCAAAAAAGTAGATTGAAATGCAGATATTTAAGCGCTCACTGATCACCTCTATTCTGGTGGTTCTTTGTCTAATTTCAGCACAGCGAGTACATGCAGAGCTCATTGCATCAAATGACAGGGCGAATTTCTCTTATCTTTCCCCCCTTCGTAACGGACTTTCGGCAATCACCTTAGTTTGGCCAATAGATCCTCCAACACAAAGCCGGGCAACTGCATTGTTGGCCGGACTCTCAAGTGTGATGATAGGAGGGACAACGAGCCGTTCTGCTTATGAAGTTGATACATTTCGGCGGACAAAAGGATTTCAGCATAAGCTCAGTATAGATGGCCGAAATCTACTGCTCACAATATCTGCACCACCACAAGTTTTTCCGGAAGCACTTGAGTATCTGGAGGAGCTTTTACTTAAATCGGAGTACTCGAAAGGCTGGTATGAGAGGGAGTTTGAAAAGTTTAGCCTCAGAAACTCTAGCAAGACTGGAAGACCATCAGACGTCATAAATGAGATCTTTCATTTCCTTAGTTTCGGATCTGACGATGTGGCTAACGATGGAAGCGAGGGAGATATTCGTTTCGGTCAACCTAGTCAGGTCATCTTGAGGGGCGGGGATGAAGATGTTCAACGCCGTGTCGCGCAACTGTTAATGAAGCTTCCTACAAAGAAATGGGGGTTCCGTCTCACAGATTGGGCGTCTGCGCTGACTGGTGCAGAAGAGCAATCCTCTGCCTTGCCATCTGGAACCATTCATTTTGCGGATCCTGACTCCACTGAGATGTTAATCTTGCTTGTTAAAGCAGAAGAGTTTGAAGACGAAGGTGCCCAGATTGGTGCCAACCTGTTGGTGGACTATATTGGAGACAACTCGGGATCCGAGATGTTTCGTATTATTCGACAGGAAATGCGAGCGGCTTACGAACCACGCTCAAACTTCATTGTTCTGGGAAAAAACAAGGCAATTATTTCTTTGAGTGCGACTGTTGAAGCGAAGAAGTGGCCCGAGATTTATGGCACCATGAAAGCGATTTATGAAAATACGCGTGCTGGAAAAGTAGATTTATCTGGATTGAAAGTACAGCATGATCGATTGAACAACACTTATGTTAGCCAGTTCTTTACGAGCCCTGTCTGGGGAGTGAAGCATTATCTTCATGAGTACCCTGATGGAGTGGAGGGTACGATAAACTTGCCACTTTTTATGGCGCTTGAAAATGCACTTCTCAATAAGATTGTTGCGAGTTCTGAAGAGTACCTGCCGCCCTTGGATGATTTTCTTCTTATTCTGATCGGTGGAGGAGACGCTCCATCAGAGAAGCTAAAATCAAAAGGTTACTGTGCGTTGCCGAAGAACACCTCACTTAGTTTCTGCCTTGATGCACTGTCGCAGGTTTCAAACTAAGGGGGGCGGCTTAGATAGCTGATTTGAGTATGCCGTTGCTGGAACGGTGGAAGATGCGAAAGCCGGAATAAAAACAGGCGCTTGAGGTTCATGCTCAAGCGCCTGTTTTTATGTGTGGTTTTATCTGCCTTTACCGCTGTGTCAGCTTTAGCTCTATGCGGCGATTTTTGGCGTAGGCTTCGTCGGTGGTGCCTTCTTCGAGGGGTTGGAACTCGCCGAAGCCGGCGGCGACCAGGCGGTCAGGTTCTACGCCCTTGGAGATGAGGTATTTGACCACCGAGATGGCGCGGGCTGCTGAGAGTTCCCAGTTGTCGCGCAGGCGGCCTGTGCCGGAGAGGGGACGGGCATCTGTGTGACCATCCACGCGCAGGACCCAGTTGATCTCGTCGGGGATCTGGCCTTCAAGCTCCAGAATAGCGCTTGCGAGGATATCCAGCTGGTTTCTGCCTTGCGGGTTGACCTCTTCATCGCCGGAGGAGAACAGCACCTCGGACTGGAACACGAAACGGTCGCCGACAACTTCGATGTCGGAGCGTTGGGCGAGGATTTCGCGCAGGCGGCCAAAGAAGTCTGAGCGGTAGCGGGACAGTTCCTGTACGCGCTGGGCGAGGGCTACGTTGAGCCGTTTGCCAAGGTCGGCAATGCGGGTCTGGCTTTCTCTGTCACGCTTTTCTGAGGCGTCCAGTGCGTCTTCCAGCACGGCAATCTGGCGGCGCAGGGCGCTGATCTGCTGGTTCAGCAGTTCCACCTGTGCCAGAGCCTTGGAGCTGATGTTCTGCTCGCCTTCCAGTTTGGCCTGAAGGGCAGCCAGCGCACCTCCTGCTTCGTCAATCTGGCCGGAACGCTCGTTGAGCAGGCCCTGAAGACGATCCCGTTCTCCAGAGGCTTGATCCAGACCCAATTGCAGGGAGGAGATGGTGGATTCCAGATCTCCCACATTCGCCTTTTCCAGCGCCAGCAGCTCTGTGAGCTCTGCGATTTGCTGGTTGAGGCGATTGAGCACCTTATCTCGGCCAGACAGCTGCTGGCTCATGAAGAACTGCGCAATCATGAAGATGGAGAGCAGGAAGATGAACACCAGCAGGAGCGCGGACATGGCATCCACGAAACCCGGCCAGTAATCCTCTGAGCTGCTTTGAGACCTGCGTGTGCGTACTCCTGCCATGCTTTATTCCTTCTCCCGCTCTACCTCTGCGGTGAGCGTTTTCAGGAACCGTTCGATACGGCGCTGCTGCATGGACTGGCCTTCGGCCCATTCGCGCATCATCTTCTGCTCGGAGCGTACATGCTGGACGAGGCCCTGAATGCCTTCTGCCAGTTTGCTCATGGCGGCGTTGGAGCCTTCGTCCTGTGCGGTGCCTTTGGCTTCCATGGACTTGCGCAGCTTGTCCAGCGTGATGCGCAGGTCAGCGGCCATATCTGCCGTGGTGCCGTTGCCCAGCTCGTCCGGGTCGATGTCCGTCAGGGTGGAGAGCCAGTCTTCCAGCTCCTGATAGAAGCGGTTCTGTGCCTGTCCTGCCTGCAGATCGAGGAAGCCCAGAACGAGGGAACCGGTCAGACCAAGGAGGGAGGAGGAGAACGCGATGCCGAGGCCGGTCATCTGTGCGGTGATGCCGGAAACCAGATCTTCAAACAGCACGTTGGCATCGCCGCCTGCCGCATTCAGCGTGCTGACGGTGGTTGCCACAGCGCCCACGGTTTGCATCAGACCCCAGAAGGTGCCGACCAGACCAAGGAAGATGAGCAGGCGGGTGAGGTAGCGGGAAATCTCGCGGGATTCATCCAGGCGCATGCCGATGGAATCGAGCATGGAGCGCATGGTGGTTGGCGAGATGGTCATGTCGCCTGCTTTGTTGCCAAGCAGGGTTGCCATGGGTGCCAGAAGAATTGGAGGACGGCGGACCTCAAGGCGTGGATCGCCGAGGCGGAAGCCGTTGACCCAGGATACTTCCGGGAAAATGCGAAGAACCTGCCGGAATGACAGGAGAATACCCAGTGTCGCGACGCCTACGATCAGGCCGTTCAATGCCGGGTTTGCCATGAAGGCTTCCGTGATTTGTCCAATCAAGACAAAGGCGATGAAGCCTGCCAGGACAAGAAAAATGATCATGCGCCACAGGTAAACCTGCGGGCTCGACAGACTGTAGGGATCGTAGTCGCGTGCCATTATCCTGCGTACATCTAAAGCAAAGCGGCTTCGTTTTGTCTGGTCAGACCAATCAAGCAGAACCCGCCTTAAAGTTAATGATGTCTTTAGATAACGCGATTTCCGGTTAATAGGAAACCGCAAATCGCCGCGATTGGGCAAGAAATGCGTAAGTTTTTAAATAAGTCGCATTTTCGCGCCCCTGATGCCGTGATTTGGACGGGATGTGGTCATGGTGGGGTGGGGATTTCAATAAGAAAGGTTCATGATGAAGTTGGCACGTGATTTAAAGTGGGCTTGCACAATCTCATGATCAAACCACTGTGCAGAAGTCAGTAGATCGAAATCTTTCAGGAGGCCATACTCATCGATGTCATCCTTCTTGATTTTGGAAATGAAACTAAGCCTTTCCAATAGGTGAGTTTGTGCAGTTTCTGCGATCTTGCTGGTGGGGACGTAACTTTCGAGATAAGGTAACATGTCTTCGACCTTTATCCCTCTTGGGAGCCAGCTCAAATCGTAGTTAGGAATTGGCTCATCCAGAATGTCGAGGGTGATGCCGTTTATTAGAGCAAGACAGCCATATTCAATAAATGATTTGTGGCGTTCAGTCTCCCCAAGCTGATCTTCAAAACCTATTGATAGATATTTCCAATAATCCAGTTTGTAGGCATCATGTGCTAAGTATACATTTAGCGGTTCACCGACATTGTCGTCGTAATACATGAGAATATCTTTTCTTAGATTATGGATCTCAAAATCAGGAAGCCACGTCTTTTCCCCGCTGAGTGTCATTCTAAAGAATTGCATATTGTCCATGATTAAAACTTAGCTAAAGAATGTTATCGATCACTTAGTGATAGTAGCAAGTACTACAGCATATTGGTTCCCTTACATTTGCAAGTTTCGATAGCATGCGATGAGTTACACTTTGGCATTGCTTTGGATCGTGCCGGAAGGAAGCTTGCCTTCGGTAACAAAAAAAGCGGATTGCCTGAAGCAACCCGCTCTTGACCTGATGATCCGTTTGATCAACGCTTAGAATGAATAGCGCAGACCTACGTTGAACTGGTTCTGGTAAGTGGAGTAATCGACATCATCAGTTATCTCTGCTTTGAAGTTGTACTGGAATGAATACTCAGCCAGCAGCTCAAGGTTTTCAGAGATTTCGTAGCCAACACCAGCACCTAATTTCGTAGAGAAATGGTTGGTTGTTTCTTTGACGGTGTCACCGCTATCATCAAAGTCAATTCTCAAGTGTGATAAGCCTGCACCCAGACCGACATATGGAGTAAAGGCGGTGTCGTTTTTGAAGTCGTAGTATGTGACTGCCAAAATGTCCCAAACATCGATGTCAGTGGCATTTTCCGAGAATGTAGCGTATCCGCCTTCGAGACCGATGCGGACATTGTTAGAAAGGTATGCACCGACGCCGATACGACCGTTAAAGCCTTCGTCCCGAAGAGTTACATCGCTGCCACCATCAATGTGTGCTGTGATGCTGCCCAAAGACAGGCCACCGGTGCCCTGAACGTACCAGTCGGTTGCATTTGCAGATGTGACGGCGCCTGTAGAAATTGCAGCAGCTGCAAGAGCGATCAAGAGATTGTTTTTCATTTTAAAACTCATAGGAATGAAGAGAAAACATGATTGATGCATACAATATGCAACTAAAAATAGAAATATATATAAAAGTAAAATCTAAAGTAGTTGCATGATTGCTACATCTTCTTTGGGGGGATGGCTAATCGCTGTTCCTCGCGTGAGACTGACTCAGAGGGGCTCAGCCCTCAATGGGTGTCCTGCTGGTCTGCGGTTTTGTCATACCTGCCGCAGGCCAGTGCTTTGGTGTGTGTGGTGCGCATGTCGGGAAAATTACGTAAATTTTGCGAAGCTTGACGTATACAAGAGGTGATTGGGGTTATATGTTAGGTAGTTCTAATTTTAACTAGTTTGAATCGCCATGAGTTCTTTAAAGCGCAAGTTTCAGACCGTTGATTTGATGAATGCGGGTGTTTTGACGCTGGAGAATGGCAGGGTTTCGGGTGTGAATGTGGTGGCGGGCCGTCTGCTGGAGCAGGGGGTGTTGCTGGCGCAAGTGGATCAGAGGCTGGCTCTGCTGGATAACAATCACGAGTTTGAGCAGGCGCTTGCACAAGCTCAGGCGGAGAATAAGTCCTGCGAGTTTTATCGGGCGCATGAGGGCAAGCATGGCGGCTTTCTGGTGCAGGTGCATTATGAAGCGCCGCAGCATCCGATGGCACCGCATCTTCATTTGATCTGCATTTTTCAGCTAGGGCACAGCAATGGCCTGCCCGAGAATGTGTTTTCTTCGTTTTGCAGGTTGTTTGGTTTGAGCCCGGCGGAGGGGCGCGTGGTTCGGGCTATTCTGGAAGGGGTGGATGTGACCGAGTATGCGCTGGAGGCTGACATTCAACCGGATACGGCGCGTAAGCAGTTGAAGAGTGCGCAGGGTAAGTTGAAGATGAAGGATCAGAAGCAGTTGTTGCGCTCTTACATGCAGTATGCGGCGGCACATCAGTTTATCGTGCAGATGTAAGGTCTTGTGCTATTTGTGCGTGGGGATGAAGTCGAAGAGTTCCCAGCCGTCTGTAGTGGCGGTGATGTACTGCAATTCGCTGCCTTCCAGCACTGCGCAGGTGAGCTGGCCGGAGGCGTAAGCCTCGGTGTCTACATCCAGCCGGTTGGTGCGGCGGTCGATGTGTTCTACGGGAGTGTGGCCGTGGACGACGAAGAGGCCGAAGCTTTTCTCATAATTGAGGAAGGGGCCGCGGATCCACATGAGCTCATCTTCGCTTTGCTCTTCCAGTGCCACTTCGGGCCGGATGCCAGCGTGGACGAACAGGTAGTCGCCGCGTTTGTAGTAGAGTTCCAGTGATCTGAAGAAGGTTTCGTGCAGCTTGGAGAAGTTCTCTTTGAAGATGGTCTGCACGCTTTCTGCGCCTGCGGAGCCCATCAGGTCGTGGTGGGAGAGGCCGTAGGACAGTAAGGTTTCCATGCCGCCCAGATCTTCCCAATGGTAGAGCGTACCCGCGTCTTCCAGAAATTCCAGCAAGGATGCTTCGTGGTTGCCTTTCAGGCAGATCTGGCGGGGCGTGCGGTGGTGATTGTCGACGAGGAAATCGATGACGCCCTGACTGTCCGGGCCACGGTCGATGTAATCGCCGAGGAAGACGGTTACGGGGTCGGCGATCGGGCGCTTTTTCAGGTCGCTCTCGATGGCTTTGCCCATGGTTTCCAGCAGGTCTAGCCTGCCGTGGATGTCACCAACTGCGTAAATGCGTGTCCCTTCCGGAAGTGTTGGATAGGGTTTTGGCATGGTCGTCCCGTTCCAAATACTGGTCTGTGTCGTGTTCAATGGTGGTGCCAATCTACTTTAAGAAAACAAATGAGGAGCAAACCCACAGCCTCAATTTGTTGGCTTTGCGGCTGTGGGCTGCTGGACGTGCCTTATAGGGGGAGGGAGATCAGGCACAGTCCGGTGAGGTAAAGGCCGAGGCCGAAGGACATGTGGGCGATGAAGCTTCTTATTCTGGCAATCTTCGGGGCAGGCGTTTTGGCGGCAGCGATGCCAAAGCCAAAGGCGGGTTGCATGAGGAAGAAGGGAAAGCCTAAGGAGAGGAAGCCGATGACAAGTGGCATCAGGATCGTTGGGTTTTGCAGCCAGTCTGGTCCGGTGACCGCCAGCATCAATAGGGCCAGTATAACGCCGATCGCGTAGTGTGCAACCCAGCCGGTGGAATGCTCAAATGGCTGTGGCGGGCTCTGCATGATAGTTTGGTGATTATATTGGCCACGCGGCATGCTGAGCATCCAGCGGCCTACGAGGCGGTAATCCAAGGCTGCGATGGAGAAGAACCGCAGCCGGACCCAGGCGACCAGATCCATGAAAATTGTTGCGCCAATGCCCAGGAGGAGAGCGTTGACCAGAAGATTTGTTGTGTGCACGTTTTTGCCTTTCCTTCTAGGAATTTAGCTAAAAGTGCCACTTCAAGTCGACTTGAGGTCAAGTGGTATCTGCTGGGTTTTAATGGATAACTTTGCTCAGGCTAACAGGGCCAGAATGCCTTTTGTTTGAATGTCGAGGAGCTGGCGCAGCTGATCCTCTGACTGGGAATGATCCCGGATGCCGAGGGAGGACAGCACGAGGTATTCGGCGAGTTGCTGCGGGCTTTGCTGGGTGAATGTGTAGTCAGAGAGCATATCAGTGCAGGCTGTGATTTTGGTTTGCTGCGCTCGCAGGGTGGCTGCTTTGCCTTCTTCATTGAAACCGCCGACCATGTCTCTGGCTTCCTCGGAGGCGGTGATGACCTTGAATGAGGCGATGATGGCGTGCTCATGATAGGCGTGGAGCTTTTCTTCCAGCGTTTCCAGCTGTGCCCATTCGCCTTGAATAGCGGTGAGCGACTGCTCCGAGAAATACGAGATGCAGGCACACAGGATCTCGGTTTTGTTTTTGTAGTTTGAATAGACTGTCTGGCGCGCCACGCCTGCTTCTGAGGCAATGTCGTGCATGCGGGTGCGGCCTACGCCGTAGCGCATGAATGCCTGTATGGCGGCTTCCAGAATCTTCTCTCGCAAATTTTCCATTTTCACATCTTGACAAAAAATGTCATTTTGTCAAGAATTACAAAAATACAAAAAATGTCATGTTGTAATTTGAGGTGAAGTTGATCGCGCTGATGAACAGCATGATGACGTGTTGGAAATGAAAGGACCGCGGACATGGAACGACGTGTGGTTTTGCAGGCACTGGCTGCGAGCATGGTGACCGGCATGGTGCCGGGGCCGTTTTTTGCAGCAGCTCAGAAATTGGAGAAGAAGGGAACTGGAATGATTATCGTGACTGTTGAGGTTGAGTTTGAAGACAATCAGATTCAGCAGAAGATTGGTGCTGTACAGGAAATGGATGCGGCAACTGCTGAAGAAACTGGCTGTATCTCCTACAAATCGTCTTTGGATGCGACGAACCCGAATATCCTGAGGATCTATGAGATGTGGGAGAGTATGGATGCGCTTATTCCACACTTTAAAACCCCGCATATGGCGAAGTTTCAAAAGGAGCTAAGCTCTTTGAAATCAAAGGGAATGACGGCAAAGGTTTATGAGGTCAGCAAGGAGTTGCCGTTTCCAAATTAATCGGCCTGACCTGCCAGCTCAGCTTGTGATGACTATTGATCTACGCAAGCTGGTCTGGGGCTAATGTTCTTCCGTTGGGTTATTATATTTCAACGATTCCATTTTTAGGGAAATAAAATATCAATTTCGTCGTTTGGTTGTGCTCTTCGATACACTTGGGGCTTTGTTGCTTCTCTACGCTCATGGTGTTCGCTTTTTGCTTCATGCAGTTTTGGGGAGAGCATAATGGGGCGATGTCAGGAGACGGAATTACTGGACCTATTTGAACGGCTTGCCGCACTGTTGCACTTGCCGGATCTGGCACCCAACAGGGCGGGGCAGGTCGCGCTTCACTCAGATGAGCATCATCTGACGACGATGATTTCGGCGCGCTATCAGGAACGGCGCTACGAAGTGCAGCTTGAGGCTGATGTCTTTCCGGAAAATGGTCTTGAACTGCCACAACTGAAAGCCCTTTTGGGGCGTGTTGGGCAACTTACGTCTTTTGGTCTCATACTTGATGCACAGCACCATTATGCGGTGCGCCAGCAACTCCTCTTACACATGAGTGATCCCGTTGAGCATCTGATGGAAGCTTTGAAGAGCTTTATTGGTGAAGCTTTGCAGCTGCGCCATTCGCTGAGTGATGCTGGAGGAGCAGAAAGCCAGTGGACCTCGGAGCATATATTGGTCTGAGTGGTTTGGGAGGAACGCCACCATGAGGAATACCGGAGTAACATCGCAAGTCAGCACACCCAGTTCTAACGTGACACTGCCTGTCGATCAGGCAGGAGGGCATACGGCCTCGAGGAGCGGGAGCACCCAATCGGCACGTATGCCCTATCGGTTGTCAGTGGTGCCGGTCGCGGACGGGCAGGAAAGACGGGTTCCTCAGCCACTGCGGGCTGTTTCCATGGCGAGTTTTCATCGGCGACCTGTTCCGTCCTCTGACCTGTCCGGGCAAGCAGCACAGTCAGAACGGAACGGGCCGCCTCTCTCCTCCATGGAGCGAGCGCTGCTGGATGCGCGCCTCAAGCTACAGCCTGTGCAGCGGGATGTTTTGGGCGGGGAGGCCCGGTTTGGTAACAAAACTGCCGGTGTTGGCAGTGAGCATCGGGTGTTTCAGGCGCTGCAGGCATTTGCAAAAGATCCGAGTTTGCTGACGAAAGAGCGCGCGGCAGACCTTCAGAAGCAGTTGGTGTCCGTCTCTTTTGCTGAGCCAAGACAGGAAACAGCCAAGACGGCTTTGGTTGAGCATCTGAATGGAGTGGCTGGGGGGTCAGCAGCAGGCCCCGACACAGTTGAGGTGCTTCGGCCTGTGCTGAAGGATCTGGAAGGGCACCTGAAAGAGCGTCAGCCAGCGTTGGATCGGGCGCTGGGGGGAGGCCGCGCGCAGTCTTTGTTGCGAGCGGGGCAGGAAGAGTGGCGTCAGGTCAGCACGGCTCAGCTTACTGAAACGGCTGGTGGACAAAAGGATGGCTATCATCCCTCTCGCGTGACAGCATGCGGTGCGATTGCGGAAGGCGTGCAGACGGAAGGGCTAGTGCGCAATGGATTGGGTAAGTTTCCGCATAATGTGATGCCGTTGATCAATGCTGCGGTGAATGGGCGGGAGGAGATCTTCCGAACTGAAGTGCCGATCACTGATGGTGTTGCTTATGGTCGCTTTGGGTTCACCAGTTTTTATTATGCGCTGGGAGCGATCCAGAGCCTGATTTCAGCGCGATCCGCTTACACAAGCATGAAGGCAGCGGACAATGCGCTTGACACGTATCGGACTGAAGCCAAGCAGTTTCTTGAGGCGCAGAAAGACATTGCCGAGCTGGCGGCCCTATCCCGCATGGTCAAGGATGTGCAGAAGGGTGATGGTTCTCCGCTGACATTGGTGGACACCTTGGCGCAAGCCGTTCAGGCCGGCAAAATCACGAAGCAGGGCCTTGGTGTTGCGCTGAATGGTTTGTTCCCTAATTTGTCCGCGTCTGCGAAGTCTGCCTTAGACGCGTATGTCAGAGTGGAGAAGGGGGCTGCTGATGAGGTGGAGCGGCTGACTGCACTGCGTAATCAGGTGGCGCTGACTTATGGAGAGAGTTCTGCCAGTGAGGCTGCGCATCTTGAAGGGGCCTTAGATCATCTGGATGATGCGCTGAAACTGCGAATGAAGGCTGCGGACAAGGCCCATAAGGCGCTGACAGGTCTTGTCGCGAATTACGGCAAGAACGCCACTTTGGCGAAGGCCATGCGTAGCGACTACAAGACCCAGATGCACGTCAATATTCTGTCGGCTGAGGTTTGGGGGCTTGCGATGGTTTCTGACGGCTTGGCCATTGCTGAAAGAGCTCTCTCTGCCAACGTTGAGGGCATCTCTCTGGTCACACAGGGGCTTGGCTATGCCGCTGGTACTGTTGGTGCGGGGGTGGGCGTTCTTGCTGTCGGGCTTTCCGCCTATGATGCCAGTGTCACTGCTATCCGTGCCTTCAAACATCATCAGACCGGTAAAAAAGCTCAGGCCTTACATAGGTTGTTCTCAGAGCGGCAGGAGGTTCCTGTTTCTGGTTTGGAAGGATCGCGGAAGGTATCTCAAGCGCGGGATGCTGAGCTGGCGATGATTACCAAAACGATTGCCGATAATCAGTCCCGTGCGCGGAACACCAAGATTGGGAAGGCTGTGCTTTCTGCCGTTGATGGACTGGGCTTTGCTGCGCTCACGGTTTCCGGTGTAGCTGGTGTTGTGGCAGCTGCGACGGGCGGTGTGGTTGCTGCTGGTGTGGCTGCAGCAGCGTGGCCGGTTGGGGCGGCCATTGGCGGGGCGTTTGTGCTGGGAACCGTCACTATGGCTGGAGCCCGGCTGATCAAGTGGGGCATTCATCACTACAAGAGCAAGCAGTTGCAAAAGGTGATTGCTGGTGATCCGCAGGCGATGCGCAAATACGCGCGTAAGAATGGCATTGAAGTCGGTCAGGGGAATTCAGTGCGGCGGAGTACTGTGGAAGCTGAGATCAAGAAACACGCCATTGATGCTTTAACCAAGCACAGCACAAAGTTTGCGCTCAACCGGTTCCATCAGCGGTTGGTGACTGAAATCGCGCAGGTGGATATGGCGCATTGGGATCAATCCCCTGCCATCGCCGTGATGAAATGCTTCTTTGATGATGCCGCACAGATCGAGGCCATCGCAGGGCTGAGTACGGATGCTGCTGTGAAGGTGTTGGCGAAGAAGTTTCAGGTGCGGGCATAGAGCCATCGCGCAACAAAAAAGGCAGCTTGCCGGAGTGGTCCGGGGCAAGCTGCCTTTTGGAATTCTTGGGCTTAAGCGCCGTCTGTCTTATGACTTGGCTTTTGCCAGCAGTTCACGCAGCTGAAGGTGGGTGAACTCGTTGCCTGCGATGATGGTGCGGGATTCGAACATGTTGTCCTTGCCGTTGGCATCGGACACGAAACCACCAGCTTCACGAACAAGCAGAACGCCTGCTGCCATGTCCCAAGGATGCAGACCGTTTTCCCAGAATGCATCGAGACGACCGGAAGCGACCCATGCCAGGTCCAGTGCAGCTGCACCAGCGCGGCGGATGCCTGCGACTTCGCCCATCACGTGGCGGATTTCTTTCAGTGCGCGGCCATGGTCGCCAACACCGATGAATGGAATGCCGGTGCCGATCAGGCAGTCGGTCATGTCTTTACGGGCAGCAACGCGGAGGCGGCGGTCGTTACAGAATGCGCCAGAGCCTTTTTCAGCGGTGTACAGCTCGTCCATGATCGGGTTGTAGATCACTGCAGCAACGATCTGACCAGCGCGTTCCAGAGCGATGGAAACACCAAAGATCGGAATGCCGTGCAGGAAGTTTGTTGTGCCGTCGAGTGGGTCAATGATCCAGCGGTGCTGGCCATCAGTGCCTTCCACTTCGCCGGATTCTTCCATCAGCAGGCCGTAGGTTGGGCGTGCTTTCTGAAGTTCCTCACGAACGATTTTTTCTGCTCTGTGATCTGCCTGGGAGACAAAGTCACCTGGGCCCTTGCGGGATACTTGCAGGTTTTCAATTTCGCCGAAGTCCCGTGCCAGAGAGCGACCAGCTTTTGTCGCAGCCTGGACCATTACGTTGAGAAGGGCCGTACGTGCCATTTTATATTCACCGTTCCTGAATGGGTAATGAGGCAGCCGTATGCTGCCTCATCTTTATTGCTTTTAGATTATTTCTCTGCGCGACGAACGTATTCAACTGTGTCGGTGTCTACAACGATCTTCTCACCGGAGGTGATGAACGGAGGCACCATACAACGAACGCCGTTTTCCAGAACTGCTGGCTTGTAAGAGGAAGACTGGGTCTGGCCTTTTACAACTGCGTCAGCTTCAACGATTTCCAGAGTGACGTGGGTTGGGAGAGAAATGCCGATTGGCTTTTCTTCGTGCAGTTCAACAGTTACGGTCATGCCGTCCTGCAGGAATGCTGCGCGCTCGCCAACGAACTCTTTCTGAAGTTCGAGCTGCTCGTAAGTTTCGTTATCCATGAATACCAGCATGTCGCCTTCTTCATAGAGGAACTGGTAGTCTTTCTGCTCAAGGCGAACACGCTCAACGGACTCAGTTGCGCGGAAGCGTTCGTTCAGCTTGCGACCGTCAAGCAGGTTTTTCATTTCTACCTGAGCAAATGCGCCGCCTTTACCTGGCTTCACGTGCTGAACTTTTACAACAGCCCAAAGTGTGTCCTGGTGCATAAGCACGTTGCCTGGCTTAATTTCGTTGCCATTGAGTTTCATAGAACTACCAATCAGTTTGATAATGTTACAGCCGGACGCGGATTGGCGCTGAGCCTAGGGTCGCAGCCTGTCTGGGGGTCTGTGCAACATAATTTCACGTGATTTTCAAGGAAAAAGAGCGGATGCTCGCCGTGAACCTGCATTCCGGTGCATATCCACAAGGTGAGTGCGGAAAAGCTCAGGGCTTTCTGTCGCTTCTGCGTCTGGTGGTCTGTGCAACGAAAATGACAGCAAGAACGAAAGTTGCCACCTTGCCGAGTGCCGCAACCTGGGCGGGGACGCCTATATCAAGCAGGCCAGTTGCGATCATTTCACCGAATGTCAGAAATGAAATGACACCAATGCCCAAGGCTAAAGCTAAGCGACTGATAAATACACTTATTTGCTTCATGGTATTGCTTTTTCGATTAAAGGACCAGAGTAATTTAATCGACTGACGTTGCGCGAAGCTGAGTGTGTTTAAGTTGATGTAGTGTGGGTCAGAGTCTACCTGATTTTTATACTTTATCTGATGATAATTTTACGCAAAAACTCATCGGTTTATCATCAAAAGAACTATAGTCAGATGCTATTGAGCTGACTGGAGTACTGGTGAGGCCCCGATTTTAATCCCGATTTCGGCGGCGCGCTTGCTGGCTTGCTCCTGTTGCTCCAGAGAAAGGGAGTTGGAGAGAGCTTCCAGATCGCTGTCGAGTATACCCTGACGACCAGCGTGGAACTGCCATGCGGATGCTTCGATCAGGTCAACTGGACGTCCGCGGCCATTGGCGTAGATGCGGGCGAGACGGTTCATAGCGATCGGATTGCCTTTGCTGGCAGCACGCTCGAACCAATCTGCAGCTTCCGCCTCGTTTGGCACGACGCCATCGCCTTTAAACAGCAGGGTTGCGTAGTAGATCTGTGCCGGGACCAAGCCACGGCGGGCGGCGCGGCCCATCCAGAAGGCGGCGCGTAGTGGATCGCGGATCTCTTCCGGACCGTCCTTCAGGTAGATGCCTAGCTCCAGCATTGCGTCTGCGTCACCGGTTTCAGAGGCGCGCTCCAGCAATGACTTGATTTGCTTGGGATCGTTTGGACGGACTTTGCCTTCCTGATGGAGGAGGGCGAGATTGTAGAGGGCTTCGGGGATGTTGGCAGCAGCAGCTTTTTCCAGCTGTTGGGCGGCCTTGTCCTTGTCAGCTTTTGTGCCTGCACCAGCCAGATAGAGCAGGCCGAGGCGCAGGGCAGCTTGTGGGTCACCATCGTTGGAGGCGAGCTCATACCAGCTGGCGGCCAATGGCAGGTCCTGCGGGATGCCTCTGCCGGACTCATAAAGAACGCCGAGCAGAGTTTTAGAGCTGGTGATTCCAGCTTCGGCCTGACGGGTCGCCAGAGCCAATGCTGTCAGATACCAACCGCGCTGGAAGGCACCGTAGGCCGGATCGCCCTGAATGGTTTCCGGCGTTGGGGTGACCTGCGGGATGTAAGGGGCTCTTGAAACTGGAGAAGGCAGCAGTGGTGATCCGTTTGGATTGTACGGATCAACCGTTCTTGCGCCTTGAGGTGTGGTTCCACCGCTCGGGGTTGTTTGCGCAACAGCCATGCCCTGCCAGCCAAGCAGGCCGGTCATAGCTGCGACAGTTACGAGTTTGATAGAACCAGGCAACTTCAAAAGATCAGTCCTCAACTTCCGCCAGTGTGTGTGTTGAGAGGATAGCGTTTGCCTGCTCAACAGCTGCTTTTGGCCCTTCAGGGTGATTCCAGACAGCTTCACGTACTGCTACGAATTCAGCGCCAGTTTGGGCCACGGTGTCAACTGAGGAAACTGAGGTGCCAGCCAAGACAACGCATGGCGTTTCGAACACTTCAGACCACCAGCTGCCGTAGTCCAGAGATTTGCGATGTGGCTCTTCTTCCTGTTTCAAAGAAAGGAGACCGAAGAACATGTAATCAACGCCCATGGATGCGATGACCATGGCGTCGTGACGGGTCTTAACACCCGCATGGCCGATGATGCGGTCTTCCGGGAAGGACTGCATTACGTCTTCCAGGTCCTTGTCGGTTCCTGAAACGTGCAGGCCATCTGCGCCGGAGCGGCCCATGATTTGGGTGTTGTTTTCAATCAGAACAGCAACTTCGTTTGCCTGCGCCAGAGGAACAAGGCGCTTTGCAGCCGCCTGTAGTTCGCCTTCGTTTGCGTCCGGCATGGAGATCAGCAGGCTCGCAATGTCGCCACCTTCCAAAGCTTGCTTGAGTTGTCCTTCGAACTCATCGAGGTCAAAGGTAGGTGGTGTGACAAGATACAGACGCGGATGCACTGAGTTTGCTCCTGATAAAATTCCGATAAATAGAGTTCTTGGCGGTAGTGTAGACTACGTCAAGCCTCTGGCCCATTCATTGGGATAAGTTCTAAACAGCGTCTTGCTCTCTTTTTCAAGAGGCTGTGTCAAATTCTAGGCAAAAGCGAGAATAAAACGAAAAGAGGGACCGAAAAGGCCCCTCAATCCAGAAAATTTCATCAATTTTCTTTGTTTTATGCTTCCAGCGCAACAACGCCTGGCAGTTCCTTGCCTTCCAGCCACTCGAGGAACGCGCCGCCAGCAGTGGAGATGTAAGAGAAATCTTCACTTGCTTTTGCGTGGTTCAGCGCTGCAACAGTGTCACCGCCACCAGCAACTGTTTTCAGCTTGCCTTCTTTGGTGCGTGCTGCTGCATGCTGGGCCGCTGCAACGGTTGCCTTGTCGAATGGCTCGATTTCGAACGCGCCGAGAGGGCCGTTCCAGACGAGGGTCTTCGCTTCGTCGATTTTTGCTTTCACAACATCGATGGAAGCTGCGCCAACGTCGAGCATCATCGCGTCTGCTGGGATCGCGTCGAGAGCAACGGTTTCGTTCTTGGTGTTTGCTGCAAATTCCCATGCAACAACAGCGTCTGCTGGCAGAACGATTTCGCAGTTTGCTTTTTCAGCTGCTGCCATGATGCGGTTTGCTGTGTCAGCCAGATCGTGCTCGCACAGGGACTTGCCAACGTTCACGCCTTTAGCCGCGAGGAAGGTGTTTGCCATGCCGCCGCCGATGACCAGGATGTCTACTTTAGACACGAGGTTTTCGAGCAGGTCGATCTTGGAGGACACTTTTGCACCGCCGACAACTGCCAGAACCGGACGCTCTGGAGTGGACAATGCGGAGCCGAGTGCTTCCAGCTCAGCCTGCATGGTGCGGCCTGCAAATGCAGGAAGCAGCTTTGCAATGCCTTCAGTGGAGCCGTGTGCGCGGTGTGCAGCAGAGAATGCGTCGTTTACATACAGGTCGCCGTTTGCAGCCAGTGCTTTTGCGAACTCTGGATCGTTCTTTTCTTCACCAGCGTAGAAGCGGGTGTTTTCCAGAAGCAGAACGTCGCCGTCAGCCATTGCATCGACAGCAGCTTTTGCGACATCACCGGTGCAGTCAGCTGCGAAAGCAACTGGTTTGCCAAGCAGATCTGCAACAGGGCCAGCAACAGGAGCAAGGCTCATCTCTGCAACCACTTTGCCTTTTGGACGGCCGAAGTGTGCGAGAAGGATGACTTTGCCGCCAGCCTCGGAGATTTCGCGGATGGTTGGCAGTACACGCTCGATACGGGTGGTATCGGTTACTTTGCCATCCTTCATCGGGACGTTGAGGTCTACGCGGACCAGAACACGTTTGCCGGAAAGATCGGCATCATTGAGGGTTTTGAAAGACATGAAAATCTCCGGAATTTCTGTCTGTGACCTTATGCTGGTCGAAATTCTTACAGAAAGACTTTGCGGAGTTCGTGATCAAATCTATGGGAGACTTCGCACTGAATGGTGCGGCTCAGGGATTGGATCACTCCGCACTGGTATATGAGAAAAAGGGCCGCTTAAAAGCGGCCCCTTCCAAATTAGATGAGCTTTGCCATCGCAACAGCGGTATCCGCCATGCGGTTGGAGAAGCCCCACTCGTTGTCGTACCAGGTGAGGATACGAACCATTGTGCCTTCCATGACCTTGGTCTGGTCCATGTGGAAGATGGAGGAGTGTGGGTCGTGGTTGAAGTCGATGGAAACGTTTGGCACGTCGGTGTAACCAAGAACGCCTTTCAGCTCGCCTTCAGCCGCTGCTTTGATTGCTGCGTTGATTTCTTCAACGGAAGTTTCTTTCTTCGCGATGAAGGTCAGGTCAACAACAGAAACGTTTGGAGTAGGTACGCGGATTGCAACGCCGTCCAGTTTACCAGCCAGCTCAGGCAGAACCAGGCCAACAGCCTTAGCAGCACCTGTGGAGGTTGGGATCATGGAAAGAGCTGCTGCGCGGCCGCGGTACAGATCCTTGTGCATTGTGTCGAGAGTTGGCTGATCACCGGTGTAAGAGTGAACGGTGGTCATGAAGCCTTTTTCGATGCCAACCAGTTTGTCCAGAACGTAAGCCACTGGAGACAGACAGTTGGTGGTGCAAGATGCGTTGGAAACAACCAGATCTTCAGAAGTCAGGGTGTCGTGGTTTACGCCGTAAACGATTGTTTTGTCAGCGCCTGCTGCAGGAGCAGAAACCAGAACGCGCTTTGCGCCAGCTTCCAGGTGCAGAGCTGCTTTTTCTTTTGCGGTGAAGATGCCGGTGCATTCCATCGCAATGTCCACACCCATTTCACCCCAAGGCAATTCTTTAGGATCACGGATAGCGGTTACTTTGATTGGACCACGGCCACAATCGATGGTGTCGCCATCAACTGTTACTTTAGCTGGGAACTTGCCGTGTACGGAGTCAAACTGCAGCAGGTGTGCGTTAGTTTCAACTGGGCCGAGGTCGTTGATTGCTACAACTTCAATGTCGGTACGACCGGATTCGATGATTGCACGGAGAACATTACGACCAATGCGACCAAAGCCATTGATGGCTACCTTGACTGCCATTTAAGAACCTCTTTCGGTAGGGCGCTCAATAACGCCCGCGTTTTATATATTCTGCCAGCTCTTGCCGGCCGTCTTCTGAGAGGCTTCTGGCTGAGAGGAGCCAGAAGCTTCACTTGTAGTTAGCTTTAGGCGTTATCGCTATCGCCAAGGCGCTTTTCTGCCTCTTGGACCACTGCTCCCGCGGTGATCCCGAAATGCTCATAGAGCTCCTGGTAAGGGGCGGAGGCACCGAAACCAGACATGCCTACAAATCCACCATCAGAACCGACAAAGCGATCCCAACCCATACGAACGCCCGCTTCCACAGCGATCTTCACCGGACTACCACCAATGATGGCATTCTTGTATGCGTCAGATTGTTGCTCAAAGAGTTCGAAGCTAGGAACGGAGACCACGCGGGTCGCAATACCCTTGCCGTCGAGCTCTTTTTTCGCTTCCACTGCGATCTCAACTTCGGAGCCGGTTGCGAACAGAGTAACGGTCGCTTCTTCTTCACAGTCGGCGATGATGTATGCGCCTTTGGCACACAGGTTTTCGCTTTCGTAGTGAGGACGAAGGGAAGGCAGGTTCTGACGGGTCAGAGCCAAAACGCTTGGGTTATCAGTGGCTTTCATTGCCAGCTGCCAGCATTCCAGAGTCTCTGTGATGTCCGCAGGGCGGAAGAACAGCAGATCTGGAATACAACGTAGAGCCGCAAAGTGTTCCACAGGCTGGTGGGTTGGACCATCTTCACCCAGGCCGATGGAGTCATGGGTCATTACGTGAATGACGCGCTGCTTCATCAGAGCTGCCAGACGCAGAGACGGACGGCAGTAATCGGAGAAGATCAGGAAGCCACCAGAGTAGGGGATAACTCCGCCGTGCAGTGCCATACCGTTCATTGCTGCGGCCATTCCGTGCTCACGGATACCCCAGTGGATGAAGCGACCGGAGAAATCGTCTGGCGTGATGGAAGGCGTATGCTCGGTGTTGGTGTTGTTGGAACCGGTTAGGTCAGCAGAGCCGCCGATGGTTTCCGGAACAGCACCGGTGATCACTTTCAGAACAGCCTGGGACGCCTTACGGGTCGCCATCTTTGGCTGAGTGTCTGCAAGTTCTTTCTTGTACGCGTCGATTGCTGCATCGAAGCCGGATGGCAGATCGCCACGGCAACGGCGCTCGAACTCGCCACGCTGCTCAGGGTTTGCTTCGTTGAAGCGCTGTTCCCACTCTTTACGAGCGTTTGCGGAACGCAGACCTGCGATGCGCCATGCATCGAGAACGTCGCTTGGTACTTCAAACGGCTCAGCGGACCAGCCGAGAGCTTCGCGGGTTGCTGCAATTTCTTCAGCACCCAGAGGAGCACCGTGCACTTTGTTGGTGCCAGCGCGGTTTGGAGAACCGAAGCCGATTGTGGTCTTCGCAGCGATCATTGTTGGTTTGTCGCTGTTCTGAGCTTCTGTCAGAGCTGCTTCAATTGCCTCTGGATCGTGACCATCAATTGCGATGGTGTTCCAGCCGGATGCCTTGAAGCGTGCGATCTGGTCAGTGCTGTCAGCCAGATCAACGGAACCGTCGATGGTGATGCCGTTGTCGTCCCAGATGAGGATCAGCTTGTTCAGCTTGAGGTGACCTGCCAGAGAGATTGCTTCCTGGGAGATACCTTCCATCAGACAGCCATCACCTGCGAGAACATAGGTGAAGTGGTTGACGAGGTCTTTGCCGAAGCGCTCTTCCTGCAGACGCTCAGCGATTGCCATGCCTACTGCGTTTGCAAGACCCTGGCCGAGAGGACCAGTGGTGGTCTCGATGCCTGCGCCATGACCGTATTCAGGGTGGCCGCATGTGCGTGCGCCAAGCTGGCGGAACTGCTGAAGCTGTTCAATAGAGAAGTCTTCGTATCCCAGCAGATAGAGAGTGGAATACAGGAGCATAGATCCGTGCCCTGCGGAGAGCACGAAACGATCTCGGTCTGCCCATTTTGGGGAGTTAGGGTCAAATTTCAGAAATTTGGAAAACAGGACCGTTGCGATGTCGGCTGCACCCATTGGAAGTCCTGGGTGGCCTGATTTTGCTTTTTCAACGGCGTCCATTGAAAGAAAGCGTATCGCATTCGCCATGCGAGAGTGCTTTTCGAGATCGGTCATCTTATTCCCGCTGTCGACCCGGCCGGGCAGCCGGTTCTTTACCATTAGCTAGTGTAAATTCGACGACAGTTGCCATAGTCTTTGCCCCAGACTAATGCGAATTGGCAGTTGTCTACGAACGAATAACGGAAGGAGACATAGCAGGTCAGAGAGTTGAGTCAATGAAACTGAGCTATTCGGGCGATGTTTATTGCGTAAGTTGAGCGCTTTTGAATTTTGAATAACATTTGTCAACATAAGTTATGTTGCCAAGGGCTCTTAAATGAGTGAATTTGCTTAGCGTAAAATACGCGTGCATTAGATTTTTATAGAGGCGAAGCTTGTATTTTGTTCACTAATGTTGCGCGGAGTAAATTTCCGAGTCGAAGGCGATTGCAAGTTCTGTAATCACTGATAAATGAGATGGTTCTCGCTTATTCCTCAGATATGATGTGAATAAAGCTCGACGATTCCCTCGAGCTAATGGATAATTGTCTTCCGCTTCCCTAGACGGGAAAGGGTCGAGTTGCCATTTCTCGGGTGATCGATGTTTGGTGAGTACGGATACAGGTAGATGTCAGAGGTGAAGATGGATAGTGGGCAAGATCTGGATCAGGCGCTGGATCGTATTTCTGCCTCCATCACGAAGCTAGAAGGCGCGCTTCATCGCAGGACGTCCCGTGACAAGACCCTTGATGCGTTAGAGAACGACCTGCAAAGAATTGGCGAAGATCGCACACAGTTGGCTGCAAAGCTGGATCAGGCTGAAGCGCGTGGTTCGCGGCTTGAAGATGTCAACAAAGATGTTTCCCGTCGCCTTGTTGCTGCCATGGAATCCATACGTACTGTTCTCGAAGGACAGGAGAGCTAAGATCAATGGCGCAAATTACAGTAACAATCAATGATCGCAGCTTTCGCATGGCGTGTGATGACGGTGAGGAAGAGCGTCTGCTCGGTCTTGCTCAGCGTTTTGACGACAGCATCAGTGGCCTGAGAGAAAACTTTGGCGAGATTGGCGACCAGCGTCTGACCGTGATGGCAGGCATTATGGTGACGGATCATCTGGCTGAAGTGGAGCGCAAGCTGAAAGCTGCGGAAGCGCGGATTGAAGAGCTCGGCAAGGCAGAGGCGTCTGTCGAAGAGCGTCTGGCTGCGCAGGAGCAGCGCTATCTGAGCCGTATCGAGGCACTTGAAGCGGAATACCGCGAGAAAGAAGCCAAGGTTGTCGCACGCCTGCTGGAAAGCGCAGACAAGATTGAACAGCTTGGGGCTGATCTGGACAATGAGCTGCGCGAAGAAGAAAGCGCTGCGTAATCCGGGCCGCTGATCGGTTTAGAAGCATTCTTTTGAAATTTAACAAAGGCTGTTCAAGAGGACTGGTAATTCCAGTCGCTCTGGCCTATATGAGCCATTGCGTTGCTGCGCGGTTCGTCAGGAGACACATATCCCCGGGGCCTTACGCATTCCTTAGGGAGCTGTTCCTTCCCTCGCTCGTGGGCTTGGGGACACGGCGCCCACCTACATTGTAGGTTCTCCGGGATTGCACATTCTCCAACGGCTGTTGTGGCACGCCCTTCTCTTTTTCCTCTCTACAGCGTGATAGGCTCTTGCTTTGCGATTTTGCGCGGGCTGCACCATAATGCACTCAAGTGGTTGTAAATGAGGTGCGTATTGACTTCCCAAGACATTGAGAATGATGAGCTCAAACTGGCCAAGCGCGCGGTGCGGAAAGCTGGACTTGCGGCGCGGGCCACGCTTTCTCCTGTTGAGCGGATTGAGCGGTCGCTGGCGCTTGTTGATTTTGTGGAAGCGCTTGGTGTTGAGCCAGGCTCGGTGATTGCAGGGTTCTGGCCTATTCGGGACGAGGTTGATCCGCGTCCTTTGATGGATGCGCTGGCCAAGGCTGGCAGTTCTCTTTGTCTTCCCGTTGTTACGGGTGATGATCTTGTCTTCCGCCGTCTTGAAAAGGGCGGGCCGCTGGAGCCTGCCGGATTTGGCAGCATGGCGCCGGGGTCTGAGGCGGAGGTTGTGCACCCGAATGTGGTGCTGGTTCCGCTGTCTGCTTTTGATCGGAGCTGCAACCGGATCGGATATGGCAAAGGTTTTTACGACCGTGCATTGAGTGATTTGGAAAAACTTTCCGATCTGACTGCGATTGGGGTTGCATTTGCGGTTCAAGAGGTAGAAGAGGTTCCGATGGAACCGCATGATCGTCAGCTGGATGGTATCCTGACAGATCGTGGGCTTCTTAAAGCAGGAGATTGAAGCAAGTTGCCTGTGGCTTCCGGCGTGTTCTTCTTAGGGCGCGCGTGGTGGCCATCAGATCTGCTTTGGTCCAAAAGATGTGCGCGTATTCTTTCATTACATTACCTTAGGTCGGGAATACGCTTGAAAGGGTGTATAGATGCAGCTGCTGTTTCTTGGGGATCTGGTTGGGCGTGCTGGCCGCAATGCCGTGATTGATGAACTGCCCCAACTCGTGGAAGACAACCAACTGGACTTCGTCGTCGTGAATGGCGAGAACTCCGCAGCAGGCTTTGGTATCACCGAAGAAATTCTCCAGAACGTGCTGGATGCAGGTGCAGATGTTGTGACCACCGGCAACCACATCTGGGATCAGCGCGACACGCTTGTTTACATTGAGCGTCAGAACCAGTTGTTGCGCCCTGCGAACTATCCGGCAGGTACTCCAGGTAAAGGGGCGAACCTTTACCGCGCGAAGAATGGTGCTGATGTGCTGGTGGTGAACGTGATGGGCCGCGTTTACATGGATGCGCTGGATTGTCCGTTTGCTGCGATCGACAAAATTCTGGCTGACTGTCCGCTGGGCGCTGTGGCTGATGCGATCATCATTGATATGCACGCAGAAGCGACCTCTGAGAAGCAGGCGATGGGTCACTTCTGTGATGGTCGTGCTTCTCTGGTTGTTGGCACGCATACGCACGTTCCAACCGCTGACCATCAGGTTCTCGTTGGCGGTACAGCGTACATGTCTGACGCTGGTATGTGCGGTGATTATGATTCCGTGCTGGGCATGGATAAGGAAGAGCCGGTCAATCGCTTCCTGCGCAAGATGAACGGTGCTCGCTTTACACCTGCGCTGGGTGAGGCAACTATTTGTGGTGTGGCGGTTGAAACGGATGACCGGACTGGCCTTGCTGTGAATGTTTCGCCGGTTCGTCTGGGTGGGCGTTTGTCGCAGATTATTCCACCATTCTGGCCGAGCGCTGCAGACAGCTACGCTTAATCAGGGGATGAGCTTACACGGTGAATGATGAGGAAGAGTAAGTACGCGGCAAATCTCGCTGTTTCTTGCTCTGGATTTTGTCGTGTAAGCGGCTTATAAGCTTTCAACAAATTTGCTCGACGTGACACGAATGCCGTGTCGGGGAGAGCGCTGTCCAAGCTATCAGCGGCTTGGTGAGCGCTCCTTTGAGCTACCAGTTTTATTCTAAACACAAGCCGGGAAGACCTATGGCCGGACATTCAAAATTCAAAAATATCATGCACCGCAAGGGACGTCAGGATGCTGTACGTTCCAAGCTTTTCTCTCGCCTTTCTAAAGAGATTACCGTTGCTGCGAAGATGGGTGATCCTGATCCGGACAAGAACCCGCGCCTGCGCCTTGCTGTGCAGAACGCGAAGGGTCAGTCCATGCCGAAGGACAACATTGCCCGCGCGATTGCGAAG
This sequence comes from Pseudovibrio sp. SCP20, assembly GCF_057774105.1. Lineage (NCBI taxonomy): Bacteria > Pseudomonadati > Pseudomonadota > Alphaproteobacteria > Hyphomicrobiales > Stappiaceae > Pseudovibrio > Pseudovibrio sp. SCP20. The sequence continues at coordinate 77,202 of NZ_JBYMDH010000006.1, read as the reverse complement.
TCTCAGGGCGGTGAAGGTGCTGATTACACCGAGATCCGTTATGAGGGTTATGGTCCAGGTGGCACCGCGATTATTGTTGAAGTGCTGACTGACAACAAAAACCGCTCTGCTGCAAACGTACGCTCTTACTTCACCAAATACGGTGGTTCCATGGGCGAGACAGGTTCTGTTTCCTTCATGTTCGACCGCGTTGGTGAGCTGGTTTACAAGCCAGAAGCTGGCGATGCGGACACTGTGATGGAAGCTGGTATCGAAGCTGGCGCTGATGACGTTGAGAGCGATGATGAAGCTCACACCATCATTTGCGCATTCGAAGACCTTTCCGAAGTTTCCAAAGCACTGGAAGCGGCGCTGGGCGAAGCTGAGTCTGTGAAGACCATCTGGAAGCCACAGAACCTGGTGGAAGTGAACGAAGAAAAAGCTGGCACCATCATGAAGCTGATGGACGCGCTGGAAGATGACGACGACGTACAGAACGTCTTCTCCAACTTCGACATTCCAGAGGACGTTCTGGCAAAGCTGGGCTAATCCCACTTTCCAATTGAGTTTTCTAAAGGCGGTACGTTTTGCGTGCCGCCTTTTGTGTATCTGCCTTTCAGTCTGCCCCCGATTTCAGTGGAGTTGGCTTCACTGTGCCACTGTGAAACCCTTTCAGGATCTGGGGTGGACTTGAGGCAGGGTGGTGAGTGAGGAAAGTGATAAGGTTCGTGTGATTGAACACGCCATTGGCTCAGCGTGGCGGTTGCATTTGCTGGCGATTGGGTATGCGGCTCTGCTGGTGATTGGTGCGGTTCTGGAAACGCCATCGGGTGTTTGGGAGGAGCGGGCGCCGTTGGTGGCACGGGTCTATGAGTTCTGCGTTGTCAGCGCGCCTTATGTGCTGGCAGTGGCAGGTGTGCTTACAGCTCTTTATCTGCGGCAGGCGGTAAATATCGCGCGGGGAATGAAAGAGCGGTGCCTGATTGCGACGGCGGCTATTCTGACGATGCCGATCAATGGGTTTCACAAGGGGGAGTGGTGGGTGTCGCTGTGTTCGGTCACGGTGACCGTGTTCCCACCGTTGCTTTACATTTCCCTTGGTTTGCTTGGACAGCCCCTTTCCATCCTTGGGCTGGGGCTTTGCATAGGTGCTTATGTGTTTTGTCTTGTCCAAAGGCAGATGCTGCTCATCGCTCAAAACAGCAACTTCCTTCAGGACAGAATTTCCGAGCTTGTCAGCATGGCGCAGATCGTGACCGGATCTGGTAAAAACGAGGATGCGCCATGACAGATCAATCGTTGTCGACGATGGATTCCAGATGCTGTAGTGGCAGTGCGCCGTTGGCCTTCAGCGTACGGATCGCGAAGTTGGAGCGTACGTCCTCGACACCATCCAGTGACATCAGGAAGTCTGAGAGGAAGACATCGTAGGCTTCCAGTGTTGGGACAACGATTTCAGCAAGAATATCGGACTGACCGGAGACCAGATGGCAGGAGACGACTTCTGGCTGCGAGGTGACGCGCTCAATGATGGACATGATCTGCGCTTTGCTCTGCTTGCCGACGCGCATCTCTACAAACACGGTCATGCCGAGGCCAACTGTCTTGCGGTTGACGGAGGCCTGATAGCCGTTGATTACACCGCTGTCCTCAAGGTTTTTGACGCGGCGCAGGCACGGGGAGGGTGACAGAGCAACTTTGCCTGCCAGTTCTACGTTGGTCAGGCGTCCGTCTTCCTGAAGGTTTTTCAGGATTTCGAGGTCAATCTTGTCGAGCGATGATTTTGGCATAAATCTGTATTTTTCGTCTGTTTCTAGGGATATTATTGCGGAAACTACGGCCTTTTGCCAAGTTTCGCAAGCTGTGCTGTTTGTTTGACGCTTCTTGCGGCTCTTTTTCAGTGCATGTGAACTAGTGGGTCATCTGAGAATTCCATCCAAAATAGGCATGCTTGTGATGGCAGCTCCCAAGATGAGTGTGTAAGCGAGCAGGCGATAAGACTTACCGCTGGATTTGGAGAAACCTTTGGCTCCCAGATAGATGCTCAGGCCATAGGCCGGGCAGATCAGTAGTGAGAGAAGCAGGAGTTCCTGTGTGATCAGGCCGTTCCACCAGAAGGCTGCAAAGGAGCCAAAGCTGGTGAAGAAGAAATAGGTGATCAGGTTGGCACGTATGACGCTGACGGGCAGGGGGCCTGACATCCAGTAGGTGATGACCGGAGGGCCAGCCAGTTGTGTCATGCCGCCGAGAAGGCCGGAGACAGCACCCACGCCGAAGGAAGTGCGTTTGTTTGGTGCCTTGGTGTAACGCCAGCCAGAGACCAGAACGGCGAGCAGAACAAGGACAACGCAGGACAGCACCCAGCGCAAAACGTAAGGGTCTGCATTGGTGAGTACCCAGGCGCCGATGGAAACGGTGACGACAGCTCCGCCTGCTGCAGGCAGAACGGTTCTCCAATCGCAGATCTTTGTGGCGGAAACGACCATGGGCAGAGAGATGGTTGCATCGACCAGAAGGAGTGAAGCTGCGGCCAGTTTCGGGTCCATAATGGCGGAGGCGATGGGCATATAGATCATCGCTGCGCCGAAGCCTGCGAAGCCACGCGTCAACCCGGCGAGCGCTATGGTTGCGCACACCATCAAGAAGGCCGGGGATTCGAGTCCTGCGACGTCTGGGAGCATCTATGCCTCTGCTGAGAAGGTCGGTTTAAGGCTTCCTAGTTGTGCGGACTATAAATTACGAAGGCACCTTCCTCCAATCAGGACGAATGGCCGAATTGTCGAGAATTTCTCAATTACCTTTGTCTGGAACCTCTTATTCTCGCTTAAGCCTTGGGAAACTGCGGAAAAATAGTTGAGGCGGTTACAGCTACAGATCGTGGAAGAATGGCAGTGAAACGACTGCTGCAAGGAAGATGATGCCCTTGGCTGCCCATTTGAAATAGGTTGGAGGAGCTTTGTTGAAGGCTTTCGCACCAAACATCAGGCAGCCCAAGTAGATGGGGCCGGTGATGAGTAGGACGGGAATGAGCTCTTTCGTGAACAAGCCGTTGTACGCGTAGGAGGCATAGGCGGAGGCATCGGCAATCGCGATGAACACGATCATGTTGGCGCGGATGATGTTCTGCGGATGAGGGCCGGTTGCCCAGAGAGTGTAGATGGGAATGGAGGGCATCTGGCTGAAGCCACCAAGCAGGCCTGACAGAGCGCCGACGCCGAGGTTTTGATTTCGGGTGGGTTCTTCAGAGTAGGTCCAGTTGGACATGAGCACTGCCAAAAGCGCGAAGACGACAATAGAGATACCCCAGTGCAAGACGATGGGCGGTGCGTTGGCGAGGATCCATGCTCCGACGGAGACGGCGAGGATTGCTCCGACTGCCGCTGGCAGGACGCTTTTCCATCGGCACAGCTTGGTTGCCGGGAAGATAAGAGGCAGGGCAATGAGGGTATCGAGGATAAGAAGTGTGGCTGCGGCGAGCTTTGGCCCGATGACCAGAGCGGCCAAAGGTATCCAGACCATGCCTGACCCAAAGCCTGCGAACCCGCGCATCAAACCTGCCAAAAGGATGGCCCCTGCGACCAGAGACAACTGTAAGGCTGAGTGTGCGTAGAGGGCTTCAATCATTGCGGGTCCTAAATAAGAACTCACGCAGGAACGCGTGGATTACTCCTGAAATTTTGCGGATTAAGCCTCTGGTTTTCGTTAGCGGCTAGCGTCTTCGGAGATTTTTCGTTACCGGTTTGTTCTATGGATCATTCAATTCGAATCATGGGTGTTGACCCTGGTCTCAGGAACACCGGTTGGGGCATTATTGATGCCAAAGGTAATCGCGTCAGCTTTATTGCCAGCGGCACGATACAATCCAACAATAAGTACTCTCTCGCAGAACGACTCAAGCAGTTGTACACCGGCTTGCAAGAAGTGATTGAACGTTATGATCCGGCAGAAGCTGCTGTTGAGAATACGTTCGTGAACAAGGATGCAGGGGCGACCCTTAAACTGGGACAGGCGAGGGGGATCGCTCTGCTCGTGCCATCTCTGCACAATCTCGTGGTTTCAGAGTACGCTCCCAACCTGGTGAAAAAGACCGTGGTTGGAACAGGGCATGCAGAAAAAGAACAAATCCGTATGATGGTGAAGGTGTTGATGCCGAAGGCGACGTTTAACTCGGACGACGCGGCAGATGCACTGGCGATTGCGATCTGCCATAGTCATCACAGGGGTAGTGTAACGGGCCGTCTGGCCGCAGCGGAGGCGCTTTTGAAATGATCGGGAAACTCAAGGGTGTCGTCGACAGTTACGGCGATGATTTTGTACTGCTGGATGTGCAGGGCGTTTGCTATCAGGTGCATTGTCCGTCTCGCGTGTTGCAGCAATTGCCACGTGTTGGCGAAGCTGCTGTGCTGGCCATTGAGACCATGGTGCGTGAAGACATGATCAAGCTGTTTGGCTTTGCCGAGGACAGCGAACGTGAATGGTTCCGTATTCTCATGACCGTTCAGGGTGTTGGTGCCAAGGTTGCGCTGGGCATTTTGGGCATCATGAAAGCCTCTGAAGTGGCGAACGCGATTGCGCTGGGCGATAAGACAGCGATTACGCGCGCACCGGGCGTTGGCAAGCGTGTTGCTGAGCGTATTGTCACCGAGCTGAAAGACAAGGCACCGGCCTTTGCTTCTGTTGAGGATGACACGATTGCGGTATCCCAGAGTGTTGCGGAGAATGTGGCTTCTCGCCCGGTGGCGGATGCGGTGTCTGCACTCTCCAACCTTGGTTACCAGCCTGCTCAGGCGTCTGCTGCTGTGGCAGCTGCTGTGAAAACAGCAGGTGAGGATGCGAGTGCTGAAAAACTTATTCGCCTTGGCCTTAAGGAACTTGCGTAATGATTGAGGGTGAGGATCGCCTTGTTACTCCGGAAATCCGGGGCGATGAAATTGATAGCGGAATGCGTCCGCAGACGCTGGATGACTTTACGGGTCAGGCGCAGGCGCGTGAGAACCTGAAAGTATTCATCGGTGCAGCCAAGGCTCGCAATGAAGCGCTGGATCACGTGCTGTTCGTTGGACCTCCAGGTCTTGGTAAGACCACACTGGCGCAGATTATGGCGCGTGAGCTTGGGGTGAACTTCCGTGCGACTTCCGGTCCTGTGATTGCGAAAGCGGGCGATCTTGCTGCTCTGCTGACCAATCTGGAAGACCGTGATGTTCTGTTCATTGATGAGATCCACCGTCTCAACCCAGCGGTTGAAGAGGTGCTGTATCCGGCGATGGAAGACTATCAGCTCGATCTGATCATCGGTGAGGGACCTGCAGCTCGCTCAGTGAAGATTGATCTGGCGAAGTTCACGCTTGTTGCTGCAACAACTCGTATTGGCTTGCTGACGACTCCACTTCGTGACCGATTTGGTATTCCGGTTCGATTGGAGTTTTATACGCCGCAAGAACTTGAGTTGATTGTGAAGCGTGGTGCGCGTTTGCTGGGCATTGGCATGAGCGATGATGGTGCGACCGAGATCGCCAAGCGGTCTCGTGGAACACCACGTATTGCTGGCCGCTTGCTGCGCCGCGTGCGCGACTTTGCGATTGTGGCTGGTGATGCGGATATTGATGCGGGCCTTGCAGATCGCGCATTGCGTCAGCTGGAAGTGGACAGTGCTGGCTTTGACAGTCTGGATCGCCGCTATCTGAAGCAGATTGCCATGAACTTTGGCGGTGGACCGGTCGGTATCGAGACGATTGCTGCTGCGCTTTCTGAGCCGCGGGATGCGATTGAGGAGATTGTGGAACCCTATCTGATCCAGAATGGTTATCTTCAGCGCACGCCGCGAGGTCGAATTTTGACGCCAATCGCGTTCAAACACCTTGGTTTGGCGGTGCCGGACAACCCGAATGCACCTCAGATGGCCCTTTTTCAACATGATGAAGACTGATCTGCCGACATGAATGATAAAAAAACTGAGGCAAATTGGCCCGATCTGACAGGCCGCATTGAAGGCAATGAGCATATTTTGCCCGTGCGTGTGTATTACGAGGACACCGACTTTTCAGGGGTCGTCTATCATGCGGCTTATCTGAAATTCATGGAGCGTGGACGTACTGAGCTGTTGCGCATGCGTGGTGTGCACCATCATGAGCTGGATTCAGGTATGCATGGAGAGCGTCTGGCCTTTGCTGTGCGCCACATGGATATTGATTTTCTCAAGCCTGCACGAATCGATGATGTGCTTGAAGTTCATACGGATATCAGTGAGGTGAAGGGTGTCCGTATGTTTATCAGCCAACGGGTTATGCGTGGTGACGAAGTTTTGATCAAAGCCAGCGTGACTGCTGTGGCTATCTCTGCGGATGGCAAACCACGTAGATTGCCCAAGGATCTGGTTGCCCAGATGAACGGCGAATAAGCGCGACAATCATCGTAAAAAATCACCAATATTCATTCAAAGTAAACGGGACTGGAAACCTTTTAATCCTTCAGTAACCTTAAACAGGTCTTTTCAATAATGCCTTCAATGCTGGCTGTAGTCGAAGTTTCGCCAAATTCGACAGGCAGGAAGGCTGCTAAATGTTTAATAGACTGGTTGTGTTCATGGCAGGGGTTCTACCGTGGGCCGGTCGTTGGGTTATCAGGGCAAGAGGTCCTTACTACATGAACTCTAAGGTGATGAAACTCGTTGTGGCCATGAGCGCAGCGCTGGCAAGCACTATGCCATTGGCGGCAATGGCCCAGGATGTGCAATCTGTTGAGCTGGGTGCAGCTCCGGGTTCCGGCTTGTCCTACATTTCGCTCTTCATGGAAGCGGACATCGTCGTCAAGATTGTAATGATCGGTCTGATCGCTGCTTCTGTCTGGAGCTGGGCGATTATCTTTGACAAGGTTGTTCTGTATGGCCGTTCCCGCCGCCAGATGAACCGTTTTGAGAACGTGTTCTGGTCCGGCCAGTCTCTCGAAGAACTTTATAAGTCTCTGTCCTCCCGCGCGAACAACGGAATGTCTGCGTTGTTTGTGGCTGCTATGCGTGAATGGAAGCGCTCCCACGAAGGGGATAAGCCTGCCATTGCCAGCCTGCAGCAGCGTATTGACCGCGTGATGGACCTGACGATTTCCCGCGAAGTTGAGCGTCTTGAAAAACGCCTGTTGTTCCTTGCGACCATCGGCAGTGCAGCCCCGTTTGTGGGCCTGTTTGGTACGGTCTGGGGCATCATGAATGCGTTTACCTCCATCGCAGCTTCCAAGAACACCAACCTTGCTGTTGTGGCTCCGGGTATTGCGGAAGCGCTGTTTGCGACTGGTCTTGGCCTGATTGCAGCTATTCCGGCGGTTATTGCCTACAACAAGCTGCAGAGTGATAGCGGCAAGCTGGCAGCGCGCATGGAAGGTTTTGCAGACGAGTTTTCAGCCATTCTGTCCCGCCGTATTGATGAGCGAGCATAATCCATGGGTATGAGCACTGGAGCAGCTGGTGGTGGTGGACGCGCTGGCGGCAGACGTGGTCGCCGCAGGCATTCCCATGCACCAATGAGCGAGATCAACGTGACGCCGATGGTGGACGTGATGCTGGTGTTGCTGATCATCTTTATGGTGGCAGCTCCGCTGTTGACCGTTGGCGTGCCGATCGACCTGCCTGAAACGCGGGCGAAGGCGATGGAAGGTGATACTGAGCCGATAGCGATCTCCGTTAAGTCTGACGGATCCGTGTTCATTCAGGACACCGAGATCCCGGTTGATGAGCTGATCGCGAAACTCGGCGCGATTGCCGAGAATGGTTACAACGAGCGCATCTATGTGCGTGGAGATCAGGATGCCGATTACGGTGTCATCATGAAGGTTATGGGCCGTATCAACGCTGCTGGTTACAAGCGCATCGGGCTCGTCACTCTAGAGGAGCAGGGTTAACCGGGAATGCGTGCAGGGCTTATCGCATCGCTAGTTGTTCACGTGGTCGTGCTTGTTGCCGGAGCGGTTTCGCTTAACTTCGGCAAAGAGCTTTCGACTGCCCCGGTGGATTCACTGCCCGTGGATCTTGTGCCTGTGAGCGAGCTGACCAAGCTGCAGCTGGGTACAAAGGAAGCGAAGGAAATCAAAGAGGCTGCGCTGCAGCCAACCAAGAAGCCTGCTGAAAAGCCGGAGCCGGAAAAAAAGACCGGTGAGGCCAAGAAAGAGGTGAAGAAGGTTCAGGAAGCGAAGAGGGAAGTGCAGCAGGCTGAAACACCGCCGCCGCCGCCGGAACCTGCTGAACCAGAGCCTGCTCCAAAGGAAGTGCCAAAAGAGAAGGCGCCTGCGGAGACTGCAGAACTTGGTCCTGAAGTAGAAAAAACAGAAAAGCCGAAGCAGCTTGTAAAAGTCCGTCCACGTTCCAAGCCGAAGCCTCCTGCGCGTCCGAAAGCGCCTAAGAAGGAAAAGCCGAAGAAGAAGGAAGACTTCAACTCCAAGATGGCGGCTTTGCTGAACAAGACGAATGCGAAGTCGAGCGGGACTGCAAAGTCCGCCAAACCGGCTTCTCTTGGATCCGAACTGGGCCAGACCAATGTGAAGATGAGCCAGTCTGAGCTGGATGCACTTCGCGGACAGGTTGCCCGGTGTTGGAACCCTCCTGTGGGTGCAGCTGGTGCTGAAGATCTGAACGTTCGCCTGCAATTCAACTTGAGCCGTACCGGTGAAGTTGAAGGGCAGATGCAGGTTCTGAATTCCAGCAATAACCCAACATTCAGAGCTGCTGCAAGCAGTGCAGAACGCGCGGTCTATCGCTGCGGTCCGTATTCTCTGCCAGCAGCTAAATATGATGCATGGAAAACCGTCATCTTGAATTTTGATCCTCGCGATATGCTTGGATACTAGGTATTGAGATTGAAAGGAGCTTAGGTCTATGTCCTTTGTGATGGGGCTTAACCCAATGCGTACAACAGGGATTAAGCAGCTGTGGCGTCGTGCATGCCGCTTTGTGGCTGCTGCTGTTGCTGTTGCTACGATCTCTCAACCTGCCTACGCCTTGATTGAACTGGATATTACTCAGGGCAACGTTGAACCTATGCCGATTGCAATCTCTCCCTTTGCAGGTTCCGGCTTGCAGGAAGACGTGGCAGGGCAGATTTCTCAAGTTGTTGCCGCTGACTTGCAGCGTTCGGGCTTGTTCCGCCCAATTGATCCGGCTGCTCATATTCAGCAGGAAATGAATGTTGCCACCATGCCGCGCTTTGGTGACTGGCGGACCATCGGGTCTCAGGCCTTGGTGACTGGTTCTATCGCGCAGCAGGCAAATGGTCAGATCCGTGCCGAGTTTCGTTTGTGGGATGTGTTTGCAGGTCAGCAGTTGATTGGCCAGCAGTTCTTCACCACACCTGAAAACTGGCGCCGTCTGGCTCACATCATCTCCGATGCGATCTACCAGCGTTTGACCGGTGAGAAAGGCTACTTCGATACACGCGTTGTCTTCATTGACGAGAGCGGTCCAAAGGATGCGCGCCGGAAGCGTCTGGCGATTATGGATCAGGATGGCGCGAATGTGCGCTATCTGACACGCGGTGATGATCTGGTTCTAACCCCACGGTTCTCTCCTGTTTCTCAGGAAGTCACCTACATGTCTTATGTGGGCGGAAACCCTCAGGTCTATCTGTTCAACATCGAGACTGGTCAACGTGAGGTTCTGGGGAACTTCCCGGGCATGACCTTTGCGCCGCGCTTCTCACCTGATGGCCAGAAGGTCATCATGAGCTTGCAGCAGGGCAGCAATGCGAACCTTTATCTGATGGACTTGCGCACTCGTCGGACAACTCGTTTGACCAACACAGCAGCGATTGATACCAGCCCATCCTTCTCTCCAGACGGACGCCAGGTGGTGTTTGAAAGTGACCGTGGCGGTTCGCAGCAGCTCTATGTGATGAACTCCAACGGTAGCGGCGCAGAGCGTATTTCCTTTGGTCCGGGTCAGTACTCTACGCCAGTGTGGTCTCCACGCGGAGATCTGATTGCCTTTACCAAGGTGCATCAAGGCCGCTTTATGATCGGTGTTATTCGTCCAGATGGTAAGGGTGAGCGTATTCTGACCGAGGGCTATCACAACGAAGGTCCGGCATGGTCTCCAAACGGGCGCGTGCTGACATTCTTCCGAGATACTGTGGGCGAGCAGGGCGGTCCTCAGGTCTGGACTGTTGATCTGACAGGTTACAATGAACAGCTGGTTCAGACACCAAACTTTGCATCAGACCCGGCGTGGTCTCCGCTGCTCGACTAATCGTGAAGCTGAGACCCCAATTTCTTGCGGGAATTTGGGGTCATTAGCACTTCATTAACCAATAAATTCAAGTTACCCTTAACCAAGTTGGTCTAGGGCTTTTTTAACCCTCGGGGTTTGAGGGACAGGAGATTCTATAAATGTCAAAGACGCTGTTCGCGCGCGGAGCGCGTTTCGCCGCTGTGGTGGCTGTGTGTCTCGTCGCAGCAGCTTGTTCGCAGACACGCCCTGAATTGACCAGTGGCAATAGTTCTGTTGCAGCTGGCTCTGGTCAGGACTTTGTTGTGAATGTTGGGGATCGTGTATTCTTCCTCAACAACCAGAGCTCCCTTGATGGTGCAGCTCGCGGAGTTCTGGACAAGCAGGCTCAGTGGCTTCAGCACTACAAGAACTACTCTATTACCATTGAAGGTCACGCTGATGAGCGCGGCACCCGTCAGTACAACATTGCACTGGGTGCGCGTCGTGCGGCTGCGGTTAGAGAATACCTTGTTGCTAAAGGCATTAGCCCATCCCGCATCAAGACAATCTCTTACGGTAAAGAGCGTCCGGTTGCGGTTTGTAACGCGGCTTCTTGCTGGAGCCAGAACCGTCGTGCTGTGACTGTTCTGAATGGTCAGTAATTGAGTTTGACCTGCTGAAATCTAAAAAGGGCTTCCCTGATTTGGGGGAGCCTTTTTTGTTGAAACTCCTGCAAACTTGTAGGAGAACGGAAATTGGCCGGGGAGAAGCCGCAAATAGGGGTGAAACACTGAATGTGTGCCCTATTTTCGTCTTTTCCTCTTGCCAAGAGATGAGAAATTCCGACCCGACCCCTGAAGGGTGTCTCAGGAGATAATTGATGGCTCTTTACCGACGTATTGCAACAAGCTTTGTTGTTCTTGCGCTTGCAACCTCTGTTAGTTTACCTGCGAACGCGCAGCTTTTCGGTTCGTCCAAAAATGACGAGACCGCTCAGAACACTGCCCGCCTTGGTCAACTTGAGGAGCAGGTTCGTCTGCTGACGGGTAAAGTTGAAGAGCTCAATCACAAGCTTCGTCTGACTGAAGATGCGCTCCGTCGTTCTCAAGAGGATGTTGAGTATCGTCTCCAGCAGCTGGAAAATCCGGGTCAGACACCGCGGGTTGTTCAGCCTCCTGTTGTACAGGCGCCAAGCACGACTGCGCCGGCAAACCGTACCCAGCAGCTTTCTACGCTGAACACTCCTGCTCAGGGCACAAACAGTGGTCCGTTGGATCTGTCCCAGATTGCGCGTGGTAACAACGCAGCACCGACAGGTTCTACGACTGCGCCAAGCTCTGGTTCTCTGCAGTTTTCCGGTAGTGTGAATGAGCTGCTGACTGGTGAGCCTCAGTCTGATTACAATGCAATTTACGGCCTGATGGTTGGTGGCAACTATCCAGCTGCGACTGAAGGCTTTGATACGTTTCTTGGTATGTACCCAGACCATGAGCTGACCGCGAATGCACAGCACTGGTTGGGTGAAAGCCTGCTGGCACAGCGCCAGTATGAGAATGCGGCACAAGCCTTCCTAAAAAGCTATACTGATTTTCCAGAGAGTGAACTTGCTCCCGAGAGCTTGCTGAAGTTGGGCACTGCGCTTACAGGTATGGGTAACGCGCCCGCTGCTTGTGAGACCTATGAGCAGCTTCTCGCCAACTTCCAGTTTGCAGCGCCAGCTGTTTTGGAGCAGGCCAAGGTTCAACAAAAACGTGACAACTGCCTCTAATCAAGTTGCTCTCTTTTCTACCGAAGAGCTGGATGAGCTTTTCGGAGAGTATAAGTCTTTCCGCCGGATCGCCATTGGTGTGTCCGGCGGTGCTGATTCTATGGCCCTGCTTTATCTTTTGAAGCAGTGGACACAGGAGCTGGGTTTTGCAGCCCCTGAGCTTTATGCCTTCACAGTCAACCATGGTTTGCGAGCAGAAGCGGCAAGTGAAGCCGTTGGTGTTGCGCAGTACTGCACTCGTATTGAGGTGCCGCATGAAACGCTGCTGTGGGAGGGAGATAAGCCATCCTCCAACATTCAGTCAGCAGCACGGGATGCACGGCACAGGTTATTGCGGCAGGCTTCTGAGGATCACGGATGTGATGCCTTGTTCCTTGCGCACCATCTGGAAGATCAGGCAGAAACGTTCCTGACGCGTCTTGCCCGGGGTAGTGGTGTTTATGGTCTTGCGTGTATTCGCAGAGATCGTGAGATGGATGGCTTTCACATTTGTCGTCCTTTGCTCAACATCAGTAAAGCCCGCCTGAAGGCTGTTTTGCACTCAGCGCATGTGCCGTGGTTTGAAGATCCATCCAATGAAGATGAGCAGTTCACCCGGATAAAGTTCCGGCAGGCTCAAAGCGAACTGGATGAGCTGGGGCTGACAGCGACAAAGCTGTTTGATACGGCACGACGCATGGCGCGCGCTGCCGATGCGATTGATGTCTGGGTTGATGAAGTGGCCGAGAAGTCCTGCACGTTCCACAGTGCTGGTCCGGTGCGGTTTGACAGTTCCTGCCTTGAATACATTCCCGACGAGATTGGTTTGAGATTGGTGGGCCGGCTTGTCCGTTATATCTCAGGAGCGCCATATATGCCCCGGCTGGCTAAGCTTGAAGGGCTTTATGAGACGCTGAAATCAGAGGAAGGTGCCAGAGCAGCTACGCTGGGTGGCGTCAGGTTTGCACTGGCTAAGCCTCATGAAGATGGTATTTGGTTTTGCTTCAGAGAAGCGGGTAGGGCGGGCTTGCCCGAGGTTGAAGTGAAACCGGGAGATGAAGGAATTTGGGATGAGCGATGGCGCTATAAGGCAGCGCATTCCTCAGAAGGCTTCAGAATCACTTATGTTCAAGAAGAGCTTTGTGGAGACTTTGAGCTGGAAATTCCCGCAAACTGGCTGAAAACAGCATTTCTGACAGCTCCGCTTATTGTTTTTGCTGACGGGGTATCCTACATGCCTTGGAAGAAGATTGGTCAAACTGCTGCTGATGCAGAGGTGAGATCAAGGACCTACGGGATTTCGATGGTCCCAGTGAGCAGAACATTTTGAATAAATCTTGGTTTTGCTGGCGTTCTGTTAAATCTATGCATTTATGCTTTAGAGGAATGCAACTAGGACGCCGAGGCTGGTAAAGTCGGAATTAACGGATCTTCAATCCTGAATTATCAGGGGTATCCGGTAAAATTCCGTTGGCCTTAAGAAAACTGAGAAAGAATCTGTGTCATTCTCAGGAAAACATAGAAAGCCTGTTAGGGCTCGCTATGATCTTGACAGAGACACGTGCGAGGATCGCCGCCACCTTGCGGTAAAGGGATCGAAATGAACACCAATTTCCGGAATTTTGCCCTCTGGGTGATTATCGGTCTGTTGCTGATAGCGCTGTTCCAGCTCTTTCAGAATCCGACCTCACGAAGCAACACTAATGAAATTGCCTACTCTCAGTTCATTAATCAGGCTGAGCAGGGTGATATCCGTGAGGTTACGATCCAAGAGCAACAGATCACCGGCAAATACAGCAATGGCGGTACATTCCAGACCTATGCGCCTAGCGATGCCAAATATGTTGAAGTGTTGCAGAACAAAGGCGTTCTGATCAACGCGAAGCCTCCTTCCGAGAATTTCTCTTTGCTGGGCGCCCTCATTTCCTGGCTGCCAATGCTGCTGATCCTCGGTATCTGGATCTTCGTGATGCGTCAGATGCAGGGTTCTGGCGGTAAAGCGATGGGCTTTGGTAAGTCCAAAGCCAAGCTGTTGAACGAAGCTTCTGGCCGTGTGACCTTTGAAGATGTTGCAGGCATCGACGAAGCGAAGGAAGACCTTCAGGAGATTGTTGAGTTCCTGCGTGATCCGCAGAAATTCCAGCGTCTTGGTGGTCGTATTCCTCGTGGTGTGCTCCTCGTTGGCCCTCCAGGTACTGGTAAAACCCTGACCGCGCGTGCGGTGGCAGGTGAAGCGAACGTGCCGTTCTTCACCATTTCCGGTTCTGACTTCGTTGAAATGTTTGTTGGTGTTGGTGCTTCCCGTGTTCGCGACATGTTCGAGCAAGCTAAGAAGAATTCACCATGCATCATCTTCATCGATGAGATCGACGCTGTTGGCCGTCACCGTGGTGCAGGCCTTGGCGGCGGTAACGATGAACGCGAACAGACCCTCAACCAGCTCCTCGTTGAGATGGATGGCTTTGAAGCCAACGAAGGTGTGATCATCATCGCAGCAACCAACCGTCCTGACGTTCTTGACCCAGCGCTGCTGCGCCCGGGCCGCTTCGACCGTCAGATCGTTGTGCCAAACCCAGATGTGATTGGCCGCGAAAAGATCCTCAAAGTGCATATGCGTAAAGTGCCTCTGGCTCCGGACGTTGATGTGCATACGCTCGCTCGTGGTACTCCGGGCTTCTCCGGTGCTGACCTGATGAACCTTGTGAACGAAGCTGCGCTTCTTGCTGCGCGCCGCTCCAAGCGTCTGGTCACCATGGCTGAATTTGAAGATGCAAAAGACAAGGTGATGATGGGTGCGGAACGCCGTACGCTGGTCATGACCGAAGAAGAGAAGAAGCTGACTGCATACCACGAAGCCGGTCACGCGCTGGTCGCAATGCACATGCCTGCTTCTGATCCAGTCCACAAAGCGACGATCATTCCTCGCGGTCGTGCACTTGGTATGGTGATGCGTTTGCCTGAGAAGGATCAGGTTTCTCTGACCCGTGCAAAATGTAAAGCTGACCTTGCTGTTGCTATGGGTGGCCGTGTGGCTGAAGAGATGATCTTCGGTTATGAGAAGGTGACTTCTGGTGCTTCTGGCGATATCCAGATGGCAACCAAACTGGCGAAGGCTATGGCTACTCAGTTTGGTATGTCCGATAAGCTTGGCCCGCTGCTTTACGGTGAGAACCAGGAAGAGGTGTTCCTTGGTCACTCCGTAGCGAAAAACCAGAGTGTTTCTGATGAAACTCAGAAGCTGGTTGATGCAGAAGTGAAGAGCTTTGTTAATCAGGGCTACGAGACCGCAAACAAGCTGCTGCGTGAGCACGAAGATCAGCTTCACCTGATCGCTCAGGGCTTGCTGGAGTATGAAACTCTGTCCGGTGATGAAATCCGCAAGATGCTCGATGGTGAGCAGCCTGTGCGCGATACTGGTGATGATACTCCATCAACTCCTCGCTCAACCGGCGTTCCAACCGCAGGTGCGAAGAAGCATGGTGGTGGTGAGTCTCCGGACGGACTTAACCCACAGCCTCAGAGCTGATACTCCGCCTTAATAAGGCGTTTAATAAAGTTGAAATGCCCGGCTATTAAGTCGGGCATTTGTTATTCAAGCTCAGGTGCTTGGTCTTTGGTTTGGTGATTAGCTCGCTATGCAGCTGCGTCATTTTGCAGGTGTGGCGTAACAATTGGACATATCATTTGACAGGACCGCACAAGGGCAAGCGTGTATCACCGTTTCAACTAATTTTATCGAAAGCGGTGTGCTCCGCGTTGTGAGTTCAGGGAAACATTAAATGTCGCGAAAATACTTTGGCACTGATGGAATGCGCGGTACAGCGAACAAGTGGCCAATGACCGCCGAAGTTGCGCTGAAGGTTGGTATGGCTGCGGGTGAAGTGTTCCGCCGTGGCAAGTATCGCCATCGCGTGGTTATCGGCAAGGATACGCGTCTTTCCGGCTATATGTTTGAGAATGCTCTTGTTGCAGGCTTCACTGCGATGGGTATGGATGTGTTCGTGCTTGGCCCGATGCCGACACCAGCGGTGGCAATGCTAACGCGTTCTTTGCGTGCAGATATCGGCGTAATGATCTCTGCCAGCCACAATCCGTTTGAAGACAACGGCATCAAGTTCTTCGGCCCCGATGGTTTCAAGCTTTCTGACGAGGTGGAACTGCAGATCGAGCGTCTGATTGACAGTGATATGAGCCGGAACCTGCCAGCGCCAGAAACACTCGGTCGCGCAACTCGTATCGACAGCATGAAAGACCGTTACATCGAGTTCGCAAAGCGTACGTTACCGCGTGACCTCAATCTGAACGGTATGCGTATCGTGATCGATTGCGCGAACGGTGCGGCTTACAAGGTTGCTCCAGAGATTCTTTGGGAGTTGGGTGCGGAAGTGTTCCCTCTGGGTGTTGATCCGGACGGCTTCAACATCAACAAAGACTGCGGTTCAACTGCTCCGGAAGCGCTTGCCAAGAAAGTGCATGAGGTTCGTGCGGATATCGGTATCGCGCTGGATGGTGATGCAGACCGTGTGATCATCGTGGATGAGAACAGTAAGGTTGTCGATGGTGATCAGCTGATGGCTGTGATCGCAGAATCCTGGAAAGCTGCTGGCCGTCTTTCTGCACCAGGTATTGTGGCGACCGTGATGTCCAACCTTGGTCTGGAGCGTTACCTGAAAGGTATTGGCCTTTCTCTTGAACGTACCAAGGTCGGCGATCGCTATGTTGTTGAGCGGATGCGTGAAGGCGGCTTCAACGTCGGTGGTGAGCAGTCCGGTCATATCGTCATGTCTGACTTCGGTACCACAGGTGATGGTCTTGTTGCTGCGCTTCAGATTCTTGCTTGCGTGAAGAAGATGAACAAGCCGGTTTCTGAGGTCTGTAATCGATTCGTTCCTGTGCCTCAGATCCTTAAGAATGTGCGCTATGGAAGTGGCAAACCGCTTGAAGACAAGGCTGTGAAAGCGGTTATCAAAGCTGGTGAAGAGAAGCTTGGTAAACAGGGACGCCTCGTTATCCGCGCTTCCGGTACTGAGCCACTCATCCGTGTGATGGGCGAGGCGGATGATGCCAAGTTGCTGAATGAGGTGGTCGATAGCATTGTTGATGCCGTTAAGAAGGCCGCTGCTAGCTAACTGAAATAATTTAGTTTATCGGATTTAGAAGGCGAGTGCTGCGAGGTGCTCGCCTTGTTTGTTTTCATATCTGCGCTTCGCATAAGTAAATGGAAGTTAACGAATTGAAGTTTTCTTGGTGATGTGATGTTAGTTGTTTGTTAACGATAAATATTAGGGTTAAGAATACTGGTTAATTTATAGGTAATTCTTTCTCTGTAGAAAGTGCTTAGGTTTTATTCAAGGGCTATCGTCTTGCGTGACGGGTGCCGTTTGAGAGGACATAAGCATGAAGTATTTTAGTAATTTGCTGTCTTTGACCGCAGCTGCGCTGGTTACATCTAGTGTTGCTTATGCAGCCGATCTTCCAGCCCCTGTATTCGTGGAAGAGCCGGAGCTCCCACAAGTTGAGATCGGTGGTGGTTGGTATCTGCGCGGTGATATCGGTTACAAGGTCTATAGAGATCCAAAAGCTTATACTCAAGAGCTCTCTTTGAAGGGGGAGCGTATTGATAATACGGGTATAATCGGTGTTGGTGTCGGCTATCGTTTCAACGATTTTATCCGCACAGATCTCACTGTAGATTATGAGTGGGAAGCTGACTTTGAAGGAAAATCGCTCTGCCATACCACCTGCCCTGGCAACTACAATACTGAGGTTGCTGGTCTGGATGTCTGGACGTTTCTTTGGAACGTTTATGCAGACCTAGGCTATTACAATGGCTTCACACCGTACGTTGGAGCTGGAATTGGTGCTTCTTATGTTCGATTGCATAATGTTGAATCCTTTAACAAGAACGGCACTAATCCGCAGATTCCAGCTGATGACAATTGGAACTTTTCTTGGGCGTTAATGGCAGGCACTTCCTACGAGATTGATGAAAACTGGAAGATTGATGCTGGATATCGCTACCTGCATATCGGCGAAGTTGAAACTAAGAAATTTGATCGTGGTGGCGGGAATATCATCTCAGTCAAATATGAAGATCTAGCCGCACACGAAGTGCGTGTTGGTCTGCGCTATGAGTTTGGTGGCGGAACTGAAGGTGGTTACGACGAGCCGATTGTTACGAAATACTAGGTCGCAGGCTGGAGCGCCTCCAGCTTAATTGTTGACCGTAGTACTCAGGAGTCTGTCGTATGACAGGCTCTTTTTTTGTCCAAAATTTGGGAAATGAGCGTTCTTGAAATATTGGTTATCCACTGGGGTGTTGGGGAAAATATATCTAATCGTACGCTGCGTTTAGTCGATAGAATGTTGCTCTGCAAAAAAACATTTGTTGACGAGATAAATCGTTTCGCATAGACCCGTCGGTGGGACACCCCTCCCCAACGAGGGGCGCCTATCTGAAAGGGTAGTCAAAATGACGAATACGACAATGCCGGTCACAAAGCCGGCAAACCCGAACTTTTCTTCGGGTCCATGTGCCAAGCGTCCGGGCTGGACGCCTGCTGTATTGACAGGTGCGCCTCTTGGCAGATCTCACCGTGCAAAAATTGGTAAGGCGAAGCTGAAAGAAGCTATCGAGCTGACTCGTGAAGTCCTCGAAGTGCCTGCTGATTACAAAATCGGAATTGTTCCTGCTTCTGATACTGGTGCTGTTGAAATGGCACTTTGGTCGCTGCTTGGCGCGCGCCCAGTAGACATGGTTGCTTGGGAAAGCTTTGGTTCCGGTTGGGTTTCCGATGTTATGAAGCAGCTCAAGCTTGCAGATGCGCGCAAGATTGAAG
Organism: Pseudovibrio sp. SCP20; assembly: GCF_057774105.1. Taxonomy (NCBI): domain Bacteria; kingdom Pseudomonadati; phylum Pseudomonadota; class Alphaproteobacteria; order Hyphomicrobiales; family Stappiaceae; genus Pseudovibrio; species Pseudovibrio sp. SCP20. The sequence continues at coordinate 58,451 of NZ_JBYMDH010000006.1, read as the reverse complement.
CTGGCTATGGCGAACTGCCAGATCTCTCAGAGATTAACTTTGACCACGACGTGGTCTTCACCTGGAACGGCACCACCTCTGGCGTGCGTGTCCCGAATGGTGATTTCATTCCTGCAGACCGCAAGGGTCTGACCATCTGCGATGCGACCTCCGCTGCATTTGCACAGGAGCTTGAGTTCGACAAGCTGGATGTTGTGACCTACTCTTGGCAGAAGGTGCTGGGCGGCGAAGCTGCTCACGGCATTCTGATCCTGTCACCGCGTGCTGTTGAGCGCCTTGAGAGCTATACGCCTGCATGGCCGATGCCAAAGATCTTCCGCCTGACCAAAGGTGGGAAACTGATCGACGGTATCTTTGAAGGTGCCACCATCAACACGCCGAGCATGCTTTGCGTTGAAGATTATCTGGATGCTTTGGGTTGGGCCAAAGAACTGGGTGGTCTGAAGGCTCTGGTTGCTCGTGCTGATGCGAACACCGCTGCGATCACCAACTGGGCTGAGAAAACCGATTGGGTTGATTTCCTCGCAGTTGATCCGGCAACCCGCTCCAACACTTCTGTTTGCCTGAAGATTGTTGATCCGGAAATCACAAAGCTTGATGACAAAGCACAAGCTGCATTTGCGAAAGCGATTGTGAACCTGCTCGACAAGGAAGAAGTGGCATTTGACATTGGTGCTTACCGTGATGCGCCTTCCGGTCTTCGGATCTGGTGTGGTGCAACGATTGAAACTGCCAATGTGGAAGCACTGCTGCCATGGTTGGACTACGCCTTCGCTGCCGAAAAAGCGAAGCTGGTTTCCGCTTAAAATCCTTATTTCTGAACGAGATAGTTCCGGTCGCTGACGGTGACCGGTTAACCTGACGCAAGAAGTGTATCTGTTTCCCGAAGAGAAGAGTTGGGAAGGTACCTTCGTTGACTTGAAAGGTTAGCCCGATGGCTCCTAAGGTTCTGATTTCCGACAAGCTCTCTGAAAAAGCAGTCCAGATTTTTAAAGATCGTGGTTGTGACGTCGACTTCCTGCCAGACGTTGGCAAAGACAAAGAAAAACTGGCTGAGATTATCGGTCAGTATGATGGTTTAGCGATCCGTTCTGCAACCAAAGCCACCGAGAAGATTATCAAAGCAGCGACCAACCTGAAGGTGATCGGTCGCGCTGGTATCGGTGTCGACAACGTTGATATTCCGGCAGCGACTGCCAAGGGCATCGTTGTCATGAACACTCCGTTCGGCAACGCGATTACGACTGCTGAACACGCTATTGCAATGATGTTTGCTGTGACCCGTCAGATCCCTGCTGCGGATGTTTCCACACAAGCTGGCAAGTGGGAGAAGTCCCGCTTTATGGGTAACGAAGTCACCTCCAAGACGCTTGGTCTGGTTGGCTGCGGTAACATCGGCTCTATCGTTGCAGACCGTGCTATCGGTTTGAAAATGAAGGTGATTGCGTTCGATCCATTCCTCTCTCATGAGCGTGCGATTGATCTGGGTGTTGAGAAAGTTGAGCTGGAAGATCTCTTTAAGCGTGCAGACTTCATCACACTGCATACGCCTCTGACTGACCGTACTCGCAACATCATCGATGCGGATGCAATCGACATGATGAAAGAGGGTGTTTACCTCATCAACTGTGCTCGTGGTGGTCTGGTTGATGAAGTGGCTCTGCGTGCTGCACTGGATAGCGGCAAAGTTGCTGGTGCTGCGGTGGATGTGTTCACGGAAGAGCCAGCAAAAGAGAACGTTCTGTTTGGTGCGCCAAATCTGGTTTGTACACCTCACCTTGGTGCATCCACTTCTGAAGCTCAGGAAAATGTTGCGCTTCAGGTGGCTGAGCAGATGTCTGACTATCTGGTCAACGGTGCTGTTTCCAACGCACTGAATATGCCATCCATCACTGCTGAAGAAGCTCCGCGTCTGGCGCCATTTGTTAAGCTTGCAGAACAGCTTGGCTCCTTTGCAGGTCAGGCAACCGAGACAGGTATCAAGGCTGTTCGTATTGAGTACGAAGGTGATGTTGCCGAGATGAACGTGAAGGCGATGACCGCTGCAGCGCTCACCGGTGTTCTTCGCCCACTGCTGCAGACCGTGAACATGGTTTCTGCGCCAGAAGTTGCAAAAGAGCGCGGCATCGTGATTGAAGATGTTCGCCGTGAGCAGCATGGTGCTTATGAGAACTACATCCGCCTGACTGTTATTACAGAGCGTCAGGAGCGTTCTGTTGCTGGGACTGTCTTTGGTGATCAGAAGCCGCGTATCATCCAGATCAAAGGCATCAACATGGAAGCAGAGCTTGGTGAGAACATGCTCTACGTGACCAACCAGGATAAGCCGGGCTTCATCGGTCAGCTGGGTTCCATCCTTGGTGATGCGAAGATCAACATCGCAACGTTTAACCTTGGCCGTAAGGTTGAGGGTGAGGAAGCGATCTGTCTTGTTGAGATTGATGGTGAAATCGCTGAAGCGACTGTGAATGAGATTGCTGCGATTGAGCAGGTGAACCAAGCGAAGCTGTTGCACTTCCCTCAACAGGGCTAAGCAATTCAGCTGGAATAGATTAGCAAAAGGCGGTCTTCGGGCCGCCTTTTCTTTTTCCGGTGGTCAGAGGCTCCGTGGAATTGCTTATCTGAGCACTTAGGCTCATGATGCGGGCTGGTTCCATTGTTGAGTTGAAAGTTACCATGAATATTGATCTGCTGCGCCGCCTCTGCGAAACCCCAGGTGTTCCTGGGCATGAGCATCGAGTGCGCGACCTTATCCTGAAGGAAATTGAGGGCCTGTTTGATGATGTTCAAACGGATGCAATGGGCTCTCTGATCTGCCGACGTGATGCGCGCAAACCTGCGAAGAAAGGCGAGAAGCCGAAAAAGGTTATGCTGCTCTGTCATATGGATGAGATCGGTTTCCTTGTCTCTCATATCACCGATAAAGGCTTCATTTATGTGCATCCGGTTGGCGGCTTTGATGCGCGTAACTTGTTCTCGCGCCGCGTGCTGGTTTCAACGGATGAGGGCGATCTGAAAGGGGTTATGAATGCGGCTGGCCGGCCTATTCATATTGCCTCTCCTGAAGAGCGCAAAAAGACACCGGAAGTAACTGACTTCGTTATTGATCTTGGTCTTGGAGAGAAGACCAAAGAGGTGGTCAAAGTGGGTGACATGGTGACCCTCGATGAGCCGCTGATTGAGATCGGTGAGAAGGTGGTTTCCAAGGCGCTGGATAACCGTGTGGCGTGCTGGCTTGGTATTGAGGCTTTGCGTGCGCTCGGTGATGCGAAGCATGCCTGTGAAATCTATGTTGCGTTCACCTGTCAGGAGGAAGTTGGTCTGCGTGGTGCGAAGACAGCTGCTTATGCGATCCAGCCTGATATTGGGCTTGGTGTTGATATTACGCTGGCTTGTGACACGCCGGGTGTTTCTGAACAGGATCGGACGACTGTACAGGGCGCGGGGTTTGGTCTTCATGTGAAAGACAGCTCCTTCATTGCTGATTTGCAGCTTGTGAAGGACATTGAGGAGCTGGCTAAAGAAGAAGAGATCCCATATCAGCGCACTATGTTGAGGATTGGTGGTCAGGATGGTGCCGCTGCTCAGCAGGCTGCAGCTGGTGCGAAAGCTGTCGGTATCGTGGTTGGAACGCGGTATGTGCACACTGTTACGGAGATGATCCATAAGAGTGATTTGCTGGCCGCGCGAGATATTCTGGCGGCTTATCTGAAGTGCAACTGATCTATCTCGCTTCGCTATAGAGAAACATCGCCTCCGGTTCGTCAGAGCCGGAGGCTTTTTGTTAGGCGGTGGCTTGTTGTTTGTTGGTCCAGCGGCTGGTGAGGCGACCGTCGATGAGCAGGAGCGCGATGAAAATTGCGGCCATACCGAGCCAGTGGTTTGGTTCCAGACGTTCATTCAGGAAGATTGCACCGAGGATGATCGCACTGACCGGGATCAGAAGCGTGACGGATGCTGCGTTGGTGGCGCCTGCTAATTTGAAGAGCTGGAAGTACAGGATGTAGGCGAAGGCTGTGCATGCCAGAGCGAGAACCAGAACGCTTGACCATGTGAGAGCGGAAGCTGCCATAAGCTGCTGTGTTGGGGCCATATAGATGAGGGCCGGGATAAGCAGAATGGTTGAGGCGGTTAACTGGCCTGTTGCCAGGGCTGCCGGGGGTAGCTTTTTGAGGCGCATGATTATAAAGGCGCCGAAGGCATAAGAGAGCGCGGCTCCCAACACTGCGAGCTGCGGCAGGACCTGATTGCTGGCTCCGCTCAATGCGTCGCTGCCTACCATGATTGCCACACCAATGATGCCAATGATTGCAGCGATCAGCTTGGTGACGGTCAGCTTCTCCTCATTGCTGAGTATCTGCATGATGATCATCGTGAAGATGGGGGTGAATGCATTGAGGACAGAGGCCAGTCCAGAGGCAATGTATTGCTGGCCCCAGAAGATGAGAGAGAAGGGGACCACGTTGTTCATGAAACCGAGCAGCAGGAAACTGCCGATCCACTTTGCCGTGAGTGGAATGGATTGACGGGTCACAAGAAGAAAGCACCACATGGCGGTCGCTGCGATGGCTACTCTCAGGAAAACCAATGTGACGGGATCCAGCTCAGCCACTGCGATCTTGGCGAAAAAGAAAGCGCCGCCCCACAAGGTGCCCAATAAGAGAAGAATAGACCAGGCGAGCCAGTCAAGTTTTTGTGCGTTCATAAAGCGTATTCAACTTGGTGAAATTTCTTGCAGGAATTGCAAAAAATGTGGAATTGGAATTAGGACTAGTAATATCACTCGGTCTTACGGCTGTACCACCCGATTTGCGAGTAAAACAATCAACAGAGGTTCACTCTGATCGCAAAAATTACAGTCTTCAGCCTCATTTTGAAGGAAAAGGGCTCGTATTTAAGTGAGTGACAGATTATAAGGCGCTGTAACTGCGCCCCGGCTTTTACGCCGGGGTTTCTTATGTTGTCTCTCATGATTTGCATTCTGAGGTGACAAACCACTTTATACAGACAAGCAAATCATATGACGGCGTCTTTGAGACAAGACGCTGGCAGCCGCAGGAGGGCTGAAAAACCATGGCCAACGTTGTCGTAGTTGGGTCACAATGGGGTGACGAAGGTAAGGGTAAACTTGTCGACTGGCTCTCTGAGCAAGCCGATGTTGTTGTACGCTTCCAAGGCGGACACAATGCAGGTCATACGCTTGTTATTGACGGCACGAGCTACAAGCTGGCACTGCTGCCATCTGGTGTTGTTCGTGGCAAACTTTCCGTCATCGGCAATGGCGTTGTGATTGACCCTCATGCACTGGTCGCTGAAATCGAGCGCCTTGAAGCTCAGGGTGTGAAAATCTCTCCGGAAATCCTGCGTGTTGCTGACAATGCTACTCTTATTCTGAGCCTGCACCGCGAGCTTGATGCTCTGCGTGAAGATGCAAGCCCAGCAGGCACCAAAATCGGCACCACCAAACGTGGTATCGGCCCTGCTTATGAAGATAAAGTCGGTCGTCGCGCAATCCGCGTGATGGATCTGGCAAACATGAGCACGCTGCCAGCGAAGATTGACCGTCTGCTGACACACCACAACGCAATTCTGCGTGGTCTGGGTCGCGATGAAATCTCTCCTGAAACCATCTATCAGGAGCTGGAAAGTGTTGCAGACAAGATCCTGCCTTACATGGATAAAGCATGGTACATGCTGGATAAAGCGCGCCGTGAAGGTAAGCGTTTGTTGTTTGAAGGTGCGCAAGGCGCGCTGCTGGACAACGACCACGGCACTTATCCGTTTGTAACTTCATCCAATACAGTTGCAGGTCAGGCTGCTGCTGGTAGTGGTCTTGGTCCAAACTCCATCGATTACGTGCTTGGCATCACCAAAGCTTACACCACCCGTGTTGGTGAAGGCCCGTTCCCGACAGAACAGCAGAACGAAGTTGGTGAGTTCCTCGGTACCCGTGGTCATGAGTTCGGAACAAACACCGGTCGTCGTCGTCGCTGTGGCTGGTTTGATGCAGTGATTGTCCGTCAAACCGTTTGCACCAGCGGAATCAATGGGATTGCATTGACAAAGCTTGACGTTTTGGACGGACTGGATGAAATTAAGATTTGTGTTGGTTATGAGCTAGATGGTGAGCGAATCGATTACCTTCCGGCATCTCAAGGTGCTCAGGCGCGGGTTGTTCCCATTTATGAGACCCTGCCTGGTTGGAAGGAATCAACCAAAGGCGCGCGCACCTGGGCTGAATTACCTGCACAAGCTGTGAAATACGTTCGGCATGTTGAAGAGCTGATTGGTGCTCCGGTCGCTCTGTTATCAACAAGCCCAGAACGTGATGACACAATCCTGGTTCAGAATCCATTCCAGGATTAAGTCGTGAAGTGAAGCTCTGGGGGCAATGGGCAGTTAAATGGCGGACTATAATTCCGTTCTGAAAAAAGCGGTAGCTGGTTTACAAGAGAACACTGGTTCGGCACGGCGGGCAGTTTATCAACGCGCGCGAAATGCAATTGTAAAGCAACTTAAAAGTTACGACCCACCACTGTCTCCCTCCCAGATCACTGAGGAGCAGCTGAAGCTTGAAGAGGCCATTCGTAAGGTCGAAGCGGAAGCTGCTCGCGAGTCTCTCGGGTTGGGGCGGTCCAAAACCACCCCAGCTCCAAGTGCTCCACAGCCGACAGCTCCTCCTGTTTCTGCGGCACCAACTCCTCCACCAGCTGACGACAAGCCAAAGGTTGAGGCAAAGCCTGAAGAGCCTGCACGCGAAGAGCCAAAAGCACCTGCTGCCAAAGCGGATGTGTTTAAAGAAGCTGTTCGTGCGGCACAGGATCTTGGCAATGCTGCACACCAAGCCAATCAGATGGCGCGTGACCAGCTGCCTGAAGCTTCTAAAGAGCGCAAAGAGCCTGATCTTGGTTCTATGGGCGAGAGCGAGCCGAAAGAGCCTGCTGCCTCCCTGCCAACCAAAGGGGCTGTTGAGACCAGCGCTGAAGAGCGCGCCTGGGTTCCTGGCGAAGCTCGTCGCTCCAAGCTGGAGACCAAAGACAAGACCGCTCGCCGCGAGATTGACGAGCCTGCAAAGGTTAAGCCAAAGACAAGCCGTAAACCTGCTTCCTCCCGCAAGCCTGTGGTTGCACAGCGCGTAGGGGACGCGATTGAGCAGGAGGAAGGTCTGAAGCCTTCCAATACATCCGGCATTGTCGGCATGATTGTTATCATCCTGATCATTCTGGGTGTGACTGCAGGCGTTTACAGCCAGCGCGAGGCCATTCTCTCTCTGATCCTGCCAGCTGAAACCAGCGAGACCGGAGAGCCAGAGAGCGCACCAACGGGTGAAGATGAACCACTTCGGGTTCAGCCAGAGCGTGCACCTAAGAAGAACACTGACCGTCTGTTGCCATCTGATGAAGGAGCTAAAGTTTCTCCAGATGCAACACCGGTGACGACAACACGGATTACCCGGAACTCTTCCAGCGCGGCACCAGCAGAAATTGCACCTGCACCAACTGTTGTTCGCAGTGTTGATCCGGCTCCTTCCGCATCCACTGATGATAGTGCTGCACCTCAGGTGCTGCCGGCTAAGGAGCCTGAGCCGCAGACAGCAGGCGTCGAGACAAACTCAGTTCCACCTGCAGAGACTATCGGCACCGAGTCCGAGATTTCTCCAGTGGCACAGCAGAGCATTCTTTACGAAGAAGCTTTGACACCGGGTGCAGCTGGTTCTGCGTCTCGCGGTAACGTGGTTTGGACGCTGGATGAGGTCAATGGCATTTCTGTCATCAAGGCTGTTGCGACACTTCCATCCCGCAATCTCTCTGTTGAGATGACGTTGAAGCCGAACAGCGACCAGTCCCTGCCTGCGAGCCATCTGTTGGAGCTGAACTTCATCTTCCCGGAAGGGTTTGACGGTAAGGGCGTTGAGAAAGTGCCTGGTCTGATCCTGAAGAAGACTGAGTCTGAAGCTGGTGATCCGCTTGATGGGGCTGCTGTGAAGGTTTCTGACACGCTCTTCTGGATTGCTCTTTCTGACAGCAATGAAGAGAAGGCGAAGAACTTGCAGCGTCTTGCTGAGCGCGAATGGATTGATGTTCCGCTGCTGTACAACAGCGGTCGCCGTGCAATGCTGACCTTTGAAAAAGGGACAACTGGCAATAAGGTTGTCGCACAGGCAATCAAGAGCTGGAAGTAATCTGATTTCAGCAAGTTAGATTGATTTTAGAAGGCCTTGGCTCTGTTCGAGCTGAGGCCTTTTTTCATGGCGTTGTCCCCCGGCCTTGGAAAATCTGCTTGCAAACTCCCGTAGAAACGCGCATGGTCCATGCCATTCCGAGGGGTGCTTTTCTTGACGAAAAGCTGAGATTGCCACGAGCTAAACCCTTTGAACCTGATCCGGGTAATGCCGGCGAAGGGACGGGACCTGAGCCATTCTTCCCGGATCTCCATATCTGCAGTTTGTAGTTGGAGGTCCTGTGTCGAAAATTCCTAGAGAGCCAATCTGAGCTCCGTTCTTCCGCCTGTTTGTGATGCCCAATACCATTGTTGGGAAATGACATGCTGAAGCGAGCTTTAATACGAATTCTGCGAAGTCTTTTCGGGATTTTGCTGTTTGTCGCCATTTGGGAAATTGTGGTTCGGATTGGAGAGTTTCCTCCGTTTCTATTGCCAGGTCCGGCGGCGGTGCTTACCGCTTTTCTCAATCAGGGTGCTTTCCTGCTGCATCATGCAGGCATTACCGCCTATGAGACCGTTCTCGGCTTTCTCTTTGGCGTGAGTGCCGGGGCTTCGCTTGCTATCTTGCTGTCGATGTCTCGCCGGGTGCGCCTGTTTTTGCTGCCTCCGATTGCAGCAACTCAATCTCTTCCTGTGTTTGCGATTGCGCCGCTTCTGGTGCTCTGGTTCGGCTTTGGGCTTGCTTCCAAGGTGGTGATGGCGGTGATTGTGATCTTCTTTTCCGTGACCTCAACGTTTTTTGACGGGTTGCGGAGGACGGATCAGTCCTTGCTTGACCTTGGTAAGCTGCACGGTCTCAACCGCTGGCAAATGCTCCGTTACATCCGTATTCCTGCTGCGATGCCGTCTCTGGCGTCAGGCATGCGGATTGCGGCGGTGTTCGCGCCGATTGGTGCAGTGGTTGGAGAATGGGTTGGTGCAAAAGGAGGGCTGGCTTTCATCATGTTGCAATCCAACGCACGCATGCAAACAGCGACCATGTTTGCAGCGCTGATCTTGCTTGCGGTGATGGTGTTGAGCCTGAGGGCAGTTGTTGAGTTCGCCACTTCTCGGATGATCTATTGGCAGAAAGAGATCTAGATCTCAGAGTATGAGGACGTAACCTTATGAAAAAATTAGGTATGCTGTTTGGCGCAGCGATGCTTGCGAGCACACTTCAGGTGCAGGCTGCGGACAAGCTGACGGTGCTGCTCGATTGGTTTGCGAACCCGGACCATGCTCCGATTGTGGTTGCGAAGGCACGGGGCTTCTTTGAGAAGGAAGGGCTTGATGTTGAGCTGATTGAACCAGCTGATCCTTCCATGCCACCAAAGTTGGTTGCTGCCGGGCAGGGGGATATTGCAATCTCCTATCAGCAAACGCTGCATCCGCAGATCGATGAAGGCATGCCGCTGATGCGCATCGGCACGCTGGTTTCCACGCCGCTGAACACGCTGATCGTGTTGGAAGATGGACCGATCAAGGAGATTGCAGACCTGAAGGGCAAGCGTATCGGCTACTCCACGTCCGGCTTTGAAAGCGCGATGCTGGGTAAGATGCTCTCCAATGCTGGCTTGAGTTCTGATGACGTTGAGCTGATCAACGTGAACTTTTCGCTCTCTCCTTCCTTGATTGCGGGACAGGTTGATGCGGTGATTGGTGGTTACCGTAACTTTGAGCTGAACCAGATGGAAATTGAAGGCGCGAAAGGTCGTGCGTTCTATCCGGAAGAGAATGGTGTGCCGGTTTATGATGAGCTGATCTATGTTGCTCACAAGGACAAGCTGGATGATCCACGCCTGAAGAAGTTCATCAGTGCGATTGAGGCGGCAACTGTTTATCTGCTGAACAACCCTCAGGACTCCTGGAAGAGCTTTCTTGAGGTCTACCCAAACCTTGATGATGAGCTGAATAAACGCGCCTGGGCAGACACCCTGCCACGCTTTGCGAGCCGTCCAGCTGCTTTGGATATTGGCCGCTACGAGCGCTTTGCGAACTTCCTGATTGAGCAGGGGCTCATTAAAACAGCGCCTCCAGTGGAAACCTACGCGGTTGAACTGCGCTAACCGTTATAGGTCTAAACCAATTATTGAGCCTCCGAGTTTCGGGGGCTCTTTTTATTTGTAGGCCAAATGCTGTTATTGCGCTGCATCCTTCACCGCTTCGTGCTGCGCCAGATCGCTGAGGATGTACTTCTCGAAAGCCGCATAGATGGCGTTGTACTCGCCGTCAGAGAGGGCCTTGCATTCGTCCAGCAGAGTGAGTGCTTTTTTCTTGTCGTTCTCCTCAAAGAGCGCGAAGACCATGTTGCAGTGGGTGTTCTTGAGTTTGAGGAAGTTTTCCGAAAAAGCGAGGGATGGATCACCGAGTAACGCAAACGAACGCATTAAATAACGGCTGGTTTTGACAGGGATCGTCTCCAGCGTCGCGAGCTCTTGCATCTGGCCGCGGGTGGTTTCGCAGATGAGGAGACTGTGGCCTGCCTCCTTACAATGACGGGCTAAATCATCAGCTAAATCAACGGGTTTGCCCAGTGGGGCATATCTGAAGTGGCGTCTAGTGCCGGTTTCTCCCAGTGTTGCCAGACCTGTTGAGATGCCGATATCCAGCGTGACTGCGTGATCCGTCATGTTTTTCTGATTGAAGTTGAAGCGATCTTTGACATTAAAACGCTTCATCTGCTTCTGCATTTCAATCGCCGTCCGACACGCATGTGCTGCATGGAACGGATCATCCAAAGGGGCGTTCCAGTAGGCGCTTAGGCCCGATGTATTCAGCGTATTCAGTGTTCCATCGTGGATATGGACTTCATCCAAATGTGCGGTTTGGAAGCTGTTAGAAAAGCTTGCGAGATCCTGAGGGGAGAGACCCTCATAATATCGATGAAAATGCCTCAGGCGGGTTGAGAGGCTCGTGATCTCACGTTGTTGACCTTCCAATGGCAGTTGCTCTGATTTTGTAAGCAACTTCTGCATCTGTTTGGGTGCAAGGATACCTGCAAATCGCTCAGTCGTTTTGCTGCGGTGGCTTTTGAAGGTCACTCTTCTGATGGTGCAGGAGATAGCGAATATCAGCAGAATGATGAGCGATGGAAAGAATGGCTCCAGTGCTATGTTGTTAAGAGCAAACTGGTGAAATGCGACGCCATTCATCGCTAGTACGGCGATGACCGCTATGGTCAGGCTAAGCCAGAAGCCTTGTGTTGCTGAAGCGAGCACGACAGCGCCACCGAAAATGATTAGTGCAGCAATCTCAGTGTATTGGCTCCACGTGGGAATGGTGATGAAATTATTAGATTGCAGCGTTTGGAGGGCCTGTGCATGCCGTTCTGACACTCTCGACTGTGTGCCCAGAACAAAAGTGCTGTTTGGTGCTGGCGGCCAAAGTTTAGAGGAGACTTTATCTCGCAGGACGTCGTTTGCCGCAAAAATATAGGCACTGGCTGAACCACTGTTGTAAATCAGCATCTCACCCTTTGAGGTGACGGGAACTTGAAGTTCTGCACTTTCTAACGAGGAGCCTTGCTCTGTTTGAATCAACTGAAAATCATCGGCTTTAGCTGAATTTAAGAGCTTCCAGGCTTGCAGTGTGAGTGAGGGTGCCGGGTTGGCTTTGCTCTCATATTGGAGCTCGTAGAGCAGGGCAGACGCCCCCTTTGCATAGTGTTCATCGCCTTGGAAGCCGACAGCTTCTGAGAACCTTATGTAATTGGAAAGTGGAGGTTTTTCTGCTGTTGCCTGGGTCAAAGGACTGTTGAGCAACACAGGGTAATGGGAGATGATGGTTTGCAGCAGAAGGTCGTGGTTTGGGTATGTCGCTCGTAAGGATGGCTGCAAGGTATCATAGGTTCTGCTTCTCAGTGTTGGTGAAGCAGGATCAGCCTTTCGGAAGTCTGCGTCGATGACCAGTAACTCAGGATTATACTCCCCCAGCTTTTGAAGGATTTGCGCCAGCTCGAGACGCTGATACACCGGCTCCTGCGTTTGCTGGGATGATTCTGGTGTCAAATGGATCGTGTAAACCGGCGGCGCCGATGCTGTGTTTGGCCAAGCCAATTGCAGCGCGTTTTGGCTGAGGTATCCGACGTTTTCCAATACCTGCGGGTATAGGATGCGGAGCAGTATAGCTATAGCTATGATTAAGCAGGATACGACCGCAGCGAGTGCGCGGTTGGTTTGCGACAGCCAGCCAGAGCCGAACATTGTATTTCCCTCCAAGAGGGGAAGCGACCCAACTCACATAAAATCCCCTCATCATTAACCTTAGGAGAGCACCTGAGGGACGACAAGTTTGGCTGTTTATTTAAAAGGATGTTCCTACAGATGATTTGTATTTTAAGTTAATTCAGCTCAAATTGTGTGCATGTAAGCGTTACAATGCAGACAGCATCCATCGTGGCTGTGCAATCAGCGTCCATTTTCATCTGGCTGGGAAACGTACCCCCTGAGCGGGAGTACGTGTTATGCACTTGCGTGTTGGGCAGCCATTGCCATTGCGCTTTCTTGAACGGCCTTCTGGACCTTTTCAAAAGCACGCACTTCAATCTGGCGAACACGTTCGCGGCTGACACCAAACTCGGTGGAAAGCTCTTCCAGAGTGATTGGGTTCTCTGACAGACGACGGGCTTCAAAAATGCGGGTTTCACGTTCGTTGAGAACGCTCATCGCATTTTTCAGCATGTCACGGCGCACGTCATACTCTTCCTGCTCAGCAAGCACAGCTTCCTGACTTTCGGAGTCGTCGACGAGCCAATCCTGCCATTCGCTGGATTCACCTTCGCTGGAGCGCAGTGGAGCGTTCAGAGAAGAGTCGCCACCCAAACGGCGGTTCATGGAAACAACTTCGTTTTCCGTTACGCCGAGCGTTGTTGCAATCTGCTGGACCTGTTCCGGACGCAGATCACCGTCTTCAAATGCCTGAATTTTGCCTTTGACGCGGCGCAGGTTGAAGAATAGGCGTTTCTGGTTTGCGGTGGTGCCCATTTTAACCAGCGACCAAGTGCGCAGGATATACTCCTGAATGGACGCTTTAATCCACCACATCGCATAGGTTGCCAGTCGGAAGCCTTTGTCCGGCTCAAATCGTTTTACAGCCTGCATCAGGCCTACGTTACCTTCGGAGATGACTTCGCCCAGAGGCAAGCCATAGCCACGGTAACCCATTGCGATCTTTGCAACGAGGCGCAGGTGAGAATTTACAAGTTTTTCGGCAGCTTTAGGTTCGTCGTGTTCCCGGTAGCGCTTGGCGAGCATGTACTCTTCCTGCGGCTGAAGCATCGGGAATTTTCTAATCTCATCTAAATAGCGGCTTAAGCCGCCTTCGCCACCCGTGAGGGCTGGTAGGTTACGGGCCATAAAGCACCCCTCCTTGCTTAGTGTTCCCGCCTGATCGAGGGATCAGGCTTTTCGGCAAACACACATTGGTGCCTCCAGATGAAGCGCACCTGAAGTTTCTATATGGGAACATTGTGGCCAAAACGCTACCAGATCGGCAATTTTTTTGGCCTAAATTTTTCGTAATGATTGAAGAATACCAGCAAAATCAGCGGGTAACTCCGATTCAAACTTCATGAATTCCTGAGTTCTTGGGTGCGCAAACGCCAAAAGTCCTGCATGAAGAGCTTGTCGTTTGAATTCCGCCAACTGGGTTTTCAGTGGTTCGTGGAATTTATTGTATTTAGTTCTAAAGCCAGAACCGTAATCCATATCACCTATTAGCGGATTTCCGATGTGGGACATGTGTACGCGGATTTGGTGGGTACGGCCTGTTTCCAGACGACATTCAATGAGGCTTGCTACGGCAGCTTCATCCTGCGGGCCAAAACGCTCCTGAACCTGCCAATGGGTAATTGCATGGCGACCACCAGTTTTTAGCACTGAGATCTTCTGGCGGTTGGCGGTTGAGCGAGCGAGGTTGGCGTCTACGGTTCCCTTAGCAGCTGTGGGAGCGCCCCAGACAAGAGCTTTATAGGCACGTTCGAGTGGGCCGGTTCTGCCGTGGTCGGCAAACTGAGCTGCGAGGCCTTGGTGTGCCATGTCATTTTTAGCGATGACGAGCAGGCCTGTGGTGTCTTTATCAATGCGATGAACGATGCCAGGGCGCTTGACGCCGCCGATGCCGGAAAGGGAAGAGCCGCAATGGTGGATCAGTGCGTTGACTAGTGTGCCAGTAGGATTGCCGGCACCAGGATGCACGACAAGGCCTGCTGGTTTATCGATGACGATCAGATCTTCGTCCTCATAAACAATCGTCAGAGGGATGTCTTCTGGCTGAGGTTCAGCTGCTTCTGGCTCAGGGACAATAAGAGTGATTGTATCTCCGGCACAGACTCTATATTTAGGCTCCAACACCGTGCGCTGGCCAATTTGAACCTGACCAGCCCGGATCAAGGCTTGAAGTCGGTTGCGACTGAAGTCATCTATATGCGCAGCGAGCACAGCATCCAGACGGCGACCGGTGTCTTCCGGCTCTGGCGTGATGACTGTTGGTTGCTGCTCATTGGCAATTACAGAGTTTGTGAGTGGCTGGGTGCCCTCAGGAGATTTATCGTTCATGCGTGATCCTAATACTGACAGCGACGAGACTGTACAGGACGAACTTGATCCAGCAGCTTTGAGGCTTCAAGCGAAGCTCCGCCGCCTCTTGATGGGGTCAAGCCTTGTCATGGTGCTCGGCTTATTAGCTGTCTTTGCGGCCATCTTCTATAAGATTAACGCCAATAATTCCAATGTTAGCGCAGATAATATTGCTGCAACAATTGCGATTGGCGCTGAAGCACAGGTTATCTCCGTGACCCAGATGGACGGAAATCTGGTTGTGCTGGTGAAAGAAGGTGCGTCACAAGCACTTGTCTATATCGACCCTGTGACGGGCCGAAAAATCGCACGCACTGATTTTGTTGCGAGATAGGTGGATAAACCCCCTTTTCTTTTGAGGAGGGGGCTTGCCAAGCGGGGAATTAGCCAATATACCCCCGTCCATCGCGAGAGCGAAGCTTAGGCGCCCATCGTCTAGCGGTTAGGACGCCGCCCTTTCACGGCGGAAACAGGGGTTCGATTCCCCTTGGGCGTACCAAAAGCTTCATCAGCGATACCAAGCAGTTATCTGCTTGAAGACAGGACTTTGTAAAAGTCTTCTCACTATGTGAGCGCCCATCGTCTAGCGGTTAGGACGCCGCCCTTTCACGGCGGAAACAGGGGTTCGATTCCCCTTGGGCGTACCATAGTTGTCTTCGAATTACCGGGTAGTTATCTGCTCGAAGACAGAGCTTTTTAAAAGTTCTCTCACTCACGTGAGCGCCCATCGTCTAGCGGTTAGGACGCCGCCCTTTCACGGCGGAAACAGGGGTTCGATTCCCCTTGGGCGTGCCACTACTTTTCTTCCCAATACATCGTTACTGAGCCAGTAAGCAGTATTGAGCTTGCGTGCATCTTTTGCTTAAGGCAAGGCGCAAGTTAGCAATGGTATGTGGTGTTTGCTTGGATGTTGGTTGAGGATGGTTCCCCTAGATGGGGGGATGCAGCACTTCAAGGATAGACGTGTTTGCAGCAGGAAAGCCCAAAGGTGCGGTTTAGAACCAGCGACCGTTTAATCCTGCGCCGAGGTGGTGGTCTTCTTTATCGCCGTCAACTTCATTCCAGAGCTTTTCGTCACTCTGAGTTTCGTTGCTGACGGTCTTTGCCAGACTTTCACTGAGCTGAGCATTCATTTCTTTCAAGTCATCGATGTTGTCGAGAACTTCGATGCGGGCCTCAGCAGTCTGGAGTTTGCTTTTCAGTGCAGCTGGTTTCTTTGCAGAATACCGATTGGCACTGTATTGCCGTTCCATTACGCGGGTCACAGTTCGTCCCTCTTAGATTTTCTAGCTGAACTTTGATAAGACAGTGTATTGATCCGCGTGAGCTTTAACGGACTTCTTTGGGCGGTATCATGACAAAGATGGAAAAAGTTGCAGCTTGTCCCCTTTTTGTGACGTATTAATACTAAGAGTAGGGGAGCAGAGGCAAGAGGACTTTTGTTTTGAACTCATCTAATAGTCGTCTGGATGCTTCTGTGCTTTTGGCTATAGTACTGTGAAACATCGCAGATTATAGACTGGTGGCAATGTACAAAAAAATTATCGGACTTGATTCATGATGCTGGTTTCGCGCCACAACTCTATTCTTGATATTGCCCGAGAGACCGGGAAGGTGGAAGTTGATGAACTTGCCACGCGCTTTTCTGTGTCTCCTCAGACAATCCGCAAAGACCTGAAAGAGTTGAGCGACCAAGGGCTGCTGACCCGCGTACATGGTGGGGCGCTGCTGGCGTTTGGCGTTGAGAACCTGGGCTATTCCGCACGTAAAGATCTGGCAGGCAAAGAGAAGGAAGCCATCGGGCAAGCCGCTGCTGACCTGATCCCGGATCGTGCATCGCTCTTTGTGAACATCGGGACGACCACTGAGGCGGTGGCGCGGGCTTTGATCCAGCGTACCGGCCTTATGATCATCACCAACAACCTCAATGTGGCAAGCACATTGCGCCCATTCTCAGAGAATGAAGTGATCATCTCTGGCGGGTTGGTGCGTGCAACAGATGGCGGCATTGTGGGTGAGGCTGCTGCGGACTTCATCAGGCAGTTCAAGGTGGATTACGCTGTGATTGGTGTGTCTGCGCTGGATCGCGATGGAGCGCTGCTGGACTACGATTACCGCGAAGTGCGGGTTGCGCAGGCGATTATCGAGAATGCACGGCATGTTATACTGGTCGCTGACCAGACCAAGTTTGAGCGTTCTGCTCCGGTACGGATTGGCCATATTGCACAAGTGGATACGTTTGTGACGGATACGCTGGTTTCGCAGGATTACCGGCAGTTGCTGGCGGACAATGAAGTGCGGCTGGTGGAAGTAGCTGGTAAGTCGCAACAGGATGCGAGTGGAGGCTCCAAGAGCCCGACAGACGCCTGAGCCGGCTAACGCAGCAATCCGATAGAAGATACGAAAAAGGCGCCGTTTAAGGCGCCTTTTGTTTGAAATGTATGAAGCCGAAGGTTAGCCGCGGGAGCTGCTGGTCTTTCTTGCGTCTGCTATGCGTTCAGCAAGGTTCTTGTCTGGCTCTGGTGCAGGTGTCGCTTTGTCAGCTTTTGCCGCTGGAGCACTCTTTGCTGCTGCTGGCTTACGGGTGCGCGGCTTTGTGGTTTTCGCCGGAGCACGCCGGGTGCGCGTGGTTTTGGGCTTTGCTGCCTCAGCCTTCGGTGTGCTTGAGGCGATTGTGCTGAGGTCTTTCAGGACTTCATCGTACTTTTCTGCGAGCGGAGGATTTTCTGCAATTGCCTTTGCTGTGATCTGGGCAGCAAGATCTTTCAGCTCATTGCGCAGATCAATGGCTTCCTCGATTTTGGAGGTGCTGTTGGCGCGTTCCTCGAGTTGCTTGGTCAGCTTCTCGATTGTTTTCTTTGCTTCTTCCAGATCGGTTTCGAGAGTTTTCATATGCTCAGGCGTTTTAATATTCGGATTTCTGGTTGTGCGCTTGGCAGCTTTTTCTTTGGCTGCCTTCTCTTGCTGGAGGGCGTGTTTCAAGTCATCACGCTCGCGCTCCAGTGAGCTGTAGCGGCTTTTAAGTTTAGTAAAAGACTGTGAGGCCAGTTCCGCCGCCTCTGCCGGAGAGGTTGGCTGATGCTTGGTTTCAGCTTCTGCTGTCATCTCTGAAACCTGCTGAGAGATCTGAGTTGCGAGCTCTGCAAGCGGGTTGTCCATATCCTGAAGTTCTGACGTGTCGATTGGCCCAACTGGTTTGGTCGCACCTTCTTCGTCCTTCAGTTCAGCATCAAGCTCGCGGGTCTTTTCTGCGGCGGCCTGTTTGTTGAGCTGGATAATCTCAGCGGATGCCTTCTGGTCGGCTGTCTGTTCAGCACCTGCAGTTTCCAACTCTGCTTCAGGCTCGGTCGTGATGCGGTCATCAGCGGAGAAGGGAATCGGTTCAGATGGATTTCTGCGGCGCAGGAAGCGTGTGGCCTTCTGAGCCATGTTTTTGCGCTCTCGGGCGGACTTGAGTTGCACGACGCTCAGCTCTTCCTTTAGCTCAGCGAGTTGTGCCTCGGCAGTTGCGCGGGCAGATGCATTTTCAGCAAGCTTTTCCGTCATGCCTTCCAGGCGAACTTCCATCTGACGGATCGCGATGGCGTGCTGCGCGCGCAGCGCATCTTTTGCCATGGTGGCACGGGCATAGCTTATCGGGTTGGACGTCTCAATCGCTTTGCGCGTGAGGCGTACAGCACGGCCCCAAATAAAGGGGAGGGCAGCGAGCGCTAGAATGCTCGCGAGGAAGAAACCCAGTGCAATGTATAGTGCAATTTCAATCACAAACTATGCCTGATCTGTTTAACGGGTGTGAGGGTCTGCAGCAGACTTAAGCGCATTCTCTCACACACTAACTTGCCAAAATATAACTAACGCAGGGTTAGTTATATCAGAAAGGATTCCATGTTGGCTTCCTAGTAAATTTCAAATAGCCCATGTTGAGGCCAAGGCGAGCACCAACGCCTGCACGAACCGGTACAACGAAGATGTCGTTGTTGGACAGAACCTGCATGCCGAAGCCGCCTACGAGGTAAGCAGAACCCTTTGCACCAACATAGCGGCGATAGATGGCATCGACACTTGGCAGATCGTAGACCAGCATCATCACGCGTGCGCCGTCACCGCCAACGTCAAAGCCCAGAGATGGACCCTGCCAGAAAATCTGGTGGTTGCCTGCGTTGCGGGTGTAGAGCGTGCCTTCACCATAAGCAGCGCCTGCGAAGAAAGCAGCGGAGCCTTCCTGGCCCAGAATATAGCCGTTTGGCTCACCGTATTGCTGAACTGCACGTTCCACGACCTGTGCCAGACCGGTGGAGATTGAACCAAAGAAGTCATGACCTGCGGAGAGGATGTCTTGCTCGTGGTAGCGTGACTGATCAACAGCCGCTTGTGCATATGAATGTGTGTTGAGCGCCAGCAGAGCGAAAATGGCGCAAAGGACGATTGCAGCTTTGTTGCGCAGATTGGCGAACAGGCTCGTCATCATGCCAACGTCTCCTTCCAAGAAACCCGAGAATTTGGATTGTTCAGAGCAAATCCAATGTTAAGGGCATAGTGCAACTTTTAGGTACAACAAGTTATAGTGCCTTACATCTACCTAGTGGTTAATCACGGTATAGCTGGGTAAATGATGTGCATCCCGTTGGCCAGGCGTCGCGAATTTTGTATCTCTGTCAAACTTGCTGGTTTAGTTAATGCAGGTGATTCGGACTCTGGATGGACATTCTCATGATTTCTGATGTTTTCTACAGAAAATTTATGCGTACAGGCCGAATTGCGTGGTGTTCTCTCCTTTTTTTGTGTGCTGCCTCAGCATTCGCCTATGCGCAGGAACGGTTCACCTACACGCTGTCCATGTGCGATCCAGTGTCCTATCAAGTCTCGGAAACTCCGGAAAAGGGGCGTGAAGACCTGTCGCTCTCATGGGGCGGTCGGGTTTGGGCGTTTGCCAATGAAGGTAACCGGGAAGCGTTCAAGCACGATCCAGAGGTCTATGCCCCATTATTTCAGGGATGCGATGCCCTCTCACTTGCGCAAGGCTACCGAGCTGAGGGATTGGCGAAAATCTACCTTGT
The DNA here is from genome assembly GCF_057774105.1 of Pseudovibrio sp. SCP20. Taxonomy (NCBI): domain Bacteria; kingdom Pseudomonadati; phylum Pseudomonadota; class Alphaproteobacteria; order Hyphomicrobiales; family Stappiaceae; genus Pseudovibrio; species Pseudovibrio sp. SCP20. The sequence goes on along the minus strand of NZ_JBYMDH010000006.1, from coordinate 38,617 downwards.
CTATAACCAGCGGTTATTGCTGTTTCAGAGCCGTGAACACCGGGCTTTGTTTCTGACGGCGCCGGACATTTTGCTCGCAAAGGCACAAAGTCGTGCACGCGATGTAAAATGCGGTCCATATCAATGATGTCCAGCTTGGAATTAAACCAGCAGGCTTGTACCTTTTTCGCCACATCACGAATCAATCATAGGGCCAGTTGGCCAAAGTTCTGGAGCGGTTATGTCAGTATTTAAGGAATTGTCTTCTCTTGATCTTGCCGCACTCGTCGCAAGCCGTGTGTGCCACGACATTATCTCACCTGTCGGGGCAATCACAAACGGTCTGGAAGTGCTGGATGAAGAAGGCAATGAGGACATGGCAGACTTTGCGATGGACCTTATTCGTAAATCAGCCCGCCAAGCTTCTGCGAAACTTCAGTTTGCGCGCCTCGCATTTGGTGCTGCCGGATCTGCCGGTGCTTCCATTGATCTGGGTGATGCGCAGGAAGTTGCTGTTGGATACATGAGCAATGAGAAGGCAAATCTTGAGTGGACTATGCCGCGTCTGCTGTTGCCTAAGAATCAGGTGAAGCTGATCCTGAACCTACTTTTGCTCATGAATCAGTGTGTTCCACGGGGTGGTACCATTACTATCAGTATGGAAGGGGATGAGAGCGCTCCGAACTTTCTCCTTAAAGCTGAAGGAACGAATGCGCGAATCCCTCAGGTTGTAAGTGAGATTCTTTCCGGTCAGGAGCCAGAACGGGTAGATGCCCACACTGTTCAACCGATCTATGCGGTTTTGTTGGCAGGTGAAGCTGGCTTAAATATTGAGCTGGAGAAAGACGGTGACGCCGTCATATGCAAGGCAAATACTCAGGTTTCTGAGTCTGCCTGATCAACTGTCAAAAACAACCATTTATTGTAGGTTGGATGAATCTTACAATCTTTCAACCTATGTTAACCGTTTGGCTTAACACTCAACCTTAGTGAAATTTAGGAGTCTCGTTTTGAGGCTCCCCTAAGCATTGAGTGGGTGCGGGCCATGGACGATCTTCTCAGAGAGTTTCTCACTGAGACCAATGAAAGCCTGGATGTTGTAGACGTTGAGTTGGTGAAGTTTGAGCAAGAGCCAAACAACGCCACCATTCTGGATAACATTTTCAGGTTAGTGCATACAATCAAAGGCACTTGTGGGTTCTTGGGCCTGCCGCGTCTGGAAGCGATTGCTCATGCTGCTGAAACTCTTATGGGCAAGTTCCGCGATGGTGTTCCAGTAACACACGAAGCGGTTACGCTTGTTCTTGCTTCAATCGATCGCATTAAAGATATTCTTGCTGATCTTGAAGCTGCAAACGGTACTGAGCCAGAAGGCGCGGACCGTGATCTCATTGATGAGTTGGAACGACTTTCCCTAAGCGCTGACAACGATGACATGGCTGACGAAATGGCGGCAGCTATGGCAGAGGAAAAAGCTGCTGAGGAAGAAGTTGGCACCGATATCTATCAGGTTCTGGAGCGGCCATTGCGCCCTGGCGAAGTATCGCTGGATGAGTTGGAGCGCGCCTTCCAGGAAGCTGAAGTCGAAATCGAAATGCCTGATCCTGCGGAAGATGCAGAGGACGAAGCGGAAGCAATGGATGCCGCTCCTGAAGCTGCGCCTCAGGCAGAAGCTCCGGTTGCGAAGAAGGCTGAAGCTAAGCCGAAAAACCCAAGTGCTAAGGGTAAGGCCTCCAGTCAGGGTGTTTCCAATCAGTCCATTCGTGTGAATGTTGAGACACTTGAACACCTGATGACCATGGTGTCCGAGCTGGTGCTGACACGTAACCAGCTGCTGGAGATCGTTCGTCGTCATGAAGACAGCGAGTTCAAGGTTCCTCTGCAGCGTCTGTCCAATGTAACCGGTGAGTTGCAGGAAGGGGTCATGAAGACCCGCATGCAGCCAATCGGCAACGCATGGCAGAAGCTTCCGCGTATTGTTCGCGATCTTTCTCAGGAACTTGATAAGCCAATCGGCCTTGAGATGATTGGTGCGGAGACAGAACTTGATCGTCAGGTTCTGGAGCTCATCAAAGATCCGCTGACCCACATGATCCGCAACTCTGCAGACCACGGTCTGGAAGAGCCTGCTGACCGTGTTGCTGCTGGTAAGCCAGAGAAGGGTAACATCACCCTTTCCGCTTATCACGAAGGCGGTCATATCATCATCGAAGTGAAGGATGATGGTCGTGGTCTGAACCTTGAGAAGATCAAGGAAAAAGCGCTTAAGAACGGTGTGACCACCGAAGCCGAACTGGAAAAGATGGCAGATCAGCAGATCTACAAGTTCATCTTTGCAGCAGGCTTCTCGACAGCGACCAACGTGACCAGTGTTTCTGGTCGTGGTGTTGGCATGGACGTTGTGCGCAACAACGTTGAGCTGATTGGTGGTTCTATCGACCTTCGCTCCACTCCGGGCAAGGGTTCCAGCTTCATCATCAAGATCCCGCTGACGCTGGCGATTGTGTCTACACTGATCGTTGAAGCTGGTGGTGATCGCTACGCTATTCCGCAGCTCTCTGTTGTTGAGCTGGTGCGTGTTCAGTCCAACTCCGAGCACCGCATCGAGCGCCTGAAGGATCGTCCGGTTCTGCGTCTGCGTAACAAGTTGCTGCCTCTGGTTCACATGTCTCAGTTGCTTGGTCAGACTGAGGAAGCTGATCTGGATGAAGATAACGGCTTCATTGTTGTTATGCAGGTTGGCAGCCAGACCTTCGGTGTTGTGGTGGACGGCGTGTTCCATACCGAAGAGATTGTTGTGAAACCGATGTCTTCCATGCTGCGCAACATCAACATGTTCTCAGGCAACACCATCTTGGGTGATGGCTCTGTGATCATGATTATCGATCCGAACGGTGTCGCAAGCGCGATGGCAAGCCATGCTTCCGGTACGCTGACTGATACCTTCGAAGATGAGCAGGATAACGAGGAAGCTCGTGTGATTGATGCGGATGCTCCAATTTCACTGCTGCTGTTCCGTGCCGGTTCTGAAGAGCCTAAGGCTGTTCCGCTGTCACTGGTGACACGCCTTGAAGAGTTTGATGTCTCCAAGATCGAGCACTCCAATGGCCGTGATCTGGTTCAGTACCGTGGCTCTCTGATGCCGCTGGTTTACGTGAACGAAGGTGATCGTCATAAGCCTGAGGGTACTCAGCCAATGCTGGTGTTCTCCGACAATGGTCGTTCCATGGGTCTGGTTGTAGATCAGATTGTCGACATTGTTGAAGACCGGATGACCATTGAGGTGGTGTCTGAGCGTCAGGGCGTGCTTGGTTCCGCGATTATTCGCGAGCGTGCAACTGAAGTTATCGACCTTGGTTATTATCTGCCGCTGGCATTTGATGACTGGTTCATGCGCAAAGAGATCGACACAACCACCAAGGTGAGAAAGCTTCTCTTCCTCGATGACAGTGCGTTCTTCCGCAACATGCTGACACCGGTTCTGAAAGCGGCTGGTTATGATGTCACCGTTTGCTCCAGTGCTCAGAGCGCATACGAGCTGATGGAAAAAGGCACCGACTTTGCTGCGATCGTAACCGACATCGAAATGCCAGATATCAGCGGCTACGAGTTCTGTGAGAGCCTGCGTCGTGATACGCGCTTCCGCCATCTGCCGATCATCGCACTGTCTGCTGTTGTGACACCAGCTTCTATCGAAAAAGGCCGTCAGGCTGGCTTTGATGACTATGTCGCCAAGTTTGACCGTCCTGGTCTGCTGGCAGCGCTCAAAGATGTTTTGACCAGTGAAATGGGAGTTGCAGCATGACAACTCATAAACTCTCCGCCGTTGAAGACGAAGACAACCGTCAGGGAAGTGCCGATCACATCCAGTATGTGACTGTGGTGATTGGCAGCCAGCTGTTCGGTCTGCCTATCTCTCAGGTTCATGACGTGTTTGTTCCTGAAAAAGTTACACAGGTTCCGCTGGCACCGCCTGAAGTGGAAGGCGTGCTGAACCTGCGCGGACGCATCGTGACTGCCATCAATATGCGTCGCAAGCTTCATCTCAAGCCAAATGATGCTGATCAGGGCATGATGGCTGTTGGTATTGAGTACAAAGGGGAGTCCTATGGCCTTGTTATTGATGCCGTAGGAGAGGTACTCAACTTGCCGAGAAATGAGATGGAAGCAAACCCATCCAACCTTGATTTCCGTTGGGCTGAGATTTCCGGCGGGGTTCATCGTCTGGACGGGCGACTGATGGTGGTACTGGATGTAGACCGTCTGTTGAGCTCCCTTATTGAACCTAAAGCTGCGTAAGCGCACCTTCGAAGCGAGAGAGCCGATTTAATGAAAAAGTGTCTGGTTGTTGATGATTCCAGCGTAATCCGCAAAGTGGCCCGCCGCATTCTGGAGGACATTGGATTTGAGATCACCGAGGCTGAGGACGGACAGAAGGCACTGGATGCTTGTAAAGCTTCAATGCCGGATGCGGTTCTGTTGGACTGGAATATGCCTGTAATGGACGGGCTGGAGTTTTTGGCCAAGCTGCGTGAGGAAGATGGCGGTGAGGAGCCGGTTGTTGTGTTCTGTACGACAGAAAACGACGTTGCTCACATTACCAAAGCGATCCGCGCTGGTGCGAACGAATACATCATGAAACCGTTTGATCGGGAGATTCTTTCAGCGAAATTTCAGGAAGTTGGATTGGTCTAAGTAATGGATATGGGCCGGCTGGGCATGTATGCAAAAGTTGAGGAGCCAAAGACGGAGAGATCCGGTCATGCGGCACCTATCCGGGTCATGGTCGTAGACGATTCCGTTGTCATTCGTGGGTTGTTCAGTAGATGGATTGAGGCAGATCCTGAACTGGAAGTTGTTGCAACTCACAGAAATGGTGAGCTGGCAGTAAAAGACATTGAACGCAGCAACCCGGACGTTGTTGTGCTCGACGTTGAAATGCCTGTGATGGATGGCCTGACAGCTCTTCCGAAGCTTCTAGAAAAGAAACGCGATCTCATCATCGTGATGGCTTCCACGCTGACGCGCCGGAACGCCGAAGTAAGTTTGAAGGCTCTTTCTCTTGGTGCCACTGATTATGTCGCCAAGCCGGAAACAACTGGTCAGACGGCCAGTGCTACCGAGTTTCAGAGAGAGCTGCTGGAGAAACTGCGCTTGCTTGGACGTGGGGGAAAACGTCTTAAGCGCACGACCATTAAGCCAGCAGCTGAGCCTGTACGCAGAATGCGTGCGGAGATTGTCAATGATCCGCACAAACGACGGACTGAAACCTCTGTTGACCGGGCAGAGACGCGTGCAGCATTGCGCCGTCCACGGACAATGGGGCTTCAATCAGCTGCAAAGCAAGAGATTACGCTACGGCCATATTCTTCGGTCGTGCCGAGGGCTCTTGTGATTGGTAGCTCCACGGGAGGGCCGCAAGCGCTTCAGCGTGTGCTGACTGATGCACGCGATGGTTTGCTTAAGGTTCCCGTTGTGATCACGCAGCATATGCCGCGGACGTTCACGACAATTCTTGCGGAGCATTTGCATAAGCAACTTCAGCTTCCTTCAAAAGAAGCTGAGCACATGGATGTATTGAAACCTGGGCACGTGTACATCGCGCCAGGCGGAATTCATTTGAAAATCGGTAAGCAGAACGGGCAGGCGGTTTCGCTGCTTGAAGACGGAGCTCCCGTCAACTTCTGTAAGCCATCTGTGGATCCACTTTTTGAAAGTGCAGCCGAAGTATTCGGTACCGCGTGTTTGGCACTCGTTTTGACCGGCATGGGCAGTGATGGCGCAAATGGCGTCAATGTAATTGCCGGTAAAGGCGGAAGCGTCATCGCGCAGGATGAGGCCTCCAGTGTTGTCTGGGGAATGCCAGGAGCTGCTGCCCGTACTGGGAACTGCAGCGGCATCGTGCCTCTTGATCAGATTGGTGCACAAGTCAAGCGTATCTTAAAAGGAGCCGCGCGATGATGACTTCTGAATATGATTTCTTGAAGAAATTTTTGAAATCCCGTAGCGGCCTCGTTCTTTCCGATGAAAAGCAGTATCTGGTCGAAAGCCGACTGATGCCTGTAGCTCGTCGTCATAATCTCAATGGATTGAGTGAGCTTATTCTTGCGATCAGCAAGCCGGGCTCCATGTCCCTGCAGAATGACGTTGTTGAAGCGATGACGACGAACGAGTCATTCTTCTTCCGTGACAAGAGCCCTTTCGAGAACTTCCGGAATGTGATGCTTCCTCATTTGCTTGAGGCACGTAAGTCACGCCGGAGTGCGCGCATCTGGTGTGCGGCTGCTTCGACTGGTCAGGAGCCTTATTCCCTCAGCATGTATCTGAAGGAAGACAAGGCGAAGGTTGGCTCATTCCGCTTTGAGATTCTGGGTACCGACATTTCGACCGAAGTGCTGGAGAAAGCTCGCACTGGCATTTACAGCCAGTTCGAAGTTCAGCGTGGCCTGCCTATTCAGATGCTGCTGAAGTACTTCTCTCAGCAGGGTGAACTTTGGCAGATGGCTCCAGAAATCCGGGCAATGGTGCAGTGGCGCAAGCTGAACCTGCTGGAGAACTTCAGCCATCTGGGTGAGTTTGACATCATCTTCTGTCGTAACGTGCTGATCTACTTCGACCAGCAGACCAAGATCGATGTGCTGAACCGCATCTATCGTCAGTTGCCGGATGATGGCTTCCTGGTGCTTGGTGCTGCAGAAACTGTTGTTGGTTTGACTGATGGCTTTGAGCCTTATCCGAACCTTCGCGGTGTTTACCGCAAGAAGCAGGCTGCAAGTCGCCCGGCTGGTTCGACAAGCTTTACGCGGTCTACGGCAACTTCGCCTAGTACACCGGGTACGACCCGGCCAACTATTCAGGCTTTGGCGGGCGGGTCTCGCTTCTCAGCTTAAGATCAAGAAATGGGCCAGCGTTCAGCTGGCCTTTTTTATTGCGCATCGCTTCATTCGCTCGCAATTCAAATTCAATATGAGCGAATTCCTCCAAAAGATCCTCAGAGTTTCCCGCTAGTTTGACGCCGCTGAATGCCTGCTATCCCGGCATCGGGCTGATGGAGTTTGAGTGATGAGTTCTCGTGATTTCTTTAAGCTGAGCAGACGGTCTGCCCTTGCTTTAGGCGCTGGCGGTTTGCTTGCGACAGGGATGAGGAGTACTGAGGTGGCCGCGGAAATTCCGATTGAAAGATCCAATCAACACGCCCCAGCCACCGAGTTTCAGCTGGGTGAGTTCAAAGTCTACGCGCTTTTGGATGGCACCTTTGTTGCAGAGCATCCGCAGGATACGTTTGGTATGGACCAGACGAGTGAGGTGTTTGACAAGGCCAGTCACGACCACTTCATCTCCTCTACCAAGTTCAGAGGCTTTTTCACTCCAGTTCTGGTGAATACTGGCAATGGGCTGGTACTGTTTGATACGGGAAGAGGTGTTCTTTCTCAGCCACAAAGCGGGAACTTGCTGAAAGCGCTTGCGACGGCGGGGATACGCTCCGGTGATATCGATGTTGTGGTGCTGACGCACATGCATGCGGATCATACGGGCGGCCTGATGCAAAACGGCATTCCTACTTTTGCCAACGCGACGTATGTGACGAACCCGATTGAGTTCAACTACTGGGAAAAGCTTGGTCCTGCAGCGAACCAGAGTGCGCGGGTGTTTGCGGAGAATGTTCTGCCGCTCAAAGACAAGTTTGACTTCATCAATCCGGGTGATCAGGTGGTGCCTGGTATTACGGCAATTGAGGCATACGGCCATACGCCGGGGCATACGGTGTATTCGGTGGAAGCCAATGGGCGAAAGCTCATGCTGACGGCTGACACTGCGAACCACTTTGTGTGGTCCTTAGCCTATCCGGATTGGCGCGTTGTGTTTGATATCGACAAAGCACGGGCTGCAGAGACGCGTCGACGTATCTTTGGGATGATTGCTGAAGAGCGCATTCCTTTCATCGGCTATCACATGCCATTCCCTGCCTTGGGGTTTGTTGAGGCTGTCGGAGATGGGTTCCGGTTCGTCCCCGGAACTTATCAGTTGCAGCTTGGCAATGAGGATGAGCAGGACCGGCCTGAGTAACCTACCGAGGTTTCCTTTGATAGGCTGAAACGGCGACACCGCAGAGCACCATGGCGGTCGCTATGATGAAGCGCAGGTCGATGGCTTCAGCGAGGAACACAATCCCACCAGCAGTGGCTATGATTGGCACAGTGAGCTGAGCAACGGCAGCCGTGCTTGTTTGAAGCTGCGGAATAATTGCATACCAGAGGGCGTAGCCAAGACCTGAGGTGATTGCGCCGGAGATGACGGCTAAGACCACGCCTGCCGAGGTGATTTCACTGTTATCGGGAAACAACAGAAGTGCCAAAGCAACCAATGGGATGGCATAGAGGAAGTTCATTCCCGTGTCTTTTAGCGGGTTTGCTGCGCCTCTGCCGATGATGGAGTAAATGCCCCAGCCGACAGCAGCAAAGGTCATGAGACCTGCTCCGAGTGGATTTATGCCTGCATTTGCCGGGGAGAGCAGGTACACGAGGCCTGAGAAGGCTAGGCCTGCACCGATCCATTTCTGCAAACCCAGTTTTTCACGCTGAAGGAATGCGCCAGCGAACATGGTGATTTGCACCGCCCCAAAGAGCAGGAGTGCTCCAAAGCCGGCATCCAGAGAGATGTATGCGTGTGAGAAGCCGAGAATATATGCGCAGAGTGCGAGCACTGCAGGATAGTTTGGCTTTGAGAACTGAAGCTTCTGGCTTCTGACGAAGATGAGGGCGAGGAGCATAACGGCTCCGGCAATGACCCTGATGGTTGCGAACGTGGATGGTCCAATCTCACCATCTGCGAGTGCTAAGCGGTTCAAAACGGAGTTGGCAGCAAAAGCGACCATGACAATAGATGTAAGAATAAAAAGCCTCATGGGTGCACAATGGCAATAAAGCCTTATGATTGGCAAAACACTTAGGCGTTATTGGAGGTGTTTTCTCGATTAGCCTCCACGAGAAACGCAGAGGTTAACCGGTCTCTTATTTATGCGAATTCAGCTGTCCAGTCGAAATCAGCTGATGCTTCATAGGATTGAGGCCAATGTTTGCACCATTCTGGTCCATGGCACTGCTCTACCCGATCTGAGGCCGGGAAGTAGGGTTTGATGTCCAGCATGGGGGTGCCGGGTTCTGCATCAATGTAAGGGACGGTGATGAGGCCGTGCTCTACATCGACATTCAGCAATGACACCGTTGAAAGGCCGATTGGGTTCGGACGGGCAGGGGACCTTGACGCGAACGTGCCGATCTCATGATCTGCCTTGGCGTATGGAGCTGGGAACTGTAGCGTATTCCGGTCCTGCTCTGTTGCTACCTGATCTGCCCACCACAGGATAAGGGCGTGGCTGAAGTCTGATAGGTGCAGCAGAGCTGGTCTGTAATCTGACTGGATGTTGAGCTGGAACAGCCCATCGGTTGCTGTGATGGTCCCGATGAATCTCAGGTCTGCAAAGGATTGCATCTTCGTTTCCTCATATGTGTTTCGGAAGTCATCAAGCTTGATGCAGCTACCCTCCGCTTACTTTCACCAAAGTGCAAGCTTTAGCAGTTTTGAGGATGAAATGCTTTTGATTACCGGTAGTTAGGCGAGAATCAGAAAAGCCCTGCGTGGTGTTGACCATGCAGGGCTTCTACTGAAACTCTTTGAAAGTTTGCTTTGGAAGAGCGGTGGGCTCTTAAGCTGCTTTCTCTTCTGGTTCGCGCAGCACGTAGCCGCGGCCCCATACTGTTTCGATGTAGTTTTTGCCAGCAGTTGCAGAAGCGAGCTTCTTGCGGAGCTTACAAATGAACACATCGATGATCTTCAGCTCAGGCTCGTCCATGCCACCATAGAGGTGGTTGAGGAACATTTCCTTGGTGAGGGTGGTGCCCTTACGAAGGGAGAGTAGCTCGAGCATCTGGTATTCTTTACCAGTCAGATGTACGCGTTGACCTGCAACTTCAACAGTCTTGGTGTCGAGGTTTACAGTGAGGTCACCGGTAACAATCACGGACTGAGCATGACCTTTAGAACGACGTACAATTGCATGAATACGTGCAATCAGCTCATCCTTGTGGAATGGCTTTGTCATGTAATCGTCAGCGCCGAAACCAAGGCCACGGACCTTGTCTTCAATGCCAGCCAGACCGGACAGAATAAGAATAGGTGTCTTCACCTTGGATACGCGCAGTGTACGCAGTACCTCATAACCGGACATGTCCGGCAGGTTCAGATCCAGCATGATAATATCATAATCATACAGTTTGCCGAGGTCGATGCCTTCTTCGCCGAGATCTGTCGTGTAGACATTAAAGTTCTCGGATTTGAGCATCAGTTCAATGCTTTGTGCAGTAGCACTATCGTCCTCGATCAACAATACACGCATGTTAATCCCCTCGTGTTGCCTTTCCTGGGCAGTCGCGCCGGCCCAAAAACACAAACCGTTGCGAAGGAATACTATAAACCCGACTCAATTGAATGAGTTTATGGTTAACAGAACTCGAATCGCTACCGCAAGCGTTTTACTCTGACGTGGAACAGTTCTCTGGGTACAACCTAGAATTCAGGGGTGTAACCTTTCCTGTTCAACATTTTGAGACCGGTTGGCTTTCAATCGAATCAAGTGCTACTGAAAGCCATGTTTAGACGCTTCGTTTCCTTGAAAGGGCTATACGCCATTCAAAGTCTCCCCAATAACATTAAGCAGAAGCGTAAACGATCGGTTACCATCGACGAAAATGATTAATAGGGAATCTGTTTTGGACTCGCTTTTTGCAGAAATCGAATCATGCCTCCCAACCGAAATTTACGGGAGAGTAGAAGCAGTTAAGGGACTTCTGATCGAGGTCGCAGGCCCTGTTTACGCCATGAGCGTCGGGGCGCGTCTACTAATAGAAATAGGGGAGAACGCGGCGTCAATTCAAGCTGAAGTCGTCGGATTTCGAGACGGAAGAGCACTTTGTATGCCGTTTGGCGAGCTCGATGGTGTGCGTCATGGTAGCAAGGCGAAGCTGATTTCTCGCGAGAGTATCGTGCATCCATCGAGTGGTTGGCTGGGGCGTGTTGTTAACGCTTTGGGTGAGCCAATTGATGGAAAAGGACCGCTTCCATTCGGATCAATTCCGAGAAAGTTGCGTGATTCACCACCTCCGGCTGCAGAAAGAGCGCGTGTTGGAGGCCCGATTGACTTGGGTGTGAGATCTCTTAACAGTTTTGTAACGTGTTGTCAGGGACAGCGCCTCGGTATTTTTGCCGGGTCTGGCGTGGGTAAATCCGTCCTTATGTCTATGCTTGCGCGCAACGCGGAAACTGAGGTGTCTGTCATTGGCCTGATTGGTGAACGTGGACGCGAGGTTCAGGAGTTCATTGAGGACGATCTGGGCGAAGAAGGTTTGGCGAAGTCTGTTGTGGTGGTTGCAACCTCTGACGAGAGCGTTCTCATGCGCCGGGAAGCTGCCTACCTTACACTGACGCTCTCTGAGTACTTTCGTGACGAAGGCAAGAACGTTCTTTGTATGATGGACTCGGTGACACGCTTTGCCATGGCGCAGCGTGAGATTGGCCTTTCTGTTGGTGAGCCGCCGACATCTAAAGGTTATACGCCGACTGTCTTTACTGAACTGCCGAAGTTGCTGGAGCGTGCAGGGCCAGGTGCGGTGGGCAAAGGCTCAGTGACTGCACTCTTTACTGTGCTGGTTGAAGGTGACAACCATAATGAGCCTGTAGCGGATGCGGTGCGCGGTATCCTTGATGGGCACATTGTTATGGAGCGGCAAATTGCCGAACGTGGTCGCTACCCAGCTATTAACGTGCTAAAATCTGTCAGTCGAACTATGCCGCGTTGCGTGCCTGAAGAAGCCTTGCCGATTCTCCGGCGTGCCAAGCAGTTGATGTCTGCTTATGCGGATATGGAGGAACTGATCCGTCTGGGTGCATATAAAGAAGGTGCTGACCCCCTCGTAGATGAAGCTATTGCTAAATATGACGCCCTCGAAGCGTATCTTGGGCAAATGAAGGGGGAAAAAACTACAATTGAAGAGGGATATTTCCAACTTGCTCACCTTTTGGAAATGACTCAGGCGTAAGCTCACTCTCCGGTAAAGGGAGTATTGCGTATGAAGAATCGTGAAGGCCTTTTGAAGCTGAAGAAGTTCAATGTTGATGAGAAGCGCCGTCAGGTGACTCAGATTGAAACGATGTTGAGCGATTTTGATCGAATGGCTGAAGATCTGGAGAACCAGATTGTTCAGGAGCAAAAACGTGTTGGCATTGATGATGTCACTCATTTTGCTTATCCGACTTTCGCTCGTGCAGCTGCACAGCGCCGAGATAACCTGAAGCACTCAACGGAAGAGCTTAAAGCTCAGCTTGAGAAAGCTCAGGATGAATTGACGGAAGCTGTTTCCGAGTTGAAGAAGATCGAGTTGATGGACGAACGCGACCAGATGCGCCAGCGTGCGGCTATGGAAGCGATTGAACAAGACGGAATGGACGACATCGCCGGGCGGATGGCTCGTCGCTAATCTTCCCCGGGGCTGAGAGTTCGTGGTCATTCCGTATGAATGACCTGACACTCTTGCGACCCCAGACTGGTCTTACCTCTTCAATATCCTTTATTGATCGCACTGCGCCCGTTCGCGGTGCGATACCTCGTGATTGCTTTCATTTCACCAATGTTTATCTATAGGCTGTTGCGCCGTGATCCGGTTGCCGGGTCAAAGCACTATCCATTTTTCGGGAAGACGCTTCTGGAGCCTATATGCCTGTTTTACTTGGTTTCTTAATTCCAATTGCTGCGTTTTCGTTCGGCCTCGGCCTTACGCTTCCCTTATTGAGCATGGAACGTCTCTACTTTTTGCAGGATACGCCAAGTCTGCTGCAGGTGATTGGCGGGCTTTATGAGGATGGTGAGGTTTCCATCGCTGGTCTTGTGTTTGTGTTCTCCGTCTTCCTGCCTGCTCTTAAAATTCTCGTTCTTGGTATCTCTGCTTTGCATCGGTCTTCCAGCAAATGGCTCGCTACGCTGAGCTATCTCGGGAAGTGGTCCATGATGGATGTGATGCTGGTGGCGCTGGTGATTTTTGCGGCCAAGACCAGTGGGCTTGCCAGTGCTCAGGTTTTGCCGGGTTTGTGGTTCTATGCCGGTGCTACGCTTTCAACCGCGGTTGCTGCATTTATGGTTGGGCGACGCGCCAAATAACCTCTGCATGCTTTGATCTGTCAAAAACCCTGTTTGCGCAGGGTTATTTTGTCGGTTTGTCTTCACCGGATCTTCTCGTTTATGGTGTAAAGCGGTAATGTTCGCTTGATTTTTGCACGCTTCCATTCTGGGTGATCCATGCTTTTCCGGTTTATTCTTGCAGCGTTTGCTGCAATCTTTCTTAGTTTTGCCAGTGTCGCGCAGGCTCAAGATTCCTCAGCTTCGGCAGAGGGAGGGGCAGATGTTCAGCAGGCCAAGCAAGCTCTGATCAAGGTGCTTGAAGACCCGAAAGGTCGTGAAGCGCTCATCAAGATATTGCAGGAAGAGCAGGCGAAAAGTGCTTCCGGATCCGAGGCGTCTGGCACCCCGGTGAATCCGGAAGCGAAAGCAACGATTGCTGCGCAGATCGGGTCTTATGTTCAGGAAGGCGTTACGAGCTTCTATGATTTTGGCGCGCTCATTATCTCAGGTCTTTCCGGTTATGAAGACCTGATTGATGGGCAGTCGCAGGTGGATCATTCGCGGCTGTGGGATGGCATTTTCAGTATTATTCGCGTGTTGCTGCCAGCCTATCTGGTGCTGATTATTTTACACCGTGCTTCAACGACTTACATGCGTCGTCATGAGAAAGGGCCGGATCGTCATTCGCTGTTCTTCCGCGTTGGCTTGCTGGCGATTACCTCGGTGTTTGATGCTGCGTTTGTGGGCATTGCATCGGGTGTCGGCTATCTGTCTGCTTATATCTTCTCATCTGATCCGACGGTGCAGAGCATCAACAACGTTGAGCTGTTCGCGATCAATGCCTTCTTCCTGATTGAGATGTCGCGTGTTGTGATCCGCTTTGTGTTTGCGCCGCACCGCTCTGCTTTCCGACTTCTGCCATTCTCAGATAGTGAGGCGGTTTACTGGGCGCGTCATCTGATCCTGATCGTCGGTATTCTTGGTTTCGGTGTGCGTTTGGCTGTGCCTATGGTGGGCGTGAACTTCTCAGCTCAGTTGGCTGGCAGTGTTCGTGTCACAGTGGTGCTGCTCTGTATTGTCTATCTGACGACTATTATCCTGCGGTCCCGGTTGCGGGTGCGGGATGCTATTCGTGTTTATGCGGATAGCTTCAAAGGTTCCAATTTCTCGGTTCAGCTGTTTAAGGGGCTGGGTTTCGTCTGGCATCTGCTGGCGCTGCTATATGTGTTTGCGATCATGGTCGCGTGGTTGCGTACGCCGCTCGATGCGATCAACTATATTGCCCAAACCAGTGCGACTTCCTTGCTCGTTATCTTTATCGGGTTGGGTATCATGATCTTGCTGACGCGGGTTATCCGTAAAGGTGTCGATCTTCATGATGCGCTGGACCATGTTCTGCCGACTTTTGAAGACAGGCTGAACTCGTTCCTTCCTGCCGTTTGTGCCGTGCTGCGCGTGATCGTTGGTATCTGCGTGGTTATTGGTGTTCTGGAAGTCTGGGGTGTTGGCAGTTTCTGGCAGTGGATCTGGACAGGTGATGGCATTGCTTTTGCGAACGCCGTGATGTCCGCGGTCATTGTTATTCTTATCGGCTTTGCTCTGTGGCTGACGATCATGTCCTGGATCGACCTGCGTATTCTGGAGCGGGAAGGCAAGACTGTTTCCAGCCGTACCAAGACGCTGTTCCAGTTGTTCAGCAACGCACTTTCAATCCTGATGATTGTGATGTTTACGCTTCTGGCTCTGTCGGAACTTGGCATTCAGATTGCGCCACTGATTGCAGGTGCTGGTGTTGTTGGTCTGGCGGTTTCGTTTGGTTCGCAGAAGCTGGTGCAGGATGTGATCACCGGTGCTTTCATTCAGCTGGAAAACGCTATGAACGAAGGGGACTTCGTGGAGGTTGGCGGTATCAGTGGTACGGTTGAGCGCTTGAGCATTCGCAGTGTGAGACTGCGCGATCTGAATGGTACCTCTCACATTATTCCATTCTCCTCTGTGACCAGTGTTTCCAACTCCACGCGTGACTTTGCCTATGCTGTTTCCGTGATGGGTGTTGGGTATGACACCGACATTGAAGTGGCCAAGGAAGCCATGCACGAAGCGTTCCGCCGGTTGGAGGAAACGCCGCACAATGTTGCGATCCTTGGTGAGTTGGAGATGCATGGTGTGACCGCGTTTGGTGACTCTGCCATCAACATCCGCGCTCGTATCAAAACCCTGCCGGGCAGCCAGTGGGCGATTGGCCGTGCTTATAATGAGTATCTGAAGGTCGTGTTTGATGAGCGCGGCATCGATATTCCGTTCCCACAAGTTACCTACCATGTGGCCAGTGACAGCAGTCCGGAGGAGGTTCCTCAGGTTGAGCAGAAAAAGCCTGCTCCGGCCAAGGGACGTAGCTCCAAAGCTGGAGGGAATGAAGGTGATAACACCTCTGAGGAGGATGGTCAGAGCTGATGTAACCCTAGGTGAATCAGTTTCCTGAAACCTGCCAGTTTCAGTTTCGTATGAAAAAAGCGCGCTCGTGTTCGAAACGAGCGCGCTTTTTTATTGTTGCCCAGTGTTAAACAAATTGACGAGAGAAATCGGGCAATCGAGCGATTTTTTCTCTTGCTTGTGGGAGTTTCGTTTTAATACATATATATGATAATAGGTTTCGTTGACTTTCGAAAATATTCGAATAGGTTCGGCGTAACGAATATGCGTGCTATCACGGATTCATTGGCTAGAACCGTGGAATTGAGGGGCCAACCATGAGTAAGAGCTATGATCTATTTGTCATAGGGGGCGGGATTAACGGCTGCGGTATTGCACGTGATGCCTCTGGTCGCGGACTTTCAGTTTTTCTGGCGGAGAAAACTGACTTTGCAAGCGCGACCTCTTCGGCCTCGACCAAGCTGATCCACGGTGGATTGCGTTATCTGGAATACTATGAGTTCCGTTTGGTTCGTGAAGCGCTGAAGGAACGTGAAGTTCTGCTGAACATGGCGCCGCATATTATCTGGCCTCTGCGCTTTATTCTTCCACACCACAAGGGCCTGCGTCCGGCATGGTTCCTGCGTCTTGGCCTGTTTATGTATGACCATCTGGGTGGTCGCAAGCTGTTGCCAGCCACGAAGACTGTGCCGCTTGATCGCGCTCCGTTCAATGATGGGCTGAAGTCTCTGTTCACACGCGGTTTTGAATACTCCGACTGCTGGGTGGATGACGCGCGCATGGTGGTGCTGAACGCGCGTGATGCTGCGGCACGTGGTGCTGAGATCCGCCGTAATACGGAAGTTGTTCGCGCTTCCCGTACTGACAGCGGTTGGGAAGTTGAAATTCGTGACAGCGTGAGTGGCAAGAGCGAGCTGGTTCAGGCGAAGGCGCTGGTGAACGCGGCTGGTCCTTGGGTGTCCAACGTTCTAAAGGGTGCGATCGGGCTCAACAGTCAGGCGAATGTGCGTCTGGTGAAGGGCAGCCACATCATCGTGCCGAAGATGTTTGAGCATGATCGCAGCTTCATCTTCCAGAACGCGGACGGTCGTATTGTCTTTGCGATCCCTTATGAGAATGATTTCACGTTGATCGGCACCACGGATGTTGATTATCAGGATGATCCTGCTGGCGTTTCCTGCTCTGACGATGAGATTGCCTATCTGTGCAGCGCTGTGAGCGAGTACTTCTCCAAAGAAGTAACGCCGGACATGGTTGTGCGCACGTACTCAGGTGTTCGTCCACTTTATGATGATGGCGCGAGTGAAGCACGTGCTGCGACACGTGACTACGTTCTGGAGATGGACGAAGGTGAGAACAAGGCTCCGCTGCTGAGCGTGTTTGGTGGGAAGATCACCACCTACCGTCGTTTGGC
This sequence comes from Pseudovibrio sp. SCP20, assembly GCF_057774105.1. Lineage (NCBI taxonomy): Bacteria > Pseudomonadati > Pseudomonadota > Alphaproteobacteria > Hyphomicrobiales > Stappiaceae > Pseudovibrio > Pseudovibrio sp. SCP20. The sequence continues at coordinate 21,620 of NZ_JBYMDH010000006.1, read as the reverse complement.
AGAGCATGCGCTTGAGAAACTGGCGGTTTATCTGCCGCAAGCTGCGAAGAAGAATGCATGGACGAAGGACAGCGTTCTGCCGGGTGGTGATTTCGAGCCGGGTGACTTTGGGGCCAAGGTTGCTGCGCTGAAATCAGCTTATCCGTTCCTTGAGCATGACCACGCTTATCGTCTGGTGCGCTCCTATGGTTCTGATGCCATGAGGATCCTCGGGTATGCGAAGACCACAGCTGAGCTTGGTGCGCATATTGGTGGTGACCTTTATGCCTGTGAAGTGAACTGGCTGGTTGAGCAGGAGTGGGCTGTGACTGCGGAAGACATTCTGTGGCGGCGCTCCAAGCTGGGTCTGCATCTGCCGAAAGAGGCTGCTGGTGTGCTGGAGCATTATCTGGCGAGCTACTTCGAAGCGAACCGCATGGCGGGTTAAGTTACAAGGCTCTGTTTTTCTTTTTGTGCGTATTCTTATCCGAAAACCGGAACCACTTTTCGGGAATACGCTTTGTCAGAAAGGCAGAGCCTGTTTTATGTCATGGCGCCTTGTATGGGATGGTATACACAAAGGTTGGCCTTTATCTTGGTGTTTTGACCTTGGTATTTTGGTAAGTGACATTCTAGGTTCATCATCAGATTGTTTCGGCGTCTCAGAAAAGATACTGGCGCCAAATTGGATTTTCGAAGAGGGAAAACCTCTTCCGGGGAGGAATATATGACTGGGTGGGTGCTCTCCATTGATCAGGGGACGACGTCAACGCGTGCGATCGTTTTTAATGACAGCTTCGAAAGTGTGGGTGTTGGGCAGCGTGAGTTTCCGCAGCACTTTCCGCATGAAGGTTGGGTAGAGCACGATCCTGAAGACCTCTGGAATACGACTGTCGAGACATGCCGCGAAGCGCTGTCTGAAGCAGGTCTTGCCGCTGAAAAGATCATCGGCGTAGGCATCACCAACCAGCGTGAGACGACGCTGATCTGGGATCGCAAAACTGGTGAGCCGGTTTACAACGCGATTGTCTGGCAGGACCGCCGCACCTCAGCTTTCTGCAGCACGCTGAAGGCTGCTGGTCATGAGGAAATGTTCACCCGCAAGACTGGGCTGTTGCTTGATCCATATTTTTCCGGCACCAAAGTGGCCTGGATTTTGGACAACGTGGATGGTGTACGCGAGCGGGCGGAAGCTGGTGAGCTGGCATTTGGTACCGTTGATACCTGGCTGATCTGGCGTTTGACTGGCGGGAAGTCTCATGTGACTGACGCGACCAATGCATCCCGTACGCTTCTTTACAATATTGGCGAGAACCGCTGGGATGAAGAGCTGCTGGCGCTGCTGAACATTCCGATGAGCCTTCTGCCAGAAGTGAAAGATTGTGCTGATGATTTCGGCACGATCACTGCGGATCTTCTGGGTGCTGAGCTGCCGATTTATGGTGTGGCGGGTGACCAGCAGGCCGCAACCGTTGGGCAGGCTTGCTTTAAGCAGGGCATGGTGAAGTCCACATATGGCACCGGCTGTTTTGCATTGCTGAACACTGGTGAAGAGCTGGTTTACTCCAAGAACCGTCTGCTCTCCACGATTGCCTATCGTCTGAATGGCAAGACCACTTATGCGCTGGAAGGCTCCATCTTTATTGCGGGTGCTGCTGTGCAGTGGCTGCGGGATGGGCTGAAGATCATCGACAATGCTGCGCAGACCCAGCTGATGGCTGAAAATGCCGATCCGGAAAGCCATGTTTATCTGGTTCCGGCGTTTGTTGGTCTGGGGGCTCCTTATTGGGATCCTGAAGCACGTGCTGCGATTTTCGGTATGACCCGTTCCACCGGTCAGGATGAAATTGCGCGGGCGGCACTGGAAAGCGTTGGCTACCAGACTGTTGATCTGATCAACTCCAAGTCTTCCGACATGGGCTCACCGCTGAATGGTGACACCGTGCTGCGCGTTGACGGCGGTATGGTTGCGTCTGACTGGACCATGCAGTTCCTTGCGGACATTCTTGGCCGTCCGGTGGATCGTCCTGTTGTTCAGGAAACCACTGCACTTGGCGTTGCATGGCTTGCGGGCATGAAGGCTGGTGTGTGGCCAACCATGGAAGAGTTCTCCGAGCGGTGGAATCTGGATCGCCGCTTTGAGCCGAACATGGAAGCGGCAGAGCGTGAGAAGCGACTCTCCGGTTGGCACGATGCGGTCTCCCGCACACGATCTCAGGCGTCCTAAGTCTGTGTGAAATTGGCTGCGGAAGGTGCCGGATTGCCGGTTACACACTTTCCGCAGCGTCATTAACTCACTGAATTTATTGCTTTTCCACTGTGGTTCTGGATTAATTTGCTTTCAGATATATCACAGTATTGACCTTTGAGGGTTTGGGGGTCATATTGCCTGTAATATATCACAGGTGAGGATGATCAAAATGTGGACTGGTGTTTACCCGGCTGTCACAACTAAATTTACAGAGAACGATGAGCTTGATTTTGTAGAGATGGAGCGTTGCTTCCAGCTGCAGATGGATGCGGGCTGCGACGGCATCATTGTATGCGGTTCTCTTGGTGAAGCGATGGCGCTGGAGCCAGAAGAGAAAATCGAAATTCTCAAGATTGCCAAGAAGGTATGTGGTTCCAAGCACGTCATCATGACTGTGTGCGAAAGCTCCACCCGCCGCGCGGAAAAAGCTGCAGCAGATGCAGCCGCTGCTGGGGCCAATGGCCTGATGGTTCTGCCGGGCGTTCCATACCGTTCTGCACCGCATGAGACTGTGGCTCACATTAAAGCTGTTGCCAAAGCTGGCGGCATTCCGGTCATGGTCTACAACAACCCAGTTGCTTACGGCGTTGATGTTACTCTGGACATGTTTGCTGAGCTGGCAGATGAGCCGCTTATCGTTGCGATGAAAGAATCCACCGACGACATTCGCCGCGCGACTGAAGTGATCAACCGCTTTGGTGACCGCTTCAAGGTGCTGACTGGTGTAGACAACCTTGCGCTTGAAAGCCTGATGATGGGCGTTGATGGCTGGGTTGCTGGCCTTGTTGTGGCGTTCCCGCGCGAAACTGTTGCGATTTATCAGCTGACGAAGGCTGGTCGCTATCAGGAAGCGCTTGAGATTTACCGCTGGTTCCGTCCGCTTCTCGATCTGGATGTCTCCACCAATCTAGTCCAAAATATCAAGTTGGCAGAGATGGTTGCGATCGGTTCTAATGACCGTGTCCGTGCGCCGCGTCTGGCATTGTCCGGTGCTGAGCGTGCACGCGTCATCAAGGTGGTGGAAGATGCTATTGCATGCCGCCCGGAACTGCCGGAGCTTAAAGAGCTATGCGACACATCCATGTAATCGGAGCCGGGGTTGTTGGATTGGCAACAGCCCTGCGCCTTCAGCAAGAAGGCCATAAGGTTGCTCTGATTGACCGCAATGGTCCGGGTGAAATGGCCAGCCGTGGGAACGCGGCTGGCATTGCATGGACTGATGTTGCGCCTTTGGCTTCTAAAGGAATTTGGCGGAAGATACCCGGTTGGTTGCTTGACCCACTGGGACCGCTGGCTGTGCGCCCGGCATATGCACTTAAAATTCTGCCATGGATGCTGCGGTTCTCGCGGGCGTCTTTTCCTGACAAACTGAAAAACAGCGTTCTTGGCAAAGCGGCCATCAACAAAGCGTCTCTTCCGGCGTGGGAGCGGCTGTGGCAGGCGTCTGGCACGCGGCATCATGTGTTCCTGAAGGGCTGTCTTGAGGTTTATACCGAGCAGAGCCAGATTGAGGGCGTCCGCAGTGAATGGCAGGAGCAACGGGAACACGGCATTGAAGTGCAGGAACTTAACGGGGATGAGATCCGGGAACTTGAGCCTGACTTTGCCGGTAGCGTTGTTGGTGGCGCGTTAGTTCCTGGATGGATGACTGTTGATGATCCGCATGCTCTATGCCTGAGCCTTGCGGAAGCGTTTGAGCGCAACGGTGGCAAGATCCTGAAGAACTCTGTCTCTCATATTCAGCCGCAAGGAGATCATATCGTTCTGCATGTGGAGGGTGAGGAGCAGATCCTCAGCGATCATGTGGTGATTGCTTGTGGTGCGTGGTCCAAGACGCTGGTGGCTCAGTTGGGAGACAAGGTGCCGCTTGAGACAGAGCGCGGTTACAACACCACGTTCTCTGATCCCAATGTGTCTCTGAAACATGCGGTTATGGTGCCGGGGCTTGGCTTTGCGGTAACGCAGCTTTCTCACGGTTTGCGCGTTGGCGGTGCGGTTGAGTTTGGCGGCCTTGAGCTGGATGCCAACTGGAAGCGTGCGGATGCGATGGCTGAAAAGGCGTCTCGTCTTCTACCGGGATTGAACCGTGACAATGGCATTCGCTGGATGGGGCATCGGCCTTCCATGCCGGATACTCTGCCGGTTATTGGACATTCGAAACACAGCGAACGCGTGACATATGCGTTTGGACATGGTCACCATGGCCTTACTCAGGCAGCAATTACGGCTGAACTGGTCAGTGACTTGATTTGCGGTGAAACACCAAAAATAGATTGCACACTTTACAGTGCTCAACGATTTTAAACTGGTCCTTCCGGGGAGATTAGAGGGCTCCATCGGTTGGCCGTTGGCATCTTGCTGAGATGCCATGGAATGAGGGGAGGGGATCTTGGTCTCCAAGAGTTTTTTCTGTGTTGATGGGCATACCTGCGGCAACCCTGTGCGACTGGTTGCGGGCGGTGCTCCGGCTTTGCGCGGCAATGATATGCTGGAGCGGCGGGCGGACTTTCTCAAACGTTATGACTGGATCCGTACAGGCTTGATGTTTGAGCCGCGTGGGCATGACATGATGTCCGGTTCCATGCTTTTTCCTCCGACACGGCCTGACTGTGATGTGGCTGTGCTGTTTATTGAGACATCCGGTTGCTTGCCCATGTGCGGGCACGGCACCATCGGCACCATCACCATGGCTTTGGAAGAAGGGCTGATTGAGCCTCGCGAGCCGGGAAAGGTATACTTGGATACGCCAGCCGGATTGGTGGTTGCTGAGTATTTTGAGAAGGACGGGTACGTTGAGAGTGTTCGCCTGACCAACGTGCCGAGCTATCTGGCAGAGACGGGGATGACCGTTGATCTGCCGGGGGTGGGGGAGATCAGCGTGGATGTGGCCTATGGCGGAAACTTCTACGCCATTGTTGAGGAACAGCAGAACTTCCCTGGCCTTGAGAATGTGAGCGTTTCACAACTGCTGGACTGGAGCCCGCGTCTGCGTGCTGCGTTGAATGAGAAGTACTCTGTGACCCATGCAGAGGACGAGCGTATTCACGGTATCAGCCATATTCAGTGGACGGGTAAGCCAACCTCTGATGCTGCTGATCGGCGCAATGCGGTGTTTTATGGCGACAAAGCTTTGGACCGCAGCCCGTGTGGCACTGGCACTTCTGCCCGCCTTGCACACCTTTACGCCAAGGGGGAGCTGAAGGTTGGCGACACCATGCGCCATGAATCCATCATCGGTTCTGTGTTCGTTGGTGGTGTGAAGGAAGCTGCGAACGTGGGTGGGCATGATGGCATCATCCCAACCATCGAAGGCTGGGCCCGCAAGACCGGTTACAACACCCTCTTCCTCGACGACCGCGACCCCTACATGACTGGCTTCCAGCTGGCTGCCGAAGGTGTGAAGCACTTTCCGGATAAAGGCAGTTACGAAGGATAGCGTAGTAGAGCAGGCCACTTGTGAGATAGCAATGCGGCATGCCCGCTGCTATCTTGCTGTGAGCGAGTGGGGGAGCTGGTAGATTGAAACAGAGGGTTGCTGAAGTTACCGGTCAAATGGCTCGAAGGATCAGTGTAGTATCCTTTCCGACTTTATTTTGACGATCGGGCTCACAATCTTTTTGGGTGGTGAAGCTTTTAATGGCGTCGTATGCAACGGGAAATACTTCTTAGCCAGTTTTGACGACTATATTGAAGTCTCTAAGTTCACCTATGACGTTTCATGGTACGCATGCTTCTTCACTTTGGTGACCTTCATTCCCAGTTTTTTGCTCCAGGTTCTCTCCGATATTCTCAAAGTCATTATCAAGTTATCGCACAAGGCTAATTAGCATTGCGGGCGCAGCCTCTTGCGGTGAAAGGCTGCGCTTTTGTTTTTTGGGTGGCTAGACGTGCCACTCGGCGAGGCCGATGCGTTCTGAGCTGTCCACTCGCAATGTGATCGGCTGACTGTCTTTGTCATGCATTAAGACAGTATCTGCGCCCACACATTCCGTGAGCATGATGACGATGTTACCTCGAGACAGGCTGTCTGTGTGGATCGTGTCTCCTGGCAGCATGATGGCTTTGCCTTCGGGGACCTTGATGTTTGCCATGGCGAACTGGTTTTCAGAGACCTGCTTGCCGACAGTAATGATGATCTCGTCCTGATCTGAAGACGGCATAAAGATATGAGGGAACTCATGTCTTTCCACGAAGAAACCATTGGCCTCCTGCAAGGAGTATTGATGGTTTGCGGGCGTGATTTTGTATTCGACGACGTTCAGATCACATTTGTCGAACTTGACCGGGGCGGTTTCACCTTCTCCGAACACTTTTACGCCGAATGCGCGGGTCACATCCTCAAATGCCGGTGACAGCTCCGTAACCATCGGAATTTCAAGCAAAACCTCCGAGCAGGAAAGACAACCTGATGCACCGAAAACATTGCCGGGGGCGACAATGTTAATTGTATGGGCATCATGCCAGGCTCCGTCGATGACAGAAAATGCGCTCTGCGGGATGCTGGACAATGGCACATCGGATTTCGCTACACTGCGATGGGTTCCCTCGGTGGTTTGGGAGGGAGAGGCCGGAGAAATATGGGGCGCGGTGCGCGTGATAACCACATCGCTGCCGGGCGGTACAATGTTGTGAAGCGCATTCGTTGTTACAGCGACTTCGTTGTTGACCACGCGGTGTATAGAGACCGCCTTTAAGGCGTTTTCTGACTTTTGATTTGCAAGGTCGCTGTTGTACTTGACGGTGATGCCAAGGTTGTTGAGATGCCTTTCGCTGTAAGAAGGAAGCTTGGCATCTGCCTTTGCAGCTGCTGGCGTTGTTGTGGTCGGATGAAGGCTTTCCGGCACCTGAGGTGTCGAAGTTGCGGATGTTACTGGCATTTAGGTTCCCTCCTGAAAAATGCACAATAAATCAGCTCAGTAGCGGGTAGGCGCTATTGAGTATTCTGGCTTGATTGAGAGCTGGACTAGCTGCGTGGTGCTCTATGAGGCAGGCAGCGGCTGGATCAACTTCGGTTGGTTGTCCGAAGTTGATCCAACATCAGGTCAGGCTGAGAGGGCCTGCAGCTGGGCTTCGAAGTCTGCGCGTTCTTCCGGAGTGAAGCCACGCAGGTGGTTGCCATCGGTACGCTGGGCGATCACCTGAGCGACGAAGTCGTTGGCCTTGTCTGCCGGGATATCCGGATAGTTCTGTGCAACGTAGAGCGCGATGGTCTGCTGGTCTTCGTTGAAGTTGATACCACCCGGTGTGGTGATCTGCTGTGGTTTGAAGCTCTCAGTCTGCGCTGCAATGTTCAGCTGGGCACCGCCGATCAGACGAGGATCAGCCACGGTTGCTGGCTGTGTGCGGCTCAGGCCCTGAGCCAGCAGTTCAGATACGCGAACCGGTTTTGCACCGGCGGTCAGATCGTTTGCTGCCTTGGTGCGCAGGTCGAAGGTGTGCAGCAGCTCGTTGACGTCGCTTAAGGACTGGTTGGCGTCATTGGCTTTGAGCGCGGACAGCAAGGCAGCCTTCTGGCTGTCATAGTCGCCCGGTTGTTGCAGGCCGGAGTTTGGCTTCAGCAGTTGCTCGAAAGGTTTGTTGTCCAGCAGGGCCGGGAAGTGCTGTGTTGCCAACTCGCGGAACTGAGGGGTGCTTTCCAGAGTGTTGCTCAGCTGCTCGGTGAGGTCGGCATCGAGGTAGTTGTGCTGCACGCCGCGGCTGGACTGCATGGCGGCTGCGCCCACCACTTCCAGACCTTCTGTTTTCGTGGTGCCTGCTACTTCCAGACCAACCACGTGCTGCCATGCACCGCCGGAGGACAGGTCACTGAAGCGCTGGTTGACGTCGTAGACTGGCTGCAGCTGGGAGGCCAGTTCTTTTTCCAGAATAGGTACTTGCTTGGCCGCCCCATCAACCACTTCCGCTCTGCTGGTGCCACCGCCGCGCTGGCCGACGGCGTAGACGAGGAAATCGGCCTCAAAGTTTCCGCCATCGGTGCTGATGGTCAGTGGGCGGTTTTCACCTGCGGAGACACTGTTGATGTTCTGATAGCGGAACACGGTGCCGCCGTCTGAGCGGTCCTTGCCAGCTTCCGGTGCAGTGAAGGTGGAGTCGATGCCAACGGAACGTACATCCCATGTCAAGGCGACGCCTGGCTTCTGGCTTGGCTTCATCATCCAGAAGATGTTTTCTTTATCAACGCCGCGGGTTGCCAGTTCCATGATGGCATCGGTGCCCGCGTTCGGGCCCATAACGGCGACGACTTTTCCGGTCAGGTCACGGGTGCCAGCCTCAAAGCGCTGGAACTGGTCCAGATCCAGACAGTTGGCCGCATTCGGGTGGCCTGATTTTCTGAAGTCAGAGACTTCCTGCGGCACGTGGTGGTATTCGTAGTCAGAGCGCTCAATACCAGCACCGGTCGCGAGGACGACCTTTTTGGCCAGAAGAGGTTCGCTGTTTGCGTCGGTCTTGACTTTGTAAAGGCCGGTTTCGCTGTCGCGGCTGATCTGGCGCACTTCCGCATCAAGGATGTTGCCGCCGGACACCTGATTGATGCGCTGGGCGTTGAGCTCGGACCATGCTTTGCGATCTACCGGATCAAGGCAGGAGGAAGCGATCGGATCATCGCCCGGGTTTACCAGCTGCTGCGCCTGGTTGATGCACTGGGTGTAGTGGCCTTTTTCATAACCGCGCGCACCTGCCCAAGGATCATCCTTGCCCACGACCAGCACGTTTTGCTGGTTGGCGCTGTCGGCCACGATGGAGCAATCACAGCGCTTGAGGCTGGTGAGGTAAGCGGCGGCGGAGGTTCCTCGGCCCACGCAGATGAGGTCATACAGCGCTTTGTCCGCACCGGAGTTGCCCTGAGTGGTCGCGAGTTGATCTTTCACCACGCTCTGGGTTTCAACTGTCTTTTGCTGGTGTGCCTGCAGGGTTGGATTGGTGGAGGAGGATGCCTGGGTACCTGTCGTCTCTGCCTGAGAAGGAATGCTGGCTGGCGTGATGACTGGTGCAGTGGATGTGGTGTCTGTGATGGTCATGGGGAGCTCTCTGTGTATGTGGGGGTCAAACTTTCAGGGAGTTTTCAGGCAGTTCTGTCGGCAGGTCCTGCATGGTGATCTGGCCGGATTTCAGAAGCTCACTCCAGCCTTGTGCGCGCTGGGCGAACTCGGTGAGGGCGGTGAAGAGATCACGGCGATCCAGCCCATTGACTGGGATGTCCCAGAGCAGGGTGAGGGTTTTGTCGGTGTCTGCCAGCATGGCAAAGCGCAGGCTGCCAGTGCCAGCCCATGACTGATTGACCTTGAGAAGATATGCCAGCAGCTCGGCTGGATTGGCTTCTGGGAGTGGCGCGAGTTCTGCGCTGATGGCAAGGGCGTGTCTGTCTTCTTCAAGGGTGGCGATCACATCCAGACCCGTTGTGAACTGGAAGAGCCAGCTGTCTCGGTTTGGATCTGCAAAGGTTGACGCGTCCACGAGCAGATCGCTGACTTCCGTGATGAGCTTTGAGACTTCGTTGTGACTGACCATTGTTTCCGCCCTGTGTTTTCCTGAGGGTGTTTGCTCAGGAGCATTGATTGCCGCCGTCCACGGCGTTGTTCCTGCAAAAACAATAGGGGGAGGTGAGCTACGCAATTGTGCTGATCAGCATAGCTCACGGATGTTTGAACCAATGTATGTTGGTTCTTCGGTTTTAGAGGTGTTGCCCGAGGGCTTAGTGCAAGGCGTTTGTGAGTGCCTGCTGAACTGAGCTGATGGTTTCCTGAACGGACTTGGGGGGCAGGTTGTCGTAGGTGTGCACCGCATAGATTGGGGTTGGTGCGGGATCCGCCAGACCCGCAAGTGGCATCAGGCAGCCGGACTTGAGATCCTTCGCAATGCCGATGTCCGGTAGAAGTGCGATGCCAAGGCCGTTACGGGCAAAGGCTGCGATGGCCTCAATGGTGTTGGCTTTGACCGTGGAGCGGAAGCTGAGGTCAACAGGCTTACCATTCTGCTGGGTTGGTAGTTGGTGTTTCACCACCGCTGGCTCTCTTGTATGGGCGATGTAGGGCAGAGACTGCACCCACTCCCAATAAGCAGGGGTGTCTGCTTCCGGTGCTTTCGCCAGCAGATCCGGCGCAGCGCACAGGATATCGTGCAGTGTGCCAATGCGGCGAGCCTGAAGGGTGCTGTCGGGCAACTGGCCTACGCTGATGGCAACATCGATGCCTTCAGAGATCAGGTTCAACCGCTTGTCCTCCGCAATCACGGAGGGCTGTAGTGTTGGGAACTTTTGCGTCACGCTGGCAAGTGCAGGCGCAACAACAGGTGCGATGAGCGCGTGCGGGGCTGTGAGGGTGAGCGGGCCGGATGGTGTGGCGCCGAAGCTTTCCATCTCTGTTTCCGCCTGTTGGGAGAGTGCCAGAATTTCCTTACAGCGCTGGTAGTATCGCTCTCCAGCTGGTGTCAGCGACAGATGGCGTGTGGTGCGGATGGCGAGTTTCACATCCAGTTGCTCTTCCAGTCGTTTCAGGTTTTGGCTGACTGCCGATTTGGCGATGTTCAGCTCCTCCGATGCCCGGGTGATGGAGCCGGTTTCGACAACGGTGACGAATGAGAGCGGAAGGGCCGAGAGCATTACTGTTCTCCAAATGTGAATAGTGATTTCCAGATTAGTCTGTTTTTCAAACAATGAAAATGAACCAAAAGAAGTTCATCAACATCGCATCGACATGGAGACCACGTGATGACCTTCCTTAAATCTATCGCTCTTGCTGCAACCGTCGCAGTTGGATTGAGCGGACAGGCTCTGGCTGATGAAGCTGGTAAACTGGCAGAAGGGGAATACAAGCTCAGCACTGCTGTCGCCACTGCAAGCCGTGCCTGGCGTGATGCGTTCAATGCTGGTGACGCAAAAGCTGCTGCTGCTCTTTATGAAGAAGATGCTGTGATGGTGGTGAAGCCATTTGGCACCTTTAAAGGCCGCGCACAGATTGAAGCATTCTGGACCGATATCATCTCAAAGGGTTTTGATGATGTGGTTTACAGCGATACTGTCACCACTGTTCTAGACCAGAGTTCTGCGCGTGTGGCAGCAAACTGGAAGATGAACAACGCCCATGGCATCATCACCAATGAGCATTGGGTTCTGCAGCCGGATGGCCGTGCGCTTCTGCGTGAGGACCACTTCGAAATCGCGCAATAAAGAAACAGAAGCCCAACACCCTGAAACAAGGACACTTCCCATGGCAAAGCTTGATACTCTTCGTTTGCGTGTTCGTGATGCGGCAGCGCTGAAGCGGTTTTACTGCGATGTTCTGGGCATGTCTGATCAGGGTGATGGGCGCATTGGCTATACGCCAGAGCAAGTTGCGCTCCGGTTTGAGGAGGTGGGCGGAGTATACCGTCCTCAGCCCACCGATCTTTACTGGAAGATTGCAATCTCAGTGCCCAACATCGAGCTGGCTTGCGCCCAGTTGCGGGCACAAGGCGTGCCGGTGACAGAGCCACAGCAGTTTCGGGATGTGGGGTACCTTGCCAAGTTCACCGACCCGGAAGGGTTCACCATCGAGCTGATTGATCATCACTTCCAAGGCGAGCGCCCTGAGAAAGAGCATGATCAGACCTTGCTGGGCGGCGGCCCACACATCTCACTGGTGACCTTACGCTGTGCAGATATCTCCGCAGTTGAACCAGACCTCCTCAACGGAGGCATGACACCGCTTTCCGTCCAGCCCGTCGAGCTGTATGGCTTTACGCTCTACTTCTACGCCTTCACTTCTGAGCAGTCTCCTAGCGCTAATCTCACCGCTGTTGAGAACCGCTGCTGGACCTATCAGCGCCCCTACACAGTACTGGAAATCCAGCATGTCCCAGCGATGCAGGAAGAGACACAGACAGACGCAGATGCCTCCGGTTATGACGGCCTGACGGTTTCTGGCGCTTCCTTGGCATTAAACCGTCTGCAGATCAGCTCTGAGTAATCTGGCTGACCTTCAACCAGCGGAATGCGCGGTTTAGATAGGCGGCACCATCTGAAGTTACTGGATTGCCATGGGCGATCACGACAGCTTTTGAAGGCCAGTTGAGCACTTTTCTAAGTGCTTCGCGGGCGGTTGCCTTATCCCGAAAGGCAACGCGGAATTTGCGGGGGACGCTTGGGGTGGGTTCTGTCATCAGGTCCAGCCGCGCGATGAGGGCGCGCCAACCTTTGAACCATCCTTTTGGAAACTGCTGCAGAAGGTCCGTGAACAGAGTGGTTCCACTGGCTTTGTGAAAGAACACCACCTCAGTGGTGATGGAGTTGCCTCCGACCATGGACTGCTCAATCTCCCTCTGCCAACCTGCCGGGGCTTCATCGCTTAAGGTTGAAGCAAAAGAGAGGTCTGGTCGCTTTTCTGCCAGGCCGGGAGCTGCATGGAGTTTGGCTTCTGGATAGGCCTGCGCCCATTCCGTGAGGAAGCTGTCGTGCAGGTGATTGGGGGCGATGATGTGGCGAACGGAGCCGAGGGCATCAATCTCGCCTTTCAAATCTTCCGTCAAAGCGATGGGAGACCAGATGAATAGCTCGCCATCCTGCAAGCGGATGACCGCCATGCGGGTTGAATAATGAAATCCAAGAGCAGCTGTGATGACCGGCCCATTTGCCAGCCATAATTCCGGAGCGAATGAGAGCAGTGATGACATGACATTCCCCAATGTGGATGTCTGGCGTCTGGAGCAAGACGCCGTATGGTCACTACACTAGGGTATCTGGCTGATGTGTGAAACATTCAATTTCCGCCAAATTTGCGGCTGTTTCGGTCAGGCTGGCAGCTTACCAAGCGCGTTTCTGGCTCTTTAGCAAAATTGAATAAAGTATAGGTGTAATGCCCTATAATATATCCACAGTCACAAATACGCGGTTTGGCAGCAAAACGTTTACTTATATCTCACGATAAACTAAGCGAGGCTTTGTAAGGCTTCCTGTCTTATTAGGAATTGTCGCGTATGCCTCTTATACATCGCATGACAATTGCCAGTAGACCACACTGATTTACTTCTTGAAGGACGCTAAGACTATGTCTTGGGAAATGCTCTTCACCTTCTTCGTACTTTTTGCAGCTGTCATTCTGTTTGTCACCGACAAGCTGAGGCTGGATCTTGTTGCGATCATGGTCATGCTGGCCCTTGGGCTTTCCGGTATTCTGACGCCTTCTGAGATGCTCTCAGGATTTGGGTCGACGGTGGTTATTCTGATTGCTGGGCTGTTTATCGTGGGTGAAGCGCTGGCGCAGACGGGGATCTCCTACGCAGTTGGCGACAAGATTGTGCAGGTCGCTGGCGATCAGGAATGGAAGCTGATCGTGCTGCTGATGCTGACGGTTGCGGCGCTTGCTTCTGTCATGAGTGTGACCGGGGCAGGGGCGATCTTTATTCCCGTGGCGATCCGGCTTGCGAGCCGCTCCAACCTTTCTCCCTCCCGATTGCTGATGCCGCTGGCTTATGGCGCGTTGATTGGCGGGATGCTGACCCTGATTGGTACGCCGCCAAACCTGATTGCCAATGCGCAGCTGCAAAATGCCGGGATGGAGCCGTTCAACTTCTTCATCTTTACGCCGATCGGGCTGGTGATCCTGATTGTGGCGGTGATCTATATGCTGGTGTATGGGCGGCTGTTCTTGCGCGGTCAGCAGCGGCCTCAAAGCGCGACGGAGCAGGGGCGGCGGACGCTGCAGGGGTTTCTGGAAGCCTATGATATTGAAGACAAGATCGTTCGCCTGCGGGTGAGTGAGGAATCTGAGCTGGTTGGCCAGACTGTTGTGAGTGCGAAGCTGCGCCGCCGGATTGGGCTGACGCTGTTCGGGCTGGAATATACCTCCTCCACGACCAAGCGACTGAAGGTAACCTCCACGCAGACAAACCGGGCCTTCAAGGCAGGAGACATTGTGTTTGGCGTGATGCAGGAGCCGATTAGTGCGGATGTGTTTGCCTGCATTGGGCTGCAGCTGTTGCCGATGGGAGAGGAGGGGCATCACCTTTCCGCTCGTGAGCTGGGCATGGCTGATTTGATTGTTGCGCCGGATTCCAAGCTGATTGGCCGCAAGATCAGCGGTGCGGGGTTCCGGACCAACCACAGCCTGAGTGTTGTGGGGCTTATCCGCAAAGGAGAGGCGCTGCATGGGAACTTCGGGAATATCGAGCTGAAGTTTGGAGATCAGTTGCTTGTGGTTGGGGATTGGGAAAACATCGGCAAGCTGCAGACTGCGCGTGAGAACTTTTTGTTATTGGCGTTTCCTGAAGAGATCAAGAACTACCTGCCGCGTCGCCGGTTGGCGCCGGTTGCGCTGGGCATTTTGATGCTGATGCTTGTGCTCATCATCTTCCGCGTGGTGCCGAGTGTGACGGCGGTGGTTCTGGCGGCGACTGCCATGGTGTGTGCTGGCTGTGTGTCCGTCAACCGGGCGTACTCTTCCATAAACTGGCCCAGTCTGGTGCTGATTGCGGGGATGATCCCCATGGCGACGGCGCTGGAGAAGACGGGCGGGCTGCTGCTGATCGTGGATCAGATCATCGCGCTTTATGGGGACAGCTCGCCTTACATCATGCTGATGTCGCTGTTTTTGCTGACCTCTGTTTTCAGCCAGTTTACGTCGAACACGGCGACAGCGGTGCTGATTGCGCCGGTGGCGTTTGAGGTGGCCTCGATCATGGGTGTGCAGCCGGAGCCGTTTTTGATGAGTGTGGCGATTGCGGCGTCTACTGCGTTCTGTACGCCGGTGGCCTCGCCGATCAACACGCTGGTCATGGGGCCGGGGAACTATCGCTTCAAGGATTACGTAGTGATTGGGGTGCCGTTGCAGATCATGGCACTGGCGATTGCGACTTTGCTTATTCCGGTGTTCCTGCCGTTTTACTGATTAGCTCAGGTTCAGGATCCAGTCTTCGTATTGGCGGCCCTGCTGGCTCTGAGCGCGTGTGGCGGCGGCGATGTCGTTCAGGCGGGTGCGGACGTCGCGGGGGGAGAAGCCGAAGTTGTGTTTGAACATGCGGCTGAAGCTGCTCTCATTGGTAAAGCCGAAATCCAAAGCCACCTGATAGGTTGCTCTGTGGGTGTTGCGCGGGTCCATCAAGGCGCGCAGCACGGCTTTCATGCGTCTGTCGCGGATGTACTTGCTGACACCGCCATAAGGCAAAAACAGCTCGTAGAGTTTGCTGCGCGAGACGTTGACCGCGCCGGTGAGAAGGTCCGGCGAGAGGCTGGGGTTGGTGAGGTTGGCTTCTATGATGCGGCGGGCTCTGGTCATCAGGGCCAGATTGACGCCATCGCGGCCAGCCTCGCTGTCATGGGGGACGCCGTTCAGGCAGGCAGCGATCAGGCCCATGGTTGCGGGCACCACTTGCTGAGCTTGCTGCATATCCAGTTTGTTGCTTTGGGCGCTGATGGACGAGATGTGCTCGCGCAGGATCTGGTTCAGCGGATGGGCTGCGGGCAGGGTTTTCAGGTTACAGTCGTCCGGGCCTTGCAGCAGAGGGGCGAGCTGTTCGCGGGCGATGAGGATGGAGCGGTTGCTGTAGCTGCGTGAGAAAGAGCCGCCTTCCTGCGAGAAATCCAGAAAGATGGTGTCGCCCTTGCCCAGAGTGACGCTTCTGTCGCCTGCATAGAACTCGGCCTCGCCTTCATCATGAACCATCAGCAGGTAGTGATCCACGCCGTCTTTGGCCATGGCGGCGTTGGTGCGGTTGGCGATGTGGGCCTGTGCGGTGACTTGCGAGAGCATGATGGAGCCGAACAGGACGGATTTGACTTCGCCGAAGAAGTCGAGCTGATCATCGCCGCTGTGAAGCTCTGCCTCGCACAGGCAGGCCAGACTTTCCCGCCAGACAGCGAACCTGTCTTTTTGCCTGATGGACTCCAGAGAAAACGAGTTCCTCGGAAGACGAGAAATAGTTTCTCCCTGAATGACCTCGCTCACCGGCCCCACCCCTGTCTCCTGAATGTCTCTACCCTACATCTTATGTGATATATTTAACAGTAATACAACTGAGGGATGAGCTGATGTCGCGGTCGTATTTCTCAGTGTTGGGCTTGGTGTACTGGCGCTTCACAGCAGTTGCTGGCGGTTGGGTTTTACCACTTGCGATCGGTGTTGTGTGGGGAGCAGGTTTGCTATCTGCACGCTCGATATTTTGGAATAGTGCGATGGGTTGGGGAACTCTAGAGTTGCAATGTCAACTCAAACGCACATGAGCAATGCGGTGGTGGGATGTTTTATCTTGGGTTTAAAGGCAGGTTGGGCAGAGCGAAGTTCTGGTTGCTGAGTTTGTCATGGACTGGTTTGCTTTTGTCTACTCTGTTGTATGTGGTCCATCCGCTCGAAGTTGGTTCTGACGCTGTTAAGTTTTCGCTCGTGGCTCTGTTGTTTGCGGCCTTCTACTACGTCCAGCTCTCGTTGTTGGTCAGGCGCTTACACGATATTGGCAAGTCTGGCTGGTGGTATGTTCCTTACTTCTTCATTCCTACAACCTACCTCCGCTTTTTCAATCAAAACCCAGAGTATGAAGCCCCACTCATTGTCAGTATTCTGATTGTTTTATTGGCTATCTTTGGCATGCTGAACGCCGGTTTTGCAGCGGGGACCAAGGGGGCGAACAGGTATGATGTGGAGACGGCCCCGGTAGCTGCATGAGCTGGGATGTGAAAGACTATAAGACGGATCAAGTGATTTCGCTCGGAAATGAAACCTCGAATAGTCTAACTGCGCAAGTTATTAATGGGCTTTGCAGTTCCTAGAGCTTGAACTTTTTGAGATGCAAATAGCCATTACCGGTGGTGACCAGAACTTGTGAAAAGTCGCGTTTAGCTAAATCTTGCGGCCGGATCCAAAAGATTAAGTTTCGATCTCCAATGTTCAAATCCATACCTGTGTCATTACAAAACTCTATTAGCAAAACATAACCTTCTGGTGGTGGCTCATTGTTGACGCTAATTGTTGTAGGCGCTCCCATGAGACGGTGGGGAATGGCAAAGTAATCGAACGTATCTTGTGGTTCGTCGAGATTATCGTTGTATGCCGAAAGACGAGAGAATGGCCTGTGCCACAAGCTTTCATAGGCCATTGCTATTGGATCAAACCCATCAGGACCACAGTCGGGATGCCATATCTGCTCTCTCACAGATGTATGTATAGAGTTGTTTAGTCTACGGGCTAGTGAGATTTGCCTTAGATCCCAAACTTGATCACTCGCATCGTCCATTGATTGCAGAGTCATTAAAAAATCATCGCGACGATCTTCTGTCATAACTCCCAGGGTTGGGTGGTTGTCAGCTTCCGCAAGCCAAAATGAGAGAATCTTAATGGCTCTGCCTATAGCGGTGGCCATATCAGCCGTTGTCTCTTCGCGGTACAGTTGAACATGCAGTTCTCGCCGCAGTATTACGCAAAACCTTCGAAGGGCGAGCCAAGTAAGAGGGCCCTCTGCGCGACCTTGCCACGGACGTGAGCGATGCCAAGGATTTGTTTTTGCCTCGTTAATTCCAAATGCTTCAATCCAAGCTTCTCCAAGCAGTTGGCCATAACTGTGAGCTAAAGGTCTCCACTCACCGCTTGTAAAGGTTATACGTTTCAATTTTGGTAGATTGGATTGGCTCGATAAATCAGGTTTTTTTGTTTCAGCACTATCATAAATGGAAGCACTATGGTTCCAGTCATTCCGATAGCTCTTGATGAGAGCGAACTCCAAAGGCCATCGGCTACGTACTGTTGGAAAGAGTTCTTCTGATTTACTGCGTTCTAAAAGGCCGAAATGAGGGTAACCTTTTGTTTCTCCCCACGGTCCCTCCCACCATGGCGGGCCGTTTGGGGGCTGGCGTTCAGCAAGGGAGCTGGCGTCAATATCACGGTAGATTACGTGGCTTTCACTAGTGTCCTTCACCCCCTCGAAATAGTCGAAATAAACGTCCAGCTCGGGACCCGCGAATATCCAAATTGTTCCACTTTCTGGTAACCAAGGTTTAAACTGTGAGCGGGGCAAAGATGCACAATCGATCTGCGCAAGAAAGGCACGAGGCTTGTTTGTCTCTGGAGCTACTGGCCAAGGTACATCTTCCGGAAGTTTAGGTAGCCCGCCCATAAAAGAGGTTGCTGGTTTGGCTGGGGCTGGTGGAAACATCCGCGCCATCCCGATCGCAGGTTCCTCAGTCTCAGCAATAATTTCTCGTAATTCAGCATCCGAGAAACGAGGCTGTGGGGTTGGAGGCATATCCTCGAGAATGAACTTTCTCACGGCCACACCCAGCGGCAAATCTGGATCAAACTCGACAGGAATAGATGTTGGACGTGAAGGAAACGCTTTTTTGCCTTTGATTATCCGATTTAGAATTTTGCGGAGCATCTTTCGTCCTAAGGCTTGCGGAGCGCGCTCTAGATAATCAAAAATCTTGCGACATACTCCTGCTATGCGATTGAATTAGTGCACTAAACGGGGGGACTGAGAAACCTGTCGATTTCAGGAGTGACTTTTTGGGAATGTGAAATCATGAGAAAAATCACATTTGTGGTGAGTGCACGCCAGAGGGCTGAAGCTTGCGGTACTTATGCATCCAAAGAGAAAAAGTAGCCTCCCCCAAACCCCGCCTTTTAATGGTCTGTCTCACTCTCATGTAATGTCTTCCTGTTAGACGTGGGCGCGATTGCTCCTGTGTCGTCTAAAAGGAACCCCTGCTGATGATCGATATGATTATCGTGGCTGGCTATTTGGTTGGCATACTTGTGGTGGGGCTTTGGGGTGGCCGGATACAGCGGGGGCTGAAGGATTATGCGACGGCGGGGCGGGAGTTTGGGTCTCTTGTTATCTTCGCCACCATGTCTGCCTCCTTTATTGGTGGGGGCTTTTCTACCGGCAATGCAGAGAAGGTGTTTCTTTATGGCGTTGCCAACATTGTGGCGCTGTGGGGCTTCAGCTGCAAAGAAATCGCCGTTGCCACGCTGATTGCGCCCAAGATGAAGGCTTTTCCCGATGCGGTTTCGGTTGGTGATGTTATGGGCCAGGCCTATGGCAAGCTGGCCAGAATAACCACGGGCGTTTGCGGTTTGATGCTGTGTTGCGGCATCGTGGGTGCGCAGGTTGGCGCGATTGGCGTCATCTTCAATGTGTTTTTTGGGCTGGACCGGTTCTGGGGGATCGGGATCGGCTGCGGTATCGTTATTCTTTATACGACGCTGGGCGGTATGCGGGCGGTGGTTTACACCGATGTGGTGCAGTTCGTTATTCTGGCGATTGGGATGCCGCTGGTTCTGGGCTTTGGCATTTATCAGATTGGCGGTGTTGATGCGCTGTTTGCAGCGGTGCCGCCGGATCATCTTGCTCTGCCCGGGCCGGACTTTGGCTGGATGGGGCTGATCGGGCTTATTCTTGTCTTCATGTTTGGGGAGACACTTGTGCCTCCTTATATGCAGCGGTTGCTGGCAGGGAAGACGGCGAGCGCTGCGGCGCGGGGTACGCTTTATTCCGGGTTGTTCTCTTTTCTGTTTTTCGCGATCACCGGTGCCATTGGGTTGGTGGCGCTGGCGCTGGACCCGGATCTGAACCCTAACAATGCCATGTCCTTTGTGATTGTGAGTGTTATGCCACCGGTGCTGAAGGGCCTGGTGTTTTCTGGTGTGATTGCGATTGTGATGTCTTCTGCCGACTCCTATCTCAACTCGGCCAGTATTGCGTTTGTGAATGATGTTTGGCGGCCTTTGCAGCGTAAAGAGATGCGCGAAGAGAACCTGCTGTTTGTTGCCAAGCTGGTGACGCTGGTTGTGGGGCTGCTTTCTATTGTGTTTGCCGTCTCTATAGAGAGCATTCTGGATATTCTGATTTACGCCTACAATTATTGGGCGCCGATTGTGCTGGTTCCGCTGGTTGCGGCGATCTACGGCATTCGCCGTGGGACGGCTGCGTTTCTGGCCGGAGCGCTCACCGGTGTTGTGGCCACTGTGGTTTGGCAGAGCGGTCTGAATTCACCGTTTGATCTGCCCGGACTGGTGATTGGCGTGCTTGCCAATCTGGTGGTGTTCCTCTGCGTGCCGCGCTCGCCCATCTATATACATGACTGATTATGGGCTTGCCGGGTGCGGTGGCGCTCAAGACTTTTTGAAGTTTCGTGGCTTGCAGTGTGGCAGGGGGGCGATAGCCTCACCTTCACTTATAAGCGGCCTGCTGTTCTGCCGGGCCGGTTTCATTTTTGGTAGGCGTCGTTCTGGCCGGTTACGGCTTTGGGAGATGCTGAACAGATGGAGATTTTGATGCGTGCTTTACTCTCAGGTGTTTTTGTCGCGATGCTGGCCACTCAAGCTATGGCGGGTGATGCCAGTGTGGTTGCCGCAAAGGTGACGCCGCAGGCTGACGGCACCTATCGGTTTGATGTCACCGTGCGCCACGGGGATGAAGGGTGGGATCACTACGCCGATGCTTGGGAAGTGCTTTCTGAAGATGGCAAAGTGCTGGCGGTGCGCACGCTGGCCCATCCGCATGTGAATGAGCAGCCGTTTACGCGCTCGCTGAGCGGGGTGCAGGTTCCGGCGGGGATGGACCGCGTTGTCATTCGCGCCAGAGACAGCGTTCATGGATATGGCGGTGAGACGCTGACGGTGGATCTGCCGGATCGGTGATTTCGGATTGCCGTTGCTGTTTGTGTTGCGGCGCTGGCTGGCTGCCGGATCTGGCGGGGCGGGGATAAGCGGTGTTTGCCGCTGCTTTGCCGCGCGGGGATAGCGGGGGGATGCCTTTGCTATATGCCAGAGTGGTGGTTTGGGGGTGAGGTGGCGTTGATGCGGGGTGGTGACGGTGTTGGTTTGGTGCCGGGGAGGTGCTGGATTGGCGGGCCGGGCCACATAGCAGCGCAGCTCACACCGAAATAACGGCGAAAAACGCAAAAGAACGCAGACTATGTTTATGGGCTGATGACTGCGGGTGCTGGTGGGCTCGTTTGTGGGCATGCTGTGTGGTTGTTGGTGGGCCTGATGGTGAGGCGGAAAACGACTCGCTGAAGTATCAGAGAGCGGAAATGGCGGTTCTGGTGCGGATCGGGCCGGAAATGGCCTCAGGCGGGGTGTGTGTAACCCTGAACAAGGTTGGATATCCCCCTCTGTGCAAATTTTGGTTTTGTTAATTTTTGAATTTGGTTTGTGTTGTTTTTGGCTTGTTTGTGGGGTTTTTGGGGTGTGTTGAGGGGTGTTTGGAATGATATATGAGGAGTTGTTTTTGTTCGAATTTTAGTTTTTCGCAGATAGTTTGGTTTTTTTGAGATTTGCGTGTTGACGGGTGGGGCTGGTACGCCTATAACCCGCTCCACGCCAACGGGGCGGGCCACTGAGGCGCCGGCTTGAAGGCACAGAAACAGAAGGATTTACGGGGTTTTAGATAAGCTTTGTAGGTCTGGATATTGAGGCGAAAGTCTCCG
>NZ_JBYMDH010000005.1:0-497857 GCF_057774105.1 Pseudovibrio sp. SCP20 | reverse complement strand
CACCTGACGGGTGATGGTGGTAACAACTTCCTTGAAGGCAATGCAGGCAATGATGAACTCCACGGCGGTGGAGGGTACGATATTCTTGTTGGCGGTCTGGGTAATGACACCTTGTACGGTGGTGTCGGGGACGATTCACTGGATGGTGGGTCCGGTGCAGATCATCTTGATGGTGGTGAAGGCAATGATGCAGCCAACTACTACAACGCTTCCACAGGTGTTCGTGTTGATCTGACTGATACTTCTCAAAACACAGGAGATGCATCTGGTGACCAGTATGTCTCCATTGAAAACCTTATTGGGAGTAACAATGGAGATGATCACCTGACGGGTGATGGTGGTAGCAACTTCCTTGAAGGCAATGCAGGCAATGATGAACTCCACGGTGGTGGAGGAAATGACACCCTCATCGGTGGAATAGGTAATGACACCTTGAACGGCGATGATGGTGATGACTTCCTCCGTGGAGGTGCCGGAGCTGACCATCTCGATGGTGGTGCAGGGGAAGATTGGGTCAGCTACACAGAGTACGGTGATACCGGGGAAACCTCCGTCATCAATTTGAGCACCGGTAAAGGTGAAAGTGGTGTTGCCGTCGGAGACACTTACCTCAATATCGAGAACGTAAATGGCAGTGATGGCTCCGATCACATATTTGGTTCAAATCAAGCCAATATTCTCGGAGGGCGTAAGGGTGATGATACTCTGGTCGGCTATGATGGCGATGATAAGCTGTATGGTGGTGATGGAGACGACTTCCTCCGAGGAGGCAATGGAGCCGACTATCTTGATGGCGGTGCAGGGGAAGATTGGGTTAGCTACACAGAGTATGGCAACACCGGGGAAACCTCTGTCATCAATTTAAGTACCGGTAAAGGTGAAAGTGGTGTCGCCGTCGGAGATACTTACCTCAATATCGAGAATGTGAATGGCAGTGATGGCTCCGATCACATAACAGGCTCAAATCATGCCAACATTCTTGGTGGTCGAAAGGGCAACGATACTCTGATTGGTAACGGAGGGGATGATACTCTTGTTGGCGGTCAGGGTAATGACACCTTGTATGGTGGTATCGGGGACGATTCATTGGATGGTGGATCCGGTGCAGATCATCTTGATGGTGGTGAAGGCAATGATGCAGCCAACTACTACAACGCTTCCACTGGTGTTCGTGTTGATCTGACTGATGCTTCTCAAAATACAGGAGATGCATCTGGTGACCAGTATGTCTCCATTGAAAACCTTATTGGGAGTAACAATGGAGATGATCACCTGACGGGTGATGGTGGTAACAACTTCCTTGAAGGCAATGCAGGCAATGATGAACTCCACGGCGGTGGAGGGTACGATATTCTTGTTGGCGGTCTGGGTAATGACACCATGTATGGCGATGATGGTGATGACTTCCTCCGTGGAGGTGCCGGAGCTGACCATCTCGATGGTGGTGCAGGGGAAGATTGGGTCAGCTACACAGAGTACGGTGATACCGGGGAAACCTCTGTCATCAATTTGAGCACCGGTAAAGGTGAAAGTGGTGTTGCCGTCGGAGACACTTACCTCAACATTGAGAATGTAAATGGCAGTGATGGCTCCGATTACATAATTGGTTCAGATCATGCCAACATTCTCAGTGGCCGAAAGGGCAACGATACTCTGATTGGTAACGGAGGTGATGATAAGCTTTATGGTGGTGATGGAGATGATACATACATCTTCAACCGTGGGTTCGGCAAAGACACTTTAATTGAAACCTCAGGGACGGATACCATCCGCTTTGGCGATGGCATTACTCTTTCTGATCTGAAACTTAACAGTACTAACGGTGAGCTTAAGGTCTATCTGATCGATCCTACGAACTCAGACCAATCTCTCAATGGTGTTGCTGATGTTCTCACAATCAGCAATTGGTCCAGTAATGCTTCGCCTATCGAGCGATTTGAATTTGCCGATGGGACAATTCTCTCCGAGCTCGATGTTGATACTGATGGTCGGATGCTGCTGCGAGGAGCTGGCCAAGTTTATGGTTCTGATGCTTCTGACGTTATCTATGGATCCCATTATCTTTATGACAATCCAGACGGTCTTCTAGGAAACGATGAACTACATGGCCTTGCAGGTAATGATAAGATCATTGGGGACTACGCTGCTATTACTGACCCTTACAGGAAATCGATCACAGCGAACTTTCGGGCTATATCCGAGTCGAAAGACAAGCTCTACGGTGGCGAAGGAGATGACATTCTTGATGGTGGTCTATATGACGATGAGCTCTATGGCGGATTTGGAGATGATATCCTGATCGGTGGCAGCGGAGCCGATGTCTTAAATGGAGGCTCTGGGTCTGACACTGCGGACTATAGGGGACACTCAGATGGTGTTCTCATCAACCTTGAAGATGGACTTCATTCTGGAGCAGCTTCTGGCGATACGCTACTAAGCATCGAGAATGTACGTGGTACCTATCGTGATGATGTCATCATTGGGAATAGTCAGGACAATGTCATCACTGGCTTTGGTGGTAACGACACTCTGACTGGCGGTGCAGGGAATGACACCCTGATTGGATCGGTCACCATTGACGGTGCTCAACTTGCAGGTGGGCCTGGTATCAGTGGTCCTATTGTCTACCACGGTGGCAATGATATGCTGACTGGCGGCCTTGGTACTGATGTCTTCGTATTTGGTGGTACGCGTTTTGGCAACGATACAATCACTGACTTCGAAGCTGGAGCAGGTTCAGGCGATACTATTCAGTTTAACAGTGAGACTTTCGCAGACTTCGATGCTGTAATTGCTGTGGCAAGAGAAGAGGGAAGTAGTGTCGTGATCACACTAGATGATGACAATTCTGTCACTCTGAACAACGTGTCAAAGTCAGAACTTCATGCTGATGACTTCCAGTTTGTCTAAATGACCAAAGGCCACGCTCGTCTAAGTTAAAACGAGCGTGGCTTTATTTCTTTATGAACTCTCTGGGTCCTTCCCAGCCCTTTCTCGTCCTGCGGGGAGTTCAGCAGGGCAGGGCTTGCGCTTGTGTGGGGTTTGCGGAGGCTTGGTGTTTATGTTCATGTTGTTGTTCTTATGTTCTAACCCCGCTAATCCTATGGGTTTATAGGATTTTTCACCTTCATCTCATTGACAGTTTAAACAATCCATCGCATGGTTTAAGCGAGGCTTCGAAACCTCGTAGAGCGGTCACCGCTGCCGTTTTGTTTGGCGGTCTTTTTGTGTCTGGAGTTAGGTCTTCAAACGCAAACTCTCGCTTATGGGCGGGAGGGCGGTGAATACAATACCCTTTGCGGGGGAATAAACCCGCCTGACTCTACCAGGTTTCGAACCTCCCGCTCGCCAGTGGGTTGTCGAAAGCCTTCCTGCTGAGCGGCTTGTTCAACAAGCCAGTAGAGAGGGCTTACTGATGACTGATACTGGAAAAGAGAAATGTGCCCATACGTCCCTTCGCAATGAAGTGGATCAGCTTCGCTTATCAAGCAATCACCTCAAAAACCTAGTTTATTCCATGAGCGTGGTGATGAGTGAGCGTATGGAACACACTCAGGAATATGAAGCGTTGCTGACGCTGTTTGATACTGTGCGCACTCACATCAATGATGTGCAGGAAAGCGGTGAGAAGATCTCAGAGCTGCTTGATCCCTGTGCACTGGAAATCTCTGAAAGCAAGTAAGTTGGAATGATGAGAGGCTTGCCTCTTAAGGAATATTCTGGCTTGGGAAGCGTAAGCTTCTCAGGCCTTTTTAGTATGTGGCTGATGAGGCAACCAAAGCACTGAGAAGGGCATTCAATGATGGAGCGCTGCTTGGCTGAGTTCTAATCGTTGCCTTTCTTTTGCAACTTCTTCTTTCAAGAACCAATGGCCTGTCTCGCCGTCATGCTTTGAGAGTTTTTGGGATAAGACCTTTTTATTTGAGGTCTTACAAAGAACCTCAAAGAGTGGGTCTGATACTGAGATAAACTTGGATGTTCGATTGAGTATCTGCTTTGCTGCTGCTTTTGCGCTAGATGACACTGATTGAAGTTCACCTGTATTATTATTTGTATATTTATCTTTATTTCGTGGTGCTCTCACGTCACCCTTTAGTTTCTCATTTTGGCACGCTTTTTGGTCTTTTTTGTCACTGCAACGGCGTTCTGGCAGTGAGTTTGGTGCGACCATAGGTGCTCTGCTGTCACGTTTTTCATCCGCTACATGGCAAAAGGCATAATGATTGCTTTGCCCGCGACCACGTGCGCGTTGAGCTTTAAAATATCCAGCTTGTTCTAGCTTCTTCAAAGCCCGGATCACCGTTCTTCTGCTGGTGCCTGCATCTTCTTCTAGGCGAGAGATGCTTGGCCAGGCATCTCCGGTCTTTGTATTAAAGTAATCACACAGCGCGATCCCCACGACCTTTTCTGATGCTGAAAAGTTATGGTCCCGGCACAGTTTGCTAATCCAGACAGCTTTATCGCTGTATTGGATGGTTAAGCTGTTACAATGTTGTATCTTACCAGTTGAGCCACTCATCATTTCCTCCCCCACTTCAGCAGGCGAGAAACCTTTGACAAAATTCGCCCTGTTATTTGACGTTTAAATAGTGGTTTGACGTTTTTTACGGATCTAAGCCATTGAAATTTAGACAAGAGTTCAGGATTGAAAATCCGCGTGTCGGTGGTTCGAATCCGCCTCCGGGCACCACTTATCTCCTTGAAATTGTTTGATAATAAGCCGAGCATTTGCTCTGCTTTTTCAAGGTTTGACACTTCTGCTCTAACTGCTTGCTGAACTCTTCCCCGCGCAGAGTTATTTCCTTCTCAAATCGAACAGCAATATCCGACATGCTTTTGCGCAAATCAGCTCCTTTGGCATAAAGCCGTGCCATCGCTTCTGTCTCATGTCCTAGCGCAGCGGCAAGGTCTCTGTCATTCAGCCCAATCTCCCGCAAAATGGTCGCCACCGTATGCCGCAGACCATAAAGAGTAAGGCCCGGCTCAATCAGGCTCTTGTCTTCTAATTGGATGCGTAGTTTGCGCCATGATGCTCTGAACCCCGAGACAGTCCATGATTGCCCTCTGGAGTTTGCGCAAAGCGTTGGCGCTTCGTGATCTGGCGCTTCATCAAGAGCTGCTTTCAAAGGTGCAATGACAGGCCAAAAGACCGGAGCCCCTGTTTTGGCTCGCCGGGTTGAGATGAAACCATTTTGGTATTGCTGTTTGGAAAGCGTAAGTGCGTCTTGCGGACCAAGTCCCGTATACATCATCAAGGTAAGGGCAGGGACCATTTGAGGAGATGCGTGTTTTAAAACGATCCTGCGCTCGTCATCTGTCCAGGGCCTGTTGGCGATGGGAGCGTTCTTGGGTTTGCGAATGGATTTAACCCCAAAAGCAGGGTTTTCCTTGATGAACCCACGTTCTTTGCCTCAAGAAAACAGAACAGAAAGCACTTGCTTTACATAGTTAGCAAAACGTCTCTTGCGCTGTTCCTCTGCTTTATCTCTGAGTTTGACAATGAAGGGTAAGGTAAAGCGGGTGAGGGGTGTGTTGTTGATTGGCGCCAGATAATCAAAGACCTTCTGGTAGTCCGACTTGGTGCGATCAGCCAACTCAAGAAAGGCAGAGCTAGCGCGATACTTGTCAATCAGATTGCCGAGCGTGCCCGGCCTGCTAGTATCAGTCACTGGCATCAAGCTTGTCAGTCGCTCGCATTCCGCCAGAAAGGCGGCGCTACTGATTGGCGCTTTTTCCAGATTGATCGCCTCTCCAGTCTTGCGATGATAACACCGCAGCTTGCCATGCTGGTTATTGAAGATCTTGAAGCCTTTAACCCGGATTGTCGTCATATCAAGCTCCAAGTTGATTGAGGAGATCATCATCAGGTGGACGGCTGTCTTCCTTCCAGCCTTCAATCCAGCGATCCAGATCCTTGACGTCCCAGACCTTGCGCCCTCCAGGAAGAAGAACAGCGGGAACCGGACAATTGGCCAGGAAGCTGGTTGCACTTAGACCGCAATAAGAAGCCGCAGAGCTCTCTTCAGCATGCGATACGGCTGGATACTCAAGTTCAACTGCGCTCTCGCCATATCGATCCCCTCTCGATCTTCAGGCTATAGATGTTTTGATGCCGATAGCATGGGCCTGTGATTTAATGAGCCAAAGCGATTACTCCCTTTCCTCACGAACCTTTGTGCAAGACACCAGCACTTTCAAAAACAAAGCACCACAATCGACAATATGATAGGCAGGCTGACGTTTTGAGCTTCGCATAATCTGAGTGATCGCCTCCAGAAGCTCTTCCAGTCCGAGATGCATCTCTATCTGAATATTTTCCTCATCCATTGCATTGTTGCAAAGGCAGAAAACACTACTTTCTGTGCCAAGAATACCAGACCATTTGTTGGCGAGCTGCTGTGAGACAGTCCCGGCAATCAGCTCTGCAATCGTATTTGTGCAGTGAGAGCGTACCATGTTGTGGTAGGTGGCAACCGCCATCAGGTCATTAAAAGTATATCGGGTCCAGCCTTGACGCTCGCCCTCAGGCATCAATTGCTTCCGCCGCCTCCAGACCCACAAGGTCTCAATATTCATCCCAACGATCTTGGCAACTTCGGACGCCGTATATGTACGGCTATAGGTGTTACTATCGGTCATCTACCATTTCAATTAACAATTACTACTATTCATCAAGGGTGAAGGCACAAGTTGGCAACCTTAAGTTTCCGATCGACTTCTCAATCTAAAAGCTGAGAAGCTGCATAGTTGTTAAAGGACTAAAGCAGAATGTTGTCAGTTGGGCTTTATGTTGCGTTGTCTAAGTTTGTACCAGAGTACCGCACGATATAATGCTGCCGGTAGTCTAATCAGGCCAGTTAGCAACCACCAAAATGACTCATAAATGGCTATTGTTTGCTCAGCTGATGCTTGCTTACAATTTGTACGTTCTGGGAAATGCTCATGACGCAGCAATCCGTGCCTAAAGAGAAGTGATCGCAGGGGTCTAGTCATTCTCCAGCTTAGAGAATTAGTTATGCGTTCTAGATTTTCTTCTAGTGTACTATCTGTAGCAGTTTTCTTACCTGTGAGAAGATTGAAGTAATGGGCTTTGGAACGGTTAACATCCTTCCACTTTGCAGTGAAGCCCATATTGGAAAGCCAATCGCTTTCCTTGAATGTGTCTTTATTGCGGAGAACCGTCGTATGCTGCGTAAGCAGTTTCTGATTGCGTATGATTGCCTTTGAGATTCGATATACATCAGCATTCATGCGATCTGGGTTTTCAAGTTCTTTTAAAAGGCGTTTCTCAAATCCCGCTCTATACTTGAAGTGAAACAGATGGCCACATGTGTCGCTTAACGGAACCGGGGTACACAAGTGCGTTGACCGAAGATATTGGAAGTCTGATTGCCAGTAAACAAGAGGTATCTTGTAAGATCTTACGCGATAGTTTTTTTTGCCAGACAGTTCCGCTCTGGCTGAAGAACGAAGCTCAAAAAATGGAAAAGCCAGAGACGGTTCTGCATGAAACTTAGAAAAAGGGACATAATTAGGTGTATTAGAAATGAGCTCATCTAGATCCATTGCACATTTGGGCGCACTGGTAAGATCATCACAAAAAAAGTCTATCAGAGGAGTATAAAGTGCAAATGCTAGCTCGTTTTGTAAGATGCTCGTTGTACCATCCATTGTTGGTTGAGGAGGCAGCAGAAACTCATCCGCGTCTACAACTGTTGTCCATTTATCCTTACAGTACTTACAGCCAATTTCATTGATCCAATCAACTCCAGCGTTTGCTTGCGGGTAGCCACCATTTTTTTCATAGAGTTGGACATCACCTTGTTGATGTAAAAACTGCAAAGAACCATCTGAACTCCCTGTATCAATAATGTAAAAGCAAGTAACTCCAATCGAGCGATAGTGATTTAGGAACGCTGGCAAAATATCAGCTTCGTCACGCATTACGCAGATCAACGGAAAATCTGTTTGGGTGGAGCTACTAAAGTGTTTACTGGGTCTCAAATTTTCACCCTAACAAAGTTACGTGCTTTTCGTAGTGCCGAACTTATTTTCCCTGGCCTATAAGACATTCTTGTCGTATTTGCTTTATTACCTATGTGTTGCGATGCATCAGATCGCAGCAAAAAAAGGCTTTTATCTTCAACATCCATATTGTTCAAAAAAGGTAATACCTGCTTAAAATCAGCTTCCTCTTTACTTTGATTTTTTAATTTCATACTGTCTGAACTTTGTCTGTAATAATACAATGGATCAGGGTAATAAGATACTTTCCGGTTATCTAGTATTAGTCGATTGTAAAACTCGATGTCATCTTTTCCTACTCGATATCCTTCAGAGTACCCTCCTGAAGCTGAGAAAACGGTCTTCTTAACAAGACATGTCGCGTCTCCAACGACATTCACCTTCGTCGCCCATGCCTTTGCTGGACCTACAAAGCGTATTTGTGTACCCAAGATACTATTGGCGGAATGAGGTTCCCCTTCACCGCTAAAACGTAGTGAGCTGCAAGTTATGCAATCAAGATCCGCAAAAATTGCTGCATTCACAAGCTTTTCTACCATTTCGGGCATCATGATATTGTCGTCATCGAAGAATAGAAGATACTCGCCTTTTGCAACTTGAGCAGCCTTATTCCGTGCTGCCCCTACGTATCGGTTCTTCTGATAAAGGATGCTCCACGACCTGTCCTTGTATCTTTGGGCAAGGGCCTTAAGTGTTGCACGTGCAAGCTGCGACCGACTACCATCATCAACGACTATCACCTCCACGTTTCGATAGGTTTGACGCTCAATGCTCTCTAAAGCTTGTGTTAGAAGATAGGGCCTCTCAAAATGAGTGATACAGATGCTAACCGGTGGATGGGTGTCTTTCCTTGCTGAGGCTGTCTTTGTTGTCGATTGGCTCTGCTGATGCCAGCCTCTCCAGACGGCTAGCGATCTCTTTAACCTGTTATGTTTCTCTGCTGGAGGAGGGAGGCGTTCTGTATAACGTTCAAGTCGGTCTGCTAACGACAGATGGTGTGGTTTAAACAGGACCGCTTTTTGAGAGTCTTCCTCGATTAGCTCGTGTGTCCCCCCAGTATTTGCAGCAATAAAGGGAATTCGCGCAGCTAAGCATTCATAAACAGCCAATGGAGAGTTTTCCAGTAATGACGGAATTACTGCTAAACGCCCTTCGGCACTTAAGTACTCGACGGCTTGAAGAGCATTATAGTTCGTTTTGAATGTGATTTTGGTTTGCCAATTCTTGCTGTTTTGCAGAATGAATTTTTGAGCATTAAACCTATGAGAATAACCACCAAGGAAAGTGATTGGCGGAACTGAAATACCTTTTGCAGCCAGGGCATTGAGAGCATTGACAAATAGTAAAATACCTTTGCGAGGTTCCAATCGACCAAAAAATACCCATTCACCCACATGAGAGTATTGTTTTCCAGTTACGCTGTTGAGATCTTCCAAAAACACGTTGGGCCAATAAAAACTTCTTGCAGGAAGTTTATAAAAGTTCCGATGCATCCAGTTCAGAAGATGTTGACTGCCGCAGATGAGAGTGTCAGCCATTTCCACGCTCTCTCGTTCCATGAAAACCCAACCAAGTTGACGGTATTCTTCCAGAAACTGCGAGTTTCCCTCCGCAGCCCAAAGTGTTGGAGACGAGCCTTTGACAACGAAGTGTAGGTTAAGGAATGCAATACCAAGTTTCTTAGCCAGTAACGCTACGTAACCCAAGCCACGCCATTCTGAAACATGCACCATGTCAAAATGTTTCTCGTGCTCTCGCAACCATTCATAGGCAGCATACGGAGGCGCCATAGTCTGGGCCATCTCAGTTTTTGCAAGCACCTGAGGAGCTACAGCGGAAAACTCAATGTCATATTCAGAAAAGAAATCGCGTGTGGCCCGCATTTTTTGCTGGTTCTTAGCGTGACCATTCACAAAGCAAATAGTTACGTGGTGCCCGATACGTTTTAAAAACACAGCCAAATGGAAGTATGCGGTACCAATGCCACCATTTTTTATTGGCCCGAAGATATCAGCGGTCACAATGCAAATGCGTTTATTCGTCATTGGGGCAGTCGCATTTATGTCCTGCTGTAGTTCGATCATCCAAGCGGCTTCCTCATTGTGCAACCAACATTTCCGAAAGATATTTTAGCTTACCATTGCGAACTATGCTGCCATCCTCTTTAACTTTTACTGTGACTTCGGCACTTTCATCTCTTGCTTCTTCGGGAACCAACAACATAAAGCCATGCTGAGCCAACTTTTTGTTTCGACTGCCAAATCTCTCAGCATAACGATCTGCTTTGGCTTCAGCCAAGACAACTCCGTTGACTTCCAAAACAACTGACATTTTTTTTGAAGTATCTCTTCTATCCCATGCCCAGCCTTCAACATGGGATGGGTTCAAGGCCAAAAGCTCCTTTGGCGGTATGGATGCTTTAATTGGAGACCCTGAATAACCACGGAGTAAGCGAAGAAATTTTCTCTTAAGTTTAAGCTTAGATAAAACGCGACCAACTGAGAGAAATGGCCTCCTCCTTTCTTGAAAACGCGCAGTTGCCACATCCAGGTTTGGTACTCCATGCTTTTCGGCGTCTAGTTTTGGTTGCAATTTTTTCGCAGCAATGCCTGGAATCTTAAAAAGAGCATCGTGCCGGCTAAACATGCTTTCGGCGGCATCTCGGTCTAAGATTACACCGCCTGAGACCGCCGCAAAAACATTCGTAGATAATTTGATAACTCGAATAAACTGAGTACGTGTTCTATCTTTATTTATTAAATGAAACTTGATGTTGTACCGCTCACCCTCTGGCCAATCCTTTGGGATATCGAAGAAATGCAACGTTGCTTCACCCGCTTGGCTTAGGAGTGACATTTGCTGTTCTGTTCCATTTACCGATAGAAAACGCTCCCCAGGGCCTATCGCTACACAGAGTATTGTCGATGCACTTTCATCCAATCCAAGTGCAACTTTGGACCATCTATTTCCTAGCTTGCGAGATCTATCTGCATGTACGAGCCAGACCGGCTCATCGTCTCTTCGTTTTTTATCCCGGTATAACTTGGGTTGGAACTTGAGGCTTTCACTACTGGTGTGAGGTAAAAGAGCTAACTTGCGATATGCGATATTGTCGTTTTCTATCAAGGGCATAGAGCGCAAGTATGAAGCATGTGCGTTATTTTGAATTATGTTTTCTAATTCAAATGGACTTGTTAATCGACATTCTGGAATAACTAAAAGGTCAATGCCGTGTTCTTTGCTTGCTCGCAGTACATACTCTTGTAAAAGCCCAAAGCGAAGGTCATATGGCTGCAGCCCGCCCAACTGCTTGATAAGATTCTTGGGAACACAGACTACACTTGCACCAACTGAGTTTCCAAACACCACCTCGGATACAACATCGCTTCCGATCGGCATAATAATTTTGTTGTCTGGCAGTTCTACAAAGCTAGAAATGAGTGTGTTTTGTTGGTGCTGGATCGCAACGCGTATATCGGCACAAAAATCTGAGGCAAAATGAACAGCTGTACCGTCACACAAAATACAAGCATCAGCTTCAGACACATCCATCGTGTGATTGAACGCTTCACCAGCCGGAAAGCCGATGAACCTGCATAATTTAGAACTTATGCCTCTATTTTGTAAATACTCGACGACTTCAAAACCCTCGTCTTCAAGTACTGGATCAGTAATCAAAACACTTACTGTATCAGGAGGGTCAGCTAACAGGCTTGTAACGAATGCCATTGCGCTTTCATTTTCACGCAACAGAACGATTACTTCTAAGTTCCCAATTAGGGATTTTTGTCGGTGCTCAGCATTGAACAGTGAGGGATCTATCAGTTTTGCTATGGAGTCATTTACAGATTTTTTATCGAATGTTTCTGCAAGGTAAGCATGAAAACCGTACCAAGTTTTCAAGTTCTCTTGATTACTAAAGCTAGCACGCGGAATTTGATGGCCATCTTTGAGAGCATGTTTCAAACGTTCCGCAAGCTGAAATGCAGTTGGTTCAATCAAGCAACTGGAATGGTCTCGTGAGTCAATAAGTTCAGATGTTCCGCCAACATTTGTCGCAATAAAAGGAACATTGTGCTCAAGCGTTTCATAAACAGCCATCGTAGAGTTTTCGATGAGCGATGGCATAACAGCAATCATGTCTCGAGAGCAAAGAAATGATAGTGCCTCTGGCTGATTGAGATCTGTTATACAGTTGACCTCACAGCTCCAATTTTTTGCTTTTCGTTTAATGAAGTCAGCTACTTTCTCATTATTTTGGTTTGGGAGCGCTTCACCGAATTTGCCGAGAAAGTTAACGGCCTTGGGTGCAATACCTTCTCGCTCTAAGAGATCAAGAGCTGTACAAAATAACTCAATGCCTTTTCGCATCTCCAACCGACCGAAAAACGTCAGTTCTTGAGTGTACACCTTCTCACCAGCCTGTCGTGAGGGCCGCTGATCGATAACATTTACTTCCGAAAAATCTAGAATATTTGGTTGCACATATGTGGATGAAGGAAGCCGGTAACCAACATGCCTCATGAAGCATAATAAATGCGCGCTGCCACCGATTACAATATCACCAAGTTCCACACACTTCTGCTCAGCAAAACTCGCTGGTAAGAGATCTCGTTTGGCAATGGGTTGCATCTGATAGTGGCGATTCCACAGGTGAGGTGAAGAGGTTTTAACGATAAAAAGCGTTTCTTGGAATGCAAGCCCCAGCTTTTTGGCCATCAACGCATAGATCAGGCCACCCCTCCATTCTGATGTATGGACCAGATCAAATTTCTTTTGCGTTTTAAGCCAATTATATGCTGCGTTATAGCGGCTCTGCCAATTTTGAGAGGGGCCAATAATAGTCTTTGCCGTGTGATGCAAGTAATGAAGAGACACACCAAACTCAGCAAAATGCTTAATCCAATGCTGAGGTGTTTCGTTTTCAACCCTTTCACCTTTGAGATAGAGAACGTGTACTTCATGGCCATGTGCTGCCAGCCCTTTGGCCAAATGGTAATATGTTGAAGCGATACCACCGTTTCGGACTGGTCCAAGGATCTCCTCCGTGGCAATACACACACGAAGTTTGCTTGTAGATGTGTAGCCTGCGTACTTTGCTAAGTTAGGAAAGCCCTCTACTGCAAATGCATCAACCTGCATAACTGGATACTCCGTACTCTTTGTTGCTTAGCAAGACTTTGGAGTTCTTTTGAAAATAGTCCCATGTTTCTCTAATGCCTGTGGTCAGGCTTGTCTGTGGTTGAAAGCCTAGATCTCTTTTGGCTTTTGTAATATCCGCGAAATTATGCAGGACTTCGCCCGCTCTAAAGTCACTGTAAGCAACTTCTAAGGTTTCATTCCGGCCAGTAACCCTTTTTAGTATCTGGATAATCTGATTAACGGACGTTGGCTTGCCGCTGCCGAGCTGGAAAGTCCCTTTTTTCTCAGACTTTAAAGCTTGAAAGATACCAAAGCAGAGATCTTTGACGAAGATATAGTCTCTGGTTTGACTACCGTCGCCATAAACATGACATTGTTCGTCGCTCAGAATAGATTTGATAAATGTTGCTATTACACTTCCCTTATGAGCAGAACGAGGTCCATAGACATTCGAAAACCGCAGGGACGTGATATCCATTCCGTAACTTTTTGAATAAGCGGAACAATATGCCTCTGCAGTAGCTTTGGAAGCTCCATAAGGAGAAGCTGGATTAGCGGGCATGCTTTCATGAACTGGTTGAGGCGCATCTCCAACAATTGCACCTCCTGTAGAAGCATTAACAAGACGCTTTATACCGTGTTTGCGCATAGCCTCTAGAACATTCATTGTTCCTATTACATTCACGTCAAAATTGTAAGTTGGGTTTTCAATGGAATCCATCACGCGCGTATCAGCCGCCAAATGTATCACCGCGTCAACACCGCTCATAGCGTCTTCTAGAGTACGTTGATCTCTAATGTCTCCGCGGACAAAATGATGGGGTACGCCTTCTAGAGAACTGGCTTTCCCAGTGACTTCACTATCTAAAACCACGATCTCGTGCGATATCATTTTGGAAGCTAATGTTCTGATTAGGTTCGAGCCAATAAAGCCACAGCCACCAGTTATCAGGATACGTTCGAACATCATTCGAAATCTCTTTAAAGCTGTTTGATGGTTTGTTGTTCTTGGGTATGCTTGGTCCAATAAGAAACGCATTGGATTTTGGAGTGATCAGCCCTATTGCGATAACCCTGAGTGATCTCAGTGACTTCCAAAAACTGCCTATCTTCCATGAGGATAGGCTTCCAGCCAAACGACCGCAGCTGGTCATTCCTGACTACGAAGCCATTCTCTTCTGCTTCATTTCGAGGATCTGGCAAGTAATCTATTTCGTATCCAGTTATTAGCTGAATATCTTTCGCCAAATTAGAAAGAGTGCGAGCCTCGGCCATTTGATTTATTATTGTTGGCCGGACTCCAGTGGCAGGAGGGGGCAAGATAACATCATGCGCGAGTTTACTTAGATGGAGAATAGTAGGGTGTTCGTAAAATTCATCGCCATCTAAAATAAATATCTTCATTTATCAACCTTCTCAAGAGGTTTAACTGAATGAGTAGATGTGTATTTCCTTTGGCTAAAATTCATGGTTGTTCATTATACAATTAATGCACAATAGTTAAGTCATTAAAGCGGATTCAAGTTCTTCGCAACTGTCGGTTTCTAAGGTAATTATTTTTGACATACATTTGACAGCTGCAGCCAAAGCTCCGATGGGGACACTGATGACTATAGAAGTGACTACCAGCTTAGATAAATTTGAGTTGGGTAAAAAAGCAGCTCTTGATGGTGAAATTGATAAAGCAAGAGATTTTCTGCGGCCGATCGCAGATGCTAATCCATATCATCCTGCAGTTTTCTTTTTGTGCCAAGTTGAATCCCGAAAAGGCATACTCAACAATTGCGAGAAGTATTGCCTGACATTTCTCTCCAAACATCCGCAACATGCTGGGATGCGAACAATCTCTGCTTTGCTACACATCGCAAAAGGAGACATAGGGCAAGCAGAAGTTGAGCTCAAAATTGCCTTAAATACAAATCCAAAACATCGGCGAGCTTTGAATATACGCCAGCAAGTAGTTTGGTTGCGAAGGCAAGAGGAAGCGCGCAATGCTCTTGAAAGCATTACTGCAGTCGAGGCTTCAAAACTCACTAAGCTTAAAGCAGCGAGACGTTTAAAAAAAATCTGCCCGGCTGATGATTGGGACAATCACGAGCTACAAGCTAAGGTGGCTTACTTCCATAATAGCATCGATATAAAACAAGCACTTAAAAGATTTGAACCAGAGTTAATCGAGAAAGCCGTTGAACTCGGTTATTGTACTTGGCCTAAAAAAATTCAGCGGCACGTTAAAGGAAAGCGCGTGCTAGATGTTGGTTGTGGCTTTGGCGGGTACGCATTTGGCTACCTATGTGCTGGTGCGAAGAGTTACACTGGGATCGATCCTGCAATGTCACTTAGTGATAAAAGGATGCGTAACAAGCGCATCAGGCAATGGGTAGAAGTCCCAAAGTCAGCACAAGAGATCGCAAGTACTATCGAAGATATTGAGTTACTCCAAACTTCAACACATGAGCTTCTTGGCAAGAACACATATGATGTAATTTGCCTTCACAATGTTACTGAGCATCTGTCGGATATCAGAAGTATATTTTCAGATATTGCAAAACTCTTGTCGAAAAATGGAAAACTCATTTATCTGCATCATAATTTTTATGGTTGGAGTGGGCATCATATGGCACCTCATAACCCTTCAGTACTAGACACCAATAATCCTGAGCACCTAAAGTTCTGTGATTGGAACCACATTAACATCGTCAAAGAATTATCCGAAGACCATTATTTGCATACCAATCTCAATCAACTACGGATTAGCGAAATGCAGAAGTTGACTGGGGACTTTTTCAAAATCAAGACTTGGGAGCTTCGTCCTTCACCTGACAATGTTCTGAAACGTTTAACACCAGAAGTTATAGAAAAAATTCAAGGTGTTTTACCAGATATTACGACAGAAGAGCTGGAGACAAATGTAGTTTTTTGCATTGCTAATGCCAGATAATTAACTTTGGTACCTGCAGGCGGCTTAGGTTGTAGGTGTAAGATTGCTTCAAGGAGAGTAACCTTGGTAAATTTTGCAATAGAAGACGCTTTAGAAAACCATAGAATCTATATTCACCCGAGTACTTCTTTTCTTAATTTGGATATTCCTAAAAATGTTCTTGAAACACCCGGTATGGTCTCTATAGCTGAACGCAAGATGCTCTACCTTCTGGCTAATCAAAACTACTCAGGGCGTGGTGCAGTCATTGATGCGGGAAGTTTTATGGGATCATCCGTTGTTTCACTTGCACAAGGCCTTCGTGATAATCTTAATCTGAAACAACTCATGTCATCTTTTAACCACCAATCCAAACCAATCAATAGCTATGAACTCGGTTATTTGCCGAAACCGGCAAATGGCTCGGACTTTGTGAGAAAATTTGGAGATGTTGAGTATCGCTTCGGAGACTCATTTCTTGGCATTCTGAAAGAGAGTATTGAGTCGTTTGAAGATATAATCGAGTTAAATATTGGTGGTTTCTGCGACTTTGATTGGCCTGATACTCCGATTGAACTTTGCTTCGTTGATCTTTGTAAAACGGCCAAACTCAATAGGCACGTCTCTGCTCATTTTTTGCCAAATCTCATCGAAGGTAACGCCTTTTTCGTAAACCAGGATTTCTTCTTTGATCGACTGCCCTAGATTAAAGTAACAATGGGTTATCTTCACGAATACTTTGAATGGTATGGTCAGGTATTTACCAGTTCAATTTACAAGAGTAAGAAAAAGATACCCAAAGAAGTTGCCGAGTTCGATCCTTTCACGGAAGCAAGCTTGGATGAGTGCCTTCGACTCCATGACCTACATCCCAATGTTCACCTAGAAGACCTAGACAAGTTTAGAATGGCGCTCTCGAAGGCATACTTGATTGCAATGAAAAACAAAACAGTAAACGCACTTGAATATCTTGAGAGTGTCGAAGAAGATTTTGAACACATATTGGATGATGAAGCTACAAATGATCGAGGTAATAAGTTTAGATTGAAGAGAGCAATCAGGCAAATTCAGAGAAGAATTGTTTAGCAGCTGATTTTCAATGAATAAAGATAAAACGAAGAGGATTTTTTGTTCCCAAAAGAGCTACAGGAAAACTATTGAGGTGAGGCTGCCTCAATCCATGATGGAACTACTCGGATGCCCGCTTCTGGCCCAAATTTCTAGTCATTTCTTGCATGTAGCAGCTGACCATTTGCGGACATTCGGGCACCCTAGCGGTATCCATGTTAGGTTTTGCTCTCAACCTTTAATCGTCCGCATTTAGCGGAGTGATGAAAGCAACAAGTGTCACTGTTAGATGAGCTTGAGCCTTTCCACAGATACAGACGAATGTAACTCGCACCTCAAATAGTGGTTGCAAATTCACTCATTCAGAAGACGGAACTGCTGAACCAGCCAATCAATCAACACAGACATCTGCTCTGAGCGTTCTTCATGGATACCTGATGGCAAAATAGTTCCGTACTCTGTACCATCGGGCCCAAAACCGTTAGGTGCGATAAGTCTTTCGTGAGAAATATCATCACACGACAAAATCTTTGGGGACAGAGCGACCCCTAGCCTGCAAGCTGCGGCTTCTACCATCAGGAAATGATGATCAAATAAACGGGTTTCTTTGGCTTAGGAGCATCAGAGTTCGCCCCTAGCCACTCCTGCCATTCATTTGGCGGATATACGCAGCCAAAGTAATATAAGTACCGCTTTCATAACTAGGTAGTTTTTCAAGGTGCACAACTGGTCCATTCTTCTCATCAGCCAGAGGAACAATCTGCCAGTTTGGAGATACAGGAAAATCTAATCCCCTGATTGCTAGCGATATGCCCTCACGCTCAAAATTAAGCGATCCGTCCCCCCACAGAAAGATGCACTGGGATATCTGGGTGTTTATCTTGAAAATTGCTGAGCCGCGGAATGAGCCAACACACAACTTTAACCATCGGTCGTTTTGATTAAATTTTTACTGTCGTTTAATTCGATCTATTTAGTACAATAAAGCAAGTAACCAATCCGCGAAATTGATTCCGATAGCTATGTAGTACTTGTGTGTATAGCTGATTTGTAAAAAGATATTTACGTAAAAAAATGATATATTTAAAGTTTTCATGTATCATGATGTGCAGGTGCAATAATTTGGATCGATACAATACTCGTTAGCAAGTTCTGGTTTGCTTTGACAACTTTGATATCACGTTGACTACCATTGTGTCGGGTAAATTATCTGTTCGACGATATTGATTATCTAAGTACTTTATTTTATTTACACCATATGCATAGTATTACTTTATTAAGATTAGAAATATTTCGCTCCGTTTACGAATCCGCGAGCATAACTGAAGCTGCTAATCGCCTCGGAGTATCTCAACCAACAGTCAGTCGTCAGCTCAAAGATTTTGAAGCAGCCAGCGGTTGTAAGTTTTTTCAGTATATTGGTGGACGCATGCAGCCGACCATGGCAGGCAGGAAACTATATGAAGAAAGCCGCCAAGTACAAGAAGGCATCTCCCGGGTCCAGGTATTATTAGACTCCATTAAATCTGGTACGAGCCAACCTATTGGTATCCGAAGTGTTTCTACTCTATGTGAATACATACTCCCCTCAGTAGTTGAAAAGCGGCTAAGGCGTGACCCACAAGAGCGTTTTGATATCGGTGTTGCTGGTGTTGCCGAGCAGATAAAGTCTTTACGTACATTTCTAATACAAGTCGGCTTTTTCTTCGGAGATGTAATTTGTGATGATTTAGAGAGAACGCTCATTGGGCACGGCTACTATGCCTTAAAAGCCAGAAAAGACCATCCACTTGCTTCATTTAAGCGAGTTTGCTGGGAGGATGTTGTATCTCTTGGTGACAATACACTAGCGCTACCATCCAATGGGCCAGTCTGTCAGCCATTATTTGACGCAGAACCAAGATTGAAATCGATAGGAGAGAAACGACTACTACTTCGCAATGTCAATCTAGCGGAACCATTCGCATCAAAAATGGGAGTTGCACGTTTAATAGATAGTTTTTCAGCTGGTTCTGAGACGAGCAATGATCACACTGTTTTGCCTGTTTATCCGATTGTTAAGTTTCCTGTCTGGGCTATTTTTGACCCTCGTGAAAGAGGAAATCAGCAAATACAATCCTTCATAGAAGAGGTGCGCCTAGCTGTAATGCATGAAACCAACCAGTTTGAATGTCAGTATCTATAACTATTTTGAATACACCTCTAAAAAATATTCGGTTTTTCAATCCGCTACAGAAACATAAGTTGGCTGCATCAGTACATATACTCAATACAATTTGAGTTAAGGGCAGTCAATCTTCTAAAGCTCAACTTCAAGCTTGGAATAGGCCCTTTCAGACTAAAGGTGCTCTAGAAAGTGTTTTGGAAGAAAACGTTGCCTAAATTTTGGGTGGCATTGGGTATTATTTGTAATTTTTCTGCTCCAGCCTTACCGTTCTCTATTATGGATAACGTTATTGACGACAAACCAGTCGGTAAATGTACCTCAACAAGAGTAATTCTTCCATCATTCCCAGAAGGTGGATATTATCGCTCTGCTTATGTGAAAATTGAGGGCGATGACGCGAATGGTCATAGTCAACTCAGGTATGCTGGCGGAAGCCGATTTAATAATAACACGCTTCACTCAGGCAACTCTATTACAAAAGATTATCTAGCTCACTGTCTTGGAGTGTCTGAGAGTAACATTATTGCGCTCAGCCAAAATGGAGCGGATGGCACCTTCATTGATGATCAATATATTGGCTATTCGTATACAATTGGTACTGACGAAAATGGAGTGAGTGCAGGTGTATACACTCACGACTATACGGCTAATAAATATAATGTAATAAATGCAAGTGTAAATGCGGATGTGCCTGCAGGCGTGCAACGGGAAATTGCATTTACTTTTCATGCTTCTGGAGGGCATTGGGATAAGGTTTATTGGATCGCTTATGTTGATCAGCAAAGCGACTGCCCCGGAAATAGAAGTAGCATTTCCCCATTTAGTTCGAAGTATGTACCAATTAATGATGAAAGTAAAAATGGAAAATACATTTGTGCTGAAGCGACAGATACATTTACGAGCGACTACGTTGTTAGTTCAAATAAAGTACTGGTAGACGCTAATGCTCCAACGCTGGCTGTAAACGATGTCGTACGTTCGACAGCGCCAGGACTCGCAGTTGCTTCTATAGATTTAAGCACTCTCGCCAGTGCTAATGATACTGTTGATGCCAGCCCACGCATAGACTTCAAAATTGATGGTAATTCTGTTTCTGGCACTCAAAACTTCCCAGTAGGAACAACCAGTATTTCTGCAAGAGCCATTGATCATGTGAATCGTAAATCTGCGTCTAAAACCTTCACAATTACAGTAGAGGATAATGAAGATCCTGTTTTGAGACTCCCATCGAATATTACTAGTAATACTGATAGTGGTCAGGCAACGGCAATAATTGACATTACGACGCTAGGGGCTACGGCTACTGATAACGCCGACCCCAATGTATCAATTAGCTATCATTTTGGCCCAACGCTAATTGGCGGGCCTTTTGCTTTTCCTGTAGGGCGAAACACGGTGAACGTTCAAGCAGAAGACGCAAGTGGCAATACTGCACATGGGAGCTTCATTTTAGAAGTGTTGGATGTTGAACAACCAACTATTTTGAAGCCCTCAAATATCTTGAGTGACACTGATGCTGGTAAATCAACAGCAGAAGTCAATGTTACAAACCATGCTGTGGTGACAGATAATGTACCGAGCGGAATTATAGTCACTTACAAATTGGGTTCCACAATTTTGACTGGGAACTATAATTTTCAGTTAGGTACAACAACCATTAATGTTGAGGCTAAGGACGCAGCAAACAACAGTGCAATTGCACAAACGTTTGATGTGATTATCAGCGATAATGAAATGCCTCAAATCACACCCCCACCTATGCAGGTATATGACGCTGTTCCACCCGCACAAACCGCAAGCTTAGATGTAACCACACTAGGCACAATAGTATCTGATAATGTAGGTATCGCAACAATTGTCTACCGGGTAGGCAATATTCAACTTACAGGGCCTTACCAATTTCCAATTGGCGATACTATCGTAACTATTGATGCAGTGGATCTCAACGGTAACACTGCCGCGCAAGCACAATTTACGGTACGAGTTCGCGATATAGACCCGCCGATAATTGCTCCCGTCGGAGATTTGTTCTTGCAAGTGGCCACAGGTAATAATTATGTCATCCATGATGTTACAAGTCTTGGCTCAGTAACGGACAACCACAGCAGCAATCTCTCAATCATCTATCGTGTTAACGGCAATATTATAAACGGACCATATACATTCTTACTTGGCTCAACCACTGTCACGATGGATGCAACAGACGGCTCCAATAACAACGCCCTGCAACAAAGCTTTACCGTAACCGTTCAAGACTCTGTTCCTCCAGATATGCCGGAAGTTCCTAATGTCTCATTTTCAACTGATGATGCAATCATTTTGGAGGGAAAGGCTGAACGGAATGCGCAGATTGTTGTCAGGTTTGCAGATGGTAAGCTCGTCAAAACCGTTGCAGATGATAGTGGATCCTATCTTGTCCAATCCGCCAACAATCAACAGAACGGCCAAATCACCATCCAAGCGATTGATGCAGGTGACAATAGATCGGCAATCAGAACTCTTGATGTAATCGTTCGTGGAGAGCCGATTACCGTCAGCTTCTCAGA
Source organism: Pseudovibrio sp. SCP20 (assembly GCF_057774105.1). Taxonomy (NCBI): domain Bacteria; kingdom Pseudomonadati; phylum Pseudomonadota; class Alphaproteobacteria; order Hyphomicrobiales; family Stappiaceae; genus Pseudovibrio; species Pseudovibrio sp. SCP20. Next base: position 475,989 of record NZ_JBYMDH010000005.1, on the reverse strand, counting down.
TGTACCAGAAGTCATTTCTGGAGGTGCAAGCTTCATCTTGCAAGTCACTTTCTCTGAAACAGTCTCAGGGTTTGAAGCTTCCGACTTTCTCTCCACCAATGCCCGTTTTTCTATCATTGGAAGCAATGCAGATGCGACTATTTACAGCGTCAGTGTTGAAACTTCAGGCACTGGCACTGTCGCCTTTTATCTGCCGGCTGGTGTTGTAAGCGGAACCCAGCGCAACACCAATCTTTCTTCTAAGCCTGTAAGCCTTTTGGACAGAACTCAAAGCGAAACCGTCAAAGTTGTCACTAGGCATGTATTTGATCGAGCCAATCAGCTACTCAAGCATCAACCTCAGATTTCTCCATTCCTAAGAAACAAAACTGCCGCTGCTAGTGCTAAGGCAACTTTTGATGGAGCCAAAGGTAGTGTCTCGGTTAATAATCTTTACAACATGCCAATCTGGATGCAAATGAGTGGCAGCCTAACGTCGAGTGATAACAGTAAGTCACTGTATTTATTCAATGCAACGGGCGCACATGGTTACATCCACCCAAACATCTTGTTGGGTGGCATGCTTGAACTGGATTACATACAACGTGAAGATGGGGCGGCGCGTTCGCAAGGAGTGGGGTGGCTTATTGGACCTTACTTTGCGGCACAGTTTGCTGATCAACCGCTATACTTAGATGGCAAGATTCTTTATGGCAAAACAAGGAACGAAATCCTACCTTTCAACACTTACTCTGATTGGTTTGATACAACACGGTTTCTCGCGCAAGTGCAGTTGAGCGGGGCTTGGTCTCAGAAAAACTCAACGTGGGAACCATTTTTGGATGCCTCCTATTTCTCTGAATTTGCTCAAGACTATACGGATAGTCTAGGGAATGATGTATACGGCCAAAACATTGAACTCGTTCAAGTGAAAACTGGCTTGAATTATGAGCATAGTCTTTCGGTGCAAACTGGCGAGTTTGTCATTCGTGGAGGACTTTCCGGTATCTGGAGTGCTACAAACAGCTCTCTGGGAGCAACGAGTGTAGTGCCTTCATATGAGGGCTGGCGAGGCTCTACTAAACTTGGATTATCTTATAAAACGGACCGCGATACACAAATCAACTTTGATGCCCAATATGATGGATTGAGTACAAAGGGATATAAGAGTTTGAGCCTAGGTTTGAGTATCAATCAGAAGTTTTGATGCTCACTTCCAATACAATGCCTTTAGGAAGGGGAGAAGCTTTTGTCCCTCTTTTCTTATGTTTCCGAATTACAAGATCTTCAAATGAATCGACTATCATATTGAACGATAAAACTGTCCTAAGCTCGATAGATTGTAGTGAAGGGCTGACCATTGATCCGATCTCACAACTGATCATGATTTATCTCAGTAGTGACCGTTTCCGGTCATTCGTGCACCCTTGCGGTATCCTTAGTCAGAATTTGCTCTCAACCTTTGGTGGCTTTCCTCTAGAAGACTGATGAAAGCACTAGGTGTCACATTTTGAAAGAGCATGAAGTCTCGAGGGCAAAGTTGCCACTTTCTGCACTGTCAAAGGAGAGTGCCTTTAACGGTCATTCGAACGTAAGCTTCCAATGCAGGCAGATAGTCATTCTCAGGAGTTAAAACACGGGCTGGGCATCGTGAGCCTTAGAACACATAGCCAACGCCATAGACTGAGCGAATGAGGTCGCCGTCAGCTCCGGCTTTCCTGAGTTTTGCGCGAACATTTTTAATATGGCTGTCAATGGTGCGGTCAAATATCTCAATGTCATCCGGGAACACGATTTCAATTAACTGAGCTCTCGAGAAGACGCGACCAGGATGGCGGAACAGCGTGTTTAAGAGCTGGAACTCTCTGCGGGTCAAATCGACTAGTTGGCCATTAAAATGAGTTGTCCAACCTTCTTCATTCATTCGCAATCCGTGATCTTGATGTTGCAACTCATGAACTTGAATGCGTCTTAATATTGCCTTTGCCCGTGCAACCAATTCACGGGGAGACCAAGGTTTGCAAACATAATCATCCGCACCCAGTTCAAGGCCAAACAACTTGTCCAACTCTTCAACACGGGCGCTTTCCAGAATAATTGGTACATTGCTCTGCGCGCGAAGTTCACGGCATACTGCCAAACCATCTTTGCCAGGTAACATTATATCAAGGATAACCAGATCCGGGTTTGCCTTCTGCACTTCTCTGACTGCATTTATTCCGCTGTGCAGCGTCGTCACTCGTGCTCCTTCATTCGTGAAGTAGTCTTCGAGAACAGAGGCAAGCGCAGGTTCATCCTCCACAATGAAGATGTGGCGATCATAAAGCATGTTTTGCAGTCCCATTCACAAGCGGCAATGTAACGGTGATGCGAAGCCCACCTAGATCTGAGCCATCACAGGTTATTTCACCCCCGTGGCCATCAATAATAGCTTTGCAGATAGAAAGACCAAGTCCCGCACCTCCTGAAGCACGAGAGCGACTACCTTCAACACGATAGAATCTGTCAAAAAGATGCTGCATTGCATCTGCTGAAGGAGCGGGGTTGCTATCTTCTACAATGAGCACGGCTTTTTCATCTGATCGGGAGAGTGATACATTCACCATACCGGGAGCATTTGTGTATCGCCGGGAGTTTTCTAGCAAATTCCCGAAAAGTTGATGCAGTCTTTTGGGGTCAGCGTCAATAATCAAATCTGTTTCAAGTTGGGTCGTCAGGTTCAACTCGGCATCTTCAAGGTAAGAGCGTGAGGCATTAATCGCTTCCGCAGTAAGTGTGGTCAGGTTCTGATGTTTCAGTAAGCGAACCAGCTTGCCTTCCCGAGCATAGGAGAGCATGCTTAACGCTTCAGTCAGATCTGAGATACGCATCACAGCTGAATGAAGTGTCGAGAAGGCACCAGTACTTGCCTTGCGAACACCGTCCTGAAGAGCTTCTATTTCAGCTCTTAAAATTGCCAGTGGTGTCTTAAGTTCATGAGAAGTATCGGAGATCCACTGGCGCTCCGCTTTTTCTTTTTTTTCGAGGCTTTCGCCAAGTACATTAAAGTCCTCAATAAGCTGGCCTAGTTCATCATTGCGAGACGTGCTCAATCGAATACTATAGTCTCCGTCAGCGAGTGACTGAGTGCTTTCAGCAAGCTTTTTGATTGGTGATGAAAGTTGCTTTGCAAGAATTGAAGCGACACCAGCTGATATGAGCAAAGCGAAAAGAGATGCATAAGTCAGGCTTTCAATTTGACCAGTTAGATAAATCCGGTCTGCAACTTCATTTCGTTTGATTGGTGGACGTATTCCAAGGTATCCAACCACTTTTCCTTTTTTGGGGCCTTTCTGAGCAACAATCGATTCAAACTGAGCTCCGTCACGAGGATCATCGCCACCGGCAATTAGTTCTCGATCTGAGTTTAGCAAAAATAGTCTGGGACCAACTTTGAGTGGATCTCTCGAGGGAGGCTCAAAGGTACCACCTCCAGCTAGAGGCCTCTCAGGCGGACGAGGGGGCAGTCCTTCTTTTATCCTGTGAGCTAGGATGACGCCTTTTGTATAATGCACCCAAGATCCCCCAGTGGGGCTAATTTCTGGCCAACCGCCATACTCAGCGTCATAGTCCTCCCCTAATGCCTCAACAAGCGGAGTGGTCGTTTCAAGCTCTGCATTCAACAAGTAGTGAGTAAATCCTGATCGCATTGACCACGTGACCATCACCACCATTATGAGAATAACAAGCAAAGCTGTCGCAGAAATTGCAACAAAAAGCTTCCCTCTCATCGAGAGACGATTCCAAGTCATTCTTCCAACTTTTGCCTGTTCGACGTGTTTTCTATTTGTTGGTCGACCGCACCCCTGAGCGCCCACCTCTGCGGTCGGTGTTTCAATAACTTATCTCACAATCTATTGAATTGAGGAAGGAGTATGAAGATTGCCCTCACCATGCATGCTGTATGAGTTTCTCTCCATATTCGCTGCACATTCCGAACCTACCCAATATCGCTAATTGTACTTAACCCATTACAAGGGGCGTCCGGTAACGAAAACTCCATTTCGCACAGGACGTATTTGGGCGAGCAGACCTATGAAATCGAAACATTATCTCTTAAGTGGTAGCGCTTCAGTTATTGCGCTGCTTATTGGAACTGGAGTGGCTAATGCGGATCTGACGATTACAACAGATCAGTCCTCTAGCGTTGTTTTTGATGACGATGACAGTATTCTGATAATCGAAGAAGGTGTTACTGTTGAAGACGATGATGAAACAATATCTGTTTCAGGTAAGAATGCTCAGATCATTAACAAAGGAATCTTACTTAGTGAAGAAGCTACACTATACATTGATGGTGGCGGAGACATCCAAGTAAATAACCTGGGAAATATTTCTGCACACGCAATTAATAATGATGAACTCAGAGCAGTACACGTCGATGAAACTGCAGACTCAGTCTTCATCTCCAACAGTGGTTCCATCAGCGTTTTTAATGAAATGGACTACGACGCCTGGGGAATACATATTGAGAATGCTAGTGGCCCGGTAACTATTGAAAATACCGGTGAGATATCCGTAGAGACGGCAGATGATTACTACACCCTGGGCATACACATTGAAAATGAAGGCGGTAATGACATAGGGGCTATTACCGTTTCCAACTCCGGCCGGATTTCTTCCATATCACTCGAAGACGACTCCTTTGGGGTCCATATTGAAAACGGTGAGTTTGGTGACGCTGTTAACAGCCTTGCTCTGATCAGTCTTACTAATGATGCTTCTGGCGAAGTTATCGTTAGCGGCGAAGAGGATGTGTTTTCCTTGCATCTGGAGAATTACTCTCAAACCGATATTCAAGGAATTAAAGTCGAGAATGCTGGCCTTCTTGAAGCAAATAGTCAGCCGGATACAAGTGGAGGAATTGTCTCTAAAGCATATGCAGAGGGTGTGATAGGATTTTCAAGTCTTTCTAATTCCGGAGAAATTTCCGCTTCGTCCTCAAACAAAGCCTATGGCATTTTTTCCGACATCTATGGAGAGTCAGGCACCGGAAAAATTTCGGCCTCAAACACAGGTTGTATAACAGCAACATCCTCCAGTGAAGATGCCCTTGGGATCAATCTCACAAGTGAAGTTTTTGGCAATGTAGATGGGTACTACATTGAAAATACTGGAAAAATCAGGGCGTCAGCAGGTGTAGATGCTTCTGGATTAAAACTGTACAATGAGGTCGATGGCGAAATCGGAGAAGTTGCTATCCTCAACTCCGGAGACTTGCTGATAAACGCAGTAGAAGATGCACAAGGCCTTAGTTCATTCCACCAGACAAACTCCGAACTGGGAAATGTTACCGTCAATAACTCGGGTACTGTTGAAGTTGAAGGCGGAGAGGATGCTCTTGGTCTCAACATGCTGAACTCTGCTGAAGGCGGGATTGGTGATGTTACTCTGACAAACTCCGGTTTCATTGATGGTCATGGGATTGAGGAAGCCTATGGCATTAATTTAATCAACTATACTGAAGGGAATATTGGTGAAATTCAGGTTTTGAACTCAGGTCGGATTTCAACCAGATCTTCCAATGACGCTCAGGGCGTCCAGATAGAAAACGAAACAGAAGGCGACAGTTCTGGCTTTTTGATTGCAAATAGTGGTGAGATTACAGCCCTTGCAAGTGATGATGCTAGAGGGATCATCATCGAAAACAGTGTTCAGGGGGCAAATAAGTTGCTTCAAATCATCAATTCAGGAGCAATTCTAGCGTCTTCTTCTGATGATACCGCTGGAGGAATTGATGTCACCAATGATAATTCTGGTGGAAGTGAAGGCGTTTTGATCACTAATACTGGTTCAATCCTAAGCGAAGCCGATGTTCAGGCCCGGGCTATTAATGTTCGTCATTATGATGAAACTGGTAGCATCTCAATTGTCAATGCAGGAACACTTGAGTCGAACGCCGGAGTTGGTGCTGGAGCAGGTATTGTTGCGATCAGCGATGCGCAGGAAGATGATATCTTTATCTCAAATAGCGGCACAGTGCATGCAACGGGAGAAGATTTCTCTACCGGCATTTATGCTTCACATGTTCAAGATCAGGATCAATCTATAACCTTGGTAAACTCTGGAAGAATTACCGGCGAGGCAGCATTGGAGCTGATCAGCAATGAAGTCAACCTACAGCTCGAAAATGGTTCGGTAATCGACGGCACGTTTTTTGTGAACGCCAATGAAATGGCCGTAAACATTGAGAACGGGCTGAATCTAGCACTTACCTATGAGACCCGTTCAGGAGTTTCTGATCCGGATGTGACCGTCAGCTCTGAAATGCCTGTCGTTCATGATGCGGTGCAGAACAAAATCTATTCTGCTGATCTGACCAGTCTGGCCTTACCGGGATATTATCTGCAAACATTGAGCAATGCTGCTCAAGGAACGGCTGAGCAGGGTATCAACTCAACATCTTCGTCTGAAGAAGATAGTACTCCCTTACTCTGGGGCAAAGCCTTCGGGGGCTATGAAACGCAATCCGCAAATGGTGAGAGTCCCGAAATCACACAGGCCTATGGCGGTTTGCTTTCAGGAGCATTCAGGCAAACGGGAGAACATACATTCGGGATCTTTGCTGGTGGTGTTTACAATACCCTCGAAAATCAACACAAGACACTGAAGCTTGATAGTCAGACAGCTGTTGTTGGTGTGCAAGCCAGAATAAACAAAGAGCGTTTCTGGGTCGATGCAACCATGATTGGTGGATACGCATGGTTCGATTCAGAACGCCAAGTCGCAAACAACACTGTTGCCGGTGGATTGGAAACAGCCAAAGCAGACTATTCCGGCTACTTGCTGGCCCCGTCTCTGGCATTGGGATTAAGGGTATCTGAGAGAGTTTCGCTAAGTACCCGCGGCCAATATGCCGGGCTCTTTGTTGGCGAGATTGATGAAACCGGCAGCGAAGCAAATCTGACTACTGAAGATTACAGTGCACAGGTAGCAAGTATCCGAGCGCAGATGGATGTTCAGGCCTACTCATCTGAAAATGAAAATGGCACATTCGAAAGTGCTCTGCGGTTTGGTGCTGATGCTTTCTTCGACTTGGGTACAAACTCTGAAAGTGTGCAGCTTGGAGGGCTACCTATCAACCTTCCTGATCTAGACCGTGATGCAATTACGGCTGGTTTTGCAGGGGTATCACTCAACTATGCTTCCAAAGATGGACTCTGGAGTGTGGGTGGAGATATTGAAGGACGCTTTGGTTCAGACACCTACGCCGACCTGCGCGGATCGCTGGGATTTAAACTACGTTTTTGATGCGCAATCAGTTGATGAACAGCAGAACGGAGCCCATGAGCGTTCTGCTGTTCAAAATTTAGATACGTTTCTTAGCGACTAAGTCACACAACATGGAAGCCAGACGAAACTGAACTGCATCAAATGAAATATCTGTAGAGAATCATCAAGAGTGCATCGGACTTATGCGAACATCTATAACGGTCATGGTTCAGGTATTGGAATACGAAGCGGTGGAGCATAAGCAGATATTTTGATAGCTCAGTCGCTGACGGAAGAAGCTGCAATTGTTAATTGGACTCCCTTGTTACTCAAATAGCACCACCGAAATCCAACTAGCAAAAATATCTTGCAATAAATACAAATGTATTTATAAAGATCTGTGTTAGCTAGCTCACTTCAGCTCCGGAGCGTCTCCAATCGCGAGGGACTAACAGCAGCTTTCTTGGATGACGGTAAATCCGCAAACCTGATCCAAAAGTACAGCGCCACCTCCTTCCCCAACGTAGGAGGTGGCGTAATTCTTGAGACCTGAGTGAGCTATATGTCATCAGGCGCGCAATTCATCGGTAGCTTTACAAGACAACAAAGCACCAATTTGCGCCGAAATAATAAATACATATGTATTTTATTTCGCTCAGTCCCTTGGCAATGTTAAGAGAGAGAAAGATGACAGTTGCACGCTGGTTTTTCGCTTTACTGGCTATCACCGGTCTCGTCGGTGGGCTTGGCTACATCAAGTTTACCCAAATCACTGAGGCTATTGCTCAAGCTGAGCTAATTCCGGAGCATTCTGAGGCAACAGAGGCGGTTCATCCGCAGAGTACTTTGTATGCACCTCAAACGCAGGTCATAGGTGAAGTTGTTGCGCCCAAGCAAGTTGAGCTACGCACCGAAATCTCTGGCCGAGTTGTAAAGCTAGGATTCAAACCTGGAGATTGGGTTGAGAAATATCAACTCCTCGTGCAGATGGATGTTTCGGAAGAAACAGCAGAGTTAGCTGCTGCAGAAGCAGATGTAGCACTTGCCACGATCAAGTTTGAAAGAGCTCAGAAGCTTCGTTCTACTGGAAGTGGGAGCCAAAGCGCGCTTGATAATGCACGTGCCTTGCTGGATACGTCAAAAGCCAAAGTAGGTCAGATCAAAAGTCGCATTCAGAAGAAGACCATCAAAGCGCCTTTTGCAGGAGAGACAAACACAACTGTCTTATCTGTCGGGGAGTTCTTAGGTGTCAATGAGCTGATAACTCAAGTGGTAGGCGATACTGACGACATCTGGATAGACTTCAAATTGCCTCAACACCAAATGGAACTAGCCATCGGTGATGAAGTTACGGCGATTGGAGCAGACGCTAAGCCGGTCACTGCTACTGTTATTCATCGTGATGCTGCAATATCTACAAGTACCAGAACGCGTGTTCATCGAGCCACTGTTTCTGCATCTGATCTGCAATTGATCCATGGTGCCTTTGTGGAGGTTCTCGTTCCAACAGCTCCTGCAAAGAACTATAGCACACTTCCCAGTTCATCCATTCAGTCTGATAGCTACGGTCAGTTTGTCTATGCGCTTGCGCAGGATGAACAGTCTGCTTATCGGGCGACACGCCAAGATGTTGCCGATCTTCATTATTTGGGTGAAACCGTTTTGGTTGGCCAAGGGGTTTCTCAGGGTGATCTTATCGCGACTGACGGTGGGTTTAAGTTGTCCCCCGGCATGCTTGTTGAGCTGATTACACCACAGACACAACAGCAAATTTCTTCTGTAATCTCTGCTGGCAAACACTAGGAGGGACCTATGGATATCTTTGTTAAAAAGCCCGTCCTAGCGATCGTAATTTCACTTCTGTTTGTCTTGTTGGGATTGGTATCAGCAGCGCGCCTGCCTGTTGTGCAGTTTCCAGTTATAGAAAGCTCTGCCATCGAAATCACAACTCGCTACACAGGTCTGGCCGCAAATGTCGTTCAGGGGTTTGTAACTGAGCCAGTAGAACGAGCAGCCATGAGCGTGCCGGGTGTGGACTATGTGGATTCCAAGACGGTTGCTGGTCAAAGCACAGTGACAGCGTGGCTGAAGATCAATGAGGATCGTACAGCTGCGTTGTCTGAGTTGACTGCTAACCTGAACAAAATCCGGTCTGACTTGCCGGTTGTCGCTGAAGAGCCTGTTATCTCACTCTTGCGAGCTGATCGGCCTTATGCCTCCTTCTATCTTGATGTCTCCTCAGATTACTGGAAACGCTTCGAGATTACAGACTATCTGACACGTAACGTCGTACCAGTGCTGTCTTCGATCGAGGGTGTTCAGCGCGCGAGAGTTGAAGGTGGGCGTGAGCCTGCACTCAGAATCTGGGTCGATCAGGTTCGATTAGCTGGTTACAATCTTTCCTCACAGGACCTGGTCAACGCTCTTGCCTCAAACAATGTCGTTGCGGCGATCGGTGATGTCAAAGGCGAAGAGCAGCAGTTCAACATTATAAGCAACTCAAACCTGAAACTTGCTCAGGACTTTGAGGAGTTGGCAATCAAGGATCTTAGTGGGTACACCCTGAAGCTCAAAGATATTGCCCGTGTTGAGCTCGGTGAGCGGCCTGGTATTGTCGAAACACGCTCAAACTTTGATGAACGTGTATTCCTCTCCGTCTGGCCTCTGCCAGGTGCAAATGAGATTGCCATTGGGGATACGCTCTATGAAAAGCTGGAGGAACTCAACGCCGGGTTTCCTGATGGCTTGCATGTCGGCATCGCATTCGACTCTACACTCGCAATGAGGGATTCCCTCTTTGAAATTGTGAAAACACTTGGTGAAACGGTCTTACTCGTCGGTCTCATCGTACTCATCCTGATGGGCTCCTTCAGAGCTTCACTTGTCCCTCTGACAGCAATTCCTGTCTCCTTGCTCGGGAGTGTTGCTGTGATGTACGCCCTTGGCTTCACGCTTAACATTTTGACGATCCTGGCAATCGTCCTTTCCGTCGGTCTCGTGGTGGATGATGCGATTGTCGTGGTTGAGAATGTTGCGCGGCATCGGCAGCAAGGCTTGTCTAAGCTTCAGGCCGCGCTAAAAAGCTCAAAAGAGCTGTTTTCACCGATCATTGCAATGACGCTGACGCTGGCGAGTGTCTTCTTGCCGATTGGCTTTGTAACTGGTTTGTCAGGAAGCCTGTTCCGGGAGTTTGCTTTTACGCTGGCCGCCGCTGTGCTCATCTCTGGTATTTTTGCTGTTACGCTTTCTCCAATCATGAGCGCCTATGTGGCCAGCCCACGTGGTAAGGAGACACGGTTCGCAGCCTTCATAGGTCGCTTGTTTGCTCGTGCTAGCAACTCCTATGGCAACTTGCTCATCCGGTTGCTGAACTGGCGCGCACAAATACTAACCTTCAGTTTTGTCTTTGCACTTCTCATGATCCCGTTTTTCATGTTCTCAGCCAAGGAGCTTGCGCCAATTGAAGATCAGGGGAACATCAACTTTATCGTACAGGCTCCTCCCGGAAGCACTCTGTCTGAAGTTTCCGAGAACCTGATACCGGCAATCGAAGCTGGAAAGCGCGTAGAAGGTGCAGGCGAAATCTGGCAGGTTCTGACAGCCAATGGTGGTTTTGGTGGCATAGAGCTCAGTGACTTCTTTGAGAGAGAGCAGAGCGTGCAAGAAATACTGCCAGGACTGTTCAATGAGCTCTCTCAGGTTTCAGGTCTGAAAGTGCTGCCTTTGCTGTTGCCTCCGCTGCCAACTGCTGGTCAGTTTGATGTTGAGCTGGTGATCAAAGGGCCTGACAGTTACGAAAACATGCTGAACTATGGCTACCAACTTGTTGGAGAAGCCTATCAAAGTGGCATGTTTATGTATGCTGACACTGATCTGAAAATTGATCGACCGCTTGTTAAGCTGAAACTCAATCACACAAGAATAGCTGATCTGGGCCTAACCTCGAAGAATGTCAGTGATCAGTTGTCTTTCATGCTGTCGGATCAATATCTTAACCGTTTTGATGCTGACGGTAAGGCTTATGTTGTTGTGCCAATGGTTGAGAAGGATGCCCGTTTGGCACCTGATCAGATCATGAACCTGCAGATCAAAGGGCCTGAGAGCACTTACATTCCTTTGTCTTCCATTGCTTCTTTGGAGGTTGCTGCAGCACCAAGGACACTTGGAAAGTTCAACCAGCAACGTTCTTTTAGGATACTCGGATCAGTGGTTCCGGGAACCACCAAAGCGCAAGCACTGGAGTTTATGGAGCAGAAAGCCAAGCAAATTCTCCCGGCTGGATACTCTTTGGATTACGCTGGCATATCCCGGCAGATTAAACAGGAAGGCAACAGTCTGATGTTTGTCCTTCTGGCTTCCATCGCGGTTGTTTATCTGGCCTTGAGCGTGCAGTTCAACAGCTTCAGAACTCCGCTCATCGTTGTTGTCGGCTCTGTGCCATTGGCTTTGTCAGCAGCTCTTGTGTTCACCTTCTTGGGGTTCACCTCCGTGAACATTTACTCACAAATTGGAGTGATCACACTTGTTGGACTAGTTGCCAAAAATGCAATTTTGATTGTTGAGTTCGCAAATGTTTTGGTCGAGCAGGGAAAGGATCTGACAACAGCGATCATTGAATCTGCAAAGACCAGACTGCGCCCTGTTATCATGACAACAGCAGCGACAGTTTTAGGTCACTTTCCTCTGGTGCTCGTTACGGGACCGGGTGCAGAAGCTCGCAACAGTATCGGCATAATTCTGGTGGCAGGTATGGTCATCGGTACAATGTTTACACTGATAACGCTGCCTTACATTTACTTGCTGTTCGCACCCAAACACTCAGCTTTGGCTGGTGTTGAACGAAACGAGCAGGTCGCTGTGTAAGGCTATCTGATGAAACTCTTAGGATGGGGTGTCGTTTTTGAACACTCCATCCAGATCATCCCAGACTTCGTCCCAATCATCTTCAGAAAGCGGTGTCAGTTGCATCGAGTGAATGACAATCATCGCTTCGCTTACAAGCAGGCGGAGACGTTCAAGGCGCTTCTGCTTGTCTTCAGAAGGTATCAAACTCAGCTTGTCCGCCATCCATTCATGAGAGGCTTCACGGTGCGCTTGTGTTTGCATGGTCAAAATCATCATGGCTGACATCTGCTGAGGTTGTTGCTTATGCTGCAACCGGGAGGCTGCAAGAAAAACATCCAGATCGCTGATATCACTGCGCGCGCGAGAACGTACTTCTTGCCTATAGCGCTCAAGGTCTTCATCCCACCGGTCAAACAATGCATCAATCAGCTGAGCCCGGGTGCCAAAGTTGGACTGTATCCCACCACGAGAAACCCCAGCTTCTGCTGCTACTGTGCCAATAGAAAGCGCGTGAGCCCCCTGGTTCTGAATAACCCTCTCAGCAGCATTCAGAAGTTCATTCCTATCAAGCTTTTGATACCGCGACATTCCAATCTCAACACACAGAATAGACCCTAAAAATACCCCTCCTATATGCACTAGTTTCCGGCCCGAAGCAAAACTGAAAGACGATGAATATCTTAAAGATCATACTCTCACCGCCGACTCTTGCGCGTGAGAACAGCTGCTCTTTTGAAGAACTCTGGATCCCAGTCGGTGATTGAGGTTTCTTCTACGGCGGATTGGAGGCGGAGGGTTTGGTCGGAGACGAGGGCGGAGAAGCCGGAGAGGGCGAGGTCTTCCAGCATTGCCAGTTCCATGAAGGCTTTTTGGCGGGGGGAGCGTTGGGATTTGTACTCGCCGTTCCATTTGGTTGCGAGTTTGGGATTGCTGACGAAGTCGGTCAGGCCTTTTTGCTCCTGCGGTGTGCTTAGTAGTTCGGGCGTATCGCTGTTCAGGGGCTTTGAGTTGAGCCATTCGGCTGTTTCTCCTTCGATGAAGGGCGTTCCATCATCAAAGCACAGCTCACGCAACTCTGGGACACGACTAACAAAATTCTGAGTGCTTTCAGTTATCGCGTTTGCGACCTGGTTGTGATCGGCTTTGAGTGCCAATTGTGCGGCGAGATACTGGCCTTCAATCCAAAAGGGCATGGAGAAAAGTGTCGTTTCCAGTTGGTGGATGATCGAAACATCTGGAGTGCCTTGCTTTAAGGCATCCCTATATTTGTCGCAGGTATCGATAGATATTGCCGGGATAATGGTCCGTGGTTCCGAGGTGATTTGCGGAGCACCTGTTATCTCTTGCCAACACGCGTGGCGGCGGAGTTGGTAGATGAAGGGCAGGGACGGGTCTTGCTTAAAGATGAGTGTACAGATCTCAGCTGTGAGGCGCTTAAAGGAACGAGCATCCATTGCTGTCGATGAGCCGATGCTTCCAGAACTTGTTGAATCTGTAGAGGTGCTGGAGCTGGTGGCTTTGCGTGCTTGCTCGTTCTCTTGCTGTTTTTTCTCCAGCTCTATGCGTTCTTGAAGAACTCGAAAATCTTTTACCAATCCATGGTCAAGCAAGAGCTCGTTTTTGATCAGCCGGGCAATACTTTCCTCAAGTTTATCAGCTTCTGATCCGGGTTTGCCGGGCAATGTATCCAGACTGAAAAGACCGCAAATGCGCCTGAGGATGAGCTCAAACCTACGATCTTCTTTGGGATGAAGCTCTGTCTTGGGTGTGGTTAAACATGCGTCGAGCGCTCTGATGCAACTGGCAAGTGCGCCACGTGTTTTCCGCGTCATTCTTGCCAGCAGGAGTGCTTCGAAAACGGCCAGACTCTTTTGCGTGTTTTGCAAAAGCTTGAGGGCTTCTCGCTCCACCAGGCTCCAATCGATCGAGCCATGGGAGAGTGTACCGCGCTTCATTAACTCGTCACTGACGGCATCGAAATCCGGGTGATCTTCAATATCATCTTCAAACCCTTCCGATATGGGCGAAAGGACGGCCTTTGCCAGATCATCATAGGATGTCACGAAGATGGAAGACGCAGCCGGAGCTGCCTCTTCAGAATTTGTATCTGTTGTGGTCATAGGCATCACATCTTTGCTGGCAGGATAAGGCCGGAGAGTGGCTGCTTGCGTGCCAGTGAACTGGCTCCTTTATGAAGCAAGGAGTATGTTGCTTTCTGCCCATTGAAGCTGAATTCGATCAGCGCGCCATTACTATCAAAGCCTTTTGTTGTGGCAAAATCCAGCAGTCGGAAGCCAGACCATGGCCCCTTAAAGGTGGTGGTGTGTGGCCGGCCTCGACCCGCAGGGAAGACTGATAGGCTGCTCTCAGCTTCATTTGTGAGAACATTCGGCCAGATCACCCGGATCGGGCGACGTGGGCCGTGGGAATAAGAGATGATCTGCCCTTCAATGTTCATCACGGCACGGCGGAGTTTTGCGGAAAGAGAGACTGGCTGAATGTTGTATTCCACACCGATCAGGCCTTCTGAGTTAAAGTAGCTTCTGCGCAGATCCAGAATGATCTTGAGATTATCCTGAAACTCCTTCGCGATGGCGAGATGGCGGCCATCAATGGTTTTGGGTTCCCCTGTTGCCTCATCAACAAACACGATCAAGTTCTTTTTGTAGAACGTTTCGATCTTGCCACCAGGGCCGAAGAAGCTTTCAAACTCTTCAAGAGGGATCTCTTGCTCTGCCTGCTTGTTGAAAGGATAGAGCTGCGCATAGTTGAGGTTATAATCTGCGTAGATTTCCTCGTTCCAGCTGCGTTGCAGTTCTTTCTTGGCTTCTTGCAGCAAGACCTTCCAGCTTTGATCAGCCAGTTTTGCGAAGAAGCGATTGAGTGGGCTTGGAAGATCAACGCCGATGCGTTTGAGTGTGTAGATTGGGTCTTCGCCTTGAAGATCAATTCTGGCTTTGGCGCGCGCCAATGCAACTTCGCCAGATCGTTCTCCAGCTTGGCGGATGTCTTTCAGATACTCATAGAGAGTATTAAGGGCCGCATCGAGGTCTTCTAGGTATGCCTTTTCACCCTCTTCAGCTTCCACCAATCCATTGAGATTAGAAAAAGCGCGGCGAACGCGGAGACCTTGTTCTCTATAGATGTCAAAGGGCAAATCAGAATTGACGGCTTGCTCGGCATTGAGCTCGATGAGTTTACTCTCGTAGATTTCTGTTTCACTCTTAACCCGATTGATGAGCCGATTAAGAGGTCTGTCTGGTCCAGTTAGTGTTTCCAGAATATCTACGGCGTGATCCAGATTTCTGAAGTCCGTAATTTCCAAACGGTTTAGAGCGTCATTCCAGTTGGAGATGTAGTTCGTTGCATAGCGGGATGCGATTTTGCGACGGAACTCTTTTAGGTCAGCCTGGGAATATTCCACGGTGTCCCGCTCGTCGGCCACCCAGGCATCTTCTACGGCGACGACGGAAAGGCCATCATTCATTTTGACGAAGTAGTCGAGATAAGCATCCTTTGTGAAAAACTGCTTTACCCCAATTGGTTGGTCGTCATGAGCGGTGTTGCCGGTTCCGCTGAAAACGATGTTGTATGCCGGCCCGATGTCGTTTCTGAAGTTCACGGGTGAAGCTAACTGTCTGTCACTGACTTGCTCGATATTACGGTAGAGACGCAGATCTCGCGGTACTTCTCTCAGATCTCTTTGAGAGGTCTCAACCAGATCTTTGTCCAGCTTCGCTTCTAGCCCGGCAGTTTCGATAGCAAAGACAAGGTGATCGCGCAGCGCTTTTTGTAGTTTGAGGTCGCCTTCAAACTGCTCCTGCCATTTCTGTTCCATCCAGGATTTAACGAGGAGCTCATTTCGCCGGGAAGCATCGCCCAGCATTAGGTAGACGCGCAACGCTTCCAGCCGTTCATTACTGTCTTTGCTGGTTTCGTCATTCCCAAGAGCTGCGATCTCGTTTCGGACATATGCTGCAACCTCTGGCAGGAAGTAGCGGGCCAACATATCGACGTAGGCTTTTTCAACTTCCGGGCCGATCTTATAGCCCTGATAAAGTGAGAGTTGGGATACAAGCCAGTTTCTGTCGCGATAATTTCCAAAGATGTCGCTTGCAGATGTGAGTGCACCAAGAGGGCGAATGTAGTTTTGTCCAGAGGCGTTCAGGTTCTTGTCAGGGCCTTGCTGAAACAATTCTTCGAAGCTCTCGGTTATATCGACGACCGCATCAGCTCGTGCTCGATTGTTTTCATAGCCGATCCAGTAGGTGCTGAAAAAGCCAACATAAAGAAGAGAAGCGGCAAGGCCTGATCCAACGAGAGCAAAGCGTTTGGCACGTTCGATCTTGATGTTGTCACCCGCCAGGCCAGCTTCTTTGAACACGACCTGATCAAAGAGCGAAGCAGAGAAGTACTGTTTGGATGGGCCGCTATGAATGGGTAGGATTGGGGCTGCGATTTCATATTTCTGCGAAGTTGCCAGTAAAACCGGATTTGTGGGAATGGCCTCCTGACGTGCAGAGGAAAAGAAGACACCGCGGATATGAGGAGCAGTTGAAAACTTATCCTGATGGAGGGCTTTCCCCAGAAAAGAGCTCAGTATGTTGCTCAGGCCGGCCATTTCGCGCGTGAACAAGTATAGCTGGCGCCTTTGATGCGCTGACCGCATTTCAGAAAGTCGGTCGACAACGGTGTTGTTGAGGTCATCAAGAAACTTGGCAAAGGCTGAATTGAACTCGTCCAACCACTTATCTTGATCACGGCCATCGTGAAGATCAAATGTAAAGCCGAACGGTTTTGCTCTTTCGGCAGCAGCCAGACATCCAATAAACTCATGGAAGCCATCAATCAGATCAAACTTTGTGAGGACCACGTGTACGGTGTAGCGAGTGCCGAGCACTTCTGTCATTTCGCTCAGGCGAGCGTGAACAAGGGCAGCTTTCGTTGTTCGTTCTTGCGAGCTGAGTGAAAGCAGTTCGGAGAGATCCAGACACAATACGACGCCATTGATCGGTCTGCGTGGCCGGTTATCCCGCAAAAGCTTTAGGAAACGGCGCCATAAACCGGAGTAATGCGTTTCTTTAGAGTCTGGTTGCTGGCCGTTTACATGTTCAACGAACTGGCCTGCGACATCAAAGAGAACAGCGTCATCAGTTACCCAGCAATCGACGTCTTTGGTTGGTTGAACATGTTTTGCATCTTCCTGAGAGAATAGGTGGGCGAGAGGGAACTTTAAGTTCGATTCAACGATCAGGGATGTCTTGCCTGAACTGGGAGAGCCCAACACGACGAACCAAGGAAGTGCGTAGAGGTTCTTTCCTTTCTTCCGTTCACCTTTGCCTGCCCAGTTTCTGCTGATTGTTTGGAGTGCCTGTGTGAAGCCGCGTTCAAACTCGTTCAGGTAGGATAGATCAGGTGTCTTTGGCTTTTCTTTTTTGTCTTTATTTTTACTTAAATCAATCTTTTTCTTCTTTATGCTTACATAAACTAAGTTACTCACGCCCCAAATGACAGAAAATATGGCCATTGCTACTGTTGCATAGATTAATTTTCTTTCGTCTGTTGGTGCGAAAGAGAAGATCGTATCCCTGAATAAAAATACGCATAAAAATAGTAAAATTAGAAATGTTAGGTTGATAAATATATATGACGTAGTTAATTTAATAATCGATAATAGTATTAATTTGATTATTGAAAGAGATCTAGCCATCACTACGCTTCTCTGATTGGTGTTAATAGGCGCGAATCACGTGTTGTGTTTGAATAATCTATTTGTTTCAGAATATTTACTTTGCTAATCAATATGACTAAAGTCTAATAATGCAACTTTTACTTTTCTGTTGTCGATCGTTTTTCTTTCCGATAGGCCTAAAGAAAATTTAGAGTCGAATTGGCGCTAAAGTGTTTAATTTTAGATTTGAGTATAATCTTAGGTAAATCCTAAGTTGTTTTCTGATTTTCTAAGAAGAGATGGGGAAGTTCTATGGCTGGCAAGGAAGGTTCTGTTGCGCCAAAAGAGCGAATTAATATTCGCTATGTTCCGGCAACTGGTGATCAGCAGGAAGAAGTTGAGCTGCCGCTGCGTCTAGTCATGCTGGGTGATTACAACGGTAAAGAAGATGACACGCCTCTTGAAGACCGCGAGCTGCTTTCCGTCGATAAAAATACCTTTGCATCGGTCATGAAAGAAGCTGGTCTGGAGCGTGAGCTGACAGTCAAAAACACCCTTGTTGAAGATGAGGATGCGCAGCTGGCTGTGAACTTGAAGTTCGAAGGCCTCAAAGATTTCGAGCCAGACTCCATTGTTAAACAAGTACCTGAACTTAAAAAGCTAATTGACCTTCGTGAGGCGCTGGTTGCTTTGAAAGGGCCGCTTGGAAACATACCGGCATTCCGTAACCGGCTCGAGCAGATTTTGCAGGACAAAGAGCAAAGGGAAAAGCTTTTGTCAGAGCTGGATGCAGTCGTGTCTTCTCAGGAAGAAACCAGCTGATTTCGAGCTGTTGCAAGTGAAGTTTCTGTAAAGCTGCGGAGCTCCATAGTTTTGATCCGCAAGTACTTTTCTAATTAAAAAACATGGATATGATGACATGGTAGATGTATCAGCCTCTGCCGGCCAGCCGGATGTTGCCGGTGCGGGCGCCGCGATTTCTCTTTTAGATCAGATTATGGAAGAAACGCGCATTCGCCCGGAAGACGAAGAAAGCTATTCCATAGCGCGCAGAGGCGTTGAGGCGTTTATTTCCGACCTCCTTTCCAGTCAGGAAGTTGATCAGCGGATCAATCGCGTTCTGGTCGACCGAATGATCTCTGAGTTGGACTTGAAAGTTTCCTCACAGCTGGACGAAATCCTTCATGATGAGAAGTTTCAGGAACTTGAATCTGCCTGGCGCGGACTGAAGCTGCTGGTTGATCGCACAGATTTCCGTGAAAACATCAAGATTGATGTGCTTTCTGTTTCCAAAGACAAGCTGCTGGAAGATTTTGAAACGAGCCCGGAAGTCGTACAATCCGGCCTTTACAAGCACGTCTATTCCAGTGGTTATGGCCAGTTTGGTGGTGAGCCTGTTGGCGCCATGATTGCGAACTATGACTTTGGTCCAGGTGCTCGCGATGTAAAACTGCTGCAGTTTGCTGCTTCTGTCGGTGCAATGGCACACGCTCCATTCCTTGCGGCTGCTGGTCCAAAGATGTTCGATGTTGACGAGTACGTGGACCTGCCTGCGCAGAAAGATTTGTTCTCCATCTATGAAGGGCCACGGTTCCGTAAATGGATGGGTTTCCGCCAGAGTGAAGACTCTCGTTATGTTGGCCTGACCTGTCCTCGTTTCTTGCTGCGTATGCCATATGACGCAGAAGAAAACCCGGTTAACTCCTTTGTTTACAACGAGAATGTAACTGAGGAGCACGAAAGTTACCTCTGGGGCAATACGTCGTTCCTGATGGCAACTCGTCTGACTGAAAGCTTTGCCAAGTATCGTTGGTGCCCGAACATCATTGGTCCTCAGTCTGGTGGTGCTGTTCACGATCTTCCAGTGCATGTGTTCGAAGCATTTGGTCAGCTTGAAGAGAAAATTCCGACAGAAGTTCTCGTCACAGACCGTCGCGAGTTTGAGCTTGCTGAGGAAGGCTTCATTGCGCTGACCATGCGCAAAGGCTCTGACAATGCTGCTTTCTTCTCGGCTAACTCAGCGCAGAAGCCAAAAATATTCCAGAACACCAAGGAAGGTAAAGAAGCAGAGACCAACTATAAGCTCGGCACGCAGCTTCCTTACATGATGATTGTGAACCGTCTGGCGCACTACATCAAAGTGCTGCAGCGTGAGCAGATTGGTTCCTGGAAAGAGCGTGAAGATCTGGAGCGTGAGCTGAACACGTGGCTTCGCCAGTACGTGGCCGATCAGGAGAACCCACCTCAAGATGTGCGTTCTCGTCGCCCATTGCGTGCTGCTGAAGTGATCGTTTCCGATGTCGAAGGTGATCCGGGTTGGTACCAGGTGTCTTTGAAGGTGCGTCCGCACTTCAAGTACATGGGTGCAAACTTTGAGCTGTCGCTCGTAGGTAAGCTGGACAAAGATAGCTAAGGCTGACCTATGAGAAAGCGCGAAGATACCGTTGTTTGGGACAGTAGACTTCGGACAGCTCGGGGCAGTTTGTTTGAGCGTTTGATTGCTGATGAGGAGGAGGTAGTTCCTCCTCAGAGCGTCGATTTGCTGGAAGCCAAAGTAAACTCGATCAAACGTCACTTGGCCAAACTGTTGAATGCCAGAGCAGGGGCTTCTGCTGCTACTCCGGATTTAGGGCTGGTGGACTTCAACCTGTCCAGTGTCGCGACCAACGATCTGACCCAACACATCGCAGCGTCTATTCGCCAATGCATCGAGAGATACGAGCCGCGGGTGAAGGTGCGATCAGTCCACTTTGTCCGTGATCCTGACAGGCCGTTAGAGCTGCGCTTCAAAGCAACGTTGCTCATGCCCGCCCTTAGCAAGGGAGAGCAGGTGCAAATCGATATCCTCATGAAAGACGGGCATGTCGCCCACATTGATTAGTCAAGCAGGCAACCAGCTGTGAAAGCTTCTTACTTTCAGGACGAACTGACTTATCTGCGCGAGAGCGGTCGGCTTTTCTCCGAGCGCAATCCGCGGCTGTCAAAGTATCTGTCTGATGCCTCCACGGATCCTGATGTGGAACGTTTGCTGGAAGGCTTCGCGTTCCTGACATCAAGATTGCGCGAGAAGCTGGATGATGAGCTGCCAGAGCTCACCCACTCGCTCGTGCAGTTGCTTATTCCAAACTTCCTGCGGGCGTTTCCTTCAACAACACTGATGCAGATGGTGCCCGTAGAAAAGGCGATTACAGAACGTCAGGTTCTACCCGCCGGCTCGCAAATTCTGTCGAAGCCAGTTGATGAGATTGCTTGTCCGTTTCAAACCACAGCAGATGTAACCGTTTACCCGCTTGATATCGTCGAGCAGGACGTTCAGCGCTCACGCGAGAGCACAGTCCTAACGCTTAAATTCCAGACACTATCTGGTTTGCCGTTGTCCCGGTTGAGCTTCCGTGATCTGCGTTTATGGATCGCAGGAGATGAAGTCGCTGCGCAGATGCTTTATCTGTGGCTGGGGCGATACCTTAAAGACATCAGTGTTTGCTTTGACTCCGAAGAAGCAGAGGATGGCGAAGTTACCCGCTATAAGCTACCGATCTCAGCGTTACAGCCGGGCAGTTTCGGGGGATCTGAGGCACTGCTCCCCAATGAGAACTCGGCCTATGAGGGATATCGCCTGCTGCAGGAGTACTTCGTCTTTCCTGCGAAGTTCCAATGCTATGATATCGATGGACTGGAACCGTTTTTCCGAAATCGCGAAGAGACAGATTTCTCTTTAGAACTCACGTTCTCCAGACCTCTGCCACCAGAGGTTAAAGTCCGACCTGGCACCTTCCGTCTTTACTGCGTGCCTGCGGTGAACCTGTTTGCCTATGATGCGGAGCCGATGAAGATCGATCATAGTCAGATGCGATATCCAATCAGGCCAACCGCCAATGGGCGTGGTGCGATCGATATCTTCTCTATCGACCGCATTATGAGTTGGCGCGCTGCAAAGGATCCAACAAGCGGGTCTCATCTGCGAGAATATCCATCTTTTGAATCTTTCCATCACGAAGTTGAACGGGCGGACGGCCTCACTCAGATTTATTATCGCTTGCGACTTCGCGAAGCCTTGGGCAAGCGCGGCATGGAGCATCTGGTTTCTTTCGTGCGCCATGACAATGAGCGCGCGATCCCGGAGCATGAAGTTCTGTCCGCTGACCTGAAGTGCTTCCATCCCAACCATGCGATGGAACTGGGAGCAGGGGATGTGTGTGAACCAACCGGTGAAACGCCAAGCTTTGTAACCTTCAAGAACTTGGGCCAGCCAACAGCGCCAGTTTATCCGCCACTGGATGGATCGCTCTACTGGAACCTCATTTCCAATCTTTCTCTCAATTACGTTTCTCTTCTTGAAAAAGAAGCGTTGAAGACCGTGATTGCGACCTACGATTTTCAGGCGCGCCTGAACCGGCAAGACGAGCGGGTCAGTAAACAGCGCATAGATGGCATTGTTTCGATTGAGACAAAGCCAGTCGACAAGCTATTTCGAGGGCAAGTTGTTCGAGGTTTGAAAACAGTTATGTCCCTCAATGAAGAGGCGTTTCAGAGTGAGGGCGAAATGTTCTTGTTCTGCAGTGTACTCGCAGAATTCTTTTCTCTCTATTCAAGTGTCAATTCGTTCCACGAACTCATCGTGAATGGAACGCAAAATAATGAAGTTTATCAATGGCCAGCGAAAATTGGGCGACAACCTCTGATTTAAGAGGCGACATGCAATTTAATGCTCGCAGTTGGTCCTTCTTCCAAGCTGTTGAGTTGATCCAGCGTTGCTATGACGAAAGCAATGAGGTTGGCACACATCTTTTGCCAAAAGATGAGAAGATCAACTTCAGTGTCATGCATTCTCTCGGCTTTCCGCTCTCTGATATTGCCAGCATCGAGAAACGAGATGAGGCAGAAGATGGTGACGAGTCGATCAGTTATGCTGACTTCAATATGGAAGTCACATTCCTTGGTCTGCATGGTTCAAGTTCGCCGCTGCCCTCTTACTATCAAGAGGTTATAGCCAAGTATGATGCGCAGGGCTCCTTGATGAAGGGGTTCTTTGATTTCTTCCATAACCGGCTTGTCGGCCTCCTGCACCGTTCCATGCGCAAGTATCGCTTTTATGTGCGTTATGAACCTGGGGCGTTGGATCCGTTCTCTCAATGGGTGTTCTGCATCTTCGGGCTTTCAGATCAGGAAGCTCGTCGTAAATCCCCGATCAATTGGGCACGCTTGCTCACATTTGCGGGTGTGTTGGCCTCCCGAAATCGCTCACCGGCTGCCATTGCCAGTGTCGTCTCACACGCCTTTTTTCATAAGGATGTTGAGGTGGAAGAATGGGTCGCGCGTAAGGTGGACATTCCTGCAGCTCAACGTTCTGAGCTAGGGCAGCACAATATGCTCCTGGGTGAAGACACCATTATCGGGGACAGCGTTTCCGATATCTCCAGCAAGTTCAATATCTTTATCAAGAACCTGAGTTTCGAGCGATTTCAGGATTTCCTCCCGCACGGGCGTGACTACAAGGCCCTGCGAGATCTGGTGGAGTTCATGCTGCGCGACCAGCATGCCTACGACATCAAATTGGAGCTCGCGCCCAAACAGGCCGCACCTGTTGAGCTTTCAGATGAATATCAAGGACGGCTGGGTTGGTCGACGTTTCTCGACAAAGGCGATGAGAGTCCTCGCGAAGTTCTCATTTCAGCGCGGTTGTAGGAGGTAAAATGAAGCTGGTTTTAGTCATCAACAACACCTCCACGCTAGAGAACGGCAGTAAAGCCACCGCCACGTTTGAGAAAACCGGCGGAAGCATCGGCTCTGGAGCGCAGTGCCACTGGCAACTGATGGATAGGCACAACTCCGTCTCCCGTGAGCATGTGCGCGTGTTCTTTCAGGATGGTGTCTATTGCGCAGAAGCCGTTGGTGATCAAGGGATCATCGTAAACGGTTCAAACCGACCAATCCCGTCCGGGCAACGCTTTCGCATTTCAGATGGTGATGTCTGGAAGGTTGGAGCGTTTAAACTGACAACCTATGTGGTCGCTGAAGGAAGTGAACTTGAGGACCACAGTGAGCAGTGGGCCGGCAGATTTGCAGCTATTGATACCATCGTGTCAGGGCATTTGCAGGATGAAGACGAACAGTCCCAAAGCAACATTGAATACATCCTGGCTGATCGCCTTGAGAGCGATCTGAGCGAAGACTTTTTCGCAAGCAATCAACGCTCCAACGCGCTTCTTTGTGATCCGGTTGAAGTTCTTGACCAACAGGATGAAGAAGGCCTGCCGGGAAATCAGGACCCTCTCTCCCAACTCAATCACGACAGTGAGCCAGAACAGCAAGAGCAGGATGAAGATCTTCTGGGCACGCTGGGATTGCAACCCGAATACAGCGGGAAGGCGGTGGGTATCGACGACCCTCAAGCACATCACCGCCTCATGATTATGCCCCAAGCAAAAGGAAACCACGCAATGTCCACGACGAGTACAGAGCCGGTTGACCCGGAAATGGATAGTTATCTTGAAACCCTGACGAACTCGGGCGGGCAGGAAATGCTGGTCAGCGATATTCAGGAGACCGAAAGCTGGCACGGATCGGTTTCTTTATCTGAAACGGGCGAAGAAGGCATGGTGGATCATGTAGTGCTGCGTCCACTCCTTTCAGCATTGGGACTACCGATTGGCGATATGAGTTTGCCTGAGGCAAACCGCATTACGCAGGAAGTTGGTGCGGCTTTAAAAACTGCGATTTCCGGTCTGATGTCCATTCACGCTCAGCAGTGGGAAGATCGGTCTTCCATGAACGACACCCACTTGCATCCGGTGGAAGACAACCCAATACGGCTGGCGCAAAGCCCTGAACAGGCAATCGAGGATTTGCTGCTTGTTCAAAGCCCAGTGCACCTGAATGCACCATCCGCCATTGAAGAGAGCCTCATGCAGATTGAATTGCATGAGAAGGCAAGCCGTATCGCTGCTGATGAAGCTCTGGAAGCCGTGCTGTTTGGTCTTTCACCTGAGAACTTGACCAAGCGCTTTGCGCGTTACAAAGGGCATGCGCCTCGTACAGGAGACCTCGATAGCTGGAACTGGCAGATGTACGAGCACTATTACAATGAAATGCGTTCCGGTCGGCAACGCGGACTAACCCGCATGTTTTGGGAGATCTTCCGTCAGGTTTACGATCGTGAGATGCGCAGCCATCAGCTCTGTGCTGCGGAGTAAGCGCGATGGCGGATCAGTACCCTCAATACCTTCAGCTTCCAGAATAAGAAGGCGGCAAGCAGAAAATGAACTGGGGTTGGACACAACACGCGCTCCTGAAAAAGAGCTTCCACTTGGTCTGCATGGTCGCAGCACTGTTGGTGTTGGGGGCATGCGAAGCGCAGAAGATACCTGAGAAGGTTTTCAAGGTGGTCATGGATCCGGGCATTCCAGTGGGAGAGCCTAAAGACCAGCCGAGCCTGATTGATGTCACCATTTTCTCTGAGCCGGGATCAAACAAGAACGATCTTGGTGAGAGTGTTCCCATTGATGTCTGGGTCTTTCAGCTGGGTGATGACGGCAAGTTGCTTCAATCCTCGTTTGAGGAGGCAACGGAAGACTATGAGAACGCTCTTGGAACCACCTTTGTTGACGTGAAAGAAGTTCAGGTCATGCCTGGGGAGTCAAAGGTTGTGACGGAACTGGAGCTGGACAAGGAAACGGTCTTCATCGGTCTGGTTGGTGGATATGCCAAACCTGAGAAGGTCGACTGGCGCGCTGTCGAGAAGGTCAAGCCCAAGGGAGAGACGTACAAGCTACTTGCTGTGATCAGCAGAAAAAAAATTATCACAAACCTGCATCGATAGGTTTGAGAGCAAATAGGTTTATTTAGATTATGTCACTGCGAAATCATGTAATTTGGCGAGATGGCTTGTTTTTAAAGCCCCACCATTTTCAGCAGCAACAGCGATACTTAGAGCATCTTATCCGCTCTCGCAGCGAAGCTATTGATCCTTACCAGCATGGGGTGAGCCGGTTGGAGATCAATAAGGAAAGCCTTCTGCATGGCAAGCTGCTCGTTGATTATGTGCTCGGCATTTTCCCCGATGGCACAACAATTGATGTACCCGGCGAGTCCATGGCACCTGCACCTTTGGATGTGAGCGGTGAAAATGTGGTGGGCCAGACCGTTTATCTGGCTTTGCCACTGCGTTCAAATGGTGTGCCAGAAGTTGAGGATCCACTCAATCCTCAGGACGCGACCAGAATGCGCGCCTTCTCTCAGGATGTGCGCAACAACACCAGCTCAGACACTGAACCTTTCATGGTGGATGTGGCGCAGTATCGTTTACGCCTGATGCTGGAACGCGAAGATCGCTCTGCTTTCACTTGCTTGCCGCTGACACGCATTAGGAACAAAAACTCGGATGGCAGCGTTGTGCTGGATGAGGAGTTCCTGCCAATGGCCTCGACCATCGATGCCCAGCCACGTTTGCGCAAAACGCTTGATGATCTGGTGGGATTGCTGAGGCAAAGAGCAACGCACATTTCAACGCGTATGGGCACGCCCGGTCAAAGGGGTGTCTCGGATGTATCCGACTTTCTCATGCTGCAAACGATCAACCGGCTCTGGCCTGAATTTCGACATACATCATCGCTTAAAGGCGTGCACCCAAGAGAGCTTTACAAGATCTTTTCCGGTGCCGCAGGAGAACTGGCGACATTCACCAATGAACAACGGATGCCGACATCCTGGCCTGCGTATCACCATGAAGAACCTCAGGTTTGTTTTGATCCGGTGATCAGCTCACTGCGGCAATCACTGTCAACGATCTTTGAAGCGAATGCGATTGCGCTGCCGTTGAACAAGCAGAAGTACGGGATCATTACATCTCCGCTCAATGATCGCTCACTGTTGAACTCAGCAATCTTTGTGGTTGCTGTGAAAGCAAGCATGGAGCTCGAAGAGCTGGCAAAATCCTTCCCGGCACAAACCAAAGTCTCTTCCATCGAGCGTATTCGTGAGCTGATCCATCTGCATTTGCCGGGTGTGGTTCTGCAGCGGTTGCCATCTCCTCCGCGGCAACTGCCTTATCATGCCGGGTTCTCTTACTTCCAGTTGGATGCCAACTCAGCAGGCTGGCAATACATTGAAAACGCGAGTGGTTTTGCCTTCCACATAGCCGGTGAGTTTGCTGATTTACAGCTGCAGTTCTGGGCTATTCGCAATGAAAGGACGGCATGATGAGTGAAGTCGCAAATCTGTTTGACGCTAGCGATCCTGAAGTTGCAGAGGATGTGCCTGTTGCAACAGCAGAAAGCGTTCCGCAGAACCTGAAAGATGTTTCTCCGAGGCCCGTTCAACACATCAGCTTTCCGATGCGGGGGCACAGCATCAATAAGATCATTGATGCGAGCCAATCATTGCTGGCATTGATCTCGCGTATCCCGGAAGTTTCAGAAAACAACAAGCTGGATTACCTCCATAAGGATGTTCGGGCAGAGATTGAATCTCTGGAACTTGAACTCCAGCGTGAAGGGTTTGATCGGGCGACTATTCTGGCTCACCGGTATTGCCTTTGTTCCGCAATTGATGAGGCGGTGATGTGCTCTCCATGGGGGCAGAACTCTGACTGGTCAGAGCGCAGCTTGCTGGCGCTGTTTCATAGCGAGACCTGGGGCGGAGAGAAGTTCTTTATCGTTCTTAGCAGGTTGATGCGAGATCCGGTTCGATACATTGAGTTGATTGAGTTCTTGTACGTGCTGCTCGGCCTCGGTTTTGAGGGCAAATACCGGGTCATGCACAACGGCAAGCTGCAACTTGAGGAAATCATGCGGGACGTTCGCCACATCATCCGTCAGGAACGAGGTGAGGGGACTTCTGAACTCGGTCAATCAGAAAATAAAATCATAGAAAAAGCGCATGTTGTTCATTGGCATACGCCTGTTTCCCTTGTTTGGATTAGCCTTTTTATTTTGTGCGCACTGACCTACGTCGGGTTTTATTGGCAGATCGACCAATACACCGACGGCGTTGTCACTCAACTGCGCGAAATGCTTTAGTTTTGGAGATCGGGTATGGCTCGACTGGAAATCAAGGCGCTGATTGAGCGTCTCAACCCGTGCTGTCGGCAGGCAATTGAAGAAGCTGCTAGCCTGTGCGTTTCAAACTCGCATCAGGAAGTAACAATTGAGCATTTCCTCATTTCTCTTGCTTCACAACCTGCGGTCGATTTTAGGCTTCTCGTACAAAGCCAGAATGTAGATGTCGACGTTTTGAACGAAGCATTTCGCGCGACATTCAATCGGTATCGCCGAGTTGAAGCCGACCGGACGCCAACCTTTTCACCGCTGCTTCAGGATTTGCTGCAAGATGCCTGGTTGATCGCTTCAGTAGAGCAAGGTGAAAAGACTGTGCGCTCTGGGGCTGTGCTGATTGCACTGCTGAACGACCGTGGTCGTTACATGCAGATGGACTACTATCCGCTGCTTGAACGCGTTTCTTCAGACACCTTGCTCCGACAGTTTGATGAACTAACTGCCGGTTCATTTGAGAAAGACCATCGTGCCGGGCAGGGTGCTGGCGGTGCGGCAGGTGCAGGCGATACCGCAGAAGGGTTTCTTCATAAATACGGAACCAACTTCACCCAGCTTGCGAAGGACGGGAAAATTGACCCGATCTTCTGCCGGGACAATGAGATCCGCCAGATCATTGAGATCCTGTGCCGTCGGCGCAAAAACAACCCGATTTGTGTGGGCGAAGCAGGCGTAGGTAAAACCGCACTCGCTGAAGGGCTTGCACTGCGCATCGCAAATGGTGAGGTGCCTGAAGACTTTGCCAATGTTGCGCTGTGGGGACTGGATGTTGGTGCCCTGCAGGCAGGCGCATCCATGAAAGGCGAGTTTGAAAAGCGCCTGAAGGGCGTGATCGATGAAGTGCGTTCCAGCGCTGAGCCGATCATTCTGTTCATTGATGAAGCTCATACTCTGATTGGGGCAGGGGGCGACCAAGGTGGTTCTGATGCCGCGAACCTTTTGAAACCAGCTCTTGCCAGAGGTGAGCTGAAAACAATCGCTGCAACAACCTGGACAGAGTACAAAAAGTACTTCGAAAAAGATCCTGCGCTCACCCGCCGCTTCCAGTTGGTGAAGCTGGATGAGCCGACCATTGATGAGGCGATCATCATCATGCGCGGGCTCAAAAAGGCCTATGAAGAAGCGCATGGCGTTTACATCACTGAAGAAGCTATCGGTGCTTCTGTTCGGCTGGCTGCGCGTTACATCACCGGTCGCCAACTGCCAGACAAAGCGATTGATGTTCTGGACACTGCCTGCGCTCGTGTCCGCGCTGGAGCCAACACTCCACCAGTAGAACTGCAGGATGTGGAGCAAAGCCTTCAAACCCTGAGCTGGGAGAGAGAAGGCCTGGAGCGCGATCAGCTCACAGCACCTTTAGAGCCTGAGCAACTGGAGCGTCTGAAGGCAATTGCGGATCAGATCAATGATCTTGAAGAACGCAAGCAGGAACTATCATCTCGCCTTGAAGCGCAGGTGGCGCTGGCTGAAAACTTTATCTCTGCGCGTGAAGACTTGTTCCAAAAACAGCCGGAAACGCTGGAAGAAGATACACTGGAGCAAGGCCGCGCTCTGCTCGCCAATCACAAAAATGCGCTGATAGTGGAAGCCGGTTCTGAGCCTCTCATTTCAGTCGAAGTGGGCTCTGCGGAAATTGCTGCCATTATAAGCGATTGGACGGGCATTCCGGTTAATTCCATGGTTCAGGATGACTACCATCGCCTTCTGACGCTTGCTGAAACCATGAAGAAAGCCATTAAAGGGCAGGACCACGCAATTGATGCCATCGAAGCGCGGTTGCGAGCATCACGGCTTGATCTGCATAAAAAAGGCCAGCCGTTGGGCGTGTTCTTCCTTGCAGGACCTTCAGGCGTGGGTAAGACAGAAACCGCGCTTGAGGTATCGCGCCGGCTGTTTGGTGGTGAGGAGTTCATCACAACCATCAACATGTCTGAGTATCAGGAACGTCATACGGTTTCCCGCTTGATTGGCTCACCTCCCGGTTATGTTGGATACGGAGAAGGCGGTGTCCTGACTGAAGCGATCCGCAAGAAACCATACTCCGTTGTGCTGCTTGATGAAGTTGAAAAGGCTGACCCCAACGTCCTTAATTTGTTTTATCAGGCCTTTGACAAAGGAGAACTGGCAGACGGGGAAGGCCGTCTCATAGA
This sequence comes from Pseudovibrio sp. SCP20, assembly GCF_057774105.1. NCBI lineage: Bacteria > Pseudomonadati > Pseudomonadota > Alphaproteobacteria > Hyphomicrobiales > Stappiaceae > Pseudovibrio > Pseudovibrio sp. SCP20. The sequence goes on along the minus strand of NZ_JBYMDH010000005.1, from coordinate 446,044 downwards.
TTGTCGCAATGTGGTGTTCTTCCTGACCAGCAATCTGGGCTCGGATCAGATCGAGAACTGGGTTGCAAATGCAGAAGACGGTCAGGTGCCAAGCCATGGCTCTATGCTGAAGTCTCTTACCCCGCTGTTTGCCCAACATTTCAAACCAGCGCTTTTGGCCCGCATGGAGCCTCTGGTTTACATGCCGCTTTCTGAAGAGGTGTTGGCCGACATCGTTCAGATGCGCCTGGATGACCTCATTGAACTGCTGAAAGAAACCCAAAAGATTGCTCTTACAATCACCGAGGCAGCATATGGCCGCGTGACGCAAATGTGCCGGGTCGCCTCAAACGGTGCGCGACTTGTTGATCAGGTCATCCAACGTCAACTGCTCCCCACTCTCTCCATTGAGATCTTGGAGGCAGGACATCGTGGCGAGCATATCGCTTCCATCACCATCGACTCTCCGGAAGAAGAGGGTGGTTTCTCTTTTTCTGCCGTTTTCCAGGAAGATGCGGTCGCTGAACCAACCGATGAAAACACATTGGAAGAGGCATAGAGGTGCGGGTATGGACACATCCTCTACAACAGACGCTCTTATGGCTTTCATGGCATGCAGATCAGAAAATGAGCTGCGTGCAAAGGTCCTGAAGACTATTCTGACGTCTACCAAAGCTCAGGCAGTTGCCGTGTACCTGCCGGATGTCACGGGCCGAAAACTAGTCCCTTTTGCTTGCGATGGTGGCTTGCCAGTGAGCCGACTGCCAGAGCTTGAGAATGAAGTTGGTACGGAGCGTGATGGAGTTCTGGATGCTTTGCAGACTGAGCCCTTTCATGAGGCGAAAACACAAGGCTTGAGCAAAGCCCTGTTTTGCCGACATGGTTCACTCATTGGGCATCGCCTCTTGCTGGAGAGTGCAGAACGAAACAACACGCATCAGCAGGTCTATGTTTTCTTGCTGATGCCTTCAGCAAGCATCACAACGCTTCAAAAAGACCACGCCGCAATGCACGTGTTGTGGCACTCGTATTTCCATCTTTCTCTTCTTCTGAACTCATTGGATACACTGCAGAAAGATGGCGAAACGCAAGCGGTTCAGTCCAAGGTGCAAAAGGGGCAGGTGGATGCAATGCTCTCTGAGAGCCTTGTGGGACGTTCGCCGCAAATTGTTCAAGTCAGAGAGAAGATCGCTCAGTTTGCGCAAACCAAGTATGCGATACTGGTGCAAGGTGAGACGGGGTCTGGTAAAGAAATTGTAGCTCGCTCTTTGCATCGTCTGTCTCAGTTCGCTGATGGGCCGTTTATAGCTGAAAACATCTCGGCATTGCCTGCAAACCTCATTGAAAGTGAGCTGTTCGGTTACAAAAAAGGCGCCTTCACCGGGGCAATGGAGAACAGAGATGGCTTGGTAAAACGTGCCTCAGGAGGCACTCTATTTCTGGATGAGATTGGCGATCTTTCCATGGATCTGCAGGTTAAGCTGCTCCGAATTTTGCAAGAGAAAAAGCTTCGGCCTTTGGGCAGTGACAAAGATGAGCCTGTTGACTTCCGTCTTGTGTGCGCAACTCACGTCAATCTGCGAGAGGCTATTGAGCAGGGCAAGTTCCGCGCTGACTTATTCTACCGCATCTCCCAACTTGCCATAGAGGTGCCACCACTGCGTATGCGTGACGGCGACAGTGTTCACCTTGCCCGCTACTTCCTTCAGGAGATCGCAGTGAGTGAGGGAGATACGCCAAAGACGTTGAGTTCCGAAGCGATGTCACTGCTGGAAGCTGCTGAACTAAAAGGCAACGTTCGCGAACTTCAGAACTGCATGATCAAAGCCGTCTTCCTTGCTTTTGGAACCGATGAAATCACAGGCACCATGCTGCGGCAGGCCATGGATGAGCAGATAACGTGTGCTCCAACTGTTCAGAGCAATGATGCTGCGCCGCAAGGCGAAACTGAAGAACTCATGTTGGCTGAAAAAGGACTTCGAACGGTTCTTTCTGATTTCGAACACCGCCTGTTGAGCAATGCCTACTCTCGCTTTGACGGCGATCGGCGGAAGATGGCTGACTTCCTGCAAATTCCAAAGCGAACTTTGGCGAACAAACTCAGCAGCTTCAAACTATCAAACGGTGGGGTTTGATCATGAAGACGAATAGATTTCACCGTTACTTAGCAAGCGTTGCTCTCGTGGGATTGCTGGTTACAACGCATCCTCTTTCAGCTGAAACCATTCAGATTGAGCAGCAAGCGCTTGAGCAATGCACGATGTCACTGGGGCGCGTTGATCGGCTGTCGTGCTTTGATCAGTTGCTTGGTACGCCTTTGGAAGTGCTTTCTGCGGCTGAGCCGCAAGCGGAGTTTATCGAAAAAGCAAATGCACCCGCCGGCCCTTTAGAACAGCAAGCAAAAGCGATGGAAAGAATGCGGCGGGCTGGTAACTCCAACTGGATGTTCCGCTTCGGGAAAATCGGCTACCCAGCCGTCTTTGAGTGGGAGGATATTCAGGAAGCAAAGCAGCCTGAAAAGACACTCAAGTCTCGTGAAGGTGTCGTGCCAGAAAAGATACAGGTACTCAGCACGAGAGAAGGTCAGCAGCCGGTTATCGAGCCTGGGGCAACCAATGTCTATCTCAGTATGAAAGCGCTGAAGTCAGTTGATGAAAGACAGGACCAACCCTCTGCGATCCTGCTGTTGTCTTGCGTTGAAGACATCACAACGGTTGCCTTGGTGCTGGATGAACCACATGCCAAACGACGGGTTCCGATCCGGGTGTTGTTGAGGGAGCAACGCATCGACAATGATGTGTGGCAGAGCGCGGAAAGCAAGCGCGTTTTGATCAGTCCTCGCGGCTTAACCAGTATCGCGCACATCAACCGATGGGCTCAGGTTGATCGGGTGCAGTTTGATGTTCTGTCGGATGATGGTTCACGCGCCTACCTCTTTGACCTGGCAAACCTTCGCGAAATGCTGCCGCCACTGCGTCAGGCATGCCATTGGTAACATTTGCTTTTTAAAACAGGTTTCATTTCAATGAAGTATAGTTTCCGTATTGCCGTAACGGTGGTCACCCTCGGTTTTCTCACCATCCCGGCCTACCTGATTTGCGACTACCTCAATCTCATCCCCGATGAATACTCGATGGTTCGAAACCTCGTGGTGCTGGCGGGCGGCAAGATTGAGATGTTCCGCGGTGAGTTGCCGGTGCCGAAAGGGGTGCCATACACCCCGATCGAGCAGACCTCAGTGTTCTATAACGTTGCTGCGGGCTTAAGTGCGTTATTTACCGTTTTTGTCGCGATTCCTGCGTTCTTATTGCTCGCTTATATTGCCAGCTCCGCTTTTGCCGCTGTGAAAGCAACACGGCGAAATTACGTTCTGGGCCAATTCACCAAAGCGGCCGAGCTTCTTGAATCGGGTAATGGAGCACTGCGTGAAGCGGGTATTGTAATCCTCTCCGAGATCGCAAAATCCAATCCTAAAGAGCACCATCAGGATGTCCTTCAGCTTCTGGCCGCACATATTCGCAGTGCTAGTTCATCGCAAAGGGCAAACCTGATGGCTGGCAAAGAACACGCCCGGGCGCGTGGGGAGTTGATTGCTTCAATTCAAAAGGTTTCCGAACTAAAGAAACTGCTCAAGAAGAAAGACCAGAGCATCCAGCTGGACCTGAGCGGGGCCTATTTCCGCGGCATGAAAAACAGCGGCCCACTGGCAGGAAAACTTGCCGCCAACGGACCTGACCTGAGCTACTGCTTGCTGGCCGATAGCGTCTTCGACGATGCCGACCTCACCAACGCCAACTTCTCAGATGCAAACGTAAGCCGCGCCCGCGTTGAAGAAAAATGGAAAACCCTGTTCTCAGTCGAACAATGGGCAAGCGTTCAAGTCATCAACGAAAAAGGCAAAGTCATCCGCCCTCCGATTAGTTAAGGGGGAAGGGGCGTGTAGGTGTTTGGGTGCTGCCGAACGATTAGCTCGTTCTGGCAAGACCCAAAGCGCGCTTTTGGCTATCAGTGAGAGCATCTTCAGGAACCGCAAGGGACCACGCCGTTTGAAAGGCCTGCTGTGTGGACCCCTCACACCAGGAAAGAGCGGCCGCGCCTAACGCTGTCCATCCAATCCCATCGCACATCTGTGCCCATCTCTTTGCCGGAAACTGTTCGAGCTGTTTGAGAAGGCTGAGATCGCTCGCATCAATACGGTTCTGGTTCTCCGCGCCACCTTCCATACCAGCTGAGGCGATCCACATAGGCTCACTGGCATGAAGACCCTGCCATACATCCACCGGAGTAAGGCCTTCTCCCAAATCGAAGGCCCCAATGTTAGAGTTCTCTTTATTAGCCGCCAATTTCAACATCTCCGGATCCCGCCGAGGCCGAGCCTCCGCACCCTACAGCATCCCCAACCCGGCACACTGCCTTGCCATTTACAAAGACAGTTCCGGAGCCGGCGCTCATGGAGCGTGGGTGGGGCGGACAGTTCCCGCAGCCATGTGGGATGACCCCGTCTCCGACACGAACAACTGCAATAGAGTTCACAAAGACATCGGGACTTCCAGCGGATGACGGCGTAGGCGGAAAACACCCATGCCCTGACGCAATATCACCTTTTCTATAAGCAGCTGGCATATATAAACCTCAAAATATTTGGAGTATTAAATCTCGACCCTCAACTTGCTTGTCTTTCCTATCGACAAATGGATTTTTCTTTTGGATTTGTGGTAATGGTTGATCGATGAAGCATTACTCACCAAGATTTGGGCGCAGCTTTTCAATCATATCGTCAATGTTCTTGAGAGTAACTTTCCAGCGCATCAGGTCATCATACTCAAAATCAGCTTGTACCTGACCGCTGTCTCTGTTGAACTGAAACAGCATTTTCATGAAACCTTTGTCTGCTTCTTTAGTGATCCAATCTCGATAGGAACGTACAGACGTTTCGATGCTATCTGGATCTATAGAAAAAGCGCAATAGTCACCATTTGGGTCATATGCATAGCCGAAATTCGAGCTGATATCTCCATCATTATCTAACTCGAATACTGCAGAAAATTCAGCCCAATTGAAATCCGGCTTGTTTTCAAGAAAGCTTTCATCTGAAATTATTTTCCGAGCAATGTTCCCAAGGTGCTGAAGGTTTTCACTCATTAAATTATCCTTTGAAATGGACTAGTTCATAAGGATAATCAGGGTGCTCTTTGAGGGGCGCGTCATCAATATTTAAAATCTTCGCAACTGCTGCTCCCATGAAACTCCAGTACCCTTTGAAATACTTGTTGTTGGGATTTTTATGTTCATTCTTGTTGTAATACTTTTCATCCTTCTGGCCTGCTTTTGCCCAGTTGGTTACATAATCCACTAGAGTTTCTTGCTGATGACTTTCATGTCGTGAGAAGCATTCGTAGATTGGGGCTTCAAATGTTTCCATGTAACATTGAGGGGCAACATTTGAAGCAGGAACATCATAGCTAAAGTATTTTGCAAACTCGTTCATCAAAGGAGAAATTCGAATTGGCTCCGGTGCATAATCCGCATCGTCTCCCTCTTGATCATACTCTACGGACATGTCATTTTGCAGTGAAAAATCAATAAAACGAGCACATAACTCCTTGGGTGCATCACCAAGAACCAAGAGTGGAAAGAGCTCGAAGCGATCCATAGATGTTATTATGCATTTTTGATCAAAAGATAAGCCCGTGGATGATGCGTAGTTGAATACATCGACTTTCTTTTGGAGTCCGGAAATAATATATTTAACTACCTGATCAACAGGAGTTCCAATATTATAAAGATTGATCGCAATATCGATGTCATAATCCGCAAACAAATCAGATCTATTTTGTCTGGCTTGCTCTGAGATATCGGCTCTCTTGAGGTAGTTTTTTGCTTTCTCAGAGCGCTCTTGCGAGTTTTGTATTTGCCATACAAAATAGTCTTTGGGTTTATATGAATTTCTCATCATTTATTTTTTCCTGAAGGGAATTTTATCTTTGTTTTCTAATGTTACATGGCCATTTTTATCGATACGTTGAACAACCGCTGCATGGTCAGATAAGACATCTTCCATCAAGTCTTCTGAAATTTCACCATTTTTAACCATAGTATTAAGGTGGTTCTTAATCCACTTTCTTGTGAGCTGGCTATTTCTTAGTTGGCTACCTAGTGCCTTTGCATCCGTAACAAAGTAATCAGGTGGTGGACTTGGGTTTTTGTAGATACCATCAATACCTCGGCCTTTGAAATTATCTCCCGTGATTTGGGTATCATCTCCGTTGACCTTTTCCCAACCTCGGTCCCGAGCATCTCTATCCGCTAAGGTTTCACCCCATTGACCTTTCCAGTTGTTATGTCGATTTCCCTGATTTCTCTTCAAACCAGCTGCTGCTCTTGCGTCATCAATCTTAACTTCATGATCGGAACGAAGGTCTGAAACTGGTTTCCAATCGCCATGCTTGTTCTTAATCATGGCTTCACCGTCAGAGGCGCGTCTCATCCCTTCTGGGTCATCTGGATTGCGATAGGAGCCGTCCTTCCAAACGTCTTCCTTCTTCTGCTGCCCGCTCTTACCGTTTTTACCTCCACCTTTGGGCTCTTCAACAGCAGGAGGTTTTTCTTTAGCTCGGCTAGCAGCATCATCAGATTTAGACCCAACGCCAAGCTTATCTTCGTCTAATACGTGGCGAATAATATCATCATTAATATCCGCATCTGGTAAGTCAAATTCGAGAACTTTACCGCTATCCGGTATAGCCTTTCCTGCCTGATGCAAGACACGAACGACTACACGGCTTGCAACGGCACTTACCCGGCGTGCAACGATTTTGACGCCGAGCATTACCCCACCAGTTGCGGCAGCTAGAACAACATCTATAGCCAACTCAGCAGCAAGAAATGCACCGTCAACCTGAAGTTTTCCGTAAGCGACAAGCAAACCTTTTTCGCGGAAATCGTGCCAAAACACATCCCATCGCTTTTTGCAATCTTCTCCAATTGAGGTAATGAAATCACTGCTGGCGTTAAAGAAGAACTTTTCTGGGTCTGTGTTAAGAAAGGTCTCCCCCGTTGTGTCCCATTGCTTTGCTATGTCGTCGTAACCCGCGGCATCTGCAGCTTCAGCTAAGCCTTTGTGCCAGTAACCTAGCGCTGTAGCAGCCGCATCAAGTGGACTAGTGTTCTCCCACCATGCTGTCCGTTTTGATCTTGCTAGAAGATTGGATAAATAACTCCCTGCCGTTTCAGCAATTGCTTTCCGGTACTCTTCTGTCGGTCCGTCAAGAATCCCTGCAATTACTCCAAGAACCTGTATTTCGGCGCACTTGGCCATTGCTTTTTGATAAATGTGCTCTCCAAGATCTGTTTTTGCTTCAAGCAAAAACTGGCTCAAAGGCATGTCTATGTACTCAGAGCCGCGCATGATTGAGCTTGCTTTGATCCCACTCAATGCTACGCCGCTCGAAGATGCCGAAGTTCCTGTCATTATCTTCGAGACCCTTCGAACTTATATTGATGCAGAAAGAACTTATCGAGGTAACGGGTGTGGTTTTTGTGTACTGATTTAATGTGCCGTGAGGTGCCTGCCATTTGCCCAACACCAAGACCGGTAGCAGCGATCGATTGTGCGAGAAGAGTGAGCATATCCTTATGCTCTGCTCCCATTGCACCATCACGTGTTACTTGCATTAAGCGCGTAACTATTAATCGTTGCGCTTGAGGGGAAAACTTTAGATCATCAGCAGAATGCTTTGGTGATAATGATAGGTCGGCTTCAAATTTTTTTCGAACTTTATCACGAACTGTTCTGCGTTTTTTGGCTCTTGTAGCCCACCCAGCTTCTCCGTAGTTTGTCATATTCCACCTCAGTTCAAGTTGATTTTGCCAGCCTTCATTGTGATCGAGTTCTTTGCCTCAATATTGATCGTTTCCGATGCCTCTATGGTGATTTGCTTTCCAGAAACATTGATGATGCCTTTTTCCGACATCAGAACTTTGGAATCGCCAACTGTGATTTCATAAAGTTTGCCAACTACGGTTGCTTTGTTTTGCCCAACTTCCTCGTATGACCCAATGCCGATAGACTGGTTGTGAATTCCACCAACAACCAACTGATAACCTCCGCCAACAGTGGTCGCTTTGCCTGCACCTACCACTTCGGTTGAGGACACCATCACTGTCTCTGCCTTGTTCTTGCCGACACCGATGATGAGGTTGCCTTCGCCCATGTTGAGACCGAATTTGCCGAGGGCTCCGGCGATGCCGCCGATTTTTTTGCCGAGAGCTTTTTCGACGGCCTGGAACTTCTCTGTGACGAATTTCTGAAGTTTGTTAGGGCCAACCATGAGGGTCATGTTGCCGCCAATCACTTCATGGTGGTTGTTGCCCACCTCGATTGACTTGTTGTGCCCGACGCTCTCTGACTGGTTTACATCAATGCGCTTTGCGCGATTGTTCTCGACGTGAATATCCTGATCTTTTTGCGCGTGGATGTAGATCTGCTCTTCGCCTGACTGATCTTCAAAACTGATCTCGTTGAACCCGTCGCCTTTATGACTGTCCGACCTGATGACCATCTTGGTCTTGTGGTCAGGCAGTTGGTAGGGCGACTTGTTATTGGCGTGGTAGGTTCTGCCGGTGATGATGGGTTGGTCGGGGTCACCTTCCAGAAAGTCCACGATCACTTCGTGGCCGATGCGGGGGATGGCGATGTGGCCCCAGCTGGCACCGGCCCAGTTGGAGGCGACGCGGATCCAGCAGGAGGAGGTGTCATTCTTCTTGCCATGCCGATCCCACGGGAACGAGACCTTCACGCGGCCATGTTCATCACAATAAATCTCTTCACCTTCAGGACCCGTCACATGCGCAATTTGCGGTCCGTCGACGAGTGGCTTTGCGCTTAGCTTAGGTCGATAGGGCAGTCGGGCTGGCATCACTTCAAACCCGGCGCTGTAAGTTGTCGCGCCCGCGCCTGCTTCCTCTCCCACAGCTTGCGGTTGGCTGCCTTGGTGGGAGACTGCGAGCAGATGATACTTGATGTTGTACTGGCCGTTTGGATGGTCTGTGAGGGCGAACTGATGGCCAGCCATTAGGTGAATGGCGTTGGTGGCTCCTTGTCCTGTGGTTGCCTCTACACGAGCCGCTTCCAGCCGGTGTTTTGTAAACGGCTTGCCCACACCGTCGGCTTTGTAGCGGCCAGGGTATTCATAAAGCGCGTAATCTCCAGCCGAGCCGTTATCTTCCCCACGCTGATGAGCATGCTGCTGATTGTAAGGCGGGTTTTTAAAAGTATAGTCACGCTGCATGAAACTGGTGGCTCTGAGCTGCTCTCGCAGAACAAAGCTGTTGCAATAGACACCTTTGACCGCTCCTCCAACTGTGCTGTTGTACTCCAGCGAAGGTTGGTCTGGCAGCTCGGAGACGATCTGCGGATTGTCTATGAAATGCAGCGTGTGCTGACCGTTGGCGCCATAGGTAAAGAAATACCAGATGCCTTCTTCAGCGGTAATGCGATCCAGAAACCCCAGATGACTTTCACGATACTGAACGCAATATTCCCGCGCCTCATGAGGTTCAGTCAGGTTCCACTTTACGTCTTCTACTCCATGCTCCTTCAGCAAAATCTTGGCGATCTCAGGGACGCTCTTCTTCTGAAAAATGCGGCAATCGGAGCCATGTGCCATACGATGCAGGCTGGGAAGCAGAGTGAGCGAGTAACTGGTGCGATGATGACCTTCATTGCCGCGAGCAATCTCAGAAACTACGCCGGACAGATGCCGCAGGCCTTCGTATTTATGATGAATAGTCAGTGTAGCTGGGGTATCCAGCAGCGCATGTAAATCCAAAGCATTGTTGGGGCTGGCTAGCTCAATATGGATCTGCGTAAGACCATTCAGGCGCTCGGAGGCCGAGAAGCCTGTAACCAGCAACTCAGCATCCGGATCAGCAGGAGCTGAAAACGTAAAAGCCAGATCTTGATCCTGATAGAGCTGGGGAATTTGAACAATCGCATTCATAACAATCTCACTGGCAAAAAGAAAAATAAAGCATTTGCAAAAGTACAGAGGTGGCTGAGAAGAGTGGGTGTAGCCCTAGTCTGGTGGGGGATAGGGTTTCCCATTGGAGGATGTTGGGGGGCACAACACGCCTGGGGCTACCAGTATTTCGTTTTCTCGCTGAAAATCATGCAGGAAAGTTCGATCGCAGCTTTGATAGCCCGCAAGTACGGCTTGTCCGCGCGCATAATCAGTGATCGCAATTCCAAGAAAAGCACCGCCGACAGCGACCGTTAAAAACGTGATTGAGAAGCTTTTGATGGATCGCTTTATCCAGTATTGCCCCCACGGGGTAATCGCCAAATGGCATAACGGGATACTCAAACCAGCAAGCGCCCAAGAGTTTTTCCCACGCAAAATCGTTAGAAGATCCGGCTGGATTTCAGGGGCATACAAAGCAGTGATCGTCGTGGAGAGAAAGAACCAGGTAGCCCAGATTCCAACAAGGTCAAAGACGGCCATCATGACGTGCACTCGACGTATATCTTTGCCTATCCATTCTCCTAGAGTAACAACCCTATCAATAAACCAACTAATCATTGTCACCGCCTGTAGATTTGATCATACAGATCTGGTCCATACAGATGCCAGATGGTTTCACGTTCCAGCTGGTGCCTAAAGCGATTGCTGCGGCGTTCGAACTCTTCCACCTTCTGACGCATCGCGACATGAGCGGCATGGATGATCACTCCAACCTCTTGAACTCCGCGCGCAACCGCCTTGCCAGTCCAATAAAGAGCCTCTCCAAGCTTTTCCTTGACGCCAGCGCTGTCAGCTAAGGCCGTCAGTGCAACTCCGACAAACAAACCAACAGCAATCGGGGCTCCCACTGTAGCAAATGCAACTGCAGCTATGCCGACTAGACCCTTTGCAGCTAGCATACCCGCTGCCATCGCGACTGTACCAATTGCAACATTAGTAATGAGACCGGCAAACAGTTCGTGATAGAGCTGCTCATCGCTCATGATGAACGTTATTACATCCAGCACCACGTAACAGGTGATCATTATGATCGCATTGGACCGGCCGGCAGACCTAAGCGCCTCTGGCCCCACTCCCAAAGCAACGACCTTTGGTGAAGCAGACAGGTATCGTGTGCCTTTCAAAGTCTCTCGCAAAGCGGAGTACCCCTTGAACACCACATAGGTCTTGCCGTTGACAGCCTTGGTATAATAGCGCCCGTTCAGGCCGATCTCTTTCAGAAGCGCCTGTCCGCCTTTCAAGTCTCTCAAGAGCACCGGCAGACTTGCCAAATCCAGCGCGCCACCTGTTGCCGCACCCAGATTCTTATGGGTATCGACAACGACCTGCGCAAAGAGCGTTATGTCCAGCACAACCGCTTCTTCCTGTCGCTGGTTTAATCGCTCTTCTGCCAATCTTTGCTCTGCCAGCGGATAGACCATCAGAATATCTCCTTGTGAGGCTTATCTCCTGGCTTGACCATCAGGCGATGGCCGGGAAATTGATCCAGAAAACCTCGGATCTCCAGCTCATCAGACAGATCTTCATTCATAACGTCCGCACTGCGTTTTGGTCGATCCCGACCTGCCAGAACCACATGAGCTGTTCCAGCCGGATCGCTCTGTTTGGGAGCGCCCTCTGCGCTTGATTCAACTTTCTGATGTCGCCACAACAGGTTGCGAAAGAAACTGGAAAGGTAGCCACGTTTTCTGGAGGTTTTGCCTGACACAAACCGCATACTGGAACTCCGCAGAGCCGATCAACAGACCGCCCTTGTAAACTTCACCCAAAGGCAGTGTCCGGGTCAAAGCTGACCCGGATCTGACCTCATACCATTTGGAAAACAGCGTTAAGCTGCTGGTGCACGCCAGTCGTCAGCACCGGAGGTGCCGGAGACGGTGTGTTCCCACATGATCTTGCGGTAGGAAAGTTCAATGGTCAGCAGCTGAGTGAAGTCAGCGTTTTTTGGATCCTGACAATGCGGCAGGTCACACTCGATGTTGGTGACCAGTGCGTCTTCCAAAGTGGTCGTGAAGAAGTGCTCCTGCTTGCCGGAAGAGTTGGTGCGATACCATTTCACTTCACACTTTGGCAGCATCTCACCAGTGCACAGGGCGTTGTACAGCAGAGGGATGGACTTGTTCATGGAGCAAGTGAATTTGAATGGTGTATGCACACGCTGACCTGCAGGCTGACCGGATTGTGGGTCACGCGGAATGATAACTGTATGATCAATCTGCTGCACCATGATTTCATCTTCATGGCCTTCCTGCCATACGTTACCGACTGAATCCTCGGTGAACGCACCTTGAGTAATTGGACCCTGGGTTGACCCTTCAATGCTGATATAAGCGGGAGTTGGCATTACATGCTCCTTAAAATCAATGAATAAACCCCATTCAATAAAAATGGGCAGCCCCGCCATTCCTCACTCAGCGGACGCTTGCCAACACTTCAGCAATTTATGTGCCAATCACAATTGGAGCTTTTATGATTTAATTTCGAAGTCTTATCTATTTGATATATTGGGAATTATTCAAAAAGATGGTTTACTGATCCGTCTAAGTTCAGTGTCTATTAATTGCATTAATTACAGAAGGAAGGCTTGGTTAGACCGTTTTTGGCCTAAGCTGAGCCGAAAATGGTTCTTTGCTAAGTTTCCGTTTTCTTCAAAGGATACTATCCAGGTCGGTTTTCATCCTTTCTCGAGGCAAATATGGTATTCAACTATCGAGGATGAAGTATTCTGCCAATAGCTCGATGATATGGATTCTTCAGGTTACGAAAAAATATGACTGGATCTGCTAGGTAAGCAGTCACGGCGCTTTCTCCACCAATTTTTCTGACGATTGGCGTAGCAATTGGGCAAATATACTGACGTCTCCAGTCTGTATTTCTAATGATATTTGTATGTATAGTATTCTTTGGTTCTTTTATACTTTCTATGGCTGCGTCTGCTTTGGAGTGTTCTCCGATAATTCCATCTATATCTATATTAAGAAGTTCATAAAAATACTTCCTGCCATTCATCTGCTTCTTATAACGTGGCTTGAAAATTATAAAATCTGAATACTTGGAGTGTATTTCTATGCTCAACAAGGTTCCTTGCTTTTCTATTTTGGGTTCCAGAGGCCCTTCAGCATCATAAATGTAGAACTCGCACTTATCATCCACATTGCCTGGTTCGTATTTAAACTGCAAAGTTATCTTTGTTTCATCTCTTTCAATAGGAATAGAAAAGCCACTGCAATAGTGGAAGGACTTAATCTTCCCTGACGATCTCTCCATTCCGAGACCAAGAATGCAAAACCGGTTTAGTTTCTCAAATATCCCAAATCGATTGAAGTTTATTTTTACACCTCCCAAGACCCTCTGCTGTATAGGAACGTGAGTGTTGTATATGTATTCATAAGTTGAATGCATTGTGCTGGGAGATATTAATTTAGAATATTTCGGATTAAGTCGGGATTTCTTTTCCGCAAGCGACTTAACCCATTGTTGCTCCAGTTTCTTCGCAACGTTACCGGCCAAAAAGTGCTTTTCAATTAATGAAAAGCCGCTTTTTCCAACTTGACTTCTCAGGTTTGGGTTGAGGGTTTTTTTCAAAACCTGAAACCATTCATCAGGATCTGATGTGTGAGTGAAAAAACCGTCTTCGTTATCATGGAGTATTTCAGCAAACCCCGTTTTGAAAGTAAATATGGGCTTAGCAAAAACCATGCCCTTAAGTAATCGGGAAGACAATCGATACTTATTGAAGGTGTCTGGAATTCCAGGGGCACATATTACATCACAAATTTTTATATAGTTAATGTACTCTCTGTCGCCTAGACGCCCTAATGATTTGAAGTGCTTGATCTTGCCCTCAAGATTTGTGTCTCCTTCATTTCCGCAAACCAGTAATGCAATCGGTTTAGGACTATATTTCTGAAGTTTTATCATTGATCGAATAAATAATTGATACTCTGCAGAGTACCGGTATACAGTTCCGTTTACAAAATATACGATGCTGTCCTCGGGTATTTTGAGCAACTCCAGTTTTCTTTTGCGGACCTCTTCCGAAACTGGAGACAAGTCAAAATTTTCCATTCTGAGGACAGGGGGTAGAAGATCACAAGGCTTATGAAATTTCCCCTCAAGCCTTTCCTGCATGGGATACCAAATCGCACTAAACCGATCAGCAGAATGGTACATTAAAGATCGTAGACATGGTTCAACCCAACGGTATGCCGATGGACTTGAAAAAGTTTTGATGAAGTTATCGAGATCAAGAAATTTCAGGAACTCAGCAATATCTTTTTCGAAAAGAAAAGGTTTATCTAAGCTATCCATTAAGGAAGGGTTCGGCTCTGGATAGTACTTACTGAATGGTTGAAACTCGTCGTCCTCGCCTTGAACTATAACCAATGGATTGTAGCTCATGATAATCTCAAGAGCAGCCCGAATTGGTTTAGTTCTTACGCCTACTTCAACTAGAATATTTGGCTGCAACTCATTAACAGCGTTTTTTATGGTTTCACTCAACAACTGTCCTTGGAACGATAGCCGCATCCATCGCACACCTTCATCATTTGGGATACAGGTGCCTTCAGATAAAACCAGAACTCTATGTCCTAACTTTACCAACTCTGCAGATAAATCCTGCAAATAGTACCCAGAGCCTCCCCAACTTGGAGAAGGATGTACTATTACAATCCTGAGCTGATTATCTTTTTCAAATTTTGGCGTTGTTGCTATCAGTGAATGCCGTTTGCCCGCGTCAAAGGTTAAATCTGATAGTCTAGGACTGATCTGCTTGGCAGTTTCAAGACTTGACTTGGAAGTATCTACTAGAAGCTTAAAAAGTAAGTAATGTAGAAAGTATAGACAAATTTCTAAATCGTCGTTCTCCAAAGGAGGTAAACTAAGAAAACTAGATAACTCATTTTGCAGGCTATCTGAGTTTTTTAGCGCAGTACAATTCGGCAATATTCCGTAAAACGATTTTCCTAATAGGAAGACATGTTTTCCTTTTGCAGCCATTTCTAAGCCGGATTGTGAGTTAATTACAATGCCAGCCGAGCATGCGTCCATTAAACGATATACATTCTCATTGTTTTCATCTCCAATAAACAGCACTAAATCATGGTCAGCGCATAAATTTTTCAATCGCCTTTTGTACTCTGTTTTATCTCCTGGGTGTGCCTTCACGATTAGCGGTTGTTGTAGCTTAATGCAGGCGTCAATAACTCTGCTGTAAGCTTCTAGGGAACTCTTGAAATGAGGGTTGTCATAGGTGACTACAGTGTCAATGAAACATTGTCCTAGAAGTAGCAGAGGTGTTTTATCGAAAGATGAGATGAAGGAGATCGTGTTTGATGAAAGCTCACTTTTGGGTTGGTTCCGGACTTTTCCTGAATAATTGTTTGTAATCCAGCTCTGAACTTTATGTCTTTCGTGATCTGCAAACTGTTCAATTTGGGAGCCCAACCTAGGCCAGTCTGACACAATAGAGAACTCGTTGCCAATGCGTCCAGCTGCATCGAAGTGAATTCTGTTTTTGTCGAATGAGAATTCTATAGCATAGGCGGGAATGTTGTTTTGTTTTGCTAGAGCTTGAAGTACTCGAGGTTCAATTAGCATCCCCCCCCAAACAACGACACAGCTGGGCCTCGTTCTGCGATAGATATCCATGCATACATCGATGCATGACATTGCCCGAGAATATATTTGTTCAACTTCTACAAGAAGTTCATCCGAGTAGTTTTCAAGAAATGCTGGGCACTCGTATCCAATACTGCCTTTACACAGTTCCCATAAGTTAAAATCTCTATATTCTAAGGAGTAAACAGTGTCTCGATCTAAGCTAACATGATTGTCAGAGAAGTCAGGTTTGTATGGAATATAAAATTCTCCAACAAGCTTTTCTCCAAAAACGCACACATCATATCCGAGTAAAGAAAGCGCGTTATGAACTTCAATCTTTACTGCTCCACCAGGCACAACCGTGTTGTCTAAAAGTATCATCTGATGTTCACCCTTAATCTCGGACATCGTGATTAAAGCTGCTATGTTTTCGGCTTCCAAGCCCTTTGATCTGGAGGTAATCCGGGAGCCGAAGCAAAGAATGAATAAAATTTGCCTTTGAGGGAAAGTCAGAGCGCAATTAGGTAACCAGCAATTATGTATTTAGTAATGCGTAAGCCTAAATTTCTTGACGTCACAAGGATTCAGAGTTTCAGATTATTAAACTGCTTATTTTAATACGGATGGCAAAAATTATTAAGTAATTGCAGAGTGCTCAGAGCATATAAAAAATAATACATGATTTTCAATTGTTGCATATAAAATGAATTGTGAGACTCTTAAGTACTCGGCTTAAGAGGAAATACTTTATCTGTTCTACGTCGTTCGGAAGCTGAGACGAACTCCAAATTTACGCCCTTATGCTGCGAGGAGTACTTTCAAATGTCGAGCGATGTTCTTAGCCAGATTAGTCAAAGCATATCTGATCCTTCATACCTAGATGAGACAAGTAAGCTTGAGAGAGAAGCAGTCAACTTGTTGGTGAAATATGCTCAATACTCACAGTTGGGCGATCAGCAACCGCCGCTTTCAGGTGAGTTGCTTGTTCAGGAAGCTAAGCAGTTTTTAAAGACATTATCAGAGTGGGAGGATGAGTTTGGAGAGTTGGATGTTTTATATAAAGCTGCCCGTAAAGAGATTGGCCTTCTTCGTAGTAAGGTGATGAAAGAAAGATTGCAAAAAGCCAATCTTCAGCGGACAAATAACATATTGAAACAAGCCTTTATACTGTCTACAGAAATGCGCGATGAGCATTTGTCAGAGATTAAGGATTTAGCCTTCGCAAGAGAGCTTTTTATCTCCACTGTAAAGATGGTTGAAATCGAGGTGTTTTCTTATTGCAACCGAGTTTGTTGGTTTTGCCCGAATGCCATTCACGATCGCCGTTCTGCAAACCATCATATGAAACACGAGACTTACATCAAGATTCTAGAAGATTTGCGATCATGTGATTTCGACAAACGAATAAGTTTTAGTCGATATAATGAGCCTTTGGCTGATCAATCTATTGTTGATAGACTTGCCGAAGCAAGAAGTTATCTGCCTAAAGCAATTTTGCATATAAATACAAATGGAGATTATCTTCACGAAGAGTACTTATCTAGACTATATGAGGCGGGTTTGCGATCTCTGAATGTGCAGATCTATTTAAACAATGAAGAAAAATATGATCACGAGAGAGTAAGGCAAAAGTTGGAGAAAAGAGTTTCTGATTTAGGGTTATCAGTAAACGATGTCAAAGATATCCCAAATACTTGGATAGAGGTTGTAGCACCTTACCGAGACATGAAACTTAGAATGTATGGTCGGAATTTTGACGTAAATGGGTGTGATCGGGGAGGTACTGTAGACGTTCAGAGTAAGAGACCACGAATTTCACCTTGTCGCTCGCCTTTCTATCACATGTACATTGATTACAACGGGTCAGTAATGCCCTGTTGTAATGTTAGATCAGATGTGCCTGAGCATAGACAATGCAAGCTAGGTGTAATGAGTAAAGATACTTCATTGTTTGAGATTTATGCAGGATCGAAAGCTGCAAGTTGGCGCCGGGCGATGGTGGGTTTCAGGCCCAAAAAAGGCGTATGCAGGAACTGCAACTTTAAAGAATTTGCAGACTCTATTGAAACACGAAAGGCGCAAGAGAGCATACTTAAAACCGCGCTGGATTTGGAAAAATCTATTTAATAGGTTGCTTAATGCCCCTTTGATTTTCACTCTCTTTTGCAAGCGCCCCTTTAAACTGAACCACTTTAGCCGCGATGGAATGAGCCTCTTTCGCTGCTTCAGATATTGTTCGCTCTAGTAATCTTGCTCCGACATATCCTGCTGCAAACGAGTCTCCCGCTCCGGTGGTGTCGACAGGGATGATGCCGTTTGGTGGGGAGGCGATGGCTTTCTCTCCGTCCTTCAAGATCAAGCAATCATTACCGCCATCTTTTACGACAACCTCTGTTGAACCCCATGAAGACCAAGTGGTTGCGATCATATCTTTTACTGTGTGTTCCCAAAGAGTGATGTGATCTTCCTTTGAGACAAGCGCGATATCAGCTAGCTTTGCGAGTTGTTTGTTGGTTTGGCGGCAAATGTCGTTATCAGGCCACAGGTCCGCCCGGTAGTTGGGGTCGTAGGCGATGAGGCAATGTGGTTTCACAATATGTAGCGCTTCAATCAGATTGTGTCGTTGTACTTCATCCAGAATGGCGAGCGATATACCGGAGAGGTACAGGCTGTCATAGGATACTAATAGCTCTGCAATTCTTGCGGAGTTCCAGCCATCAAACATATGACGGGCGGCAGATGCTGAGCGCCAATAATGGAAGTAACGCTCACCAGAAGCATCGTTTTCGATTATGTAAAGGCTAGGCGTTCGCCCCTCAATGAATTGAAGCGCATTCGTGCGGATGCCTTCGCTTTTAAATGCAGCAACCATTTTTTGACTGTATGTGTCACTTCCTACACCCGTAATATAAGAGACATCCAGTTCGTCGCTAAACAGACGCGCCAGATAAACTGCAGTATTGAAGGTGTCTCCAGCAAAAGACTGCTTGAACAAACCGTTTGCTGTCGGAGCAAGTTCCAGCATGCATTCTCCAATGCAAGCGATGGATTTTCTTTTTGAATTTAACATTAAGAGGCCCGTATGCAACATCAGCAAAAAGGTGGAATATTGAACAGCCAACGATGCCTGTGATCATGTTGGCTGTATCAATGTTAGAGAGCGATATTCAGTTCAAAATAGCGATTTGCATTGTTGAAACTGATATCCTGAACCATGCCACCAAGTAGCTTCATATCTTTTGGTGCTTCGCCATCAATCACCCAGGTGCCGATCATGTTACAGAGGATGCGACGGAAGTACTCGTGGCGGGTGTACGACAAGAAAGATCGACTATCTGTCAGCATTCCTATGAAACGTGACAGCAGGCCAAGTTGGGATAACTGCTCCATCTGACGCAACATGCCGTCTTTTTGGTCGTTAAACCACCAGCCAGACCCAAACTGGATTTTACCTGAGATCCCACCACCCTGGAAGTTACCGCACATGGTTGCAAGCACTTCATTGTCTCTTGGATTAAGCGCATAAAGGATCGTTTTCGGTAAAGCATCTTCTTCATCAAGCTTATTGAGCAGTCTGCTGAGTGGCTGCGCAATCAGGCCGTCATTGATGCTGTCGAAGCCAGTATCTGGTCCCAATAGGCCCAACATACGGGAGCTGTTATTACGAAGTGCACCAATGTGATACTGCATGGCCCAACCGCGGTGTGCATATTCTTTGCCCAGATAGATCAGGACAGCTGTTTTAAATGCTGCGGCTTCTTTTTCACTGACGAAGGAACCGGAAAGGCGGTTTGAAAGGATGTTGTTGAGCTCAGCTTCAGAAGCTTCTTCATAAACAACTGTATCGAGAGCATGATCGGAGATTGTGCAGCCGTGCGCTGCAAAGTGGTCTAGCCGCTTAGCCAGTGCAGCACACAAATCTGCGAAGCTATTGATTTCAGTATCAGACACTTCAGAGAGCTTGGCGAGGTAATCGACATAGCCTGTTGCGTTGATCAGAAATGACTTATCGGGGCGCCAGGATGGGTTCATCCTAATAGAAAAGCTATTGTCTTCCGCTGTTTTCTTATGCGCCCTTAGATCATCAATTGGATCGTCTGTTGTACCAACCATACGCACATTCATTTTTCTCATGATGGAGCGTGCTGAAAACTCCGGTGAGGCAAGCATTTCATTTGCACGGTTCCAGATATTCTCAGCTGTAGCGCCATTTAACAAACTATCATCAATTCCGAAGGGGCGGCGTAGTTCTAAATGTGTCCAGTGATAAAGCGGGTTGCCGATGGTTGCAGGTACAGTTTCAGCCCATTTCTGGAACTTTTCACGGTCAGATATGTCTTTGCCAGTGCAATACTTCTCTTCAACACCATTGGCACGCATAGCACGCCATTTGTAATGATCTCCTTTGAGCCAGATCTCTCCTAGATTTGCGAACTGATAGTCGTCAGCAACTTGCTCTGGTGGCAGATGGCAATGGTAATCAATGATCGGCATATCCTTCGCGAAGTCATGATAAAGCTCGCGTGCAACTTCAGAATGAAGAAGGAAATCGTCAGTTAGAAAAGTGTTCATTTTGATACTTTCAGCTGGAGAAATATCGAGATCTGGAACAGTTAGGAAGATGCAGCACCAGTCCAATCCGCTAGGCGATCAAGCGTGAATGGTTCAGTTTGAAGGAAAGCGAGCGCTTCAAGTATCAAAGCCACTAGAGCATCACTTGCAATAGACTTGCCCCAAAACGCCTCTTCACTGAGAAACGCTCGGATCATGGTGTCTGTGCCTTCTGTAACTTGCAGAGTGTTGAGTGTCTTAAAACGCTCGAGGACTTCGTCAGAGTCACGGGCAGGAAGCTCCTCAGCGTGCTTGAAAGCGCCGGTATAGAAAGTCAGCCACGCAGCAAGAGAAAGTGCCATGTATCGAGGAGGCTTGCCCTTGGCGGCAGTATAGCTTTCAAATTGCGGAAGATTTCGGGTTTGAAACTTTGCAATGCCATTGAGCGATATGTCATGCCAGCGATGCTTGATATATGGGTTGGAGAAGCGGCGCAGGACTTCGTCGCTAAATGCACTCAACTCGTCTTTCGGCAATGAGAGGAATGGGATGATTTCATCCTGCAACATACCTTCCAGAAATGCTCTGCCGACAGGATGTTCGATTGCTGACTGCACGGTTTCAGTTTGAGAAAGTAATGCGAGCGGACAAAAGCCAGTGTGAGCGCCATTGAGGATCGCCACCTTTCGCTCTTTGTAGCCATCTGCATTGGAAGTTATCAGTGTACTGTCGTCATACTCTCCCAAAGGCAAGAATAACTCAGGTTGATCTTCTCGTTTCTCGATAACAAGAAAATGAAAGAGCTCTGCTGTGACCATCAAAGGGTCTTCATAGCCAAGCTCTGCCTCAAATGTCTTCGCCTCATCACGAGGATAACCTGGAACAATGCGGTCGACGAGTGTGTTGTAAAATGCGGAATGTGTTCTGACCCAGTTGATAAACTCTGTAGGCAGATTCCAATCACGAGCATGCTGGAGGACAATCTCTTCAAGAGTGTCTCCGTTCTTTTCTATCAACTCACATGGCAAGAACTGAAAACCAAGCACGTCTGAGGCACCGCAGCTATTGAAGCGCTCCAGGAGTAGTCTCGTCACTTTTGCAGGAAATGAAACAGGAGGTTCATCCTGAAGCTTGCAGTCAGGCAGATAGGTGATGCCTGCTTCTGTAGTGTTGGAGATAACCGTCGTAAAGTCTGAGTTTCTCGCGAGGGCAAGAACCTCATTCCACTCACTGACTGCAGACATTTCTTTTCGAATGCATGCGACCTGACGAACATCAGAAACAGGTTTCCCATCCTGATCAACCCCACGAGTGATTGCGGTGTATGCGCCGTCAGTCTCATTGAGTGAGAATGGGATTCCACCGTCAATGGGCCGGACCACAACAACACCAAAGTCAGTACCTGCGCGTTCATTCATACGATCAATTTTCCAATCCATGAAAGCGCGTAGGAAGTTACCTTCTCCGAACTGGATCACTCTTGGTGTTGGGCGAGGACGACCTGCCAGGTTTTTCTCTGAGATACGGTTCATAAATCTATCTCCTTGTGATGTTTCCGGCTACAGAGTGACGCCCGTCTTGAAGATGACGATCTCTTGCATGCGATTGATTTCATTGAGTGTCTGTTTGCCGCTGGCGACTTGCATTAAGTAGTCTGCAAAGTCAGTGCACAGCTCATCCAAGCTCGTATCGTCGTGAATCAGCGTGCCTGCTGAAAAATCGATCCAGTGCTTTTTTCGATCAGCAAGCTCAGTGTTGGAAGCGACTTTTACGGTTGGAACGACAGTCCCAAGAGGATTGCCGCGGCCAGTTGTAAACAGCACCATATGACAGCCCGCGGCTGCCAGAGACGTGATCGCCGTTCCATCATTTCCGGGAGCTTCCAGAAGGTTTAGTCCGTTCTTGCTTAAGCGATCCTGATAGCGCAGTACGTCTGTAATGATCGAAGTACCTGCTTTCTGCGTGCAGCCAAGAGACTTCTCTTCTAACGTGGTGATCCCACCCTCTTTGTTGCCGGGCGATGGGTTCTCATAAATGGGCTGATCATGGTCGATGTAATACTGCTTGAAGTCATTAATCAGCGAAACGATGTCAGCAAACACGGACTGGTTTTCAGCGCGCTTCATCAAGATGCGTTCAGCACCAAACATTTCAGGTACTTCTGTAAGAACCGTGGCGCCACCTCTGCTGCAAAGCCAATCTGACAAAGCACCCAGCAATGGGTTCGCCGTTATGCCAGAGAACCCGTCGGAGCCTCCGCATTTCAAACCAATCCGCAAACGATCAACACCTACCGGCACACGTTTGTCGGAGCTCAGAATACCTGCAAGATCCTGCAAGTGGCGATATGCTGTTTCGAACTCATTTTCGGTTTCTTGGGCGACCATGCAGCGCAGGCGCGATTGATCGGACATCTCCAGGTTTTCGAGGAACTCGGTAAGCGTGTTGTTCTCACAGCCAAGCCCCATCACCAGAACGCCACCTGCATTCGGATGCATGACCAGATTTTGCAGGATAGTGCGCGTATTGACGTGATCATCGCCAAGCTGGGAGCATCCAAAAGGATGCGCCAATACAGTTACTTGGGTGCCTTCAGGAAGTTCTTCGCTGCGCTCAAACTGACGTGCAACGGCTTGGGCAACACCATTTACGCAGCCAACAAGTGGCACAATCCAAAGATCATTACGAATGCCAATGTCGCCGTTTGCTCGTTCAAATGCCAAAATTTGCGGAACTTTTATTTCACATTCCTGTTGCTCTGGTGCACCTGCGTATGTGTAAGTCTCGTCGGTTCCAAGTCCGGTCTTCAAGTTATGAGAGTGAATATGTTCTCCGCATTTGATTGCCGAGCGCGCACGTCCAATGGAAGCGCCATACTTGATGACATGCTCACCTTCAGCAATGTCAGCTCGCGCAATCTTGTGACCTGCAGGTATATCTTGAAGAAGGCTAACGCCTTCGATAATTTCATTTTTCTTGAATGACTTCAAAGCAACGAGAACAGTATCATCGCGATGAATTTGCATGTGGGATCTCACGGTGACTCCAGACCATGTCTATCCGTGCAACAAACACGGGCTTTTTCGTTGATTTTGAGGGAGGGGTTTGAAGGGTGACAGTGCACCCTTCATGCTGGTCAGTGCATGCCAAACAGACCCGGTAAGAAGAGTGAGAGCTCTGGAATGTAAATGATAGCTAGTAGTGCAATCAGCAGAGCACCAAAGAATGGCAGCATTGGTCGGATCATGTCGTGTAGTTTGACATCTGAAACCGAACAACCGACGAACAGCGCCGCTCCAACGGGTGGAGTGCACAAGCCGATACACAGGTTGGCGACCAACATGATCCCAAAATGCACTGGATCAATGCCCAGATCTTTTGCAATTGGCAGAAAGATTGGAGTGAAGATGAGAACGGCTGGTGTCATGTCCATGAACACACCAACGATCAACAAGATCACATTAATGATGAGCAAGATGACGATAGGGTTCTCAGAGATCGCCAGCAGTGCATCTGTAATCATATAAGGAATGTCGGCGCGGGTCATAACCCAGGACATGCCAATAGAAATTGCGATAAGCACCATCACGATCGATGTGGTGACGACAGCCTCCAAAAGCAGTTTTGGCAACTGATGGAGTTTGATTTCACGATATACGATCACAGAGAGAAAGAACGCATAAACTACCGCGATGGCTGAGGCTTCAGTTGCCGTAAACACGCCGCCCAAAATTCCCCCCATCACAATAATGACGAGCAAAAGGCTTGGTATCGCATCCCACGTCACTTTCAAGGCTTGCTTGAGAGTTGGGCGCTCGGCGACCGGATACCCGCGTCGTTTTGCGATGAAACTACCAACCATCATGAGGCTCAGCCCCATGAGAATACCCGGCAGGTAACCAGCCATAAATAGTGTTGCAACTGACACACCACCTGCAGTGAGTGCGTAAATGATCAATACGTTGGAGGGCGGTATGAGCAGACCAGTAATGCAGGAAGTGACGTTCACTGCAGCTGAATAAGCGGGATGATAGCCGGACTTCTTCTGCAATGGAGCCATCGTGCCACCAACCGCAGCTGCCGCCGCTGTTGCTGAGCCTGAGATCGACCCAAACAACATGTTCGCCATGACATTAACGTGTGCAAGCGAACCTGGCATACGGCCAACCAGGATCTGAGAGAAGTTTATCAGGCGTATAGCAATACCGCCGCTGTTCATCAGCACGCCAGCAAGAATGAAGAATGGAATTGCCAGAAGCGCAAAGCTATCCAATCCAGCGACCATGCGCTGACTAATGACGGCAAGGATTACCTCTAAAGGCATCATCATAGCACCGGCGATGATTGCAGAAACACCGAGAGAAAACGCAATCGGAACGCCTGTAAAGACAAGAAAGAAGAAAGACCCAAACAGAGCTAGAGCAACATACCATTCCATCACGCTACTCCATCCTGCTCGAATTCACGGGAGAGATTATGAGCAGCTATAGTTTTCTCGAAACCAAGTAAGTTCCGCAGTGCTTCAATGGCAAAGTGAAGAGAGTAAATCACGATTACGCCGCCGCTTAAGGGGAGAACAAGATAGATGTACTCCATTGGCAGCAGCATAGCCGGAGACAGTTGGCCCGTTGCCTGCACCTTGAGGAGCAGTCGCATGCCACCAAAAATCATTGTGGCAGCAGCAAAGCCTCCAACAACCAGATTGGAGTATGCCGTAAAGAGTAGCTTTTTGCGACCTGTCAATCGGCCAGTAAAAAGGTCAATCGCCAAATGACGCTGTGCCCCAACACAGTAAGCCCCGCCCAGTAAACCAACCCAAATCATCGAAAACCGAGCGATTTCATCGGTGAATGTGCTTGGTTGGCCAAGTATATAGCGGCTTACAACCTGCCAGGTGACACACACCACCAGCAGGGCCATGACGGATACGCTGAAAGCAGCAATGATCACGTCAATGAACTTTTTGAGTTTGTTTGGAAGCATCACGCCTCTCCAAAACAGGTATAAAGAGAGTGCAACTCAAGCGTTGCTGCTGAAAGATGGAGGGACACAGTGTGCCCCTCCAGGCATGTTGAAGTTATTTGCCAACAGCCTCGATGCGCTCAATCCAGGAGTATTTCTTTGGATCTTTCTTGGCATCGTCATACAGAGGCTGAAGAGCCGCACGGAATGGCGCTTTATCAACCTTGTAGAACGTTGCTCCTGATGCAGCAGCTTTCTCGCGAGAATTCTGAACTTCTTTATCCCAGAGAACTTGCTCATACTTTTCGGACATCTCAGCAGCCTTCATAAGGATTTCACGCTGTTCTTCTGAAAGAGCATCCCAAGTTTGCGTTGCGATCACGAGATAATCTGGAACCGAGGTATGACGGTCTTCAGAGTAGTGCTTTGCGACTTCCACGTGACGAGTTTGATAATAAGAAGGCTCGTTGTTTTCCGCCCCATCAATGACGCCTTGCTGCAATGCTGTATAGACTTCACCAAAAGAAATCGGAGCAGGAGAACCACCAAGTAACTCAATCATTTTATTGGTTGTTGGTGTTGAAACGACACGAATTTTCATACCTTTCATGTCTTCAGGAGACTGAATAGGTTTACCCGCATAAAAGCTACGCTCACCGGCTACGTAACCAGCAATTGGAAGGAAGCCTTTTTCCTTCGGCAGCTGCATCATTTCACGACCAACTTCACCAAAAAGGACTTGATTGAAGTGTTCTTTGGAGCGGAAAAGGTAAGGCATGCTGAAGACGGAGAATGCGCTTTCAAAAGATTCCATCTCACTAGCGGAGCCTTTTGTCATATCCAGTGCGCCTTGCTGAAGCATTTCGAGCGTTTCACGAGGGCCACCCATCTGACCACCCGGATAAATCCGAAGCTTCATTTTACCATCAGACAGCTCTTTCATGTCTTCAGCCATTTTTTCAAGCGTCTGCGCAACAACGTGGCTTGGGTCCAGATTGTGGGCCAGGCGCAAGGTCACTGCCTCCAGTGCATAAGCAGAAACAGAAGAAAATGCGGCAGGTAGAGCAACAACCAGGCCGAATGCTAGCTTTGAGTATTTATTAGTCATGTAATCCCAACTTCTTGGAAGAACCACTTCCCTCATAATGCTTAGCTAAATTGATCTATAGCAGTCCGAAACTAAGCGGATATGTGGTGAAATTGGTTCGACCAAAACCTCCGATACGAATTGGTAGAATTAATTTCCCATTGCGCTTACTCCGTCCAAAGAGTCTGGCGCTGACGGATTTGTTATACCAATAATCCGATGTTAGCAAATATAAATCCAAGAAAATGGGGTTATTAGGTAGTATGTTAAATATTGGTATGACAAATAATATCTATTAAAATCAATATTATATGTAGCAAATTGGTGAATTTTGTCGCAGCGGTTTACAGATTTCTCACAGATGTGGAATTGATGTCTAAAACCCGAAATGTAATACAATGATTTTTTGTTATACCAATTGAAGAGAGGAATGTTTTGTCTTAAAATCGAAGGCAAATTTTAGAGTGAGTTCTTTCCCATTGGCGAGAATGTTGTTTTTTAATCGCTGAATTTGATGAGAGCTAATCCCTGAAAGACAGCGTAAACCATTGGATTCTAGGAGACAGATCTTCGAGCTTATCTAGGGAAGTAAATGCTTCCGCAGTATGATCTTGGATCTGAAGTTTGAATGACAGAAGCTAATAATCGCCTGTACCGTATGATCGGCGAGCAACTCAAAGAAAAAATCAGAAATAAAGAATATGCTATTGGGGGGAAGTTGCCACCAGAGCGTACAATCTGTCAGGAGCTCGGTGTTAGTCGAACCGTGGTACGTGAAGCAATTATTATGCTGGAGATTGAGGGGATTGTCTCAGTACGCAAGGGCTCAGGAATTCATATTCTGAGTGATCAGCCTAAAAGGGTGGAGCAGGCTCCCGAGGAGCTCGATAGCATCCTCTCCCGAGTTTCAGCTGATTTGAAAAGTACTGGTCCTTTCGAATTGCTTGAAGCACGCCAAAACTATGAATGCATGATTGCAGAACTGGCAGCGATCAATGCAACGCAAAAAGACATAGAAGAACTCAGAAGAATCCAAAAAAACGCATTGGCGGAAGATCGCTCTCGCGATTCAAAGTGGGATAAAGAGTTTCACATCGCACTGGCCAGATCATCCTCTAACCCGGTTTTGGCAATGCTGGAGGAGATTCTGTGGCATGACCGCACAGCAAACCCACTTTGGCAAAACCTGCACACGCATATTGATGTGAACGACCTGAACAGCTGGCACCAGGAACACCAGCTAATCCTCGATGCTATCGAAGCCCGTGACCCCAAACGCGCCTACAACGCCATGTGGAACCACATAGAAAGCACCAAAAATACTCTCTACAAAGCCTCTTCTGCGTTGGAGTGAGGTTCGCTTTTCCGGTTTTTCTCAGCAAATGTTGTGGCGCGTTATTGGCGCCACAAATCTAAAGACAACTTTCTGCAACAGCCTTACACAGACTGCACTTTGTACAGGAAGTCGTCGATTTGCTCGCGCAGGCCAATGACTTCTTCTCGTACGGAAGAGGCTGTTTTGGAGACCAGATCAGAGGACTGGTTGGTTTTTTCAGCAGCTTGTGCCACCAGCACCATGTTTTCAGAAACGTTCTGTGTGCCCGTTGCCGCCTGATGTACGTTTTCGGTGATCTCAGCGGTGGCCGCGCCCTGTTGTTCTACAGAAGCGGCGATGTTGGAGGCGAACTCGTTGACCTGTCGGATGCTGGAGGTGATTTCCTGAATGGCTTCAACAGCATCCTTGGAGGAGCCTTGAATCTCAGCGATCTGCTGCGAGATCTCTTCAGTTGCTTTAGAGGTCTGGCTCGCCAGATCCTTCACCTCGGTTGCCACAACCGCAAAGCCCTTGCCCATCTCACCGGCGCGGGCTGCTTCAATTGTGGCGTTGAGTGCCAACAGGTTGGTTTGCTCGGCGATGTCCTGAATGAGGTTCACCACCTCACCAATGCGCTGCGCGGTGCTATCCAGATCCAACACTTTGGCATTGGTTGCTTGGGCTGCATCATTAGTCTTCGTGATCACCTTATTGGTTCGGGAAATCTGTTGCGCGATCTCTTCAATAGAGGCAGAGAGTTCTTCTGAGGCAGAGGCTACAGTCTGCACGTTTGTTGTTGCTTCCTCTGAGGCTGCTGAAGTTGCTGTGGTCTGAGCATTTGTGTCTTCTGCGATTTCTGCCAGTTCTTTAGAAGTCTGCTCCAGCTCGTTGAATCGGGCATGTATGATGCCAAGAGCTGTTTCTGCCATACCGGAAAAGTCCCCAATGAGCTTTGCAACTTCCTTCTGGCGGTTAGCTTCACGCTCGTGTTCTTTCTCAGCTTCCGACTGCAATGTCTGACGTTCCGACACAGCAGTAACGAAGATTTTCAGAGCATTTGCCATCTGGCCGATTTCATCAGAACGGCCAGTGTACTGCACTTCATCCTTCACATTGCCATCTGCCAGAGACTGCATTCTGCAGGTCAGGTTGACGATTGGGCGGGCGATGGAGTTGCCGATGAACCACAGGATGAGGCAGCCGATAAGACCAGCTGCGAATGCAAGGAGCAGGATAATGTTTCTGGTCGTCAAATAGCTTGCATGTAACTCCGCAGTCGTAACCGACATTCCTGCATACCAGTACTGATTGGTGGTTCCTATTCTGAACCGTTCAAGAACAAACTGCCGGTCATTTATCGTCTGCAGGTTCGGCTCATCTGTGACGCCGGCTATGATAGATTCAACCATTGTTCCAACGGGTTCACCAAGCAGTGTTTGATCTGTATGGCTCACCCAAAGGCCCTGTTCACTGATGACCGCCAGTCGACCACTTTCATAAAGATCATAGGCAGCCAACTTGCTTTTGAGCTTATGAAAATCGATGTCGACAATAACACCGCCGATGCTATTACCAGCGGTATCCAGAATTGGGGTTGTGATGGATGCAGACACAGTGTTCTCACCATCAACATCAAAGGTATAAGGCTCTGTAACGTATTGAGATCTTTGTCGGAGTGCAGCTTGGAACCATCGTTGCACCTCTGGCTTATCGATACCAGATACCCTGAAGCCAATCTGGCTATCCTTTAGATAAAAGTAAGGCGCGAACTGTCCGGATGGCGTTGAGTATTTGTCAGCCTGAAACTCAACATCTCTGCCAAGAACATTAGGCTCCAAGACAACGGCAATGCCGAGGACATCAGAGGTGTTCTTGAGTGCGGCGATAGTGAGATCTGCGATTGTATCGCGATCAGCATCACTTCTTTGGATCTGCTGAGCGAGTAATACAGCTAGATTGGTTGAAGTTACTTCCGCTTCACGGGTGACGTCTCTTGCCGTCACTGCCATTCCGTTGGCGAATGAAACGAAGAGCGCTTTGGTTTCCTGCTCCGAATGTTGCGAGTTGAGGTAGGTCGCAGTCGTGATGATCAAGGAAAACGACAAAAGAAGCACGACGACAGAGGCCAGAACGATACGGTAGCTGAGTTTCATTGGAATGGTCTTTGTGTGAAGCAGAGAGTCCAACGCTTCAGCCAGGTCAGCGGGGTTTGTGATGGCTTGGCTGGCTGAAGCGGGGAGAGAGTTTGTGGCACACAGGGGCAGTCAGCAGGGTTTTACAAACTCTCTGGGAGTTCCTTTTGGAAGGTCGGTGGAGTGGGCAACAAGCTTTCCCACTCCACGATGCTTTTGACTACTCGACGTAGTCTTCAGCAAAGAGTTCTGCATCCATGAGTGGGAGTGGCTCTGCAACTCTTGCAGGGGCGTAGTCCATCTGATCCAGAATCTGGGTCTGCAGGTCGATACCTGGTGCGATTTCAACCAGATGCAGACCGTCTTCATGCACTTCAAACACAGCACGTTCAGTGACGATCTTGGCTTGCTGGTTGCGCTTCACCACGCCCTCTTTCACCAGATAGGTGATGTGCTGGGCAGTCTCGACGAACTTCTTGATCTTGCCTTCTTTGACGATTTCAAGCTTGCCGTCTTTAACTGCGGTCTTCAGGCCTGCTGTTGTGAAGGTGCCGGTGAAGACCAGACGTTCAGCGTTGTGCGCGATGTTGATGAAGCCACCTGAACCCGGGTTCACCTTGCCGAACTTACTGACGTTGATGGTGCCTTTGGAGTCGAACTCAGCAAAGGCCAAGGCTGCGAACTTACACAGGCCACCTTCGATGACATCGAACTGAGTCAGGCCATCCACGAGCGCTTCCGGGTTTGCGTTCGCAGAGAACTGCCAGCCCATCATAACCACGCCGCCGTAAGAGCCGTGCTCTGTGGTGAACTGGTAGTCGTAGATTTCGTCGCCATCGAACTTGCCATCTTCAGCCATCACCAGCGGAATGTCGCCGGATGCACCAAAGCCGAGGATGCCGAGTTCGTGCTTCTTGGTTTCCCAGGATGCGCGGCGGGCAATGATCTTGTCGACACAAACAGGAGGACGTGGCAGTTCAGTCATCTCGATGCGGTTGAGGCCGAGGTAGTTGGCATCATAATCGATGTCGGTGACCATAGGCTGCTGAGCGCTATCTACCAGAACCACGTGATCCACCAGAGCGCCCGGCAGCTTCACGATGTTGGTCGGACGGCTGCCGCGGTCTACCTTGTTTTCTACCTGTGCAATGACAATACCGCCGGATGCGCGAACGGCTGTTGCAATTGCGATGTTGGAGGACAGCAGCGCTTCGTTCTCAAAAGACAGGTTGCCGTTGTCATCTGCACTGGTTGCACGCAGCAGGCCAACATGGATTGGGCGGGTTGGGTAGAACAGGTAGTCTTCGCCCTTGAATTTGATCTTCTCGACCAGACCGTCCTGAGAGCTTTCGGTGAACTTGCCACCACATACGTCCGGATCAACAAAGGTACCGATGCCGGTTTTGGTCAGGTAGCCTGGGCTGCGGCGCGCAACTTCGCGGAACCAATGCATGGAGGTGCCCATGGCCCAGCTGAAGCACTCGATCTCATTGTTCTGGATCATCTGCATCAGTTTTGGGCGTTCACCGGTTTCAGGGTGAACAGGGTTGAGCATGGAGCCTGCCATGATACGGCGCAGTAGGCCCTTCTTTGCGATATGGTCCATGCCGCCGATGTGCATGGCGTCGCCGGTGCCACATGGGAAGTAGAAATCCAGATTGTTTGGATGACCGGTTGCTTCAAAGCGATCAGAAATGCCTTTGAGCAGAACGTCTGGTGTGATCCAGCCAATCACGCCGGTGGAGGCAACGGTGTCGCCGTCTTTGATGACAGACAGAGCCTGTTCCAGGGTTGAAAATTTAGTCACAGCTAGCTCCCAGTGTTCTCTTATTTTTCGAATTTCTTGAAGGTTTCTTGCGCAGCTTCCATCTGGCAATGCTGGCGGAAGAGAGAATTCAGCTTGGCGTCTTCGGCCTCTCCATCCGCCAGACAAGCATTCAGATACCAGCGCTTTGTCGCTTGTACTGAAACCGGTGGAAGTGCTGCGAGTTCCTCAGCAATGGTACGGGCTGTCTCAAACAGGTCTTCCAGTGCAACCACTTCATCAACCAGACCGATGCGCAGTGCTTCTGTGGCGGTGATGAACTTGTAACCCCATGCAGCGCGCTGTGCGTGGCGCGGAGCCATACGTGCGTTCAGTGCATGGAAACCCCATGGAGTGATCCAGCCATTTGGCACTTCCATGCCTTTGAATTTCACGTTCTCTGCGGCGACGACCACATCACACGCTGCTGCGAGGAAGGCTCCGCCACCAACTGCATAGCCCTGTACGGCTGCGATGATTGGTTTTGGGCAGAGTGAAATGCGGCGTAGGAACGCTGCTTTGCGCTTTTCAACGTCGCAAATACCATCCAGATCCAATGCACCCAGTTCTGTCAGATCGCTGCCTGCACAAAAGGATGGATCAGCGCCAAAAATTATGGCTGCATTGATGGTATCGCAGGTTTCAACCCGCTCCAGGGCTGCATCCAGCAGATCCAGCATTTCTTTGTTTTGCGCATTGCGCTGTTTAGGCCGATTCAGCTGTATGTAGGCCACTTTGTTTTCGACAGAAAACTCAACTGACATAGTCTGCTCCCAAGTAATCCTGATCCGCTTTGCGCGGTTCAGCTTCCCGTTAATGTCAGAGGAGCTGGAGAGCGTTTGTGGTGCCTCTTAGCCCTTCTGAATTGAGAGGCAGTCTATTTTTGATTGTCATTTTATTTTATATACAGTAACTCTCTTCCATATATACAGTTGAGCTGAATGGATTTGGAAAGAGAAGAAAATGTACGCCAACCTGATCCGAATTGACCGAAATTCATCCGAGAGTTTGCAGACACAGATTCGGCGTCAGTTGGCGATTGCGATTGTTAACCGGCAGTTTCCTATTCATCGCCCCTTACCTTCAATACGCAAGCTTTCCAAAGACTTAGAGGTGAGTGTCACAACAGTTTCACTGGCCTATGAGAGCCTGAAGCAGGATGGGTTTGTGGAGAGCCGGGACCGGGCTGGCATCTACATTCGTGAGGATGCATTGCTCTCCAGTCAGGCTTCACAAGATCTGTATACATCACAGGCCAATAGTAGTGATACAGATGTGATTAAGATGGACTTCAACTCGCATTTTCGCGGGCGGAGTTTCAACATGCCTCGTGTGGTGAAGCCAAGTGACAGTCTCGTCCGGTTTCGCTTCCCGTTCATCTGCGGGCTGATCGATCCAAACCTGTTCCCCATTGCCAGCTGGCGCGAGTGTATTCGCGACTCTGTCAATGTGGTGGAGATGCGAAACTGGGCGACAGATTACTCCTCCATTGATGATGAGTTGCTTGTTGAGCAGCTGATGCAGCGTGTTCTGTCCAAGCGCGGGATCATTGCTCACCCGGAAGAAATTTTAATCACATTGGGAGGGCAGCAAGCGCTTTACCTTGCTGTAAAACTGCTGCTGCGGACAGGTGAGACGATCGGCATAGAAGATCCGGGATATCCGGACATTCTGAACATGGCACAGATGGAAAACCTGAATGTGCGCAGGCTGCCGATTGATAAAGGTGGGATGATCCTGAGTGATGAGATCAACCAATGCAAATGCCTTTACACCACACCGAGCCATCAGTTCCCGACAACGGTCACCATGCCTGTTGAGCGACGGGAAGAACTGCTGCGCATTACGGCGCAAAACCGTCAGTTCATCATTGAGGATGATTACGAGGCAGAGATCGCCTTCGACAAGACGCCGCCGCCTGCTCTCAAGAGTTTGGATCGATGTGGGAACGTGATTTATGCGGGCAGCCTGTCCAAGAGCCTGATGCCTGGGCTGCGCATTGGCTATCTGGTAGCAGACAGAGAGTTTATTCGCGAAGCCAAGGCGTTGCGACACCACATTCTGCGGCACCCACCCGTCAACAACCAGCGAAGTGTCGCCCTGTTCTTGCAACGGGGCTATTTTGACCGGTTCCTCGCAAAAATCTCGAATGAGTACAAAGCCAGATGCAAGACAATGCATCAGTCGCTTGAAGCGCACTTCCCGGGTGCTTCTGTATTGCCGGAGTTTGGTGGGGGAAGCATCTGGTTGAAATTGCCGGAAGACATTGATGCCGGGAAGCTGCAGCAGAAGGTGATGGAGTCCAGCGTTTACTTTGAAACGGGTGGCTTCACCTTTTCCAATCCAAGTGAGAACCTGAACCATATCCGTCTAGGATATTCGGTGATCGATAACGCGCTTATTCTGGAGGGAATTGAGCTGATTGCAAAAGCAGCCTTGAGGGAGAAGTAAAAGAGGCAGCGATTGCTGCCTCTTTCAGGGTTCTTAGAGTTCTGCGGTTTTCACCGTCAAAGATCCATCTTCATGCCGCTCGATGGCAGTGTATTTGGAGCGGAACAAGTGCGGGAAGTCTTTGCGGGCTGCCTTGACCATGCAGTAGGTCGCTAGGAAGCTGAGTGCTACGAGTGGCACCGTCGGCACCAGAGCCAGCGTGACAACCACATCCAGACCACCAACAAGGATCACACCGAAGCTGATTGCAATGATGATTGCGCACCAGATCAGGCGGGAAGACGTTGAAGGCTCAATGTCGCCGCTGATGTTCTTATTGGTCATGGATGCAAGGTTGCGGGTGCAAGCTTCGATCGTGGTGATCACGAAGATTGCCACCATCAAAAGATAGATTGGCACAGCCAGTGCTGGAAGCGGGGTGTTGCTCAATGCCAGCGCTACTGTGGACGGAATGCCGTGCTCATTGAAGTTTGCGGCAAGGTCAACAGTACCGGAAAGCTGAAGCTGAACAGCGAAAGCACCCAGAATTGCGAAGAACACGAAGGCAGACAGGGAGCCATAACCAACGCAGCCGAGCACAACGTTCTTCAGAGTTCTGCCTCGAGACACACATGCCACGAACAAGCCCATCTGAGGTGCATATGCGATGTACCAAGCCATGTAGAACACGCTCTGGTCCTGCGCATAGCCGTTAGACAGGCCATAGGTATCCGTCCAGGTGAACACGTGCGGCATCAGCTCCATTGCATTACCGAAGATGCTGGTAAAGCTGTTCATGATGTAAGCCGTTGGGCCAAACAGGATCATCGCACCCAGCACCACAACAACAAGCCAGCCATTGAAGTCTGAGAGCAGTTTCATCCCTTTCGAAATGGTTTTGGAAAGGGAGTACATGGTCAACGCGCCGAAGAAGAGCAGAACGCCGACTTCCACGAACATGGTGTGCTCGATGCCGATGAACACGGAGAGCAGACCAGCCAGCAGCGGAATAGCGAGACCAAGGGTCGTGCCGATACCACCGATAAGACCAAAAACAGCGAATGCATTGATTGCGGTGCCGATTGGTCCTTCAACCCGCTTTTGACCGAGGATTGGCTCAAAGCAAAGAGCGAAACGCTGAACCTTTGGCTTACGTGCAAACAAGAAGTACGCGAATGGAAGGCCGAGCGCCATGTAGCCTACCCAAAGGAACGGGCCCCAGTGGATCAGACCATAAGCAAGCGCATCTTCAGCAGCTTTTGCAGAGAATGGTTCTGCACCAGCAGGAGCAGAGGCCATGGTAATCATAGGCTCAACCATGGACCAGTTGACCACGCCGATACCGAAACCGGCTGCCAGGATCATGAAAGCCCAGCTTGAATCGTTAAAGGCTGGTTTATCGTCTGCATTGCCCAGCTTCACGTTGGCCAGTGGACCAAAAGCCACCCACGCCAGGAAGAACAGGCCAATGGTGCCATAAGCCATGTATGCCCAGCCAAAGCTGTGCGACACGAAATTATTGATTGCTGTGATGTAAGGATTGAGTGCCTCACCCATCAGGATCATCGGAATGATGATCGCAAGGCTGAAGAGTAGACTTGGCAAGAAAATGGACTTGTCCAAGCTGGGCTTAAGTATCTCCCCCTTATTTGTGGTTGGTTTTGTCATGGGTTCCTCCAAAGCCATAATATCTCTCCCGATGTTTGGCCTTCAGACAAGGGTTTCGGCAGCGTCAGGCCGCACGAGCCCCTTTGCAGGAAGCAGCATCCTTACGGCTACAGCTTCCTACAGTTACTTGTGGTCAGTTTGAATGTGACTAGGTGCTACAATGCGCTGTTATTCACGCGCATTTTCTGGCGGATTTGCTCCGGATCCAGATCTTTGTATTTCACTGCGCTTTCGAGTGAAATTTTGGTTGCGACAGCCGCTGCGTGCCCCATCTCAAAGCACTGAGCAGTCACGCGGGCAGATGCCAGCGCCTCATGCTCTGCGCTCAGGCAACGGCCAGCGACAATTGTATTTTCCAACTCCTCAGGAACAAGCGTGCCCCAAGGGATCTCGTAGTAATCGTTCATCAGCCAATGCAGCTTGCTCTGCTTGCCTGCATGCAACTCGATTGGCCAGGATGAGCGAGCGATGCCGTCCGCTGGCTTTTCGCAGTTCACGACCTGATCGTTTGTCAGTGTCTTGGTGCCACGGATCGTCCGGGTCTGGCGCACGCCGATCTCTGGCGGCATGTCGATCAGCTGTGTTTTCTCAAAGCCTTCAACGTTCTCCTTGAAGAAGGCATGATAGTCACGGGCTGAACGGCGGCCATAGATCTCCGCATAGGTTCGGTCAGCTGGATTGATGACATTCAGCATCCGGCCACCTTGCCCCGCAAGGCGGGTACAGTTCATCAAAAACACACCGTCTTGCGGTGTCGGGAAGACCCAGACCTTGTCCCGCGGCAGATGTCGCTCACCACTTGCGTTGACTTCGCGGATCTTCTCGGTGACCTCAGGCGGCGAAATGGTGTCCTCACCAAAGACCTTGTAAAAGCCTTCGGCTTCCACGTTAGACAGGCGGAACATCATGGTTGGGTTCTGGATGTTACCCTTGTCGCCATAAGAATGCTCGCATCCGGCCTTAGCCAGTACAGCTGCATCACCCGTCGCGTCAATGAAAGCCTTGGCTTTCAGGAAGGCGCTCCCCGCTGAACTTTCCAGTTTGATCGCTTTGATGCGTTGATCCTCTCTCATCACTTCAGTGATGAGGCAGTGATACAAACATGTTACACCAGCTTCTTCCAGCAAATCATCGGCCACCTCGCGCCAACGTAGTGGGTCGAATGTCAACACATGCGTGTTGCCGTAGATCTGGGGCTCTGTAACGCCCTGCTTGCCTTCTAGTCTCTGACGAAACTCTTCTGCAAAACCAAAGACGACCTGCTTAGGTGTTTTCTTGGCGATTTCATCCTGCGTCAGGTACAGGCCGCAGATCGTCCCAGACAAGCCTGCTGTCGCAGCGCCACCACAAAAGCCATTCTTCTCAACAAGGATTGTTTTAAGGCCTTCACGGGCGCTCATCACAGCCGCAGCAACACCTGCCGGGCCGCCTCCACACACCACAACGTCAGCCTCGTCCAACACCGGACTGTCGACTGCGCTTAATGCTAATTCCTTCCAAGCCATATCGCCACTCACATACAAGATAACATATTGTTATATAACGCTAATATGAGAGGATGAGCTGACTTATGAGCCCTCTCTTCCTAACTAACATATTGTGAAACACATCACGAAGAGCGGGCACTGACAAAAGTAGAAGAACGTACATACAGTCAGCTGAAATAGTCACTGACAGTGTTGTGGTGAGCAGTTTTGATTTCTCAATCACACAAAAATTGTCTTTACAAAACAGATAGATAAGCGAGTGATTGTCGGAGCAGTTGTTATGCCTTATGTATACAGATAGAAATTACACAGCAGTCATCTGTACATATACTTGCGCACAGCTAAGCACTATTACCAGATATACAGTTTGAAACTTATCCTAAGTACAAATGTGGAAATAAACAGATTGCTTCACTCGCAGATTCCATTGCTCTAGCTTCACCGCACGAATTTACATGCCAGCTTAAACAAGCGGAGCACCAGGTGTCTGATTTCCAAGCAACAACACAAGCAGCTTTTGCCAAGGCTGAGATAGAGCGCAAAGTCATTTTCAGGGAGCTGGATACAGAGCAGCTTTATTCAGAAAACAAGCTCTCTGCCATGTTACAGCTTGGGCGCACCCCCGTCAGAGAAGCACTTCAGGCTCTGGAACAGGAAGACATGCTGAAAGTGCATGCGCGAAAAGGCGTTGAGTTTCTGGAGATTTCAGCGGCGCAGCAACTCCAGCTTTTGGAAATCCGCAAAGAGATTGAACCCACTTGCATCAAGTATGCGATCCTGCGGGGAAGCAGCGAACACCGCGTTCATATGTTGCAACTGGCGCAAAACATTTTGGAAAGTGCGCAGGGCGATGAAGATGCCAGTCTGCTGGAGGCTTTGAGAGGCATTCACTTCGCCATTACCAATGCCAGCGGCAACCCGTACTTCCACCACGCGCTCGCCCGCGTACAGAGCCAATCCCGCCGGTTCTGGTTTGCCAATAAAACACGCGATGACACTATGGTCTGTAGCCAGTTCCATGCCGACATCATGCGTTCCGTTGCTATTGGAAATGAGATCGCCGCGAAGGAGCAGCTTTTGAAGCTTCACGAGTATCTTGCCGGAAGTGCGCTGAAAGTCATCAAACTCTCAGCTAACTGATCCTCTGCGATGCCAATCACCGCAGAGGATGTGATGGATTATATGTCGATACCCATGATCAGTCTTGGCAGAGCCAGCGACAGTTCCGGGAAGAAGGTGACGATGAGAACCATCGGCAAGTGTCCAAGCAGCAGGAATTTGAGTGTGATGCCCACGTACTTGTCCAGCGTGAGCTTGCTGACCCCGGCGGCCATATAGAGCATGGGCGCGCACGGTGGAGATACATTCCCCAGTCCCAGATTGGTGCCAACAATAGCGGCGAAGTGAATTGGGTGAACGCCAATCTCCGTTGCCACCGGAAGCAACACAATCGCCGCCAGCACACTGCCTGACACATCGTCAACGATCATACCAATGAGCAGGAGAATGAGATTGATTAGTAACAAGATCAGGATCTTGTTTTCCGTCAGCGAGATCAGCACCTCTGCCACCTCACGCGGCACCTGCTGCAGGATCATTGCCCGGCTCATCACAAACAAGAAGAACAACACTGCAATGATGGAACTCGTAGTGATCGCCGCCCGCACAAAGGCCGCAGGAATATCTTTGAAACTCAGCCCTTTATAGATGAACACCCCAACAACAATCGCATAAACCAGTGAGATTGCAGCAGCTTCTGTTGGCGTGGCAATACCGGAGTAGATCACTCCCAGCACCAGCAATGGCATCATCAGCGCCCAGAATGCCTTCAGCCCGCTGCTGGCAACATTCTGCGCCGCTTCCTTGAATGGCAAAGGCTCTTCAACCTGAATGGTATCCACCTTGCGCAGAAAGAAGAAGTTGAGGCCGATGTAAACCAGAGCCAACAAGACGCCCGGTATAACCGTCGACAGGAA
Organism: Pseudovibrio sp. SCP20; assembly: GCF_057774105.1. Classification (NCBI taxonomy): domain Bacteria; kingdom Pseudomonadati; phylum Pseudomonadota; class Alphaproteobacteria; order Hyphomicrobiales; family Stappiaceae; genus Pseudovibrio; species Pseudovibrio sp. SCP20. The sequence continues at coordinate 407,027 of NZ_JBYMDH010000005.1, read as the reverse complement.
CGCAGCCCCAACGGACAAGCCACCCGTCACTGCAAACACAATCATTGGAATAGATGGCGGGATCATCAACGCCAGCACAGAAGAACACGCCACCAACGCCGTTGCGTGGCCAACCGGATAGCCTTCCTTCACCATCCGCGGGATCATAATCTGCCCAATCGCCGCAATGGCGGCAGATGACGAGCCTGAGATCGCACCGAATAAAGCACAGGTGATGACAGTCACCGCGCCAAGCCCACCTTTCATACGTCCGACAAACGCATTCACGAAACTGAGCAGGCGATCTGAGATGCCGCCTTCAGCCATCAGCGTTCCGGCCAGCACGAACAGGGGCAGTGCCAGCAGAGCGAAGCTGAGTGTGGTCTGATAGGCGTAAGGGATCAGGAAGGAAACGTTTGAGTCTGACGCAATACCGAACACCAGCGCGCCAACACCAAATGCAAATGCGATTGGCATTTCAGCCAGCAACAACACGACGATAAGCAGAAGAGAGGCAAGAAATATGAACATGATTAGCCCTTCTTCACGACTGACAGTCTTGTTTTAAGATCGATGGTCTGATTGATGGCCTGCAGTGAGAGGTAGATGATGGTGCCTGCAAACCCGATGATCATGGAGGCAGACCACAGCCCCTTTGGCCAGCGCATGTAAGAACTTGCCCGCCCACGCTCTATTTCAAAGATCGCGTACTTGCTGGCGTAGTATCCGAACACCAGACAGGCAGCAATGCTGGCCAGTGTCATAATCAAGCGGATGCTCTGGATTTTTCGCGGGCTTTTGATCAGCAGTGTCACGATACCACCGTGAATATGCTCACCATTGCGGGTCACATAGGCCAGCCCCAGAAAGTAAAACCAGGCCCCCATCAGCAGAGCCAACTCCTCAATGCCGACAAACGGCAGCGCAAACACATAGCGGAGCAGAACCTGCACAAACATGATTGCAGCAAGGCCTATGCCCATCAACACCAGACCAAAATACAGAGATCTTTCCAGAAGCCGCTCCGCTTTCAGCAGCCCAGTCATACCTCTGGATTGCGGACCTTCGGGAATTGCGGTGACATGATCCGGCGGTTCTGTTTCAGTAATTTCCGGATCATAGATGAATGAAGCGACCTGCACCGGCGCACGCGGGTGCTGTTTAGACTCGCGGTTCACGGTCATATGCCTCCCAACCGAAGACCGGAGCACGCTCCGGCCTTCTCTTCAATTATTATTAGTTTGCAGCAGCTTGACGGATTTGGCTCATGATCTCAGAGCCAATGATTTTTTCCATGGCTGGCCATTCCGTTTCATGAGCAATCTTGCGTGCAGCTGCCAGTTGGGCATCATCCAGTTCAACCACCTTGATCCCGGCATCTCTGGCTTTTTGCAGGAACTCTTCACTCTTTGCCTGCGCTTCTCCCCAAGACCACTCAAGTGTGGTGTCGATCGCAGTTTGCAGAGCTTCACGATCAGCTGTTTCAAGGCCTTCCCACCAATCCTTGTTCACCAGCCAGAAGGCGTGCTCGAAATAGTCATTGGTGAGGATGTTGGTTTCCAGGACGTCACGTAGTGAATACGTCTCAACCGCGGTTGAGAATGAACGCGCATCGACCGTGCCAAGCTGAAGGGCGGTGTAAACCTCAGCCAACGGGATTGGCACAGCAGAAAAACCCAGATTGTTGAAGCGTTCCACCGCCATCGGCAAGCCCGGAACACGGATCTTCAAACCATTGGCATCAGCAGGAAAGTTGATCGGAACCTTGCCAACGCCTTTGCGGATCACGACAGAACCAAAATCCGTTGGAATAATCCCGACCGCATGCAAGCCAAGTTCATGAAGAATACCGTTGTAGATATCCAGCATGTCTGAGCCCGGACCATAAAGCTTTTGCGCCTGTTCCCAGTTGGAAACCACATAGCCGAGGTAGGCAAGGTCCAATCGGCCATCAAACTCGGATGCACCCCATGTGAGGCTCATTGGCACCACACCTTGCATGGACTGCTCAAACAGAGAGGTCCAGTCACCAAGATCGCCGCCGGGGTGATAATCAATGTTGATGGCTTTGCCGTCCAGCTCTCCCATAAAACGCTCAGAAAGCGCGTGAAACACGTGATCCGTGTTCATCGCATGCGCCAGGATCAGGCTTTCCTCTGCTTGCGCCTGTCCGCCGGCCAATCCAGCCATGCCAAGTGACAAAGCCAATGCAGTTGTGCGTGAAAATCTCTTAAGTGCCCCAATCATATCCTCTCCCTTTCTAAAAGCAGCTTTTTATGTTGCTTCAGTCAAAGACCGCAGAACGGGAGACACGACACCTCATTTCCGGAAAGGATCCTCCCGGATGAACAAGACAAACATTTGCGAAGGTATGCAGACAGACTGATCCAGCATCAGTGCACTTGCTCATAGCTTAATTGAGCTCACCGACGACAGCCGCTGCGGGGTTTGCGCACTTGCCGACATCACCCCGGATCAGTTCTAGTTCTCTTCACACTCCTGCCACGATTCCCAACCAAAGCAAGTGAAGTGTCCAGCAAAACCAAGGCCCAATGCCTTAACTCCGCTCATCCTCTCCACCCCCAAACCATACCCCGCATCCGCATACCTGCTTATATACAGTTTGATTTTCCATTGGGTGCAACTGGATGGGTAATTTGAAAGTAAGATTCTGCGAGATGATTTCATCCCCTTCAATACTGGACAAACAATCTTGCGTTGGCGCCGTGGTCTACGGCTTCGTTGGAGAGGAGGCCGTAGTAGTTGACGTTGAGCTGGATGTACTCCGTGAGGTTGGATTGGAGGCCGGTTTCGATCAGGGCGACGTTGCGGGCGATTGGGACGCTTGCCACGGTGAACGGGTTGCCGCTGTCGATGAAGCTTTGGGTGTAGTCCAGCGTTTCAGCGGAGGCATATTGCCAGGCTGCCAGTCCGACGAAGCTGGTGTCACCGTAAAGGTAGTTGGAAAGATCAAACTCGCCGCGTGTTCCAAGTGTCAGGAAGGTGAGGGAGTTGGATTGGCTGTCGGCCTTCAGTGCTGCTGCACCGCCGCTTTCGTTAAAGCCAGGACCAGTGAGATAAGCGTAGGCAACACCAGCAAAAGGTTCCAGGTTGCCGTAAGCGCTTTCCAGCGTGTAGCCGAGCTCACCAAAGACCTGAACGGAACCGGCAAACTGATCAGCTGAAAGGGTTTCTTCCGGGAAGAGGGCCACATCGCGATCGGTTGCAATGTTGTACCATGTGCCGGCAACACCGCCGCGCAGTTTGACATCGTCGATCGGATTGGCGCTTGCGTAGCCGCCCACGCTGTAGCTGTCGCTGTCTGAAGACGCATCGATTGAGCTGATGTCGATAGAGGTTCGACCGAAGCCTGCAACCACACCCAGCTGTACCATATCGAAGTAGGTCGCATCAACACCGACCAGAACACCGCCGACGCTTCTGCCTGTGGTGCGGGCGTTGCCGTCTGAGAAGAACTCACCCCAGCTGCCGTAGACCTGACCCCACATCTCAAAGTCACCGACGGTGCGGGTGACCATGTCGTCGTCCACTTTGGAGGCGAAGGCGCTGTGAGCCTTGTAAAGCCGGTCATTGACCGCCTGCCGCAGGAAGCGGCTGTCAGCCAGCAGGATTGCTCGGGTTGAAGCATTGATCTCACCGGAGAGTGGATCAAGAAGCGCCTTGATTTGTGCGTTGTTCATTGGGGCAAGGTGTGTGAACAGATCACCGCTTTCGCTAATGGTATCCAGCGCCAGCGTGACGGAATGTTCGTTACGCGTTGTTGCCAGACCATTGAAGTTGTTGGAACTGCGGATGAACTGGATCGCAACGTCGTTGTCATCACCCGGGATGCCGTAGAGCACGTTGACATCCAGCATGAACATGTCATGGTTTACCGCATCGAAGGTGCCGGTTACGGGTTGGGTTCCCGGAGTTGAGAGATTGTCGATTATGACGAACTCATCGCCGATCTTCACGGGTGTTGGGCCCGAAACACTGATGAGATTTAGGGTCATGTCAGTGACATCAACGGAACCGCCTGCGCTCACAATGATCTGATCTGTATTTGCCGCACCCGTGTCCGGGTCTGAGCCGACCTCCATATCAAGAGTACCGCCGTTGGTAGTTGCACTCAGGCTGCCTACCGTGATTGTACCAAAGGACGCACCGGGAGATAGAACACCACCATCCAGAACGACGTTGTCAGTAACCTCGCCATATCCGGAGAGTGTACCGTCTGAGACGACGGTCAAGCTGCCATCCAGAATAGATGTGTCAGTTGCTGAGGTGCCAATCTGCAGTGTGCCGCCATGAATACGGGCGTTCACCAGTGACTTGGTGCCATCTGAAAGAATAAGAGTGCCAGCACCGTTCTTGACGAAGTTTCCTCCACCTGGCGAGGTGTTACCGGTCCAGGTGAGCGTGGAACCCGTATTGGCCATATCAATGGTGTTGTCGTTGTTTCTGAGCTGTAGCTTGGTCGTGTCGACAGTTTCATTGCCTGTGCCCAGATAGAACAAAGTGCCACCGTCAATGATCACGTCGCCAGAACCGATGGCTGAGGCGGAAAACCCTTCCAGACCAACTGTACCGGAAGCGATCTCGATATCAGCGGTGTAGCCGGAGTTGTCGCCCAGCAGGTTCACTTCACCCGGGCCAATGAATGTCACCTGATCAGAGCCCGTCAGACCGGACATAATGTTGATCTGCCCAACTACATCTGTGGTGCCGACCACGTTACCTGTGCCGGAAAATGCGAGTTCGTTGATGGTGACAGTTCCACCGCCTGTGTAGGTCAGGGTTGAAGAGTTGAGTGTGATACCAACATTGCCGTTGCCGATGTTCTCTGCTGCGTTGAACATGAGTTGGGCATCGGTAATTGAAAAATCACCTGACCAGGAACTGTTGGTCCCTGAAAGAGTAATGATTTCACCGCCGTCGATTGAGAGGTTGCCTGAACCGGAAAGGTTGGATGAGATTTCTAGGTTTACGGAAGCATCATCGATATCGATCGTGTTGCTTGTGCCATTGGCCAGCGCAAGGCGTGAGAGAATGACGTCGGTTACGCCCTGATAAAGCAAGTTACCATTGCTGAGAGTTGTCGTGCCAAGGCCAAGGCGGTCCGCATCTGTAAACTCAATGGAGCTGTTTCCCTGAACGATGAGACCGCCAGAGAAACTGTTGTCGCCCTGCAAGTTGACAGTGCCGCCAGACCCAATGGTGAGCGTACCCGGTGTGGCGCCACCATCGGTGATGTCGCCCGTCAATGTTAGGGTGCGCCCGGACTGTACATCAAGCGTGCCGTCGTTGTGCATCTCAATGTTGTTGGCGATGGTCGAGTTAGAACCGGAAACATAGCTTAAGTCACCGCCATAAAAGAGAACGGTGCCGCTGCCGATGTTGGCTGCTTCTCCAAACTGTGTGGTGCCTTCTGCCAAATCCAAGCCACCACTAAAGCTGCTGCCAGTGCCGCCAAGCACCAGTGTGCCTGCACCCAGCTTTTTCAGACGACCGGTGCCGTTGATGTCATTGCTGGCAGTGAGTGTATCGCCGGAACCAACTGTTATGGCGGAAGTGCCAGTCAGGTCGAAGCCGTTGGCGATCGTTGCGGTGGTGCCGTTAAAGGTGAGATTACCGTTGTCCAGCGTAATGTCGCCCGTGCCAAGATTGCTGGCGCTGGTGAAGCCGACAGTGCTGTTTTCCTGAACGGTCAGGCCAGCGGTAAACGTGTTTGTTCCGCCCAGATTGACTGTGCCGCCAGATCCGATGGTGAGCCCGCCCGGTGTGCCATCACCATCAGTGATATTGCCTGAAATGGTCAGCGTGCGGCCAGACTGCAGATCAATCGTGCTGTCATCAAACAGCTCAAGATTATTCGTGATCGTCGCAGATGTTCCGATGAAACTCAGGTTCCCGCTGTCCAGGCCAATATCACCGGTGCCCAGATCATTGGAGTCTGCAAAGCCAACCGTGCTGTTCTCCTGAATGACAAGACCGCCGGAGAATGTGTTGGATCCACGCAGATTGACTGTACCACCGGATCCGATGGTCAGTGTTGCAGGCGAACCTCCGCCGTCAATAACGTTGCCTGTGATGGTGAGCGTACGCCCGGATTGCACATCTAGCGTACCGTCATTGTGCATCTCAAATGTATTTGCAACGGTTGCATCTGAACCGGATACATAGCTCAGATCACCACCGTAAAAGATGATGTTTCCGGTGCCGATGTTGGCCGCTGCGCCAAACTGAACTGTGCCTTCGGCCAGATCTAATCCACCACTGAAACTGCTGCCCGCTCCACCAAGAACGAGTGTTCCGTCACCAAACTTTTTCAGACGGCCCGAACCGCTGATATCATTGCTGACAGTCAGCGTATCGCCGGTCCCGACGGTCATGGAGGATGTGCCGTCCAGATCAATCAGGTTGCTGATGGTCGCCGTTGTTCCGTTGAAGGTGAGGTTGCCGTTGTCCAGCTCAACAGTGCCGCTGCCTAGGTCATCAGAATCCGAGAAACCAACAGTACTGTTCTCCTGAACCACAAGGCCGCCGGAGAAGGTGTTGGTTCCCTGCAGATTGACCGTACCACCAGAGCCGATGGTCAGCTTGCCGGGTGAACTGCCGCCATTGACGATGTTGCCTGTGATTGTGAGAGTACGCCCGGACTGTACATCAAGCGTGCCGTTGTTGTGCATCTCAAATGTGTTGGAAATGGTCGCATCTGAGCCGGAAACAAAACTCAGATCACCGCCGTAGTAGATGATATGGCCGGAGCCGATACTGGCTGCGCTCCCAAACTGAACAGTTCCGTCAGCCAGATCCAGCCCACCGCTGAAGTTGCTGCCCGTTCCGCCCAGAACGAGGGTTCCGTCGCCGAGTTTTTTCAGGCGGCCTGAACCGGAGATGTCATTGCTGAGGGTGAGCGTATCGCCAGGCCCAACTTCCATGGAAGAGGTGCCGTCTAGATCAAACAGATTGTTGACCGTGGCGGTCGTTCCGTTGAAGGTGAGGTGGCCGTTGTTGAGCTCAATCGGGCCACTGCCAAGATTGGAGGCGCTGGAGAAAACAACCTCTGTGCCATCAATGTCGGCGCCGCCGGTCCAGGTGTTGTTGCCTGTCAGCGTGGTGATGCCATTGCCCTCAAACCGAACCTTGCCGTTGCCGATGATGTCTCCGGCAAGAGTTAGGTTGCTGTTGGAGGTTTCGAATGTGGCGTCATTCAATGCACCCACATTTGTGACTTCAATATCGCCGTTGACCGTTGTGCTGCCAATGGTCACCATTTTGCCGCCGACAAAGTCGAGATCTGCATTTCCTACCGCGTTGGTTCCGGTAAAGACGGCTGTCGCGTTTTCCTCAAAGAACATTTTGCCAGTAAACCGGCTGTTATTATTGGTTATCTGAGTGGTGCCGTTCTCAAAAAGGACTTCGCCTGCACCAGATGAGACAGAGACCAGATCTGCTATAAGATGATTTCCACCGGAGCTGGTGGTGTTGATCACAATCTTGGAGCCGTTCAGCATGTAAATGTCGTCTACCCTGAGGTAACCGGCGGAACGTGCAGCTGAGCCTTCTTCTCCACCAATGTTGATCGTTCCCTGGCCTTCCAAAACAATGTCGCCAGTTGGTGCAAAAAGCTGACCGCTCTCATAGAGATTTATAGTGCCTTCGTTGAAACCGTTTCCAACTTCTATGAATACAAAATTTCCTGACTGAGAGACTGACGCACCCTGATAAACGTTCAGTGTGCCGTTCGCATTTGCAACGCCGATCTCTACCAGTTGCCCGATGGGTACTGTTGTTCCGCTGAACACATTCAGTGTTCCATCAGCCCCGTTTTGACCAATGCGCAACCCATTTGTGCCATTGATTGAGAAGGGAGGATTGTTGATGGTGCCGGTAATCACCGTCTGAGCATCCGCCCGTTCCACCTGGAGGCTGAACAGGCAGGCAAACGCGAGACCCGCAAGAGCAGTTGTTCCGAGAAGACGCTCACTGTACCACATTTCAACCCTCACACATTTGCCAGCAACAGCAGTTCGGAGACAGTTGTTCGGTCGAGCACAGCCGTCACGGAAAGCTGCGCAGAGCAAAACGCAGCCTCAGTGTAAGTAATCGCATTAGTAATCTGTTAAGATTTCTTTGCGCTACACAAGTATGCTGTATTCGACTGAGGAGCCGTGAAGTGATACGCAAAACATTTTTCACAAACTGTAGATTAACTGAATCGAATATAGGTATTAATAGAGTTTTTATTTATTAAATTAGATTTAATTGTGAATTTGATTTGGCGTTGGTGAAATATTCCTACTTTAAAATTAATAGGCAAATCTCGATCTACTTCTGTTAATTTTGCTAGGTGGCCAAAACATCCGGCACAGCAAGTCCGGTTATTGCGCTTTCAATCGTCATTTCATCAAGCACATCCAGAAATGCGATGGAGGCGCGCTGCATCAAAGGTTTCAAGCGGCAAGAGGGCAGGAAGCAGCAATGAATTTCACCGCATTCGCTCTGACGCAAGCATTCAACAACGGCAAAGTCACTCTCAACAGCCCGGACAACATCCCCAACGCTGATATCCTTTGCCAGACGGCCAAGCTTGAAGCCACCGCCGCGGCCACGCAAGGTCTCCAGTATGCCCGCGCGAGAGAGTTGATTAACCAGTTTCATCACATGCCCGCGCGAAAAGCCTTGTTGCTGAACCACCTGATCGATGCGCTGAAGTGCATCTGGTTGCATGGCGCATTGCATCGTGAGTCGCAGAGCAAAATCGCTCGCCTGATTTAATCGCATCGTGAGGCTCCAAAGATATATCCACCGTATATCATATCTCTTCGCGTCTCTGAATACGAAAGATATAGAACCCTCAGCTTGCTGATATCACTCAGGAAATCGCGAGAATTACATGTTCATTGAGACTGAGAAGACAATCTCAGAGCTTAAAAGATGTAAATCATATATTTCATTTAAGCGGTGGTGTGATAAAGATATACGTGAAATAGATATTAAGAATCGCGGTGGAGCAGCTCGCGATGTGCAGCACGTGTCGTGATCTTTTCTGTTCTCAAACTCCCAGGAAAAGCGGCGCGTGCTGTGCTGCTCAGCATGCTCTCGCAACCTCAGCTCCACGCGAGTTTTTGCACATGTTCGGAGGTCAGCCATGTTACCCGCAATTGTTTTAGTGGCCGAAGGTCTTGTCGCTCTCTGGTTCCTGCTGTTTCTGACAATGATCACCAGCACTTATCTGGATGGAAAGGACTACGGAACTGCAATCAGGACCAGTGTTGAACAGGCCTTCTTCAAACACATCCGCAATTTTGTTGTTCTCGGCATCACAACAGCCTGCCTCTTCACCCTCGCCGAAGCCTTCGAGCTCGTCTGACGACGCAAAAGGAGAGCCCCATGAACCTCTACCCCTATCTCCCCGCCATCTTCATCTGGGCCATAGTCCCAGCCCCCCTCTGGATCTGGCTCTGCGTCTCTTGGTTTGTTTGAGAGGTGAGGGGAGGTTCTGCAGAGACGCCTGTCCGCCGAAGCCATCCCACACCCCATTTTATTAAATATTCGCTCGATAGAGGGGCATTAGTGAAACACTATCTCATGGCGTAAGTGATATCCCGCACTTAGGAAATATAGTGCGCCAAGAGGTCTGTTATGGCTGGTTCTGATACCCCTTCCGGTTCAAATGAAGCTACTGGTACTCCAAAACAATCCGGTGATGTTGATGCGTGGGCGAATGCCATGCTCAAGGTTTGCAGCATCGACCCTTCTGAGGCTGGTGTTGAAGCTGTCCAACCGGTTGAGACACCAACTTCTCCCCGTGATCTGAGAGATATTTCTCTGACGGCAATCAAGCAAGCCTTCAAGGATTTTGGTGCCATCACTGACAAGGCCCATCTTATTGTCGACCGTGAAGAGCTCAAAATTTTTGAGAGGTTTGAGCAAGAGGCCAACGATTCCCTGCTGGACGCAGAACAGCTGTTTGACGGCAAGGATTATACTAAGATTGACTATACGGGGATTGATGACAGTCTTCAAAACGCTCATCGCAGTATGGAGGGGATGCGCGCAGCGCTTGAGCGCGGATCTTCAACTGCAAACAGAATAGATGGTTACGTCCAGGAAGTCAGCGATCTGCTCAAAGAGGCTGGTACCTATTACAAGCAGCGTAGTAAGATTCCGTACGAAGAGCAGCTTTCCGACCTCTTAAGCTATCAAACTATGGTCGAGGCGCTCGGGCAGGAAGCCAAGCTGTTTCTCGCTGAAAACCGGGTTGCTGATGCGAAGGTAGCTATCGAGCAGATGAAGACCGCGATTGGCAACATGCCAAAGTGCTTTGATACGCCGAAAAATGCCAAGACTGCGAAGAAAGCAACACCAGATGAAGTCGAGTACGGTCTGGTTTCTGAGAATGCGCGCGCCTTCAAGGATGTTGAAGCCATTGGAGATGTGTTTGAAGAAGAGATTGCGCTCGCAGAGCGAGAAGATGCGATCTTCGCTTTGAACCAGAAGTTGGGAGCTGACCATAAACAGAACCAGTCAGGATGGTCAAAGGAGTCTGTAACTGAGTTTGAAAACACATATTTACTAGCTCAAAAGGCGCTTGATGGAGCTCAGGAGTTGGCGACGACAGATCTCTGGCTGGATTCAGATGTCAAAAAAACTCTGCCGCAGATTGATGCATTGCTTGAGACTGGTCGAACCATGCATATGCGCATGGTGAAAATTGGTCTGGCTGCGCAAGGGCTTAATACAGCTGAAGCTGATGAAGTCATTGCAGCAGATAAAGAATCCCAAGGTGATGTCTTCGAAAACCGCCTCGCCAGACTGACGAGTGATCTTGATAGCTTGAAGACAGCCCTCAATACGAGCAATGCAAACTGGCGGCCGATTTGTCAGGACGTGAATGGGGCAGAGTTTGATGCAATTTATCAGGCGTCAATTGGGCACCTTGAAAATGGAGTGGCCTGTGCGCAGGAGAGTCGAGACGATAAAGAGGCTCAATGTGAGCAGCTTCAGCAATGTGTCTCACAGGTCAAGTCCGGTCTGACGCAGATGCAGCAGCTTTTCGCAAAAGCTCAGGAAATCCGCAAAACGGACATTTCCGATATCAATGCCAGGGCAAAAGAATCTACTGAAAAGCTACAGAGTTTGGTTAAGCGTCGATCTGAGATTGACGCGTGGAGTGTGGATCTCAGTGCTTTTGATCAGGCAGGCACGTCAGCGGCAAAAGCATTGCAAGCTCTCAATGTTGCCGTAAAAGACAAAAGTGCGATCAGGGGAGCTGGCGAGTTGAGTGCGCTCAACAGCCATATTGCTGATCTGCAGGAAGCGTTTGACGCTGCCGCAATCGAAGTCGAGCGTGTCGGTGCGGATGTTAAGTTCCGGTTCAAGAACATCAAAAGTGTATTTGCCGGCCTGGCGGCGCGCAAAGAAGAGCTTAAGAAAAAGCCGAAGGAGTTTGCCGAGTTCTACAAGGCAAACAATGAGGCTTTCACGTTGATCGCACAGGATCAGGCTGTACTGTCTAGACAGGATAAGAAGGGTGCTGATGATCTGCTGGCCGATGTTGAAGTTGTGCTCGGCAAAATGCGGGCCTTGCTTGGCATGCCAGATGCCGGTGAAGGTGGTGTGCAGAATGATGCTTCAGGCCGCAGAGAAGAACTGCTGCAGGCGGTACGTGACAGATACAGCCAGCTGAAGCAGATTGAAAAGTGGGCCCGCGAGAACTCAGATTTGGAAGGCCACTACGCAGACTTTGCCGACACCTATGCTGATGCGGAAGAGCATTCCGACACTTTCAAGGTGGGCCTCATTGAACTTGGCAACATGGATCCTAAGGTCGTTGAAGCCGCCTTGCGTGCTATCGATAAAGACCTGGATAGCATGGACACGATCTTCCAGGCAGCCAAAGAGCAGATGGAGCAGTTTAAAGGCGCTGATGCTGTCGCTGACGAGTTGACTGAAAAAACGGATCTTCTCGAGCGTATCCGAGCTTACAATCCTCGCATCACAAAGTATGAGGACAACGCAGGCTTGTTCCAGGATGCGGGTGAAAAAGAGTTCTACAAAGGCACAATCGCCAACCTTAAAGAATGCTTGCTGACAGCCTCTGATTTTTATTACCGAGACGAGGAAGGAAAAAGTGAAGCTGAACTGGACAAGGTAGAAGTCTATTTTGACAGCCTTGATGAATCTCTAAAGCAAGCTACTGTGACCCGCAGGGAAGTGGATGAGTTCGAGCATATCGTTGATATGGCGAGCCAATCACTGGCTGATCTGAATGCCAGGGAAGAAAATCTAAAAACCCGCCCACAGCGCAATGCGTTCGTTCTGAACAGTGCTGAAGTGAAAAAGCTTATGGCTTTGGTTGATAAACATATCGGCCGTCAGGATATCAAGCCAATCCGAGACATCATTCCACTCCTGCAAGCCGCCGTTCAGAAAATGGAAGAGGACTTCCCGAAATCAAGAGGCGAGAAAGTCAAAGCCGCTCTTGGGAAAAAGAAGAAGGGCACCTTCGAAGACGAGCTGGCCGCTATGCAACAGCGCCAGGCTGCTGCTGAAGCAGAACGTGCCGCAGAAGAAGAACGCCGTGCAAACTCTGATGAGCATCTGAGCGAAGAAGAAAAGCAAGCCAAGGCTATTAAGCAGGCGATCTGGGATATGGAACAGATTGTCTATAAGGCCTGTGAGCTTATGGTCGGTTTGGACAAGAAGTTTGAAGCTTCGCAAAAGCAATTTGAGGTAAGGAAAAGTACTGCTCAAAGCGCAAAAGAGAAGCAGAAACTGGCTAAAGATAGAGCTTCATTGAAACCTTACTATCATGCTAGAGAAGCATTTAAGGCGCTTATTGTAGAGATCGGCCAGCTTCATCGCGATCAAAAGATTGAGGAAGCTTGGGCGCTCATTCCTAAGATCAAAGCAGCTGCTTTGAAGATGGAAGAGGTTTATCCAAAAACCAGATCCGAAAAAGCAAAAGCCGCACTCGGTAAAAAGAAGAAAAAAGACTTCTTCGGTGATGATATCGAGCCCAAAGGCGGCAAGAAGAAGTAACCCTACGATCTTCCAAGAGGCGTAGCTGTCTACGCCTCTTCCATCCCCTCCACGATCATAATATCCGCGAAAGCTGCGTGGGCTCTGTGGGATTTGGCGTGTTGGTATTCGGGGGAGTGGTAGCAGGCGAGGGCTTGGGTCATGGTGTCGAACTCGATGACCACGTTGCGGGGGTGGGCGGTGCCTTCTAGGTGTTCGGTTTTGCCGCCGCGGGCGAGGAAGCGGGCGCCGTATTTTTGGAAGGCGGCAGGGGCGGCCTTCGTGTAGTCGGCATAGGCCTCAGTGTTGGTCACTGTGACGTGGGCAATCCAATAGGCTTTTGGCATTTATTTTTCGCTCTTGCTCAGCTCGGCAGTCAGAAGGGTTTTGGCGATGTTGGCAGCTTCTGTCAGGTGCACCTTGATGGCCGCGGCTGCTGCATCGGCATCATTGGAATCGATCGCGGAGTAGATTTTTTCCATCCGCTTGTACCCGGCTTCATGACGGTCACGGGTTCCCAATGTCATTGCACGTAAGCGGCTGATGCGACCGTTGAGTCGCTGAACAACTTCCCATGCCACGTTCTGTCCACTGATCTCAAAAATACACTGATAGAACAGAGTTGTTGCCTCAAACAGATCATTGGTCTCGCCGCTGCTGTACGCGGATTTGAGCTGACCGAGGGCTTTGCCGAGTTTTTTCTTATCCCCATCTTTGGCCAGTTCTGCGCATTTCTGTGCGGCGCTGGTCTCCAGAAGCATGCGGATTTCATAGATCTGCTGCGCGTTTTCCCAATCCAGTTTTGCAACGATCGGGCCTTTATTTGGCAGGATTTCCACCAGCCCCTCAGCTTCGAGGTAACGGATGGTTTCCCTTACAACTGAGCGACTTACGCCCAGTTGGTCGCACAAAGGGCGTTCCACCAGACGGTCCCCAGACTGGAAGTGCCCGGCAATGATAGCGGCCCGCATTTTCTCAAGGGCCATGTCGCGAAGCGTCATTGTAGGACGCTCAATCTTCAAAGGATTATTTGCAGTCTCGATCATGGTCGCAATCTAGCCCGCGTTTACTTCATTCGCAAGAAGGTATTGACATTCGGTATTATGGTATACCATCTTATCACCATCGATTTTGTGAGTGGAATGAACGGAAGATCAAATGCCGGCAGAAATACGCAAGACGCTTCTTCATGTGGAAGACACGCTGATTGAGGGTGGCAAAAAAGCAGAGGTACCTTTGCGGATGATTGCTGCTGTGGCTGTCATCAAGAACCCATGGGCCGGACAGGGCTTCGTTGAGGATCTTCGCCCGGGCATCCATGATGTTGCGCCGGACGTTGGCAAGCTGCTGACAGACATGATCATCAACTTTGCCGGTTCTGGCGAAGCAGTTGAAGGCTATGGCAAAGCGGCTGTTGTTGGTGTGAACGGTGAAGTGGAGCACGCATCTGCGCTCATTCACACACTGCAGTTTGGCAATTTTTACCGTGAAGCTGTTGGCGCTAAAACCTATCTGGCGTTCTGTAACACTCGCGCTGGTGCCAACGCGCCGATCATGATCCCGCTGATGGACAAGAATGATGGTGGACGTCGGTCTCACTACCTGACCATTCAGCTGGCTATTCCGGATGCACCGGCCCCGGATGAGATCGTGATTGCACTGGGCGCTTCTCTGGCAGGCCGTCCGCACCACCGGATTGGTGATCGTTATCAGGATCTTAAGGAGCTAGGGCATGACGTTGACAACCCTGCAGCTGTCACATCCTAAAGGTACCGTCTGCTACCGCGAAGTAGGCGAAGGCGAGCCGCTCGTGCTGGTGCACGGCGTTGGCATGCAGGACGCCTCCTGGGGTCCGCAGGTCGAGTTCTTCGCTAAAACGCACCGCGTGATTGCTGTGAATATGCCAGGGCACGGAGGAAGCACTGCGCTTCCTCAAGGCTCTCTGCTGGAGGACTACGTAGAGTGGCTCCATGCTGTGATCAGCGCGCTGGGATTTGAGCAGGTAAATCTGGCGGGTCACTCCATGGGCGCGTTGATCAGCGGTGGTTACGCAGCAACGCATCCAGAACGCGTAAAACGCGTTGCTTTGTTGAACGGCGTTTACCGCAGAACACCTGAAGCCCGCAGTGCTGTGCAGGCGCGGGCCAAGGAGATTGCACAGGGCAATATCAACATCGACGGTCCGTTGAGCCGCTGGTTCGGGAACAGCGATGTTGAGTTGATCGCCAAGGAGCAGGTCGGCAACTGGCTGCGGGAGGTAGACCCGGTTGGATATGCGATCACTTACAATGCGTTTGCACATGGTGATGCAACCTATGCAGACAAATGGGAAGAGATCCGGTGTCCCGCTCTTTTGCTGACGGGCGATGGTGATCCGAACTCGACCAAGGAAATGGCCGTGGATATGGCGCAGGCTGCTCAGGACGGCATTGTCTGCATCATTGAAGGCCACCGTCACATGGTCAACCTGACGGCACCGGAAGAAGTCAACGCCGCGATGGCGAGCTGGTTGAAACAACCAATAAGAACAAACGGATAGAAAGGGAGATCTACCCGATGACAGCCATGGACCCACGGAGTTTGAGGAATGCGTTTGGGACATTCCTGACCGGCGTTACGGTAGTGACAGCCCATGGAGGAGATGGTGAGCCGCTTGGTTTTACCGCGAACTCCTTCTCAAGTGTTTCTCTGGACCCACCCTTGCTGCTGGTGTGTCTTGCAAAGAGTTCCAGCAACTATGATGCGCTGACAAATGCGTCCGGTTTCGCCGTTAATATTCTGGCTGAGACCCAGAAGGATGTGTCCAACACCTTCGCAAGCCGCGTTGAAGACCGCTTTGCGACCGTGGACTGGAAGGTTGGTCCAAATGGTGCACCAGTCATCTCCGATGTGGCGGCATGGTTCGATTGCTCCATGCACAATGTGGTTGATGCGGGTGATCATGCGATCCTGATTGGTGAAGTCAAAGCGTTTGATACTGGCGTTGCCAATGGTCTGGGTTATGCCCGTGGCGCCTACTTTACGGCGACGCAGGAAGTCAGCTCCATTCAGGTGGACAGCGAGACCATAATCAGCGCGCTTTTGGAACGAGACGGCAAACTGCTGTTTCTTGAAGATGATGCTGGGCAACTGCGTTTGCCAAGTCGCACGGCCAGCAAAGGCACCCCTACAAAAGAACTTGCTGCGCTCCTGGAAGAAGCCGGGATTCCTTCTTCTGTTGGCTTTATCTACTCCGTTTATGAGGACGAGAGCGCAAATGCCCAGCATCTGGCCTTTCACTGCAGCGCTGGCGAGGGAGACAGCAAAGTCGGGAGCTTCCTGTCGCTGACGGACGACGTGCTGGCACGGGTGAAAGATTCAGCAACGCAAACAATGCTCACCCGATTTGCGAGAGAGGCGCAAAAGGGCAACTTCGGCATTTATTTTGGAAATCAGGAAAGCGGCGAAGTGCGCAAAATCGCACTGGGAGAGTAAGCCATGAAATTTTCACTATTCATCCATCTGGAACGTATTTCAGCAGACGAAAGTCAGCAAAAGCTCTATGACGAGTTTCTGCAACTCTGTGAGATCGCTGACAAAGGCGGCATGCATGCGATCTGGACTGGTGAACACCATGGCATGAACTTCACCATTGCGCCTAACCCTTTCATTAATCTTGTAGACTTGGCACGGCGGACTGAAAATGTACGTCTTGGAACTGGAACAGTCATCGCGCCCTTCTGGCATCCAATCAAGCTGGCTGGCGAAGCTGCTATGGCGGACATCATTATGGACGGCCGTCTTGAGCTGGGTATCGCTCGTGGTGCTTACAGCTTCGAATATGAGCGGATGATGCCAGGTCTTGATGCATGGGAAGCTGGTCAGCGCATGCGTGAGCTGGTGCCTGCGGTCAAGAAGCTCTGGGAAGGCGACTACACCCACGAAGGTGAGTATTGGCAGTTCCCGAAAACCACCTCCGCGCCGCAGCCAATGCAGCAGCCACACCCACCAATCTGGGTGGCGGCTCGCGATCCAAACTCTCATGACTTTGCAGTTGCAAACGGCTGTAACGTTCAGGTGACTCCACTTTGGAATGGTGATGATGAAGTTGAAAGCCTCATGGAGCGCTTCAACGATGCTTGTGAGAAGAGCCCATCCGTTCCACGTCCAAAAATCATGCTGCTGCGCCATACATATGTTGGTGGTGATGATGCGGATGTTCAGCAGGGTGCTGAAGAGATCAACCGTTTCTACAACTACTTCGGTGCATGGTTCAAAAATGAGCGTCCAATCACTCAGGGTCTCATTGAGCCGCTGAGTGACGAAGATATTGCGAACCATCCGTTCTACAGCGCAGAGCAGATGCGTACGAACAACGTGATTGGCACCTCTGAGAAGGTCATCGAGCGCCTCAAGCACTACGAAGACCTTGGCTATGACGAGTACTCATTCTGGATTGATAGCGGCATGTCGTTTGAACGTAAGAAAGCGTCTCTTGAACGCTTCATCAACGACGTAATGCCTGCTTTCCAAAAGGATGCATGATGAAACGCTTCCAGCACTATATCGATGGTCGTTTTGAAGAGGGTTCAGCACAGTTTCAAAGTCTGGACCCGGCAACCGGTCAGCCTTGGGCAGAAATGCCTGAGGCGCGGACAGAGGATGTCAACCGGGCGGTTGCGGCGGCTGAACACGCCTTCTTTGATCCAAGCTGGAGCGGCCTGACCGCAACACAGCGCGGTAAGTTGCTCTACAAACTGGCAGATCTGGTTGAAGCCAATGCACCAAAGCTGGCTCAGCTGGAAACGCAGGATACCGGCAAGATCATCCGCGAAACCTCTGCGCAAGTGGCGTATGTGGCGGACTACTATCGCTATTATGCTGGTCTGGCAGATAAGATTGAAGGTGCTCACCTGCCAATCGACAAGCAGGATATGGAAGTTTGGCTGCGCCGTGAGCCTGTCGGCGTTGTGGCCGCGATTGTGCCATGGAACAACCAGCTCTTCCTGTCTGCAGTGAAGATTGGTCCGGCGCTTGCCGCTGGCTGTACGCTGATTGTAAAAGCATCGGAAGAAGGCCCGGCACCGCTTTTAGAGTTTGCCAAGCTGATTGAGGAAGCTGGCTTCCCGAAAGGCGTAGTCAACATCATCACCGGCTTTGGTCCGGAATGCGGTCAGGTGCTCACATCACACCCATCCGTTGCTCATGTAGCCTTCACTGGCGGCCCTGAAACCGCCAAGCATATCGTCCGCAACTCAGCAGAAAACCTTGCCAGCACTTCGTTGGAACTGGGCGGAAAGTCTCCGTTCATCGTGTTTGAAGATGCGGATATCGATAGCGCGGTCAATGCACAGATCTCCGGCATCTTTGCGGCAACCGGGCAAAGCTGTGTTGCTGGCTCTCGTCTGATTATCGCAAAGAGCATCAAGGATGAGTTTCTCGCTCGTTTGAAGGCGAAAGCTGAAGCTGTTGTCATCGGCCATCCGCAGGATATGGCAACTGAGGTTGGACCTCTGTGCAGTCAGCGGCAACGTGATCACATCAACGCTGTGATTAAAGCTTCTGTAGATGCTGGCGCCAAACTGCTGGCAGGCGGTGCAGATTGTGAGCGGGACGGGTTCTACTTCCCACCAACCATTCTGGATTGCTCGGAGGTGACGACTGCGCCTTGCGTGACAACCGAGTTGTTTGGCCCAGTGCTTTCTGTTCTCACCTTTGAGACAGAGGCTGAAGCTCTGCAGATGGCAAACGACACCAAGTTTGGCCTCGCATCAGGCATCTTCACGAAAAGCCTGACCCGCGCCCACCGCATGGTGAAAGGCATCCGCTCAGGCATCGTTTGGGTCAACACTTATCGCGCTGTTTCGCCAGTTGCTCCGTTTGGGGGGCAAGGCCTCTCCGGCCATGGCCGTGAAGGCGGGCTGCAGGCAGCGCTGGACTACACAACAGTCAAAACAGTCTGGCTGCGCACGTCAGATGATCCGATCCCGGATCCATTCGTGATGCGCTGAGACAAAGGAGAACCCCATCCATAACCCCAGTTAATGGGGCTGTAGATAAGCCGGAGTGGAACCCGGCACGGGCAATACGCCCGAACATAGCCAGGGAGGGAACGATGGCTACCGATAACAAGCAAGCTCAGGGAGAACTGAGTGTTGCTGAAACCGGTCTCTTTAAGGGGCTTCACAACGGAATGTCGATTGCGGCCAAAGCAATGGTCGCAGCATTCGTTGTGTTTACAATTCTGAACGTTGATTATGCTGGCCAGCTGTATGGGGCGGTACGCAGCTGGGTCGAGACAGCGCTGAGCTGGTACTACATCTCTTCAGTCATGATCATCTTCTTCATCTGTATCGGCCTGATGGTCAGTCGCTTCGGCTCCATTCGTTTGGGCGATGATGATGCACGTCCGGAATTCAGCAATTTCGCATGGTTTGCAATGCTGTTTTCCGCAAGTGTATCTATCGGCATCATGTTCTTCGGTGTTGCAGAACCGCTGTTCTACTTCGACAACTCCGCTGGCTGGGGCTACCCGAACAACCCGTTCGCGGATATGGCTGGCCATACTGAGATGAACATGGACCGCGCAGTGGATGCTGTGCGCGTAACCAACTTCCACTGGGGTCTGCATGGCTGGGCCATCTATACCATCACTGGTCTTTGTCTTGCGTACTTCTCATTCCGCAAGAAACTGCCGCTGACGTTCCGCAGTGCTCTTTATCCGATCCTCGGTGAGCGCATCTACGGTCCTGCTGGTCACGCCGTTGATCTGCTGGCAGTTTTCGGCACTGTTTTCGGCATCGCGACCTCCATGGGCCTTGGCGTAAACCAGATGGCAGCCGGTCTGAACGTGCTGTTTGGTATTGATCCTGGCACGCTTACCCAGATTGGGTTGGTGATCGGTATCTCCATCATCGCAACGCTCTCTGCTGTTTCCGGTATTGGCAAAGGCATTCGTATCCTGTCTGAGTGGAACATCGCTCTGACGCTGATTTTGATCCTGTTCTTTGCACTTGCTGGTCCATCTCAGTGGCTTGCGAGCTTCTTCCTGACGTCCGTCGGTGATTACATGTCTCACTTCCTGTCCATGGGTTTCTGGACTGCAAGCGAGCCGGGCGATGTGAAGTGGCAGGGTGGCTGGACCATGTTCTACTGGGGCTGGTGGCTGTCCTGGGCACCATTCGTGGGCATGTTCATCGCACGCATCAGCCGTGGTCGTACCATCCGTGAGTTCATGTTCGGCGCGATGCTTGTCCCAACTGTGATGGCCTTCCTTTGGATTACCATCTTCGGCGGCAACGCACTCTTCATCGAGATGAATGCTCCGGGCGGTGTAGGCACTGCAGGTCTGATTGACACCGTAAACAGCTGGAACCTTGGTGGCGCGCTCTATGGCACCATCGAGCAGATGACCTCCAACGGCACCATCAGCTGGCTGATCGCAGCACTGACCACCTTCCTGCTGGCGACTTGGTTCATCACGTCCTCTGACTCCGGCACTTTGGTGATCACCACCATCCTGTCCATGGGCAACGCACATCCACCAAAACAGCACCGCGTCATCTGGGGTGTTGCTCAGGGTGTTGTGGCTGCGGCCTTGCTTGTTGCCGGTGGTCTGTCTGCCTTGCAAACAGCGGCAATCGCAGCAGCTCTGCCGATCAGTGCACTGGTTGTGTTGATGGCATGGGGCATTGTGAAGTCCCTGATGCAGGACCCGAGTGCAATCGCAGATGAGCACAAAAAGCTGGCGCCGGATGGCACAACGCTTGATCGGGAACTACGAGCCTGACCCGATTTAACGGAAATTGAACAGTATGGGGGCCAAATCTTCTGGTCCCCATTCTTTTACGGCGTGATGAAAACCAGCGTGATTACAAGGAAAGACAAAAGGTGTCACCATGGACCTGAAGCTCAACAACCCCAACCTGCTGCAATCCGGTGCTTATATTGATGGCGGCTTTGTTTCGCGCCAGAAGACGTTCGCGGTCAACAACCCTTCAACGGGAGAGCTGATTGCCAACGTAGCCGATTGCTCCCGCGAGGATGTTGTTGACGCCATCAACGCAGCAAAAGTCGCCCAAAAAGCATGGGGCAAGCGCACTGGCAAAGAGCGCTCCCAGATCCTGCGTCGCTGGTTCGATCTTCTCATTGAAAATGCCGATGATCTTGCTGCGATCCTGACCGCAGAGATGGGTAAGCCTTTGGCGGAGTCAAAAGGCGAGATCCTTTACGGTGCCAGCTTCATCGAGTGGTTCTCCGAGGAAGCCAAACGCGTTTATGGCGATACCATTCCGGGCCATCAGGAAGACAAGCGCATTATGGTTATCAAACAACCGGTTGGTGTTGTTGGGGCGATCACCCCATGGAACTTCCCGAATGCCATGATCACCCGCAAAGCCGCACCAGCTCTGGCTGCTGGCTGTGCCATGATCGTGAAGCCTGCTGACGAAACTCCGCTCTCAGCGCTTGCCCTTGCACTTTTGGCCGAACAGGCAGGCATCCCAAAAGGCGTGCTGAGCATCCTGCCATCAACCGATGCTGTTGCTGTTGGCGAAGAGTTGTGCAGCAACGAGATTGTTCAGAAAATCAGTTTCACCGGCTCCACCAATGTGGGCCGCATCCTCATGCGCCAGAGCGCTGATCAGATCAAAAAGCTCTCACTGGAGCTTGGCGGCAACGCCCCGTTCATCGTGTTCAACGATGCGGATCTGGATAAGGCCGTTGAAGGCGCACTGATCTCCAAATTCCGCAATGCCGGCCAGACCTGCGTCTGCTCCAACCGCATTTACGTGCAGGATGGTGTCTATGAGGCTTTTGCCAAAAAACTGGCAGAAACAGTCTGCAATATGAAGGTCGGTGACGGCTTCGAGCCTGGCGTCACCATCGGCCCACTCATCACAGATGCAGCTGTCGAAAAAGTGGAATCCCACATCCGCAACGCGCTTGAAAATGGTGCAAAGGTCGTTTGTGGCGGCGGTCGCAGCGATAAAGGCGGTACTTTCTTCCAACCAACCGTCCTGTCTGATGTCACCAGCAAAATGGAAGTAGCAAGAGAAGAAACCTTCGGCCCTCTGGCACCTCTGTTCCGCTTTAAGGAAATCGATGAAGCCATTGAAGCGGCCAACAACACCGAGTTCGGGCTGGCCTCTTATTTCTACAGCAATGATCTGTCTACGGTCTACAAAGTGGCAGAAGAGCTGGAGTACGGCATGGTGGGTGTGAACACCGGCCTGATCTCAACGGAAGTGGCTCCATTTGGCGGCGTCAAGCAATCCGGCCTTGGCCGTGAAGGTTCCAAGTACGGCATCGAAGATTACGTCGAAATCAAATACATCTGCATCAGCGTTTAAGAGAGAAAGTGTATATGTCTGACCGGTTTGAAAAAGGCCTTGAGCAACGCAAGGCCACCCTTGGCGCTGACTATGTGGAAGCCAACTTGGCTAAAGCGGACGATTTCAACCGTCCGTTTCAGGAAGCCATGACCGAATGGTGCTGGGGCTTTGGCTGGGGAGATGAAGCCATCGACGCCCCAACCCGCAGCCTGATGAATCTGGCCATGATCGGCGCTCTGGGAAAAATGCACGAATGGGAACTCCACTGCAAAGGTGCTCTACGCAACGGCGTCACCAAAGAACAAATCCGCGCCGCCTGCCACATCGTAGCCATCTACGCCGGCGTCCCCGCCGGAGTAGACTGCTTCCGCAGTGCCAGGAAGGTACTGGAGGAAGCAGGGGAGTTGTGAGCCTTTAGGGTCGTGAGTGACTGAGGCACATTTCGCCGTTCAAACTTATGCTTACGCTCTGCGTTCATTTCCGTACGCAGAGCGTAGTTGACATTCTAGACACAGCTCGCAAGGTTATGAGAAGGTTCCGCAAGACAAACTGCTTAAGAGGACGGTACCGTGCTGCTGAACACGCCGATTTGTGACTTTGGTTGGAAGGCTCCGGATTTCACGCTTAAAGACGCTGACGGGCAGGGTTTTACGATGTCGGAACACATTGATGAGAACGGTCTGTTGATCGCATTTATCTGTAATCATTGCCCTTATGTTCAGGCGATTGGCGATCGGTTGGCAGCAGATACCAAGCTTCTGATGTCAGAAGGCTTTGGTGTACTGGCGGTCATGTCCAATGACTACAAATCGGTTCCGGCAGATTCCCCTCCTAAAATGAAAGAATTTGCGGAGCTCTATGGATTTGAGTTTCCGTACCTGATCGATGAAGATCAATCCATCGGCAAGACGTATGGTGCTGTATGCACGCCTGACTTCTTTGGTTTGAACAACAAAGGCGAACTCCAGTATCGCGGCCGTCTGGATGATGCAGGGTTTAATGACCCCACAGGACGAACACCCGAATTGCTTAACGCAATGCGTTTGGTTGCTGAAACTGGCTCTGGACCTAAAGATCAAGTGCCGAGCATGGGCTGTTCAATAAAATGGATCGATTAGTTCCATAATGTTGA
The DNA here is from genome assembly GCF_057774105.1 of Pseudovibrio sp. SCP20. NCBI lineage: Bacteria > Pseudomonadati > Pseudomonadota > Alphaproteobacteria > Hyphomicrobiales > Stappiaceae > Pseudovibrio > Pseudovibrio sp. SCP20. The sequence goes on along the minus strand of NZ_JBYMDH010000005.1, from coordinate 383,573 downwards.
TTTTGCGAAATGGAGTCTATGGGTTTGGTTCTATGCAAACCCATAGCCTCTTCTAAAACGAGATCCTCACTAACATTGTCAGGATCTCATAGACGCTACATTTAGATATTGTGGAATCTGAAACAGACTTTTTTGCGTTAGCGAACTACGCTTCAAGCTCTTTTCTTAAAGATCGTTGGTGGCTCATATAGATGATCTTTTTGATCCTTTATAAGCTCTGCAAGAGGTTGCCTCCATGACCTTGGAATGCGCCCATTGATTGTGGGGTTGCCAACTCTTCCAGTAAAAGCAATTTGTCTACCGGGTACTCCATAAGTGCGATGAACTGAGTTTGATAGCTTCTTAGCATATTTGAGTGCCCAAGTTTCAGCGGTAAAAGGCACATTATCTTCAACGAGAGCTGAGAATGCGAGTGGTCCATAACTTGGTTGAAGCGCTAAGCCTTGCTCCTCCGCGGTTAGCCAGAAGCGTTGTAATGCTCGGCCAGCGTTGATGACTTCCACATCACTACGTCCAGTCTTGTCATCTCTCCAATGTAATGAAAAAAGCGCTGCACTGCGAAAGCCGCGCGAGACATCAAGCTCTAATGATGCACTTAACCAACCAAATAGATATCGGTTTAAGACACGAGTTCTCGTCCAAGTCTTGCTAGCCCATGGGATCATCGCTGATATTGGCTTGCTGAAACCTACAGATGAAATTGGCAGGCCCTTCTCCGGGTAATCTGTATCGAAGTGGACTCCTTTTTCTCTCATGATCATGCCTTCATGAATAGAGAAGAAGAGCTTACTTGCCATCATGTTGATAGCAATCACTCGCCATTTTGAACGCCAATCTTCACGCCAGTGGACTTCTACGCAAGAGCTAACTGCATTTGCTAGGTTTTGTTTTTGCTCCGTAGATAAGCGACTGGTTTTGTAAGGAAAGCGATTGGTTGTACGTCGCTCAATGTAATCCGAGAGTTTGTCCGAAACAGCTGATGTCTGCTCAGAAAATAAGACATCGACGTAGGAGTTTTGCCCCTCTGATTGATAGGTGTAAGTTGTTGACCATCCGTATTGAGAAGCCGCAATACTTATCGTTTCAATGAGCGTTCCGATAGCTATTAGTGTTGGGCGCCCTCCATACTCGTAAAGAACCTGCTCTGATGGCGGCGTGATGTGAACGCGAACGGCCTGCTTGCCCAACAACTCAAACTTCCATGGTTGGGCGTTGTCTCCGCTGGGAGCCCATCGTGCTCTATCAAGAATTTTGATGATCGGTGTTGCATCAGATCCGACGCTTGATGGGTTGCGCGAGTTATCATTTGTGCCGGGTAGCATGAATAAATCTCCTAAAGTAAGGACTTAGGAGCACAGTAATTTTGCTATGCTCATGAATGAAACAAAGAATTATTATTCAAATCATTCTGGCTACCAGAGGTATTCATTGCAATTATTGTGATGTATTAAGCTTAACAAATATCGTTAATATAATGTTTCCCACCTCAAAAAACAAAAGAAGCCTGCGCGGGGCGCAGGCTTCTTGTTCAGCGGTGTTATTATTGTTGTTAGCTGACTGCGATACCTGGGAAGATGATCAGCAGGGCTACGGCGACGATCTGGATCATGATGAAAGGCAGCAGGGCCTTGAAGATCTCGCCGAGGCTTATGTCGGGTGGTGCCACGCTTTTTAAGTAGAAAGCGGCGGGACCGAATGGTGGTGACAGGAAGCTCACCTGCATGTTCATGGCGAACACAACACCGAACCAGATTGGATCGTATCCAAGCTGTGAGACGATAGGCACGAAGATCGGCATGGTGAGCAATGCGATGCCAACCCAATCCAGGAACATGCCGAGCACGAACAGGATCAGCATCATGAATAAGATCACGATGGTTGGGTCATCAGAGATGCCAGTGATTAGTGCCTGAACGAAGCGAATGCCGCCCATCAGGTTGAACACGCCGACCAACGCGGATGCGCCTACACCAATCCATACGATCATACCGACGGTAGACAGCGTTTGCTTTGCTGCACCCATGATGAGTTTCAGGGTGAACTCACGGCGGATGATGGTGGAGATTGTTACGCCGAGCACGCCAATCGCAGAGGCTTCCGTCACACTGGCGATGCCGCCATAGATAGAGCCAAGCACGAAGACCACAACGAGGATCGGTAGGAACAGCCCCTTCAGAAGGCGGATCTTCTCGGAAAGTGGGATCTCCCCTGCTTCCGGGATCGGTGCGACTTCAGGGTTGGAGTAGGCGCGGATCAGAATATAGGCCGCATACATGGCTGCCAGCATCAGACCCGGGAAGAATGCTGCGGTGAACAGATCGCCAATGGAAACACTAGCCGTCAGGCCATAGATGATCAGCACGATGGATGGTGGGATCATGGTTCCCAAAGCACCACCTGCGCAGCACACACCGATGGCGAGTTTGCGATCATAACCAAGGCGTAGCATCTGTGGCAGGGCGATCACGCCGAGGAGAACCACCTCACCGCCGATGATGCCTGACATGGCCGCCAGAACAACAGCCACGAGCAGTGTCTGGATGGCGATGCCGCCACGAAGGCGCCCGCCGACCAGACGCATGGCGTCGAACAGATCCCTGGCGATGCCAGACCGATCAAGGATCGCGGCCATGAGCACGAACATGGGAACCGAGACGAAAACAAAAGAGTTCACAAAGCTGAAGATGCGGCTGACGATGAGCGGCACCGCGCCCGGGCCGAACCAGCCCAATGCGAAGATGAGAGCAACCAGCAGTGTGACGAACGCAAGAGGCATGCCCGTCAGCAGCAGGAGAAGCAATGAGCCGAACATCAGAAGCGTAGCCACCTCGATGCCCAGAGCTTTAAAATCCGGGATCAGGAAGAGTAAATCGGTCATTTTTTCTTAGCGTAGTTGACGGCCAGAATTGCAAATTGCAGGCACATAAGAATGAGGATGCCAAGCAGGAACAGTTTCAGTAGCCCTGGTGTTGGCGGGTTCCATGCCGAGCCGGATGTCTCCAAGCGAAAGTCGCCGGAAGGTGTCCAGATTGCGCGCTTCACAACGAGCCAGCCTGCCCAGGAGAACAAGGCACTGGCGAGCGCACAGGCAACGGAAATGGCAACGTTGAAAACGCGCCGCATTTCGGGAGAAAGTGCATCATAAATGAGAACCACACGGATGTGCTTGTTCGTAGATGCGCAGTAAAGACCACCAAACAGGAATGTTGTCGCCGTCAAAAAGATAACGGTTTCATGGGCCCAGGTGGTAGGTGAGTTAAACAGGTATCGCATTGCGACTTCCACAATCAGAATTGCAGCAGACAATACGATTGTGAGTGAAAACAGCGTGCCGAGTCTTGCTATTACGCTCCCGAACAGACCTGCTTCAGGTATGGCCTTCTGGCCTTTGTCCTTATCTTCTTGATCTGACATTCACCTTGCCTCCCCCGCTAGGTACCGAACCGTCGGGGAATTTGACGGTCCGGTATGTTTCACGCGATTAAAATCGGCTTACTCAGCAAGCAGACCTTGCTCTTTCAGGTAAGCAGACAGTACCGCGTAAACGCGTTTTGCGTTCTCAGATTTTTCAGCAACTTTTTCCCACTGAGAGCGTGCGATTGTACGGAACTTAGCACGTTCTTCTGCAGACCAGTTGTGAACGGTGATGTTTGGATCTGCAATAGCTTCTGCCACTGCAACAGCATCACGCATGGAAAGCTGAGCGGTGATGTCACGTGCGTAGTCACGAACGGACATTTCCAGGATTGCCTGAATGTCAGCTGGCATTGTGTCCCATGTTGCTTTGTTCATGGAAACTTCAACCAGTGGCATGGAGTGGAAGCCTGGGTATACTGGATGGCCAGCTACGCCGTGCATGCCCTGCTGGTGGTTGGTGGAGAACACAGTGTAGTCAGCTGCGTCGATCACGCCTTTATCCAGAGCGGTGAACACTTCAGAACCTGGCAGGTTCACAGGTGCTGCGCCAGCTGCTGCGAATACGTTCTGTACCAGACCTTCCGGTGCGCGCATTTTCAGACCCTTGAGGTCTTCAACGCCGTTCAGTGGAACTTTGGAAATGAAAGCTTCAAGACCTGGGGTTGTTGCACCGATGAACTGAAGACCATATGGGTTCAGCAGTTCGTTCATCAGCTGCTTACCACCACCGTACTCCATGAAGTTCAGCATTTCGGAAGGAGAACCGTAAGCACCAACTGGGTTAGCAATCAGACCGAAAGCAGCGTCTTTACCGGTGAAGTAAGAGGTGTCGGTGATGTGACCGTCGATGATGCCTGCAGCAACAGCGTCCTGGGTTTCAGTGTGCTGAACGATGGTGCCTACTGGCAGCATTTCGATGTTCACACGGTCGTTGGTGAGAACGCCAACACGCTTTGCCCAAGCCTGCTGCAGTTCAAAGTTTGGGTTACCAGCTGGGTCAGAAGACTGGAAACGCAGCGAAAAATCTGCTGCAAGTGCCGTGGTTGCGGTGGATGCTGCAATCACTGCTGCAGCTGCAAATTTCAAAAGTTTCATACTCACAGTACCTCCCTGAAGAGTATTCAGTATATTGGTGACCTCAGGCCACAGTTTCCGGCATGATTTGGCGCAAAATTTGATTGATGATTTCAGTTTTAGCGCCACTCACATCGATGTTTATGTGCAGCTCGTCAGATGACGGAGGCTGCAGGATTTCCAGTTGGCTGTCGAGCAGCTCAAGCGGCATGAAATGATCCTGCCGATTCACCATTCTTTCGCGAATGAGATCTTTTGATCCTGAAAGGAAGATAAAACAGGCATGAGGCACGTAACTGCGGATGATATCGCGGTACGACCGCTTAAGAGCGGAGCATGCAACAACAACAGCAGGTGTTGCCTCTTGCTTGGACAGGTCAACAATCGCTTGTGAAAGATCGTTCAGCCAAGGCCGGCGCATTTCATCCGTTAACGGATGCCCCCGGCCCATTGCTTCAATATTGTCTTCAGGATGAAAATCATCGGCCTCGACATAGGTCGCCGGTAAACACGTAGCCAAAGCGCGTGCCACTGAAGTTTTTCCGACGCCACAAACACCCATGACGACAAATACTGATTTTTTATAGTCTTCCACGGCCCTAGTTTTCCTCCTAAGAGAATTTGATCATAAATGATTGCGCAATCATTTTGCAAGGGGTATCTGAAATATCTAAAAAGGCGCTCAGGAATAGGGAGTATTTTTTGATGCCAAAACCGACGCTTGTAGATGTTGGACGAGAAGCTGGAGTTAGCGCAATCACAGTTTCCCGCGCTCTTCGCTCACCGGAAAAGGTGTCGGAGGCTTTGCGCGCCAAAGTTGAAATTGCTGTGAAAAAACTTGGCTATGTGCCGAACCAGTCTGCTTCTACTCTAGCGTCAAATAAGTCCAGTTCCATCGTGGTCATGGTCCCTTCCATCTCGAACAACGTGTTCACAGATGTGCTCGGGGGAATCAGCGACTCACTGTATGGATCGCGCTTCAACATGCAGATCGGTTACACCAACTACGACTCGCTGGAAGAAGAGCGTATCCTGCGTTCGTTCCTGAACCCTACTCCCTCAGGTGTGATTATTTCCGGTATCGAGCAAACCCCCGAAACCAAGCAGATGCTTGAAAATGCAGGTGTTCCTGTTGTTCAGATTATGGACATCAGTGAAGATCCAATCGACAAGATCGTGGGGTTCTCTCACGACAAGGCAGCTGAAACGGCAACGCAGCACCTCATCGATTCTGGCTACAAAAACATCGGCTTTATGGGTGCGCAGATGGATCCTCGTGCTCAAAAGCGTCTGGCAGGTTTCAAGAAGGCGATCAAAGCCAATGGTGAGCTGCAGGAAAAGAGCATCGCGGTAACCAACAAGCCCTCCAATGTACAACTAGGGGGTACATTGTTCGGCAAGCTGACATCGCAATTTCCAGAGTGTGATGCGGTTTTGTGCAACAACGATGACTTGGCGATTGGTGTTTTGTTTGAGTGTCAGCGTCGTGGGATCAAGGTACCGGAAGAGTTCGGCATTTGCGGCTTTAACGACCTAGGCGTCTCATCAGAAACCGTTCCGAGCGTTACATCGGTATCAACAAATTTGCGTGAAATCGGTCGATTGGCCGGTGCAATGGTGATTGGCAAAGAAGATGCGCCGACTGATCCAATTGTTGACTTGAGCTATCATATCTGCGTGCGCGAGAGTACCAGAAGGTCTTAGACCAGAGCAGTCACTCTGGCCCTTTGATCAGTGATAGTGTTTGCAGCGGGATGTTTTACCCAGTCCCGGATTGAAGCTGTTTGTCGGGTCGATTGATTTGTAAAACTCGACCAGATCCGGTTTGGCTTTGTAGATGTGTCCGACATTATGTTCTGCCGGATACTCCGCACCACGAGTGTCCAGAATCTCAAGCATTTCCTGCTTGAGTGCCGCCACATCAACGCCCTTCTTCACGATGTAATCCTGATGAAGCACATGGCACATGAAGTGCCCGTAATAGAGCCGGTGGATCAGTTTGTCTTCGATGTGGTCAGGCAGTTGTTCAAACCAGCTGCGATCATCGCGGCGCAGAGCAATATCCAGTGCGAGAATATCTTCAGCAGCATCACCATGAACGGCTTTGTAGCGCACTGCTGCTCCGGCAGCGGCAAAGCGGTGAAGCGCTGCCATCTTGCCTTCGGTGGCATCACACTCAAAATAGCCCCCTGAGCGAGATGCAAAGAAGTCTTTCAGGAAGCCCCCTGCCTCATCAATCCCTTCATCGCTCATCTTCAGGATGAGATGATGTTCGTAGTCTTGACGATACTGGGTCATGCGCTCTGGCAGCACACTCGGCCAGATTTTCGCCAGCACCTGCATGAAGCGATCTGTCAGGTTCTTTGGCAGGAAGCTGATCTTGTTCAGATAAGCATCCATCGCACCTTTCAGCGCAAAGAACATGGGTAAGCGATCCGTACCAAGATGATTGATCATCACCACGGTGTCTTTGCCGTACTTCTCTGAGATGTCGAAGGCTTCACGGTGCATGTATTCCGCGGAAACCGGCAGGTTCTGGAAATGCGAGAGGATATGGCGGCGCAGTTCAGTCAATTCAGCCGGATCATTGGTGCCGATGTAGAAAGTCTTTTCTGCGCCAGCTTTGGGGAACGTATCCAGACGAACAGCAAACACACCCAGCTTACCTGCGCAACCGCTGGCCTCATAAAGGCGACGCTTGTCAGCGTTGAAGCGGGCTGGGGTTGAGGCATTCACTTCCCGAACACGGCTGTGATACTCGCTATCAGAAGCTTTCTGGTTGGTGTCCTTCACATCTGCGGATGTGTAATTACTGTTTTCCAGATTAGTGAGGATCTCTTCAGCGGAGTCGCCAAGTTCTATGCCGAGGTGATTGACCAGCACCAGCTCACCGTTGGCGTTGAGCTGCGCAAAAAGGGAAAGCTCGGTGTAAGACGGGCCGCGGTTGACCAACGAGCCGCCGGAGTTGTTGCAAACACCGCCAATGATGGAAGCACCGATACAGGATGATCCAATGACCGAATGGGCCTGACGACCGAGTGGTTCCAGCAGTTTCTCCAATTCGAACAAGGTTGAGCCGGGAAAGCTGATGATCTGCTTGCCGCCATCCAGTGGCTGGATTTGGGTCATACGGTTGGTGTTGATGAGCACTACATCGCGCTCGTAGACACCCTTCGGTGTCGAGCCTTCTGTGAGACCCGTGTTGGCCGCCTGCATGATGACGATCTTATCCGCCGCAACACAGGCTTCCAGGACTTTCCATTGCTCTAGCAATGTGCCGGGGCGGACAACTGCGATGGCCTCCCCTTCTCCAGAGCGGAACCCTTTACGGAACCGCTCTGTTTTCTTTGGGTCGCTGAGAACGTGGCGGCTGCCAACGATGATCTCAAACTGCTTGATCAGTTCTGCGTTGGTCATCACGACATCCTAGTAGGCGACGGATGGAAGCCATGTGGCCAACGGAGGCATGTAGTACACCAGCATCAGACCCAACAACTGCAGCAGCACGAATGGAATGATACCGCGGTAGATGTCAGTCAGCTTGATCTCTGGAGGACACACGCCCTTCAGGTAGAACAAGGCGAAGCCAACGGGCGGTGTCAGGAACGAGGTCTGCAGGGTTACTGCCACAAGGATCACGAACCAGATCAGCGCAGGCTCATCAATCACACCATAGCCGCCAATGTCGAGACCAAGGCCGTTGATGATTGGACGCATCAGAGGCAGCACAATCAGGGTGATCTCGATCCAGTCCAGAACGAAGCCGAGCAGGAAGACGATGAACAGGATGAACAGAACCGTTCCGTTTGCACCGAAACCTGTAGAGGCCACCATCTCTTCGATCAGTGCATCACCGCCCATCTCACGCAGCACGTAAGAGAAGATGGTTGCGCCCAGGAAAATCGCGAAGATGTAAGCGGTGGTGTTGAAGGTGGACTTCAGCACGTTGACCAGCTTGCGGAATGTGAGCTTGCGGTAGCCAAGAGCCAGCAGGGTTGCACCCAAAGCACCGATACCGGAGGCTTCAGTCGGAGTGGTCAGGCCTGCGAAGATGGAACCAAGCACAGCGAGGATCAGCAACAGAGTAGGCAGTGCTGCGATCAGAACATCCTTGATCGCATGCCAATCTGGAGCCTTTGCACCTTCTGGCACAGGAGCTGCATCACGCTTCACCAAAGCAATCACGAAGATGTACAGCAGGTACAGCATGCCAATGATGATGCCGGGGAACACCGCCGCCATGAACAGATCACCTACGGACAGAGCCATCTGATCTGCCATGATCACCAGCATGATAGACGGTGGAATAAGAATACCCAGAGTGCCAGATGCAGACACCACACCTGCTGCGAGTGACTTGGAGTACTTCTGCTGCATCATGGATGGCAGAGACAGCACGCCGAGCAGCACAACGGATGCACCGATGATGCCAGTGGAGGCTGCAAGGATGATACCGATCAGCGTAACCGTGATGGCAAGGCCACCGCGCACTGTACCAAACAGCTTCTGCATGGAAGTCATCAGGCGCTCAGCCACACCACTTTCATCCAGCATTAGGCCCATGAAGATGAACATCGGCAGCGCCACGAGCACGGCGTTGGACATGGTCGCATAAACACGGTTCACGGTTGCGCCCAGTGTCAGGTAGTCGAGGCCAGTGAACGTGCTTTCCAGGCCAGTCCACGCCATGTGGTCGTTATCAAACAGGTAAGCTAGACCGCAATAAGCGATGCCGACACCTGCCAGCACCCAGGCAACAGGGTAGCCGGAGAAGAGCAGCGCAATGAAGGTGAGGAACATTGCGATGACGAGCTTCTCTTCGGTGGTCTCCACGAGGAAAGACAGGCCGTAAGCAACTACAGCAAAGCCAAGGAATGCGAGGAGGATGAGGCGGATGCCCTTCCCTTTTCGCTCGCTCTCACTGTTGACCCAGATTGCGTGAACGTCGTGAATAAGGCGGGCGAGCGCTGCAACTCCAAGAAGGACAAAGCTTAAGGGGATGATTGCTTTGAAGGCCCAACGCGCAGGCAAGCCTGTTGGGCTGGAGGAGCGTTCGCCAACGCGGAAACTGTCGTAGAAATAGTCGTAGCCCTGATCCACCATCAGATAGATGAATGGAACCAGCAGCGCCAGAATACCAACAATCTCGATGATGCGCTGAGTACGTGGGCTCAGCTGCATGTGCAGCAGGTCAACGCGTACGTGGCTGTCTGTCACCAGTGCGTAGGAAATGCCCACCATGGTCACCAGACCGTAGAGGTGCCATTGCAGTTCATCGAGCTTAGGGAAGTTGTAGTTAAACAGGTAGCGCATTGTTACCTGAGTGACGATTGCGAGGATCAGGAACAGGTTGGCCCACATAACCACGTGGCCAACGCCCTTTACAAAGTGATCCAGTGCAACGGCTATGGGTTGTTTGTCAGTGTCTTCGTGCTCGAGAATTTCTTCAAAGAGCTCAATTGGATCTGAAGTGTCCTGAGGATTTTTTATCATAGCATTCACTCTTGCAGGTCAACGCCGCAACTATCTGGGCTGGAAGGCTGAGGCCAATAGCAAAAAAGGGAGCGGCAAAAGGGGGAGCCGCTCCCAAGTTTTTATTATTTACGCGGCAGGAACGCGTTTTCTTTCCAGATTTTGTAGTTGTCGCGGAACTGGTTCAGGTCAGCCAGAACCTTCGCGAAGAACGCATCGTTCGCAGCTTCTTCCTGAGCAACTTCGTCCCAGGTTGAGCGGAACACGTCGAGCATTTCAGGAGACCACTGCTTGATCTGAACGCCATTGTTGTTGACGTTGTCGAGCAGAGCTTCATGCTGGATTGCTTCACCTTCTGCAAAGCTGTCAGTCACAGATGCCTTACAGGCGTTCTCGATGATTGCTCTGTTGGTGTCGCTGGTTTTGTTCCAGACGTCTTTGTTGATCAGCAGCTCAAAGACAGTTGCCTGCTGGTGCCAGCCTGGGAAGTAATTATACTTTACCAGTTTGTGGAAGCCGAGGCGTGCATCAATCGCTGGCATGGAGAACTCTGTCGCGTCGATCGCGCCTTTTTCAAGCGCCGGGAAGATCTCGCCACCTGGCAGCAGGGAAGTTGCAACGCCGAGTTTCTGCATCACCTTACCGCCAAGACCGAAGAAACGCATCTTCAGACCTTTGAGGTCTTCTGGGGAGTTGATCTCTTTGGAGAACCAGCCGGATGTCTCAGGAGCGATGATCGCACATGGCAGAACTTTTACGTTGTAGCCAGCCTGATCGTACATTTCCTGGTAAAGGGATAGGCCGTTACCATAGTAGAGCCATGCAGCGTATTCACCAGCTTCCGGGCCGAAAGGAACGGCAGAAAACAGCGGAGCAGCTGGGATTTTACCTGCCCAGTAACCTGCTGTGGTGTAACCGGAGTTGATCTTGCCGGAAGAAACGGCGTCGAGAATTTCGAATGGTGGAACCAGCTTGCCCGGCTCATACACCTTCATTTTGATAGAGCCGCCAGACATCAGCTTCAGCTGGTCAGCGACGCGAGGAATTGGGCTACCCAGACCTGGCAGAGAGGTTGAGAAAGCGATTGGCGTCTTGAGCAGCAGTTTGTCGGCTGCATTCGCAATTGGAGCTGCGAGCACAGATGCAGCGACAGAGGCGGCGAGAGCAAGGCTTAAGACAGATTTTTTCATGTTTCCTCCAAATGGCATTCGGCTGCTAAACGCGCTTTTGCGCTGTCCTCCCAAGCAGCTGATTGCTGGTAAATAATATTGACCTCTAAAATAAATCAAGAAATATATTTTGCGGTTTTAGCCATTTTTCGGGCTTGACACGCGTGTAAATACTAATGGTGCGGTTGCGTATAATTTTTGGAATTTTGTGCTTAAGGAATGGAAATTAAGCGGTAAAACAACGTATTAGTGCGTAATACATGCTTTGATATATCAATATTGTGGCTCTCTGGCCTCTTCCTCTTGAATTGGAAAATAAAATCGACCAATATTGGATTTGTGTCCGGCAGGAAGTGTAAAATGGTGTCTGTAGATAATCTTTTTGAGCCGATCGATCACGATACAGTGGTGGATTCTGTAACTGAACAGATCGAGGGTCTCATTCTGGCCGGTGTGCTGAAAGAAGGTACGAAACTGCCTTCTGAAAGGGACATTTCAGAGCGGATGGGTGTGTCTCGTCCCAAGGTTCGCGAAGCGCTGAAGCGACTGGAAGATTCCAATCTCATTACCATTCGCCATGGAGAAGGATCGTTCATCGCGCCTTTGATCAGCGCGGCAATGAGTCCTGCTCTGATCAACCTGATCAGCCGAAATCAGACGGCCTTCTACGATTATCTCGAATATCGCCGGGTTCAGGAGGGTTTTGCAGCTCGTTTGGCTGCGGAGCGTGCAACGAAACTGGATCTTGAGCGCCTAGAGGTGATCCTCGAAAACCTGCGGGATGCGCAGACTCGGGCGGATGATATCGCCTCAAAAAAGAACGATATCGCCTTCCATCTCGCAATCGTTGACGCCAGTCACAACGCCATGCTCATTCATATGATGTCTTCCATCTATGAGCTGACACAAAAAGGTGTCTTCTATAACCGCGAGTTTCTGCGGTCGATTGATGGTACAGGTGAGCAACTGCTGGAGCAGCACGAGGAAATTGGCCGCGCGATCTTCAGTCGTAATGGTGCTAAGTCAGAAGAAGCTGCGCATCGCCATATCGACTTCGTGGAGACGTCTTTCCGTTTGGGGCAGGATCAGCAACGCCGCGAACTCATCTCTTCAAAACTCTATGCTCTGCAAAGAGGTGAAGAATAATTACCACTGTTACGTATTGGGAAGCTCTGCTGCTCCCCACGCAGTGAAGGATCATTCGCAAGCGTGCCTCACGAATGATCTTGAGGATATGGTGCCTAGCGGTTCTCAATCCATGCTTTCAGGTCGGCAACGTTTGGCTCAACAAACTCCGCCATGCCGCCAGAGAACTCTTTAAAGGCATCGATGTTGATGTCATTCGTGCCGACGAGCACTGATGCACCGCTTTCCAGCGCTTTTACAATCAGATCTCTGAAGCCGCTGCCATTGGCTTCCTGTTCGCCAAACTTGTTCAGGATGAACACATCAAACGGCTGATCAATGCGCTGAGACACCTCGCCGGCTGCTTGCGCAAGGGCGGATGTGTCCAGTCGGCAACCGGAAGATTCCTTGCCGAGAGATTGGGTGATCGAGATCTGTGGGCCATCTGGCAGGACGAGCACGTCCATGTCGCAGCGGTGACGATCTTCATTCACTGTTTCTGCCTGCACGATACCGCAAGTCCGTATGCCGTCTTCCCGAAGTTTCTCAGAAAGTTCTGTCAGCACCAGTTTTCCTTTTGGTAGGGTGTAAGCAATTCTCATCTGGGGTCTTCCTTGCGCTTCTGTTTTTTCAGCTATGTGAAAACTCTCATATCAAACTGTAATAATCCTAGTTTGATCTACGCAAGGTTACCCCTGCGGCGAATGCGCACAATCTTCTTTCCAAGGCAGACTTTGCGCATTCATTGCAGGACGAAAAGTGTGGCTACTGTCTCTAGTCTAGCCGACGTGTGCCAGTTCTGGTGGGTGAAAAGCCTCAGCAAAGATATCTGTCAGGCGTGCTGGTGCCTTTGGTGATGTCGCATTGTTGAGTAGTTCCCTAACTTGTGGGGATGAGTTCGGGTCGAAACGAACAATCGCATTCGGTCCGCCAGTCAGCGTGATGGATTGTACCTTTATAGGCGATTGTGCGTAGGTGCCAAGAAGCAGCCTGAGCTCCTTTGCATTCAGTAGCTCATAAGGCTTGGGCGTGGTCAGGTGAACTCTATCGGTTTCGATGCGCCGCAGGATAACTGGTGTTTCCAAGTTGGATCTGAGGCGTACAAGACCTGCTATGTCTGTGTCTATAAGCGCTGAGGTCACCTCCTGTGCACCGAAAAGGTGATCGTACTCACGTGTAGGGTAATGGTGCCGGAGTAGTTTTAGCTCATCTCGTGTCAGCGAAACTGCGCCCTGGATTGGGCCATGAAGGAAGTGCTCCAACTCTTTTGCGCTCCAGCGATTACCGTCATAAGCTGACGACACTTTGCTTAGCTTTTGAAAGCTGTCGAACTCATATTCCATATAGTATTTGAAGAGGTTGCGCTCATCGGGAGTATCGCCATAGACTCTCTGATAGTCGGCATGCATCTCAGTGAAGTTGAGATAAGCCCCGGTTGCTGTTGTGCCATTCACGTAGTCGAACGCATCAATCACTTCGTGGCTTAAGCGTCGGAAGAGCAGAAGTGCCTCGTAGAAATCCATGTGCTTTGGAGTGCAGGCCATGACTAGATCGTGGATGCCCAAATCCTCTCTTGCAACCTGAAACATGTACTTCAGCAAGGCATGAATGAGTGAGCCTTCCTGAGAGCGGTAATCTGGGTGAACTGTGAGTGAGGATGCTTCAGCGATGCGCCGATCCCACTTCGCGATGTGATCCAGAGTAAAAATCTGCTCAACAGGCAGTTCTTCTTGAGACTTTACGATAACTGTGGTGGTTGCGATGACGGTATCACCCTGTTTTGCGATGAGAGTATAGCTGGATGGGAGGATGTAGTAGGGCGTGAACCTGTAGCCCGTACCGTCCTCCTTCATGTAACCCACCTGGGTATAAGAGTCGTAGAGTAACTTGCAGACCTGGGTGAGCTCTTCAGGTGTATCTGCTTGTTTGAAAATGACGCCTGCGGGAGGGCTGTTTTGCAGCTTTACCCTTCTCCGGAAAATGGAAAACTTTCGCGATCTGGCCGCTTCATGATTTGCGCAGTGCTGATTTGTATTGATCATGCTCAATCACCTTTACTTGAACAATCTCGCTTGTTGCAGAATAAAAATTGAAATTACCTAAAGTTATAATTCTGCAATGCTTTGATGAATCTGAATAGAATAAAAATAATATTAACGTTAATATTATAATTAACATTGACAAATACTTGTTATGACAAAAATATGCTTAGTTGGGTTGTGTTTTAAATTTAAGCGCAATCGATAAATTATATTACTGAGCGCGATGAGCACTTGGATTGAATTCACGTTTTATTTGTGGAGGAAGGCATTGACTGTTTTAGCTGCATCCCAAGTTCATGAGGTATCACCGGTCGCAAATACCGGATTTTCCTATGAAGCTGCATTTTCCAGAAACATCGGATGGGTCACTGAAGAGGAGCAACAACTGCTTCGAGGCAAGCGGGTTGCCATTGCGGGAATGGGTGGTGTCGGTGGTATCCACGCCGTTACACTGGCGCGTCTGGGCATTGGTGCGTTCAGTGTCGCAGATTTTGATCACTTCGATATCGTTAACTTCAATCGCCAGATTGGCGCAACCGTCAGCACACTTCAGGAGCCGAAGGTCTCGGTGATGTCTGAGCAAGTGCGAAACATCAACCCGGAGGCGGATCTTCGCGTGTTTCCTGATGGCGTAACAGATGAGAATATCGATGCCTTCCTTGAAGGCGTAGACATGTTCGTTGATGGGTTCGATTTCTTCGTGCTTGGCATGCGACGCAAAGTGTTTGCGAAGTGTCGTGAACTCGGCATCCCGGCTGTGACTGCCGCGCCTCTTGGTATGGGGACAGCCTATCTATGCTTCACACCGGATGGCATGAGCTTTGAGGACTACTTCCAGTTTGAAGGCGAAGACGAGCTGCATCAGTACTTCAAGTTCCTGCTCGGCCTTGCCCCAAGTGCGTTACACCGTCATTCATTGGTTGATACCTCTCAATTGAACCTGAGTGAGGAACGCGGCCCTTCGACGGCTGCCGGGTGTCAGTTGGCTGCAGGAGTTGTGGGAGCGCAGGCTGTGAAGCTGCTGCTTGGTCGTGGGCCTTTGAAGCCTGCCCCTTGGTACCATCACTTTGATGCCTATGAGGGTAAGTTCGTCACCAAGCGCCTCCCCTCCGGAAATGGCAACTTCTTCCAGAAACTGAAGCTTAAGAAAACGATGAAGCTGTTTTCTTAGGAGTAATCCTCTGAGTTTTGGTGCGCGCAGGTTGAAGCCAATCTTGCGCGCATTTTATTTTTGAAGATTTTGGAGCATTGCGCGATTTAATATGAGTTAAAATCTCATATTATTGACTTTCGTCAAATAAGAACGTCCGGGAACGTGATCTACAGTTCTTGCAACTCATTCGCATTTGCGAACTGCCCGTTTTCTATCCCGTTTCGATGGAAGCCCCGTAATGATCACACGTCGTTCTTTTTTGAGCCATTCTGCTGGCTTTGCTGCCGCCGCCTCAATTGGCGGAACTTTGCCAATTATGGCAAATGCAGCTGCGCCAAGCCTATCCCTTTATGGGCCTCCGGTCGGTCCATCTGTTGTGCTTTCTTACATTGCCAACAAAGGTTTGCTGTCTGAGTACACGTCAAAGGTGGATTTCTCCGTCTATAAGTCACCAGATGTTCTGCGTGCAGGCTTTGTTTCCGGTGATTGGAAACTGGCAGGTACTCCATCTTATGTGGCGGCGAACCTTTCCAACAAAGGTCTTCCGGTCAAGATGCTCAACATCATGACCTGGGGCATGCTCTATGTGCTCAGCTATGATGGCTCTGTGAAGTCTCCGGCTGATCTGGCGGGTGAGAAGATTGGCATGTTCTTCCGGAATGACATGCCGGACCTCGTGTTTGGTCGTGTCATGCAGCAGAACGGCCTGTCTGAAGGCAAAGACTACACGCTACATTATGTCAGCACTCCGTTCGAGGCGCTGCAGCTCCTGCTTTCGGGCCGTATCAAACATTGCGTTCTGCCAGAACCAGCAGCAACTGCTGGTATGGTGAAAGGCAAAAAGCTTGGTAAGAATATCCATCGCTCAATCGATCTGGCGAGTGAATGGGCTTCTGTCACCGGCGGTAAAGGCCGTTTCCCGATGGCAGGGATGATGGTGCATGACGACCTGTTGAATGCACAGCCAGAGCTGATCGAAGGTTTCCATAAGGCCTGCATTGAAGGCACCGAATGGGTTAAGGCAAATCCGAAGGAAGCAGCGGCAGTCGCTGCCGAAAACATTAAGCTTCCCGCACCAGTGATCGCCAAATCGGTGCCGCACACGCACCTGACAGCAAAACGCGCCAAAGACATTCAGGCAGAGCTGGAGCAATTCTACTCCATTCTGGCAGAGAAGAATCCTTCCATCATTGGCGGGAAGCTTCCAAGCGCGGACTTCTATCTCTAGCTAAGTTGGCTCGGCAGGCCGCTCAAAGGTTACGGTCAACTGGTCTGCTGAGCCCTTTAAAGAACAACGAGAAAATGCCTCATGATCCATCACATGCTATCAACGCTGCTCAATAAACTTTGGAGTGGGTGGGGCACACTTGCCGGTGTGTTTCTCATATTTGCGTTGTGGCAGATTGGATTTGAGGCATTCGGCTCTCTGGTACTACCCGCGCCTATGGAAGCACTTGGCCAGCTGATCGATCTGGTCGCATTGCCTTCCGGTTTTGAGTACATTCTGATTACTGCAAAGCGCGCCTTCGCTGGCTTCTTGCTGGCCAGCGCTTTCGGCATCTCCTTTGGATTGATTGCCGGTTGGTCCAACACGCTTTCTCTGCTGTGTAAGCCATTTATCACCGTCGCTCTCGGCGTCCCTCCCATCGCGTGGATCGTCCTTGCCTTGCTGTGGTTTGGAGGGGATGACGGAACACCGATCTTCACCGTCTTCATCTCCACGCTTCCGCTCATTTTCGCGGGAGCTTTGCAAGGCGTGCGGATGCGGGAGAAAGAGCTGGACGAAATGGCACAGAGCTTTCATGTGCCGCTGATACAGCGGTTCTGGCAGGTGCAAGCGCCACAGATCGTTTCCTACCTCTTTCCGGCATGGGCAACAGCGTTGGGGTTGAGCTGGAAAGTGGTGGTGATGGCAGAGCTGCTCTCCAGCACACGCGGGATAGGTGCCGGGCTGGCAGAAGCACGCGTAAACATCGACACCGCCTCCACCATGGCATGGATCGTGGTTGTTGTAGGCCTGTTGCTGGTGATCGAAGGCACGTTGCTTAATCCTGTCAAAGACTATGTGGAGGGCTGGAAGCATGCCGAATGAAACTGCTCCCCTGCTCTCTGTCGTGCCAACCACGTCAGTTGACCCAAAACCATCAGTCCTGTCCGTTACGGTGAAAGACCACCGGTACCATCCACTACAACAAACACTGGCACCATGCACGCTGGAGCTTGCCAAGGGCGAAGTTGTCAGCATCATCGGCCCGTCTGGATGCGGAAAGTCCACTTTCCTTCGCATTGCTGCTGGATTGATTGAAGCCAGTGAAGGCAAAATCTCAAACGCCTCAAAGCGGACAGCCATCCTGTTTCAGGAGCATAGGCTGCTGCCATGGAAGAGCTTGCTCAACAACATCAGTTTCGGATTACAGGGCCAGAAGCTAACTAAGTTTCAGCGTATGAAAAAGGCGCGTGAAGTGGCGTACGCCATGGGCTTCTCTGAGGATGATCTGATCAAGTATCCCTCAGAGCTCTCTGGCGGTATGCGCCAGCGTGGAGCCTTGGCCCGTGCCTTGGCGGTGGAGCCCGATTTGCTGTTTCTGGATGAGCCATTCAGTGTGCTCGATATTGGTCGCCGTCGTGACCTTTATCGGCAGGTGCTGCACGAGGTGGATCAGAAACATTGTTCCGTTTTGATGGTGACCCACGATGTGACAGAGGCACTGGCTTTGAGTGATCGTGTCCTCATTATGGCGCCAGATCCGGGCCATTTTGCCAAAGAGTACGAAGTGCCATTGCCGCGTTCTGAGCGTACACGCCGAAACCTGATGGATCTGGAAGCAGGTCTGCTGGCAGATGACCGCATCGCTAGCCTGTTTAACATGAGCAATTGGGAGAAACTGGTATGACTGATGTCGTGCGTATGCCAGAGCATAAAGCCTCCTTTTTCGATGCTCCTGTGTTTTCAGAAGGGTTTCGGGTTTTCTTCCCGTTAACGGCGCTTTATGCGTTGTTTTCAATCGCTATGTGGGGCCTCGTTCTGGCGGATGTTCTGCCAGTGCCTTTTGATGCCGACCCGCTGTTGTTCCATCAATATGAGATGTTCTTTGGTCTGTTCGCTGGTGCAATGGCAGGCTTTCTGACGACAGCCGTGCCTTCCTGGTCGAACACACCAAAGATAGCTGGAGCTGAACTCGCCGGCCTTGGAGCCTTGTGGCTGGCTGGCCGAGCGGCTTTCTGGACGCTCGATATTTTCCCGAGCGCCATTGTTTTCGGGATTCAGGCTCTCTTCCCTGCAGCCTTGCTTGTCGTGGTGTTGCCAAGACTGCTGCAAGCAAAGATGCGTCACCTCATGTGGCCCGTTTTGATGCTTTGTGCTGCACAGCTTGTTTGTTTTTGGGAGTATACCGAGCTTGGCGTGCTTAATCAGGGGCTTGCGATTGCTGAAGGTGCATTCGTACTGATGGTTTTGACTGCTCTTGCACCGGTCTCCATGGTGATTGTGAATGATGCGCTTTCACCTCGTGAAGATGGTGCGGTGTTTATTCCTCGCCCGCCAATGAGACGCGCGGCGCTGTTTTGCATCACTGCATTCACACTTGCCAAGGCGCTGGGTGTTTCGGATGCCTTGCAAGGATGGTTGGCACTGGCGTCAGCATGTGCCGTTTTGAATATACTACAGGATTGGCATCAGGCCGGATCACTGAGAACGCCATTCTCAAAAGTGCTTTATCTGGTCTACTGGTTCTTCGGAATTGGCTTTGCGTTAGAGGCCGGTGGGTTGCTGGGAGTGCTGTCTGCAGGCTCCTATGTTTCCGGGCAGCATATGATCTTTATCGGCGGCTTGTCTCTGGCGACATTCATGGTTCTGACCATCGCAGGGCTGCGTCACGCAGGTTATTCCTTGCAGCTGCCTAAGGTGTTGGGGGGGGCGATCCTGTCCCTCATTGGAGCCTGTCTGGTTCGCTCTCTCGGACCGCTCCTCGTACCCGATTTGGATGTTATGCAGATTGCCTGGAGCTTGTTCGCATTAGCCTTCGGGCTCTACCTGATCCACTTTCTGCCAATTGTCTTTCGAGAAAACGTTGATGTGTAGGAGGTAACTATCGATGCTTTTGCTAACCAAACTGCTTGAACCGAAGAAACATGGTCTTTTTGAAAGTCCTGTTTTAAATGTCACTTCCCCCCGGCACGATGTCGCTAATGTGTATGGCAAGAACATTAGTATAAATGCCAAGGAACATTTTCATGACACTCGGAGTTTCATCCTCTCAGCACCCGTCGATTACTCCGGCTCAGGGCAACCACAGTTCATCGATACCATCTGGTCAGCAGAACGTTGTTGAGACCGTCTCTCATAAGCAAGCTGAACTTAAAAAAGATGTCGCTCATGTTTTGCACGATGCCAGTAAAGTTTTAAGCGCAGAAGTAATTAAGGAAACCAATCGTACTTCGCCTTCAATTTTTGGTGTGAAAGCGCTTTATAAAATAGTCTCATCTGTCATTAGTAAGATTGAACATTTTCTACACGCTGAGAAAGGCTCCATAGAAGGGAAGATATTTAAAACCTCGGAGTACTTTCAGGATCTGCAAGGACTGAAACAAGATCTCGGGAAACTTAATGATGCACTTCGGGATCTCGACAATCTCACTGCTGACATTAAGCAAGGCACTGTAGATGTTAAGAGCGCGAAAGAGCTGCTCGTTGCAAAACTTCAAGCAATCGAAACCGCTACAGATGCGTGTCAATGCAACATCAGATATGACCATGCGGAGCATGATAATCCGGTGGAGTCTGACAGCAGAGATAAGTTCTTGGGAGAAGTAGTCCGGGTTATTTCTTCAATTGGTGGAACAGCCTTTCAGGAGGCACAAGCTATCTCGGAACAAGAGTTCGCGACTACAGCCGAACTTCTCAGCGCATTGGGGCGGTCTGATTTCTCAGAAGCTTTAAGTGAAGCTATCTCTCATGAGAATGTGAAACTGTCCGATCTGAACGACTACACACTGCTTGAGAACAAAGCAAAGAGCACTTTGCAACAGGCCGAAAAGCTGTTTGAGAACGTTCGTGATGTGTCGTTTGAGGATGCTCCCCCAACCTACCAGTCTCTGCAGCTTCAGGATTTGCGTGCAGCAGCAAACCAACTTGACGACGAAATCCAATTGCAGAACCAGGATCTTTATCGTCAGAAGCTCTATAGTGAAGATCGGCATGAGTACCTGTCTTTACAAACGAATGAGCTGAATGAGCTGATCAGGAAGGTTGAACATAAAATTGAACCGACAACTCCTGAAGAAGTGTCAGCTCCGCCTAAGGAAGATCGTGTGCGTTACGGCTCTGCTCACACGACGGCAACGCACAGAAGTAATGTTGATGCACGTGAGAAACCTGCTGGTGTAAATCCAGATTTCTACTGCGAAAAGCAACAGAACCAATACTGCCTGAAGCATGCTTTGAATGCTTGTCTTGGGTTTGAAGCCGTGACCGTCGATGATCTGGTTGATCAACAAGTGGCAGGCTTCATCGAGGGATACAAGCAGAAGTCTGAAGAGGCTTTCCTCCGGGAAGCTTCCAATTACTTGCGTCGTAAACCTGCAGAACTGCAACGTGAGTTCCATCGTGATCCACTAAAGCTTTATCGGGAAACAGCCGCCGCAGAGTTTGCAATGTTCAATGGGCATTCCCCTGCTGATCATATTCGTCGACATGGGTCGGAGGCTAGCTTTGGGGTCGATATTGTTAATGCAAAACGTGACACACTTGGCGTCCCTGAGTTTAAATCCACTTGGTTAATTGAGCCAAAGGATGAAGCTAAGTTGAATCAGAATGTTGCAAGCCTGACGAAGATTATTGGTGAGACTGACCGATTGGTCTTTGGTCAAGGTGGTCATTTTGTTGCACTTCGCAAAAATGAACACGGTGATTGGTTCGAAGTTGATAGCCTATCTGATGGTGCGAAACGTGTTGATCCTGTTGAGTACTACAAAACTCGCGTTGCACGAGATGGAACGGTGCCGATCCTCCATTTCTCAGCTGAAGTAACATTTCAAAAAGAAGAAGGGTTATCTTCCAATAGATTCTACGCCTGATCACATCAGAAGTACTGATTGATTTCAGTGCTTTGTGAAGCCGCCCATGTTGAAGCGTTGCAGCTGTTGGTGCAGCGCTTCGGCGAGTTCTTCCTTGGTGTAGGGCTTGGCGAGGCGGGTGATTTTTTCGAGGCTCTCGCCTTCTGGTTCCAATGCTTT
Organism: Pseudovibrio sp. SCP20; assembly: GCF_057774105.1. Classification (NCBI taxonomy): domain Bacteria; kingdom Pseudomonadati; phylum Pseudomonadota; class Alphaproteobacteria; order Hyphomicrobiales; family Stappiaceae; genus Pseudovibrio; species Pseudovibrio sp. SCP20. The sequence continues at coordinate 361,887 of NZ_JBYMDH010000005.1, read as the reverse complement.
GGGGAACCGGCCTGACGTGACAACTACCTTTTGGTCTGCGCACGCTTTGATGCTGGCCTCAGCCAGATCCCAACCGGTTTTGCCGTCTTCCAGTTGGACGTCAGTGAACAGGACATCGAAGAACGTTCCGTTATCGATCAGCACCTTAGCTGAGCCATAGCTGTTGGCTTCAATGCACACCAAACCCATCTCCTGCAGCATGGTTTTTGCGCGTAGCAGGGTTTGCAGATCGTCCTCAACCAGCAAAATACGATAGGGCTTGTCAAAGGTGATTGCTGTGTTGGGTACCAACTCCTCAACTGGCGCCTGCGGGATGACGAGGGTGACTGTTGTGCCCTCCCCTTTCTCACTGGTGATGCCCATTTCACCGCCGGATTGCTTGATGAAGCCGAACACCATACTTAGACCAAGACCTGAGCCTGCTGACGTTCTACGGGTGGTGAAGAACGGCTCGTACACTCGGTCCAGCGTCTCTTGATCCATGCCGCAACCATTGTCAGTCACGCTGATGGAGACGCTTTCCATACCGTTGACCTCAACCCGTATGGAGATGGTACCATCCTCTGCAATCGCGTGCGAACTGTTGATGCACAGGTTGAGCAGAGCGCTTTCCAGTTGGCCCGGATCGATGCGGACGTAAGTCTCTTCCTCTGGCAGGTCCGTGGTCAAAATAATCCGCTCATCTACACTGAGGGAGATGATCTCGGCAACACTCTCAATGAGATGGTTGATCTCGATGACTTCCGGCTCAAGGTGCTGTTTACGTGCGAAGGCGAGCAGTCGTTGTGTGAGGTTGGTGGCCATCTCCACAGCGCTGTGAATGCGTTGGATGTTCCCTCTTAGATCAATCAGCTTGTCACTCTTGCGCTCAATGATGCCTACGCTGCCAGAGATGCTAGTGAGGATATTGTTAAAGTCATGGGCCACTTCACCCGTCAGCTGGCCAAGACTCTCCAGCTTTTGCTTCTGTCGCGCCTGCTCCTGCACAAAACGTCGGTCTGTTGCATCCGAGAATGACCAGACAGCCCCACCTTCCGGTAGGGGGCTCTTGCGCACTTCGATCAGGATCCCGTCATCATGGATCAACTCAGCGAACCGGAAGCGGCTGCCATGGGGGCGTACATTCGCGTCTTTCCAGCGAAAGCCTGAGTTCTGGATGAGGATACGGATGTCCTTTGCCGCTTTGATGTCGGTTTCTTTGATGCGGAGAGTTTCTGCAAGGCGCGGATTCCAGGCTGTCATATCCAACGCGTCGTTGGTCAGCACCAGCCCTTCAGCGATGCAGTTAAAGGTTGTCTCGAACAGCTCTGTCTTGCGCTGTAGCTGACCGTAGATGCGTCTCAAACGAATGGAGTTGGCGCGGAAGATCCGGAAGGAGTGCAGCAGCCGTGTGATCTCATCGTCCTGTCTGGCCGGACGCGGCAGTACGGTGGAATGATCCCCCTTTGCCAGATTGGACATGGCGCGGGAGATGCGGTTGATGTTTTTGGTAACGTATCCTGCAATATAGTGCGCTGAGATCAGTGCCAGAATGATGCTGGCTATCCCGGTGACCAGAACGACAAGCTGGGCGCTGGAGATGTAGGAGTAGGTTTCCTGTCGCTGCTTGGCGATCTCCTCACCAGACAAACGTACAAACTCAGCAACAAGCTGGTTGATTGTCTGAGCGCTGGATTTGATTTTGAAAAGAGCGTTGCGCGCTTCCAGTTGCCCAGCCATAGCCAGATGGCGGGTGGCATAAAGCCCGGTTTCATCTTCTGCGATGGCTTTCAGAGCTTGGATTGCTTGCTGAACCTCTGGCGCTGGCATCCCATCAAGATCCGTCATCTGCACGTGATAGCGGCGTCGCAGTTCTCCGAGGCTGAGGAAGTCGGTGACGTGGGCTGCAGAGATCAACAGATTGGCAGCTTGTCCAATCCCTTGCCATGCTTTGCGTTCCTCTGCGCTCTGGTAAAACGTGGAGGAGTTTTTGACGGCCAGACGTTCCATCTTTGTCAGGTCTACAAGAACGCGGCGCACCTGATCTTCAGACTCGCTGATCTGCTGAGCCGCGTTGACTAGCACAGCCACTTGTGAGCGCATGAGGGAGAGGTTCTTCTGCACTTCTGGCAGAAAACGCCCAAGGCTTCCTTCCTGACGAGAGAGCGGAAAGTTGTCGCGATACTGTTGTTCAGCCTTGCTCAGCTCCACCAGCAAGCGGGAGCCTTCGTTTTCGATCTGATAGACGGAGGAAAGGTTTAGAATGAACGGGGCAGAACTGACCAGACCAGCGGATTTGTTGGCAAGCTGGAGGGAGCTTGCAATGGCTTCAATGGTTTTCTGATAATGCCCAACGAGTTTCACATTGGCCTGATCCAGCCAATACCACGCGATGGACCCAGCAAACAAAGTTGCGAAGGTTAGTAGCGTGATGGCTGCAAGTAGGCGTGTTTTGATGGAAAGCAGAGCTTTCACGCGTTGGGGCAGAAAGGTCATGGCAGATCTACAGCCGCATCTTCCAGTGCGAAGACATAACCTTTGCCACGGCGGGTTTGCAAAAACACTGGCTTGGAAGGATTAGCCTCAATCTTTCTCCGCAAACGTAGGATCAGCACATCAACTGTACGATCCATGTAGCGAGAGAGATCACCGCCCAGATGCTCCAGCAGCTCAACCCGATCTATTGGTCGGTTCGGGTTTTCGATGAGGAACTCTAGCAGGCGTAACTCGGAGTTTGTCAGGTTTACTTCCCGCAGGTTCGTATCCAGCAAACGCCGTTCATCGCAGATGAAGGAGAGCTCGCCGAGTGGAATGATCCCAGCACTTGAAGCTTGTGGAGCCGGTGCTGTAGCAACAGTTGGCTTAGGTTCAGCCGGAACGTTGCGTTTGTAACGACGCAGCACCGCACGAATGCGCGCTATGAGCTCACGCGGATTGAATGGCTTCATCAGGAAGTCATCGGCACCGGTTTCCAGCCCAACGATCTTGTCTACCTCGTCGCCGGTGCCAGTCAGCAGGATGATTGGAAAGTCATAGGACGTGCGCAGGCGTTGCGCCAGCATCATGCCGCTCTCACCGTCCAGTTTCAGATCGATGATTGCCAGATCAAGGCTTTCCAGTTCTTTCAGCTCTATAAGGTCTTTGCTCCCATGGCACGGCAGTGCCTGAAACCCATACTCGTGCAGCAACTCCTGCAACACCTCACGGATAGCCGGATCGTCATCGACGACAGCTACCTTTGAGGGTGACCTATCCCAACTCTCGGTCATTGACGTAACCTTCCTCGCAACCCGTACCATGCTCCCAGACGCATACTCGGAGGTCGTTTTTGATTTTCTTCAGATTGCGGCGACAATGCACGGGAAAGTGCCTTGTCATCAATAATTCTAATATTTCATATGTAACTCATTTCTGTAATAAATGTAACATTTAAAATATATATCTGCTAAATGAGAACATACTTAACGGTAAATCATAAGCGTTCCTGTGATGTTTCATGTAATTTTCAAATCAAGTTACGTGATGATGTGGGTGTACTTATAAGTTATTACACTTACATGCGTTTTAACTTGGGAGAAGATAATGAAAAACGCTCTTTTAGGTGGTCTTGCTGCTGTTGGCCTCCTTGCTGCACTTCCTGCAACAGCTTCTGCAGAAGAACTCAACATGGTCTGCGGTGCTGAGCAGGACTGGTGTGAACTGATGGCTCGTGGTTTTGAGGAAGAAACCGGCAATGAAGTTCTGATGGTTCGTAAGAGCACCGGCGAAACCCTCGCTCAGGTGCGTGCAGAAGCAAGCAACCCTAAAATCGACGTTTGGTGGGGCGGCACCGGCGATCCACACCTGATCGCAGCGTTTGAAGGCCTGACACAGGATCCTGGCGTTGACACCAGCGAGCTGCTTGGCTGGGCATCCAACATGCACAAGATCTCCAACGGTGGCACCGTGGGCATCTACGCAGGCGCTCTGGGCATTGCATACAACTCTGAAGTTCTGGAAGAGCGCGGCCTGCCAGCACCAGCTTGCTGGAAAGACCTGACCAACCCAGCATATGCGGGCGAAATTCAGGTAGCGAACCCGAACAGCTCTGGCACCGCTTACACTGAACTGGCAACATTCGTTCAGCTGTTTGGTGAAGACGAAGCTTATCGTCTGCTGACTGAAATCGGCAAGAACGTGAACCAGTACACCAAGTCTGGTTCTGCACCAAGCAAAGCTGCGGCGCGCGGTGAAACCACCATCTCCATCGGCTTCATGCACGATATGGTGAAACTGGCAGGTTCCGGCTTCCCGCTGAAGATCGTGGCACCTTGTGAAGGTACTGGTTACGAAGTGGGTGCTGTGAGTGTGATCAAAGGTGCGAAGCACCCTGAACTGGCAAAACAGTTCGTTGAATACGCACTGCGTCCAGATGTTCAGTCCCGTTCTGTAGAAGTGAAATCTTTCCAGGTTCCTTCCAACTCTAAAGCATCCGTTGCTCCTGAGTCCCCAGATCTGGCAAGCATCAAGCTGATCGACTACGATTTTGCAACATACGGTGAGCGTTCTACTCGTGAACGTCTTCTGAAGCGCTGGAACGAAGAAGTTAAAAACGCTTCTCACTAAGTAAATCAAGCGCTGAAGGGCGGATCCGTCCGCCCTTCCCTTACATGCATTGCTTCGTATTCGCGCTTGCGCCAATACAAAACTCTCGGATCAACATCATGCGAAAGACAATTGCGCTCTGGCTCGCCGCCGGAATAGTGGGATTTTGCATATTTCCCTGGTACTCAGTAGATAGCGGCTTTTGGTCTTTTAGCTGGTTGTTCAGCGAATTCCTCAGCGAAGACGCCGCACCTGCCCTCTTCCAAGCTCTGCTTTATGGCCGCTGGTGGTTTGTTCCATTGGCACTGGCATTCGTGGGCATTGCCCTGTCGTTTGCTGTGCTGAAAGATGAACGTACCCGTGCAAAAGCCCTTGTTATTCTGTCCATTACAGGCATCGTTCTGTTGTTTGCGCAGGGCTTTGCAATTGGCAGAACCGGCCCTGAACTGTTCAATGATGCGCTTAACTTCGGTTCAGCTGCGTCTGGACAGATTGGCTTTGGTGCCGGTGCCCTGCTCACCGCTGGCGCTCTGCTCTTCATTCTCACCACCAGTATTTCAGGTCTAGGTCAGGGCCGCGGTGATGCGTTCATCGTTGGCAGCATCGGCCTCATCATTGCGCTGGTCGTGACTTTCGTCTTCTATCCGGTCTCCCAAATCCTGATCCGCGCTTTTGAAGCATCAGATGGCAGTTTTGATATTACGGCCTTCTTTACCCGCTTCTTCTCCAGCGATATCTGGAGCCTTGCCTGCCTTGCTGGCGGCAAGACCTGCGGACCGGCATGGAACTCTGTTTTCCTCGCAGTGCTCACCGGTGCTGGTACAACCCTCCTCGGTCTCGCTTTTGCGTTGATTGCGACCAAAACCGCGTTTCCTGCGAAAAAGCTGCTGCGCGTTCTCACCATCATTCCAATCATCACTCCTCCCTTTGTGATTGGTCTTGCGCTGATCCTTATGTTCGGCCGTGCTGGTGTAGTGACAGATGTGCTGCATGAGATGTTCGACATCTCCAAGAGCCGGTGGCTCTACGGCTTCTCCGGCATTTATCTCGCGCAGCTGCTTTCCTTTACGCCGATCGCGTTCCTTGTGCTGATTGGAGTGGTTGAGGGCGTCAGCCCATCCATGGAAGAAGCCTCTCAGACGCTGAACGCAACCCAGTGGCAAACGTTCAAGAACGTCACCTGGCCTTTGATGCGCCCGGGTCTGGCAAATGCCTTCTTGCTCGGCTTCATTGAAAGTATCGCCGACTTCGGTAACCCTCTGGTTCTGGGCGGCAACTACAACGTCTTGTCTACCGAGATCTACTTTGCGATTGTGGGTGCTGTGGCTGATCCATCCCGTGCAGCTGTCCTCGCTGTCGTGCTGCTTATGCTCACTCTGTCCGCCTTCATCGCGCAGCGTCTCTGGCTCGGCAAGAAGTCTTACGCAACTGTGACCGGTAAGGCCGACTCTGGTCAGCACTCTCCGCTGAACCCGGCTCTGAAATGGGCTTGCTACGGCTTCGCACTTCCTTGGGCAGCGTTTACCGCAGTTGTGTACTCCATGATTGTGTTTGGTAGCTTCGTGAAGCTTTGGGGTTACGACAACACCTTCACGCTGGATCATTACATCCGTGCGTTCTCCGTCAGCTTCAACAACGGCATTCGCTGGACCGGTGTGGCTTGGGACAGCTACTTCACCACGCTGACCATCTCCACCATCGCAGCCCCACTCACCGCTGTTGTGGGTCTACTCACTGCTTATCTGCTGGTGCGCCAGAAGTTTGCTGGCAAGAACATGTTCGAGTTCAGCACAATGCTCAGCTTTGCAATTCCGGGCACTGTGATTGGTGTGGCTTACATCATGGCCTTCAACACACCACCAATCGAGCTGACCGGTACCAGCATCATCCTGATCATCGTGTTTGTGTTCCGCAACATGCCAGTGGGTGTACGTGGTGGCATCGCGGCTATGTCCCAGCTGGATAAGAGCCTGGATGAAGCGTCCATCACCCTTGGTGCAAACAGCTTTACCACTGTTCGCAAAGTCATCCTGCCTCTGATGGGACCAGCGATCCTTGCTGCACTAGCATACAGCTTCGTTCGCGCCATCACTTCTGTGAGCGCGGTGATCTTCCTGGTGAGCGCGCGCCACAACATGGCAACGTCGTTCATCGTGGGCCGTGTTGAACATGGTGAGTACGGCATCGCGATTGCGTACTCCTCCGTGTTGATCATCACCATGCTTGTAGCAATCTTGCTGCTGCAGGTCGTCATTGGCCAGCGCAAGCTGCGTCGTCAGAACCGTCTGCAAACCTCTAACAAGAACAAAGAGCTGGCTTCAGCTTAATCCTAGAGTTTCTGGAGTAAATCATGTCTATTATGCAAAAAGCAGGCTCTGTACAGTTCCGGGATGTTGTCAAAAAATACGGTTCTGTCACCGCACTGAAGCCTCTCAATCTGGACATTCAGCAGGGTGAGCTTGTCACTCTGCTGGGGCCAAGTGGTTGCGGTAAAACCACCACCCTGCGTCTCATCGCAGGTCTGGAAGCGGCTACTGAAGGCACCATCTACATCGGCGGCAAGGATGTCACTCACCTGACTGCGACCTACCGCAATGTCTCTATGGTGTTCCAGTCCTACGCCTTGTTCCCGCACATGAGCGTTGTCGATAACGTGTCCTATGGTCTGCGCGTCAACAAGGTGCCAGCCAAGGAAGCCAAAGCCAAAGCCGAAGAAGGCCTGGCAATGGTCGGACTGGCTGGCTACGGCGAACGTCTTCCATCCGAGCTTTCCGGTGGTCAGCAGCAGCGTGTAGCGGTTGCCCGTGCTGTGGTGCTGGAGCCAGAAGTTCTGCTGCTGGATGAACCGCTCTCTAACCTTGATGCGAAGCTGCGGCGTCACGTGCGTGAAGAGATCCGCGAGATCCAGCAGAAGCTTGGTCTAACTGCTGTCTACGTGACGCACGATCAGGAAGAAGCAATGGCGGTCTCTGACCGCATCATCGTGATGAACAAAGCAGAGATTGCACAGTCCGGCACACCACGTGAGCTCTACAACCAGCCAAACTCAGCGTTTATCGCTGACTTTATTGGTGACGCAAACGTGGTGGACTGTGAAATTGCAGGTTTCGGCGAAGGCACCGTTTCGCTGAATGTTGGTGGGGCAACTGTTGTGCTGCCTTACTCCGGACCGGCATGTCAGCACGGAAAGCTGGCGATCCGTCCGGAAGGAATCTCCGTATCTCAGAATGCGACCAATGGAATTGCTGCTGGCGTCTCCTATGCAGCTTATCTCGGCAACCAGATCCAGTACTCCCTCAACACTGGTATGGGCAAGCTGTTCGCCATTGATCACAATCTGAGCGCAACCGTGGTTCCAACAGGTACAGAAGCCTTCATCCACCTGAAAGAAGAGGGGCTGGCCTTTTTGCCAGAAGCATAAGGGCTAGGACGGCCACCTCCATCCGAACCCTCTCTTCTCAAACAGAAGCCCGGAGATCCCCCTCTCCGGGCTTCTTTACGTCTGGCTCATGAGAATATGCGGGGTGCATGAGGTGTGGATACCCGCATAAGCTGTACTTACCTGCGATTGCTCGTTAGGTTTATGTGGCCCTGCAGTTTTGGGAGGTGGCGATGGCGAAGAACATAGTGGTGTTTTCAGATGGGACCGGTCAGGAAGGTGGCGATGGTCCGGATACGAACGTCTATAAGCTCTTCAAAATTTGCGAAAACAGAACCAAGCGACAGGTCTTGTTTTACGATCGTGGCCTGGGGACCAAAGCCCATCGCTCTCGCATCACACGGTTTTTGGGCAATGCCACGGGTTTTGGCATCAGCAAGAACCTAAAGGAATGCTATCAGTTCATTTTCGAGAACTATCAGGCGAAGGATAAGATTTACCTGTTTGGCTTCAGCCGCGGCGCCACCACCGTGCGCAGTCTTGCAGGTTTCATCGAGATGTTTGGCATCCTCCCGAAATCCCGCCCCGAACTGATCAACCAAGCCTACAAAATCTATCAGATCAGTGATGGCCACGAACGAAAAGCAAAAGCGCAGGAGTTTCGTGAGAAGCACCACAATATGTGGGCGGAGATTGAGTTCATCGGCGTGTGGGACACCGTTGCGGCGCTCGGCCTGCCATGGAAGCCGCTTTCAGCTGCCATCAACAAACTCCCCGGCTTCAAACACGAGTTCCATGACCTGACTTTGCCCGCAGCGGTGAAGAATGCCTACCACGCTCTGTCAATTGATGATGAGCGTGAGGTGTTTCATCCCGTTTTGTGGAACGAGAGCACAGCTCCCAACCAGATTATGCAGCAGACGTGGTTTGCAGGTGTGCATACGGATGTTGGGGGAGGCTATGAAGATTCCCGTCTTTCCGACATCACCTTCAACTGGATGCTGGGGCATGCGGAGCGCAACGGTCTGCGCATTCACGAAGGCAGCCGCAAAGCAGTGATTGCTAAGATGAACCCGGATGAAACCGGCACCATCCATAACCCGCGTGAGGGTATCTTTGAGTACATCTATAAAGTGAAGCAGCGTGTGTGGCCGAGGCTGGACCTGAACGCCAGAGAGCGTGGGCAGCCACATGTTCACCCAAGTGTGTTGAAGCGGGTTAATAATCCTGAGATGAACTACAAGCCGTGGATGATGGAGAAGAACCCGATTGAAGAGCCTCTGATCAAACGGACGGCTCAGGCGCGAGAAACAGAGGCGACTTAGTCATGAAAAAGCCGGAGCAGATGTTTCCGCTCCGGCCTGAAATTTTGCGTTGATCACTTGGCTTTTCGGTGACCTGTAATCATTGGTGTGACGAGGTCTTCCCTCTTCCAGAAACGGTAGAAGAAGATAGCTGCCACATGCAGGATCACCAGAATAAGCGTTGCGCGGGCCAGAATGCCATGCCACGCCAATGCGGTGCGGGCGCTGTCGATGCCCACCCATGAAGCGAATGGCCCTACATTGATGTAGTCTTCCGGATCCACGAACAATCCAAGCGCCGCCTGTGCTCCGATGACACCCAGCAAAAGGAAAACGAACAGGCCGCCGAGCGGGTTATGTCCTTTCCAGTTGCTTGCCCGCCGTTTTGGCAGTTTGGCGATGTAACAGAACAGTGCTTTGGGGCTATAAATGAAGCTTGAGAAACGGGCTGTCTCTGACCCGATGAAACCCCAAATCAGACGGAACGCAATGAGCGCGAGCACTGCATAGCCAAACCAGAAGTGCAGCGTCATCACGTCAGGCCCGAACTTGCCCAAACCCCACGCGGCGGCCACACAGCCTGCAAAGAGCCAGTGGAACAGGCGCAGCGGCAGATCCCAGATACGGGTGCCTTTTTTCTCCTGCGTTTCCAAAGGATGATCAGTGCTCGCAGTCGTCATTTCTTAAAAGTCCTTCGCACGGAATTCTTTGTGGCAGCCTTTGCAGGTACCGCCCAGTTGGCCGAGTGCTTTGCCCAGTGCAGGACGACCTTCGCCAGCGACTTCGTTGAGTGCGACAAGTGCCTGATAGAAATCTTTTCCTTTGGCCTGATAGCCAGCCATATCTTCCCAGATCACTGGGCGAGCACGGGTTTTGCCTGGCAGGTCAGCGTTTGAGGTGCCTGGCATGTAAAGGCCTGCTGCGTTGTAGCTTGCAACTGTCATCATGTTGCCTGCAGCTGCTTTTGCTTTCTCGGCGCTGTATTCAACTTCGCCTTTGGCCATCGCCGCCAGCGCGCCCATGTCATGTCCAAGCAGAGTGAAGTAAGCACGGCGTGCGTCGACCACGTCTTCCTTGTTGGCATCGGCTGCATAAGCCGTCGTTGCAGTCATAGCGACCAGTGCGGTGATCAATAGTTTACGCATGGATTTCTCCGTGTTTGGTGATTGGAAAGTATTTGATGAGGTTTGGTTGGTTTTGTTTGTCTTATTGGAAATATAGATTTCTTATCTGATTGAAAATCAGATCGGATCTCTTATGTATTCCTGCTGTATCTATGTATATGCCCGTATAAGCCGCGTTTGTGCTTGTCTTCGCTGAGAATAGATGAGCAAAACAACGCTTCAATGGGAATGTTGTAATAGTTTGTCGCAAGGTGTAACGGGCACCTGCAGGTTTTGATTGGCGAGATCATGCCGGCACAGCCTCCTCAACCAGATGCCCTTCATCCATGGTGAGAATACGGTCCGCCAGCTGCAGGATACGGTTGTCATGGGTGACCATTACGGTGGTGATGCCACGCTTATCGCCCAGCTCCTTCAGCAGCTCGACAACCGTCAGGCCGGTGTCCTTATCCAGTGCCGCTGTTGGTTCATCTGCGAACACGATATCCGGAGAGGAAACCAGTGCACGTGCAATAGCAACGCGTTGTTTTTGGCCGCCGGAAAGATGCGCTGGCAGGTAGTCGAGCCGGTCTTCCAGCCCCAGCAAACTCAGCATGTGCCGCGCCGCTTTTTCCTGCTGCGCAGCATCCACGGTCGCCTTCACTCCGCTCTGGTGCACTTGAAGGCCCATCAGCACGTTTTGTGTTGCGGTCAGGCTCTCATGCAGGTTGTGGGCCTGAAAGATAAAGCCGAGCCGACGGCGCAGCATAATCTTCATGGTCTCATCCGCGCCATGCAGCTCATGCCCCAGTAAAGAAAGCTGACCCTTTTGTACGTCGCGCAAGCAGCCCATCAGAGTCAGCAATGTTGTTTTGCCGGAACCTGATGGCCCCATCAGGACTGTCAGGCTGCCCTTTTCGATTTCAAAGTTGACGTCAAAGATCGCCTGTTTACGCGCTTCCCCTTCACCAAACCAATGGCTGAGGCCAGAAACGCTGATCGGGGCATGTGGTGTGTATGTCATGCGGCCCCCTAGAACAGATCAGCCGGATCAGCATGTGCCAATCGACGTGTTGCGATGGTTCCGGAAAGGGCGCAGGCCGCGAGTGTGCCAACAAACACGATCAGCGCACGAGCCAGTGTTAATCCCACAGGCAGTCCAGACTTCAGCGCCAGCATTTTGTAAATGCCCGTTGCTGCCAGTGCGCCGGGGAAGAATCCAAGCACGGCAAGGATCATGGCTTCTTCAAAGATGATGCAGAGGAAGAACCCCTGGCTGAAACCCATGGCTTTGAAGGTGGCGTATTCTTTCAGATGATCAGCCACATCGGTGCTGAGAACCTGATAAACAATAACGATCCCTACAAGCACGCCAATGATGGTGCCAAACCCGAAGATGATGCCGACTGGCTTTTCTGAGGTCTGGTAGGCTTGCTCATCTGCTGCCGCCTTGTCAAAGCTTCTGATTTTCAGCGTATCTATCGGCAGAACCTGCTTCAGCAGCTCAACAGCCCGCTCAACAGAGGCTCCGGGTTGTACTTTCAGCAGGATATGGTCTGGTGCGCCAGAACTGCGTGAGGGAGACAGGCGCAGGACGCTTTGGTCGGACATCACCAGATTACCATCGGCACTAAAACCAGCGCCGATCTGCAAGGTACCGATCAGTTTGATCTGGCGGTTGTTCATTTCAAAGATTGCGGGCGTTTCCGGTGAGAGTGAGTTGAAGAACTCTTCCGTTCCACCCCGGGTCTTACGATCAACCAGCGCCGTATCTGGCAAAGCCAGTTGCAGGAACTGTGGGCGCAGCACAGGTGCCATAAAGTCGATGGCTTCAATAGGAAGACCCACCAACTGCAAACCCGCAATCTGATCTTCCTGCACACGCCAGTCGACTTTGGTGATGTAAACTGGCGCAGCTGAAGCCACCTCCGGCACCGTCAGTGCTTGCAGCATATGCACTCGTGCAACGTTACCGCCTTCAGTCAGAGATTTGGCATCGGAGGCAGAGATGAGAATATCCGCCTCAAACAGCTCGTAGGGCTGCAAGGTAGACCCAGTCAGCGCGCCCATCATGCCGAGTTGCACGAACACCAAAACGTTGGCGAAGGCAACACCCGCCAGAGCCGCAGCGAAGCGCCCTTTATTGTGTGTCAGCTGCAACCAGCCTATGGGCAAACGGCCCAGCAGCCATGTGAGAAAGCGGGTCACTTGGTGTCCCTCTCAGATGCAGGCTGAAAGTAGCCGAGGATTTCCAGATTGGTCAGGTTTGCTGCTAGCTCAGAGGATGTCTCATCCAGTGTGACGACAACCGTCACCACACGTGCATCGGTGTTTGCAGCTGGATCGACGCTGATGATGTTCTGGCGTCCAACAATCAGGCCGATCTCTGTCAATGTCCCACGCAGTTCCTGCGCCAGAGCTTCGGCCCGCAAAACCACCACATCACCAATGTTCAGGCGTCCGATCTGGTTCTGGTAGATCTCCATCTCAGCGGTCATCTCGCGAGTGTTGCCGAACTCGATCAGGCCCGCAGAAGATGGCCGCTCGCCGGGTTGCACCAGCAGGTCAAGAACAGTGCCATCAAAGGGTGCGCGAACGATGGATTTCTCTAGATTCACTTCAGCTGTACGCAGAGCGATCTGAGCGGACTGAAGCTTGCGTTTGGCAAGTTCCACATCTGCCTGAGAGATATCTGCCGTGCTGCTGTATCGCTTGAGCGTCGCTTCTTTGCGGGCTACATCTAGTAACGCGCTTTCTGCTTCCGCCTTTGCGCGATCCAGTTGAGCCTCTGTCACAACCTTGCGGGCAAACAAGGACTTTGTGCGTTCCAGTTCGACGCGTGCCAGATCCGCATTGGTTTTGGCACGGTTCAGGTCTGCTTCGTTCTCAACCTGACTGGCTTTGATGGAAAGCTGAACTTGGCTGAGCGAGGCTTCAGAAACTGCTACCTCAGCTTTTGCTGCTTCAACACTTGCCTCCAAAGACGGACGATTGTCGAGGGATGCCAGGATAGTACCCTTCTCAACCCAATCTCCGACTGAAACAGGAAGGTCCGCAATGCGGGCGTCCCCTGCTCCAAATGGCAGAGCGATTGTCGACACGCCGTCCCGAGGGATCAACTTGCCAAGCGCGACGACAGCACCAGCTTCCAGTGCTTTGATGTCTTCTGGTGTAACGGTTGTATTGATGGGAACAGCGATTTTCTGATCACTTCCCCCTCCCGGTTCAAGGCCCGTCATTTCATAGAACAGGCGCAGGCCAGCGGGTTGGAAGTACATGCCCATGACACCACCAGTGAACATGATGGTGATGAAAACGGGAATGAGCAGAATAATCCGCTTAAACGGTAAGCCCTTGCGTGCCTTACCGGAAATAGAAGAAATGCCAGTGTCTTCCAAAGGCAAATCTTTGTTTGGCGCATTGTGATGGGTCACAGGGCCACCTCTGCTGTGACTTGTTAGTTATTACTTTCTAATATTCTAATATGAAGATCGCGCAACCCAAAAAATGTACAGATTTGTAACACAGGTGGATTTTGGGTTTTGGGAGCGGAAGGGGATGCCTGGAAAGTGCCCGAGCTGTCTTAGTGGACAGCCCGGTTGATCTTAATTCAATTAAGCTGAAGCAGCCTGAAGCGTGGTTTCTTCTTCTGCGATGCGGATGAGGAAGCTGTCGACTTCAGCGGAGAGGTCGTTGGTGACCTGCTCCAGTAGAGCGGAGGACTGGTTGGCTGCACCTGCCTCACTGGTGGTCTCGTTGATGGCACCGCTCACGGAAACAACATTGCTGGCTGCTTTGGCGGTTCCATCAGACGCTGCCTGAACAGCTTCTGCGATTTCCGCTGTCGCCATCTGCTGTTGTTCAACTGCATCGGAAATGGATGAGGTCAGCTCGCTGATCTCCTTTACAGCTGCGGTGATGGAGCCAATGGCCTCTACCGTGCTGCGGGTTGAACTCTGGATGCCGTTGATCTGGGCTGAAATCTCCTCAGTTGCATGGGCCGTTTGGCTTGCCAGTGTCTTCACCTCAGTCGCCACCACAGCAAAGCCCTTGCCTGCATCACCTGCGCGTGCGGCTTCAATGGTCGCGTTCAGAGCCAGCAGGTTAGTTTGCTCAGCGATGTCACGGATCAGGTTGAGTACAGTGCCGATTTGCTCGGCGGACTTAGCCAGTGCAATGACCTCGTTGTCCGTGTTCTGTGCGATCTGAGAGGTGGATGCCACCAGTGTGTTGGCGCGCGTGGACTGGTTGGAAATTTTCTGGATGGAAACAGCCAGTTCTTCCGCTGCTGCAGCCACAGTTTCTACGTTTTGAGAGGCGCTTGCAGAAGCTTCTCCAGCGCTGTTCGCTTGCTGGGTCGCCTGATTGGCCACGTCAAACAAACGTTCAGACGAGCTGCGCATTTCCATGGACTGGTTGGAAAGCATGGAGACGTTCCGCTCCAGAACTACTCGGAACTGCTCGACAACCTCTTCCTTCTTCTGCTGACGGGTCAACTCACGGGAGCGCTCTGTTTTCGCTTGTTCTTCCAGATCACGGCGGGCAATGGCGTTTTCGCGGAATACAATCACCGCGTCTTGCATCTTGCCGATCTCATCTTTGCGGGCAGCCAGATTGAGGTCTACATCCACGGCACCGGAAGCTAGCTCCCCCATCTTAGAGGTCAGGGCCACAATTGGCTTGCTCAGACCATTTGCCAGCCACAGAGCAAAGCCAAGGCCGGCAAGGCCAACAACCAACGCAAAGCTGAGGGAGATGATGTTCACCCGGCGCGCATCCGCATTGGCCTGTGCCAGAGCGGATTGGCTGGCAGAGACGGTGGAAGACACAATCGCATTGATAGAGCCGCGCAGAGCCTGATTGTGGCGCTCGATCTTCTCTTTGGTTGGGATCATGCGGGATGGCGTGATGCCGAGCAGGATCGCAGCGTCCTTGCTCCAGTTTTTAAAAGCTGTTTGCGCAGAGGTCACGGCCTGGCGCATCTCATCATTGAGCGCTACATCAAGCGTCTGCTCAATATCCATACCCAAAGATGCGTTGATATCATTGAACTCGCGGCGGAACTCTTCCGGCTCAATGAAGGTCGTCATAGCCAGTGCTGTATCAACGACTTCCTTGGCGTGCTCAAAGTCATTCACGATGGTGAAGGAAAGCCGCTGTGCTTCCAGTGCTTTGAGTGTGACCCGGCCAAGGTTCTCGCGACCTTCTGCTGCCTGCCAGACGAGGAAGGCCATCAGGGCCATTGCAACGATGATGAGACTGAGGATCGGAATGAAGATTTTGTAGCGAATGGTCATGGATTCCGGCCCTTAGTTCGGCAGCGTTGGCATTGGCGTTTCGGTGCGCTCAGCAGTCAGCGAAACGAGGAAGTTCTTGAGGTCTTCCACTTCCTGCTCAGACAGGTCCAGCGGGCGCACATGCTCGGATCGGGATGGGCGCTCAATGCCGCCAGTATTGTAGTGGGCGATCATGGTTTCCAGATCAGGAATGCTGCCATTGTGGGTAAACGGGGCACGATACGTCAGATTGCGCAGGCCCGGAGTTTTGAAGGCAAACTGGGCTTTTGGATTGTCTTCCTCATAAAGCCCGCGGCCAATGTCTTCTGTCGGTGTGCCGATGTCGTGGAACTTGTTGTCGGTGAAGTTCCAACCGGAGTGACACGGCGCGCAGTTGGCTTTGTCGTTGAACAACTCGAACCCGCGCTTAGCAGAGGCAGAGATGGCCCCTTCATCGCCTTCGACCCAGCGATCAAACGGTGCCCAACCGGAAACCACGGTGCGTTCATATGTTGCGATGGCGGTGAGCACGGTGTCACGCGTGATCCCCTCATTCGGGAATACGGAGCCGAACCATTTGTTGTAGCCCGGAATTTCATCAAGGACCTCGACGATGGTCTCGAACTTGCCGTCCATCTCTTCCGGGTTGGTGATTGGACCGGCAGCCTGCTCTTCCAGCGTTTCTGCGCGGCCATCCCAGAACATAGGCGAAACCCAGGCGGCATTCAGCACAGTTGGAGCTTGGCGTCCCAGATGTGTATTGGCGGATCCAACAGCGGTAGGCACCGGAACCTCGTAGCCAAACGATGGGTTATGACAGCTGACGCAGTTGATGTTTTTGTTGCCAGATAAACGCGGATCAAAGAACAGCATTTTGCCGAGCGTCGCCATCTGCGGTGAGTAAGGCGCGCTGTCTGGAAACGGGATTTCCAGTGGTCGGCGATACTGTTCTTTGAGTGAATTAATGTCTGCAGCACTCAGAGGAGATGCGGTTAGCCCCAACACGACGGCAGCAGACAGACTGCCTACAACTCTTCCTAGAAACAACACAATGCTCTCCCCTAAGCAAATATAAGGGAGATCCCCTAGCTGAAGAGGCGTTAATGAATGCTTTATCGATTGTTTTGATTGGGTACCCTCACCGATATGTGAAGTGAAGTTTAGCTGGCTTTCCACTGAAACTGGAAAACTCCTTGTTTCTATAGGATGTTATACGCTTATCCGGTTTTGAAGTTCACGCGATGGATTTGCTTTCCTGATTTTAATGCTGACGTTAAAGTGCGTGCTGCATGCGTAATACGACAAGATCGACAACGTGATTCAATCAGAATCTCGACTTCGCCTCGTCAGTTGAGTCCAACTGAACCTGTGCCCTCAATTTTCAAAGATTGCGACCTGCCAGATGCATGGTCAGCCTAGACGTTAACTCATTGTTTTTGGAATCGTTTGGCCTGTGCTCAGCGGTGAGCCAGCCGTTGAGCCTGTCTAAGCGATCCAAGCGTAACTGCCCGGCATACATTGCACGATTTGGCGGGTAGAGTTTTGTGCTCGGCGTATTTCGAGAAGTTTAAGTGCCTTAGTTCAGTAGTCTGAGGGTTTAAATGCGCGGCACCGTCACATCAGTAAAGTCACAGCGAGTGGTATCTTCCAGCAGGCTCTACCAGTCCCTCCTCCTCTCCACCGCGCTTATCGCCTTGCCAATTGCAACCACTGTTCCCACAAGAGCGCAATCAGTCTCCCCGCAGCCACAATGCCAGATCAGCGGGACGACGGTGACGTGTTCCGGTGATTTGTCCGTTGGCGTGGATGTTCAGGGTGGCGCAGGTGGAGCCTACACCACCCTGATTATTGAAGATGTGACGAGCAATATCACGCCCTCCTTCTTTCTGCCGGGCATTCAGTTTGATTCCAATGGCAACATCACGATCAACAGTGATACCGGTGATTTTTTCATCGCAACAGATGGCCGAAACGCAATTGAGATAGACCCAGATGGCGGGAACGTCTCCCTCACGCACACTGGTGATATTCAGACAATAAGTCAGTATGCCTCTGGTGTTGAGGTGAGAGACGCTGATGCCGTGACGATTACTCAGAGCGGCGATATTACAACGGACGGCTATTACAGCCGGGGCATTGAAGTTGTTTTGTCTCAAGAGATTACGATCACCCATACCGGTGATATCACCACTACTGGCAACATGTATGCTCAAGGGATTTATGCCACCACGCAAGGTGGCAGTACTGGTGCCATAACCATCTCTCAGACCGGCAATGTCGATACATTGGATACATCAAGTACAGCCTTGTTTGCACGTTCTGATGGGACAGGAGATGTTAGCATCACGCATGTTGGAACGCTGACCACCGCTGGCAACGACTCGCGCGGTATTTTTGCACGTGCTCGCGGTGTTGGGGCCGTTACGATTGACCAGAGCGGCACAATTACAACAAGTGGCAACTCAGCGCACGGTATTATGGTGTATTCAGAAAACACCGCCACTGTAACCCACAGCGGAACGATCAATGCTAATGGGGCGAGCTCGGATGGGATACTTATTTCAGATGGTCTTGCACCTGCGAGTACTTTTCAGGTCAACCTGACCAACAGCACCATCAATGCACAGTCGTTTGGCATCAACATTCAGACAGTCGGTGATACCACCTTCACGCTTACCGGCACCAATGCCATCTCCGGTGTGGTGGACGATATCAAAGGCGGTGCCGGAGATGATACGATCAATAACTCCGGCACGTTGACCTCCACCAATGGCATCGATCTTGATGCCGGGACCAACGCCTTCAATAACCTGAGTGGCGCGCGTTTCAACTCTGGAGACGAAGTCATTTTGGGAGCGGGCAATCTGCTGACAAACGCCGGGATTCTCTCGCCCGGCGGGGATGCCAGTATTCAGGAAACGGATATCACCGGCGATTTCCAGAATGAGGCCTCTTCGACCTACATGGTCACCTTCAATGCGGATATGACGGCGAGTGACACACTGGATGTTTCCGGCACAGCCACATTGAATGGTGGTGTAGTGCAAACCAGTGGGGCAACATTTGCGCCGGTTGGTGCGTTCACCATTGTGGATGCAGCAGGAGGCGTTACGGGAACGTTTGATAGTGTGGTCGATACCTTGTTTATCGACTGGGAGCTGAACTATGGAGCGACTGCCGTCACGCTGACGGCAACTGCACTGGCCAACAACTTCTGCGGTTTGGCAGGCAACGAAAACCAGCGTTCCGTAGCCTGTGTTGGGTTGGACAGTCTGCCGCTTTCAGATCCATTGCCGCAGGCGGTGCTGGGCCTTTCTAACGGAGCTCAGGCACAGGCTGCTTATGATGATCTTTCCGGGGAGATTTATGCCTCCATTCAAGGGGCGTTGGTTGAGAACAACTATCGCCGCATGGCGTTGATCAACAACCGTATACGGAATGCAGATGCTTCTCTTGGCGCGATCTCAGCGTCTCTCGCGCCTGAACAGGATCCGCTTGACCCTGAAAAAGAGCGCCGCAACGGTCTTTGGGGCATTGGTTATGGGGCGTGGTCCAACACATTCAGCACAAGCGACACAGCCTCACTGGACAACAGTCTGGGCGGCTTGCTCTTCGGGTATGATCGTGAGTTCGATGACAATTTTCTGGCAGGTGTTCTGGGTGGATACGGGCGCACCAATGTGAAGCAGGATGCGCGCTCGTCCAGCGGGTCAGCGACCACATGGTCCATCGGGATTTATGGTGAGACTGATGTGAAGGACGTGGGCTTTGTTCTGGCGGGCATCTACAACTGGCACTTCCTTGAAGGGGCAAGGACGGTTGATTTCTCTACGATCGATGAGCGGGAGCATAGCAGCTACAACGGACGCGGCTGGCAGTTCTATGCTGAGGCAAACTACGAGTTTCCTTTGATTGATGCCTTTGTGTTTGAGCCATTCTTTGGTGTGTCTTACATCGATGTGCGCACAGACGGTTTTACTGAGGATGGCGGCATTGCAGCGCTCACGAAACAAGGCGGTAGTTTTGATAGTACCTTCACCAATCTGGGTGTGAGGGGCGCTTACAACGTTTTTGATTGGGTCAACGTCAACGCTTCTCTCAGCTGGCGACATGCCTATGGGGATGTCGACCCGTCAGCGCTGTTGGCCTTCGGTGGCAGCACGGCGTTCGGCGTGGATGGCGCTCCCATCTCACAAGATGCCTTTGAGCTGGAAGCCGGGATTGATGCGCGGGCGACGGAAAACGTATTCCTGAATGCGGAGTACAATGGCCAGTTTGGTGACAACGCGACGATCCATGTGATTGAGCTGGATTTCACCATCAGGTTCTGATGCTCAAACATGTCCAACCCCAAGATCTGCCTGAGGTTTAGGTAGTGCAAAGCCCTTATAGTTGCTTAAGCTCGCAACACATAAGGGGATGAGATGAGCGCTGCATCAGAACAAGCAGGCCAGGCAACGGAAACGCCGGTTCGGTTGGGGCCGGGTGATATCGCCTGTTCACGAGGGTTGGCAACATGGCTCAGTACTCATCAGGTATCGTTGGTGCTTTCCTCTTACCAGACCGGACAGTTGTTTCTGGTGGGTGTGAAACCCAGTGGCGGCATTCACTTTCATGCGGTGGGCACAAATCGTGCCATGGGTCTGTGGGCGGAACCGCAGACGTTGATCCTTGCGACCGCCAATCAGGTCATTCGCTTTGAGAATATTCTGGAAGAGAACCAGCGTATTGGAGATGCAGACAAGTACTATGTGCCCCGTGTCGCGCACACGACTGGTGATCTAGACATCCATGACATTGTGAAACTGAAGGATGGCAGCATCGTCTTTGCCAACACCATGTATTCCTGCCTGTCTACCTTGCATTCGGTACACTCCTTTGCTCCTTGGTGGACACCGGATTTCATCTCAAAACTTGCGGCGGAAGACCGGTGTCACCTCAATGGCATTGCACTTCGTGGTGGTAAACCGGCCTATGTGACCATGGTGAGCCGTGCGGATGTGGTCAATGGTTGGCGAGATCGACGGGATCTCGGGGGCTGCATCATCGATGTGCGCAGTAATGAGGTGGTGACAGAAAACCTCTCCATGCCTCACTCCCCACGCTGGCATCAGGGCAAATTGTGGGTGGTGAACTCAGGTACTGGTCATCTGGGCTGGGTGGACACGGCGAATGGGGCGTTTCAAGAAGTTTGCTTCCTGCCCGGGTTCGCGCGCGGGCTATCATTTCACAATGGTCATGCCATCGTGGGGCTCTCGCTTCCGCGTGATGGATCGTTCAAGGGCCTGCCGCTGGATGATGAGTTGAAGAGAAGGGATGCCGACCCATGGTGCGGTGTGCAGATTGTTAATCTAGATACTGGCGATGTGGTGGAGTGGATCCGTTTCAGCGGTGTGGTGAAGGAAATGCTGGATGTCTGCACGCTGCCAGGTGTCCGCCTGCCATCAGCGGCCTCGCCCACGTCGCCGGAAGTGAGCAACCTTCGGACCATCGCAAGCTCTTCTAAACACGTGGAACCTGCTTAAGGCTCGGTGAGTGAATGTGAGCAGAGATTTCCCTGCTCACTTGCTCTAATCAGTTCGCTTAGACTTTCTGCAAGAAGTCGAAGTCGCAGCCCTTTGTCGCAGGCAGAACTGTATTGTGATACAGCTGCTTGTAGCCGCGGGCTGGTTCCGGGTTTGGTGAGGTGAAGGCCGCGCGGCGACGCTCCAATTCTTCTTCTGACACCAGCAGGTCGATGCTCTTGTTTTGAGCGGACAGGCGGATGCGGTCACCGTTCTGTACCAGAGCCAATGGTCCGCCCAGATCCGCTTCCGGCGTTACATGCAGAACGATGGTGCCGAATGCCGTGCCACTCATGCGGGCATCGGAGATGCGGACCATATCCTTTACGCCAGCGCGGGCCAGCTTTTTCGGGATTGGCAGATACCCTGCCTCCGGCATGCCCGATGGGCTGCGTGGGCCTGCGTTTTGCAGCACCATCACGTCATCGGCGTTGATGTCCAGATCTGGGTCATCAATGCGATTGGCAAGGTCTTCCAGAGAAGAGAACACAACCGCCCTGCCCTCATGCTCCAGCAGTTCAGGCGTAGCAGCCGCGCGCTTCAGGATTGCGCCTTCCGGTGCCAATGAACCTGTCAGTGCAATCAGGCCGCCTTGAGGGTCAACCGGATTATCGGCAGTGCGGATCACACTGTGGTCGATCGGGTCAGCCTTTGGAGTATCCAGA
Organism: Pseudovibrio sp. SCP20; assembly: GCF_057774105.1. Lineage (NCBI taxonomy): Bacteria > Pseudomonadati > Pseudomonadota > Alphaproteobacteria > Hyphomicrobiales > Stappiaceae > Pseudovibrio > Pseudovibrio sp. SCP20. Next base: position 340,033 of record NZ_JBYMDH010000005.1, on the reverse strand, counting down.
CGCTCACCCAGACTTACACCCTCAATATTGATCGGGCTGCGATGTACCTTGTCTTTGATCGCTTCCAGAACCCCGTCCAAACCGCCTGCACTATGGAAGTCTTCCATGTACCCCTGACCAACCGGCTTCAGGTCTACAACAACCGGTGTCTCATCGGAAAGCTGGTTCATGCGGTCCAGTGAGATATCGATACCGAGGCGACCGGCAACAGCGGTCAGGTGGATGATCGCGTTGGTGGAGCCGGACACAGCAAGCAGAACACGCAGGGCATTCTCGACCGCTTCACGCGTCATGATTTTGTCTGGCGTCAGAGCGTTCTCTGAGAGTGCCATTTGAGCTGCCACAACACCTGTTTCTTCTGCATTGCGCAGGCGGTCTGCGTGGACAGCCGGAATGCCCGCGGAGCCCGGCAGGATCATGCCAAGGGTTTCGGCAATCACAGCCATGGAGCTGGCGGTGCCCATCACGGCACAGGTGCCCGCAGTGGTCGCAAGGCGACCTTCAATCTGGTTGATCTCCTGCTCATCTACCGTACCCGCGCGGTACTGCGCCCAGAAGCGGCGGCAGTCAGTGCATGCGCCGAGGCGTTCGCCCTTGTGGCGACCTGTCATCATAGGCCCAGCCACAACCATAGTGGCTGGCTTGCCAGCGGATGCCGCGCCCATCAGCAGGGCTGGAACGGTCTTGTCGCAGCCGCCCATCAGAACCACGGAATCCATTGGCTGCGCAGTGATCATCTCTTCCACGGCCATGGCCATCATATTGCGATAGACCATGGAGGTCGGGCTCAGGAACACCTCGCCCAAGGACATGATCGGGAACGGCACCGGCAGTGCACCGGAGGCGAGTACGCCGCGCTTGATGGCTTCCAGCATCTCAGGGAAATGCCTGTGGCAGTTGTTAAAACCGCTTTCGGTGTAGCAGATGCCGACGATTGGCTTGTCGAGGCTAGCATCCGTGTAGCCCATGGATTTGGCGAAGGAACGGCGCAGGTAGCGGGCAAAGCCCTTGTCGCCATAGTTTGTCAGGCCGTTTTCCAGCCCCTGTACTTTTTTGCTCATCAGATCTCTCGGGAGATTAGCAGGTGGCGGGTGTATTTCGGCACGAGGTAATCCATGATGCCGAGCGAGCCGCCCTCGCGGCCAAAGCCACTTTCCTTGTTGCCACCAAATGGCGCTTCTGCAGTTGCCAGCAGTGTTTCGTTGATACCGACCATGCCTGCTTCCAGCCGCTCAGCGGTTTTGATTGCCAAAGCACTGTCATAGGAGAACACATAGGCCGCCAGACCAAATGGTGTATTGTTGGCGCGTTCGATCACGTCTTCCACGTCGTCGAAGGTGGAGATCGGCGCGACTGGAGCGAAAGGCTCTTCGATCATGATCGCGGCCTCATCCGGCACATTCATCAGAACCGTCGGCTCAAGGAAACTGCCCTCCGGTAGGTTTTCCGGCTGTTGGCCACCTGCGAGCAACTCGGCGCCCTTGGCGATAGCATCTTCAGTCAGGCGTAGTGCATGGTCGACGGCACGCTGGCGAATGAGCGGGCCAGTGGTGACGCCCTCTTCCAACCCATCACCCACCACCAGAGATTTGGCGTAGCGAGCGAACTCTTCTGCGAACTCCTTTGCGATGGAAGAATGCACATAGAACCGGCTTGGCGAAATGCAAACCTGCCCGCAGTTGCGGAATTTGGTGGCGGCCAGTTTCTGTGCTGCTGCGATCGGATCAAAGTCTTTATGGATGACCACTGGTGCGTGGCCGCCCAGTTCCATGGTGACTTTCTTCATGCCATCTGCGCACTGCCGCATCACGTCTTTGCCCACGGGCACAGACCCAGTCAGTGACACTTTGCGGATTTCTGGTGCGTTGATCAGTGCAGGCGCAAGCGTGCGGCTGTCACCTGTCAGGATAGCCAGAGCTCCCGGCATCAGGCCAGCATCCATCAGCGCCTGACCAATGGCAAAGCACGGGCCAGCGGCTTCAGAAGCCGGACGAGCGATAACAGTACATCCAGCGGCCAGTGCTGCCGCGATCTTGCGGGCTGGCAGAAGTGCCGGGAAGTTCCAAGCGGACAGCGCCAGAGACGGGCCAACCGGCTGGTAGTTTACAGTCAGCCGCTCATCTGCGTTGCGGCCCGGAATGGTCTGGCCGTAGATGCGCTTGGCTTCTTCGGCGTACCATTCAAACTGATCCGCCGCTGCTCCGGTTTCGCCAACAGCTTCGGCTAGTGGTTTGCCGGTTTCTGTGCTCATCACGCGGGCGATATCTTGAGTGCGTTCGCGGATCAGGTCTGCGGCTTTACGCAGAACCTTGGCGCGTTCCCATGCTGGAACCGCTGCCCATTTTGGGAAGGTGTCCTTCGCCAGTTTCAGTGCGGAGGCAATGTCGTCTGTGCTGGCCGCGGCGATGGTACCGATGGTTTTGCCGGTGACCGGGCTATGCACATCGCGGGTGTCACCAGTGCTGGCAGCCATCCACTCTCCACCAATAAGAAGTTTCGCATCTGTCATGATTAAATGCTCATTTTCAAATATTTGTCCTGAACGTCATCGCACCAGTTGCCAACGTTCCAGTTGCCATAAGCGCCCATGCCGCCAATCGGGTTTTCGCCGTGATAAACCGGCACATGCACCACGCTGAGGCCATTATGTGCTCTGGCTTTCTCAAGAGCTTCGCTCAGATCTTCCGCGCTGTGACCACCAGAAATAGCCAGCACACCCTCGACCGCATTGGCCATGGCGATGTAATCGACAGCCACGCCGTCATTGGTGCGGTAGTCGTTGCCGTATTGGGCGAGCTGAAGGTGGCTGATGGCGGCCATGCGACGGTTGTCGAAGATGATGACCGTGCCATGCACGCCATGCTCCACGCCATCAATCAGCACTTGCGGATTCATCATGAAGGAGCCATCTCCGGTGAAGGCGACAGAGTATCTGCCCTCCTCCGCCACGCCGCCTGCAATGAGAGCGGAGACGGCAAAGCCCATGTAGGAGGCGCCGGTTTCGGTGATGGTTTCACCAACACGGTCGTCTTCCACCACCTGAAAGCCATTGGCCTGCACATCGCCTGCATCAAAGAACTTGATGGCATCGTGCTTCTTGCAGAAGTCAGCTGCTGCTTTGATGGCCTGAGGCTGGGTCATCACACCGCGATGCCAAACCGGGTCGTCTATCGCGCCTGCGGCATAGCGGTCTGATTTGAAGGCAGTCCACTCGCCCTTCTTGGCAACACAGTCTTTCAGCCACTCGGCTTTGTTGCTGACCCCGCCTTTGGCGAGCTCTGAAAGCAGCAGTTTCACCACTTCGCCAATGTCACCATTCAAAGCCGTGGTGTGGGCGTAGTGCTGCACATCCACCGGGTCGGCGTTGATGTTGATGACGTGTTTTGCATTTGGCCAGCCCATGCCAGAGCAGTCACTCTGGCAAACAGCGCGGGAACCGATGGCAACCAGAAGCTCAGCCTCCTGCATGGCATAGTTGCCACTGATAGAGCCTTTGGAGCCACCCACATGCATGTTCTGCGGATGTGAATCTGGCAGAATACCCAGTGAGCCCGGAGCCTCCACCACCACTGCGCCAGAAGCTTCTGCCAGTGCGCGGACTTGCGAAGCGAACGGGCGAGAACCGCCGCCTGCTTTGATGGCGACTTTGCCAGTGGTCTTCAGCAGTTCCACGGCTTCCAGCAGGTTATGGTCCGCTGCCGGAATGGTTGGCTCATAAGTTGGAATAGTCGGCAGGCTGTCCAGCCGGATATCCAGTTTCTGAGGCTGCGTGTTCAAAGGCAGGTTCAGGTAGAACGGGGCAGCTTTGAACGGATGATAGACGCAGCTGGCGCCCATGCGCAGTGCATTGCGCAGAGCTTCCGGCGTGTGCAGCGTGTAGGCTTGTGACATGGCCGAGGTGATCTGCTGGAACAGGCCTTGCTGCGGTTTTGGCACCTGCTGCATGTTGTAGCCTTCGCCATAGGTCGTCTCATCACCATAGATGTGATAGAGACCAATGCCGTTGGAGGCTGCTGCCAGTGACCCAGCCATGGCCTGAAGAGCACCGGGGCCGATGGAAGTCACCACCGCGCACACCTCGCCATACACCCAGCGCAGTGCTGTGCCGGCATGGGCCATTTCCACCTCATTGCGGAACTGCCATGTGCGCACGAGACCAGCATCCTCATAGATGCGCAGCACCTCACCCAGCTCGGTGGAGCCGTGGCCGAAGATTGCCAGATACTTGGTAACGCCTTGCCGCATCAGGCCCAGAACCAGCGCTTCGGAGAGCGTCATGGTCACCTGCTCTGCAAAATGACCATTGGCGATGGCGGCATCCAGACCGCCCTGACTTTTCAGCCAGTTGGCTCGCTCTTGCATGCTGGTGGGAACAGATAAAGACATGTCTGTACTCCCGCTGCTTAGAAGCTGATTGTCTGGCCTGTGCGTGCAGATTCTTCTGCCGCCAGCGCAAAGCTTAAGACATCACGGCCCTGCCGCGCTGTCAGAATGGGGTCGCCGCCCTCAGTGATGGCATCAAGGTAATGGCGTGTGGAGTTGACGAAGCTCTGCTCCCAGCCCGCATAGATATCGCGGTACTCGGTGACGTTGCCTTCGCGGTAATGCACCAGTGGTGCCGGATCTCCGATGGAACCGTGGCCGCAGTTAATCCAGAGAACGCCTTGCGTTCCGGTGATCTCAACACGGTCATCCTGCGCGTAATGCTTGGTCGCGATCTCCAGCTCAGGGGAGTAAACCACTTCCAGATTGCCGATTTTGTTGCCGGGGAAGCGGAAAGAGACCATGGACGGAGCGTCCAGATAGATGCCTTTGAACACCTCGGTCTGGCCGATGAAGGCGTGCACGTCAGACGGCATGCCCATGAAGTGCCAGGCTAGGGCGAACTTGTGGTGGCCGTCATCAAACACCAGCGGGCCGCCGCCAGCCATGTCTTTCATCTGCCGCCACGCATTGGCTGCTGCTGGCACCTTCCAGGCGGTTTTACTTTTGCCCGGATTGGACTTGATGCGGATGGAAATCGGGTCTCCAATCGCGCCCGCATCCACCAGTTCTTTGGCTTTTAAGACAGGAGGATGGAAGATGAAGTTTTCGAAGATCTTGAAAGGGCGATCATAGCCGTCAACGGCCTCTACCAGCGTGTTGGCCTCTTCCATGTTCATGCACATGGGCTTTTGCAGAGAGACCATTTTGCCAGCGTTGATCGCGTCCAGCGCGGCTTGCAAATGCAAATGGTGTGGCAGCAGAATCTCGACCAGATCGATATCCGGACGAGCCAGAATCTCTTTGTAGTCGTCACTGATGATCGGGTCATCAATGCCCCATGCCTCTGCCTGAGACTGGGCCTGCTTTACGTTTCGATCACACAAGGCAACAATATTGCCTTTCGGGTTCTGCTTATACTCAATGGCATGCAAATCCGAAATGCGACCTGTGCCCAGAATGGCAACGCGAACCGGCTGGTTCCCCATCCCTTACTCCCTCATAAAACACATTTTCTCGACAAGCGCACCGAGCTCCTCAAATCGCTTGTCATTAATTCGAACTGTCGGTCCTGACACGCCGATCGCGGCGATCATCACCCCATGCTCATCAAAAACCGGTCCCGCCACGCAGCGGATGCCGGAGGTAAATTCTTCGTCGTCAATCGCGTATCCGCGATCTCTGCTTTTGGAGATTTCGGCTGCCAGTGCCTTATGGTCGGTCAGGGTTGCAGGGGTGAACTGCTTCAGCTCCTGCTCTGCCTGCGCATCACCAAAGGCCAGAAAGGCCTTGCCAAGGGCGGTGCAGTGCAGTGGGCCAAGAGAACCGATGGGGTGATCGACCTTGAGCGGGAGCTCAGAATCGATTTTATCCACATACCAGACCTGCGAACTGGCCAGAACAGCCATATGCGAGCACTCTCCCGTCTCGCGTGTGAGCTGTTTCAGGACAGGTTGCCACTGCTGCCGTGTTGCGACAATTGCCTCCGCCGTCGGCCCAGATCCTTGGGAACTGGTCATTTTTTCGCTTGCTGCGTAGCGTCGGTCAGTCCCTTGCGTAGCGTAACCGCATGCAACCAAAGTACGCAGAATATGCGTCGCATTGGACTTGTCGACACCAAGGTAACTCGCGATATCCGTAAGCCGCAAAGGTTTAGCCTGCTCAACAAGGTAGTCGAGCGTCTGAAGTCCACGGGATAGCGATTGTAAAAGGCGCAACGTCAATCTCCACTAACACGCTGGAATAAGTTGAAATATGGACAACTAATTACACAAAGTTAAACATAGGGCAACAGAATTCCTGCGTCTGGCTTCAGAATTGACACAGGTTTTACAGGAGTGCAAGAGGCCGTATACGTATTTTTGTACAAAATAAGCTTGACATTTTGCGAAATGCGCGGCGAAATGGGACGTATATTCAGTTTTGTTGCACATATGGCAACTTATTGATGAAATGATTTTGTAAAACATATGCAAACTCTTGGGAGGGGATTGAAATATGAATAAGCGCAGAAGGCAACTTTTGCTTGCTGCGGTGCTTGCGCCTGTTATGGCGACAGCATCCATGGTTCCATCATTTGCAGCAGACGAAGTCACCATTTCTCACTACTTCACCGGTGAGCTGGGCCAGAAAGGCCTGAAAGAGATTCTGGATGGCTTCAAAGCCAAGTCCGGCATCACTGTTAAAGACAGCCCAATCGGTCACGAAGACTTCAAAACCGGTATTCTGGTGCGTGCGGCGGGCAACGCACTGCCAGACGTCTTTTCTTATTGGGCTGGTGCGCGCACGCAGTTTGTCATTGATGCAGGTGATCTGCGTCCAATCGACGGCATGTGGGACAAGGCTGGTCTGGACAACGTGGTCGCCAAGTCTGTTGCGGACGGTGCAACCAAGTATGACGGCAAGCGTTATCTGGTGCCATTCGGCTACCACTACTCCGGTCTGTTCTTTAACAAAGCTGTTATGGAAAAGGCTGGCATCACGGAAGCTCCTAAAACATGGGAAGAGTTCCTCGCAGCCTGTGAGAAGCTGAAGGCAAACGGCGTGACCCCTATCGCGCTGGGTTCCAAGAACCGCTGGCCTGCACAGTTCTGGTTTGACTATCTGATCCTTCGTACCGCGGGTCCTGACTACCGCGCAAAGCTCATGAACGGCACAGCCTCTTATGCCGATCCTGAAGTGAAGAAGGCGATGGATCTCTGGAAGAGCATGGTCGACAAAGGCTACTTTGTTGAAAATGCAAACGCAGACAGCTGGACAGATGCCTCTGACAAGGTTGCCCGCGGTGATGCAGCCATGACCCTGATGGGCACATGGATCACTGGCTACTGGAACTCCATCGGTCTGAAGCCGGGTGAAGACTATGACTTCTACCCATTCCCGGAAGTGACAGCTGGTGTGCCTAACGCCGTGGTTGGTCCGGTTGACGGTCTGGTGATCTCCGCAAATGCGAAGAACCCGGAAGGTGCTGAGCAGCTGCTTGAGTATCTGGTGTCCGATCCGGAAGCACAGGCCAAGTGGGCCAACATTCAGGGCGCTCTGTCTGCTAACGTGAATGTTGCAAAGTCCAACTACAACGCTGTGATGCTCAAAGCACTCGATACCATCGATGCAGCGCAGACCTTCGCGTTCAACTATGACCTGTCCACGCCTCCACCAGTGGCGGAAGTTGGCTTGTCCATGTTTGCTCGCTTCATGGATGACCCATCCAACGTGGATACCATTCTGGATGAAACTCAGGCCAGCGCTGCAAGCGCATTTGCCGAGTAAACATCGCAATCCAAACAGAGCCGGTCGCAACTGGTTTGCGGTCGGCTTGCCTCTATAACATCGAGCATATCGCTGGTCTTGCAGCAGGATATGCGCCATCTGAGGCAGGCTTTTTCTGAGACGGGTATGAATCAAAGCAACACATTCTGGCGCGTTGCCCTTTTGGCGCTCCCCCTCAGCGTATTCGCGCTGATCATCATCTGGCCGCTCCTAAGCTCGTTCTATTACGGCTTTACCAACTGGAACGGTTTCAGTGACACCTATGATTTCGTTGGCTTTGAGAATTTCGGGAAGCTGTTTTCCGATCGCCTCTTCATGTCTGCGGCAATAAATACGATTATCTGGATGGCCATCGCGGTGGTGCTTCCAACGGTTCTTGGCCTTACGCTGGCGCTGCTCATCGACAGCCATGTGCCCGGTGGCCCGATCTTCAAAACCATCTTCTATCTGCCAATTTGCTTGTCTGCCGTGGTGGTTGGTCAGGTCTGGGTCTGGATCTATCAGCCGGACTGGGGTCTTCTGAACACCATCATCGAGTACGTCACCAACGACCGTTTCAACTACGCATGGCTGGCGAAACCGGACAGTGCGCTTTACTCGGTCATCGTGGCCTGGTCCTGGCAGGCAACCGGCCTGTCCATGGTGATCTACCTTGCAGGTCTTACAGCTATTCCGGGTGACTTGCTGGAAGTGTGTGAGCTGGAAGGTGCGACCACATGGCAGCGCATTCGCCACGTTATTCTTCCCTTGCTGACACCAGCCACGGTGGTTGTTGTTGCGCTAAGCGTGATCAACTCGCTGAAGGGCTTTGATATTCTGTACATCATGACTGGCGGCGGGCCGTTCAACAGCTCCGATACGCTGGCCATGCATATGTATAACGAGAGCTTCAAGAAGTACCTGATGGGCTATGGCAGTGCCATTTCCGTCGTGCTGTTCCTCGTCGCGCTGACCATCATTCGCCTCTATTTCAAACAGCTTAAAAAGGTGGACGAGATCTATGGCTGATACGGCTACTCTGGGCAGCACCAGCGGCGATTATGTAGCGCCGAAGCGGTTCAATCCGTGGCCCGTTGTCATCTTCATCTGCCTGTTTACGCTGGCAATCCTGTTTCTTGCGCCAACCTTTGGCGTGCTGCTCTCTTCCGTTAAAACAACGCGGGACATCGCGCTGGGGGATCTTTGGGCGATCCCAAGTAGCATGTACTGGGGCAACTATGTTGAGGTGCTGAGCAATCCGGCCGTGCATGGCTACATGCTCAACACGTTCCTCGTGGCAGCACCGGCAACGGCGTTTTCCATCGCGCTTGGTGTGCTTGCGGGGTACGTGTTTGCCAAGCTTCCGTTCAAGGGCAGTGACTTGGTGTTTCTGCTGGTGGTATCGGGCATGTTCTTCCCGCCGCAGGTGATCCTGATCCCGCTGTTCCGTCTGTTCAACCTGATGGGGCTGATTGATACGCTGTGGCCGATGATCATCGTGCACACGGCGCTGGGTATCCCGATCTGCACCCTGCTGATGCGCAACTTCTTTGCCACCGTGCCGAACCCGCTGCGCGAAGCGGCTATTCTGGAAGGCGCCAGCGAGTGGCAGGTGCTGACCAAGATTGCGCTGCCCATCAGTCTGCCAGCCATTGCGGTGCTGGCGACGCTTCAATTCACCTGGATCTGGAACGATTTCCTCTGGCCGCTGATCTTCACCCAGTCGGATGAGAAACGCACCATCATGCTGGGGCTCGTGTTCATGAAGGGCCAATACTCCGTTGCCTGGGGCATTCAGGGCGCCATGTCGCTGATCGCCAGCCTGCCAACGCTGATCGTATTCCTGTTCTTCCAGCGCTACTTCATCAAAGGCATGACCATGGGTGCCGTGAAAGGATAATCGGGGACATTATGAGTAGTTTGTCACTGAAAAACATCAAGAAGTCATACGGCCAACATGAGGTCATCCATGGGGTGGATCTTGAGGTCGAAAAGGGTGAGTTCATCGTCTTCGTTGGCCCATCCGGCTGCGGTAAGTCCACCATGCTGCGCATGATCTCCGGTCTGGAGGAAGTCACATCCGGCCAGATCTCCATCGCGGACAAGGATGTAACTCGCGCCCATCCGTCCAAACGTGAAATTGCGATGGTGTTCCAGTCCTACGCGCTGTTTCCGCATATGAGTGTTGCGGACAACATCAGCTTTGGTTTGCGCCTTGGCAAAACGCCAAAGGATGAGGTGAAGCGCCGCGTGAATGAAGTGGCCGATACGCTGCAGATCACGCATCTGCTGGAGCGCTTCCCGCGTCAGCTCTCTGGTGGGCAGCGTCAGCGCGTGGCTATTGGCCGCGCGATCATCCGCAATCCGCAGGTGTTCCTGTTTGATGAGCCGCTCTCCAATCTGGACGCCGCCCTGCGTGTGCAGATGCGTTTGGAGATCGCCCGCCTGCACAAGCGTCTTGGTGCGACGATCATCTATGTGACCCACGACCAGACCGAGGCGATGACTCTTGCGGACCGGATTGTGGTGTTCAACCACGGTGTGATTGAGCAGGTTGGACGTCCGATTGATCTGTATGAGCGCCCAGCCAACAAGTTCGTGGCTGGGTTCCTTGGGGCTCCATCCATGAACTTCATCGGAGCAACCGCACAGCAAGGTGCAATCCAGTTGGATGGCTTCAACATCACCGATGCGCAGAAGGCCCATGCCAATGGGGCGATTACGCTCGGCATCCGTCCGGAGCACATGCGTATCTCTGACACAGAGGCCTGCGATTTCTCCGCGAAGGTGGAACTGGTTGAGGAGCTGGGGTCAGAGTCCCTCGCCTACCTGCAAACCAGCTTCTCCTCTGATCCGCTGACCATGCGGGTGGACCACTCCATCACTGTGCGTGAAGGGGATGTGCTGCCGGTTTCAGTGAACCGCGAGTTCCTGCATGTGTTTGAGGAAGGTGGGGCCTCCCTGTAAAGCAGGGTAGCTACCCGCCGCCAATGAGTACACCTGCGGCAAACACCAGTGAGCCGCCAAGGACAACCTGAAACGTCGCCCGCAAGAGCGGCGTTTCCATGTATTTGCTCTGGATCCATGCAATGGCGCAGAGCTCGACAGCCACAACAAAGAACGCGATGGAGGTGGCTATCCAGAACTCGCTGATGAGATAAGGGATGGTGTGCCCCAGCCCGCCAATGGCTGTCATCACCCCGGAGGCCAGCCCGCGCAGTGTGGGGGAGCCGCGCCCTGAGATCTGCCCGTCATCAGAAACCGCTTCCGTAAAGCCCATAGAGATGCCCGCGCCGATGGAGGCGGCAAGGCCAACCAGAAACGTGGTCCATGTGTTCCCCGTAGCGAACGCGGTGGCAAACACGGGGGCGAGTGTGGAGACGGAACCATCCATCAATCCGGCCAGACCTGGCTGAATGAGCGTTAGCACCAATTTGCGATGCGCCGTCTCGTCCTCGCTCTCCGCTTCCGTCTCCATGTGTGACTGGGTCAGGAAACGGGCTTTGTCCTGATGGCTTGCTTCAACAGCCGCCAAGTCTCCTAATAGACGCCGTGTATCTGCATCCGTGCTTCTCTTCTCCGCGTTCTCGTAGAAGGTCCGTGAGGCGGTCTCCATATTCTCTGAGATGTGACGGATCTGGTCGAGGGTCAGGTGCGCAGACAACCACGTGGGTTTGCGGGCATAGAAGCCGGAGACATGCTCGCGGCGGATCAGCGGGATGGTGTCGCCGAAGCGCTTCTGGTGCAGTTCTATTAAGGAGATGCGGTGCTGGTCTTCTTCATTCGCCATTTCTGAGAAGATGGCTGCTGTACCCGGATAGTCTTCATGCAATCTGGCAGCAAAGCCGCGGTAGATGCGGGCGTCGTCTTCTTCTGAGGAGATGGCGAGGGCAAGAACCTGCTGCTCACTCAGATCAGAAAATCGCATGCGTGACGTCAGATACAACATCCGTGATGGTCCAGTTGTTCCGGTTTCGGCAGATCCTAAGCAGGTTTCATTGCAAACAGGCAGTTTCAGCCCCTCAAATGAGAGGCAAATTTGAGGGGTCTGGCCGCTGAAATCAGGAGAATTGGGCAATGCTTCCGTGATTGTGCTATCAACGGATGTGATTGATGTTTTTGGGAAAATGTGATCGCCCAATCGGATCTAAATGAAGATCTCGATCGCATTTGAGCAGAGCGGTTTAACCAGTCTTAACTTATTATACTAAAGTCGATTACGTGCCTTAAAATAAACGGATAGGAGGAGCACAACTTTATTAGCCAATAACAAAACTTAGTTAGCAGGAGACGTGTCATGCCTGTAAATAAGTTGAATGCTGAACAACACGATTGGGCCAAGGCTGTTTACCAAAACATGCATTGGAACTTCCCCGAGGAAGAAGGGGATGAAACCAATCTGACAGCGCAAGCCTCAAACGAGCAGGCCAACGGCGTGAATGGCACTCATGACCAGCGCAATGGCTCTGCCGAACCGGATTTGAGCGACTATGTCGTCGTCGACACTCCTCCTCCAGAACGACAAAATGGCTCCAAGCCTAGTCCTGTCCATGCTGTCTTTGAGGAAATTGGCCTCCCACAATCCGAAACACTCCGCGAGCAACTGGGTCGATTACGTGACTTCCAGCAGAAGAGGGAAGCCTTCTTAAAAGATCCGCTTGCCACAGCTTATGCTGACCCTGCAGCTGCCAAATGGGAGCATCATGTGAAAGATGTTCTGGGTATGACTCAGGAAAAAGCTGATGAAATGGTCAAGCAGCAGTTCACTCGTGATCTGAAGAAAGACCTAAAGGATGAATCCCGGAGTGTCACCAAGGAGATCTTTGACTCTCAGGCTGATGATCCTCGCTTCACCGAGTTCCTGCAAAACGCAGCCAACTCCAATCCTAAGCAGCTGACCCCGGCACACCGCGAGATGCTGGTGTTCATGAGTCAGAACATGGTCAAGCTCGGCAACTCCCTCGTGAAGGACGTCAATGAACTGTATCGCCAGCACGCCTTCGGTAAGGCCATGAGCGATACCATAGACAATGCGAAGGAAAATGCCGTTTCTGACAGTGAGCGACAAAAGCTGGAAGAAATAGAACAGGAAGTTATTGAGTACCGTATGGCTGTTGCACGGCAGTTGGGTATGGCCCTGAACACCACCAATGATGTGCAGTCCGCCATCAGCTTTGGTGAAACCGTCAACTCCGCCGTTGATGAACTCGCCGAACAGAACGATCGTGCACTGAACGCCGCATCTGGCCTTGCAAAGATGGCAAGGAACATGGTCAACGACCACCTCGCCCAAACAAACAGTCCTCGCAAGACCATGAAGTGGGTTGAAACTCAGCCATGGGCAAAGCTCGTTGATATCGATATCACCACCAAGGGTGACTACTTCAACATTGAAGCCGAGCTGCGGGACAACAGTCCGCAGAACGAAGACACTGATGGTCTTGATATCGACGAAAACACCGATCTGGCACAGCGGAACCTTTCAAAAGAAAAGCTCATGTACAATCCTGAGCTCATCTTCAACGGTTTGCGCTCACCGGAAATGATGGCCGCCCTGACCAGCAAGGCCACGGGTGAAGCCAGTAATGACGATATCCCATTTGTCGAAAAGCCAAGTGATCTGGCAATGAATTGGGGTGAAACCCTTGCCCGCGCCCAAGAAGGTGGCCGGGACATCAGCGATCAGCTGCCTGATTACATGACTTTGAAGCAAGTGCGCTATCACGACATCAAGAAGGGCTTCTTCTCAAACACCGATACCGTGAAGACCGCCTGGGTGGTTGAACAGAAACCAACTTCCGACACAGTTGCGGAAGTGAACCTGATCAACAATCTGCCACGAGCCATCGCGGGTGATCTCGGAGATCTGGCTTTAAACATGTCCGATCTGCGGGAAGACCAGACGAAGAAGAACGATGACATTCAGAACAAGCGGAGCCATCTAGATGACTTCCTCAGCTCCAAGGGTGATGGCCTGCTGCAAAGCTATGGTAATGCGCATGATGCAATCAGCAGCTTGCAAGACCACGCAATGCAGGAAGTCATGGCCAAGATGAGCAATGGCACAAGCATCCGTAAGATCCTGAGATGGGCAAAGGAACAGCCTTGGTCAGCCATGTTCCGTGTTGAAATCACGCCAATGGAAGGTGGCAAGAAGGATCAGTACAACGTGGTCGTCAAGGAAGTTGAACATGGCACCACGGAAGCAAACAGTGTTGTGCTGAACGAGCCAACAGAACGAGACAAGGAAAACGCCGGTAACATCGCAGATGAAGAAGATCAGGCCTTTGGTGAAGACCTGCATGGTTTGAGTGGTGCGCTGAAGGCTCTGCTGAACCCATCCGTCTATAAACAGCTGATCTCCAAACCTACCGGTGAAAACAGCGACGGAATGCCAGTCGTTGAAGAACCCACCAAGTTGGCACGGGATTGGGCGGAGCTTATTCAAAAGTCTGCCGGCCCCGGTGCAAGCTTGCCGGACTATCTGGAACTTCGCCAGGTGAAGTACCGTGTCCGCTCCTTCCTGCCATGGAAGAGAAACAAGCTGGAAGCTTGCTGGGTTCTGGAATTCAAGCCTACGGCTTTTAAACAAGCCGCTTAACAGAGCCTCCCATGCTCTGACCTTATAAACCTTCCTTATCTAATGGCTGGGCTCTGCGGTTTGCCGCAGGGCCCTTTTACATGCTGGTCTGCAGCGTGATCCAAAGCGGCAGGCTGATGCAGGAGAGCAAGGTGGATTGGGCGATCAGCGTTGCAGGCTGGCGGCAATCAGCGCCAAAAGCGGCGGCCAGCACATGGGCGGCTGAAGCGGTGGGCAAAGCTGCGAACAACACCAGCACGGATGCCTGTTCTTTTGGAATGGCAAAGCTGTGCACCACAAACCAGGCAATGCAAGGCAAGGCCAGCAGTTTAATGGAGTTCAGCCCGCCGGTATAAATATCCAGCTTCATCAGCCCCTGCCAATCAAGTGTCGCTCCAATCGCCAACAATGCTAGGGGGATGGCAGCCAGAGCCAGTTGATTGAGACCTTCCGAAAGGACTGAGGGAAGCGGATACCCACTCAAGCCCACCGCAACACCGCCAAGGGCGGCCAGAAAGAATGGATTGAGAGCCACCTTTCCAACCGCCTTGCGCAGACCAAGACCTTTGCCCATGGAAAGAGCTGTCACAGCCATCAGGTTCGCCATTGGCACCGCAAAGCCAATGGCAATGGCCATCAGAGAAGCGCTGTCCGCGTCCAGCGCGTTGATGGCCACAAACCCGATTGCTGTGTTGAACCGCCATGCCGTTTGCCAGCCAGCGGCAAAATCCAGAAACCGATCCGGACCAAACGGGCGCAGCAACCACCCCAACAACAACCCGACACCCAAAATACCCCAAACGCCCAATCCGATGATGGCTGCATCATCCAGATTGATGGGCCGGGCTGCCGCTGCTGAAAACATCAGTGCCGGAAACAGCAGCTGAAAGTTCAGCGTATCAATGCCCCGCCACACTGTCTGATCCAGTCGTTTGCCAAACACGCCGCCCAGAGCCAGCAAGCCCAGACTTGGCAGCAATGCCATCGCGATCCCCATAGGCTCTCTCCTCACGGTTTGGCTGGTCTTTCCTGTTGCTATGTCTTAGACTAATGAGAATAGATAAGATAATAAGCTGAGCTTATGATGTGTAATAGCAGCCTATGACCAAAGCTGACGGACCCAACAATTTCGCAACCCGCCTGCCGGAACTGGCCGTGCGTGCCCTGCCTCTGGTGCAGACCGTTGGTTCTGTTACCAAGACGGCGCATCGGTTGGGTGTCAGTCAGTCTGCGGTGAGCCAGTCCATTGCAGAACTGGAGAAGCGGCTTGGGGTGAAGGTGCTTCGCCGCGGCGCGCAGCCGGTGCAGTTGACGGATGAAGGCAAGCTGATCGTGCAGTATGCGCTGAGTGTGCAGGCTGCGGAAGAAAATGCCCTCGCCCGTATCAATGACCTGCGCCAGAATAAAGGGGGGCGCGTTCGTATCGGTTCCTCCGGCCCCTCTGCCTCCACCCGTCTGCTGCCAGATGTGATGAAACGCTTCTCCCGCCTCTATCCGGGCATCGCGCTGGAACTGCGGGAGGCGCAGGATCAGGAGATCATCGCCGCATTGCGTCGTGGAGAGGTGGATGTGGCCGTCGTACCGGGACTGGATGGTGATGAAGAGTTCGAGAGCATCCCTATCGCCTGTGACCGACTTGTCGGCATTGTTGCCCGTGATATGAAGTTGCCACCTCAGATGACCGCTGAGGACTTTCAGCGCCAGCCCTTTATTATGACCAAGGGCGGCAGTGAGCCTCTGGTGCGTAAATGGTTCAGCCGCTCAGATACAGAACCGCGCGTGGATCACTCCATTCAGCAGATCACATCCATTTTGGCAGTCGTCCGGTCCGGCCTTGCCTGCTCCATCATCGCGGAGCTCGCACTGCCCGAACATCTGGAAGGTGTGATGGCCCTGCCTCTTGATCCCCCTGCCCCGCGCAGTCTCTTCCTAACCCGCCTGCCAACGACCCCCACCAACAGTGCCGTCACCCGCTTCTGGGATTTTGCGGAAAATGAGATCTACCAAGAAGAATAATCTTCCTTCCCTTAACGGAATACGCGGATACCCTTATCTTAGTTAATGAGAATGTGCTCATAAATTACAAAATGGGGGATGAATTTTGCGTTTTTGTACCGACTGGTCGGTTGAAATCGATATTTTCTTCCCGTTAGGCGGGAATTTTTCACCAAAAATTTTCGTGATTACCATAGGTAACCCACTATCTCACGCAATAAGTCATTGATATATAGCAAAAAACTTTGAAATAGTTCTATTGTACATGTATTCCCTATGCATGCTGAGGATGTAAGCTAAATCATAATAAAAATCATGGTGGGAGGCTAACCATGGAAACAATGACGAATATCCTAGGCGAAATTAATTCTATCGTTTGGGGCCCTGTGATGCTTATAGCCATTCTCGGGGTTGGACTTTTCCTCCAGATCGGACTCAAACTAATGCCCATCTTTAAGTTGGGCACGGGCTTTAGCCTGCTCTGGAAAGGTCGACAAGGCGCAGGTGGTGGCGAAATCAGCCCCTTCAACGCGCTGATGACTTCTCTTTCAGCAACAATCGGGACCGGTAACATCGCAGGCGTAGCGACTGCAGTGTTCCTCGGCGGACCTGGCGCACTCTTCTGGATGTGGATGACCGCTCTTGTGGGCATGGCCACCAAATATGCAGAAGCTGTTTGTGCGGTGAAATACCGTGAGCGTGACAACGCTGGTAACTATGTCGGCGGTCCGATGTACTACATCAAAAACGGTCTGGGCCGTAAGTGGTACTGGCTTGCTCCAACCTTTGCCGCGTTTGGCGCAGTTGCTGCGTTCGGCATCGGCAACGGCGTACAGGCTAACAGTGTTGCGAACGTTCTGAATGAAAACTTCGCTATTCCGGCACAGGCGACCGCAGTTATTCTGATGGTGCTCACCGCTGCAGTTATTCTGGGAGGGGTAACTCGCATTGGTAACGTTGCTGGTAAGCTGGTTCCATTCATGGCTGTTGCTTACATCACTGCTGGTCTGGTTGTTCTGATCCTGAACATCGATTCCATCGGTTCTGCTCTGCAGCTGGTCTTCGCTCAGGCATTCACCTCCACTGCTGCTGAAGGTGGCTTTGCTGGTGCTGCTGTGTGGGCGGCTATCCGCTTTGGTGTTGCCCGCGGCGTATTCTCCAACGAAGCTGGTCTGGGTTCTGCACCAATCGCTCACGCGGTTGCTGAAACCAAGAGCCCTGTAAACCAGGGTCTGATCGCGATGCTCGGCACGTTCATCGACACCATCATCGTATGTACCATTACTGGTCTTGCGATTGTGGCATCCGGCGTGTGGACCTCCGGTTCCTCCGGTGCAGCGCTCACCTCTCTGGCGTTTGAGACATCTCTGCCGGGCGTTGGTGGTTACATCATCGCAATTTCACTCTCCGTGTTCGCGTTCACCACCATCCTGGGCTGGAGCTTCTACGGTGAGAAGTGCATTGGCTTCTTCTTCGGCCCTCGTGCTCTGAAGCCATACCGCATCCTCTGGGTTGTTGCGATCTACTTCGGTGCGACTGCAGAGCTCAGCTTCATCTGGCTGCTGGCTGACACGCTCAACGCAATGATGGCTATTCCAAACCTCATCGCGCTGGCTCTTCTCAGCCCGATTGTCTTCAAGCTGACCAAGGAGTTCTTCTCCGAAGACGGCGAACCAGAAGGCGCAGAAGAAGCACCTGCTGAATAACAGAAAACACAGTTTTCAAGAAAATGGCCCGGTTCACCGCCGGGCCATTTTTGTGTGTGCAGATGGATGGGAGGCTGTGAACTTGGCAGGACTATTCAGGCAAGGTGAGTATGTTTGCAGCGCAGGCGTTTGACAGAAGTGAAACCGCTACCGCACAGATGTACAATTGTTTCATGTCTTTTTGAGTCGGTGTCATCTGCGCCATGATCAATACGCTCCAACTCACAGAACTCACCTGCAAAACAGAGTGCGTGAAGCTCTGCGACGAGATTCTCTCCGAACTGCCGGACTGGTTCGGGCCGTTTGAGGTCTACAAAGACTATCTGGAGGATGTGAAAACACGTCCTGTTTTTGTAGCTGAGGTTGGAAATGAGAAGGTCGGCCTCATGGCCTTAACGCAGACCAGCGCGGCCTGCGTTGATATCCATCTGTTGGCGATCCGATCAGGGCACCATAGTGCCGGCATTGGCCGGGCATTTGTTGAGTTGGCAATGCGCTATGCAAAAGAGCACGGCGCCAGTTTCCTGACTGTCAAAACACTCGGACCTTCCCGCGAGAATGCTGCTTATGCCAAGACGAGGAAGTTTTACGCGTCTGTCGGGTTCGAGCCTCTGGAAGAGTTTATCGACTTCTGGGGCAAAGACGTGCCGATGTTGCTGCAGTGTCAACGTGTTATGTGATCCCTGCCTATCCTTGAAGCAGGGACCAGATAGGTTCTACTTCCACCATGCATCTGGGGAGGTGTAGGCGTCGTAGGTGTTGTTGTTCCGTTCCCATTGATATTGGGCGGAATCATAGGCAGACATGGACTCCAGCTTGGCATCCGGATTGGTTTTCTGCGCGTCAAACAGATCTTCATGAGCTTTTGTGAGCAAGCTGACGACCGGGTCATCAGAGAAAAGATCATTTTCCTTGCCATTTGAAAGCCGTTTGTAATTGGCCTGCGCGCTCGCCTTGTTGACCGCCCACTCAAAGGTTGCTTTCTCTTCCTCTGAGCTTTCCTTTTCAAGATACTCCAGAAGCGACAGATAGTTATCAGCGGTTGGCTCCGCATCAGGATCGCTCTTGTTGAGTGCATTTTCCAGCTGCTCTTCCATCACCAGCTCAGCGGCTTTGATCTCTTCATTAGAGAAGTAACCGTTGTCGTTGTTGGCGATCTGAAAGAGCGTTGCTCGGTCAAACTTCAGATCGTCAAAGATCTCTTTGCGAAACGCCTCGATGTCGTCCTTGTACTTGGCAGAGGTGGTGTCCAGATCGCCATAGCGCTCAGTCAGTTTCGCCCGGGCATCAACAGCGTTGTCCGGCATGGACGTTACGTCCACCTTGGTGGAACTCTTCTCTGAATCATCATCCTTCGGTTGCGCGATTTGCGTCGCGCGGGCCGCGAACGATGTGGTGCCACTGCTCACAAACTTGGCAACGCTGTAATTGGAAATGCTGTAGGAGGATCCGCCTCCGCCGAAAATGCTCAAAATCACTATCCTTTAAAAATCAATTGTCGTGATGCTAGCCGCCGAAACCTGCGCAGCGCTTGCTGTTGAGGTACGTGCTATCACCTGATTTCGGTTGTGAGTATGATGTGTTCCGGCAGGCCTAATCGGCAATCTCAAAGACTTCGCCGGAGTTCAGATCCTTAATCATATCAATGGCCTCCCCACTCCAGTGGTAACTGAAATGGCGTGCCTGAACAGGGGCTTCAATCACATCCGGATAGAAGGCCGCGATACACATGCCGCCTTCATCGCGTACGCTGGGGTAAAGAATGCCGTCGCCACCATCTTCCAGCAGCTTGCGGGCAAAGTTTTGGGAGGCGGAGTAATCATCGGGATGCAGAAGCACATCAAAGCGGGGATCTGTTACGTCCGCCAGTTTTGCATCCACACTGCCAATCAGCTCACGCATCTGCGCAATCCAGCCCGGAGCCTCCTGTGTGGCAGCATAAAAATTGCCGGTGTGGTGGACGGTTTCAAAGAGCGCAGTTTCAAAGGACTTGGCTGCGTAAAACGCGCCATAGGTTCCATCATGAAAGCGCCCTGCTCTGTCCGGAGAGGCATGGGTGAACGGAGCCATCAGGTAGGAAGCGCCCGTTCCATTCACGCGGCGCTCTACGGGCACAAGATCCAGATTGCCTATGGTCACTGCTAGGCGTGGGTTTGTGCGGCTTTCAGCTGCGGCCAGCAACTCCCAGTCTGCCGGATCAGCAATGTCTTCAAACAAATCTATGGGTGGGTAAGCCGAGTTGACCAGACGATAATATTTGGGCCAACTGACATGTGTTTCTGGAGCTTTCAGATCCGTCTCCACCAGAGTTAACGTGGTCACCAGTTGCCTCGCTGCGCATCAAGATATCTGCGCACGCGCATCAAATCAGTCAATTGCCCGCCCAGCATAATCTCAAGAGCAGTTTTTCCGCCGAAATCCGTGTTAGGCCGCTTCACCCAGCCATATCCGCGGTTCGGATCGCTGAACAACAAACGCAGGGCTTTATGAATGCCGAGAAGGTTGGAAAGGCGCGCGGCAAGGTCAACACTTACGCGGCCATAATGCTTGGTCTTCCAGCGTTGATAGGTACGCTTGGCAATGTCGCCCAGCAACAAGGTGGCTTGCTCATCAGTCAACTGCCAGCGATCAAACAGGTTGATCACGGCCCGCTGCATGGCATGGACCTCTTCCTCCGTGAACTTAGGTCCACCAGGCGCCAAAGGCTGCTCAATCTTTCGAAGACTAGGCATCGTCCCTCTCATCCAACCAACAAACACTGAAAATGCCATATGGCATTATATTATGATTATCATGCCAAATGTCAAGATTTTGAGCTTGTTTTCGCGCGAATGACGATCTGCGACAAAACCCTGAGTGGCATATTATTCAAGTACATCCTACTATACGCAAGATCTAATATAAGCGTGGATGACCAAGCGTCCGCCTTGATGCGTGATGCCTGCAACTATAATTATCGATAAAAATACGAATAATTACAGTTGGGGTGGGGCCGTGACTTATAAATCTCGCAGTTTGAGCAGTGTTTCCATATGCACGCTCGTTTTAAGCAATGTTTTGGTTCCAGCTGCTGTGGCGCAGACGGTGAATATTACCGTACCCAACAGCGCTCCAAATGATGCATCTCTGGATACTCAGGTCATCACAGGACCTCTTTCTAACTACTCAGGGGAACTGCAGGTCGAAGTCGTTGGCGGTGAAGCCTCCGGTACAGGAGCGACAGCGGAAGTAACAATACGCGGTATTCGCTACGATATCACCGGAGACAATACAGGCAATATCTCGGTTGATGTCCGCGGCGGAAGTGCGGATAGCAGTACCAGTGCAAATTCAGGTGCAACTGCTGCGATTACAATTGATGGTGTTGAAGGCACTCTGGAAAAGGACAATCTCGGAGCAATTTCGGTCAAGGGCACCAGTCAAAACGCCGTCACATCGGGCACTGGCAAAGCCAGTGTAAAGGTGAACGTGAAGGCCATCGATGACCGACTGATGGGCGACAATCTGGGGACACTCTCCAGTTTTGCTCAGGCGGGTACTGCCACAGCTCTTGGCAGCGGCAATGCAGATGCAAGCGTCGAAGGCTTTGGAACTTACCTTGATGTTGAGGGCGACAATGTCGGTACCATCAAAGCAGAAGGCTACGCCGGAACTGCGAAAACTGGCACAGGCATCGCCTACGCAGATGCTGACATCACGGGCATTGACGAAGATCTGGAAGGCGAGAATAGAGGCCTGATCGACATTATTTCAAAAGGTGGGCAGGCAACCTCTGAGAGTGCAGGAAATGTTGACGTATATGCCCTGGCCATCGGTGTGAAAGGGTATGCGGACGCGAACAGGGGCTCCATTCTTGTTCTTGCCGACAATAGAAATGCCAGTGCGATCACAGCAAGTGGAGAAGCCAAGGCAGCGGCTGATGCCTATGGTCTTTATGGAGACCTTCAAACAAGCAACACCGGTTTGATTGATGTGGTCGCAAGAGCTGGCCAGTCAAAGACCGATGGCAGTGCCACCGCAAACTCTAAGGCGCTGGCAGTCGGTGTGAATGGTTTCGTTGATGCGAATAGCGGTTCTATTCTTGTTGATGCTGATAACCGAACTGCAACAGCAAAATCGGCTGGAGGGGAAGCCAATGCCGCAGCTGATGCCTTTGGCGTTCAGGGAAACCTACAGGCTGAGAATACGGGCCGGATAAGTGTGTATTCGAGCGCCGGTCAGTCAGAGACTGTTGGCAGCGGAACCGCAAGTTCGGCAACACTTGCAGCTGGTGTAAAGGGTTCCATTGATGCGAACAGTGGCCTCATTTTTGTGAGGGCTGCCGGAGAAGCTTCAAAAACGACCTCGGAAAACGGATCTGCCGATGCATCTGCGATCGCGTCTGGCACGAAAGCTAATCTGAATGGCGATAACACGGGTGAGATTAATGTCCTCGCGCATGCCGGAACCGCTTCTGGGCTTCAAGCCAATGCAAATGCGTTTGCGTTTGGCGTTGAAAACACGCTCCAAGGCAACAACTCAGGTGTCATCCGTATTGAAGCGCTTGCTGGAACTGCGGGGAGTGATGGAGCCTCTGGCGATGGGGCCGATGCAATTGCCAGTGCTGTGGGCGTCAATAATTACATAAGAGGCAGTAACAGCGGCACTGTATACGCACGCGGTGTTGCCGGAAAAGCAACGGCTGAAGGGGCGCTTTCAGCTGAGGCCACGGCAAATGTGTATGCGGTCAACAATGGGGTGGAAGGAGAGAACTCAGGCTCGCTGATTGCCCTCGGATATGGTGGCACAGCAGAAGCGAAAGGGAGCGGGAACGCATCCTCGCATACCAGTGTCATGGGCCTCTTTGGCCGCCTGGATGGCTCGAACACAGGAACAGTTTTCGCTGAGACACGAGGCGGAACCGCAATTGCTCACGGTTCAGGCAGTGCCAGTGCCTCAGCAGAGGCTATCGGTGTCTACCTTGGCATCAGAGATACTGGCGCAGGTGAACAGCCCGATAATCTGGGTGTTGTCAGAGCATTAGGTACTGGTGGAACCGCGAGTTCTGTTGGTGGCCCAGCTTATGGCTATGCAGATGTAACGGGTCTTGATGGCTCGCTTGGCGGTGAGAATAAAGGCCTGATCGAAGCTTTGGCGGTTGGAAAGTCCGCAACAACGCAAGCGAATATGATCGCAAATGCAGAAGGCCTTGCCGTCGGGATCAAAGGCGATGCCGAAGCAAACAGCGGAACCATCTTTGTGCATGCCACTGGCGGTAAAGCTGAGAGCGGTGATGCTGCTCAAGCCAATGGCGGCGCACGCGCTTTCGGTATCGGCTATGTCGAAGGCACAACGCGCTACGGTATCGAAGGTGATTTTACCAACTCAAGCCTCATTGATGTAAAGGCGGTTGCTGGCACCGCAAACGACGTTCAGGATAAAGCCATTGCATATGGCGTGGTGCTCAAGGGTGACGCAACGCTCGACAATAGCGGTTTGATCCTGGCATCGGCGACCGGTGGTGCGGGGTCTGAAGCCTATCAGGTGCATGCTGGGTCCAATGCGTTGACTGTGACCTCCTACGGTATTCTCTTCCAGGACGATATGGAGGAAAACTTCGGCGGTACTATTCAAGCTGATGATCTGGCCAATGTGACGTTCAACAGTGCCACACTTCACGTTCATCATTCCAACAGCACAAAGGTCAACGAGGCCTATGAAGTGCCGGATCTTGTTGCCGGTAAGGATGTTCAGCAGTTCACCACGCTCAATACGGATGGTATTGTTGGCTACGGTTGGGGCGCAGAGATTGTTGAGAGCAGCTGGAACACCAAGGATCAGCAGATCATCTTCAGATACGCGCCGAAGGTCTCCAGCCCGCAGTTGGTTGCACAGCAACAGCTCGGCGTGATTGATGCGACGCAGCGGGTTGGTGCACGGTTGCTGAATGATCTGATGCTTGGGCAAGAAGCTGCCGAGAGCGAAGGTCTGCTGCTTTCCTATGACGGACAACCGACATCAGACGCAGCAAAGGCTGTTGCGGATATGGCGGGTGTAAAGCAGCCGGTTGAGCAGTATGGCGTGTTCTACGCAGCCCCACTACATCTTTACCAGAACAACGGTTTTGAGGAACTCGGTTACTCCGCCCACACAACTGGCGTTCTGACAGGCTATAACCGTGTTGTTTCTTCTGAACTGATTATCGGTGCCAATGCTTTTTATGGTCATAGCGCACTGGAGTTTGATGGTGTTTATGATCAGGCCAAAGAGAGCGTGGATACCTACGGCTTTGGCGTTCAGGGTGCGTACCGCATGGATGATGTGCTCTTCAATGCGCAGAGCACCTTCTATCACACCAGCAACACCTACAAGGACAGCTCTGTTCGAGCCAAAGAAAGCTACACCAGTCAGAACCTGCTGACCCGCGTCGCGGCACAATACATCTGGGAGTATGGCAACAACACCTTCAGGCCGGAACTTGGGCTGAGCCATCTCTGGCACTCCCGTTGGGCATTCTCGGTTGACAATCAGAATGCACCGGATGTTCGCTATGATGCGGTCAGCAATCATCAGTTCTCCGTTGATGCGTCCCTTGGCTGGACGGGCGCCTATGAGCTCGAAGTAGGTGAGTTGAAGGCCAATGTGCGCGCTGGCCTGCGTCAGATCCTCGGTGATGGTGGCTTTGAAGATACCCTGCGGTCCGGCACTAACGGTGTCGCGTACGTGACAAATGATGTTGACCAGACACTAGCCCGCGTTTCAGCCTCACTGGACTACACCAAAGGCAACTTCGGGGCATCTGTTGGTGTGCTCGGCGAGTACGGCGAAAATACAACTGACACAGCCTTCTTCGGCCGCATGTCCTACAAGTTCTGATCGCCCACAAACAAAAGCATGCTGGAGCTTGGCTTGGGGCTCCAGCATGCGGCTGGGGGAAAGGCTTAACGCGACTGCCCGGGCCTGTTCCGCCAGCATTTCCGCTAAGTTGTGAAAGTCAGCTGGTTTAGTGGGAGTGCTCGGATGGTTTGGTCAGGTGCACGCCGGGGGCTGGGCGTTTCAGGTCGTGGCTGTTCTGGCCTTCTGCGGGAAGTTCGACCCATGCGTTTTCGCCGTCAGCGCATTCCTGCGTGGTTTTGAAGTAGAGAGTTTGGCCGGGAGTTAGCGTTTTATGCAGTTTGCCGCGGAAGACGAACTCGTCGTAGTGCTCGTGCTGCAGGGTGCCGGTCCAGGTGATCTGCCTGACGCCTTCTTTGAGAGTTCTGCCATAATACTCGTAGCTCTTGGCATAGGGGCCGGTTTGAGTTTCCAGTTTCCATCCGGCTTTGGGCATCGGCTTGACGGAAACCACGCCTTCAGGAATTTCTACGCGCACCTTCAGTGTTGGCTGGCCATCACAGCCGTGACCAATGCGGATCACGCCCTTATAGGTGCTGCCGACCTCCGCCTCTTTCTGTTCCAGCGTTGCGTGCGCAAAAGCGCCGGAGGAAGCTGCAATCATGGTGAGTGAGAGGAGGGATAAACTAAGCTTTTTCATAGAGTTACTTTCGGTGTGAATGGTGTGCTCTGACAGAAAAACGGCACAGGAAGGCTCAGGCGCGCAGGTGTCTGTCAGACCAACTGTGCGCTGTTTGCTTCTTGCGAAGGGGAACCGTCAGAAGCTAATCAATTGTTTTTATTGGCTCTCAGCTTCGGCTTAAGGGTGTGAGGCGACGTATTTGGCTCCTTTGCGGCCTGTGGCGAGGTAGAGCGGTAAGGAAGGAGAAAACAGGTACTTGCCGAAGAGTGCCATGAGTTTGCCAGCCTTTTCCGGAGAGCCCACGTTGAACACCGGATTGGGTGCAAATTGCAGCACCTGCTGTTCAATGTGGTGGGCGACGTCTTTGCCATAGACATCCTGCACCGCTCTCAGGGCGACCTCATAGGAACCGATGGCCGGTCCTGCGCTGTAGAACTTGCCGTCATAGGCCACTTCGGTGCCGCTGGATTTGGCGCCCAGCTTATCTAGCAGCGGGGTGTGGTGGTAGTTGGAGGTGGCGGTTTTGCCATTCAGCAAGCCAGTAGTGGCATAAACCAGCGTGCCTGCACACACGGAGATCATGCCCTTCGCATTTGGCTCCTGCCGACGGATAAAATCCAGTAACCGCGTATCTTTCAGCAGAAACGGTTGTGTTGCGCCCATGATCACAAAATCAACTTGCGGGCAGTCTTCAAAGCTGGTGGTTGGCACCACCTTTGGGCCAAGAAGACATTGCACCGGCGTTTTATCATGGGAGACCACATGAAGCGTTGAGTTGGGGAACGCACTCAACACCTCCACCGCCCCCAGGTAGTCTGGCAAATAACAACCTGAGGGCAGTGCCATTGCGATGGTTGGAGCATCGCAATCTGCCAGATCCACCAGCCTGCTTGGCGTGTGGGCGGTGTACTGGCAGTGGGGATCGTATTCCAGCGTCAGCTCTGCAAACCTGGCAAAGCGGGTGCCGCGTAGTTTTTCCAGCACCATGAAGGCGGCTTCGATCATGCCGGTGGAATGGCCTGCGGTGTGGAACTTGCCGTCCACCACGGCTCTACGTTCAAGCACCGGCTTTGCGCCGTAGTCTGCCAGCAGTGCAGTGCCATGATCATCCGCCGTTGCTGCTTTGCCCTCCAACACATCCGCCTTAGCAAGGGCAACGACACCGCCGCTGGACGCCACAACGTGCGAAACACGGGCGCATTGATCTGTCAGGAAAGCATGGAGCGCCGGATCATCCTGAGCAGCCTCGGGAATATCGGGAATGACGAGCACATCCAATGGTGCGCGGTCCTGAAAGTCGGCATTGGGCACAAGGGTCATGCCATGTTGGCCAGTTACAGGTGTTTTGGAAGGCGCGATGATTGAGCTACGGTTGAGTGGATGAATGCCCAGAACAGCCTGCATCTCGCCCAGTTCGGATTCATTGAACCCGGGCATTGCGATATAACCGACACGGTAGCGTTTCATGGGTACTCTCCTTTTCCCTCAACCGGACGCGTCCGACCAAAGATTCTTGTCACTCAATTTTGACAAGTTATATAAAAAATGTAAAAAGAGTCAAATGGCATCGATGATCAACCATATGCCCGTGGTCGAGCTGCTCAGCCACTACGGGATTCAGAAGGCGACCATGGGTAATCTGGCAGAGGCTGTCGGGTGCACGCGGCAGACGTTGTACAACCGGTTCAAGACCAAGGACCAAGTGCGCGACTGGGCGCTGCTGGAGTTCATGCGGGAGGTCAACGAAACGGCAATTACTGTTTTGGACAATGCCCCGGCAGACGCCGCACTGGATGCAATCCTGGAAGCGTTTGAGCGCTGGGGTGGTGATCACGTCGCCATGGTGCGTAGCTCACCCCATGGTGTCGACATTCTGGAAGGTGGCATGCAGCTGATCGCCTCCAAGACAGAAACGCCCATCGATCGTTTTGAACAACGCTTAGAAAAATTCATCGAAAGCAGGCATCTCTCCCCTACTCCGGCGGAGACAACCATGGTGCTGGTGATGGCGGCCAAAGGGGTATTTGTCTCCTGCGCGGACGCAAAAGACTACTCGGAAAAAATGGAGGCGGTGGTCAAAGCTCTGCTCGGTGCAGTACAGACTGTTTGAGCGGCGTTAATTTCACACAGGAACGCACGAAAAACCGAAAGAACGCAAAGCAACGCACATTTCAACGCAAACAGAAACGGCGAACTTTATGCCCCTCCTGAAAGCGGCACGAAAAAAGCCGATGCAGAGCATAAGTCTGCACCGGCTTTGAAACTGTTTGGGTCTGCCGGGTTAGCGCAGGCGGGCCAGAACGGCGTTGGCAGCTGCTTCTGAGGACGCCGGGTTCTGACCGGAGATGAGATTGCCATCTTCCAGAATGAAGGAACCCCAGTCCGGACCTTTCTCGTAGAGCGCGCCTTTTTCCTGCAAGGCATCTTCCACCAGCAGCGGTACAACATCAGTCAGCTGAACGGCATCTTCTTCGGTGTTGGAAAAGCCAGTGACCTTTTTGCCCTTCACCAGAGCGGAGCCATCCGCCGCCTTCGCGTTGACCAGAGCAGCGGAGGCGTGACAGACGACGCCAACGGGCTTGTCTGCAGAGTTCAGCTGCTCGATCAATGAGATAGAGGCAGCATTGTCCACCAGATCCCAAAGCGGGCCATGACCGCCCGGATAGAACACGGCATCAAATGCATCAGCGGAGACGCTCTCCAGTTTCACAGTGTTTGCCAGGGCTTCATTGGCGGCGTTGTCTGCCTTAAAGCGATCGGTAGCCGGTGTCTGGAAGTCTGGCAGGTCGCTTTTCGGGTCCAGCGGTGGCTGGCCACCAGCGGGAGATGCCAGAGTGATTGTCGCGCCAGCGTCTTTGAAGACGTAATAAGGTGCCGCGAGTTCTTCCAGCCAGAAGCCGGTCTTCTCGCCTGTGTTGCCCAACTTGTCGTGGGATGTGAGGACCATTAGCACGTTCATTGTGATCTACCTTTCAACAGGCATGGGGGGAGTGGTCACCAGTGCCCGAAGGCACTGATGTTAGTGTTGTTTTTACTGTTCTCGTTTAGAGGTTAGTCGCCGACTTTTACGACAACTTTGCCGAAGTTTTTCCCTTCGAGGAGGCCCATGAATGCGTCCGGGGCATTCTCCAAGCCATCTACCATTTGTTCGCGGTACTTCACTTTACCCTGCGCAATCCACTGCTGCATATCCGCTGCGAACTTAGGGTAAAGATTTGGGAAACTGTCGAAGATGATGAAGCCCTGCATACGGATCTTTTTCACCAGCAAAGTGCCCATCAGCATGCCGATCCGGTCCGGACCATCCGGCAGGCTGGTTGCGTTGTACTGGGAGATCAGGCCGCACAGCGGAATACGTGCATGCGGGTTGAGCAGCGGCAGAACCGCATCAAACACAGCACCGCCAACGTTTTCAAAATAAACGTCAATTCCGTCCGGGCACGCGTCTTTCAGGTCCTGCGCAAAGGTTGGGGAGTTGCGATCGAGGCAGACGTCAAAGCCCAGATTTTCAACGGCGTGCTTGCACTTTTCAGCGCCGCCCGCGATGCCAACAACACGGCAGCCTTTGATCTTGCCGATCTGGCCAACAGTTGCGCCAACAGGGCCGGTTGCTGCTGCAACAGCAATGGTTTCGCCTGGTTTCGGCTCGCCGATTTCCAGAAGACCTGCATAGGCTGTGAAGCCCGGCATGCCCATGATGCCAAGCGCCCAGGATGGCATTGCGGGCTCTTTGCCAAGATTGAAAACCATCTCGCCTTTGGAAATTGAATAGTCCTGCCAACCACCTAGGCTCACCACCCAGTCGCCTTCTGCAAAGCCCTTCAGGTTGGATTTCACCACCACAGACACAGTGCCGCCCACCATTGGAGCGCCAATCTCCACCGGGTCAGCATAGGATTTGGCATCACTCATGCGGCCACGCATGTATGGATCCAGCGAGAGATAAACCGTACGCAGCAGCATCTCGCCCTCACCTGGCGTTGGGATCGCAGCATCTTCCAGGCGGAAATTCTGAGATGTCGGAGCCCCGACAGGACGTTCCGCCAGCACAATCTGGCGGTTTACTTCTGTATTCTGCGGCATTTCAGGTTCCTCAATTAATGATAGTAATGCTTTGTTTTTATTGATTTTATGAGTTTAATTTGGTGAACACGCGCACATCCACATTGCCACAAATGGCGTTGGAGTACGGGCAAAGCGTATGGGCTGTGTGGATCACATCTTCAGCCTGCTCACGGGTAAGGCCGGAGAACTCAAGATGCAGATCAATGTCCAGCACAAAGCCGCCCTCGTCCTTCTCGATGACATTGCCTTCGGCACGCACCTCAACCGCGTTGAGCGGATATTCCTTATGGCCGGAGACCATTTTGAGGGAGTGTTCAAAGCAGGAAGCATAGCCTACGGCAAAGAGCTCCTCCGGCGTTACACCTGGCCCCTCCACTCCTGGCGGGGTCACTCGAATTTTCGCAGCTTCGTCGCTCAACGTCGGGCTACCGGAGCGTCCGTTCTCTGCTTTAGTGTCTGATTCATAGAAGACTTTCATATCTTCACCTTAGATTTTGGACTGGCGTTTGGGTCTTACGGGTTGATGGCGTTATGCAGCAGGCAGCATGATTTCAGTGACCTCCAGTGCTTTCTGGAGTGGTGTTTTTTCTCTTGTGACCTTCCCGATGAGGCTGGCACCCAGCCACATCTGGTAGAGCATCTGTGCTGTCATTCTTGCATTCAGTTTTGGAGCGATGGATCCTTCTTGAACACCCGCTTCGATAACGTCTCCAAGACGCCTCTCGACTTGTGCGGTCATTCGGGCCAGCAGTTCTCTCATATCTTCAGAAATGTCTGCGATCTCGGCGCTCAGCTTCACGATCAAGCAGTGCTTGGATGCATCCTCTGAATGCTGGTAGTTCTCCCAGAGGTGCCAGTACTGAAACAGCTTTTCTCGCATGTTCAGCGCGTCTGTTTCAAACAGCGCGTCCAAGCTCTTCATATACTCATCTAGGTATTGCTGAACCAATACGCAACCGAAGTGCTCTTTGGATTCGAAGTAATGATAAAACGAGCCTTTCGGAACTCCGGCAGTTTTCAGCAGTACGCTCAGGCCCATGCTGGAAAAACCCTGCTCTGCTATCAACTTACGACCGGTTTCCAAGATGTGTTGACGGGTGGCTTCACTCTTCTTCATCTTCATAAGGAGTGTTTTAATTAAAAATAGACCGGTCGTCTAGTGCCCTTCGCATTATCCCTGATGACGTCTCTTCACATTGACTTCATGACGGGAAATGTCAGGCGGGGATAAGCCTCAGGTTGTGCGTGCTGAAGGTTTGGGCCGGGGCGCAGTTATGCCCGCAGCCCCTCTTCCATGATCGCCCACGAGTTGTCGAAGCGCTGCTCAAAGTCAGTAGACTCCTCCAACCGCGAAATGATCAGGGTACCTTCCACAAGCGCAATGATGGCTTCCACCACATCTTGCTCGTTCTTCTTCTTGATGGTTCCCTGCTCAATGCCTTCGCGCACCAGTTTGGCAAGACGGGCTTTGATCTGCCCGAAGAACCGGCGCAGAACCACCTTGGCCACGTTGTGGCGATAGAACTCAAACCAGATCGCAGTGATAACCTTATGAGTTCGCAGGAAAATCAGCGATGTCTTGCAGATGTAGTAGATCTGCTCCAGCTGGGTTGCATCAGGGTCCTCATGCCCTTCCAGCTGCATGCGCAGGTCGTCTTCATAGGTGGTGATGTACTCCGCGAGCACTTCATCCTTGGTTGGAAAGATGCTCGTGACGTCCTTAACCTTCAGGCCGGCGTTGGCCGCAATATCTGCGTAAGTGGTTTCAAAATAACCGAATTTTTCAAAGCAGCAGATCGCGGCTTCCAGAATTGCTGACTTGGAGACTGGGGCTGGAGAGTTCTCTGAATACCCTGCATGGGTGCTGTCCGTGTCACTCATAACCTGCCTCTTTTCCACGTCTACGCCTGCTACTTTTGTGTGTGAGCAAGCAGTCTGATTAGAAACCCATGATGGAACAACACTTTGCCAAGATGATGGTAAATCGGCATCTATGAATTCTGATAAAGATCGAGCGCTTGCTGAATTCGGCTGTTTTAATAATGAGTTACGTGGTGCTCAAGTCGGTCTTTTACATATTACGCTACGCGCTTGAACACGCTCGTCTGGAATTTTTGCTGGTTTTTCTTCGGCGTAACATGAGTGTGTTCCTGCGTTGCAATCTGCTCAAAAACACCCGGCGCAAGTGCCTCCAGTTTTTCATTGAGGGACTGGGAAGAATAGCGCTGCACAGGAAGGCCGGAACACTTCTCTGGCCCATCCTCAGCAAAAGTGGAAATGATAGCAATGCCTCCAACAGGAACGGACTTAACCAACGCTTCTATATAGGCTTTCTGGTCCTGCTCGTTGGTGAGGAAATGAAACACCGCACGGTCATGCCAGACCTGATAGGTGCTTTCTGGTGTCCACTTGGTGACGTCCGCTGCAATCCACTCCACATCATCAGCCACGCCGCCCAGGCGCTCTTTGCCTGCTTCCAGCACCACTGAGGAGATGTCCAGAACTGCCAGCGGACCATAGCCTGCAGCGTGCAAAATGCTGGTCAGCTTGGAGGCGCCGCCACCCACGTCGATGAAGCTCTGGCCCAGCTTGAGATAGCTGATAACGAGTTGATAAGACAGCGTTGGCTGGTTTTCATACCATGTCAGCTGCTCTTCCTGGCGGGCATCATAAACCGCGTTCCAATGTGCAACTTTCTCGTTCATTTCGGGCCTCGCCTTTGCAACAGGGCATATATGGGAGTAGCCGGCTAAGAAAGCAACATGTAATTTAGATAATTCTAATCTACAATCAATGTATTGCGGTCATTACCCAGCGTCTTCCTTCTGTCCGCTAGGAGTTTAAGCGATTTTGCCCTGTCTCTGCAGTCACGTTTTTACGATGCGGACAAGCCCATGTTGCCTGTTAAAGGCATTTTTCCAGTCAACGGGCGATCTTAAGCGCCAGTGACGGTGCGCAGAACCAAGGATCGATACATGCCTGAACGGAAGAAACTTGAGAGCAATCTGGATAAGGTGGAAGTGCGGCAGGTGGAGTTTGAATGCCACGGCGAAAAGCTGCACGGGGATCTCTATCTTCCTAAGAAACGTCCGCCTTTTGGCAAACTTCCCGGCGTTGTGGTAACGGGCGCATGGACATCCGTGAAGGAGCAAATGTCCGGCCTTTATGCATCAGAACTGGCCATGCGCGGGTTCGTGGCGCTTGCGTTTGATTTCCGCGGCTGGGGGCTTTCCGCCCATGACGGCAAGACCAAGTATCTGGAAGATCCGGCCCGCAAAACGGACGATATCCGTGCGGCGATCGACTTCATGGGCCGCTGTCCGGAAGTTGACCCCGATAGAATCTGCGGCCTCGGCATCTGTGCATCTGCGGGGTATATGAGCGCGGCGACGGGTGGAAACAGGCATGTGCATTCACTGGCCCTGGTTGCGCCGTGGCTGCATAATTCAGAAATTGTTTCAGAGGTTTATGGCGGTGCAGAAGGCGTCAGCGAATTGCTCAAGGTCGGTCGGGATGCTCTGACCCACGAAGAGCCGCGCTACATCGTGGCAGCCAGCAAAGTGGACGATACAGCGCTGATGTTCGATGTGGAGTATTACACCGAGGAAGATCGCGGCCTGATCCCCGAGTTCGACAACAAGTTCAACCTGGCCTCCTGGGAAGCGTGGCTGACGTTTGATGGCGTACACACCGCAGAAAAGCAGAACCAGCCAACCCTGATCGTGCACAGCGAAGCAGCGGCCATCCCGAAAGGTGCAAGGGAGTTTGCACGGCGAATGGGTGACAGAGCGACGACGCTTTGGTTTGAGGATGTGACGCAGTTTGACTTCTACGACAAGGCCCAACCCATTGATCGCGCATTGGAAGCTGTTGCCGAGCACTTCCTTTCAACGATGTGAGTAGGATCTTCTATGAGTGACCCCTCCGAACTAGAACTGGCCAAGGATGTCGCCGCCATAACCTCGGTTATTGAAGGCGTGGTCAACTGTTTTGATCGGGGGGATTATGAGAGCCTTGCCACGCTCTACAGCGATCATGTGGAGATGGATTACAGCTCCTTGTTCGGCGGTACCGCTCATAAGAAAACGCGGGAACAACAGCTGATGGACTGGGCTGGTTTGCTGCCGGGTTTTGACCTTGTCCGCCATTCCCTTGCTGACTTCAACGTGCGCATTGAAGAAGGCATCGCGATCACCACTTGCTCTGTGGTTGGGCAGCTTTATCTGGGGGAGAAGGTTTGGGAAGTGGAAGGCCTCTATCAGTTCCGCTTGCACAAACGCAGCAACCACTGGCGCATCTTCAAGCAACGCTTTGTTTTGAAAACTGAAAACGGCAACGGAGATATCGTCGAGACCGCGAAAGACCGTGCCAAAGGCCACCCTCCTCCGTTCGTAAAACGCCGCAAGGCACAGGCTGCTGTTGTTCGGTTCTTAAAGGCCTTGGAAAACAAGGATATGGACGCGCTGGCGGACGTGTGGTCGGAAAAGGCCGTGCAGGATATGCCTTATTCGCCCGATGGTTTTCCCGATGTGGTGGAAGGTAAGAGCAACCTCATCAAGCACTACAGCGCCTGGCCGGAGAATGCGGGGGAAGCGGATTTTACCTCCAATCTCAAATTTTACCCCATGATATCGCCGGAATGGGTGTTTGCGGAGTTCACCGGCGAGGTGGAGATCCTGACGACAGGGCGGGAGTACAATCAGATCTATGGCGGTTTGTTCCATGTGCCCCATGGCAAGATTCAGTATTACCGTGAGTACTTTAATCCCGAACCCTTCCGCTTTGCCTATGACATTGAAGAGGGAAAAGAGCCGGA
Source organism: Pseudovibrio sp. SCP20 (assembly GCF_057774105.1). Lineage (NCBI taxonomy): Bacteria > Pseudomonadati > Pseudomonadota > Alphaproteobacteria > Hyphomicrobiales > Stappiaceae > Pseudovibrio > Pseudovibrio sp. SCP20. The sequence goes on along the minus strand of NZ_JBYMDH010000005.1, from coordinate 305,645 downwards.
TAGCTTCCCAACCAGTGAACCTTGATGATAATATAAAAATGAATCACTTTCTAAATTAAGTGACGCCAAACAAGAACTGCAGCAGAGGTGCCAGATGGCCAGACGTGCGTTGATTACCGGTGGTAACAGAGGCATTGGGTATGCCATCGCAAAAGGATTGAAGAAAGAAGGCCTTGAGGTCATCATCGGCTCGCGCAATGCGGAAGCAGGTGCTGAAGCGGCCAAAGAGATTGGCTGCGGGCATGTGCAGTTGGATGTGACCGATCTACGCTCTATCGAGCAAGCCTATGATGATATTGGGGTTATTGACGTTCTGGTGAACAACGCGGGTGTGCTTTACGAAGAGCCCATGCTGGAAAATCCGCGCCAGTTTGAACAGAGCATGCAGGTGATGGTGCACGGTCCCTATCACATGATACGACGCGCAGCGCCTTCCATGATCGACCGGCAATACGGGCGTATTGTGAACATGAGCTCTGAATGGGGCTCATTTGCAGAAGGATTAGGCGGACCCGGCGCTTACGGTGTCGCCAAAGCCGCGCTGAACGCGTTGACGCTTGCGCTCTCCCGTGAACTGCCATCCTGCGTCAAGATCAACTCCATGTGCCCTGGCTGGGTTCAAACTCGCATGGGCGGCAGCGCAGCGACCCGCACACCAGAACAAGGTGCAGAAACGGCTATTTGGTTAGCGACCCTGCCGGAAGCTGGACCAAACGGTGGCTTCTTCAGCGATCATCATCCAATGGACTGGTAATGCCTTCTACTCGGCTGGGATCAGCTTCACTGCCTCTGCTTCTCCGTGTTTGGAGAGTAGCTGCTCAAAATACTGGATTGTCTTGCCTAGCCCTTCCCGTAGCTCCGTGGTTGGACGCCACCCCAGATAATCTCTGGCGCGGGTGATATCTGGTTTGCGCTGGAGCGGATCATCCTGAGGAAGTGGCTCCCTGATGATCCGGGACTTGGACCCGGTTAGCTCCAGCACAAGCTCAGCAAGCTGCTTGATGGTGAATTCCTTGGGATTGCCGATGTTGATCGGCATGGAGATATGATCTGGCGCGTTCATCAGCTTGATCATGCCATCTACCAGATCATCGCGATAACAGAACGAACGGGTCTGCATGCCATCGCCGTAGAGCGTGATGGGTTTGTTCATGAGCGCCTGCATGATGAAATTCGATACCACACGACCATCATTGGGGTGCATGCGTGGCCCGTAGGTATTGAAGATGCGCATGACCCGGATGTTGATGTTGTTTTGCCGGTAGTAATCGTAAAACAGCGTCTCCGCGCAGCGTTTTCCCTCGTCATAACAAGAGCGTATGCCGATGGGGTTCACATTCCCCCAATACTCCTCCGGCTGCGGATGAACCTGAGGATCGCCATAGATCTCCGAGGTCGAGGCCTGCAGGATCTTGGCCTTCACCCGCTTGGCGAGTCCCAGCATGTTGATCGCCCCAAGCACGCTGGTCTTCGTGGTCTGCACAGGGTCAAACTGGTAGTGCACGGGAGAGGCTGGGCAGGCGAGATTATAGATCTCGTCAACTTCCACAAACAGCGGCTGACACACATCGTGGCGCAGCAACTCAAAGCGCTTGTGGTCTAGCAGGTGCTCCACATTCATGCGGGTGCCGGTGAAGAAGTTGTCCAGACACAGCACCTCATGCCCTGCTTCCAAAAGCTTCTCACTGAGATAGGAACCGAGAAAACCGGATCCACCTGTCACAAGAATTCTGCGCCGATCATCAAGTGAGAACATGTGGCCTATCCGCAATATTGTCAGAGATGGGAAAAGCCTATCAGCCTGCCTTGCGAGGTAAATATTGAAAAACCTCCACCGATAATTGGGAGTGTTTTCAAAGAGATGCCGCTCTACACGCTTTTGTTGAGCAAATTTCAAATAAATGTGCTGGTTGAAGACTTGCTCACAGCCACATGGCTGTTAGCATTGTACGTAGATTTCCTCACGCCTCGCGTGACTTCTCTGTTCCCCAATCTTGAGAGGTTCACGCCAACACTATGTTGCAGGGCTCTAATGAATTCCTCCTTTTCGGCTAGTGCCACCAGCGCTGGCATCCTTTCCGCATTCGTTGGTTTTGCAAGTTCTTTTGCTATTGTTTTGCACGGCCTGAGCGGTGTTGGTGCCACTGCTGAACAGGCGACCTCCGGATTGATGGCGCTTGCAATCGCCATGGGCCTGTGCGGAATCGTCTTCAGCCTTTGGAAGCACATCCCGATCTCAGTGGCATGGTCCACGCCAAGCGCGGCTTTGTTGGCAACCTCTGGGTTGCCTGAAGGCGGCTTTGCGGCGGCTGTGGGCGCGTTTGTATTTGCAGGTGTGCTCGTGGTCATCACAGGGCTTTGGAAGCCTCTGGGGTGCATTGTGGGGTTTATCCCGGTCACGCTCGCGCAAGCGATGCTGGCGGGCGTTATCCTGCCACTGTGTCTGGTGCCATTCGAGGCCGTTGCTGAGATCCCTGCTCTTGCCCTACCTGTCGTCATCGCGTGGTTTATCGCCGGTCAGGTCAACAAGCTTCTCGCGGTTCCCGCAGCTTTGCTGGCATTCCTCGTGGTTCTGTACTTTCATGCGGACACTTCAGCGCTCGGATCGCTGGAAGTGGTTCAGGCCCCTGTTTTCGTTATGCCAGAGTTCTCCTGGGCTGCTTTGATTGGCATTGGTATCCCGATTTACATCGTGACCATGGCTTCGCAGAACATTCCCGGTGTCTCCATTCTGCGGTCTTTCGGCTATCAACCGGTTCCGGGACCATTGTTCAGCTGGACTGGCGTAGGCTCCGTTCTCAGTGCACCATTTGGCGGTCACGGGATCAGCCTGGCGGCCATTACTGCTGCGATCTGCGCCAATGAAGATGCGCACAAAGACCCCGCTAAGCGCTACTGGTCCGCAGTGGTCGCGGGCGTTGTCTATATCGTGTTCGGTGTGTTTTCAGCCGGTTTCGTCGGAGTTGTCGAACTAGCACCGCGCATTCTGATCGGTGGCGTGGCAGGGCTGGCGCTGATTGGTACGCTGACCGTCTCAGTACAAGGTATGTTGAAAGAAGCTGAAGGCAGAGAGCCAGCAATCCTGACGTTCCTGATTACAGCGTCCGGCCTGTCCTTCTTCGGCATCGGGGCCGCATTCTGGGGACTGCTGGTGGGTATGGGTCTGAAGTTCTGGATGGATTGGAAGCAGCGCGGCCTGCAGGTGGAGCAGGCCACGAAGAGAGTCTGAAGTTACTTAGGCAACTCGTCGAACTTGGTTACGTCTTCCAGCTTCTCATCCCAGTTGGCTTTGCTGTCCACGAAGATATGCGCAGTTGGTTCCGCGGAAACAGGTGTGTCTAAGGATCCTGCCGGGACAACGATGAAGCTGTTCTCACGATCATATGTCGGGACAGGAGAGCCGCAGCTTTCGCAGAAGCTTCTACGATGGCGGCTGGACGGCACATTGTAGGACTTAATAGCTTCTTCCCCGGCGCTGCAGGTGAAATCAGCATCGAATGCAAAGAGATTGGAACCATGAGCTGACCCGGTTCCCTTCCGGCAATGGCTGCAATGGCAAAAGAAGAACTTCTTGAAAGTGGCTTGAATCTCAAACTGAACGGTCCCGCATAGGCAGGAGCCTTTATGTGTTTCGCGCATAATGATGGCCTTGAGGGGCAGAGAAATGGAATGGAGCTGCACTTTGGCAGCGTGTCTTTTCAATTGCAAAGCATAAAAAAACGGCGGAGCCTTTGCCCCGCCGTCTGTTGTATCATTGATACATAATTGTGTTTTAGGCGCTTGCTTCCGCCGCACGGCGCTCTGCAATGCGCTTACGCTCAGCGATTGGGTCTGGGATCGGTACCGCGTTGATGAGCTCTTTGGTGTAAGGGCTCTGTGGGTTGTGGATCACGTCGTGAGCTTCGCCGATCTCAGCGATGTCACCGAACTCCAGAACCATGATACGGTTACTGATGTGCTTCACCACACTGAGGTCGTGCGCAATAAACAACAGGGACAGTCCCAGCTCTTGCTGCAGATCCATCAGCAGGTTCACCACCTGCGCCTGAACAGATACGTCGAGCGCAGAAACCGGCTCATCACAGATGATCATCTTCGGGTTGGTGATCAACGCACGGGCGATACCGATACGTTGACACTGACCGCCAGAGAATTCATGCGGATAGCGGTTGATCATGCGGGCAGACAGACCCACCTTCTCCATCAGCTCACGAACGCGTTTTTTAACTTCGTCCTTTGAGGTCTGCGGGAAGTGCGTCTTCAGCGGCTCAGCGATGATCTGGCCAGCTGTCAGACGTGGGTTCAAAGACGCGAGAGGATCCTGGAAGATCATCTGGATTTCCTTGCGGATACCCAGCAGTTCCTTCTCGTTCATCTTCATCAGGTCGCGGCCCTGCCAGAACACTTCGCCGCCCTGAGACGGGATCATGCGAATGATCGCGCGGGCGAGTGTCGACTTACCACAGCCGGATTCACCCACGATGCCGAGGGTTTCACCTTCTGCCAGATCAAAGGAAACACCTTTAACCGCGCGCAGAATGTCTGGCTGATGCCAAGGCAGAGCGTTTTGCTTCTTGATTTTGAATTCCACCCGCATGTCGCGAACGGATAAGATTGGCTCTTTCGTGCTCAAAATTAGCCCTCCGCCATTTGGGATTCAAAGCTGCGGTCCAGCGTCATCAAACGGTCTTCGTCCTGATCCAGACGAGGAACAGCACTCAGCAGACCCTTGGTGTATGGATGGCTTGGTTTGCCGAAGATATCAACGGTAGAGCCCTGCTCCATCACCTCACCCTTATACATCACCATAGTGCGCTCACAGGAGCCTGCCACGATGCCAAGGTTATGGGTAATCAGAACAATTGCCATGTGGAACTCTTCCTGAAGTTCCACCAGAAGGTCCATGATGCGCGCCTGAACAGTCACGTCGAGCGCTGTTGTCGGCTCATCTGCAATCAGCAGCTTCGGACGGCAGAGCAGAGACATCGCGATCATCACACGCTGGCGCATACCACCGGAGAACTCGTGCGGGTAAAGGTGAATGCGGTTCTTTGCATTCGGGATCTTCACCGCTTCCAGCATACGCACACATTCAGCAATCGCATCTTTTTTCTTCATGCGTTTGCCGTCTGGCGAGTTGTAGATCAGCGTTTCAGCCATCTGGTCTGAAATACGAAGGTAAGGGTTCAGGGAGGTCATCGGATCCTGAAAGATCATTGCGATCTCATTGGAGCGAAGCTTGTTCATCTCCTCATGAGAAAGGCCAATAACTTCCTGTCCCTGATACTTGATTGATCCGGAAACTTGCGCGTTGTGCGGCAAAAGCCCCATAGTCGCGAAGGCGGTCTGGCTTTTACCAGATCCGGATTCACCAACGATCGCGAGAGTTTCGCCCTTGTCGATCGTCAGGTTTACGTTTCTTACGGCTTCCACCAGTCCGTCAGGAGTGTCGTAGGTGATCCGTAGGTTTTGGATATCCAGAAGTGCCACGATTTCACCTCCTACCGGTCTTTAGGGTCAAGCGCGTCGCGCAGACCGTCGCCGATAAAGAAAAAGCTGAACAGAGTGATGATGAAGAAGAACATTGGGAATGCCAGCTGCCACAAAGTGCCATACTGCATGGTTCCCGCGCCTTCCGCGATCAATGCACCCCAGCTGGTGTTCGGCTCCTGAACACCCAGACCAAGGAAGGAAATGAAGCTCTCGGTCAGGATCATCTGTGGAACCAGAAGGGTCGCATATACAACAACAACACCCAACAGGTTCGGCACGATGTGACGAAGAATAATCGTGATTGGCTTTACGCCTGTCGCGATAGCAGCTTCCACGAACTCCTTGTTCTTCAGCGTCAGGGTCTGACCGCGTGCAATACGGGACATGTCGAGCCAAGAAATAAGGCCTATACCCACGAAGAGCATGAAGATGGAACGTCCAAACACAACCAGCAGTAGGATCAGAACGAACATGTAAGGGATGGACTGCAGAATATCGACGATACGCATCATCACGTTGTCGACCTTGCCGCCAGTGTAGCCAGCGATCGCGCCATAAAGAGTACCAACGACCACTGCGATCAGAGCGCCGATCACGCCAACCATCAGAGAAATCTGGGTACCCTGAACAACACGCGCGAACAAGTCGCGGCCAAGCTCGTCAGCACCAAAATAGTGGCCATTTTCAATGCTTGGAGCACCGAGTTCTGCAATCTGGCCCAGAACACCCCAGTCGATCTCTTCGTTAGACCACGCGGCAATCAAATGACCGAAGGTGGAAAATGCGAGAACGCCAATGAGAATGATCAGGCTGACAAGAGCAGCTTTGTTTTTGAGGAAGCGGCGGCGCGCATCTGCGAAGAGCGAACGACCTTGCACTTCATCCTGAGCAGCCAGATTATCTGCCAGCTGCTCCATTTTTTGAACATCTACCATCATGTGCTCAGCCCTCAGTATCTAATCTTCGGGTCGACCCATGCATACAGGATGTCGACAATGAGATTGAAGAGAATGGTGAGACCGCCAACGAGGATGGTGATACCCATCATCACTGCATAGTCTCGGTTGAGTGCAGAGTTCACGTAGAACTGACCAATACCACCAGTAGAGAAGTACATGTCGATGATAACGGAACCTGTGATCATGGAAACGAACGCAGGGCCGAGATAGGACATGACTGGCAGCAGAGCAGGCTTGAGGGCGTGCTTGAAGATGATAACCCTGTACGGCAGGCCTTTCGCCATCGCTGTGCGAATGAAGTTTGTGTGCAGCACTTCCAGCATGGAAGAGCGGGTCAAACGAGCGACAGATGCCATATAACTGGTCGAAAGCGCGATCACAGGCAGGATCAAGTGGTTCCACTGGCCGTCGTTCCAGCCACCGCCTGGCAACCAGCCAAGCCACAGGGTGAAGGTGAGAACGAGGATTGGTGCCATAACGAAGTTAGGCAGTACCTGTGCGCCGATAGAAACACCAACTGCAAAGTAGTCAAGCCAGCTGTTCTGTTTGAGCGCTGCTGCGATACCAAGCGCGCCTCCAACAAGGACAGCCACAGCGAATGACAGGAAGCCGTAGGTCAGAGTGACCGGGAAGCCATTTGCAATGATGTCGTTAACACTTCGGTCCTTGTACTTAAAGGATGGGCCGAAGTCGAATTCCGTAATGATTCCACCAATATAGTTGATGATCTGAACGTATATTGGATTGTTAAGGCCGTACTTGGCCTCAATGTTTGCAAGAACCGCAGGTGGGAGCGGGCGCTCGGATGTGAATGGGCCGCCGGGTGCCGCATGCATGAGCAGGAATGAGATGACTATGAGCAGCAGCAATGTAGGAATTGCAATCGCCACTCTTCGTAGGATGTAGCTGAGCATTGTTATTAGTGTCTCGTATGAAGAACGGGTGTTTCAGCAACAAAAACATGCAAAAACACCGGTGTCAGAAACACCGGTGTTCTTGATTGCTGAATTACTTCGCAACCTTGTAGAGGTTTTTCGCGTACCAGTTCTGCTCAGCGTTTTTGATCGGCCAGTTTTTCAACTGTGCGTTCATCATGTAAACGTTGGTGTAGTGGTAGATCGGAATGATTGGCATTTCAGCTGCCATGATCTCTTCTACACGAGTGTAGTTTGGCTGAGGATCAGCTGCAGACTTTGCACCTTCCAGCAGTTCGTCAACTTCTGCGTTAACAAACTTACCGTCGTTGTAGCCGGACTCGGAGTCCATCAGGTCAAGGAAGGTAGAAGCTTCGTTGTAGTCACCGCACCATGCGCCACGAGCAAGCTCGAAGTTCTGGTTGCCACGCTCATTCAGGAATGTCTTCCATTCCATGTTGTTCATGTTGACTTTAACGCCGAGCTTCTGCTTCCACATCTGGGTCATCGCGATAGCGATTTTCTTGTGGCCTTCAGAAGTGTTGTACACCAGATCGAACTCAAGTGGGTTGTCTTTGGTGAAGCCAGCAGCTTCCATCAGTTCTTTAGCTTTTGCGTCACGCTCAGCCTGAGACCAACCAGCAAAGTCAACTTTTGGTACGTCGAAGCCAGCGGTTACTGCAGGAGTGAAGGTGTAAGCTTGGAACTGACCACCCTGAAGAACAGCGTCGGTGATTACGCGACGGTCAAGAGCGTATGCCAGAGCCTTACGTACACGAACGTCCTTGAACTCTTCCGGACCGGAATCGGACAGGTTGAAGGTGTAGTAGTAAGAGCAGAGACGTGGGAAGACCACTGCCTGATCTGGGTACTCTTTCTGAAGACGTGGGAACTGACCAGCTGGAACTTCAGTACGGTCGGTTTCACCTGCCAGGTAACGGGTCAGAGCGATGTTTTCATCGTTGATTACAAGAGTTTCAACCTTGTCGATGATGGTCGCGTCGTTATCCCAGTAGTTGGTGTTACGTTCCATGATAGCAGTTTCCTGCGGAACGTGCTTCACCAGCTTGTATGCACCGTTGGAAACGATGTTTTCAGGCTTTGTCCATTCAGCACCATGTGCTTCGATCGCCCAGGAAGGGGATGGGAAAGTACTGGAGTGAGTGGTCATCGCTGCGAAGTAAGGCAGAGGCTTGGTCAGCTTAACTTCGAGAGTGTGATCGTCTACAGCTTTGATGCCCAGCTCTTCAGGCTTCATTTCGCCCTTAACGATTGCATCAGCATTTTCTACGGACATCAGCTCAGCGTACCACTGGTACGGAGAAGCCAGTTCTGGGCTTGCAAGGCGGCGCCATGCGAATACGAAGTCGCCAGCTGTTACAGGCTTACCATCAGACCACTTTGCGTTGTCGCGCAGTTTGAAGGTGTATGTCAGCTTGTCATCAGAAACGGTGTGGCTCAGAGCAACACCTGGTACCAGGTTGCCGAGGTTATCCTGGTTGTACAGACCTTCAAACAGGTTACGTGCGATCTCGGAGCCGGATACGTCTTCGTTGACCTGTGGGTCGAAAGAAGAGTGCTCGTCAAGAATACGGTAAGTGAAAGTCTGGTCGTCAGCGAGCTTCTCGCCTGTTTCTGGATGAACACCCGCAGCAAATGCAGAGGTAGAGAGCAATGCGGTGCCTACTACGCTCGCCAAAAGAGCGCTTTTGCTGAATTTCATCTAGGAATCTCCTCACTACATCGGTCGCCTGTTCCCCAACAGCGCCGACTTGGATACATTTCTCAATAGGATCTGGAGTTCACCTCAATTGAAGGGCAAACCCAAAAAATTGCATATTTTCCTGAGAGCAACGCAAAATAGAAATTATTTCGCCGTTTAGCAGCTCCCCACGAGTGGCTTTATGCTCAGTTCCCCTCGCTGCTGGCAGATACGCATATCCCGGTACGCACTCTAACGTAGTTTTTATCTTATTCAATTGTATTCTTCGCAAGAAATGCCCGCTGCATCATATCCTGGGGGAAATCTAGTTAGAACGATAGGCTAGGAAGCTTGCACATTCCTAGGTTTTTGAAGCTTTTTAGGTAGTTTTGCGACCAATAAAATTTCCAAAGAAAAATATCTGAATCAATCAGAATGACTATTAACCAAAATTGCGAGTAATTAGTTAGGTATTCATAACCCATACTCTTTGCAGGGCAGAGTCTTCGGGTGGGGCATATGGAAGAAATTCAGAGAGTTCACAGGGCAGCGGATCCTGAATTACAACCTCCGCTCATATTAGATCTTGATCACACGCTGATAAGAACAGATTGCTTTTTCGAAGCGCTCATTCTGTTCCTAAAATCAAACCCATTGAATTTATTCATCGTTTTGCAGTGGCTTTTCCATGGGAGAGCCTATGTCAAGCAACAGCTGGCGATCCGAGTAGATTTAAAAATCGATAATCTCCCCTTAAATGAGGATGTTGTTGCCTATGCGCGGGCGGAAGCGGCCAAAGGGCGTAAGGTTCACATGGCGACGGCCGCTGATGAACTATTAGCGCTCGCAATTGCTGATCGACTCGGCTTTGTCGAAGAAGTGCATGCAAGCAATGGCAAGATTAATCTGAAGGCGGAAAGCAAAGCGGATTATCTTAAAATCCGCTTTCCCGAAGGCTTTGCATACGCGGGTGATAGCCTCTCTGACCTTCCTGTGTTCAAGAAGGCAGTGCAGTCGCTGATCGTCCACCCTTCCAGCTCATTTTCTCAAAAGGCTGAGGATTGTGGCGCGGTTGAAACGACTTTCGCCCGGCCAGATGGTTTCTGGAAGCCCTTTCTGAAAAGCCTGCGCCTTCATCAATGGGCAAAGAATTCGCTGCTTTTCATTCCTCTCATCCTAGGCGGACAGGCTCTGAACCCAGCAGCCTGGGGGAGTGCCTTCCTTGGCTTTGTCGCGCTCGGCATTTTGGCCAGCTCGACTTACTTGCTTAATGATCTTTGGGACCTCGAAGCTGATCGTCAGCATTGGAGCAAAAAGTCCCGACCTTTGGCCTCTGGCAAGTTGAAGATCGCCCACGCTATATTCGCCATCCCAGTCGGACTGCTCCTGAGCTTCAGTATCGCTGCTGCTTTGGGGCCTTTCGTCGTGTTGGGATGCTTCTGTTATCTCGTCTCAACGGTTGCTTACTCATTCTATTTAAAGCGTGTGCCTCTTCTTGATACAGCAGTCCTCGCGATGCTTTTCACCATGCGGCTTGGCATTGGTGTTACGCTCGTTGATGTGCCGCCCTCCCCTTGGCTCTTCGTCTTTTCTATGTATCTGTTCCTCTCTTTGTCACTGGCAAAGAGGCACACAGAGTTGGGCCGTCATGTAGAGGCCGGAACTAATGGCGAGATGTCTGGGCGGGGCTATCAGAACAAAGATCTCCCCGTTCTGTTGGCTCTTGGTGCGGCGAGTGGGTTAGCGGCGACGCTGGTTATGGTGCTATATCTGACCAATGAAGCATTTAGCGCAGACTTCTATTCAGCTCCTGCCCTCTTGTGGGGCATGCCGCCGATCCTGTTCCTCTGGCTGGGGCGTGTCTGGCTTAAATGCCAGCGATTGGAGCTGAATGACGATCCGGTGGTCTTTGCATTGAAAGATCGGCAAAGCCTGATGCTTGGAGGTGTTCTCGGCCTGATGTTTATAAGCGCTTGGTTTGGAGGCTACTTGCTCTGATGGTTGCTGCACGCCTTGCTGCGCTCAAATCCTCTTATGAGACGAGCCCTGAGTTTCGTCAGATCGTCCGCTTTCTGTTTGCGGGCGGTTTTGCTGCCTTCGTGAACTGGCTTTTGCGGATTGGCCTTTCGGTCTTCTTGCCGTTCTGGCTTGCAGTCCTGCTAGCTTACTTTATTGGCATGAGCGTTGGTTACACGCTTTATAAGCACTTTGTGTTTGTCAGAGCAGAGAAGCCTGAGAGCGTCAGACGGCAGGTTCTCATCTTTCTAGGAGTGAACCTGTTCTCTGCTGTAATCGTGCTTGGGCTATCCGTTGGCGTGAATGAAGTGTTGCGGACAGCACTCCCTCTCTTCATCGCTCAGGCGCTTGCCCATGGTTTTGCGATCGCTGTTGGTGCTGTCACCAACTACCTTGGTCACAAGGTGATCACCTTCCGCTAAGCATTGGCGACAAAAGCCAGCGCTTGCATGGCCACGTTCAGGAACAGCGCTTGCACCACCAGAAGTGCAAAAATGCCAAGATTTTCACGTTGAACAGTTCTCACTACAAACAACATCATGAGCGGCAGCCAATCCAGCACATAGCGCTGGACGGAATACTGAGAGAAGCCGTTGGAGTGATAGAAGAGTGTCACACCGGCGATAAGTGTAATCGTGAGTGCCGCAAAGAGATACTCCCGATCCCATTTAGCCAGAAAGAAATAAAGCAGGAACGGCGCGCCGATAAAGAGTGCGATGCCTTTGTCTCCAAAACTACTCATCTCGGTCAGGTATTTACCCGAGAACTCTATGTCAGGCCCTTGTACGAAAAAGTGCATCAGGTTGAAGAGCAGATAGTCTCTATGGAACAGGCCAAACTCCTGTACCCTGTCCTCAATCCATTCTGCAGAAGGGTCTCCAAGCGCATCCCACTCCGGCGGGAAGATATAGGCATAACCCGTCTGCATGGGGTCGCCGAAGCGCGCGTAATTATAAGCGAAGTAAATGCCGATGGCGATGGCCGGGAAAATAGCCAGCTTGAGCAGGCGCTTGATGCTCTCTGCGTTGATCGCAAAGATGGATCTGTCAGGCGGGGTCATCAGAACGAAGAAGAACGGCATGTAAAGAATGCTCATCTGCCGCGTCAGGAATGCAAGGCCAATGAACAAGCCAACCAGCCACGCGCTTCGCTTCACCAGAGCAGACCAGATGGCAAGTGACGTCAACATGGCAGCGACCGCTTGAGCGAAGAACCAGACCCCATCAGACCGAAGTACTACATATTGCAGCGGTGTCGCAAACAGGAAGGCAGCAACCAGCAGAAGAGCAAGGCGATAATCCCTCTGATATTGCCTAGTGATCTGCCACCAAACCAATCCGGTTATGACGAAACACAGCACACCCAGTGCAATGAAGTGATGAAAGCTGATACCAAAGACAGCCACAAACGGCAGTGCGATCAGTGCGGGAACGGGCGGAAAAATCACGAAGATCTTTTCTTCAAAGAGTGCGCAATCCAGATCAAAACAACGCGCAGCATCAAACCGGCCCTGCAAGAAAGCATCTGCTAAAAGTGCATAGGAGTTGCTTTCCGGTTGTTCGCCTAGCAACCGAAACGCAATAGCTGCCAGAAGAATAAAGATCAGCCCACCCAGCACAGCAGTGAGAAGTGCGCCTCTAAATCGCTCAATTAAAATCATGATGCCCCCAAAATATGGGAGAGTAATAGCATCAAGAATCCTAGTGTCTTCTTAAAGTCTTGCAAATCGCGCTAATGCAGTTGACCGAGAACCCAGCTGGAACACGTCAAAGCCGTTCATTGGTTTCAACTCATCTCATTTCTTGATTTCACATTTGTTGCCTGATAGGTGAGAGATATTGCTCCCACAGATTATGCCGTGATCACGGTAGGTCCTGCGCTCTGGGTTTTAGACTGAACCTGCAAAACAGCCAGGATGAAACAGGAATATCCAGATGTCGGACTCTCCGAAAACCGCAGGTGCGAGCCTGGGAACGGTTGAATTTGTTGCCCTTATGGCCACGCTGACCAGCCTGACTGCACTCTCTATTGATGCAGTGTTGCCTGCTTTTACGGTCATCGGAGAAGATCTGCAGCTTGAAAACTCAAACAACGTTCAGTTCATTATTTCTGCGCTGTTTCTTGGGCTCAGCGTCGGGCAGTTTTTCTTTGGTCCGGTATCAGACCGCTTTGGTCGCAAACCTGCTGTTTATGCAGGCTCAGTGGTGTTTGCGCTTGGAGCTGTTCTCGCAGCCACGGCAACATCTCTTCCCATGATGCTGTTTGGAAGGCTGCTGCAAGGTATTGGAGCAAGTGCGCATCGGACTGTAGTGATGGCGATTATCCGCGACAAGTATGTTGGCGCGGAGATGGCACGCATCCTGTCTTTCGTAACAGCTGTGTTTATTATTGTGCCCACATTAGCACCGTTGGTCGGTCAGGGCATTCTGTTTGCTGCTGGGTGGCGTGCGATCTTTGTCATCATGCTGATTATGGCTTCTGTTGGATGTATCTGGCTCGCGGTTCGCCAGCCTGAAACACTAAAGCCAGAGAACCGCCGCACGATCACCCCGAAAGTACTTTGGCAAGGCCTGGAGGAAGTCGTCAGCCACAAGGCGACACTGCTTTATACCGCCGCCTCTGGCTTCGTGTTCGGCACCATGATGACCTACCTCAGCACAGCGCAGCCGATGTTTGCTGACATCTACGACGTGCATGAGACCTTCCCGCTGTACTTCTCCGGAATTGCAGTGGTGTTTGGCATGGCATCCATTGTTAATGGCCGCATCGTGCGCCGTATTGGGTTGCAAAACATGTGCCGCGCCGCGCTTGGCATCCAGATTATCGCCAGCCTTGCCTTTGCACTGTACCTGCTGTTTGTCGATAGCACCCCTGCTCTGTGGCTGTTCATGACCTATCTGTCTTTTGCGTTCTTTTGTCAGCCAATGCTGAACGGCAACCTCAATGCGATGTCTATGGAGCCTCTTGGCCATATTGCTGGCTTGGCTGCCACGCTGATTGGTGCGTCCACCACGTTTATCGCGCTCATTCTTTCAGTGCTGGTTGGTCGTTTTTATGATCAGACCCTGCTGCCACTCTCCTTCGCATTCTGCGTGTTTGGTGGGATTGCGCTGGTTCTGGTGGTTCTAGGCGCACGGGTGCAGAAAGCTGAAAAGATCGCATCTTCAAATGCGATCTCTGCAGAAGCCAGCGCTTAAGCGCTCAAAAAAGCAAATTGGATTGCCGGCTATTTCTTCTTCGGAAGTGTTCTCATCCAGGAGACAGCCGGCATTTCTACGTTTGAGCCGGGATACCAGTTGTCACGAACTTCTTCGTGGCCTTCTTTGGTACACACGATCTGTGCGTCTTTGTACTCCTCAGGAATAACCAGTTGGCCGGGGCTCTTCACATGCAGATTTTCTGCAAAGCCATCCAGAATGCACTGTGCGCCTGACGGCTTGGTTTCAATGGAGACCACATAGGCATCAGAAGGTGGTTTGGAAGGATCCGGCCCGAATACGTTGGATTGGCATGCGGCGAGCAAAGCTGCGGATGCAACAATAACTCCGACAGATGCTCCCTTTGAAACAAGGGAACTGAAAGAACCAATTTCTGATGGTTTGGCGGTCCGCACGCGAATCTCCTGAAAATCTGGATTGCGCTTGGAAGCTACGCTTATTCGCTGAGCAGGGTGAATCCCCAAAATCACCCCCACAAATAATAGAGGTAAGCCTTCAGAGCAGTCCGATGGTTAGCTGGAGAAGGATTTGCTGCGGGTCTGCTTGCTTAATCAATTTATCAACAACTTTTAAGTGTAAATTATCATTAGAATAGTTTTAGTTGAAGGTTCGTCATTTCAAGCATAAAGGGTTTTCACTACTTCACCCAAAGCCTGAAGAAAACTATTTCATTTCAACTCTCATAACACACATCTGAATTTATGCATGGGTTTTAAAGTATTTTATTTATTAGAAAATGCTGATTGAAGCTTCTCTCAACATAATTAATAAATCTATTAGAAATTTAACTAATATATCTGAATGGGTTAAGCGGGAATATATAAAGCAAATTACTGCATTTCGGCTGCGTCTATTTCGTTAATTACCAAACAATATCAGAGATGTAATTTCAAATGTGATTATTGATATTGGGCGGAGCTAGCGATGGCCTCTTTTATGCCACGCACCCTTAGGGCGAGAATTTGGGGTGCTCTTGGAATCTTATTTCTATGTTTCTTAATAGGTACAGCGTTTCAATCCTATGTACTTTACCAAAGCTTGCTCACGGCGAAGAACCGTGAACTGACCTCGATTATTACTGCAGCAAATTCAATTACTCGGCAGTATTATGAACGTGAGGTGGACGGCACGCTTAGCCGTGAGGAGGCTCAGGCTGCGGCATCAGCATCTCTCAAAGCGCTGCGTTACGACGGCAAAGAGTACGTCTTTGTTTTCAGCTATGATTACGACGGCGTCATGCACCCGTTCAATGCTTCGTTCCTTGGCGCAAACCAACGCAACACCAAGGATGGAGACGGCAAGCCGTTTGTTCTGGAGATGGTGGATGCTGCCAAGCAAAACGGCAGCGGTTATGTCACTTACAACTACATCAACGAGCATGGCGAGGCGAACCCAAAGCTCAGCTATGTTGAGAGCTTCCCAGAATGGGAATGGGTGATCGGCACCGGCGTACAGAAAAGCAAGCTGTTCATGAACCTGGAAGAGGCCATTTCGAAACCTCTCCTGATCCTCGGTCCTTTGCTGCTTGGTTCCCTGATCATCGGGCTCTTGCTGGGCAAACGCGTGGCCGCGGCTGTAGATTGGCTATGTTCCAGCCTGCTGAAGCTTTCCAGCGGCAATCTGAATTTTGAGAGTGTCTATAACAACTCTCAAGATGAGCTGGGTGACGTCTCCCGTGCGTTGACAAAGTTCCGGGACCAAGCTGAGCAGCAACAGCAAATGGAAGCTGAAACGCGCAAGAACTACGAAGCTAATCTGGAACGTGAGAAGCTCGTTATGAATGCGGTGGAAGACTTCCGCAGTACATACTCCAGCGCTGTTGGTGTGCTGAACAGCCTGGCCGAAAGAATGCGCGGAACCGCCCTCTCCTTCCGCCAGTTTGCGCAGAACTCAGAGGAAGGTGCGATCTCAGCCACCACAGGTGCACAGCAGGCCTCTGCCAGCGTTCAAAGCGTTGCGGCAGCTTCTGAAGAACTGACAGCCTCCATTCAGGAGATCCGCGATCAGGTCAACCGCACCGTGAGCTTCGTTGGTAACACAAAGGCGACGGCGGCCAATTGTCAGGAAGATGCTGTCGTGCTGCAAAAGCTGAACTTGGATGTCAGCGAGTTTCTTGAGCAAATCAAAGGCATCTCCAACAAAACCAAGTTACTGGCTCTGAACGCGACCATAGAAGCAGCGCGTGCCGGTGCTCATGGAGCTGGCTTTGCCGTGGTGGCCACTGAGGTGAAGGATCTGGCGGAGCAAACAGAAAAAGCAGCTGAGGAGCTGGAAGCGCACGTTCTCTCGGCTTCCAGCCGCACAGAAAGCAATGTTGCCTCGCTGGAGCGGATTGGTGAGGAAGTTGAGCAGGTTGTCAGCTACATGACGGCGATCAGCTGCTCAGTCGAGCAGCAGCAGTCTTCGACCGAAGAGATCAGCCGCAGCTCGCAAGCCTCCGCTCAGGGAACAGAGGCTGCAACGGCGAACTTTGAGATGGTTGCCAATGCGGCGGGCGAAACCCGCACGCAGGCCGAAGAACTGCAACGCAGTGCTGACGACATCTCAGAGCATATTGATCAACTGAACAAGCAAACAGAGCAGTTTCTGCTCAAAGTACAGCAAGTTTGATGCCTTGAAGGGGAGAGCTGAGTGCTCTCCTCTTACTTGTCGGACCAGACAGCTAGCTCATTGTTGTTTGGATCAAGAAAATGGAACCGGCGTCCACCTGGGAAGGAAAAGATCTCACGGCAGATCTTGGCGCCGTTTTCTTCCAGCTTTGCCTGCAATCCTTCCAGATCTTCTGCATAGAGCACAACAAGGGCCGCACCGCTCGCAGCTGAAGATGACATATCGGCCTTGTAGAACCCGCCGTCAAAGTCGCCATCGTTGAACGCGGCATATTCTGGTCCGTAGTCCTCAAACTTCCAACCTAATGCATTGCCATAAAACGCTTTTGCGGCTTCCAGATCAGCAGCTGGAAGCTCGATGTAATTGATTTTGCCTGACTTGGTCATACTAAATTCCTTCGGAAAACAGGGAGCGGCTACATGAGAACTCTCCTGCAAATCTCCAATATTGCAACAGATTTGGAATGGTGAGATAGATAACTCAGTCCTATCGTTATAGTTGTAAGCAAGATATTGAAATGAAGATTTTCAGTTTTCCCCTTTGTACAATTGCAGCTCTTGCGATGGGAGCTGTTGCAATTCTTGGCCCAATATCAGGCTTTGCTCAAACCGCTGCAAAACCGGAGGCCGCTGTTCAAAGCAGCCCTAAAGTCAGCAGACAGCAGCATGGGGATTGGCTGCTGGAGTGTTATGACCCCGCAGTGAATGGCATGAGTTGCCAGATCAAGCAACGTGTGGTGCATAACGAAAGCGGCCAGACCATCATGCAGATGACGCTCAGCCATAATCCGAAAGACAATGCCGATATCGTGCAGTACGTACTGCCGCTGGATTTTCTGCTTGCGCCGGGTGTTGGCGTAAATGTGGGGGATTATCAGGCCGTAGCCCGTGTCACTCGCTGTACCGCGCAGGGCTGTATTATTGAAGGCAAAACAGAAGATACCTTTATCAAGGCCATGAAAGCGGCAACGGAGCAAGGGCGCTTTATCATGATGTCCCGAGCAGGCAAGAAGGTCGGTATCAACTTCTCTGCCACGGGTTTCACAAAAGCCTACAACGAGATGAAAGAGCAAAACACCAAGTAACGAGCTCTTTCAGCGCCTTATTGGGCCGCGAGGCAATTCCATTCACCACGTGAGCTCATCACCGCAATGGCACCTGCGACGCTGCAATGAGAAACCTCTGACTTTGCCAGGTGCAATTTTGAAGTTGGGTTCGGGTTTACAAGATAAGCAAGTCCAATTGCAGCGGTCAGGGCAAAGATACAAGCAGCTACGCAAAAGAGCATGCCCATGTTCCAGTTGGATGCAGGCAGGTGAGCAGAGGTCATCATCTCAGGTTCAGGTCTTTCATTTCGGAAAACGTTCAACGCGATTGCGCCGATGTGCTTTGCTGCAATATAGAATACTCCTGCAATATGCATGTGAGGGAAATCCCCGTGTTTGCCTCGGTTATTCAAGGGATTTTCACCGTTTTTCATCGAAATGTGTGACGTGAAAACCTCTGTGCTCTCGTAAGTTGAGGTGCCCTTGCTGCATTACACCTCGTGTGCTCTTGGAAGCCTTGCGGTTTTTCTCTAATCCCTTTCTGAGTGTTTGTGTGTTGGGAGGCACGGTCCTGTGGCGAAGTCCAGTGGCAATCCATTGATAACCGGCAGTGGCCTGTGGCAGCAGTCGCCCGAACGGGTGCTGTTTGAGAACCTTTCCTTCGGACTGAATGCGGGTGATCGCATCGGCCTTGTCGGGCATAACGGCTGTGGCAAGTCTACGTTTTTGAACATCCTTGCGGGCCGCGGTGAGCCGAGCGAAGGCAGTATTTCTGTCTCCCGGGCCGCTATTGTTTCCTGCGTGGAGCAGCATCTCCCAAAACATCTTCTGGAGCTGAGCCTTGCTGAAGCCGTGCGCGATGCCTTGTCGGATGACAAGCGGGACTGGATGGATTGGAAGGTGGAGGTGATCCTGCCGGAAATGGGGTTTGAGCCGCATCAGTCTGAGGTGCTCTGTAAAGATCTCAGCGGTGGGCAGATGACGCGTTTGATGTTGGCTCGTGCACTGATGACAGAGCCAAACCTGCTGCTTCTTGACGAGCCAAGCAACCATCTGGATCTGCCGACAATCATGTGGCTGGAGAGCTTCCTGAAATCCTGGAAGGGCAGCTTCCTGATGATTTCGCACGACGCTACACTGCTGGATTCTGTCACCAATCGCACGTGGATCCTGCAGGACCGCAAGCTCCACGCGTTTGATCTGCCTTGTACAAAAGCCCTTGAAGAACATGAGGTTCTGACAAAAGCGCGGATTGCGCGGCGCGAGGCTGAGGAAAAGGAGATCAAGCGGGTCGAAGCAAGCGCCAAACGCATCGCAGAATGGGGTCGCACCTTCGACAACGAAGATCTGTCGCGCAAGGCAAAGTCCATGGAGAAGATGGTTGACCGCATGAAGGACGACCAGACAGAGGCCGTTGAGGTCTATCCATGGAACCTGTCCATTGCGGGGGAAACCATTCAGGCTGATCGTCTGGTACAGCTCAAAGATCTGGATGTGACGCCGCCAGTGGCTGATGTGTTCCTCTATCGTATTGATGATATCGCCGTCCGTCCTGGAGATCGGATTGCGGTGATGGGCGCAAACGGAACCGGTAAGTCCAGCTTGCTGCGCTGTTGCTGGGAGAAGCGACAGAGTGAGGACGGTGAGGTTCGGGTTCATCCGCGCTGTCGGATTGCGTTTTATGATCAAACGCTTCAACAGTTACCGGGTGAGTCCAATCTCGTTGAGGGGATGGTGGCTGTCGGTGAAGCGCTCGGTGTAGACTTGCGCGTGCCAGACTGTGAGAAGACCATCATTGCAGCTGGTTTCAAATACAATCAGTTGCAGCAGAAGGTCTCAAAACTCAGTGGTGGGGAGCGTGCGCGCTTGTTGCTTGTCTCGCTGTCTCAGGTGCAGGCCAACCTGATGATGCTTGATGAGCCAACCAACCACCTTGATCTTTACGGCCGCAATGAACTTTCCCATCAGCTTCAGTCATTTGGTGGCTCATTCCTACTCGTCTCACATGATCGCCATCTGGTGGAAGCGACTTGTAACCGGTTCTGGGTGGTCCAGAACGGTCGATTGCAGGAAGTCAACGATGTGGATGCTGCCTACGCGCTGATTGCGGAAACTCAGGTGAAGCCGATCAAGGTTGCTGCTGAGCAGGAAGCTCCTTTAGAGGTTGAGCGCGAAGAAATGGTTGAGGCTGAGGCCAGTTCCTCTGAAGATGAGCTGCTTGAGCGACTGATTGAGCTGGAAGAGCTGATGGAAGCAGATCTGGCACGGCGCCCAAACAGGCAGTCGCCTCACCTTCAGGTGAAATGGAAAGATGAAATTGCGCAGATCCACGAACAGCTTGAACTCAACGGTTAGCCTGGTTTTTTCTCTAAATCTGCGAGAGCTGCACGAAGCTGAGCCGAGTGTGTCTCTCGCAGTACGTCGAATGCCTCAGCGCCATACATCCCTTTGAGCGTGACTTGTGAGATCGCGAAGTGCTGGATTGAGCCAATGAGCTGATAGATCCAGCAGAACAGCTCGGCGTCAGAGGCTTGTGACCACCGTTTCGTCTTATGCGCCAAAGCTCCCAATGCATCGAGAAATGGCTTTAGAGGCCAGTTTTCGCTGGAGGCTTGCGCGTCCAATAGTGCGCGAAGGACCAGTTGAGTATCTGCGGGCTTTTCGAGAGATCCGGTAGAGAGTTGCAGAAAGAAGTTGTGTAGCTGTTCTTCTGGTGATGTCCCCTCCACGTTTTGAATGGAAGACAGCAAACGGTCTGAAAGAGCTTTCAGCACCTCTTCATAAAGCGCTGCCTTTGAGCCAAAGAAATGCAGTAGTGCTTGCTTAGTGACGCCAAGCTTGTGGGCAATGCCCGCAAGGCTCGCTGCGTTGTATCCCTTTTCCGCAAAAACACTGCTGGCTGTTGAGATGTAACGTGTTTTCGGGCTGTCGGTATGCTGATCCAAATCACTCTCCCTATCCACTTCATATAGCCTGAACTTGACAACTTACCAAGTGGTAAGTTTATACTTACCAACTGGTAAGTGAGGAGAGTGCCATGACGCGGGATGAGGAAATTGGCCTGATTGCAGAGCTGCTTGGGCTGGATGCTGAAAACAGCAAGTTTCTGGATGAGGATGTTACGCGATCACCAATAGAGCGTTACAGTTGCCCGGATCGGTTTGCGGATGAGATGAAAGGTTTGTTCCGCAGCAAACCAGTTGCGGCTGCACAATCCTTCGAACTTGCTGAAAATAATGCATTCCTGAGCCGAACTGTGTCGGGCCTGCCGGTTCTCTTAACGCGGGATGCTAATGGTCAAGCGTACGCGTTCCTCAATGTATGTCGTCACAGGGGTGCCAAGCTGGTGCGAGATGAAGCTGGCTGCAAGAAGCGTTTCTCCTGCCCCTATCATGCGTGGACATGGTCAAATCAGGGAGAGCTGATCGCCGTTCCTCAAGAAAGCCAAGGCTTCCCGGATCTTGATCGATCCCAACATGCTCTGAAAGAGCTGCCTGTTTATGAAGCCTATGGTTTTGTGTGGGTGATCGCCGATAGTTCTTGCTCAGACACTGGAGAAATCAAAAAATCACTCGCTCCTCTCAGTGAGGATCTGAACTGGCTTGGTTTGGCGGATTATAGGATCGCTGTTGAAGAAACCTTTGAGATTGCAGCCAATTGGAAGACGCTCATTGAAGGTGGGATCGAGGCTTATCACTTCAGGGTTGCCCACCGCAAAACCATCGGCCCCTATTTTCCGGATAACCTCTCCAGCTATCAGATGCTGGGAGACAACATGCGGTCCGTTCTGCCGCGCATCACTCTGTTTGAGCTGCGCGATCAACCGCGAGAGACATGGAATATCCGCGAGCATGCCAACATCATTTACTCAATCTTCCCGGGAACTCAATTACTTGTCCAGCAGGATCATGTGGTCTGGGTTCATTTGGAACCGCTTGCGGTGGACCGCACCCGTGTTCGGTTAGCCACGTTAGTTCCAAACTCTGCTCCACAAACAGAAGAAATGCAGAAACACTGGGTGCGCAATCAGGCGATCACGACGACAACCTTGAAGGAAGACTTTGAGTTAGGTGAAGAAATTCAGCAAGGTTTTGCCAGTGGCGCCAACGAGTATCTGACTTTTGGCCGTTTTGAAGGCGCGCTACACCGCTTCAATCAGGTGCTGGAAAATGCGATGAAAGTATGCGAAGGGACATAGAGCACAAAATATAGTGCAAGTATTGCGTGCGCGATATTTTATAGCAATCTATAGCTTTATGGCGGAAGTCAAATTCTGACATCGTAAGTTAGGTTGGTTTTAATGGTGCAACTCTCAAGTCTTAAGTCACTCTATCGTAACATGAAACGTGAACGAATAACCCGGTATAAATTTCGGTATGAACTGAATCACTTGATTTTTGAGTGTATTTTCATCATTGACGTCAAGCCATTCGAACTTGCAATGGGATGTTTAGGTCACAATTTTGTTCTCATTTTTCAAGTTGAAAATGGCTTTAAAGTCGAGCCGTTTATTAAACCTGAAAAGACCTTTTGGGCATTAATTAATGCGTTAAAAACGCACGAAAGTAGCGAGCATAAGTTTCGTGTTATTGAGTTCTTGAATGAATTGAACTCGAACATTCCAGCGCAAGTAAGAGAGAATGGACGAGTTACTGAAAGAGATATTGTGAGGCTTTATCCAGATATTGAGGAACCAGAGAGAATCTATTTTTGTGGCTGGCGAAACAACAATCTATGTGGGAGTAATGTTACTCTGAAAAATTTAGAGAAGACACGGCGCTTATTAGGTCAAGAGGCTTTTGAATTTTCGAAAGAAATGAATGAGAGTACCCGTTGGACAGATAAGCGGGAACGAGCAATCAATAACCTACAATTCTAGTAGAGGTATGTTTTGCTACAAAAAGCCCGCTGAGGTGACAGCGGGCTTCTCAAAATCAGATCTATCGAAGGATTAACCGACGAATGCGCGCTCAACCACAAAAGTAGAAGGAGACGCGTTGGAACCTTCTTCAAGGCCATGCTTTTCGAGGATCGCCTTGGTGTCGTTGATCATTTCCATGGAACCACAGATCATGCCGCGGTCAACTGCTGGATCAAGACGTGGAACGCCCAGGTCTTCAAAGAGCTTACCATTCTCGATGAGAGTGGTGATGCGCTCCTGACATGGATAAGGCTCACGGGTTGCTGCTGTGTGCAGGCGCAGTTTGCCAGCAGCAAGTTCACCAACGAGCGGGTCGTTAATCACTTCTTCAACCAGTTCCTTCGCGTAGGTGAGTTCGTTCACTTCGCGGCAGGTCTGGGTCAGGATAACTTCTTCAAACTTCTCATAGGTTTCCGGGTCACGGATCAGAGAAGCGAAAGGTGCAACGCCGGTGCCGGTTGAGAACATGTAAAGACGCTTACCTGGGATCAGGGCATCATTCACAAGAGTGCCGGTTGGCTTTTTGCGCATAAGAACAGTGTCGCCCGGCTGAATCTTCTGCAGGTGCTCAGTCAGTGGACCGTTTGGCACTTTAATGGAGAAGAACTCCAGCTCTTCGTCCCAGGAAGGACTTGCCACGGAGTAAGCGCGGAAAACCGGCTTTTCAGCGTTTGGCAGGCCGATCATGACGAACTCGCCAGAACGGAAACGGAAAGAAGCTGGGCGCGTAATGCGGAATTTGAACAGGCGGTCAGTGTAGTGCTGTACGGACACTACTTTCTCAGCAAAAACGTTTGCTGGAATAGGAAATTCGGTCTTGGCTTCCTGATCAAGCACAGGAGCTGGGGCCAACGCTGCGTCGGTCATGTGCAATCCTTAGATTGTTTTGATTAGGCCAGAGCCCGATACTTGGCCAATTGTTGCCTTCGCTTTATCCGAGCCAAGGTCCCAAAAGCAACCGTTTTATAAGTAAAATTTCAGAAATCTGCTCGTGAAAGTGACTAAGTCACCGTCCAGGCTCAAAGAACTGTCAGTTTTAAGAAGAAAGCGTGTAAGGTGAGCGGCAGGCCAATTGCAGCAATAGGTGGAAATACTCAAGTTGTCTCGCGGGATATCGATCACGTGGTTTTGCGGGCGAGTCGGAGTTACATGCATGTTTCGGGGATAAAATAGCAAGATATGTTCAGTCCCTCTGTGATGTAAGGGAGTTAACGGCGACTGACGGGGGACGTTGAGAGTGAAACCGGAGCAGAACAAAGCGGCTTATGAAAAGCGGATGCTGCGCGTTCTTGAGTACATTTACAACAATCTGGATGGGGATCTGAGTCTGGATGCTCTGGCAGATGTTGCCTGCATGTCGCGGTTTCACTGGCACCGGGTGTTTCAAAGCATGCGGGGAGAAACGCTGGCGACCTCTATTCGCCGGATCAGGCTGAACCGTGCTGCGTTGGATCTTATTCAATCAAAACAACCGATTACAGAGATTGCCGAGCAATACGGCTACCCCAGTGCGCAGAGTTTTTCCCGTGCATTTAAAGGCGAGTATGGCATGGCGCCGGGGCAGTTTCGTGAAAGCAAGTATGCCGCGCCAACGCTGGAAACGGAGAAGGAAAGCATCTTTTCCATGCATCCCGTTGAAATCAAAGAGGTTCCGGAGCGAAGCCTGCAGGCACTGTTCCACCGTGGGTCTTACTTTGAGATGGGCGTGGTGTTCAGCAAGCTTGCGGCGATGTTGTCGTCGCGGGGTGTTATCCGCAAGTGTGGGCCTATTGTCGGGATCTATTATGATGATCCCTCCCTTGTGCCGCTAGATGAGTTACGCTCCCATGTAGGGGCCGTGGTTCCGCAGAATTTTGCGAATACGGAAGGGCTTGAGCCGCTGGTTATCCCCGGTGGTCGCTGTGCGGTGTTAAAGCACAAAGGCCCATATGCTGGGCTGAGAGGCGCGTTTCATTATCTTTACGGTGTTTGGTTGCCAACCTCTGGGGAAGAGGCTGCTGACCAACCGTGCTATGAGGTTTTTCTGAACAGCCCGACGAATACAGCACCGGAAGACCTCCTTGTCGAGATCTTCCTTCCTTTGCAATAACAATGCGTTAGTTCTGCAGGATGTTGTTTTCTTCTTCCGTTTCCTGCTTCTCGTTGATGTTGCCATCCTTATTGATTTCCTTGATGCAGGCTTCCTGATCAGCGGCAGACATGTCGCCAAAACCGAAATTGGGCGGATATCCGAGCGGATCAGCACCAGCGCCGCCGGATTGGTATTTCTCAGCAATGCCAGGGCAATCGGAGACGGGGCTGATGATGTCGGGATATTCTGACTTCAGCGGGTTGGCATCCGCGTTGGCGGTTGGGTCCTCGGCGAAGTTATTAATCTGCGTAAATCCGGCGCTGGATGAAATCACAAGGAAACTCAGTGCAATAAGAGAGACTGTTGTTTTTGATTGCATGACAAATACTCCCACCAATCGGAGAAAATGAAGGCTACAACCATTAAACAGGAGACCGGCAAAGACTATGTGAGTTCTTATGTTTTAATTGCGTTTAATTGGGTAATACATCGCTTTTTTGTTGCAGCTTCCTCGCTTTACAAGTCTTTAACCCATGCGTAAGCTTTGGGCTCGCTCTGGAGGGTTTAACCTCTCACCGCGATCTTGGGGGGACATCATGTTAAAGAAGATTGGCTGGGGTGTTCTGGCTGTTGTCGTGCTGCTTGCTGCTGGCGCATTTTACTTCCGACAGGACATTGCAGAGATCCGTGCCGTGATGGCCTATGCGGATGCATTTAAACCTGAGAACATCGATCAGAAGTTCCGATCTCTCTACGTTGAGTATCCGAGCATCTCCGTTGAAGCGCCGGAGGAGACCTATCAGCTGCCGCGGCAGTATCAGGCGTCTCCGATGCCGGCGACCTTTATGTACAAAGGCGAAGCGGCTTCGACAGCGGACTACATTCTGGATTCCCATACCACCGGCCTTGCTATCATGCACAATGGTAAGCTGATCCATGAGTACTATGATCGCGGCAACTCAGCTGAAACTCATGCGATCCAGATGTCTGTTTCCAAATCCATGGCCTCGATCCTTGTGGGTGTGGCGATGGATGAAGGCTATATCGACAGCGTTGAGGATCAGGTGGTCAAGTATGTGCCGGAGCTGAAGGGTACTGCATATGATGGCGTGCGCCTGAAAGATGTGCTGGAGATGTCCTCCGGTGTGCGTTGGAATGAGAACTACGCTGATCTGAATTCCGATATCGTGCAGTCCGTCGTCGCGATCCTGCTTGGCTCGCAGGATGAGTTCACCAAGGATGTTCCGCGAGAGCTGGAGCCGGGAACGTACAACCGCTATTCTTCCATCGATACCCATGTGGTCGGCTGGGTGCTGCGCGGGGCGACAGGTAAGCCCTATCAGAAGTGGTTCAACGAAAAGCTCTGGTCGAAAATTGGAGCCGAGTCCTCCGCTGAACTCATGGTGGATCAGGCAGGCCAACCGGTGGTCTTTGGCGGGGTGAACATTCGGCTGCGTGATATGCTGCGGGTTGGCATGGTGCTGGCAAGAGGCGGTACCAACCACAAGGGTGAGCGCATTGTTTCAGAAGAGTGGATCAAGACCTCAGTAACACCGGATGAGCCGCGTCTGATGCCGGGCTATGATAATCCGCAGAGTCCTTCCCCGCTCGGCTACAAATACCAGTGGTGGCTGCCGCTCGAATCTGATCATGGTGACTTCACCGCCATCGGCATTCACGGCCAGTTTCTCTACATCAACCCTGCACGTAACGTGGTGATCGCCAAAACCTCCACCTATCCGTCCTACCAGCGGGATAAGGAGATGGTGAAGATGAAATCAATCGCCCTGTTTCAATCCATCGCACGTCATCTGACCAAGCAGGAAACAGTTGAGTTAGAGAACCAGTAAGCGCGACACTCACGACAATACGTTCTTGATACTGTCAAACAGCCAGGAAACGGCGGGGCCCATGCGGGCGTGTTTGAGCTTGATACATTCTACTGGGGGGCTCCAGAGCTTGTGCTCAAACCGCAGGTTCAGCCGGGCCAACTGGCCGGAAGCGATGGCTGTGCTCACCAGATGTTCTGGCAGATACGCCCAACCAACCCCCTGCATCACCAGTTCGCGCAGAGCGTGGAAGCTGGTTGCGTGCCAGACTTGAGTTGAGAGCTCCGGAAACTGAGCAAGCACGCTGCCTTGCGGACTACGCAGCAGAAGCTGGCGGTGAGACAGCAGTTCATTGGCACCAATCTCGGTCAACTTGGTGAGCGGATGATTGGGCACACAAACAGAAACAAAAGGCAGGTTACCGATGAAAACCTGCTCCACCCCTTTTTGCACGCTACCGCCAGAGAACATCAGCCCGATATCTGCCTGATCTTGCGCCACAATGCTGGGGATGTCCGGGCTGACTCCAGAGAGCAGATCGATCCGTGTTGCCGGAAATTTTTCGCCGAACTCAATCAGAACCTGACTGAGAGAGGGCAGCATCAATGCATCATCCAGCATGAGCCGCACGCTGGTTTCTTCGCCGGAATAGATGCTGTCGGCTGCGGTGGTCATGTTATCGACCTGCATCAGCACCGCGCGGGCGTAGGTCAGCATGCGTTCACCGTTTTCGGTGAGCTGGGGCTTGCGGGTGGTGCGATCGAAGAGTTCGAACCCCAGATCCACCTCCAGATTCACGATTCCCGTGCTTACGGCTGACTGGCCTTTGCCCAGTGTTCTCCCAGCGGCAGAGAAACTGCCGGATTCAGCGGCAGCGATGAACATTTTCAACTGCTCGATGCTTGGCAAGCTGCATCCAATCTATTGATAAAATCGGTAGTAACTAACTTTGTATCATCTGCAAATGAAATTAATCAATGGGTATGCCTCCATGAAGGGATGGAGCGCTCCTGATTTTTTGAAAGAGACTAAGCACATGAAAACTCTGTTGCAGATCAACACAAGTATGCTGGAAACAGACTCTCAATCCTCGCAGCTTTCCGACAAAATGGCAGAAAACTTACTCTCCCGTTTTGCCGGCATGCGGCACATCAAACGCGAGCTGAGCAAAGATCCGATCCCGCATCTGGAACACAGCCTTTTTCAATGCTTCTATGACCCAAACGCTGCTGTTACGCCCGCACAACAAGCGGCACTGGCGCTGTCTGATACGTTGGTTTCTGAGCTGAAAGAGGCAGACTTCATTGTGCTTGGCGCGCCAATGTACAATCTGATGATCCCGTCTACGCTCAAGTCATGGATCGACTACGTGACCCGTGCAGGGCAGACCTTTCAGTTTACGGAAACCGGGCCGGTTGGCCTGCTGGAAGGCAAAAAGTGTTATGTGGCGATAACGCAAGGAGGAAGCTTCCTTGGCACTGCCCATGATCTGGCAACGGCTTACCTCAAATCCGCTCTGGGTCTGATGGGCATCACAGATATTGAGTTCATCTATGCGCAGGGGCTGGCCATGGGGCCGCAAGCTGCTGAAGCGGGCCTGAGCAAAGCCAATCAGAAGATCGCTGAACTGGCCTAATAAGCACCGTTATCGCAAAAAAAAAGCCGGCTCTGGAGGATGAGCCGGCTTATTGTTTAATCTGTCTAACTCAGCCTTATGCAGGCTGACCAGTTGCTGCGAGCAGAACTTCACGGATGTTGACGTTCTGTGGCTGCTGGTAAACGAACAGCACAGTGTCTGCCACGTTCTGTGGGTCCAGCACGCCGCCCATTTCTTTCTTCCACTGCTCGTAACCATCAATGATTTCCTGAGAAGTGGTGTGGGACAGCAGTTCAGTCTGTACAGCACCTGGAGCGATGGTCATGACACGCACGTTGTCAGCAGCCACTTCTTCACGCAGGTTTTCGCTGATGGCGTGCACCGCGAACTTGGTGCCGCAGTATGCTGCGTGTGCTGGGAAGGTTTTGCGGCCAGCGATGGAGCTGACGTTGATGATGGAACCGCCCTTACGTGCTTTCATACCTGGTAGAACAGCGTGGATGCCGTTCAGAACGCCCTTCACGTTCAGGTCGATCATACGATCCCATTCAGAAGGATCCTGAACAGACAGATCACCCAGCAACATGCAGCCAGCGTTGTTGACGATAGCGTCTGCCGGACCAAACTTGTCTTCAGCTTCTTTAACAGCAGCGATCAGCTGATCACGATCAGTGACGTCAACGCCGCGGCACAGTGTGTTTGGAAGACCCAGAGCTTCCATCTGCTCAACGCGACGTGCCAGCAGAAGAAGAGGATGGCCAGCTGCGCTGAAAGACTTCGCAATCGCTGCACCAATGCCGGAACTTGCGCCAGTGATAATGATAAGTGGCTTTGTCATTTTGTTTTCCTGCCTAGTTAGCTTTTTCTTGAGCAAGATGGACTTGCGTTGTGTTGCGGCGATTGTACAAAAATGATCACGCTGATAAATGAGGGTAATTCAAAATGATTGTTAGGCTGAAATGAACAATATCTATTGGAATGGTCTGCGCTCGTTTCTGGCCGTGGCGGAACATGGCAGTTTTACCTTAGCTTCTGATGAAACAGGTCTTTCAAAAGCGAGTTTAAGTCAGCAGGTCAGCCAGTTGGAAGAGCACCTGGACGTTCAGCTGCTTTACCGCACCACCCGCAAACTGCGCCTGACAGAGATCGGCGAGCGCTACTACGAAATGTGCCGCGCGGGCGTGAAGCAGATTGAGGATGCTTCTGATCTGGCGTCGCAGGCGACGGACAGTCTGACTGGGCCAATCCGCATGAATGCCGTGGGCGGGTTGATTGGTGAGGAGCTCATCGCGCCGCTGGTGATTGAGTATCAGCAGGCCAATCCGGGGATTGAGGTGAAGCTGGATTTCTCCAGCATCCGCGAGGATTTGCTGGAGACGGATTTCGACCTTGTGCTGCGCATGGGAGATCTGGAGGATAGCACGCTGATCGCCCGCAAACTGCACACCATCACCACCCGCTATGTGGCCTCCCCTTCTTTCGTGGCGGCTCACTCAAAAATCCGGCATCCCTCTGATCTGAAAGGTCTGCCATTTATCTCTGGCAGTGTGCAGGAGTGGATTTTCACGCGAGGTCAGGAACGCATTGTGGTGCAGGCGGAAAAAGGCTTTCAGATCTCCAATGGTCGCGTCATGTGTCAGGCTGCTGTGGCAGGCCTTGGTATTGCGCGGCTTGCGGATGTTTACACCGATGCGCCAATCAAACGCGGAGAGCTGACGGAAATGCTCTCTGGTTGGAAGCAAACCACTCCGCTGTGGCTGGTGAGCCCGCCAACACGACACCAGCTCCACCGGGTGCGGGAGCTGATGAACTATCTCAGCTCCAACTTCAAAGCCCGGTATGAGGCGGTGTTGGGTTAACGGCGATAGGTGCCGACGAAGCCATCCGGCACGATGGCACCGGCCGGGCTGGAGTTGGGATCATTCACACCCACCGGAATGAACACGCGCTGGATGATGATCTTGTCACCATCTGGCGGCGGTGGGCCGGGCAACACAGCACCGCGCGTCGTCTTGAAGCCTTTCAGCTCGCAGATGAGGTTTTTGTTTTCAAACCCGGCAGGCACAACCATTGGGCCGGGCGTGTGCTTCACGAAAATGGATGACCGATAGCCCTGCAAATAGCAGAAGGCACCATCTGGTGTGGTGTTGACGGTGATCAGCGTGGCCCCTTGTGGTATCTCCACGGTTGGAGAGTATGCCTGCGGGATGCGCTCTTCATCAGAAACGCAAGCAGCCAGAACGGGAAGCGTGAAGGCGAGAACGCACAGGGAGAGCTTGCTTGGCAAATCAGTGTCCTCATCAGATCGGTGTGATGACCCTAACGATCCACCTTTAACGAAGACATCCATCAGATTTGCTGAGGCTATTTTGCTGATAGCCTCAGGATTGGTGAGGCGTGATGGAGAGGGGCCGAGTTATCCCAAACGCGATCCACTGAAGATTTTGCAGGCAGACCTGCGGTTTCTCCCAAATATGCCTGATAGAATGAGGCTGCTTGAGAGGGCCTATGTGAGGCCGATGCTCTTGAGATGTGTTCAGCTTAAACCTCGCAAACAGTAGGGGCTGAGCACCGTTTACACGGAAGGATTTAGGCTTTCTCAGAGAACGCCCGGCGTTCGAAATATCCGTTAGAGTGTTCAAAATGCACACGAACTTTATGAGCTGACTGAGCAAATTCTGTATTTTATATCAGTTCTCAGTACTGTATTACGGCCCGCACCTGCTTGTTGTTCGAGCCTATGTGCCTTCCCATCTGAAGAATAGTCAGAACTTTTACGGCGAAATCAGCAGTTTAGGCCTGAGTGTTCCGCTGCCTGGATTAAGTATATATTTTTTGATTATTGAAGGGTGTTCAGGAATACATATTGCTGATGTGTTGATCGTCAGGCAGTGAATTTCTTCATTTTCTCCGTTTAATTTTATTCTCGAATTGATCTTGGTTCACGCATTAATGATAGGAGTTGCGCATAAAACACTAAGGAAAATTCGACAGGTTTTGTACTCTTGCATCCATGAAATTACAAAGTATCTATGTCAGAGAGTAAGCCCTGCGGTTTGCTAAGATATTTTGAGCCCATATAACCGTTTTGCGCAGATTAACGGAACGAGAATGACAAAATTAGGTGAAGCCACGCTGAAGCTGTTGGAAAATAGCGCTGTTCGCAAAGGTCTTGCTGAACTCCGCGTGGGGATCGAAAAAGAAGCTCTGCGTGTTGGCAGAGATGGCTTTATGTCATTGCGTGACCACCCGGACGCTCTGGGCAAGACGCTAACGCACAAATTCATCACGACAGATTTCTCTGAAGCTCAGCTGGAGTTCATCACCCCTGCTGCGCACTCAGTTAAGGAAAGCCTCGAGTTCCTGAAAGAACTGCAGGCCTTTGCTGCGCGCAAGACGGAAGCAGGTGAGTACCTGTGGAACGCCTCCATGCCGCCGGAAATTACCAGCGACGAGACCATTCGCATCGCTGAGTACGGCAGCTCCAACGCCGCGCAGATCAAAACGCTTTACCGCAAGGGATTGGCGCATCGCTATGGCAAGCGGATGCAGACGATCTCCGGTATTCACTACAACTTCTCCATTTCCGATGGTTTGTGGCATGCGTTCCACGAGCAGTGTACCTCCGGCAGCAGCCTTCAGGACTTCCGCAGTGCAGGATATCTGGGTCTGATCCGTAACCTGCAGCGCCATGGCTGGCTGATGCTGTATCTGTTTGGCGCCTCCCCTGCAGTTGACAAGAGCTACCTGCCATCCGCTCACCCAACCCTTTCCATGCTGAGTGACGACACTTACTTCGGTGAATACGCCACTTCTCTGCGCATGAGCGATCTGGGTTACACCAGCGTGGTGCAGAGTGAGCTGGACATTCACTACAACTCCCTTTGCGATTACATCGAAGGCCTGCGCGGCGCATTGGCAACATCCGTGCGCCAGTACGAGCAGATCGGTGTTGCTGAAGAGGGTGACTACAAGCAGATTAACACGCACCAGCTGCAGCTTGAAAACGAGCTTTACGGCTCTGCGCGTCCGAAGCGTAACACGGAAGAAGGCGAACGCCCGATTGCTGCGCTCTGTCGCCGTGGTGTTGAGTACATCGAACTGCGGTCTCTCGACATTAACCCGTTGAACCCAATTGGTATTTGCGAGCAGCAAGCACATTTCCTCAACGCGTTCCTCACCCACATGACGCTGGCACCGTCCGCCTGTATCACCTCTGCTGAACAGCAAGCGCTGAACGATCAGCAGCGCATGGTGGCTTGGCAGGGTCGTCTGCCAAATCTGGTGCTGCCGGCTTATGGCGACGGTGGTTTGGAACTGCGCGCTGCGGGTCACAAGGTGCTCGACGAAATGCGCGTGACCGCTGAGATCATGGACGACGTTTACGGCTGCACCGGTCACACCGACGCGGTCAATGCACAGGCTGAGAAGCTGGACAATCCGGACCTGACGCCATCTGCACAGATCCTGAAAGGTGTGAAGCAGAAAGGCTCTTACACCGGCTTTATCGCCGAGCTGTCTCAGAACCAGACCGATCATCTGAAAGCCATGCCGCTGTCATCAGAGCGCATGAAGTTCCAGGAAGCCATGGTGTCCCAGTCACGTGCTGCTTATGAGCAGGTTGAGGGCCAGCCGGGCGATCACAGCTTTGATCATTTCCTGGATTCTCAGAATAAAACCGACGTTCTGCCGCCTGAGTGCCTCGACGGTCAATAAACGGGTGCCTGTGCTGCAGATTTCGCCCTACACCGCTGAAGAACACAATGAGCTTGCCGCGCTATACGCAGACGTGGCAAGCCGCACCTTTGCCTACGACCACACACGCTTCATCCATGCAGATCAGTTTCAGAGCCTGATTGAGGGCGAAGATGTCTGGGTTTTAAGGTATGACGGTGAGATCGTCGGCTTCATAGGCTATTACACGCCGGAGCACTTCCTGCATTCCCTTTATATCCGCTACACCCACCACAAACGCGGCTTTGGTCGTCAGGCCCTGCAGTTTCTGCTTGAACACTACTGCTGCGTTCATGAGCTGAAAGTGGACCGGATCAACCAGTCCGCTTTGAAGTTTTATGAAGCGATGGGATATGTGGATGTGACAGCGGAGGCGAATACACACCAGACCTGGCTGCGTTTGCGCTCACCTGCAAAGATCGCGCTGAAAGCCGCTGGAGCTATTGCGGTGGGAGACTAAGCCTCTCACCGGCAATAAATTTTGTAAATCAATGTGTTAAGATGGCATGCACAATGCTGGCAGGCGATCAATATGTGCTTTGATCGTCTGTTCAGCCAGAGCGCCATCTCCTGTCCGCACAGCAGTGATCAGCTGAGTGTGATCGTCCTGTACGCCTTCAGAGATGAAACCGGCACGGCGCATGGCTGCGCGGTAGCGGGTGCACTGGTCATGAAGCATGTGAAGGAAACGGCTTGCCCAACTGGAGCCGGCACCTTCCACCAGCGTCATATGAAACACGCGGTTGGCTTCTTCCCACTCATTCCAGAAGTCCCGCCGTGATGCCTGCCACGTACGTTCAATCTCCTGCAATGCATGGTAAGCGTCCAGCACGCGGTCAC
Source organism: Pseudovibrio sp. SCP20 (assembly GCF_057774105.1). Classification (NCBI taxonomy): domain Bacteria; kingdom Pseudomonadati; phylum Pseudomonadota; class Alphaproteobacteria; order Hyphomicrobiales; family Stappiaceae; genus Pseudovibrio; species Pseudovibrio sp. SCP20. Next base: position 271,696 of record NZ_JBYMDH010000005.1, on the reverse strand, counting down.
GCCATTGTGCGTCGCCCTTTTCAACGGCTGTTCTCACCGTCGCGCTTTCCAAAAGGCGGCGCTGCTCAACAATATCCTGAAACTCTTTTTGAGAAAGTTCTGGAATATAAAATCCCTTGTGCGATTGAGTGGCAACAAGTCCCTGAGAAACCAGACGGGAAAGCGCTTCTCGTACAGGTGTTGGTCCAACATCAAAAGTGCTGCACATCTCGCGAATGCGCAGCTTGCTGCCCGGCTCCAATTGGCCAGACAGGATTGCCGCCCGCAGGTGCGCGTAGGCCCTGTCTATTAGAGAGGCGGATGACGGGACGTTTTGTGCAGTGACCGATGTTACGGCTCTTTCTAAGGTATCCTCTATTTTCAAAGTTATCTGCCTTACAATTATTATCTATGCAATTTGGCGTTTCTCTTCTTAGCTATGGAAACTAGGTCTTCAGCTTTGTTATCCGGCCAAGTTAAATTGCAATATGATCTGGCCAGTTTGTTCCCTCAATTGTAAAACAATATCTGAACTATAAAAGCAATGAAATTGCGTAGGTCTGACATAACTTTCCAATAAAACGAGCTCGTTTGATGGAAAAAGATGCTAGATTATCGATTATTTTTGCAAAATTTTTTATGTGCTTTCTTATTCATGCAGCATATGAATCGGACTTACTTAGAGTTCGTTGCGTTGAAGTAGAGTTTATCCGCTATTTTAATAAAATATTCTCAACTATACTCTGCTGGTTTTCTTCCCGCCATATAAACGGGAGAAACTATTAGCCGCAACTCCGCTCAAATCTCACAATTGCTTGCTCAATCTGCCTTGTAAAAGGTGATAGATTGCTCGGTTTACCACTCCAGCTGCACTAACTTATCCCCCCTGCTGTGAGCGGTGTTATATCTCGTGTTCAGATTAAGAGAATCAACGGGAGGCAGACCGAGTCGGAGTGATCTGAGGGGCGAATATGTTTCTTCAGAAATAGAATGGTTGTTTCGTCGATTTTATGCACGCATCGTTTTGACGTCTCTGCATAAGTCCATCCTATTGAAATTGCTAATGAAATTACCGGTAATCCGGTGGATGGTCACAGGAGTTAACGGGAGTTAACCAAAAAGGGATTGAACTGAACTACAGGTCAGTTACCCTTTCGACGCAAACACGGGCCATATGGGCGCACTTTCCGTTTGTAGATGACTAGAACCGTTTGAGGGCTAAACGAAGTGGAATACGGCAACAACACTCTTTTGCGCGAGGAAACTCCGTCTGAGAAGATCTCCCGTTATTCTCAGCTCCTTTCTGGCCAGCTGCACCGCTTAAGGCAAGAACTTTATCCGCCTGAAGCACACAAAGCTCTGCGCGCCTTTTCTTCCGTCGACGTTGCACGTCTCATCGGGGTTTCTGAAAGCACAATCCGCCAGTTGGATCTGGATGGAGAAGGCCCTACTCCAACCCGCCTTGCCAATGGCCGTCGCAGTTATACGCTGGAGCAGATTAACGCGATCCGCGAAGTGCTGGCTGCGCGCAAAAAAGGCGATGAAGCGGTCAATATCCTGCCGCACCGCCGTGAAGGCGAGAAGCTGCAGGTGATTTCCTGCGCCAACTTTAAAGGCGGCTCAGCAAAAACCACCACCAGCACCCACTTGGCGCATTATCTGGCCCTGCGCGGCTATCGCGTTCTCGCGATTGACCTTGATCCGCAGGCCTCTCTTTCTGCCATGTTTGGTGTGCAGCCAGAGTTTGACGTTGAGCCGAACTGCACATTGTTTGGTGCCCTTCGTTATGATGAAGGCCGCCGTTCTTTGAACGAAGTGGTGCGTCCAACCTATTTTGATAATCTGGATCTGATCCCGGCCAACCTTGAGCTGGCTGAGTTTGAGCACATCGTGCCAACTGCGATCGCATCCGGCGCCTCTACAGGCGAGAACATCTTTTTCCGCCGTATTCGCAATGTCCTAGCTGAAGTTGATGATCGCTATGATGTTGTTGTAATCGACTGTCCGCCACAGCTTGGCTTCCTCACACTGGGTGCTTTGTTTGCGTCGACTGGACTGCTCATCACGCTGCACCCGCAGATGCTGGATCTTGCGAGCTGTAACCAGTTCCTCGGCATGAGCTCAGACCTGATGGCAGTGATTGAGAACAATGGCGGCGAAATGAACCTGGATTGGATGCGGTTCCTCGTGACCCGCCACAATCCAAACGACAGCCCGCAAACCCGCGTTGTTGGCTTGCTCCGCGCCTTGTTTGGTGAGGATGTGCTGACCGCGCCGGCGTTGGAATCCACTGCGGTTGCCAATGCGGGCCTTGAAAAGAAATCGCTTTATGAGCTGGAGCCGGGAGCCATTGGCCGCGAAACGCTGAAGCGTGCGCTTGAATCTATGGATTCCGTGAACCGGGAAATTGAAGATCTCCTCCGTGGCTCTTGGGGACGACCACTATGAACAAAGCTAAGGACCGGAAAAACGCACTCGATACGCTGTTTTCAGGCGGCGGCATGGCAGGCATGGTTGCAGACGCAACAGCCCCGCGCCCGCGCTTGTCTTCCGGAGCTATTGGCGCTGCCGAGATCAATCTGATCAAGGACGAACGCGACAGGCTGCGTGAAGAGCTGAAAACACTGAATACACAAATGGCGTCTTCTGTGAACGTTGTTGAGCTGGATCCGGAACAGGTTCAGCCTTCTTTCGTGGCAGACCGCATGGAAGTCGCGTTTGACCCTGCTTTTGAAGCGCTTAAAGAATCCATTGCAGAAACCGGGCAGCAGGTGCCTATTCTGGTGCGCCCTGCCCCGGGTGAAAGCGGTGTCTATCAGATCGCTTACGGCCACCGTCGTTGGAAGGCCTGTCGCGCGTTGGGCAAACCTGTTCGCGGTGTGATCAAAGAGCTTTCCGATGAAGAGCTGCTGGTAGCTCAGGGTCAGGAAAACCATGAACGTAAAGACCTGAGTTTCATTGAAACCTGTCTCTTCGTTTATCGTCTGGCTCAGGATTACCCGCAGACGCTGATTGTCAAAGCGATCGGCAAAGACAAATCACTCGTTTCCAAACTTCGCAAGCTGGCGGCAACCATGCCTGAGGAGTTTTTACGTGTGATCGGTCCTGCACCGAAGATCGGCCGCCCTAGGTGGGAGGAAATGGCCAGCTTCTTTGAAGATGGAAGACTGGCATCAAACCACGAGAAGGCCGTGACCTCATTGTTTGCTCTGGATTCCTTCACCGAGCTGCACAGTGATGAACGCTTCAGCGAAGTGTTGCAGTTGCTGCAGGAAACACCTGCTGAGACAGAAGCAAGTTCTGCTCAGACTGCCGGTGAGATTCCAGTGGCAGCACATACGCGCAAAGCAAACAGTTCTGAATGGCTTGGAAACAAGCATGTGCTGGTCAAGCACACAGGCAAAGCAACCGTGTTTTCCGTTGATAGCAAAACGCAGAGCGATTTCAGCGCGTTTTTGCTGAAGGAACTGCCTGGGTTGATTGCCAGGTATGAAGAGACGAAGGGGGAGGATGCCTGATGGTGTAGCCCCTGAATGACGAAAGGCCCTGCTGACGGCAATCAGCAAGGCCCCAAAATCGTCGCCCAAGAGAGTAATAATACTCGTCGTGGACCATCTTTAGCACGATCATCCTACGACGAACGCACCCTGCGAATCAAGTAAGCAATGCTTTCTTGAAACCCTTTGTGGCGCATTTTTGCTTTTTCGGGCGCTCAATCCCCAATCTTACTTGGATAACACCTTGGGTCTCCCCTCGGTGAATGGGTTTGCTATGCAAAGCACCGGTGTTGCGTCCTTCCGCAAAATGACACCCGGCATGTTGGAAAGCCAGCGACTGGCAATGGCGAATGACATCGTCAAAACAACAAAGGCCGAGGTGGCAATCACTCTCAAAAAGGCAGCCCCAGCCATGGGGATTGACGGAACTGCCTATCATATTCTGGATATTCTGATTGGTCTGACGCGGGCTGATGACTGGAAACAGGACCGGCGTCCGCTGGTGGCAATCTCCAACGAAAAGCTGGCAGAGTATGTGTGCCGTTCGACCCGTACCGTGATCCGCGCTCTCAAGCGGTTGGTTGAAGCGGGGATCCTTGCTTATCGTGACAGTTCCACGGGCCGACGCTTCATCTACCGCAATGATGCAAGTGGTGAGATCGACCGTGGGTATGGTTTTGATTTTTCACCGGCACGCCAGCGCGTTGCGGAAATCAAGCAGATTGGAGACGCCTTCCAGGCAAGACTGCGTGCTGAGCAAGAAGCGAAGCGGACCGTGAACCGGTTGTCCCGTGCAATTGTTGATGCTTGCCGTACTGGTCAGAGCGATGGAGTTGATTGCGAGGTTTATCTTCAGGAACTGACAGCGCTCATGGATACGCCAATGATGGTTGTGGAGCGTGCTGAAAAGATTTCTGAGCTCTATGAAGTTGTGATTGCCGATCTGGCAGCAGCACAAGAAGGGGAGACTCAAGCAGCTGATAATTCAGATAAAACTACTCAAATGTCAGGCGACCATGACATTGATGTCACCCTTTATAATATTACAACCCCTCTAACTCCTATAAATAGTAAGCAACGGCAGCCATCTCACGATGGCTACTCAAACACTAACTTCGCTTCTAACGAAGCTCAGAAGATTGCTCTTGAAAAAGATCAATCAGGCAAATTCTCTGCCAAATCCAGCGGTACAGCTCAACTGCAATCTCAGCAAGAAACCCAGATGGATAACGGTTTAAGTGAGCATTTATCGGCTATTTCCATTGGTTTGATCGACAGTGCAACCGCACAAACCCAGGAAATTCTGGGTATGCCCTTCTCCAGTTGGTTCGACTTGCTGCAAAGCGCCGAACAGTTGCGATTGGCCATCGGTTTGTCGGAGGATGGCTGGAAACAGGCTATCCTGACACTGGGTGAGAAAATGGCTGCTGCTGTTTTGGTGGTTACCGTTGAAAAAACCCTGCGCGATCCGGAAGGTATTTCTCGACCGGCTGGTTACTTCCGCGCCTGTGTGGACAGGGCAAAAGACGGCAAACTCGCCCTGCACAAATCACTTTACGGGTTGGCTCTTGGGTAAAGGTCAGGAGCTTCTGTTTCCTGCGGCGTCGGCAGATTGATCCGCAGGTGAGGCGTTGGGGTTCGGTTGATGAATTCGTCTTCTATCAGATCCAACATCTGGCGTTGGCCCGGAAAACTAACAATCGCTTTTGTATCAGCAAACGAGAACCACTGATAGGCATCGTGTTCTTTGTTGAGCATGACCGGAGTATAACGCGAGACATGCGAGACAAAGACCGGGAGAATGGAGAACCTGTTCTGTTCAGGAACGTAAAAACGGACATCTGCATCAGCAGACCAGAGGTCCTTGAGAGTTATGCCGGTCTCTTCTTGTACTTCGCGGATCATGGCTTGCCAGGCTGTTTCATCTCCTTCAATGCCTCCAGAAATCTGGCTTCAGGTATGAATAGGTGGTTTGGTGCGGCGCTACAAAAGACAGGTACTTTGGACATATTGGCTCTTCGAAATTACTCAAAAGGTCTGAGTAGCTTTGGAGCCTGCTAAAGCCATGAGTGCGCAAACCACGCTTTGCTCAGCTTGTTGTTTCTTCAATGTCAGTAGCTGCAATGTCCCGTCGTCCAGATAAATCGATCCGAAGATGTGGGCTTGCTTTTCGTGCTACGAACTCTGAGTGGAGATACTCAAGAACACGGCGCTGGCCGGGGAAGCTGAACAGCTCCATGGCGTCGTCGAATGAAAACCACTGATAGGCATCGTGCTCTTCGTTGATAGTGATTGGCGTTTCGCTGGAAATGAAGGAAACGAATACGGGAAGTTTTTGGATGATGTTCTTTTCAGGAACATAGAACTCTTCGCAAAGATCCGCTGACCAGAGCTCGTCGAGGATCACACCGGTTTCCTCTTTCACTTCCCGCAGTGCAGCTTCCCAACCCCTTTCATCCGCCTCAACTTGACCTGCAACCTGACACCAGGCTCCAAGAAGAGTATCAGCCCGGCGCATGAGAAGAACCTGCGGGACTTCGGCGTTCAGATCGAGAAGAAAAACGGAAACACCGTTGCTGAGGATGGGAATATTGTTGGGGTGCATAAGTAGCTCATAAAATAACTGATCCAATTGACCATGAGCATACTCAGAGAAAAGTCAGAATCCAAGAGAGGCAAAAGGCAGGAGAGCACTCCCCTGCCCTTAGGCTTATGTTTTTGAATGAACCGTTGAAGCAGAGACTTGATCATCACTGGCAAACTGACCGCGGGTCCGATTTGCATAAGAAACCAATGCCAACATCACTGGCACTTCAACCAGCACACCGACGATGGTTGCCAAAGCTGCGCCGGAGGTGACGCCGAACAAGCTGATTGCAACAGCAACGGCGAGCTCGAAGAAGTTGGATGCGCCGATCATTGCACCCGGTGCAGCAACATTATGCGGCTGACGCCATTTCCTCATCCAGAAGTAAGTCACGTAGAAAATAAGCACAGTCTGGATCAACAGTGGGATCGCGATCAACACGATGTCTGCTGGTGATGCGATGATGTTGTTGGCCTGCAGACCAAACAGAATAAACACAGTTCCGACCAGACCAGCGATGGAGAATGGTTTCATGCCAGCGCTGAAGGATGAAAGGTGCTCTTTGTCTTTGAGCGCAATGCGGGTCAACCACCCTGCCCCCAATGGCAGCGCAACAAACAATGCGGTTGAAACCAGCAGAACATCCCAGGGTACGATAATGTTAGACACATCCAGCAAGAATGCTGCGATCGGCGCAAACGCGAAGATCATGATCAAGTCATTGGTTGCGACCTGCGCAACGGTATAACTCGCGTTGCCCTTTGTGAGGTAAGACCAGACAAATACCATCGCGGTACAAGGCGCAACGCCGAGCAAGATCATGCCGGCGATGTACTGATCGGCAAGATCAGCCGGAATGAAGGGCGCAAACAGATGGCGCATGAACAGCACGGCCAGTGCCGCCATGGTGAACGGCTTGACCAACCAGTTCATGGCAAGCGTTACGATCAGGCCTTTAGGTTTCACAAAGCAGTTGCGCACTTCAGTGAATTCGACCTGTACCATCATTGGGTAGATCATCAACCAGATGAGAACTGCGATGATCAGGTTGATGCCACCAACTTGCAGATCCCCGATGAACTGAAACAGACCTGGTTGAAGGAGCCCTGCCCCTACCCCAAGTGCCATCGCGAGACCTACCCAGACTGAGAGGTAGCGTTCGAAAGTACCCATGATTTCTCCTGTCTATCGTCGATAGACGATATGTTCTGGCAAATTTTTAGAGCTTGAAACTGCTTTCAAAGAGGAAATTGAAGCTTTTCAGTTCAGCTCGATTGACTGAGTAGCAAACACGCGGACGCTGGACCTCTGCCAGTATGAAGCCTGCATCCTTGAGAATTCGAAGATGTTCGGACACGGTCGATTGTGCGAGTCCGATAGAGTTGACGAGATCACCACCAACGCAGCCCGGTTGAGCTGCCATGATCTTGAGAAGGCGAACCCGCGCAGGATGCGCCAGTGCTTTCGCTTGCAAGGCCAGCTTTTCCTCCTCCTCTTCATTGAGAGAAGTAGGTGCAAATTCGGTTACACAGGTGGTATCTGTCATCACTGATTCCGTATATCGTCGATAAACGATATACTCTTGCATTGGATGCTTGGCAAGAGGTTTGTGTGTTGACAGCTGTCAACTTTTTCTGCGCCAAGTTGACAGCTGTAGAGCCCCTCCCCTACTCGCCTTATCGCGCTGTAGAGTGATATTCGGGATTTGGTTGCATACCCGTTGCAGAGGCCATGCGATTGGACATGGAGAAGAACGCTGCTACCTCACAAATGTCCCAGATGTCTTCCTCGGTGAACCCAGTATCGCGAAGGTGCTGGCGATCCCCCTCTCCTATCTCCGAGGAGGCTTTTGCCACCTTGGTTGCGAAGTCGAGCATGATCCGTTGCTTGTCGGTCAGCTCCGCATAGCGATAGTTCATCACCATCGCTTCTCCCAGTTCAGGCTTGTTGGAGTACTCACGAACAGCAGCACCATGGGCAACCTGACAATACCAACAGGAGTTGATGGAGGACACGGTTACCGCAATCATCTCCCTCTCCAATTTGGAGACGCCGGACTCACCAAGCATCAGCTCATTGTACATCTGAGAAAAGGCGCGCAGTTTGTCAGGCCGGTGTGCAAACGCGATCAAAACGTTTGGAATTAAACCGAGCTTGCTTTGGCATTTCCCGAAAAGTTCTTGAATGTCATCGGGTAGTGGGTCTGGCAATGAAAGGTTGAGCGCAGTTGGATGCTTAAGGCTTGCGCTCTCAATCTTTGGAAAATCAGTTTCTGTCATAAATGGTCCCTCCTCCATTGCGTTAGATTACCTCTGAAAGGAGAGGCTGTCCTCACTACAAAAGGAGAGCAAAGAAAACCCACCTTCTGAGGCAGGAAGGTGGGTGAGTTTGGTGCTTGCTTGGGATTAAGCGTGGGCGGTGAGTTTTCTCTCTTTTCGCTTATTGGTGACGTGCACGTATCTGTAAGCCTGAAGCAGGATGAGTGGCGTGAAGTGAACCAGGGCCGGACCGATTTTGAAGTCCAACAGGATCCAGTGGGCCAGCACCAACGCGGCGGCTGGGTAAGCAAGTTTTTGAAGGCTCTTCCAGCTTCTGCCGAGTTTTGAGATGGACCAGTCATTGCTGGTGATCGTCAACGGAATGAAAATCAGTGACGCAAGCCAACCCGTCCAGATGCCGATTTTGACAAGATCTTCAAGGATGGGGCCAAGCGAACCTTTGTCGAGAAGATAGATGGCGAGGTGAAGCGCAGCATAACAACCTGCAGCCACACCAATGTAACGGCGCCGTGTCAGCAGCCAACGTACCCAACGCTGCCCATTTGTTAGGAACATCAGTGGGGTGATCATCAAGCTGACTATGAGAAAACGGGCTGCAAATTCTCCAGAAGGATGGAGCAGGTGCTCCAGTTTTTCGCCTTCACGAAGTAGCCCGCCAATGATGGGAAGTCCTGGCAGAGCAAGAATAAACCAGAATGTATACGGCGAGTTCCAAAATGCGCGAAGGTAAGACATGATAGCCCGAGTGGTTTTGCAGTAAGTGGTGGTGCACACTGCTGATTTCGCGGTGTTGGGGTTACGTGGGAGATCAGCAGTGTGCGGTCGATTGCGACTGCGGTGTCCGCTTTCAACCTTGTTCAAACACTGGCCCAGTCCAACATTTTCAGCAAGAAATCAGATGTAACGAAATGTCGTCGAGCCCGGTAAGTGATATTAAACTGCGACTGTGGTAATCATAGAGTGACAGTTCAAGTCTCTGAAACAACATAAGTTTTCGATGCCTCTATAGATGGAGGCACAACTCCGTCCGGTATTGGTTCCATTTTGGAAGCTCCGAGTGATTACACTTTAACAAGAGTTGTGTCGATCTTGACGCAAACATTGTTGCAAACGCCTCGATCTGGTGTGTGTGCTCTGCTGTCTTGGGAAAGGTGATAGTGTGGAACTGGCAGATAAGAAGCTTCTGAGTGATAAAGGGATCGGAAGTTTGAAGATAGAATGAGACCAAGAAAGGCCTCATCTGTTGCAGCCAACATTGGTTCTTATAGAGGATGTTCTATATGTCAGAGCCACTCTGATAGTGTACCGGACCATGAGTTGTCAGCTGACAACATGATGCAAAACGGAGAGAACGGCGCTCTGATATTGCAGCTCCGAGCGCCGATGAACCATCAATCTACAGGTTCAGACGAAGCACCTGAGATCGTTTTTGATACTCCTCTTCATCAATTTCACCTTTCGCGAAACGTCTGCTTAGGATGTCTAATGCTTCGGAATTTGACGATCTTGGTTGCTCAGGTTCGGTCGTTTTTTCTGGGCTTGAACCGCCAAAGTAACCATAGGAACGTGCGATCAGAAAGCCGATTATGAGCAATAGTATGAGTACGATTGGGAATGGGAAGAATTGGAATCCGTGCATTCCAGCCTGATGAAACATAGTGATCTCCTTGGAGTATATTAGACATCACTACAATGGAGAGTGCAGCTTTTGGTTTCAAATTTCAAATGTAATCAACTGTCTCAGATCTGATTTTCGAAGTGAAACCGTTACACTTTTATAAAAGTGGACAGCTGTCAACTTTTCAGTTGGCAGGTGATTTCCAAATTATCTCGAAACTACAAGGCCTCTGAAACAGGATAGAAGGTGGAGATCAAGTACTATTCTGACCAACGAAAGAGGTGCCAGAATGATCAAAAAACTTCCTGAAAGTTCTGAGAATGTGCTCGGGTTTGAGGTCGATGGAAAGGTCGATATCACCGAAGAATTAAACCTGATTTCACAGGTTGAAGAGGTGCTGGACAAGCATGCCAAGGTCAGCGTTCTGGTGATTTTGAATGAGAAAGCACACTGGGGTATTGAGGCTGGATACGAAGATTTGAAGTGGGCGATGACCCATGCAAAGAGCTTTCACCGGATTGCTATTGTCTCTGATCGGAAGATTTGGGAGTGGCTTGTAGCGATGGATAGTCCCTTCGCAGCGATGCTTGGTATAGGCGAAAAGCACTTCGATATGGCAAATCTGGACAAGGCCTGGGAGTGGGTGAAGGAGTGAATTAGTCGCTCCGGCACCACTGAAAAATACCATGATTGAGACCTATCGAGGCGTCGTCTATCCCTATCAGTTGGACCACATGGGGCACATGAATGTGCAGTGGTACACGGAGAAATTTGACGAAGCCAACTGGCATCTGTTCTCTCTTGTCGGGCTAACTTCAGCATACTTCAGAGAGCATAATCGGGGCATGGCAGCGGTGCAGCAGACCACGAAATACCATGCCGAAGCCTTAGCTGGAGATCTCCTTTTTTGCAGGTCCGGGCTGACGGATATTCATGAGAAGACGCTCTATATCCTGCATGAAATGTATAACGCGGAAACGCAAAAACTGCTTGCAACGACGGAGCTGATTTGTGCTCATCTGGACCGGGTGGCTCGTCATGCCTGCCCATTTCCTCCTGCCATTAAAGAGGCTGCTGTGCTTCTGCTCATCAAGGAATGAGTAGGTCCTTGATGGTGTTTCAGGACGTGTTTTAGGTCCTATTTCAAGATCTAGGTCGCGACCTATCTTTGGAACTTCCATGGTTTTTGCAGGAAATCAAGGAGTTTGTAGATGGCAACCAGCAACGGCACGAGGATACTTATAGCGATCGCAGTGATAGCAGTAGCAGCATATGCGACGGTCTCAACGGGAAGTGAAAGCACCCAGACGCTCTCGTCTCAGCAGGTGGAAAAGGTCAGAATTACGGGCAGCAATTTGGGCCTTCGGATCGTCGGAGCAAACAGTTCAGAGAGCCCGATCCAACTCGAAACCAGCGATGCTCGTGGATGTAGCTTGACGGCTGAAGCGACCCATCATGAGGATGGCAGTCTGGACATTCACTTCAAACGAAGAGGCTCCTGGCTCCTCGGTTGGTGTGACCCTTCAGCAGTTTTGAGACTGCCGAGACCTATGGATGTCAGCGTTGAAATGGATAAGTTGGCGGGTGACTTTGTTGGGCAATTTGGAGAGTTTTCAGTCTCTGCCAATAAGTCTGTAATCTACTTCAAGGGAGATGTTTCCAGCTTCGAACTGGATGGTGAGATGGCAGCTGTGTATCTCAAATTCCCGGCGGATGTTCCTAAAGAGAACATCCGCATCAATGTCGAAAAGCTGATCTCCAACGTGGGCGTCATGCGTGGTTGGAGGCACGCCACAGATATCTTGCGAGAGATCTTTTAGGCTGGCTCTGTGACACCGGAAGTCCTGCTCTCTTTCCGCCAGGCACTAGGGCTCTTTCCCGTCACACGTTGGAACTCGCGATTGAAGTTGGACTTGGTGGTGAAGCCAACCTCATAGATGATCGCGGTGATCGGAGTGTCTGTTGTCTCCAGAAGATGACAGGCCTCCGCCACACGAAACCCGTTGGTGTATTGAGGCAGGTTGATCTCGCGCACTGTGTTGACAGCTGTCGAAATCTGCCTGGTCGGGACACGCAGTTTCCGAGCCAGCTTGTCGAGAGACAGGTTCTCATCACGATAGAGATTTTCACTCCGCATCAGTTGGTCCAGTGCGTCCACCAGTTCAATTTGCTCCGGTGTGGCCGAGATCTTCTCCGCTTCAACCTGCGTTGAGGGTTGCTGCGCGACTGATGGCTTCCGGTTCATCAGAACCACGAGTGTGATCAGAGCAACCAGCATGACAAGGTTCGCGGTGCCCACAATGGTTGCAGCATGGCTACCTCTGTTCAGGGCGAAGTCAGAGGCGACAGCCAGATCGACAAGAGCTGAGGTTGAGAACACTGCACCGGCGATGAGTTGGGCTTGGCGTGTCGGGAACATCTGGTCGAGCGGCAGATGGCTGGTCCACTCCCATTGCTTCACGGTTGCCGACCGGAAGAAGAGCGCGCCGTATCCGAGATAGACCGCAACACTGGTTAAGTCGATCAAGCTGGGAATGTTGAAGTTAGGTGCGACTACAAGAACGCTAAATGAAGCCGCTGTTGCACCTGCTGTCCAGCCAATGGCCTTTCTAGAAAACCGGTTGGTGAGTTGCAGAAAGGAAAGCCAGGTTGCTGGGGGAAGCAGAAGTGCCAATCCAGCAGTTGACCATGATGGCAATCCACCCATGCCCCACTTAACGCCAAGCAGAACGGATTGCAGAGCATAGAGGCAGATTGTCACCAGAAGCATTGGTGGCAGTTTGCGTCCATACCCGGCAACAAGGCGTAGCAGGATGAAGCACAGAAACAGTGCGGTAAAAAAGGGAAGGGGTAAGCTCGGCACGCGCCAACTCCGGTTGCAGACAATGCTCTATATCTAATCTGTCTGTTGGAGGAGCGAAAGAGCAGCCCTCACATCTTTTAGCGGCTGAGCTTTCTGGCAACGTTGAGAACGAACATCCAGAGGATTGCCTGAGCCCAGACAATGCCGATCAACTCCCAACTGATTGCTGGAACGAGGAAGCCAGATCGACAGATGACAACTGCGAGCAACTGCGTGGTGATAATTGCCATGAGCAATTTGGCGGAGGGTCGAGGTGCCTGCCAGAACCAGTGATCATGCCTACAGACGAACAGGAGCAAGTGTCCCGCCACTACCAGCTGCAGGAACATGACGCTCTGCAGTTCTGCGGCTGGAACATCCAGCCAATGCCGTGCGGCCATCATGAGGATGAAGTTCTCGACAACGGATATGAGCCCAAGCACGGTTGCCGTGCGCAGCATGTTTCCGAGTTGCCACTCCATCGGTGCTGGTGCGGCCTCGGTATTGTCGTAGGCAATGGTGATGATTGGGATGTCATCAAGGAGTGCCAGCATGACAATCATGATGGCTGTCAAAGGCACCTCTTCCAGCAGAAGCACGCTGGCGGAAACGAACACCATCAGGTTGATGGTCATCGCCACGCGATAGTCCACGTAGCTGATCATGCGGGCGAAGATCTTTCGCGCTTCGATTACAGCATCTGTAATGACCGAAAGACCCGGCAGCGTGAGGATCAGATCAGCCGCGGAACGGGCAGCATCTGTTGCGCCTGAAACAGCAATGCCCACATCGGCCTGCTTCAAAGCGGGAGCATCGTTTACGCCGTCTCCTGTCATGGCGACATAATCGCCGGATTGCTGGAGCGCTTTTACGATGCCGTATTTGTGTTCCGGAAAGACACGCGCAAAGCCGTCTGCGTTGACGATCTCCTCGCGGATATTGGCGGGCAGATTGTCCATGTCCTTGTTTTCCGAAAAGACCTGGCTTGCGCTTTCCAGTGACGTGCCCAGACCCAGCTGTCCAGCGATCTCCCTGCCGATGGCAACATCGTCACCTGTCACCATCTTAACGGTGATGCCCGCATTCTGAGTTTCTTCAATGACCGCTTTGGAGTCATCGCGTGGTGGGTCGTAGAGTGAGAGAATGCCCAGCAGTCGTAGCTCGTGTTGCTCGTTGGTTTTGGCGATACCCAGCGCGCGTAACCCTTTTGCTGCAAACTTATGCACAGCCTTGCTGGCTGCGGCCTTTTCTTCAGCTGCATTGGCGCAGAGATCGATCACCACCTGCGGAGCGCCCTTGATCACTTTGAATGCCCCGCGTGGGCCGGATATGCCCGCTTCGGTTCGCTTGCTGACTGGGTCAAACGGTGTGAAGGTGTTCTGCTTGTAAAGTTCCAGAATGCCCCGCTCGGCTTTGCTGACAATGAGATGATCTATGACGTCCTTCTCGATTGTGCTGGAAGCAAGAGCGGCCATCACCACCAGCTCTTTTTCGCTCGCTGCGTCAAACAGAACTGGTTCGCCCAAAGTGAGTTCGTTTTTGGTGAGTGTCCCCGTTTTGTCTGAGCACAGCACATTCACGCCTGCCAATTCTTCAATGGCCTGCAGATGAGAGACGATGGCTTTCTTTTTGGAAAGAGTGAGTGCGCCAAGGGCCATGGTGACAGAGAGCACGGCTGGCATGGCGACAGGAATTGAGGCGATGACCAGTACGAGCACCAACTCGATGATGTCGAGAATGCTTTGTTGAAGATAGAGTTGTTTGACGATGATGAGAGCAGCGAGCAAAGCCGTACCCAGAATAAGGAACTTGCCGATGCCCAGAACACTTTTCTGGAAGTGTGAAATGTTGCCGGCGGATTGAACAAGCTTGGCCGTGTTGCCGAAGAACGTGTTGCCTCCGGTCGCAGTTACCAGCGCCTGCATTGTGCCTTGTTTGATGATGGATCCAGAGTAAGCCACATCTCCCACTTGCTTATCGACCGGAAGAGACTCACCCGTCAGCGCGGCCTGATCGACAGCAAGATAAGGCCCGCTCTCCAAAATGCAGTCAGCGGGAATGATGTCTCCGTTTTCCAGATTGATGATGTCGCCGGGCACAATGTCAGTTGCGGGAATGTCAGCCCACTTCCCATCTCGCTTCACGCGGGCTTTCAGCGCCATGGATGATTTCAGCGCTGCCAGTGCATCAGCAGCTTTGCTGCTTTGAACGAACTCG
Organism: Pseudovibrio sp. SCP20; assembly: GCF_057774105.1. Taxonomy (NCBI): domain Bacteria; kingdom Pseudomonadati; phylum Pseudomonadota; class Alphaproteobacteria; order Hyphomicrobiales; family Stappiaceae; genus Pseudovibrio; species Pseudovibrio sp. SCP20. The sequence continues at coordinate 256,677 of NZ_JBYMDH010000005.1, read as the reverse complement.
ATGCCGGAGTTCAGAACCAGCATGAACAGAATGATGGTGAAATCAGCCCAGTGCTCAATGATTGCGGAAAGGATTGCTGCGATTTCGATGAGCCACGGGATAGGCCCCCAGAACGTCAGCAGCAGTTGGACCAGCTTGCTGGTTTTCTTCTCTTCCAGCGCATTGGGGCCGTATTGCTTCAGCCTGTTGGATGCGGTGGAACCTGTCAGCCCTTCAGGTGAGCTTTCCAGGCGTTTGAACTCATCAGCAAGATTGGGCTTATCCTGTTCAGCCATCAGGTCTTTCCATGCTCTGCACGTGCTTAACTGACCTATTCTCGCCAGAGCGTGTAAACGGATGATGAGAGAGCAGGAGGCTTCTGCAAACCGTGGTTTCCTGATTACGAAACTGCTTGCTCAAATTTGGTGCGTCTTGAGAACAGGGGAGGGGAGTTACACCTAGCGTTGTGGTTGCGCTCACTGCGTTTCCATAACATACTCATGAGTATGTTTTGATTTGGGAGGGAAATCATGCGTGCTGTTGTCTGTTCAGAATACGGCCCACCGGAAGCGTTGCGAGTTGAAGATGTTGAACGCAAAGAGCCAAAGAAAGGACAAGTGCGGATCGCAGTGGAAGCTGCTGGCGTCAACTTTCCGGATACGCTGGTGATTGCAGGTAAGTATCAGATCAAGCCACCAATGCCATTCGTGCCAGGTGGAGAGGTCGCTGGTAGAGTTGAAGCCGTTGGCGAAGGTGTTACCGACTTCGCGCCTGGTGATCCCGTTGTAGCGCTTCTACTGCAGCAAGGCGGATATGCCGAAGAGGTCGTGGTGGATGCATCCGCCGTGATGAAGCGGCCAGAAATCATGTCAGCGCAAGTCGCTGCTGGTTTTACGATGACATACGGCACGTCCATGCACGCTCTGAAGCAACGGGCACAGTTGCAGCCGGGAGAGACACTGCTTGTACTCGGTGCAGGTGGTGGTGTTGGGCTGACGGCGGTTGAGATTGGCAAGATTATGGGCGCCAAAGTGATCGCGGCCGCCAGTTCTGCTGAAAAGCTGGAAGCGGCGCGCAAAGCTGGGGCGGATGAGCTGATCAACTACTCCACTCAGGATCTGAGGGAGCGCCTGAAAGAGATTGTCGGCAAGGCAGGCGTTGATGTGGTTTACGATCCGGTCGGTGGTGATCTCTTTGAGCAGGCACTGAGATCAACAGCGTGGAACGGTCGCGCATTGGTTGTAGGCTTTGCTGCTGGCGATATCCCCTCCATCCCAACCAATTTGCCTTTGCTCAAAGGATGTTCGGTCATGGGGGTGTTCTGGGGTGCGTTCCGTATGAGAGAGCCAAGGAACGACCAGAATAACTTCTCAGAGCTGTTTAAATGGCTGCAGGAGGGCAAACTCAAGCCAACTGTTAGTAGGAGCTATTCGCTTGAAGAAGCGCCTCAGGCGCTTCGAGACTTGATGGAAAGGCGTGTGGTTGGCAAAGTGGTTCTGGAAACGGGGAGGACTTGACGATGCAACCCAGATTTGCAGGAGAAACAGCGCTGATCACAGGGGCAGGCAGTGGCATCGGGCGTGCAACCGCCATTCGGTTAGCCGAGGAAGGTGCTGCTGTTGCATTAGTGGACCGAAACGAGGAAGGGCTGGATGAAACCGCCTCGCTGCTTCCTGAAGGCTGCCGGGCGCGCATTTACGTCGTGGATGTAGCCGATGAAGAGGCCGTTGAAACCTGCGTGGAGGCCGTTGAGAACACCTTTGGCGGCATCAGCATTCTTTGCAACAATGCTGGCGTAATCTGTGAAGGTTCGTGGGGCGGCAGTCATGAAGACTTCGGCGACTGGCTCAAGGTTTACGAGGTGAATGTACTGGGCGCGATGCTATTCACCAAGTACACCCGCGAACAGCTCAAAGCTTCTGGTCGTGGTTCTATTGTGAATACTGCTTCGGTTGCGGGGATTCGGGCTGGAGCGGGCGGAAATGCCTATAGCGCATCCAAAGCGGCGCTCATCAATTTCACGATGACATCGGCCTGTGATTTCGGTGAGCATGGAGTTCGTGTGAATGCTGTTTGTCCCGGCCTGATTGAAACCGGGATGACAAAACCGGTGTTTGATCACGCCCGCAGTGTGGGCAAAGAGGACAAGCTCGGCTCTCGCGCAGAGCTGCGCCGACACGGTGATCCTGCTGAAGTTGCAGCTACAATTGCATTTCTTGCCAGTAAGGATGCCAGCTTCATTACGGGGCAGGCGTTGGCCGTGGATGGGGGCAACACATCCTCTCTCAACATGCCGGGAATGAAGATCTGAAGAGTTGATTTGGTTAGCCAAAAAAGAGAGAGCCAGTCTGCAACACCGGGCAATGCTGTTGCGGACTGGCTCTCGCTGATCCAAAGGGGTGGACCAGATAACTGCGATTATGAAGTTACTTTAGAAATAATCACAAGTAGAAATACGGATTATTCAGTTAAAGACCCCGTCTTTTTAGCAGAAAGTCTATATGGTGAGCGCTGTCACCGAGCATCTCTGTTAACACTCGGTCGCGTTTCATAAACAATCCGACATCAACTTCATCGGTCATACCGATTCCACCATGCATCTGCACCGCTTCTTCTGTCGCCAGTCGTGAAACCTTAGCAACCTTGGCTTTTGCTGCTCGAGTGAGCTCCTCTGCACTATCTGAGGTTGTATCTATCGACCTCAGCGCGGCAGAGATGAGAGATGCTGTTTCTTCGATCTGGCAGTAAAGGTCGGCCATTCTGTGCTGAAGTGCCTGAAACATGCCAATTGGAACACCAAATTGCTTGCGCTCATTCAGATAAGCTGTTGTGCGCTCTGCAACCTCTCTGGCAACTCCAAGTTGTTCTGAGGCAGAGATTGCGCGTCCAGACCGGAGTATGGTTTCCAGAACCTCGGCACCTTTGTCGAGTGGGCAAAGCAGATCTTTGCCGTCCAGATGCAGATTGGTGATCTGGATGTTTGCCGCATTGCGGCTGTCCAGCATGGCATTGCGTTCAACTTTTACTTCAGCAGCGCTTGGATCGACGAGGAAGAGGCCGGTCTCATCTCCGCTTTTTGCAACCACGATCAGGCGATCTGCGTTGTATCCGTCAAATACTGCGCGTTTTCTGGCATTGAGGATGAAACCGTTCCCATCTGGTTCAGCAGTTGCCTTGATGCGGGAAGGATTGTGTTTTGCGCCTTCATCAATTGCCAGAGCCATGACAGCTTCGCCAGCTGCGATCTTCGGCCCCCATTCGCTCAGATGCTCGCCTCCTGCCTGACGCAGTGCAATTGCGCTCAAAACAGCGGTTGAGAGGAACGGAGAGGCTGTCAGGTTGCGGCCCATTTCTTCCGCCACAAGGCCAGCTGCACGGTGACCGAAATCATAGCCACCAGCGTCTTCCGGCAGAAGCATGCCGAACCATCCCATCTCGGCCAGAGTTTTATGGAGCTCCTGATTGAAGCCGAGGGCTTCTTTCTGGTCACGCAGATCACGCAGCGCCTGTACTGGAGCGTTTTCTGACATGAAGCCAGCGGCGGAGTCCTTCAATAGGGTTTCTTCAGAGCTGAAAAGTTCCATGTTTTCTCTCCTTAACCCAGTGATGGCAGACGCAGAACTGCCTTTGAAATGATGGAAAGCATGATCTCGGAGGTACCGCCCTCAATGCTGTTGCCCTTGGAGCGTAGCCAAGAAGCTGACTGATTGCCGATGCCGTTGTTCTCTTCGGGCCCAGACAGCGCTTCCAGCCCTCCAGCCTGTACAACGAGGCTCTGGCGGCGTTTGTTCAGTTCGGTGCCAAGATACTTCAGCTCCGCAGAACGAGCGCCCAGCTGGTTGCCAGCGCGGTGAAAGTCCTTTGCAGCAGCCAGATGTGCAGTCAGAGCCATCTCATCGACGAGGAAGTCGCCAATATCTGCACGAAGCAGCGGATCATCCAATCGGCCTGTTTCATCCAGACCAATCGATTCCACGGCGGTTTCATACAGCCCCGCAGAACCGCCAAAGATCGCATCCAGATTGCTGACCATCTCACGTTCGTGTGTCAGCAAGTACTTGGCGATTGTCCAGCCGTTGCCACGCTCGTCGACCACGTTCTCCATGGGCACCTTCACTTCATCGAAGAAGGTTTCGCAGAACGGAGAACTGCCAGAGATGAGACGGATCGGCTTGGTTGAGACGCCCTCGCTGGTCATATCAAACAGCAGGAACGAGATGCCCTTGTGCTTCTTCGCATCTGGTTCTGTACGCACCAACGCAAAAATCCAATCAGCTTTGTCAGCGTAGGACGTCCAGATCTTCTGGCCCGAGACGAGGAAGTGATCGCCCATGTCCACGCCCTTGGTTTGGACGGAGGCAAGATCGGAGCCTGAACCCGGTTCGGAATAGCCCTGACACCAACGGATTTCACCACGGGCGATCTTGGGCAAGTGCTCCAGTTTCTGCTCGTGGGAGCCGTATTTCAGCAATGCTGGGCCAAGCATCCAGATGCCGAAGCTTTCCAGCGGAGACATGGCGTCGATACGCTTCATCTCTTCCTTGAGGATCTTGACTTCATCTCCGCTCAGACCGCCTCCGCCGTATTCTTTCGGCCAGCTTGGCACGGTCCAGCCACGTTCAGCCATGCGCTCCAGCCATTGCTGTTGTGCTTCGGACTTGAACGTCCAGTTGCGGCCACCCCAACAGATGTCTTCTTCGGTGGTGACAGCTTTTCGCATGTCCTGAGGGCAGTTCTCTTCCAGCCAAGCCCTTGTTTCCATGCGGAATTCATTAAGTGATGTCATTGCGTTCTCCCTGTTTTGGAGTGCAGATGCAAAGAAAAGGAGAGCCGTGGCTCTCCTGCCTTATCAGATCTTTTCCTGAGTGTGTTTGCGCAGCTCGGAGCGGCCAATGAAGTTGCGGTGCACGGCGTCCGGCCCATCCGCAAAGCGCAGGGTGCGCAGGTTCATCCAGTTGGTCGCCAAAGGCGTGTCTTGAGAGATGCCCTGACCGCCAAACATCTGCATAGCTTCGTCGGTCACCTTCAGAGACATACGCGGCGCGACCACCTTAATCTGGCTGATCCAGAATGCAGCTTCACGGGCAGAGGCATTGTCCATCATCCATGCGGCTTTCAGGCAGAGGAGGCGGGCCTGCTCGATCTCCATGCGGCATTCAGCGATGATGTCAAAGTTGGCACCCAGCTTGTAGAGCTGCTTGCCGAAAGCTTCGCGGTTGATGGAGCGCTTGCACATCAGCTCAAGTGCTTGTTCTGCCTGTCCAATTGCACGCATACAGTGGTGGATGCGGCCCGGCCCAAGGCGGCCTTGTGCAACTTCAAACCCGCGTCCTTCTTCCAGAAGCAGGTTCTCAACCGGGACACGCACATCCTCAAACCGCAAATGCAGGTGACCGTGTGGGGCATGGTCATGCCCAAAGACTTGCATTGGACGCAGCTTGGTGATGCCCGGCGTGTTGGCGTCCACCACGATCATGGAATGCTGCTGGTGCTTGTTTCCGTCTGTTGGGGTGAAAACCATGGTGATGTAAACAGCACAGCGTGGATCACCCGCACCGGAAGACCACCACTTTTCACCGTTCAGCACGTAATGATCACCATCACGCACGCAGGACATGCGGATATTGGTGGCGTCGGAGGAGCCGTGGTCCGGCTCTGTCATCAGATAAGCAGAGCGGATTTCGCCGTTGAGCATGCGTTTCAGCCATGTTTCCTTCATGGCGTCAGAGCCATAGCGCTCAAATACTTCCATATTGCCAGTGTCTGGAGCGTTGCAGTTGAACACCTCTGGCGCGAGGGGGGACTTGCCCATCTCCTCTGCCAGATAAGCGTATTCAACGGTGCTGAGTCCATAGCCACGCTCAGAGTCCGTCAGCCAGAAATTCCAGAGACCTTTAGCGCGTGCACTTGCCTTCAGGCTCTCCAGAATCTCTGTCTGCCGCGGAGTATGCTGCCAGCGGTCGCCCACGGGAATCTCATCATGAAACTCATCTTCAAGGGGCATGATTTCATCGCGAACCATGGCGCGTACTTGCTCAATCAGCGGTGCCACACGTGTGCTCACCCCAAGGTCCATAGCTGGACGTTCGGCTAATAAAGTGTCGCTCATCAATGACCCTCCCAAGACATTTGAGCTCTTTTATCCTTTCGCCACTGCGGGGAAAATCCGCTTAATATCAATAGGATGTATGATCATGAGCTCCCACGCACAATCAGGATCCAAGGCTGGAGAGACAAAAGATATCTGCTAAAAATTTTGCTTTACAACTCTTGATATACGGAAACATACTAGTGAGTATGTTGTCAACTGCACGCGGCGAGGAGCAAGCTTGACCATTGGTTTAAGGTTGCATCCCCCTAAATAATGGGTACCGGTTTTCGGTTGAGGATGCGCTACAGTCAGGTCACAGGAGATGCGGTGGCAGCTCGAAGAACACTATGGGAGGTAGGGTGTCTTCATGGGATATCTTGAGGAACTGTTTGGTGTTGCTGGCAAAACGGCGCTGGTGACAGGCGGTGGCACCGGCATTGGTCGCATGGTTGCAACGGCTCTGGCAGAAGGCGGAGCACGCGTCTTCATCTGCTCTCGCAAGCTGGATGTGGTTGAGAAAACCGCTGAAGAAATCAATGCCAACCTGAAAGCCAACAATCCGGAAGCTGCCGGATCTGTTGAGGCGTTTCAGGGAGATGTGGGCTCTGAGGAAGGTGTGCTTGCACTGGCTGAGGCCGTGCGTGAGCGGAGCCCAAAGCTGGACATTCTGGTCAACAACGCTGGCATCACCTGGGGCGAGCCTCTGGGCTCCTTCCCTTACTTCGCGTGGAAACGGGTGATGGATGTGAACGTGGCAGGTCTGTTCCATTTGACCCAGACCTTGCTTCCAGAACTGAAAGCCAGCGGACGTCCGGAAGATCCGGCTCGTGTGATCAATCTCGGCTCCGTAATGGGTTCCACCCCAATCGGAGACGGCGCTTATTCATATTCCGCGTCAAAAGCTGCCGTGCACCAGCTAACGCGTATTCTTGCCAAAGAGTTGGCGCATGAGCACATCACGTTCAACGGCTTCGCACCGGGGCCGTTCCAATCCAACATGACAGCGTTTGCGACAGATACGGACGAGAAAGCGGCTCGTGTCGGCAAAGGCGTTCCTCTTGGGCGGATCGGTCATCCGGATGACATTGCAGGCGCAACGCTGTTCCTGTGTGGTAAGGGCGGATCTTACGTGACGGGTGAGGTGATCCCACTGGATGGCGGCATTCATGTTGCCACTGGTACAAATCTGTTTGGATAGGGAGAAGCCCTGTGGAACTGACAGTAGAAGAACTAGAGGCCCGTGTTGGCCAGCAGATTGGCTTGTCTGACTGGGTGGAAGTGGATCAGGAGATGATCTCCACCTTCGGCAAACTGACGTTTGATGAGCAGTTCATCCATATGGATCCCGAGCGTGCAGCTGCGGAAACGCCTTTTGGTGGCACCATTGCCCATGGGTTCCTTACGCTTTCACTCGCCAGCAAGTTCGCTATTGAATCCCTGCCGGATGTGAAAGGGCGGACCATGGGTATCAACTATGGTTTCAATAAAATCCGCTTTTTGCATCCCGTCGCCACTGGTAAACGCATTCGGGGACGTTTCACTCTGGATGGTCTGACCCGCAAGGGAGATGGGCAGATCCTCCAGGAGTTTGGTCTTTCAATAGAGATTGAGGGTGTCGAAAGCCCTGCGTTGGTCGCACAATGGCTGACTATGACGTTTTTTGAGGAGGTAGCTGCATGACGCAGGACACGATGAATTTTGCCGGTCAGGTAGCGATTATCACAGGTGCAGGTGGTGGGCTTGGCCGTCTTTATGCGCTGGAGCTAGCCGCGCGCGGTGCTGCTGTGGTGGTGAATGATCTGGGTGGCTCGGTTGACGGCTCCGGCTCTTCTGCTACAGCGGCGGAGACAGTTGTTGAGGAGATCAAGGCAGCGGGTGGCAGAGCAATTGCGAATGCTGCAGATGTGACGGATGAAGCCGCGGTCAATGCGATGGCCGCAGAGGCCGTTGAAGCCTTTGGACGCGTTGACATTCTCATCAACAACGCTGGCATTCTGCGCGATAAGTCCTTTGCCAAAATGGAAATGGCCAATTGGAACAAGGTGGTAGATGTGCACCTCAACGGTGCGGCACTCTGCACCAAGGCTGTCTGGAACGTGATGAAAGAGCAAGGCTATGGCCGTATCATCATGACCACCTCTCCCTCTGGCATCTATGGCAACTTCGGTCAGGCGAACTACGGCGCGGCAAAAGCAGGTCTGTGGGGCATGATGAACACGCTCGGCCTTGAAGGTGCCAAGAGCAACATTCACGTAAACTGCATCGCACCTTCTGCGGGCACGCGTATGACCGAAACCATCATGGATGCTGGTACGCTGAAGATGCTGGGGCCGGAAAACATCACACCGGCTGTTGTGTTCCTGTGCTCTCAGGCTGCGCCAACCCGCAAAGTGCTTGTGGCCGCTGCTGGTACCTACACACTGGCTGAAATGTTGGAAACGCAAGGCATTCATCTGGCGGAGGGGGATCGCACGCCAGAGGCAATCGCTGCCAACTGGGGCCGGATTTCTGATCGCACGGATGCTGAACCAGTCAACAGCGCCATGGAAGGTGTCGCCAAGCTTGTCAAGGCAATGGCCAACGCCTGATTTCAGAGCAAAGTGAGAGCCTGACTGTTCACGGGACGGAGGAACTGTCAGGCGAATGGATGTTTCATGGAGGAGGGGAGCCCATGACGAACGCCTTGCATACATTGGAAAAACCAGCGCTTCAGGCTTACCTGCAGCAACACGTGCCGGAGTTTGGTGAGCTTCTGGAAATTGAAAAGTTTCCGGGCGGACAATCCAATCCGACCTACAAGCTGGTGACCTCCGACAAGACTTACGTCATGCGCGCCAAGCCTCCGGGAAACCTGCTGAAGTCCGCACACATGGTGGACCGTGAGTATCAGGTGATGGCCGCGCTGGCAGACAGTGATGTACCGGTGCCCAGAGTCTACCACCTGTCGGAGGACGATTCTCCCATCGGTACCATGTTCTTCGTCATGGAGTACGTTGAGGGGCGTATCTTCTGGGATCCGGCATTGCCAGAGTGTTCAAATGAAGAGCGTATGGCGATCTTTGCGGAAATGAACCGCGTGCTTGCGGCGTTGCATGATGTTTCTCCCAATGCGGTTGGCTTGATGGATTACGGCAAGCCGGGCAACTACTTCGCGCGGCAAACTGGGCGCTGGATTAAGCAGTACAAAGCTTCAGAAACCCTCAGCATTCCAGCCATGAACCGCCTGATGGAGTGGCTGGAAGCGAATATGGTGGAAGATGACGGTTCTTCTTCTCTGGTTCACGGGGATTACCGGCTCGACAATCTGATCTTCCATCCCACAGAACCACGCATTGTCGCGGTGCTGGATTGGGAGCTCTCCACTCTTGGCCATCCTCTGGCAGATCTTGCCTATCAATGCATGCAGTGGCGTTTGCCGTCCTTCAAAGGCCTGCGCGGCCTTGCTGGACTGGACCGCGTTGCGCTCGGCATTCCGCTTGAAGAGGAGTACGTGCGCCAGTACTGTATGCGTCGAGGGCTCAACGAAATTGAGAACTGGGAGTTCTATCTGGCGTTCTCCATGTTCCGATTAGCGGCTATTATTCAAGGGGTTGTGGCGCGTGCAGAAGCGGGCAATGCCTCGAATCCCGAAGCTGCTGATATGATGCGCAAAGCCGTTCCTCTCATCGCCACCATGGCCTGTGAGGTGATTGGCGAACTGGTGGAGTAAGCAATGAAACGATCCGGGCGTTGTATGTGTGGGGCGGTATCTTACAAGATTGATGGCGACCCGGTGGTCACCGCGCAGTGCCACTGTGAAGAGTGCCGCAGAACCAGCGGAACCGGCCATTCAGTCGGCGCTATGTTCCGTGTGGATCAGGTAAACATCTCCGGCGACCTGGGAGAATATGTCTACACCTCCGCCAACGGTTCGCAGGTCACCAAAGCGTTCTGCCCAAACTGCGGAAGCCCAATCTATGGCCGCAACACCAACGCGCCAGATCACATGACGTTGCCACTCGGATCCATGGACAACGCTGAAGATCTGGAAGTGCAAGTCGTCATCTTCAACCGCGACAAGCAGCATTGGGACACTCTGCCAGAAACCACGGCGATTTTTGAAACTCAACCGGACTGGAAGCCTGAAAAGGCGTGAGGGCGTCTCTCAAAACAACAATGCCCGCCTAATTCGGGTTAGGCGGGCATGTTACGCAGAGCTCAGTTGAGGTGCTTACTTCTCAAAGTAGAGCTGCTGCGGGTATGCGAGGCCAACGCCGCGTAGCGCGTCGTCATGGACAAACCCCGCAGGGAAGTTCTTCAGATTGTTCTTGCGCACGTAGATTGCTGGTGTTTCGCCCACCAGTCCAATGTGCCAAACGTTCTTAGTGTGAACGTCAACCATCTGTTTTGCATAGGCATTTGCTTCTTCCAGACTTGTTGCAGTCTGTGCTGAATCCCAAGCTGCCCAAACATCGCGGATTGCGTGATCCTTCGGTGGCTCTTCACCGGACTTGCCGTTGGAGTACCACCAGTTGAAGTAGTTCTGCGCAAAGCCGCCGCGGCCCAGGAAACGAACCGGATCAGCGGTGATGACGGAAGAGCGATCGAACGTGTCGAGGATCATGTCGAAGTCTGCGGTTTCAACATGCTGCTGGAACAAAGTCCGGTCGATAATGCGGACCAGAACCTCGATGCCCATGTCCTGCCAGTAAGTTCGCACCACTTCCAGTAGCTCGCCCTGAATGTCCCAGCGGGTTTCCAGCACGAAGCTGAGGCGGCGGCCATCAGGCATCAGACGGAATCCATCGGAATCGCGTTCTGTCAGGCCGATCTCATCAAGCAGAGCAGCAGCCCGCTCTGGATCATACTCTGTCCAGCGGTTTTCAGCGGATTCATCATAGAACGGTGAGCCAGAGATTGGGGAGGCCTGACGGGCTTCACCAAGGCCTGAGAATGCCAGCTCGTTGATGGTTTCACGATCCACGGAAACGTTAAGCGCTTCGCGGAAGCGAATGTCTTCAAACAAAGCCTGTTTGGTTGCATCAGCTGAGTTCAGGTTCGGCATAATGGTCCAAGTCAGTGCTTTGGTCCATTTCTCAATGGTGTAATCACCCTTGGCTTCGTTCTCTTTCAGGAGTGTGAAGTCGGCCACGTTGATGTGGCGGTTCTGCAGGTCGATTTCGCCCTGAATGGCCATGAAGTTGATGGCTTCCGGGTCCTGGAACAAGCGGTGTTCGATCTGGTCGATGTAAGGAAGCTGATTTCCTTCTGCATCCACGCCGTAATAGTAAGGGTTGCGCTCCATGACCACGGTGTCAGATGGTGGCGGTGTTTTCACGCGCCATGCAGTCAGGACTGGCATATCCGGGTTGAACCACCATGCCTGGATCTGGCCTTTAGAATCCCAGAGATCAGTCCACTTCTTGGCGCCATGCTTGGCAATGGCCGCGTCCAGCTTGGCTGGGTCAGCATAAGTTGGATGGTAATCCTTGAGGTAGTGGAACGGCTCAATGAAGCCCGGACGATCAAGGCCCGGACGACCAGTGCTTTCCTTGGCCAGAACGGTCAGGAACAGCGGATATGGCTTTTCAAAGGAGACTGTGAAGGTGTAGTCATCGGCAAAAGACAGCTTCATTGGTACACCGTTGGAGGTGTAAAGCGCCTTGATGGATGGCATCAGGTCTTCGTTAAGGAACACATCTTCATACCAGAAGCGCACGTCACGGGTGGTGACCGGCGCGCCGTCGGACCAGCGCAGACCTTCGCGGATTGTGAAGGTGAACTCGCGGGCATCTTCACTCACGGAGTATTCGCCGATCCAGCCCGGAACCAGAGACAGGTTCTTCTCGCCATCCATGTAGGTTTCCACCACACGCTCTTCCATGAGCTTGGTTGGTCCCCAGCGGTCGCTTGGGCCTTTGAAGGCACGCTTCAGGACACCACCATAGGTGCCGATGCTGTCGTAGACCGGGATGACGCGTGGATTTTTCGGCAGGCGCTCTTCAACCGGTGGCAATTGACCGGCTTCGACCAGCTGCTTGAGCATTGGCGCCTCATTATAGGCCCAGCCATTGGCCGTCAGAAACGGCAGCGTCAAAGCAGCAATCGACGTGAGTGTAACGCTCTTCATCAAATTCTCCCCCCATCTCACAGCGGCTCACTCCTCAATGATCCAGCCATGAAATATTTATTGCGTGAGATCGGGAATCTCGACGCATTGCAATGTTTACGGATTGAGAATAAGTAGTTCCTCAGTGGTATATCAAAGTATTACTATGAAAATATTTTAATAAATATCCTGTTTTTTACGTGGAATTACGATTCCTTGCTTGGTGAACCTGATTTTGGACTGTTCTTCTTTAAGGAAAGAAGCAAGATCAAATTTTTGTGTTGCCCAAGCGTAAGTTTTACCTGCTGCCAAATGAATGCTTGTGTTACGCAATTCTTCGGGAAGAAACTTAGACTGCAAAGTAAACTCACCCGTCCTTTTTGCTTTTACAGAGAGGAACGCAAGCACACCGTCACGCAGCACAGCACTGACCAGATACCCGCCGTGAGCAGGCAGGTTGAAGAATGAGGCAACTTTCCAGCCTTGCGGGATTGCTGGGAACACGCGGATCTTTCCGCCCCAGCTTTGCAGCAGCATGTCTATGGCCGCCGTTGCTCCTGTGAGAGGAACTTCCACCGTGGTGGCGTCAACTCCGGCGTGTTCATAATATTGCGTGTTGGTCAGATGCATGCGTCCGCCTGCACCCGTATCCAGATACGCTCGCAAATACTCATGGGCAAGGTCGCCTTCGCCAATGGCGGCGTAGAGTGAAGCTGCGCCGGTAAAGGAGTAGCCAACTAGTTTCTCGTGTGGTTCATGAGGTGATTTTGAGAAACTCTGCCAATGATCGACAGACTTGCGAATACGTTCCTTCTCGCCCTCTTGATCCGCATTGCGCAGGTAAAACGGATAGGCCATCAGCAAGTGGCTGTAATGCCGGTGCGCGTCGGTTAGGCTAACATCCTGACCAATCAGATAACCAGTCTCCTCTGAGTAGGGATAGTCCACCAATCGCCCCAGAATCTCAGCGTATTCCAGCCTTTCTTCCGTGTCAGGCTCAAGGGCCAGATAGGTGGAGATCGCCCACTTCAGCACAGCAAGGTCATAGTTGCAATTAGGGGCGGATTTGTATTCTGGCGAGAACGTTTCTGGCAGATGGATTGAACCATCGGATGCATAGATGAAATGATGCCGGTAAAACTGAATTCCCTTTTTCAAGAAGTGCTTAACGACCGTGTGAAGCGCATCTTGATCATCTTCGTAAGAAGCTGAGAGCCAGAGATTATGGACGAGCCAGAGGAAGTTCCCAAGCGTGGCATCCTGCACGTTTTGTGTGTGGTAGGCCGTACCATCCGCAATGCCAGCACCTTCGGTGAAGGGTGCGATTGGCGTCGGTTTTGGTCCTGGTTGGCAGAAGTCCGCGTTGGTGACGGTGTAAAGATTATAACCACCTGCCTCTCCACCCATTTTTGCCAGCTGGTGCTCATGTTCCTGTAACTGGCGAATGAGTGGTTTCATCAGATCAGAGCGATTACCATATGCGCAGATCCAATAGGTAAGCTGGGAGTTGAGATTGTGCCAGACGCCGGGCCACGGGGTTGTCGGATCAAACCAAACGCCTTGCAGATCAATCAGCGCACCATCCGGCCGAGTGAGGCAGCGGAGCTTGTAGAACTGAAAATCAACATAGGACTCAAGCTCCTCATCCGGCAGGGAGATTAGCGTTCGGCTGGCATACTCCGCCCATTCGTCCTCATGGGATTGCCTTTGTGTTTCATAGGGTTCGTTTAGTGCTGCCTGAAGGTTGGCGCGTGCGGTCTCCGCAAGTTGCCCGTTGTTATAGCGATCGTACTCTATACGGCAGAAATGCCGGAGGCTTTGGTGATGGCGCTGAGTTGAGGTGGCAACGATCACCTCTCCAGCCTTCATGCCACGCTCATGGTAGGTCGTGGTTGTATACGTGCCAATGTCATCTGCGTAGGACCGAACTTCGGCTAGCTCAAACGGCCCGTTGTCGTGCGGATGTGAGTTTCGGGTGCGGGAGGACTGCGGATTCTCGACTGGATGATAGGTGAGCGTGGAGCTTGTCACAGCCTGCTTCACATCAAGTATGATACTGTCGCTTAAAGCATGGCAAAAGCAGGTGAAGGTGACGTCTTCGTCTTCCAGCTCCAACGTGCCTGAAAGGATGCCCGCGGCAAGATCAAGCCGTAACTGGACGCCTTTGATTTTGCTGGAGAAGGTGAGTTCACAGTACCCGAGTGGTTTGCGGTGGGCCGTCACTTCGGGGTTCACGTTGTAGACGTCCGCTCGTCCCAAAGCCAGCTGCAGCGTGGTATCGCTCGTCTGGAACAGCATCACACCAACAAGCCCGGACCCAAGCAGAATGCTCTCCTGCTGACGTTGTGGGAGAGCGTTGTAGAGCACCTTGTTCCTTCTGAGTTTGCCAAGCTGGGCGTCTCGGCTGATTTGTTCAATGTCACTCTGTTCCAGAAGGGGCATGCTCAATCCAAAATACAAACTGGCGAAATAGGTTTCGCCAGAGACTAACGGAGTGTTTTGTTGCAGGGCAGCACAGTTTATTGAAAAATTTCAATGCCTAGGCCGCTGGGGCTGAATACCTCGAGATCTCGACAAACCGACGCGAAAGTGGATGCTCAGGTGCAGCGAAAAACTCCTCTGTTGCTTTGTGTTCCACGATTCTGCCGCCATCCATGACTGCGATATCATCTGCCAGCTTTGCCAGAGTTTGCAGGTCGTGGGAGATGATGAGGATGCCCATGTTCATCTCTGCGCGCACCTTGCGCAGGAGAGATGTGATCTGCTCCTGAGTGACCAGATCCAGTGCGGAAAGCGGTTCATCCAACACCAGAAACTTAGGCTTCACGGCTAAAGCGCGTGCCAGTGCAATACGTTGGCATTGTCCGCCGGAAAGTTGGTGGGGGCGTTTAGCGGCGCAGGCATCTTCCAGCCCAACCATTTCGAGCAGCTCCCGTGCCTGCTTGTACCGTGCAACTTTGGGCAGCTTGTGGATGGCTTTCAATGGCTCACAGATCAGGTCCAGCGCACTCAGGAAAGGGCTGAGAGCGGCCAGCGGGTCCTGCCACATGTAGTGGATGATATCTCCGGTTTTGCTGAGGTCTGGGAAGAAGATCTGGTTGTTGTGAAACAGGGCATCTTGCGGTGCCGGGATGATGCCTGTCATAGCTTTGGCCAGCGTTGACTTTCCGCAGCCAGAGCGGCCGACCAGGCCTGTGGTGCGCGAGGGATGCAGGGTCAGGCTGACTTCGGAAAGCACCTGATTGTTGCCATAGGCGATGGAGAGATGCCTTGCTTCCATGGTCATAATTGAAGTCTTTCCATAGCTCTGGTGATTTCGGCGGTGGCGCGGTGGCAATCTGGCGCGACAGGTTGGTTGAGATCGCAAGCGTCGACGATCCTGCCAGCATCCATCACCAGCACCGAAGTGCAGGTTTGGCGGACGATGCGCAGATCGTGGCTGACGAAGAGCAGAGCGGAGCCGGTTTCCTGTTGGACTACATCGAGTGCTTGCAAGGTTTCATGCTCGGTGATCACATCTAGGCCTGTGGTTGGCTCATCGGCAATCAGGATGGTTGGCTTTAAAATCAAGGCCATAGCCATCATTACCCGCTGCTTCATGCCGCCGCTCAGCGCATTGGGGTATTGCTTCAGGCAATGCTTCGGGAGAGAAACCGCCTCGAGTGCCTGACAGATTGCATTGTGGGCGTCTTGCCCGAGCAGCGAGACATTGCCAGCGGTTTCCAGCAGTTGTCTCTCAACCGTTAGGCTGGGGTGCAAAGCACTGCCGGGGCTTTGGAAAATGCAGAAGATGCCTGTGCCTCTGATCCGCTGTTTCTCAGCATGCTGCATCTGCAACAGGTCTTTGCCCTGAAATCGGATTGAGCCCTTTGTTGCTTCCAGTGGAGCACGCAAAGCCCCTGTAATTGCGTGGCAGGTCAGTGACTTACCGCAACCGGATTTGCCGATGAGGCCTAGGCGTTGCCCTGCGGCCAGCTCAAAACTCACGCCTTCAACCAGTGACTCGTTATTCTGGGCGGCATTGGCGATGGTGAGGTTATGGACCTGAAGAAGCGGTGTTTTTACCATCGATAAGGTTTCCTCTTGTCTAGCTGAAAACGGATGCCCTCACCCACCAGATTGAAGCTGAGAACGGCGAGGATGATGACGATGCCGGGTGCCAGAACGACGCTTGGGCGCTCGGCGAAGAAAGGCCGTGCCTCGTTGAGCATCGCACCCCATTCTGCGGCTGGTGGTTGTGCACCGAGGCCGAGGAAGCTGAGGGAGGAAAGCACTAACAGGAGGCCAGCCATCTCCAGCGAGAGGACCACAAGCAGAGGTGGCAAGATCTGCGGGAGGATGTGTTTTGCTATGATACTCAAAGGCTTCTGCCCGCATTGCCGGGAGGCAAGCACATATTCTTTGGAAGCCGCATCCAGCGTGAGGGTTCGCACCAAACGCGCCAGACTAGGCCACCATGCCAGTGCAACGCCGATGACGGCGGAGGTCAGGGATGCACCCAGATAGCCGATGATTGCGAGGGCAAACACCAGCATGGGAAACGCCAGAAAAATATCCGCAATCCGCATCAAAAACGCATCAACCCAGCCTTTGCAGAGGGCGGAGAGCAGTCCGACAGGGAGCGCAATAGCGAGGATAAGCCCGGCTGTTGTGAGCGCCGTGCCTAGAGAAAGTGCCGTACCAGCCATCAGGCGGGAGAGGATACAGCGGCCCAGATGGTCTGTGCCGAGCGGATAGGTCAGGTTAGGTGCACTGAGGCGGTGAAGCAGATCAATCTGGTTGGGTGGGTGTGGGGCAAAAGCTTCTCCACCCAGAGCGAGTGTGATGAAGACGCATAGGAAGAGGCCGCCCAGTAGAAACGTGGTTTTGCCTCTGAAGAGGTCTGTAACCCGCGAAAGAGGGAGGGATCTAGCACTCTCAACGTAAGCCATGCTCATCCTCCTTGAGTTGAGGCATGAGCCAGTGGTTCGTTAGGTCTGCCAGAAAGTTTGCCAGAAAGAATACCAGCCCCATAAACAGCAGATAGGCCTGCAAAATTGCGAAGTCTCGCTCTGCGATGGCCTGCAGAGCCAGTTGGCCAAGCCCCGGCAGGTTGAAGATGTTTTCGATAATCACCGAGCCACCAAGCAGTGAACCAAATGAGATTGCCCAGTTAGTGACGAGGGGCGGCAGAATGGATTTCAACACGTGGCGGCCTAAAATAGCGCGGCGGGACAGACCCTTAGTGATGGCCAGACGAATGTAATCCTCGCTCATCACTGCAATGATCCGCTCTCTCACCAATCGGCTCATCACAGCAGCATTGCCAAGCGCCAGCGTGATCACGGGCAAGATCAGATCCTGCGCATTGCCGAACTGCAGCAGCTTGAACCACCCGAGACCCAACGCAAATACCGCCAGCAGAAACAGCGCCAGCCAGAATGATGGCACAGAGACCAGAAACATTGTCAGTACATAAAGGCTGGTGGAGAGCGAAGTGCGCTGCGAAACAGCCGTGACGGTGCCAAGCACCAGTGACAGAGCCAGCGAGCTGACAAAGGCCAGAACGGACAGCGTTGCTGTGATGGGCAGGTGCTCTTTGAACAGCTCCAGCACAGGCCGACCCGAGGCGATGGATGTGCCCAAATCTAGTTGGAAGAGATCCAGCAGCCAGATAAAATAGCGTTGTATCAGTGGTTTATCGAGCCCGTACTCCACCCGCAATGCCTCCACCTGTTCAGCGGTGAACGACACGCCCAGGCGGCGTAGTTCCATCTCAATCGGATCACCGGGCGTAAGGCCGATGATCAGAAAACCAATCAGGGTCATGCCAAACAGAGTTGGTATTCCCGAAAGCGTGCGCTTGAAAACAAACTGCTTCATTTGCTTATCTTTCGTGAAAAGGCAGCACAGAACACCGCAGTTCGATAGCCTGTGCTGCGTATCTCTTATTTGGTCTGAGTAACCTGACCGTAGTCGATCCAGTCAGCGTGTTCGAACATAGGAACCTTCAGACCCGGACGGGACAGGTTGAAGTTCGGCACCATCAGGATTGGAATAGCAGCCAGTTTGGTCTGCACGATTTCGCGGTGTGCTTCACGAACAAGCTCAATGACTTCTTCGCGGCTCTGCGCCTGGCGGGCATTGTCGAGGATGGTGTCTAACTTGCCACCCGGTGCGGTGTACTGGTAGCCCCATGGGGTCTTGGAGTGGAACAGGTTGTACAGCAGGTAGGTTGGGTCTGCGTTGTTGTTGGAGGCAAACTCCATGTACAGGTCCGCTTCGCCGGTTGCCAGATAGGTGTCGTCGTAAACGCCTGAATCATCTACCTGAACCAGCTCGATGTCGATGCCGATAGTGCGGAACATCTGCTCCAGCAGTTCTGGCATTGGGCGCACACTGGAAACGTTCGGGTAAGCAGCAACAAGGCGCAGCTTCATCGCTTTGCCGTCTTTGCTGCGCATGCCATCGCTGCCTTTGGTCCAGCCAGCTTCATCCAGCAGCGCTTCTGCTTTCTGGATGTTGTAGTCAAAACCGTCGACGTGATCGTCACCAAGTCCAAACATCCAGTTCGGCAAAATGCCTTTTGCAACAACGCCTTTACCGTTGAACAGCACCTGAGCGAGCTGCTCGCGGTTGATGGCATAGGCCAGCGCCTCGCGGACGCGTTTGTCTTTCAGCGTGTCGTAAGGTGCCTTGCCATGCAGGTTGGTCAGCAGAGCCACGTAACGGATTGGGCGGGACTCGTGCACCACAACAGAACCGTCCTTTGGCAGGCTCAGCAGCATCTGAGGAGTAACCTCAGCTACGATGTCGACTTCCTTGTTCTGTAGAGCCAGCAAACGCACCTGATCATCAGCGATGAAGTGATAGGTGATGTTCTCAACCTTTGGCTTCTCACCCCAATAATCGTCGTTGCGTTTCATGCTGATGGACTGTTTAGGCTTATAGTTGTCCAGCAGGTAAGGGCCTGTTCCGATTGGATTTTCTGCGCGGTCACCATGAATGGAGAACAGGGAGGCTCCGCGGTGGGTCATGTTTTCGATGACGAGGGAAGAGTTGATCTCGGACTTGAAGGTGAAGGTGTAAGGCCCGGTCTGGTCAAAGCTCTCCTGATCGATCTGCAGGAAGTCAGAGCGGCCCTGATCGTACAGCTTCAGCGCGTCGATTGCGGCTTTTGCATCAAAGGTTTGTCCATCATGGAACGTGATGCCTTCGCGCAGCTTGATGCTGTAGATGCCGTCTTTGTAGTCCCAGGTTTCAAACAGAACGCCCTGCGGAATGAAGTTTTCGTCTGGCTTTACAGCGGTTTCCACGATCTGCCCGGCTGGACGGCGGGTGGTGAAGTTGAACTTCTTCGGGTCCACGCTGTAGCGGTCTTTTTTCACCGCAATCCGCAGCTGCTGGATGTCTTCCGCGTGCACTGTGGAGACGCCAGAAACCAGAGCAGGAAGCGACGCTGCCAGAATTCCGCTGACGCTAAGTAGTTGTTTGAACTTGTTCATTTCAATTCCAATCTTTGTCTGTAATCTTGCGAAAATCAGAGAAAGACTGGAGGCGCTCGCGGAGCATGGCTTCGCCGTGGAATTGTATAATGCCCCACCTCGTTGGGGGCGAAGACATGCTTCGGCTTTGCAGGTTCAAGGATGAAAATGCTCTGAGAAGCAGTATCAGGTGACTTCAGCGAAGCGAAAGAGAACATACAGAACATATTGTTCTGCTTGTCTTTTTTCTCTTCGTCTTCATTAGAAGTCTCGATGAAAATCTGCTGTAGGCCTTGCGATGTGCAGATCGTGATTTCAAAACCATCCGTACCGGCGCGCGGCATCATGCCGGGCGGCGCGATAAGCTGCAGGATCACAAACCATGTTGCGAGCCAGCAGGCCAATACGGTTGTTGGTTTCAAAGCCAAGTGAGTGCACCTTGCGCTTGATGAGCCATCAGAGCCAACCTCAGTCATTGCTGAGATTGAGGGGATAAGCGAGTGGCAGGAGCAGAGCCCTGCAGGTCCGATGCATGCAATTGTGGCACTGGCTTTTCTGCAAGCAGCCTGCAGAAAACCTTTGGTTGCCATGGGTTTGCATGACGGAGCCAGAATGTCCGTTGAGAAAATAGCCCTTTTATGTCAGCATATTAGCCAAACTAAGAAAGGCCGGGACAAACCAAATTATGCTTGGGCGGGAGGTGCTCTGGGCGCAGCGATGCGCACGGTCGTTTCCGTAAGTGCAATACTTGTTGGAAGCGTAACTACATCAATAGGAAGGGGAGAAGCGTCGAACTCTGTGTGAGGGGAAGCGCTGAGTGCCTTGGCAACAACATTGCCGAATGCGCAATTGTCGTAGGCTTCCTGCTCTTCAGCCTGCTGGATTTCGTTGCCATGCTCGTCAAGGAGTACAGTTTGCATACCTTGCGCGGTGCAGATGACAATCTCAAAGCCGTCCTCTCCTCCGGAAACCATCATTCCGGGAGGTGCAACAAGCTGCATCAACACAAACAGTGCAGCTAATACAGTCGCTTTGGCTTTTGTCAGTTTCACAGCAAACTCTAGTGACGCTAAGTGCATTTCCGCCTTAGGCTAGTACAAAATACGTGTCAATGACTTTTACTTATCTCTCTTGTGACTCTATGAAAAAATTTTAGTGGGCAGTGATGCACTTTTGCTTGGCAGGCATAGGTAAGCGCCCAAGAAAATATCATGTTTTCATGGAGTTATTGCGCGCAAGAGGTGTAAAGACTACGGGAATAAACTGAGTACTGCTCAGATAGCGCTAAACCGCCGCAGCTTGATAAGCTTGTGTTGCGTTGAGGAGCAGGGCGGATGGGTCGGAGGCGGTTTCAGGGTATTCCTGAACCTGCAGCAGAGACTGTAAGCCACTGACTTCGCTGGCTTCCTGCTCTTCGCCACCGCCAAGGTTCTTCTCACGAAGCTCGGTGTAGGCTTGTGCCAGGTTGGTTTGGGCCTGAGCTGCAACGGCCTGATCCTGTCCGGATGGCTGTGCAGGGGCGAGGGCTGCTGCGATGACGGTGGTCAGTTTTGCGATGCTGGCTTCCGGGTCTTCGGAGATGGGAGCAGAGTCAATTGAGACTTCACCGCCAATGGCATAGCTGTGGCCGTCGGGGCCGCGGGTTTCGGTGTAGCTTGGCGCGCCAGCGAATGCGCCGCCGGCTGCTGCATGGGCCTGTTCGTGAGCGCGAACTTCCGCGTCGCGGGTCTTAAGCTCTTGAACTTGCTCCTGTTCTCCTTCGGAAAGCTGTCCATTTTCATTCTTGGACTTTTCAGAGGAGGACGAGGCTGTAACCGGGTTGGCGGAAAGGTCGCTGGTGATCGTGACCGAATCCTTCGGAACCGCATGCTCAATGGAAAAAGGCGTTGTTTCCTGCTGGTTTACGCGTGCAGGCTGGGCCGCGTTGTAAGACGCGGGGCGAGCAAGTCCAGCAAATGAGGAGCCAATTCCATCTATCATAGGTTGAACTTATACAAGTTACCGGTGCTTTTGGTAAAGGGTTTTCTGGTACACAATTTTGTTAGGTGTGCTACGGTTTTGCTTTGGGCGTATGCTGTAAACCTGTGTATCTAAAGGAAAGATTGCGTGGGGCTTGAGGGAATTCGGGAATGATTGAAGATTTGAGCCGGTCTCAGCAGGAGATATTGGATGCTGCTGCCGAGTGCTTCATGAAGATGGGGCCGGATGTGGCTTCCATTGATGATATCGCCGGTCTTCTGGGGTCCACGAAAGGCCGCGTCTACCACCATTTCCGCTCCAAGGGCGAACTGCTTTATGCGGTGCGTCTGCGCTCAGTTTCCCTGCTGATGGAACGGGTTAGCCCGATCGCCGCGCAGGATATTCCCCCGTTGGAAAAGCTGCGCGCCATGTCGTTTGCCCATGTGCTGCGCATCCTCAAATTCCTGAGTTATCACCGCGTTGTCAGCGAAGACACACGCATGTTCTTCCGTGGGTCGGCCAAACCGCATGAGAAGGAGATGATTGAGCAGATCATCGAAATGCGCCGCTCCTATGAGAACCTGTATCGCGCCGTGCTGACAGAGGGGATAGAAGCTGGCGTGTTCGCCAATCAGTCTGTCTCCATCACCCTGCATTCCATCATTATTTTGATGAACGGCCCGTGCTTCTGGTACTCCCCGCGTCCCGAGCAAACCGAAAGGGATGTTGAGGAAATCGCCCGCAGCGTGTCTGATCTGGTGCTGCGTGCCGTGGTGGCTGACCTGGCATTGCTGGAGACAGCTTAACGCCCAGTCCCAACGGGAATATCTCGTTTGCGTTGAAATGTGCGTTGGTTTGCGCGCTTTTGCGTTTTTCTGCGTTGCTGTGTTTTGGCGAGCCTCGCCAGCCCGTCGCGTCAGTCCGCGTGCAGACTTTCCAGCAGCGGGCACTGCACATTGCCGCTTTCGCAATTTCCCATCAGCTCCTCCAGCGCCTTTTCCAGTTGGCGAAGGCTCTCGATTTTTTCACGCACCGATTCCAAATGTGCCTTGCTCATATCATGAGCGATTTTACAGTTTTCATCCTGCTGCTCGCCGAGGCTGAGCAGTGCCTGTGCATCTTTGATGGTGAACCCCAGATCCCGGCAGCGTTTGATAAAGCGCAGGTGCCCGATTTCCGTCTCAGTGTAGGCGCGGCGTCCGTTATCCCCGCGGGCTGGTTTGGCAACGATGCCTTCACGCTCGTAGTAGCGGATCGTTTCAATGGCAACGCCGCTGCGCTTTGAGGCTTCTCCAATCGCGAACATGTGAACTCTCCCGCCTTGATCCTGTAGCTACTACAGCATCTATAAGCCCGAGGCAGAACCTTCTCAACCGAACAAACGGATCTGCCAATGAAGACCTTTCTCAAAATGAGCTATGCGGGCTCGTTCACCTCGCTGGGTGTTGCCACTTGCTGTGTGCTGCCCATCGCTCTGATGCTGGCCGGGCTTGGCGGCAGTTGGCTGGCGGTGTTCGGCAAGATTGCCGCTGCAAGCTACTTCGTGCTGGTGGCGTCTTCCGTGCTGTTGGTGCTGGCGTGGGGTGTTGCTGTGCGCCGGGGCTCTGTGGTCCGCCTGAAGACACATTTGCTGCTGAGCACCATCGTGACGGCACTGGCCTGGGCTATCGTGCTCAATGAAACCGCCATTAACGACCACCTGATCAGCCTGATGTGATGCCATGACCAAAACAGTTATGCTTGAAAGCACAGTGACTTGCCCGGAATGCGGCCACCGCGAAACCGAAGTGATGCCCACTGATGCCTGCCAATGGTTTTATGAGTGCAAAGGCTGCGGCACCCTGCTGAAACCTCTGCCCGGCGACTGCTGCGTCTACTGCTCTTACGGCACCGTCCCTTGCCCACCAATCCAGCTGGATGAAACGTGCTGCGGCTAACCCTGACCGCAAAGCTTTTTCATCTGCTCCAGCAAGGCACTAGCTTCTGAGAGCTTCTCGCGGGCGGTTTCGGCGTCGTCGCCGTTGAGGTGGTATTCGGCGGATGTGACGGCGGAAGAGGCGGTTTCGAACAGGGTGTTGAGTTCGCTTTGATCGACAGAGCCTTGTTTCTCGCCGTCTTCCAGATAGGTTTGCAGCTGGTTCTTCAGCTCGGAGCCCTGAGAGATGAGGCCGTAATACTCGTCATCCGGGATTTGCGAGGTAAACCCAGCTTCCTCGCTGTCATAGCTTTGTGAGGAACTGAGGCTCGCTTCTTCCACGTCGCTGCTGACATCTGCCAGCAAATCGCGGAGTTCGTCCATCAGGCCGTCGATCTGCGCCAGCAGACTGCGGAGTTTGAAGACATCGCCGCCGTTGGAGACCGGCAGCAGTTTGTTGATGAGCTCTTTGGCGCGCTCTGATTTCTCCAGAAACTGATAGTAGGCCGTATCTTCCAGCTGGTTTGCCTTGTTGGAGAGCTTGGAGACCTCCTCCAGTTTCTCCTCGTAATAAGCGAGGATGCGGTGTTTCTTGTATCGCGCCTGTGCCTCCAAATCCTCAAGGGCTTTGCAGCCGTTTTTGTAGGCCTGATCAATCTGCTGCGATAGCGCCTGAGCCTCTGCCGAGGTGGGGCCAGATTGCAGGGCGCGCAGAGCATCGATCTGCTGATCGATGAACGCGCAGGCACTGTCGATCTCACTAAGGTCCAAGTCCCACTTTCCGTAGGTGACCCGATTGCAATAGAGGGAGGTGACAGCACGCTCGTAATAGTCCACCAGCTCGTCCATAGTGGTGAGAGAGGCCTTCGCCTGTTCCGTGATCTGCTGCATATCGGCAAGCACACGGGCGGCATCCTCAAGGGCTGTCTGTGTGGCTGGCAGGTCGTTCTCAACATTGCTTTTGCTGAAGCGTGCTGTGATTTCCTTTGTTTTATCAAAGAGGTCGTTCAGTTTCGTCTCAAACTCACCCTCAAGCGCTCTGCTCCAGTTGGCGTAGAACTGCTCCACTTCCGCCTTCAGTTTCTGGAACTGTTTTGTCAGCTCATTTGCTGCTGCTGTGTCTTTTTCTGTTTCCGCTGAGGCATCACCTTCCAAGGCGTGAGCACCGCCTGCTTCCAGCTGCGCAACAAGTGCCTCCAGCTTCTGGAGAGAAGCGTCCAGAACCGGTGTCATTTCGCTGACGCGCCATCCTTCCTCACCCCACACCAATCGCGACAGAGCACTTAGCGTGTTCTCTGTCATCCGGAACTCTTGCATGTCGTCTGGGTCGAGTTCTTCAACAGCTGCCAGTTGCTGAAGCTTTGCGATGAGGGATTCAAACAGCGTGGTTTGTACGGTGATGATCTGTTGCAGCGTGTTGCGTTGCGCGCCGATATCCCGCTCCAGATTGTCTTGTTCGGCCTGAAGTGCATCCACTGCATCTTCCAGCTGTTTTTGCGCTTTGGTTGCCTCTTCGATCTCATAGGCATCAGCTGCTTTTTCCAGCGCGGCCACCTTTTCCTGTGCCGTTTGATAGGCCTGATCGAACTTTCTCAGCGAAACACCCCAGACCTCGAAGGTGGATCGTTGGTTGCCTTTGTCAATCAGCGTTGCCTGTTGCTTGGTTACGAGCGCTTTGAACGCATCCACCTGTTGTGAGAGGGGCTGATACCCCTGACGGAAGACACCCTGCAGGCCGGTGAAGTGCTTGCGCGTGGTGGCCATGTGCTGCGCCACGCTTTTGGCGTCACTCTGTGTCAGGGCCTGGTATGCCTTTTCCAATGCACTGCATGTCAGTTCGTTTTGCTTGTCCAGCTCGTTCGCGAGTTCATCCTTGCAGAAATCCTGCGCCCGTACATAGGTTCGGGTGATTTCCTCTTCCAGATCCGCCAGTTGTTCGGCTTCTCTCTGCAGGCCCGCCTGCTCAATCTGCTGCATGATGCGTGGCAGCTGCTTCTCATCCCCAACCTGTCCTTTCAGCAGTTTGGCGTCAGCCTGCCTGTAAAGCCTGTAGTTCTTTTCCAGCTCATCCAGCTGCGCTTTTGCTGCGTCATACTTGGTTTGGGCTTCAGAGAACCGGTCAATGCTCAGGTCAACATTGGCTCTGGAGTTGAGCTGCTTTGCCTTTGTCATGCCCACATGAAAGACCTCACGATGCTCCCCCTCCCACATCAACTGTGCCTTGGTGTAGAACGCACGCAGCAGGTCCTCCATCTGGTCGATATACCGTTGAAGCTTTAGGTTGGCCTTGTGTTCCAGCGTGTTGTGGTGCGGCGGTGTTTCCGGAATGTCTGTGGGATCCGTATCAGGCACCTCGCCAAAGGCTCCGGCTATTTCCGTGTCATCCAGCTGGCTGGACTCTTCTGCGTCCGCACTGCCGTCTTCCGACAGTCCCAAAGCCCCATGCACCTGCACAATCCAGGCTTCCACCTGCGGAGGAGATGCACTTTCCGAGCCCTTACCAACATTCCCTGCCATCAGATCTCTTAGGCTCCTGCCAAACAACACCTGAGGCGACATCCTAAAAGAAACCCGAAAACCCAAAGAAAACGCGGATTTCACATTCTTATTAGTTTTTGAAGAAAGTGACTCTCCTCTCACAACGGTGAGAGGAGGCCTGTGGTTTTAAGGGCTCTCTGACAACTTGATGAGGGAGCAAAATCCTATGAAGAGAACTGCTGTGAATCCGTGGGCGTGGTCGTTGAAGCTGGGGTACAGTCAAGCGGAAGTGATTGAGGGCACCAAACGGCAGGTGGTCTGCGCAGGCCAGACCTCCGTGGATGGCGAGGGCAACCCGCAGCATCCCGGCGATATGCGCAGCCAGATTGCGCTCGCTCTGGATAATCTGGAGGCTGTTCTCAGCGCTGCGGATATGGGCCTTGCTAACATCACCCAACTGCGGATTTATGCCACCGACGTGGATGAGGCCATGAAGCATTTCGATTTGCTTGGTGCCCGCTTTGGTCCGGTGCAGGCAGCGCCTCCTATGACGCTGCTTGGCGTCACGCGGCTCGCTATTCCCCCGCTGATGTTTGAGATTGAAGCCACCGCTGCGGATTGATCAACACCATCAGCTGCGCCTCGAAAATCCATAGTTTCGAGGCGCTTAAGCTGTGCTATGCTCTGCACGACGGAGGCAGAGTAGCCTGCGCTGGTATTTGGGCGTGAGTGAGAGTTATGCGGCGGGCAGAAAGACTTTTCCGGTTGGTGAACGAGATGCGCACCCGTGGTGTCAGCCGCGCTAATGAGCTGGCCGAGCATCTGGAAGTCAGCGTCAGCACCATCTACCGCGATATCGCCCATTTACAGGCTTCCGGCATGCCCATTGAGGGGGAGGCCGGTGTTGGCTATCTGCTGAGGCCGGGGTTTGACCTGCCCAACACCACGTTTACCCATGACCAGATCGACGCGCTGGCCGTTGGCCTTGCCTTTGTTGAAAGCACAGGCGATCCGGCGCTGGTGAGCGCGGCGCGGGAGGTTCGGGCGAAAATTCAGGCGGGCCTGCCAGCGCCGGAAGAACGCAAACTGGCCGATGCGCCCTATTACAGCCTGCAAAGCAAGAACAGCGCGCCCGCCGATGTGGGTATTCTGCGCGAGGCAATCCGCACGCAGCAAGTGGTTGAGATAACTTACACAAACGCGGGTGGAAGCACCTCAACCCGCCGCCTGCGCCCTCTGGTGATCTGGAACCTGACTGACGGCTGGATGTTCTCCGCCTGGTGCGAACTGCGCCAGGACTTCCGCACCTTCCGCTTCGACCGCATCGCCCAGCTCACCGTCACCAACGAACACTTCATCGCCGACGAAGACACCAGCCTGACTGCCTTCATGGAACGAGAAGGCTGCGAGGAGCAGGTTTAGACAGTCACTAAGTTGGCTTCTTCAACATTGCTGTATTTTGAGTGCTGGTGGGAATACAGATTTCAGAATCCAAGACAGTCATGAATGGTAATGCTTCCAAAGAATGCATACCTTCTTCACCAATTGGGTGGACCTCTCGACGGATCTTTGAAGTAGCTACGGCTTTTCGCAAATGTTTGGCATCAGATGACGAACAAGTTAGTGAGCCCAGGCTTTGAGAATCTTCAAACAGCCACTTTTTGTAATCCTTCTTAAACTCATCAAATGTGATTACATCAATCACGGCCTGTTTTTGCTTGAACCAACTTGTACGGGGAGCAGTGTCTTTGCGATATACTATAACAATATCTGCACGCGGGCAGAGCATAGGGATGCCATCACCCCAAACAATGCCAGTCTTTAGTTCCCCATCAAACCTAAAGAAATCGATTTTGGGTACAAACAGGTCTTCGGATAAACTCGCAGTGAGGGCATCACGATTGAAATTCCATTCCCAGATAGAATCTAAGAGTTGCTTTGGACGTACCTGAGGCTTAGGCATCTCAGGGCTGGATTCAATCATTGCTGATAATGCACTTTGTGCGTGTTTGGCGTAAGGGGCTGTAAGTTGCTCAGCATTTATGAACTTATCATAAATGCTGTCCTGTTGAAGGTCATAGAACTGAACTGGAAGTGATTGGGAAAGAGCCAGAAGTTCTAACGCAGCTTCTTTGGCAAATGCTGTCGGACGGGCAAAGTTCAGGCGAAGATGCCCGATATCCTTTGCATGTATCGAGGTGGTCTCTTCATTTAGATCATCCTCATGATAGGGGGTGAAGATCCATTGAAAATGTACACCTGTTTCAGGATTCTCGTACATTATGTCATTGGTTGAAACTTCGTAATTTGGACGCGCTGAAAAGAAATCATAAACAAGTTTACGCATTTCCTCTCCTTTTTCAGAGAGTAAAATTACATCGTAGCTCAAGTTATCAATCCTTCCTGCAATCATCTTGGTGAATAATAATTTTTGTAGGAAAAGAGATGCCGAAGCAACTTTTAGTTGTCAAATAAATTGTAATAAAATCAGGAATTTAACTTCAGCTATGGCTGGATGTTCTCCGCGTGGTGCGAGCTGCGGCAGGACTTCTGCACCTTCCGCTTCGACCGCATCGCCGACGAAGACACCAGCCTGACAGCCTTCATGGAACGAGAAGGCTGCGAGGAGCAGGCCTAGTCCTTTTCGCAGATCAGTAGGTCTGTAGCCTACTTCACCATTTTGACATCGCTTGATTTTGTTCGTTTTTTTGTCTCGGCAATAGCCGCGTCGCCAATCTTCTTGGCCTGTTTGTTTTCATCGCCTTTCAGCGAGGCATAACTTCGGTCCATTTCGATATCAAAGGTTCCATTTGAAGCAGGAAAACCAACATCTTCATAGCGGAACGTCCAGACTGCCTTTTTACCAGCGCTTGAGGCGTTGTGGTAAAACTTGGGCTTAGATTGCTTTACAACTTTGACCGTGAATGATCCGGTTGGCAGCTTCAGGCCAGCGCTCAGCTTGTGCGCGGCTTCAAACAGTTTCATGACTTTTGGTTTGATGTCATCTGCTTGTCTTTGCTTGTTTGGATCAGCCCTCTTCGCATCAAAAAGCAAGAAATTTCCAAGCTTTTGTAATGCCAGATCTGCCAGTTTTCGGGCTTGTGAGTCTCCGGCCAGCTTTGCACGGGCCTGAAGGATCTTGATGCTTCTTCTGGCCTCATTCTCACTAGGAATATTACCGCTTGGCCAGCTTTTGGGGAGATCCGGTGCTTTTGTTAGTGTTGGCATCTTCAGCAACCTTTACGCAGACAATCCTCAAACAATCTCGTCTGAGCAACTGTCACTGCCTCCCCAACCATGTTCAAGAGGGCGGTTTCAGTTAAGCTTAAAGGCGGCAATTAGAGGTTTCTTTGAGTGAACCTGCGAGTGAGCTGATGAGTAAATGTCGGTTTCGTTCTGGGTGTACCGGCGATCAGGTGACTGCAACTGCGGCTTTACTCCTCCTCAACGCGATCCTTCTCATAGGTCTTGGAGACCGGAAATTCTGGCAACCAGTTTTCGCGGCGGGTGGTCCAGAGTTCGTAAGTTGGGACCATCTGGTTGGGCTCGTCCAGAATGCCCAGATGAACCTCCACCTCGCCTTCGCTGGTGGAATAGACGGATGAGCCGCAGTGTGGGCAGAAGAAGCGGCCTTGATAGCTGTTGGTCTCCCCCTCAACGCTCACAGCATCTTCCGGATAAATCGCCGAGGCATGAAACACCGCACCATGCTGCTTGCGACAGTCCATGCAGTGGCAAACACCAACCCTGTCCGGCTCCCCAGACGCCACGACCCGAACCGCCCCACACAAACAACTCCCTGTTATGCGTTCCATCTCAAATCTCTCCCGCTTTCCGGTGGGCAGGGTACTGCGGAAATGTGCAGCAGCCAACTACCCCCGTCTCATCGCCCATCTGACAATGAGGGCGGCTATGATCATTTCTAGCCAGGCGAGGGGTAGGGCGGTGAGGATGACTTGGGTTGGGGCGAGGTTCATGTTCCAGAGGCCGAGCCAAAGGATGACGAAGACCGTAGCCCAGATTGCGCTGCCTGCGTAAAGTGCGTTGCGGATGGTTGGGCCGAACCGCTCGAGCAGCACCCAGCTGAGGCCGGTTGCAGCGAGTACAAGCACCGTGTCCCACATACCCCACACCATAAACACCGGCAGGTTCATTGGCGCGACATCATGGATTTGCGGCAGTGCGCTGCGCATGAGCGGCATCACAAATGCAAAGTAGCGAAACACTTCGGAAGCGTTGATCCAGAGGAAGTTGAGCAACACGGCAAGCCAAAAGGCTCGCTTGGGGTTTGAGAGAGCGAGTGCGGTCATGGGGCGGTTATCCGTGTTTTGATTGTCTGTAAAAACTGATTTGCGCTGGTGCGCAGAAACTTGCCGTCTTTGGTGAGACGAGAGGTAGACCAGAGGCCATTGGTGAACACCACCAGCAGTCCAGCAAGCATTTCCAGCTCCTCGGGAGGCACATCTGGCTTCTCGTTGTTCAATGCATTGAGGAAGCCCTGCTTCAGGCGGGTGTTGTGTGCGTCCACCTTGGCATGCACCTCAGTGTCGTGCGGGGCGACTTCGGTGGCGGAGTTGGCAACAAGGCAGCCGGGGCCGGGAAGACCAGTTTCCTCTGCGCGGCTGATCTGAATTTCAAAGTAACTGGCAACTTGTTCCAGTGTCGCGCCGTCCTGTTCTACCTGTGCGAAGGCGGGGGAGACGACCAGATCCTGATAGCGCTGAAAGCAGGCCAGAAACATCTGCTTTTTTCCGCCAAATGCGCCGTAAATGGCGTGACGGGTGGCACCGGTTGATTTCACCAGATCATCCATGGAGGAGGCGTGGAAGCCGTTCTCCCAAAAATGCTCCAGTGCGCGGTCGGTCAAATCTTGTGTGCTGATATTGGCTTTTCTTGGCATGAATCAGTTTATATCAGAATGATCATTCTGATTCAAATGAGCCGCATTGATGCTGGTTTCATTAGCCAGCTCCACCCGATCACTCGGCCTTCATCGCCCCTGTGAGAAGCAGGGGGTGAGAAACGAAGGGCGATAAGGAAGAGGAATAGAATGCTGCTCTTGAAGAAGATCGTTGGTTGGCCTGCTGTGGCGCTGCTTGTGCTGGTGGTTGCGGCGTGTGGGTCCGTGGAAGATGATTATGAGATCGCGCGGTTTGATCGGCTGGGTGATGAGCTGGTGATGAATGGGGTGATCAGCACCTCTACACCGGATGACCTGCTGGTGGCGCTGCAAAAATACCCGAAAACCAAGCGCATCGTGATGCTGGATGTACCGGGGTCTGATGATGACTATGCCAATCTGGAAGCGGCCCGCATCGTGCATGAGCGTGGTCTGACGACTGTTATCCCGTCCAACGGCATCATCGCCTCTGGTGGAACGGACTTCTTCCTGGCAGGCAAAACCCGCGTTGTTGTGAAGGGCGCGCGCATTGGTGTGCATTCGTGGTCCTCTGATGAGTTCAGCGCGCTGGATTTGCCCAAGTCACACGAAGAGCACAACAAATATCTCAACTACTACAAGAGCATCGGCATTGATCCGCAGTTCTATTGGTACACGCTGGAAGCAGCCCCGCCAGAAGATGTGCATTGGATGACAGAAGCTGAAATGAAGCGCTACAGAGTTGGCACGCAGTATACGTCTGTGCTGTAAATCTGCATCGGGAGCCACGTGTCGGTGGCTCTCGTGTTTTATCTGTCTTGCGTCTCCCCCTGTTGCTTTTTAAGGATACTTTCCAGAGCAGAGGAGCGTGGGATGACTGGAACAGATCTGCAAACCAAAGGCATGCTGTGTGATCCGGGTGATCACTTCGTCGGAGCCTATGAGGTGGAGCGCAAATACGCTGTTGCCGACCTTGAGGTGATCCGCAGTCAGCTGGAAGCCCGCGGAGCCGTGCCCTTCACCCTTGGCAACACCGAGCAGGATATCTTCTACGATCTTGCCGACAGACGCCTTGCTCACAACGATCAGCAACACGTGCTGCGCATCATGCGCCCGTCAGGCCGTGCGCTCTGGATCAGCAAGGGGCCAGGGCCGGATAAGTGCGTTTCCATGGATCTGCCGGAGGCTGATCAGGCTCACAAGATGATCGTGTCTCTGGGCTTTGAGGAAGTTGAGCGGTTTGAGAAGAACCGCGATATCTATTTCCTTGGCAAGTTCCACGTAACCCTTGATGACGTGCCCGGCCTTGGCCGCTTTATTGAGCTGGCGATCATGACAGATGACGCCGATAAGCTTGCTGAGTATGAGCAGGAGATCGCCGATCTGGCGGATACCTTCTCCCTGTCCCCCGAAGCCCTGCAAACCCAATCCTACCGCGCGATGCAGCAGGCTTTGAAAGCCTAAAACGCTGCAAAATATGACGGTTTTGCCTGCCAAATGCACTGCGGGCTTTAGCTGGAACTGCATGCTTTCGCTTTATGCAACAGAAAAGTTGCATTTGACTATGCAACGAAATTGTTGCATAAGGGCGTATGACTGCATCAGATGATCATCTTAACGCACTGTTCAAAGCACTTGGCGATCCCACACGGCGGCGCATAATTGACGAATTATCTCGGCGTGACAGGCAATCGCTCTTCGAAATCCATACTCGGGTTTTACAGGAATACGGTGTCGACTTAACGAGGCAAGCCTTCTCGCGGCACCTTTCAGCATTAGAGGCAGCGGGCGTACTCACCATCGAGTGGCAGGGAACAACGAAGTTGCATTCGTTGAACACCAAGCCATTGGCAGAGTTGCGCTCCGGTTGGCTCGCTAGGTTTGGAGAGAATGAATGAAGATCTATGTCACAAGCGTCTTTGTCGATGATCAGCAAAAAGCGCTGGAGTTCTACACCGAGAAGCTCGGTTTTGAGACAAAACACGACATCCCTCTGGGCGAAAGCCGCTGGCTGACTGTGGTCAGCAAAGAGGATGAAAACAGCATTGAGCTGCTGCTGGAACCAAGCAGCCATCCGGCGGTTCCTCCCTTCAAGAAAGCGCTTGCGGCAGACGGCATTCCAGCGGCCTCTTTCAGCGTGGAAGATCTGGAGAGAGAGCACCAGCGCCTGCAAGATCTTGGCGTTACCTTTGTTCAGGCCCCAACTTCATTTGGTGAAGTAAAACTTGCAGTATTTGATGATACCTGCGGAAACCTGATCCAGCTGGTTCAGCTCGCCTGATTTCTGGTATTTGCGTGCCTCTGCAAATGGTTGTGGCGATCGCAAAACATCAAAGCCGCCAGAGCTTTAAGTAGGATAATGAGAATGGGCATCTGCCGGGCGCAAGGGGCTTTAAGGCTTCTGTGAACCTGTTCGGCTGCCCATTTTTGCCGTTTGACCCCACTTTTCTATGCGTAAAGGCTGAAAATATTCCCAAAGGTAATATTGGGGTTAAGTCAGGTTGTTTAGTTGATACTAAAAATATGCGCTAGGTATAAATGCATAATGAATTTAATTTTGGAATAGTTATGACTGGAATTTTAGATGCAATCAGAAGGGTCCTATTTGAATGACGGACATTTTCGCAAGTATTTTGATGCATCTGCCCCAATATACGTAAATAATGAAAATGTTTCCGCGATAATAAGTAATATAGAGTATAGCCAAGAGCTTCAGGTCAGAATTGCCAAAATACTTCCAAAGCGTGATTTTAGCGCTTGCTATACTTCCTTCAGAAACAAGGCATGTACAATATCAGGAAACTTTCTCCTGCAAGGTTCATTAGTTGCAACTGTAGCGGGTGTGGAGCAGTTCTCACTTAGTGCGGACAGAGCGAATCTAGTCAAATACGGACCGTCTACAACCAAGTTTCAGATTGCTCGTGGAACGGACCTGCAGATGCTCTCCTACTCCATTTCGGAGGAGTATCTGATGCGGGCGCTGGAGAAGGATCTTCCGGCGACTTTTTTGCCCTTTGTGAAAGAGGGGGATGAGGAGTTCAGCCTGCTGGAGTTTCGCCCCACACCCGAGATGCGGCGGCTGGTGCGCTCCGTCATCAGCAGCCCGCTGGTCGGGTCCATGCGCAGCCTTTTTATTGAAGGCGCGGTGCTGCAACTGATTGCCTTGAAGGCCAGCTTTCTCAGCAACCAGGTGTCCAGCAGTGGCAACCTGAATGAGTATGAGGTCGCCAGCGTGCAACGGGCCTACAAGCTGCTGATGGGCAGCCTCAGCACGCCGCTGTCTTTGAGTGAGTTGGCGTACAAGGTGAACCTTGGCGAAAAGCGCCTGAACAGCGGATTCAAGCGAATATTTGGCGGCACCGTGTTTGAGGTCTACCGCAATGAGCGGCTGGAGATTGCGCGCAAAACCATTGAGCAGAGTGATGCCTCGCTCTCCAAAATCGCGCAGCACATCGGCTACCGCCACTACAACAATTTCATCAGCGCATTCACGCGTCAGTTTGGCGTGTCTCCTGCAAAATACCGAAGGCACTCGCGGCATAACCAGAAAATGGAGTAGCCGCTCAACGACAAGCATAGGGGGTAGGTACATGGCGGAATTGGACTTTTTGAAAGAGGAAGGCTCCTCATTTTGTCAGGAGTTGGAAAGCCTGCAGCTTGCCTCCTGTCACCTGAACAACCTTGTTGAGGCACTCAACATCGTGCTGACCAACAGGCTGGAGCACACGCGGGAATACGACATGCTGCTGACCATCAATCAGGCCATTCTTGGTCACAATGATGAGCTGCAGCTCCGGTCCAACCGGGTTCTTGAGCTTCTCCAGCATCCCCACGCCGATTGATCTGATCGCAGCAGCACACCCCTGTGCCGGGTGGTGCGGAGAGGCCGTCAGCGGGCATACGGGCATCCCATCCTGCCTGCCCGCTGACACCCGCTTTTGCGAGATGAGGCAAAGCATTTGAAAAAGGATCGAGGCAATGACCCAGAACAACCCTCGGCA
Organism: Pseudovibrio sp. SCP20; assembly: GCF_057774105.1. Classification (NCBI taxonomy): domain Bacteria; kingdom Pseudomonadati; phylum Pseudomonadota; class Alphaproteobacteria; order Hyphomicrobiales; family Stappiaceae; genus Pseudovibrio; species Pseudovibrio sp. SCP20. The sequence continues at coordinate 221,824 of NZ_JBYMDH010000005.1, read as the reverse complement.
ACAACAGCAACAGATTGAATCAAGCAGCATTCGTGTGCCCGGGCTGGTGGTGAGAGAGCAACCGCGCATCAATCGCATTCAGTTTATTTTTGATGAGCAGCCAGGCGAGGATATCTGCCGTATCTTGAAGAACCATGCCTTCCGCTGGTCTCGCCATGAGGATGCATGGCAACGGCAGCTCAGCGTCACCAGCCGCAAGCTGGCCGTGAAGGTGCTGCTGGAAATTCAGGAGCTCGCTAAAGCGAAGAACGGCGCTGGATAATCCGTGTCGCTTACTTCTGCTCTCCGGTTTCCACCCACCACTTGTGCATGGCGTGGAACATATCTGTCAGGGCTATGGCACGCTCAGTTGCGGAGTACTCCACGCGTGGTGGCACCTCTGCGTAGATCTTCCGAGACACCAATCCGTCCCGCTCCAGGGCACGAAGCTGGCTGGTCAGCATGGTCTGGGTGACCCCGTCAATCATCCGCCTCAGCTCGTTGAAGCGCTTGGTGCCCTTGAAAATCAAAATTTGCAGGACAATCAGTTTCCACTTGCCGCCGATGAGCTGAGCGATATCCGGCATCGGGCAAAGCTCTTCAGTTTCAGTAGGTTGGCATTCCGGTTCAGTTGTTTTCTCTGCGATTGTCATTGGGGACAAGTCCTCAATAGTATTGTTTTCCGTACTATCTACGAAAAAACTGCCTTCTTGCTCTATAATACCACAGGTCTATCTTTCTCCCCATAGCAAACGGGAGAAATAAGATGGTTTTATCATTGTACACGATCAGTGGAGCTCCTCGTGGCTGGCGGGTTTTATTGGGTCTCGCCTTTAAAGGACTTTCTGCTGACGTCATTTACTTAAAAGCCTCTGAAAAAGAACATAAGCAACCGGAATTCACGGCGCTCAACCCACGCGCAACCGTGCCGGTGCTGACCAGCGACCATGGGGTGCTGCGGGATTCCATCGCGATCCTCGCCTGGCTCGATCGTGCTTATCCTGAAAGGCCGCTGTTTGGCGACACGCCAGAGGCGGCTGCCGAGATCTGGCAACTGACGATGGAGTGCTGCGACTACCTGCGGGAAGCCAACCGGCAACTGCTTGTGCCCGTGTTTGCCGGAGATGGCAGCACGCCAGAGGCAGGCAGTGATGCGGCGAGGCAGCTGACCGCCGCCGCTGAGCTCGCCCACGCAGAGTGTCGCTATCTGGAAGGCATCCTCTCCGACGGCAGGGCGTATCTGTGCGGTGATGAGCCAAGCGCGGCTGATGCCATCGCGTTTCCTGAAGTCAGGCTCATCCAGCGGGCCGTGGAGACAAAGCCCGACCTGATGGTCTCCCTCGGATTTGGGCATCCGCCGGACCTCTACCCCTTTGTGGCGGCGTGGAAAGCACGGCTGAACGAGGACCCGCGTGTAGAGGCGACCATGCCGACCCATTGGCAGGCACCGCAACCAGCGCATTAACAGGAGATGACTGCAATGAAACCGACACTGATTGCATCACGAGAAGACTGGCTTTCTGCCCGCAAAGCCTTGCTGGAGCAGGAAAAAGAACTGACCCGCAGAAAAGATGAGATCACCCGCCTCCGCCAATCCCTGCCATGGGTTGCGCTGGAAAAATCCTATGTATTCCAGAGTGATAAGGGTAAGGTGCCCCTCGAAGATCTGTTTGAGGGGCGTGACCAACTCATCATCTATCACTTCATGTTTGGCCCCAAATGGAAGGCGGGCTGCGTCAGTTGCTCGTTCTGGGCTGATGGCTTCAATGGCCTCGATCCGCATCTGGCCGCCCGGGATATCGCCTTTGCCGCGGTCTCCAGCGCGCCTATGTCTATGATCACGCCGTTCAAAGAGCGGATGGACTGGGACTTCACCTGGGTCTCCTCAAATGGCACTTCGTTCAACCGAGACTTTGATGTAGGCTTTCCGGAGGACATGCCAGCAGATGAGCCCATCATCTACAACTTCCGCCAGTTGGAGAAAGCGCCTCATGATGAAATGCCGGGCGTCAGCGTGTTCGCGAAAGGGGAGGATGGCACGATCTATCACACCTACTCCGCCTATAGCCGCGGCCTCGACAGCACTAACGCAGCGTACACCTTCATGGACCTGACGCCGATGGGGCGCAATGAGCCAACCTCTGGCAACCCGATGGCATGGGTCCGCCACCACGACGCTTACTAGGCTCTGCGGTGTGTGCAGGCAAAGCTTCCCTTTGTCTGCACGCCTCATAAGCTTGACAGCAGCGCATCCATCCCTTCATCATTCCTAAAATTTTAAATATTTGAGGCGGTTTGCTTTTATAGGGCCGCAACCAAACTGCTTTAAGCGATACCTGCGTGTTTTACCCAGTCAATATTTGAGTTTTGAGCGAGACGCGCGCAAAGATTTGGGGTGAATATGATTGAGATTCCAACACTTCTGGACGCGCGAATGGTTCAATCGGCTCGGTTGAAAACACGGGTTCTGTTTTCCGGCCCTGAGGACGGCGTGCCGATCATCTTCGTTCATGGCAACCTTTCCGCCGCCACATGGTTTGAAGAGACCATGCTGCGCCTGCCGAACATCTTCCGCGCCATTGCGCCAGACTTGCGCGGGTATGGCGGCGCTGACCCGGCTGCACTGGTGGACGCCACGCGTGGCACCAAGGACTTCTCGGATGATTTGGCCGCGCTGATGGATGAGTTGGGCGTGAAAGCCGCGCATATGGTGGGGCATTCCCTTGGCGGCGGTGTGCTCTGGCAGTTCCTCGCCGATTACCCGCAGCGTGTGCTCTCCCTCACGCAGGTGAGCCCGTCTTCTCCCTACGGTTTCGGCTGCTCTAGCGCCGATGGAACACCGTGCTTTGAAGATGGTGCAGGCAGTGGCGCGGCAGCAGTAAACCCGGAGTTCGTGAAGCTGCTGATGTCGCAGGATACCAGCACAGACAGTGATTTTTCTCCGCGCAACATCCTGAACACGTTTGTCTGGAAGCCACCCTTTCAGCCTAAGCGGATCGCCGACTACATGGCCACCGTTTTCGCCCAGCATACCGGCGACAAATCCTATCCGGGAGATGTGATCCCCTCCGCCAACTGGCCGGGGGTCGCGCCGGGCAACTTCGGCAGCATCAACGCACTCGCCCCCAACCGGCAGGCTGATCCGCTGGGTTTTTGCCGGGTTCCGGTGAAACCGCCCATGTTGTGGGTGCATGGAGCAGATGATTTGGTGGTCTCTGATGCTTCCATGTTCGACCTCGGCTCACTGGGCAAACTGGGCTTCCTGCCCAGCTGGCCGGGAGAAGCCGTCTTCCCGCCGCAGCCCATGGTCACCCAAACCTCCAACGCGCTCGACCATTACGAGCAAACCGGCGGCACCACCGAGCGCCACACCATCCCCAGCTGCGGCCACACCGCCTACATCGAAAAGCCCAAAGAGTTCGATCACCTCTTCCACGCCTTCCTCCAAAAACACGCCAGCGTGGCTGAGGCGGGGTGAGGTGGAGCCTCGCAATACTATTGGGTTTCAGAGTTGAAATCTCGCCATTGAAAATAGTCTAGATAAATCATGATGTTGCTGGTCTGTTCCGGTCAGCATACGCTCACCAATACCACCCCTTTGCAAAGCAGCAGCACGCGCCAGTCCGTGCAATCGGAGAGGTTAGGCACTCCGACAGTAGCAAAGCCTGGTCAAAGGAGGTGGTGGTTAGGTGAGGTTTGAATTGAAACTCAAAATAAGGAAGGCCCGAAACAGACTGGTACTCTGGTTCCGGGCCATCATTAAAGTAACCTAACAACTGGGGCGGGGAGTTGAGGCTTCCCGCTCCTAGTCTCTCTAATATACCCTGTCTTCCCTAGTCCTTCAAGAAACCTGCCGGTCTTCCAGCCCCCTGAATGTTGCTGGGACAAGCTATACACCCTCGGCAAACTCTTCAAATTCGGGGCGGTCCCGCCAGGAGCCGTCGGGCCAGAGGGCTTTGAGGGCTTTGGCGATGGGATCGCTCCAGCCTTGTTTGCCTTGAGATTGTGCGTCCAGCAGTTCGTCGCCGATCAGGCCGGGGCAGGCTTGTTCCAGTACCTCAATCAGTGCCTTAGCCTGAGCTAGGTCCTTGGTGACCTTGGTGGCCGTATGCGTCCGCTTTTGTGAGAGGATGAGCTTGTGCACGGCGTAGCGGGCCGGACGCGGCACGAACACCGGAATGCCTGCGCCGTAAGGCAGAGCAGCGGGGGAAGCATCGTCGATCAGCCATGCCAGATACTGCAGGCTCATAGCACCAGCATCTAACCCTTGCAGCTCCAGTGGCTGTTTTTCGCCGCGTTTGCGTGTTGGCGTGAGCAGATCCACCACAAAGCCGATGCCAGAGCGAAAGCGCGAGGATTTAGCGCGCCCATCCAACTCCGGAATAGGCTCGAATGTGGGGTCGGCATCCTTCAGGATGGAGAGCATATCAATGCCTTCATCCGCTTTGATCGCCAGTGAGGCGGCCACGAGATCTGCGTCGTCTGTCGCCAGCTGAGTGGAGGGCAGCGTGCAGCCCAACAGCAGCGGGTAGCATTGATAAGCCAGCGTGCCCACCAGAATGGCGCCATTGCGGAACAGACCGTGATAGGCCATGGCATCCAGCACACGCCCGGCATAACTGTGGGTGGAAAGCACGCCAACTTTGTTCAGCACGCTCAAGTCTTTACGGCGTGCACGGGCACGCTCGCTGGCCTGTTTGATCCGCTCCACTTTGGCCTGCGTTTCCGGCTGCAAAGCTGGCCCCACATAGAGGCTCTTGCGTCCGGCACCCACGGGCATTTTGACGAAGACGTTCTCAACATTCCCCTTCGCTTGCTGATAAACCGAGCCCCGAAGAGCCCTGCTATCATCATGCGTTTTCTGAATGTAATCCGCAGCGAGGTTTTGATAAGCGAGAGGAAGATCTGTCATGGGAGTAGTATAGACAGTTTAATTTGAAAATGTCTATACCGCGATTAAGTGCCCAGAACAGTGTAGCAGGAATCGATTTTCTCAAGTAACATATTGCATGGCTTATGAGAATTCATGTGATTAATGCATGTATTATGATAGAATACCTGCACCTTTGATTACGTCGTTTTCTTAGAAATGGATTTCGTTATCAGGTTTGCTGCAGACTTTCGATGAAAGAGCATGAGGCTATTCTGCAGACTCGGATTAGCCGAGATGTCCCGTTGTTTCCAGAAAGGGACAGAAACATGAATTCTGTTGGTTTAAATAATAGTAGTGTCCAGCTTTTTGAGGCGCAAAACCCCACGCAGACACCCAACTCCTCTGCGGTTCAGCAAGATGCGGAGGAGGGCCTCAAGATTCTTCGAGAGAATGCAACAGGGATTGACTTTAAGCCTGTTGCAATGGGTGAAGGAACTTCGGATAGCCTGATTTCTGAAGAAACCAGAAATGTGCTGGCCGAGATGACGCTCAAGTATCATGCTGCGGAACTTCAGTTTGAGCTTGCCCCAGTTCGTGCTGCATTTACCGCGATGAACACATCACTTGCGGAAAATAATGGAAACTATTCAGAGCTTGCGGATCACCTCGAGAATTTTCAAGAAGGCGTCAACAGCCTGCTTGCGAATGGCATCGAGTTTAATCCAGCCAATCCCTTTCTCAAGGATGAAGAACTTCTCAACGCGCTGGTAGATATTCTGCCAGGCAGCACGGATGGTGAGCCAAACGACTTAACTGGCTTGCAGACTTGGGTTCTTCAAGGGGAAGCTGCTGAGAATGCAGGCTTGGCCGGGGTAAATATCCTTACCTTTGATTTCTCCGAGATGCTTGAGGGGGATGATGCTGAAAGCGTTGTAAGTGTTCTGGGAGAAGCCTTTGCTAACTGGCAAGGTGCACTTGATCAGGCTTACAACAAGATTGGTGCGATCCGCGATGAGAAGATTGCTGGGTTGTCTCAGCCAGCAGAATCTGTCGTTTCTGAGGCTGCCGCTAACGTTGAAAAAGACATGAACGTGGATCAGGCGCGGGAGAAAGCGCAACTGACGCAGTCTGAGCTCGCTAAGCAGGCCTTCTCTCTGGTCAACGCGACCTCTCCAAGCGCTCTGGCGTCCTTCAGCTTGTAAGATGCGTTGGACTGCGCTTGCCTCAGGTGAGCGCAGTTCTGAAACCGCCGAGGGTTCTACAAAGGGTTGGTATAGACAGTTTGGCTTGGAAGTGTCTATACCGTTTCTGGATGACTGCTTCTCCCAGCACCACCCGCTGCATCGCATGTCATATCTACCTATGCTTGTAATTTCTTCTTACCTCGCCAAATATTATTTATGCGGTGAACAGGGAGAAAGCTTTTGGAGAGCGATGGTGGAAAGAAGAGGCCGAGTAAAACGCTTATTGTTACAGGTGTGCTTGGTTGGCTCCTCTTTATTGGGGAATGCATCTACGCCCTCACACGCCTTCCTGTCCTAATAATACTGGCAGCAGGTGCTGGCTTCTTTGCTCTTGAGAAGACACTGGATGTCGTGCTTGGGCGCATCTTCCGGAGAAAGCCTAGGGAGCAAATTCCCCATAATCGTCGGAAGGATTAGAACTCCACCTTTGAATGGCTGACGGGGCTTGTGAAGTTCTGCTAGGCTTCTCCGTGCATTTTAGGGGAGGGGATAATGGCGGTTCATTTTGAGTTTGAGGGGACGACGGCGATCATCACGCTGGACCGGCCCGAGCGGCGCAATGCGGTGGATGGAGAGACGGCGCAGCTGCTGGTGGATGCCTTCACCCGTTTTGATCAGGATGATAGCCTTTCCGTTGCCGTGTTCACTGGATCTGAAGGCACATTCTGTGCAGGCGCTGACCTGAAAGCGATCTCTGAAGGCAACCTCAACATCTTGAAAGAAGAAGGTGACTTCGCTCCGATGGGTCCCTCCCGCATGCGGCTCTCCAAGCCCATGATTGCGGCTATTGAAGGCCATGCGGTGGCTGGCGGGCTGGAGCTGGCGCTCTGGGCGGATATGCGTGTTGCGGGAAGATCAGCAGTGTTTGGCGTTTATTGTCGCCGGTTTGGAGTGCCGCTGATTGATATGGGCACTATTCGTCTTCCGCGCCTGATCGGCCAGTCCCGTGCCGCGGATATGATCCTGACAGGGCGTAGTGTGAGCGGGGAGGAAGCGGTTGCCTTTGGTCTCGTCAACCGGCTCGTGGAAGATGGTGAGGCGCTCTCTAAAGCAAAGGAGCTTGCCACGCAGATCGCGCAGTTTCCGCAAATGTGCATGCGTAGCGACCGACTTTCCATGTTTGAGCAATGGGACATGACAGAGGCTGAGGCCATCAAAAATGAAATGCGACGTGGGCTTTCGGTCATTTCTAGCGGAGAGACTGTTTCCGGCGCAACGGCTTTCAGCCACGGCAAAGGGCGCCATGGGGCAGGCGTGGAAAGCTGATGTGCGTTGAGCAAAAGTAAACGGGCATACTGCAATTTTGCGGGCTGAGCTAAGCCTGCTTACACCTAAACTCAAACAAGCATTACTTAACGGAAAGCGTTTCTCTTAGCATGACACAATATGTCTCTCAGGACCGATTGTGGGAGGAACGCCGTGCCTGCTCAACCTCAAAACCCCGCTGGAAATCAGGAAAACCTGCCGCCAGAGCAAGAGCAATGGCTGGATGCCGTGGAACGGGCGCTGAATGTTCGTCTGGGTGAGATCCCGCCTCAGGGTGACAATGACGTCGAGCCTATGATTGTCGATGGGCCTGAGGAAGAGCGCGGCGAGTTCATGGCCATCGTTGAGGATGAAGAGCAGGAAAATATCGAGGAAGGCATCGAGCAGCGGGCAACGCATGATCAGCAAGGTCGTGTCATTGAAGAGCGGGGTGAGTTTCTGGCGCTTGGAGATGATGAGGACGAGCGCGATATTGAGCGGGGCATTGAGCAACGTGGTATAGACCTGCGGCAACCTGAAATCCCGTTCGAGGCCCCACCGCCTTACGATCCTCCGCCACCTTATGAAGCGGGCGAGCACGAGAATATGGAGGACGAGGAGTTTGAGGAGCTGGAACTGCCCGAGCATCGTGAGTTGCATCAGCATGACCCGCAGCCGGGTGATGGGGAGCAACCGCCTCAGCCTCGTGTTTACAACGAGATGCCGCAGGCCGGCAGTCCAATCCGTGTCAACCGCCGCAATGATGGCACCATGGTGATTGATCGCAGATCCGTGCCTGCAACCATCAAAGCAAGGCGTCAACGCCGGCGTGGGCAGCCTGATAAGGTGACTTATGAGCCCACACAGCATTCGATGAACATCGAAGGACTGATTACGCCGCCCAATCAGATAGAGAACGATCGCCTGCAAAGCGTGTTTGCCACGGGGGCGACGGGCTACCTGCAGAAGTTTCCGGATATCGAAGACTCCGTGATCAAGCGGTGCCATGCGATGAAAAACGGAGATGGCTCCTTGCAGTTTATCGGTGCCGACCAAGTGGTCCATGAGACCAAAATCCTCACGGCCCTCTCGCACTTTAAGGATGCCAAGGGAGCTGAAAACATCATCGAGTATCGCGGCTCGGGTATCTCGCAGTTTGGCGAACCGTTCCTGATTATGGAGGAGATGAACGGTGGCACGCTGGCAAATCGCATTCCTGATGATCGCGGTCTGGAAGAGCCTCAACTGAATGATTTTGCAAAAGGCGTGCTCTCCGGTATGGCGTTTTTGCAAAAGCGGAACATCATCCATCAGGACTTGAAGGCGGATAACATTCTGTTCCGTGACAATGAGAGCACTGTGCCGGTGATCAGTGATTTTGACACAGCCTCCGCCCATGAAGGCATTGCATCTGACAACGAGAATGGCCGGGACTATCGCTATAGAAGAGGTGGTTCTCCAGACATTCAGCCGCCGGAAGTTTATGATGCCAACGGGCAGGCAACTGGCAAAATCGACTCTTGGAATGGTGGCATTTTGCTGTTGCAAGCGGCAATCGGTAACGATGGACGGCAGGAATTTCTCGATGAAACGGCAGCGTTTCGTGCGCAAGACGGGCAAAGAGACCAGGGTGTCTACGATGCCTTTCTGGAGCCCCGCATCGCCAATGTGCCGCCAAACATTCAGGCAGTGATCAAGGGCTTGCTGAAGGTGGATCTCAATGAGCGTATGACCGCGGAGCAAGCACTGGCGTTGATTGAGGATGAGCCCGAGGAGGAGCAGCAGTAGCTGCAATTCTCATGATTTTGGTAGGTCCGCTTACACGCTGTTTTGGCTGTTTGCTTTTCAGCGCATGGGTGAACAACGATACTTCCCTTCACGGCAGGCTGAGAAGAGGAGATCTCGAGTGGTTCGCAAGGCCGGTGAAGTTCCCGGAGGTGACAATGGCTGATTATGACCAGTGGCTCAACGCCGTCGCCAAAGTGCTCAGTATCGACCTTCCGCCGGATCCCTCCGGAGCGGGCGGCAGCGTGCGCGGTGAACCTCGCGAAACCCCTCCTGATGACAGCCCAATCAGAGTGCAGAACAAGCCAGATGGCAGCATGGTGATTGAGCCCAGCTCTGTGCCCACCGCTTTCCAGCCCGGTAACACCAATGGTGGCAAGCAGCCTTATGGCAACATGTTCAGCATCTCTGAAGAGCATGCCGTGGATGTTACCGGCAAGGTGAGCCCGCCGATTACGGGCGGTGCAGCCAATGCTGAAAACGTGTTGTCCTATGATGCCTCCGGTGTGGTGCAGGACTATCCGCATATGGAAAATGCGGTGATCAAACGCCCCAATGCTTACGCCGCAGGACCGGATTCTCCGCCAACCTTTGTGGGGGCTGAGCTGCTGGTGCATGAGGCCAAGATCCTCACCGCGCTTGGTGAGTTTGACGAGGCGCCTGGCAGCGAAAACATCCTGAAGCTGAAAGGCGCTGGCCTCACCGAGTTTGGTGAGCCTTTTGTTATTCGCGAGAAGCTGAACGGTGGCTCGCTCGATGATCGCCTGCCGGAAGACAAAGGCATGGACGAAGAGCCGCTGAATGACTTTGCTGGTGGCTTGCTTGCCGGCGTCGCGTTTCTTCAAAAGCGTAACATCTTCCATCAGGATTTGAGCACCGACACCATCCAGTTTCGTGAAGACGAAGACACCTCACCGGTGATCACCAGCTTTGACTGTGCAACAGCGCATGAAGGGGTTGCAGCAGATTGTGAAGACGGCCAGCATTTTGAGCTGGAGATCGGCGGTACACCCAACAACCAACCACCCGAGCGCTTTGTTGATGGGGCGGAACTCTCCTCCAAAGTGGATTCTTGGGCAGGCGGCCTTGTGTTGGTGGCAGCGGCAGCAGGCAAGAACGCGCAGCAGGAACTGATTGAGGAGCTGCAGGAGTTCCGCAGTGGCAGCAGCACCGACCAGTCCGAACTGGATGAAAAGCTGGAGGCGCGGCTGAATGGCACGCCTGAAAACATCAAGGGTGCGATCAAAGGCCTGCTGAAGCTCTCACCAGAAGAGCGCCTTTCTGCAGAAGAAGCGCTTGGAGTTGTTGGCGAGCGTCCCGAATAGGCGGTTTGAAAATTTATTCCTGAAAGTAGTTACCTGAGGTTGGTCGTTAGATTATTCTTCTGTCAAAGGCCCTGATTGCGCTAAACGCTTTTATGCACTATGCCAAAGAAGCACGCATTTTTGAGGGCGTCTCGGGAGGGGATCATGACAACTGCTGCAGCCAACTGGATCGATCGGTTCCAAGGCCTTTCCAAACTGGAAAATCACATCAGAGAAATTCTGGTCAACCGCAGCACCATCGTTTCTGTCCCTGCTGGTACCGTCATCTTTGGCCCCGGTAAGGCCCCGGAAAACCTGCTTCTTTTGCTATCTGGTTCCGTGCGCGTGCAGCAACTCTCTGAAGGCGGACGCGAGATCATTCTTTACCGTGTGCATGCGGGCGAAAGCTGTGTGCTGACCACGGCATGCCTGCTGGCCTACGAGGATTACTCCGCAGAAGGCATCGCGGAAACGGACACACAGGCTGTCGCCATTCCGCGCATGGTGTTTGATGATCTCATCGCGCAATCCGAAACCTTCCGCCGCTTCGTGTTCTCAGCGTACTCCAAGCGCATCACGGACCTGTTTCTGGTGATTGAGGAAATCGCCTTCCAGCGCATGGATATTCGCCTCGCCCAGAAACTGCTGGAGCTTGCAGGCAGCGGCACTCAGGTCGCCACCACCCACCAGCAAATGGCCGCCGAACTAGGCACCGCCCGCGAAGTCGTCTCCCGCCAGCTGCGAGAGTTCCAACGCCGCGACTGGATCACCCAATCCCGCGGCACCATCGAAATCATCGATCGCTTAGGACTGGAAGTTCTGGCAAAGGCGTGATCTGACGCTTAGCTCTTGAGAGTAACCCTCGGATCGCGCGCCATCCATTTTTGGATTTCATGGTTCTCGCGATCATAGTCATGATCGGACCGTGCTTTTTCGGGCTCGATGTGATTGGTGTTTGTGGGCGAGGCGAAGAAATCAAAGCCGTAGATATCTATCTGCTTGTAACCGCCCAACTCCTCCAACAAGCACAGCAACCGGAAGCCTGTGCTGGGTTTTTTCTCGGTTCGGGCGTGATAGCGCTTCAGTTCCGCTGTCTTTAGCAGGTAGACAATGTCGCTGTGTTTGGCGAGCCAATGAGGCAGGGAGAAGCTGCGTTCTGCCGGTGTCCAAATGACCCGCTGTGTCCGCTGGCTATAGACAAAGCTTTTGGGAATATCGAGGCTGGTTGCCACCCATGACAGCTTCTGGCCGTGGCTTTTGATGTGCGGGATTGCACCGCGATTGATCCGGATAACGATGTCATGCTGATCAATCTCCGGCCCGTAATCCTTCGCGCACAATGATTGCGCGTTGCCAACCACGGCTATGCGTTTACCGGCAATGTCATTCTGCAGTTCGTGTTTCGGAACATGGCCTCTCAGCAAGCGCATGCGCAACATACGTAGGATGTGCTTGCGTTTGGCAACAGAGTGCGCCCGCCTGCGTTGGCGGTACACCATCTTCAGGTTCTGTCGTGCCTCAGCCGAAACATCCCAGGTGACATAGAACTGCTGGTCGTTGTTGATGCTGCGCAAGACCTCAACATAAGGGAAATGCTGGGCAAGTTTCTCCTGCCACCATACGGACGAGTGCACAGTGCAATGCGCGTTGGAGCCATCGGCCAGCAAAGCTGTGGCGTAGAGTGTCGGGATATGGAAGATCACATTCTCTGATTTAGCGCGAATGTCGGCCAGTACAGCATCCAGCTCCGTCTCCGGCACATGCTCCAGCACATCGGTGTTCAGCACAAGATCAAACGCTCCTTCGGGAGGCGTGCTGTATTCGGGAATGCAGGGATCATAGCGGTGGGAGGCACAGCCAAGCTGAGCAGCAAGCTCTTCTACCAACGAGCTTTTGCCGCAGCCATAGTCGAGAATTCTTGCTGGCTTGAGATCAGCGGCCAGTGGCAGGATCACGTCCATCAGGTAGGACGAGGATGTACCATAACCGGGGTTGGATTTATGAAGCTGCGTGTAAAAATCTTTGTTCGTGACGGAAACTTCGGTCAACTGGAACCCCAACTGCTTTCTGGCCCACATTCCGGGTCACAGCGCGTACCGCGCATGCAACCTTCGCCGCCATGCTAGCCAGAAAACGTATCTCTGAAACCTACGGATTGTTCTGGGATGGGCAGCTGGCATTATGAGCTGTAGGCATTTCGCGTTGATTTTTAAGGTGCTTCTACAAAAAGCAGCGATTGAGGCGGAGTTTGGTGACTTCGTCACTGAAGCGATAGAAAAGACTCGTTATCCGTTGAGCCACGTACCTGGAGGACGAGACTATGACGGCTAACGTTGGAACTATTGATCGCATTCTTCGTTTTATCATCGGTGTCGTGCTGATTGCACTGCCGCTGTCAACCACAATTTCTTTGTTTGCGCAGCCACTTTTCTTCTATGGCGCAATCATTGTCGGCATCGTAATGCTGCTGGTTTCCGTTGTGCGGATTTGTCCGCTCTACTCCATTTTCGGAATTAAAACCTGCCGCGTTTAAGCTTGCCCGCGGAGATCGCAAACTGATTTCCGACAAAAAATTATAATAAGAAAAGCTTAGGCGGCTGTGCAGGCGGTCGAACACGAAAACAACTTTGGTGCACGTACCATCGACCGCCACTGCGCACATGTTAACTTATTGAGGAAGTTATGACTAACTACCCCGTAAACATGGCTGTCGAGCCTGAAGTGAAGGCCTTTTTTGACCCGGCCACACACACGATCAGCTATGTTGTGAAAGACCCTGCCTCGTCGTCCGTTGCCATCGTGGATTCCGTCATGGATATCAACTATGCAGCGGGCCGCATCACCTATGACAATGCAGATGAAATCATCAAATACGTGCAGGACAACAACCTCACTGTTGAGTGGTTGATTGAAACCCACGTACATGCGGATCACCTTTCTGCTGCGCCTTACATTCAGCAAAAGCTGGGCGGTAAGATCGGCATTGGTGAGCACATCATTGTGGTTCAGGACACCTTTGGCAAGGTGTTTAATGAAGGAACCGAATTCCAGCGCGATGGAAGCCAGTTTGACAAGCTGTTCAAGGACGGTGACAGCTATCAGATCGGCACCATGACCGCGTTTGCAATTCACACGCCGGGCCACACACCAGCCTGTATGGTGCACGTGATCGGTAATGCTGCTTTTGCAGGTGACACCCTGTTTATGCCAGATGGCGGTTCTGCCCGTGCAGACTTCCCGGGTGGTGATGCTGGAACGCTCTACGACAGCATTCAGAAAGTGCTGACACTGCCAGACAAAATGCGTCTGTTCATGTGCCACGACTACGGCCCCAATGGCCGCGACATCGCGTGGGAAACCAGCGTCGGTGATGAGAAAGAGCACAACATCCATGTTGGCAAAGGCCATTCACGTGAGGACTTCATCAAGTTCCGTACAGAACGTGATGCGCAGCTGGATGTGCCGAAACTGATCATTCCTTCCTTGCAGGTGAACATGCGTGCAGGCGAAGTGCCGACCGATGAGGACGGTGTTCCAATGCTTAAAGTGCCAGTCAACGCACTTTGATCTGATGATGTGAGGAGGGGAAACATCATGGATATCAAGAGTATCAGCTCATCACTTTCTGTCTGTCCGCAGATCACTGCGCAAGACGTTCAGAAAATTGCGGACCTGGGCTTCCGCAGTATTGTTTGTAACCGCCCGGATGGGGAAGGTGCAGACCAGCCGGTGTTTGACGAGATTGAAGCAGCGGCGAAAAAGCTGGGTTTGGAAACTCGCTATCTGCCGGTGATCTCCGGCAAGGTGTCTGATGAAGATGCCGAGGCCTTTGGCAAGGCCATGAACGAAATTCCGCGCCCTGTGCTGGCCTACTGCCGCACTGGCACACGCTGCGCCACCCTTTGGTCTCTCAGTCAGGCTGAGACGATGACCGTGGCTGACATTCTGGCAGCGACCAAATCTGCTGGCTATGACATGGCAGGCGTTGTGCGCCGCATTGCCAATGGCGGCAGAACCCCGACAGATCGCGCGGATGCGTCCTATGACGTTGTGATTGTTGGTGGCGGAGCCGCGGGCATCGCCGTGGCAGCCAGCCTGAAATCCCGAAAGAGCGATCTTGATATCGCTGTTATTGATCCTGCTGATATTCATTATTATCAGCCGGGTTGGACCATGGTTGGCGGTGGCGTCTTTAAAGCCTCCCAGACCGCCAAAACCATGGGCTCCCTGATACCGCGAGGCGTGCACTGGCTCAAATCTGCGGTGGCCGCGTTTGAACCGCAAGACAACGCGGTCATTCTGGATGGCTGCCGTGTCGTGAAATACGATCGCCTTGTGGTGTGCCCCGGTCTGAAGCTGGACTGGCACAAGGTGGAAGGTCTTGTGTCCACGCTTGGCAAGCACGGCGTAACCTCCAACTACCGCTACGATCTGGCGCCCTACACCTGGGAGCTGGTCAGCGGCATGAAAGAGGGCCGTGCGATCTTCACCCAGCCGCCGATGCCGATCAAATGCGCTGGTGCTCCGCAGAAAGCGCTTTATCTTTCAGGCGATTACTGGCGCAAGCAAGGCGTGTTGAAGAACATCGACATCCAGTTCCACAACGCTGGTGGTGTTCTGTTTGGCGTGAAGGAGTATGTGCCTGCGCTGGAGAAGTACATTGATCTGTACGACGCAAACCTCAACTTCTTCAACAATCTGGTTGCCATTGATGGGCCAGCGAAGAAAGCGTGGTTTGATGTGGCCAAGCCGGATACGCCGGTGGAGCGGGTGGAAGTGGACTTCGACATGATCCATGTCTGCCCTCCACAGTCCGCACCGGATTTCATCCGCGTCTCGCCACTGGCTGATGCAGCAGGCTGGGTGGATGTTGACCACATCACCCTGCGCCACAAGACCTACACCAACATCTGGTCACTGGGTGATGTGATGAACGCGCCAAATGCCAAGACAGCAGCGGCTGCGCGTATGCAGGCACCGATTGTTGCAGAAAACCTTGTGGCCGATGTGGAAGGCAAGACACCATCTGCACAGTACAACGGCTATGGCTCCTGCCCGCTGACCGTTGAGCGGGGCAAGATCGTTCTGGCCGAGTTCGGGTATGGCGGCACTTTGCTGCCGAGCTTCCCCACATGGCTGCTCGATGGCACCAAACCAACTCGTGCTGCGTGGATCCTGAAAGAGCAGATCCTGCCACCGGTCTACTGGTGGGCGATGCTGCGCGGCAAGGAATGGATGATCAAGCCTGAGAAAGTTAGCGCAAGCTAAAATACAAGTTGCAGCCTTTGCTGAATCAATATCATGTATCCGGGGGAGCTTCTTCCCCGGATTAATCAAAAGCACTTTGAAGGCAGACCCATGTTTTCCTCGGCCTTTCGGCGATACCTGCCCGTTTTCGATTGGGGCAGAAACTATAATAAAGACAGTTTTTCCAATGACATGATTGCTGCAGTGATTGTGACGATCATGCTGATCCCGCAATCTCTTGCCTACGCTCTGCTTGCCGGTCTGCCACCGGAAATGGGGCTCTACGCATCCATCCTTCCGATTATTCTTTACGCCATTTTTGGCACCAGCCGCGCTTTGGCCGTTGGCCCTGTGGCTGTTGTTTCTCTGATGACTGCCGCTGCCATTGGCCAGATCGCAGAAAGCGGAACAGCCGGCTACGCCATCGCCGCGCTGACGCTTGCCATGCTCTCTGGCGGCATTTTGCTGCTGATGGGTGTGTTCAAGCTCGGCTTCCTCGCCAACTTCCTCTCCCACCCCGTGATCGCAGGTTTCATCACCGCCTCCGGTGTTCTGATCGCCAGCAGCCAGCTCAAGCATATTCTGGGCGTGGATGCCAAAGGGCATACGCTGGTGGAGATTGTGGTATCCATCTTTGAGCATCTGGGTGAGGTGAACCTAGCCACGCTCCTGATTGGTGTGTCCGCTACGCTGTTCCTGTTCTGGGTGCGCAAGGGCATGAAGCCTATGCTGCTGGAGATGGGACTGAAGCCACGTCTTGCTGATGTTCTCACCAAAGCTGGTCCAGTGGGTGCTGTTGTGGTGACAACTGCAGTTGTCTGGATTTTCGGGCTCGATCAGTCAGGCGTAAAGATCGTCGGTTCTGTGCCACAAAGCCTGCCACCGCTGACCATGCCAAGCTTCTCCAGCGAGTTGATCGGCGCTCTGTTTGTGCCAGCTCTGCTCATTTCCATCATCGGCTTTGTGGAGTCTGTCTCTGTTGCCCAAACGCTTGCTGCCAAAAAGCGCCAGCGCATTGATCCGGATCAGGAGCTGATCGGCCTCGGCGCTGCCAACATCGGTGCGGCCTTCACGGGTGGTTATCCGGTAACCGGTGGGTTTGCGCGTTCTGTGGTGAACTTTGATGCTGGTGCCGAAACACCTGCGGCGGGCGCTTACACAGCGGTTGGCCTGGCTATTGCGGCTGTTTCCCTCACGCCTCTCATCTTCTTCCTGCCCAAGGCAACATTGGCGGCGACCATCATTGTGGCTGTGCTGTCCTTGGTGGACTTCAGCATCCTCAAGCACAGCTGGAGCTACTCTAAGTCAGACTTCTCAGCGGTGGCTGCAACCATTCTGCTGACGCTTGGTTTTGGGGTAGAAACCGGTGTGTCTGCGGGCGTGATCCTGTCTATCGCGCTCTACCTCTACAAGACCTCGCGGCCTCACATTGCTGAGGTTGGTCTGGTGCCAGGGACTGAGCACTTCCGCAATATCAACCGTCATGAGGTGCTCACCAGCCCGCAACTGCTGACCATCCGCATCGATGAGAGTCTCTATTTCGCCAACGCGCGTTTTCTGGAGGATTACATCTATGATCGTGCGGTGGATGATGACTGCCTCAAGCATGTGGTGCTGCAATGTTCTGCGGTGAATGAGGTAGACTTCAGCGCTCTGGAATCTCTGGAAGCCATCAACCACCGCCTGCAGGATGCCGGTATCCAGCTGCACCTTTCTGAGGTGAAAGGCCCGGTGATGGATCGTCTGCAACGCTCGCATTTTCTGGATGAGCTCTCTGGCCGGGTGTTCCTCTCGCAATATCAAGCGCAAGAGGAACTCGCTTCCGTCTGTACCCGCCAAACAGCTCAAGCTCCTGCCTGATTAACCCCCCTTATCAGGCAGTGCTAAGAGACCCCGTGGATCCCCTCCACGGGGTTTTTGTGTGATAAGGAGTAGGTATCTACGAGGAAGATCGATGGCACCTGAAGCAGAATTACTCTCCAGCCTATGTTTTCAAGTTGCTCGTGTTTTGAATGAATCTCTCGTTGATCCTCAAGCAAAGGATGGTGCTGAAGATATATACGATTACGGTCAAGCACCTTACACGAGCGCTTGCTGGTTGTTGGTACGTTTTGATGTCCTTCAGGATGTCACCAACAACACGTTCAATGTCATTGTGCCTTTTGAAAAAATCAAAGAGCACCTCGATCTGGTCGATCCAGAAAAGCTCTTAAAAGAGAAAGACGAAATCTTCCGGATCTTTCTGCGCTGTATGCTGGATTATCGAGAGGATCTCTCCTCAGAACTAGATCCATTTGATGTTGCGACGATAATGGTGCCAACGATGGAGCTGTTAGTGCAGTGTGGCTATGCCGAAAAAATGCAGGATATGTATCGTTGGACGCCGGAAATCACGGATCATATGATTGCGGCACTCGAATGGGTTGAAGATCAAGGGCGTGCCTTTGCGCTTCGAGATGTAGATACGTCAATTAGGTGTGATGAAGTTTGGTTTCGTATCACACCGTGGCATCAGCATTTTTTGGCTTTGAAGTGTGCCACAATGAGCGATGATCAGCTTTGGGATTACATTTACAAGCGCCTGAGAACAGACCGGCTATGTTTCTTTGAGATCCCGGATGAGGAGCGATGCATACCACCTCGAAATCAAGATGAACTCGTTGCTGAACTGCGAGCGCGACTGGAAAAAGTAAGGTCACGCCAGCCGTTCTGGACGTGGCTCTAAGTTCAGTTAGGGATATTACCCGAATACCTCCCTTCGCCCACTTGCCGATCAGTGCTCCTGATTTATGCTGTGCGGCAAGATGTTAGGTGTGGATGGGCGTGGGAAGCAGCTGTGGGGCGTAAGAGCTTAAAGGTAGAGAACACCAACCGGATCCTCGATGCTTTTGAGAGATGCATTGAGGCTTACGGCTTACGCGGTGCGACGCTGGAAGTGGTTGCCAAACAGGCGGAGATGGACCGGCGCATGGTGCTTCACTACATCGGCAAGCGTGAAGCCCTGGTGACTGCGTTGGTGGAGCGGATTGTTGCCCGTTTTGAAGAAAATGCATTGGACTTTCTGCGGGATCAGCAAAGCGAAGATCTGCAAAGCGTTCTGCTGGAGTATCTGTTCAGCTCAGAGTTCAATACGCACCCAAGCACGCGACTGGTCGCGGCCTTGCTGCCGGAAGCGTTGCATGATGACCAGATCCGGCCTGCGGTGAAATCCATCTACGATGCCTTTCACCAAAGCGTCGCGGGTTTCCTTCGTGAGATTGCTCCCCAAGCAGACGAAAGCCGTTTGGAGCACACGGCATTCCAGATCATGTCACTCTCATTCGGTGGCGGCTGGATGACCAACATCGGCTTCCAGCCAACTCTGACCGAGGCAAACAAGGCATTGGCGAAAACACTGTTAGCCGATCTTGCTGCCTCTTAAGGCGTAATCAGTTCTTTTCCAGCTCTTCAGTTTGCGGGACGATGTTGTTCTCCCTAACCCATTGATCAAACTCGCGCATTGTGTTCTTGAGCTCTTTGCCCACCATCATCACGTGATCGGAGTCAGGCAGAACCACAAGCTTGCCGTTTTTCTTGTAGCGGTTGGCGGTGACGCGGGCGATGCGTGGGGCGACGACGCGGTCTTTGGCGCCGCCAAGGATGAGCACGGGAGTGGTGATCGCATCGACGTCCACCCAGGAAGAACGCTGCGGATCAAGGAACCAGAAGCCCATATCCATGTAGGCGCGGCCAGATTCCAGCTTGAGGGAATAGAAGAACTCTTTCGCCTTCTCTTCAGTCTGCTCGTTGACCACGGACCAGCGGAATTCCTCCCAATGTGGGTAGAGCGGTTTGCGCCAAAAGCCCCATTGCAGGAAGTGCTTGTAAAACGTGCGCAGCATGGATGGGTAGAACGGGAACATACCCCAGGCAGGTGCGGGGGAAAGCAGCAGAAGGCCTTTGTTTTCAACGCGGGCAGCCACAAGCTGAGCCAATAGGCCACCCATGGAAACCCCGCCAATGATTGGCGGCTCATCCAATGTTTTCACGAAGTCCACCAGATCATTCACATAGTCCATCAGCCGCACTGTGCCCAGTTTGAGCGCCCCTTCCCAAACGGGTAGATCATGATAGCGCAGAATAGGCGTGTGCACGGTGTAGCCTCGTGCTTCCAGCTCTGCGCGCATCTCATCCCAGTTGCTGGCATGCCCCCACGTGCCATGGATGAGAACAATCCCTTTCTTAGCCATCTCTTCGCCCCCTCCCAGTGCAAAGTTTATCCCATCAAGCTTAGCTTGTGCCCGTCCCAACAGGCAGAGCGATGCATAATAGATTCTCTATGATGGGAATTTATGCAGAAATGATGAGAAGGGTCAACAATACGCCAACTGATGCTAATGGTGCAGTCCGAGAGAATTGGCGGGTGTCGGGCATTGGTTGTGGCGGGGTAAGCTGGTGCCATTCGGCTGGGTTCAGCGTTTGTGGCAGGCTTCATTCTCTATGAAAGATAGCGAGACTTCTCAGCTTCAAAAAGGAGCAGCGGGCTGGTTTTTACTGGCAACGCTTGGGGTTTCCTATGTGATTTCGGGCAGCTTTGCGGGGTGGAACTTCGGGTTCGCAGTGACAAGCTGGTTCGGCATGATGATCGCCGTGGCGCTGATGGGGCTCATGTACTTCTGCCTCGTCCTGTGCCTCGCGGAGATGTCTGCGGCTTTGCCGAGCGCTGCGGGTGGTTATCGGATTTCGCGGAAGGTTATGGGCGATACTGGAGGCTTTGCGACGGCGCTTGCAGTTTTGCTGGAATACTCCATCGCACCCGCAGCCATTGTGATCTTCATCGGCCAGTACCTTGAAGCGCTGCTGGGGATCAATGGACCCGTCGTCTACGCCGTGTTCTATCTCCTGTTTATCGGAGTGCATCTGCTTGGCGTGGGCGAAGCCCTGCGGTTTATGCTGGTGGTGACAGCCTTTGCGGTGCTTGCCATCGCAATCACTCTGATCACCCTCGGCCCACACTTCAGCCTCGCCAATCTGGTGGTCGCTGACAGCACTGAACCGGCACAACAGAATCTTCTCGCGTTTGATGCGGTGTCCATTTGGACGGCGTTTCCGTTTGCGATGTGGCTGTTTCTGGCTGTGGAGGGGGTTCCGTTGGCAGCTGAGGAAGCCAAAGACCCTGCCGTTGATCTACCGCGTGGGATTATCGGGGCCATGCTCTTTCTGCTGATAAGCGCGTTTCTGATTGTCGTGCTCGTGCCCGGTGCCGCGACTTCTGAAGAGGTCGGCTATTATGGCGCCCCACTGGTGGATGCAATGAAGCATGTGCTGGGAGAGGACTCTGTTCTGGCAGACTTCGTCAATCTGGTTGGGCTTGCCGGTTTGATTGCCTCCTTCTTCTCCATCATCTTTGGTTACAGCCGTCTGGTCTTTGCCATGTCTCGTGAAGGGTATCTGCCACGCTTCATGTCTGCAATCAGCTCGCGAAAAGTGCCTCACTGGGCACTGATCATTCCCGGCGTGATCGGGTTCATTTGCTCGCTGACGGGGAAGGGCGAACTGATGATCAACATCGCTGTTATTGGTGCGACGCTTTCTTATGCGCTGCAAAGTGTCAGCTATATTTTGCTGAAGCGAAATCATGCTGATTTACATCGGCCTTACAGCGCTCCGGGCGGACAGAAGACGGCTTATGTCACGCTGGCACTCTCATTCTTAGCGCTCACTTCGTGCTTTGCGTATGATGTAGGCGCAGCCTTAATCGCGCTGGGGCTGATGGGGCTGGGTGTTGGCTATTATGTTGTGCTGGGCAGGCGGGCTTAACGCCGGTTACGCCGCTGGCTTGGAACCATAGAGCTTGATGGTTTTCACAGTGCCGGAAAGCTCGTTGACGGCTTTGGTCAGCATCACCTCTCTGGAAAGGCCCAGATGTTTGGAGAGTTCGTCCAGAGCGATCGGCAGTTCTTCTTCGATCAACTGCTTCAATGCGGCATCCTCATAAGTCATGCGGTCGAGTATTTTCAAGCCTGTGAGGCCAGCCTGATGAGCAAGCTCAAGATAAGCCGCCTCAGACACGGCGCCCGAAATGCAGGCGGAGAGAAGGTCCTGATGCAAATGCATCCAATTAGGCAGCGCCTCCGCAATCATGTCGGAGATCATGAGATGCCCACCGGGTTTGAGCACCCGGTAAACTTCCGCAAACACTGCAGGTTTGTCTGCTGACAGGTTGATAACGCAGTTTGAGATGACCCAGTCTATGGAGCTATCCGGGAAGGGGAGATCTTCTATAACACCCTGATGCAGTTCGATGTTCTGAAGGCCATGCTTGTCGCAGTTGCTTCTGGCCTGTGCGATCATATCTTCACTGACATCGATGCCGATTACTTTGCCTGATGGTCCGGTTTTCTCTGCTGCAAGAATCAGGTCAAGCCCTGCACCAGATCCTAAATCCAGTACTGTCTCTCCTTCTTTAATCTGAGAAAATGCCAGTGGGTTGCCGCAACCAAAGCTGGAGCCTAGGAGGTCCTCGGAGATTTCTTGAGCATCGTAATCCGGCGCAAGAACCTGCTGAAAGGTGTTCCTGCCTTTCGTGTCTGCAAGCTTCTCCGCATAGAACGCTTCGATGCTCGCGACATGAGCTGATTTTGCTTTGTGGCCGGTCATTGGCATCACCTTCCTGATGAGGTGGTAACTCCGCTTCGGTCTGGATGCATAGGTAATCTTAGTTTGCGCAAGGGTGAGCGGGCAAACGCCAAGCAATGTTAGGCAAAAGGAAGCGTTAAACACCGATGAGATCCACTCGGGGAATGCACTAAGCAGTTTGTGCGGGAGAGGATCGGGGGACGCGATGAAATTCCCGGCTTGATAGGCTCTTTCCAGCCACTTCCTTACGAAGCAGCAGCGCGTGTCAGTCCGCGCAATCGGAGAGTTAGGCACTCCGATCGAAGCAAAGCCTGGTAAGGAGGTGGTATGTTAGATGAACCTTGCAATAAAGCTTAAACTAAAGCTGAGCATGACAAGAGCCCGGAACCGACTGATCATCCTTTTCCGAGCTCTTATTCAAGTCGTCTAGCGACGGGAGTGGGGGGCGAGAGCCTCCCATTCCTATCTTCCTCAATATAAACCTCAAAGCTTAAGGCTTCAACCACGGGTCTTGGCAGGCAAAATCAGCCAGTTGTCTCGTCCGGCAGCAGCACTGCCATGCGTTTGGTGAACTCATCCCAGCTGCGGGTAAAGCCGATCAGGGAGTAATTCAGCGCCAGCTTTTTGCGGTCGCTGGACTTGGTGACCACAATGGACATAGCTTTGCCGCGTTTGAGGAAGTTGACGATGGCCTTGTTGGCGTTGAAGGCGGCCTCGCACCCGTCTGGCTGACAGGTGATCAGCTTTGCGTCGAACAAGGCATCATCATCGATACCAATCTGGATCCCACTGGGAATGTGAATTCCGAGCGGCAGCTTGAGAATTGCGGCGTAAACATCTTTATCAAGTTTGCGAAACATGATGGAGTTGATGAGAGCGCCGTTATCAAGCCGGATCTCAGCGTAGACTTCGCACAAGTCGCTGCTGCATTTGACGGACCAGTCCTCTTCATTGGAAGGCTCAGTGGTGCTGTACGCGCTTGCACTCTGAAAGAAAAAGAAAAGTGCCGCTGTCAGCAGGGTCCAGATCGGTTTCATGATCTACATCCTCGTTAGAAGGAGAAGCCCAGACCAGCGCCAGCAGTGACGTTGTTGCTGAAGTCTGTTGCCACAGATGCAGTGACAGCCATGTTTTCAGTTGGCCGGAAGGCAACCTTCAGAGCAGAAGCGCCTTTGCCTTTGAAGTGACCGAAACCGCCGGATACGGAGAAGCCATGCTTGCCACCCTGAAGGACTGGCGCGTTTGCAATCGCAACTGCCATGGCCACACCACTGCGCAGTTCATCAACATCGTTCTCCAGTGACACGATGCGATCGGTGTTGGAGGAGATGTTGGCAGCGTTGGTTGCGATGTTGGTGGTGTTTGTCGCGATGTTCTGCTCGTTCACACCAATACGGGAGGTATTAGACGCGATATTGGTGGTGTTGGTGGCGATGTTGGCTTTGTTCTGGTCGATGGAAGCCAGGTTGACTGCAATTGCATCTGCATTGGTTTTGATGTCGTCAACGTTGGTTTGGATGTTAGTTGCATTCAGCTCGTGTGCAGCTTTGTTTGAAGCGATTGCGGTTTTGTTGGTTGCAATATCGCTCAGGTTTGTGCTGATTGCAGACGCATTTGCGTCGATACGCAGCTTTTCTGCATTAAGCGCGCTCTGGTCAGCTTTGCCGTTGATCTTTGTTGCAAGTGCAGAGCTCAGATCCGACTCGTCAACGGAGTCGTTGATCTTCGCCTGAAGAGCACTGCTGAGGTCCGACTCATTAATATCACTTATGGTTGCAGTGATGCCGGTTGCTGAACCGGTCTGACCAGCAGTTGTTGAACCGCTTGCAGAGCCACTGGTGACGGAGCCACCGGTGGTGGTTACGGTGCCGTCAGATACGGTGATATTAGCGGCGTGAGCGGTGCTCATGCCTGCGATGAGGGCCACGGCAGTAGCGGAAAGCTTCAATGCGTTCATCTTCTTATGTCCTTTCAGATGGGTGAAGCTCGCGTGCGCGTCACCCGTTCCAAATTCTGTCAGGCGCGGCGTGTCGCTTGCCGGCCTGAACTGAAGACGAGTTTATTAGTTCCGCAAAATCAACGACTTGCAGATGGGGAATGCTCTAATATTCTCGATTTCCCAGAAGCATATGGCGCTGGTATTTTACCGGAGTGTCAAAAAGCACTTGCGTGAAACTGGGGAGGTTACCTTGGGACATAGGGCATAACCCTAGGGTGAAATTATCAAGAAAAATTCAGGCGGATCTTGCAAAGGTTAATATTTGTAAACATTCGTAAAATGGCTGGAAATGAGGTGACTCTGGGGTATTTTTCAGAAAATTCTGAGATGAGTGATTTTCTTATAATTTTAATTGATAAAATATGGGAATAGGTGTGGACAAGAAAAACCCCGCGGTTTCAAACCGCAGGGTTCTTGGATCTGAGCTGGTGACAGGCCCCGGATATCTCCACGTGCACTTGCACTTCACGCTTTGATGTCCAGTTATGTTGCCAGAGCTGTTTGAGGTGTTTGACCGTAACCAATCAAACAACCGTGCTCTTAGTGACCTTCTTTCAGCAGGCTCAGATCTGGTAGCTTGTGTGCGATGCCTTTGTGGCAGTCGATACAGGTCTTCTCGCCAGTTACGAGGAATTTCTCGTGCTGTTCAGAAGCCCTCACACTCTGACGTGTAAAGTCCATGGACTCTTCACTGTGACAGTTACGGCACTCGAGGGAGTCGTTGGCTTTGAAGCGAGCCCACTCGTGGCTTGCCAGCTCAAGACGCTTGCTCTCGAATTTCTCTGGCGTGCTGATTGTGCCAAAGATTTTGCCGTAAACTTCCTTGGATGCCTGGATCTTACGGGCAACCTTGGATGTCCAGTTGTGAGGCACGTGACAATCAGGGCAAGTCGCACGCACACCAGACCGGTTGGTATAGTGAATGGTGGTCTTGAGTTCCTGATAGACAGTGTTTTCCATCTCATGACAGCCAATACAGAATTCTTCTGTGTTGGTGACCTCCAGGGCGGTGTTGAAACCACCCCAGAAGATGATGCCGGCGACAAACCCGCCAAGTGTCAGAAAGCCGAGGCTGTAATGGACACTAGGTTTGCTGATGATCTGCCAGAACCGTTTGATAATTGAAATCATGCCTGGCGCTCCTACTTCTTAGCTTCGCCTTTGAGCACTTCATCAACGTCAACGAATGTGTTCTCAACCAAAGGCTTGGATTCGGTCTGAGGCACGTGACACTGGGTGCAGAAGAAGCGGCGAGGGGATACAGACGCCAGGAACTGGTTATCACGGTTCATGAAGTGCGTGATAGAGATCATTGGAGCCTGAGACTGCTCAATCGCTTTACGGCTGTGGCAGGTCATGCATTTGTTCAGACGCTTATCGATCTGGTAGCCGTCGATCTTGTGAGGGATCAGAGGTGGCTGCTCAGGGTAGTTACGCACCTGACGTTCGTCGCTGTTCACGACTTTCGGGATACGCGGTGCGGCATCCTGAGTCAGGATGTCCGCGTTGCGCAGTTCGTTGATGGAGTCAGCTGCAAAAGAGCTTGCTCCACCGAGGACTGAAAGTGCAAAGAGGCTTGCTACAACAAGTTTCAGAAGTTTCATGGCGTACCTCACACGGCTACGATCTTGACCGCGCACTTCTTGAAGTCGGTCTGTTTAGAAAGTGGATCGGTTGCATCCAGTGTCACCTTGTTGATGAGCTGGCTTGCATCGAAGAACGGTACAAACACGAGGCCTTTTGGCGGCTTGTTACGGCCACGGGTCTCAATGCGGGTGGTGATTTCGCCACGACGGGAGATCACGCGCACTTCAGAACCACGGCGCAGGCCTTTTGCTTTCGCATCATCCGGGTGCATGTAGCACAGAGCGTCTGGAACTGCTTTGTACAGCTCAGGTACGCGCTGGGTCATGGTGCCGGTGTGCCAGTGTTCGATCACACGACCGGTGCAGAGCCAGAAATCGTACTCTTCATCAGGCATTTCCGGTGGTGCTTCGTAAGGCAGTGCGAAGATGCGAGCCTTACCGTCTTTATGACCGTAGAACTCGTAACCTTTGCCCTTGCCAACGTACGGGTCAGAACCTTCGCGGAAGCGCCACTGGGTTTCTTTGCCGTTTACGACAGGCCAGCGCAGACCGCGCTCCTGATGGTATGTGTCGAAGTCTGCCAGATCGTGCGCTTTGCCGCGACCGAAGGTGGCGTATTCTTCGAACAGGCCTTTCTGAATGTAGAAACCGAAGTCTTTTGCTTCCTGGTTCTCGTAATCAGGGTTCAGCTGAGACACTGGGAACTTGTCAACCTGACCGTTTGCGAACAGGACGTCGAAGAGTGTCTTACCGCGGTATTCTGGTGCTTTTTCAAGCAGTTCTTCAGGCCATACGTCTTCAACTTTGAAGCGTTTGGAGAACTCAACAGTCTGCCAAAGGTCAGACTTTGCTTCACCCGGTGCGTTTACCAGCTGGTTCCAGAACTGGGTACGACGCTCAGCGTTACCGTATGCGCCTTCTTTTTCCACCCACATAGCGGTTGGGAGGATCAAGTCAGCAGCCATTGCAGAAACGGTTGGGTATGGATCAGAAACCACGACGAAGTTTTCTGGATTTCTCCAACCTGGGTAGATCTCTTCAACAACGTTCGGGCCAGCCTGCATGTTGTTGGTGACCTGGGTCCAGTAGAAGTTCAGCTTGCCGTCTTTAAGCATACGGGACTGCAGAACAGCGTGATAACCAGGCTTTGCAGGAATTGTGCCTTCTGGCAGTTTCCAGATTTTCTCTGCAATTTCACGGTGTTTAGGGTTCTTCACAACCATGTCTGCTGGCAGACGGTGTGCGAAGGTACCAACTTCACGTGCAGTACCACAAGCGGATGGCTGACCAGTCAGTGAGAATGGACCGCAACCTGGCTTGGAGATTTTACCGGTGAGCAGGTGGATGTTGTAGAACATCTGGTTGACCCAAACACCGCGTGTGTGCTGGTTCGCACCCATGGTCCAGAGGGACATAACCTTCTTGTTTGGATCAGCGTAAAGCTTCGCCAGTTCCAGCAAGCGGCTTGCAGGAACACCTGACATCTTCTCAGCGTATTCGAGAGTGTATGGCTTAACAAACTCAGCATACTCTTCGAAGGAGATCTCTTTAGAACCACCTGCTTTGTCTGCGTTTTTCGCAGCTTTCTGCAGTGGATGCTCAGGGCGCAGGCCGTAACCGATGTCTTGGTTGCCAAGACGGAAGTTGGTGTGCTTGCTGACGAAGTCCATGTCCACGGCTTCGTTCTCGATGATGTAGTTTGCGATGAAGTTCGCAATCACGAGATCGGTCTGTGGGGTGAAGACCATTGGGATGTCAGCAAGGTCAAAGCTGCGGTGTTCGTAGGTGGACAGAACAGCAACTTTAACATCCGGGTTGGACAGACGACGGTCAGTCAGACGGGTCCACAGAACCGGGTGCATTTCTGCCATGTTGGAACCCCAGAGCACGAATGCGTCTGCGTTCTCAAAGTCGTCATAGCAGCCCATTGGCTCATCGATGCCGAAGGTACGCATGAATGCGCCCACAGCAGAGGCCATGCAGTGACGTGCGTTCGGGTCAATGGTGTTGGAGCGGAAGCCGGCTTTCCAGAGCTTTGCAGCTGCGTAGCCTTCCCAAACAGTCCACTGGCCTGAGCCGAACATGCCTACAGAGTAAGGGCCGTTCTTTTTGATCGCTTCTTTGGCTTTGTCAGCCATGATGTCGAAAGCTTCATCCCAGGATACTGGAGTGAACTCGCCTTCTTTGTCGTACTTGCCGTCTTTCTTACGCAGCAGTGGCTGCTCAAGACGGTCCTTGCCGTACATGATCTTGGAAAGGAAGTAGCCTTTCACGCAGTTCAGGCCGCGGTTAACCGGGCTCTTCGCGTCACCATGTGTTGCAACAACGCGGCCGCCTTTGGTTGCCACCATGATGGAACAACCGGTGCCGCAGAAACGACAAGCAGCTTTAGACCATTTCAGGTCGGTTTTGCTGGAGTCAGTAACAAGGTTAGACGCTTGTGCCGGAAGGCTTGCCCCGGCCGCGGCTGCTGCAGCTGCAACGGCCTGCGCCTTGATGACAGCGCGTCTTGTTAGTTTAATCATGAGCAAGTCCCCTCGGGTTGAATGTCACCCTGATCAGAAATCACAATTGAATTGAGGTCGGTGGTGTCGGTCTGATGGAAAATGAGTGATGCGGTGATCACGTGATCCATTTTCTGGATCTCGGTCAGCGCATTGGCGATGTCGCGCTCGCTCGTGGTTTCCAACGTCACGATAATCTTTTCGGTGTCAGGCACATCCGCGATCTCAGCAGAAGGCATCTGTTCGATGGCCGCGCAAACCTGGTCCCGCTTTTCCGGGATTGCCTGGATCAGCACACTGGAAATGTGCCAGACCCCGGCAGGTTCTTCGCGCTCAACGGCTGTTGCATTACGCATTTGCTAAGCTTTCCTGGCTCGTGTTGCTTTGGTCGTTCAAACTGATGGCATCCACTGGGCAGGCCACGAGGCAAGCGCCGCAACCGCTGCACTGGTCTGCGTCCAGTTGGATCTGTCCTGCTGGTGGTGTGCGCAGGTCAAACCGGAGAGCTCTTGGGTCACAGCAGTCAGTGCAGGTCCGGCAGGAAACGCCTTTCTGCAGCAAGCAGGCCTCTTGCTTTAAGTCTGCTGTAAGTCTCCAGGGTGCTTCTGAAAGGTCGAAGAGACCGTCTTCAGGGCACGCTTTTGCGCACTCTTCACAAAATGTGCATTCGCCAACACCAGGTTTCAGAAATGGCCGGTTATCATCGCTGAACAGAATGCCTTCCGGGCAGGCTTTGACGCATTCAAAGCAACCGGTGCATTTGTCTTCAATCCGCTGTTCGCTGGTCCATGGCGGACGAAACGGGTTCGCCACTTCTGGTTTAGCGCTTAAACGGGTAAAGAAAGCTCTGCGAGATAGATTGGCCACTGTCACCTCTTAGAATGATGGTGGGCCAAGCAGGATCTGCGACATCCAGATAAGGAAACCATATCCGGCAACCGCTGCTGTCATCAGAACTGGAGCCAGGACAACTGCCAGCAACAAGAATGCTGCGCGCTCGCGACCTTTGCTCACTTCTGGAGTGGTAGTCTGGGTGTTTTGGCTTATGCCAGCCATTTGCGTACTCCGGTCTAACAGCTGCTTTTGGCAGCTATTGATTGGAGCAGACACCGTTACGTTATACGTGCCCGCTCGTACGCGCAGGAACCTAGAGGAATTGTAAAAAGTACAAATTGAGTGCAATCAATTTTGAATTAGTAGATTTTTTCTCTTTGATATTTCGCAATATATAAGTGCATGATGCATTTCTAATATATAATCTATATTAGTATATTCAAATATAGTGAAGTTTAACCTTTGAGGAATCGCTAATATATACTTAGTGGCGAAATTCTGCGGATTCACAGTGGGTTAAATAGCAGATTTCGCAAGGTAAGTCCTTAACAAAAAACGGCCTCCGCTAGGGGAGGCCGTATCGTAAGGTTCATTTAGGCTTTTTCTAGAGGGAAACCCTCAGGTTTTATATCTCCGTTATTCTTTGGGGATTTTTCTAAAATCGCCTGCTTTTCCTCTGCCTCGCGAGCCTCTTTTCGCTCCATTTGCGCATATTCCAATGCCTTATCGCGTTTGCCGAAGAAAAAGACGCGAATATCTTCTGCTGTGGCGACAAGTACTGGAATCAGGATCAAAGTAATAAGCGTCCCGAAAATCTCCCCGTAAGCAAGAGAGACAGCAGCCGGGATCAGGTACATGGCCTGCTCGGAGGTTTCGCTCATCAGCGGCATCAGACCAGCAACAGTTGTTGCCGTAGTCAGGAAGATCGCCTGGAAGCGATCCATGCCGCTGCGCTCCGTCGCCTCGATGTGCTCGACACCCTCCTCACGCAGATGAAGGTAATGAGTGACCATGACGAGGGAGTCGTTGACGATCACACCGATCAGCGCCAGCAAGCCGAAGATCGACATCATGCTGAACGGGATGCCGATGATGGCGTGGCCCAATATGGCCCCGACAACACCGAATGGCACCACGGACATAATGATCAGCGGCTTGAAGTAGGACTTCAGCGGGATCGCCAACAGCACAAAGATGAGGAAACAGGTGATGATCAAGGCGCGGTTCATGTTGCCTTTCACTTCACCCATTTCCTCCAGTTCGCCACCCTGCTTAATTTTCACGCCGGGATACTTCTGTTGTAGTTGGGGCACAACGGAGGTGAAGATATCCTGACCCAGCTCAGCAGGAGCAACGATCTGTTTGTTGATGTCAGCTTCGATGGTGGCGACCTGATCGCCGTTTCTGCGGTACACGAACCCGGGCACATATCGTGCCTCGATGTTGGCGACAGATTGCAGGGTGACCCAATCCCCGTTTGCGCTGCGCAAGCGGGATTGCAGCAGGTCTTCAATGGCGTCACGTGCGTCCAGTGTGTTCCGGACAATGACGCGGACCTCTGAGTTGCCACGCTGGATACGCTGAGCCTCACCACCACCAAACTGGTTGGAGACCTGACTTGCGAGCCGCTCAGCGGTAAAGCCGAGATGGCGTGCTTCAGGTTTCACTGTCAGACGCAGCTCTGGCTGGCCTGCCTTAAAGGTGTCGCGCAAGTTGCTGACACCGGCACGTTTGCCAAGCTGTTCCATCAGCTCAGCACTTGCCAGCTTTAATTGCTCTGCGTCTTCGCCAAACAGACGGATCTTGAAACCGCCACCGATTTCTTCAAAGCCCGAGAAGGTGAGTTTGGAAACACCTTCCAAAGTACCGGTACGGTCCTGCCATTCACGCAGAATATCTGCTGTCTTGGCTTCTCCGCGTTCTTCCAGAGGACGCAGCTCTGCGTAGATGGTCGCATTGGTGCTGTCCGAAACAATGCGGAAGATGTTCTGGATGACGCCACCCACATCCGGCTGTTCCTCGGCATATCGCCGATCTACCGCATGGGCCATGTCTTCGATCAGCGTGATGTTGCTCTGTGTCAGGTTGAACGGAGCCCGTGGATCCATCTCCATATTCACCACGATGTACTGTCCTGGAATTTCCGGGAAGAACACCGAATGGATTTTGCCCTTCCACATCAACCCAAACACGAGCGCGGCCACAGCAATGAAACCGACCAACACAGCATAGCGCTGGCGGATCGCCCATTTGAGGGTAGGAAAGTAGATGGTGTCACGGAACCAGAACAAGCCGCCGCGTGCCACACCCTGCACCTTGCCCCAGGAGCGGGAGAAGATGTTTTGCTTCTTCTCATCCAACGAGATGTAAGCAAGGTGTGCTGGCAGAATGAACTTACTCTCAAACAACGAGAACAGCAGCGCCAGAATGACAATGCCGGAGAAGCTGCCAAGGATCTTGCCGAGCTCGCTCTTCATCAGCAGCATCGGGAAGAAGGCCGCCGTTGTTGTCAGCACACCGAAGATGGTGGCAACAGCGACTTTATGGACGCCCTCAGCTGTTCCCTTCAGTGGGTTCGCATAGCGCTTGCGTTGTTCAAAAACGCTTTCCCCCACGACCACGGCATCATCGACGAGGATACCGAGGGCAATGATGAGGCCGAACGTGGTGATGTCGTTGAGCGAGTAGTCGATCCAGCCCGTGGTGGCCACAGCAAACGCACCAGCCAGCGAGATCGGGATCCCCATTGCAACCCAGAAGGCCAGCTTCATGTTGAGGAACAGCGACAACATCAGCAGCACAAGCGCCAGCCCCTGAAGGGCGTTGGAGCTGAGAAGGCTGAGACGATCCTCAATGTAATCACTGGAGTTGCCCCAGACATCCACCTTTACACCGCTTGGCAGTGTGCTGCGGAAGTCCGCGATGATGCTCTTCACATCCTCAGAGACATTAATAAGGTTGTCTTTGCGGCCAATCAGAACTTCCAGCCCGACAGACTCTTTGCCGTTGAAGCGGGCTTCCATATCAATGTCAGCAAACGCATCTTCTACCGTGGCGATATCGCCCAGAGTTGTCGTGGTACCATCTTCCCATTCGATGATCGGAATACGCTCGAAGTCGGCTTTATAATAGGCCTGACTGTCAGCGCGCAAAGAGATGTAGCCACCCTCGGTCTTCAGCGTGCCACCCGGGAAGTAAAGGGATGACGCGCGGATGCGGTTCATCACCTGCTCAGGCGTCAGGTTCAGGCGCTCAAGCGTGTACGGCTCCAGCCCGATCTTGATCTGCTCAGTTTGTAGGCCCCACTGTTTCAGGCGGGACACTTCCGGGCTGGCCAGCAGCTTGTTGCGCAGTTGACGTGCAATGCGCTGCAAGGTTTTGAAATCAGCATCCCCATAGACCTGCACAAACATGGCAGGCATATCCATGCTCTCTTTTTCAATAACAGGCCGCTCCGCTTTCTTCGGCAGATTGTAGATGCCGTCCACTTTGAGGCGGATGTCATCCAGAAGCGTGCTGAGTTTGGTGTCGCTGGTCTTCTTAACAGAGACAGTCGAGAGCCCCGGCTGCGAAAGTGAGCTGATGTGTTTGACACCGGCCAACCCTTCCAGCGCCTTCTCCACCTTGCGCGTGATCTGCTTATCAACCTGCTCCGTGTAGCCATTGGGTAGAACAGTGGTGATCGTCACCGTATCCGCAGGCAGCTTAGGGAAGCCCTCGATGCGGATGTTCATAAGAGAAGACACCCCGACAAGCAGGATGAACGCCATTATGAGATTGGCAGCGACCGGATTTCGGATGAACCAGTTTGTGAGCCACGACATGGGTTAGTGCCCCGCTGGTGTTGGGGCAACATGCTGACCCGGCAGGAATGCAGCCATTGGCAACTGAACAACGCGTTTTTCACCTAAATCGCGCAAAACGTCGGGCATATGAACGATGATGTCTGTGTCATCGCGGAAGATGACGTCAGCTTCAAAACGTTGCAGTTCGTCTTTGTTGTTCAGGAACCATATGAAGCCTTCCTGTGTCAGCGCCGTTGCTGGCAGCTTCAAGCTGTCTAGAACGGTTCGGCTTTGCAGTTCCACGGTGACGAACTCGCCCGGTAGAATGGAAGTCTCAGGCGTGTTGACCACTTCCAGAAACAGCTGATACCGGCGGGATTTAGGGTCAAGAAACCCACCTCCGCGCTGGATTTTGGCAAGGCCAACCATTTCCTTGCTGGAGTTATAGATCTTGGCCGGAAATTCCTGCCACGCCTTCTCCAACAGATCCCACTGGTCTTTATCCAGCGAAACGGTGATGTCCAGCTGCTCTGCGTCCAATAGAGTAAAGAGCGTATCACCCACAGAGATGCTTTGGCCGATGCTGACATGGCGCTTGGTCACAAAACCGCTGAACGGAGCTTTGATGGTGGTCGCGTTCACATCATACTGAGCGACTTTCACCTTCTGAACCGCGGCTTCCAGCGCTTTCTCAGCAACGCGTAACTCCGGAATGTGCACTGCCATTTCCGGCGGCTCTTCCTGCGGATTTACGGCACGCCAGTTTTTCAGCGCAAGTATGTGCTTGTTCTGCTTTTTCTTCAGATTGAATTCGGCGGTGGACTGCTGGTATCTGGCGTCTTCCAGCTGGGCTTCATAGGTATGCTTTTCCAATTGAGCCATGGCATCGCCTTTGGCAACCTGCTTGCCTTCCAGTGCCTGGGGAGCAACTGAGAGCAATTTGCCGGAGACCTGTGCTTTCAGGTCAGCCGTCCAGCGTGGGCGAACTTCCGCAAAAACAGAGATATGGCCGGTGTTGTCGTTTGCCTGTGCAGTCACATAGCTGACAACCGGCAGCGCAACTTCTTTTTCTTCAATGTCGACATCACTTGTGTCTTCGAGCGAAAGAACATAGGTACCAACAGCTCCCAGCAGCACCAGTGCCGCTGACAACCACACAATCCGCTTGGACATTCAGTGCTCCTGAGCAATAGGTTAAATGAGGCAGATTTCAGAGTTTGTTGAAGGCCTATGAAATGACCGGTTATCGCTGAGTGAACGCCTCGTGATCACACAGATCTTGATTTATGAGACGGGTGTGTATCATAATATTTACATGTGAGACAAGTATGTCTCATAAAATGAGGGTAAAAATGTTGTTGCGTGATAAAAGGGCTGTTAAGTCCCGCAGAGCCCTGATTGAAGCCGGACTGGCAGAACTGCCTGTAAATCCAACGGCTTCTCTCACGGAAATAGCGGAGATTGCCGGAATTGGCCGTGCCACGCTTTACAGACACTTTGCTTCTCGTGAAGCGCTGATTGAGGAAATTCTGGCGGTCAGCTTTGATGATTTGGTCAACGCGTTGATGCCGATGGAGAACGAAAACCTCCGCGGTAAAAAAGCCATGCTGCGTGCTGTGGAGCTGATGATGCCGCTGGCCAACAAGCTGCGCTTCCTCTCGACCTTCTGGGTGGAAGGAGAACGCGTTCTGAGCAAAGACCCTCGCTATGCGATGATGGAAAACGAGACCATCCTGGCCATTGAGCAAGCCAAGGAAGATGGTGACATCCGCAAAGATATGCCGACGCGGTGGGTGATGAACACCTACGACATGCTCATCTTTACTGCGTGGGATATGAACGCCAGAGGAGAGGCTAGTATTGAGGAAGTCACGCGGTTGCTGACAACCACGTTCTTTGAAGGGGTTAGCCCTAAGTCCTGACGGCTCAGGCGAGCCGCTTCACGTGCTCACGCATCATCAAGCCGTGCTACTCTTTGCGGGGCGCGCTTGAATGGGCCGGTTGCCGTGGCAATCAGCTGGTTCTTCTCATCAAACAGCTCTGCTTCAGCAAACAAGGTAGACTTGCCACCACCAATCACTTTGCCTTTGGCCACCAACCGCTTGCAGATTGCCGGGGCGACGAAGTTGACGGTGAGAGACAGCGTCACAAACGGCTGTTTCCCGGTTGGATCAACAGAGGCACTGCATGAGGCTCCGCAGGCGTTGTCCAGCAACATAGTCACGATTGCTCCGTGAACCACCCCGCTGCGGTTGGCGTACTTCGCATCGATATCCAACGCACAAATTGCCGTGCCTTCTTCTGGAAACAACTCCAGCTCATACCCAATAAACCGCTGAAACTCGGTCTCGTCGCGAATGGAAATGGATTTATCGGTGTTGAATGAGTATGTCACAGCAGCCTAGTTCCCCTCAGGTCCTAGGCATATCAGTAGCTTACTCTCTCTCAGAAATCCATCTGACCATCCGGCTACGGCATCAGGATTTCCATGCGTTTGTGGAACTCGTTCCAGTTGCGGGTGAAACCCATGAGGGAGTAGTTGAGGGCCAACTGCTTTCTGTCGCCTGCCTTGCGTACAAGGATTGACATCTTTTCACCGCGCTTAAGGAAGTCGACAACCGTCTGGTTCGCAGTGAATGCAGCTTCACAGCCATCCGGATTGCAGGTGATCAGCTTCGCCTGAATAATAGCAGCCTGATCTATGCCGATGTTGATGCCGCTTGGGATGTGAATGCCCAACGGCAGTTTTACAATGCCGGCGTAAGTGGTCGCGTTGAGTTTGCGGAAGGCGATGTTGTTGAACAGCGTTCCGTTTTGCAGGCGGATCTCGGCATACATCTGGCATTGCTGCCTGCTGCATTGCACGGACCACTCTTCTTTCGCTTGAGCGGAGGAAGGAGCGAGAAGACCCCCGCCATGGAAAACCATGGCGAAGGCGACACAGAGAAATGTGAGAAGTCGGCTCATTTGCCTCTCCTGCTAAATTAGAATGAGAAACCCAGACCAGCACCGGCTGCGACGTTGTCATCAAAGTCGGTTGCGACGGAGGCGGTGATTGCCATGTTGTCCATCGGCATGAACGCAGCTTTCATGGAACCCGCAGATTTGCCTTTGAAGTGACCGAAGCCGCCTGAGAGGGAGAGGCCATTATAGCCGCCCTGAATGATTGGCGCGTTGGCAATTGCGATTGCCATGGCGACACCTGCTTGCAGTTCGTCTACATCTTCTTCCAATGAGACGATGCGCGAGCTGTTGTTGGCGATAGCGTCGCTGTTAGCAGTAATCCGCTCTGCATTGCTGTTCACAGCGGCAACAACGCTGTTGCGTGCCGTGCCGGTGAAGGTTGAGTTCAGATCAGCCAGTGAACCGACCTTTTCGTTCAGCTTGGTGACTGCAGATACCACGGTGGTGTCTGCCGGTGTTGGAGCCTGAAGATCGCTTGGCAGTGTACTGATGTCGCCGATTTTGGCATCAACGGCGTTGAAAGAAGCCAGAATACCGTTCGCCAAGCCTTCGCCATTTGCCAGCGCCTGAGCGGTTGCGCGGCCTGATGCATTGGCACCATTTGCGGTGGTGAATACGCTATAGTCTTCGTGAGGCTGTTGCTCAGTGGTATAATCGCCGACAGCAGTCCCAAGTGCAGCCAGATCTGCGGCCATGTCAGCCGGCAAAGCGCCACTGGTGAAGTCAGCTGCTACCGGGTCCGCCGGGGCGTCCATGGTGATCTTTTCGCCGGCAGCTGCTTTGGCTTCCACGTGATCCAGATAGGCTTTCCATTCGGTCTTGGCTGTCGTTCCGTCTTTCAGCGCCCCTTCAATCGCACGGACATCTTCAACCGGCGTTCCGGTTGCATTTTTCAGCGGGTCTTTCACTGCATCCGAGATCGCTGCAGGGGCTGTTGTCTGAACAGTGCCGAACAGTTTTTCAAAATCGCTGATGGTCTGAGCGTTGTTTGCGATGTTCGCGGCGTTATCGTTGATCTCGTTTGCGAAGATGCGGTCGACCCTTTGGTGTTGAGTGAGTTGGGCTGCAGTGCTTTCATCAAAGGCGGTGGCCGCATTGTCGGAAGAGCCTGTGTAATGGGTCACCACATTGCTGCCGTCAGTGGTGATGGTAATTGTGCCCGCGTGTGCCATGCCTGCACTCGCCAATAACGCGATGAATGCACATGAGTATTTAAGATGAGTCATAGTATAAACCCTGTTTTAAACAATAGAAACTGAGTTAAATACTGCCGCCAGAACCTGTTGAGTTGGCATGCAGAAATTGTTCTGTCGCGTCAGGCGAGCAGTTGGTGGAATGCAATTTGTGTTCGTGTGAAAGAAACCTGTGATCAGCTGGCTTCATCATGTGCTTACTTATATTCTCAGGATCTGGCGAAGAATATTAGTGAAACAAAGCCAATATTATTTAGGGCTATTGTATTTAAGGAATAAGAAGCTAGAGATTTCCTGAATCTCAGTGGTGTCATCTTGAGGGAAATCTATGCTTTCAAAGACTTTCCATCGTTTATGGTCCGCCTGAATCGAGGGGGTATAGCTGACAGTAGGTGGTTTGGAATAACGCTGCTCAGCAAAAGCACGTGCGAGAAAATAAAAACCCCGCCTCATGGAGAGACGGGGCTTTTTGAGTGTGCGAGCGCCACATGAACATGTGCCCGATGTGGGGCCTATTATTGTTATTGTTCGTTCTTATTGTTTTTATTTGGCTCTAAATGGCTTCACCAATGGCAAAGCCGCTTAGATTAGTCGCCCGCAGGAAAGTTTTTCTGCACGTTGTCCAGATCAAGGACGGTCGGCAGAGAGGCCTCGTTGCCGAGGAACTGAATGGCGTGTGCAGAAGCCGCACGAGCCAGTTTGAAATGGTCTTCCCAGGTGCCTTGAGGATCTGCCAGATAGCCGTACACATAAGCGCCGTGGAAGGTATCACCTGCACCGTTGGTGTCGAGGACGCGTTCCTTTGGAACTTTCAGAGCAGGCAAGCGCTTGATTGGGCACTTGTCTTCGTACCACAGCAGGCCTTCTTCACCCTGTGTAACACCACCCACCTTCACACCTTTGGCACGCAGGTACTCAAGGGTGTCTTCTGGTGATTTGCCGAGCTGCTCGCAGAACAGTTCGGAGACGATCGCTACATCAATGTAGTCGAGCAGCTCTTCGGTGTTCTCACGAACGGCACCACCATCCAGAGAGGTGAGGATACCGTGCTTACGGCATAGCTTTGCGTAGTGCAGAGCAGCATGTGGGATGTGACCATCCACGTGCAATGCCTGACAGCCAGCAAGGTTCAGTTCAGGGAACGGATGCAGGAAGTCGTTGTCACGGCAGCGTACGATGGCACGTTTGCCGTCCTTTGGCATGATGAAGGAAAGGGAACTTTCCTTCACTTTAGCACCGTGGATCGGAATGGAATACTTGGCTGCCATGTCACGGAACATGCGTGACAGCCAATCATCTGCCATGGAGCACAGCAGATCTGGGGCGATGCCCAGTTTTGCGCAGACGAAGGCTGCAGTTACAGCGTTGCCACCAAAGCTGACAGCGTAATCCTGCGCAATTGCCTTTTCATCACCTTCTGGCATGGTTTCTGACAAAAAGGTCACGTCAATATAGGACTGGCCAATAAATAGCGCTTTCATCCTGTACTCCATTAAAGTCCGGGCCACACCCCCAACGTGTGGCCGGAGAGGTCATTCTTACTGCGCCAGAGATTTACCAGCGCTGCGAAGGTCGTCAAAGGCTTCTGTCAAACGAGTGATGATGCCTT
Organism: Pseudovibrio sp. SCP20; assembly: GCF_057774105.1. Taxonomy (NCBI): domain Bacteria; kingdom Pseudomonadati; phylum Pseudomonadota; class Alphaproteobacteria; order Hyphomicrobiales; family Stappiaceae; genus Pseudovibrio; species Pseudovibrio sp. SCP20. The sequence continues at coordinate 183,055 of NZ_JBYMDH010000005.1, read as the reverse complement.
GTTCACCTTCCCGCAGCAATTTGCGCGGATCGTAGACCTTCTTATAAGGTGTGCCGGTCTCTGGGTCGATCTGGTGTTTGAACGCATTTGGCGTTTCGAACACATAAGCGCCCGCTTTTTCAGAGAACGCGAACTGAGTGTCGGTGTCGATGTTCATTTTGAACACGCCATAGCCGAGGCTTTCCGCGATTTTCTCTTTTTCAGAGCCGGAACCACCGTGGAACACGAGTGGCAGTGGGTTTTCACCCAGGTTGTGGGTTTCGCGAACCAGTTTCTGGCTTTCACGAAGAATCTCAGGGCGCAGCTTCACGTTGCCTGGCTTGTAAACGCCGTGCACGTTGCCGAAGGAAGCAGCCACAGAGAAGTGACCCAGTGGGTTGAGGCGGTCGTACGCTTCCAGCACATCTTCTGGCTGGGTGTACAGTTTCGGGTTGTCTGCTCCGATGTCTTCATCAGAACCAACGCCGTCTTCTTCACCACCGGTGCAGCCCAGTTCAATCTCAAGGCTCATCTGCAGTGGAGCCATGCGCTTCAGCAGGCGCTCACTTTCAGACAGGTTGTGTTCCAGAGTTTCCTCTGAAAGGTCCAGCATGTGAGAAGTAAAGAGTGGACGGCCATTTGCACGGAAGTAGTCTTCACCGTGCGAGATAAGCGCTTCCAGCCAAGGCACCAGTTTACGGTTTGCATGGTCTGTGTGCAGAACAACGCAAACACCGTAGTGTTTTGCCAGCAGGTGCACGTGTTGGGCTGCAGATACTGCGCCAAGAACACGGGCCTGGAAGCTATCCGGCATGCCTGCACCAGCGTAGAACTGTGCGCCGCCGTTTGAGAGCTGTACGATTACGTCGGATTTGTTGGCTGCCGCAGCTTCGAGCACTGCGTTGATTGAGTTGGTGCCAACTACGTTTACTGCTGGAAGAGCGTACTGCCCTTCGCGTGCTGCCTGAATGAGGGTTTTGTATTCTTCGCCAAAAATGACGCCTGGACGCAGCTTCGTCACCTTAAAGGTCTCCCGATCGCATGTTGAGTGAGTAAAAAGCGAAGCCCGGGAGGAGGGAACGCTGCAATATAACAGCTGGGAACGAGCTTCGCTTTTACTCATGTGGTTCGGTTGTTACGCACCAGCTAAAAGGGGGTATAGCTGGCTGTAAGGCCCCGAATGAGGCTTGCCGAGGGTGGCGGCAAACCTTGCAGGTGAAAAACTTTTCACCGGGTGCAAAAAGATTTGACTGGAAAGTGCATCGAAACGCGTTGGAATGAAATAAGTAGGAATACGTATATGATGCAGGCGCATATCTGCGTGATTTGAGGAGATTATAACGATTTAAAATCCGCTCATATGACAAATCACAAAATGACTGAGGGGAATGTGCGGGTTAGTTGCAATATTATTTGTACCAAAGCGCTTTGGCGACACATATATCAGTATTACCTCGAGTAATAGGTATTGAACCCCATGACAGATTGTCGCCGAATATTGTGCGCTTTGGGGGAAAACCCGGGTGATTTTTCAGTTTCTCAGGCATTTTGCCGGAGCACTACAGAAAAACCACCCGAATTGACGATTAGGTCAACTTGGTGAGTCGCTTACTTTACTCGTTTGAACGACTCATATTCTCCACGTGTTTGCAGAGATAAAGTGACAGGGCTGTTAGTTCTGTTGCGCCAGAACCAACCATGGTTGCCATCAAATGCAGCTGTGAGCTCTCCCTCATCCTGCGGCACACCACGACCTTTCACGTAGGATATGGAGCGACCGCCTCCGTCACCGTGGGTGTCGTAATTCAAAACACTGCCGTTGGCGGTCCAGCGATAAGTCGCTGTCTTGCCTGCCTTCATCACCAGCTTGATCTCAATGCCTTGACCCGGCTCCAACTGAACCGTGGCCTGATCGCTTTTGAGTGCAGGCGTTGGGGCTGGAGCCTGAACTACGGGAGCTGTTGCAACTGCCGGAGCCGGAGCTGTTGGCGCGCTTTCGGCTGGATGACGAGTGGTCGATACACGTTCGCGTAGCTGTTGTTTCAGCATCACTTCAGCCAGCTTGCGCTCAATCTCATCCACACGGCTGGTCAGCTCCGGTGAGGTTGCTGCAACAGGTTGATTGATGGCAGAAGGAGCAGAGGCTGTTGTCGCAGCTGCATCGGCGGCGCTTTCTTCTGCCAACTGGGTTTTGATCTCACCCATTTCCGTCAGTCCCAGAACACGGCCCATTCCAGTGGCATCTACACCATACTCGGAGGGCAGGATCACCACGACCAGAATAACCAGTGCGGAAAGAGCGGCGATGATAGTGGAGCGTTTCAGTTGTGCAGAAGATGGTAGATCAGAACGCTTTGGTGGAGTTGTGTTGTACATGGAGCCTCACATTAAAAAGATAGGATGAGGCCCGTGAGCTGGTATCCAACCAGCGCAAAGCCTGCTGTCATCATGGTGGTGTTCAGAGAATAGGCGTAGCGCCAGAAAGTCTGCGTGCGCCGCCAATAGCCCATAACAATGAGAATGCCGCTCAGCGCCAGCAACTGCCCCAGTTCAACGCCCACATTGAAGGCCAGAAGGTTTGGCACCAGTCCATCCGGCGAGATCTCATACTCGAGGATCTTGGTGGACAGGCCAAAGCCATGAAAGAACCCAAAGATTAGCGTGGTGAGGCGGGTGTTCGGTTGATACTTAAACCAGACCCGATAAGCCCCCATGTTATCGAGTGCCTTATAAACCACCGAGAAGCCGATGATCGCGTCGATGATGTAGGCGTTGATGCCGATGTTGAAGTAGACCCCGAGCAGCATCGTTGTGGAGTGGCCGATCGCGAACAGGCTCACATAAATACCGATGTCCTTGGTCTTGTAGAGGAAGAACACGATCCCGAGCAGGAACAGGATGTGATCGTACCCCGTGACCATATGCTTGGCCCCAAGATACATGAAGGGGATGATGTTGATCCCAGAGATCTCTTGAATGTAGCCCTTGTCACCGGTCGCAATGCCGTGGGCCGCCGCAGGCAATGTGAATGTCAGCAGAAGAATGCAGGAAAGCAGCAGAAGACGCGTAAACGTCCACCGCTCAGCGCCTGCGCGCTGAAGATGTAAGTTCATGGAATATCCAACTGTAGTTTATGGGATTGGTGCTACAGAAGGAAAGGACGGGGAGGGCGCTCCAGCCGGGAAGCAAGATCAAACCGCAGGCTTTTGATGGGCAGAGCAGAATGCGTGCCTACTTCAGCGGTGATAACCAGGCGTGTGGAGACAGGTTCAGCGGGTGCTTCATGAGAGTGATCTGCGGAATTATGTCCGTGCAGGTGCCCAGAGATTTGCAGATCATCCTCCAACATATCGTGGCTATGATCCGCATCCTGATCATGCGCGTCTGCCATCATATGTTGCTGATAGGTTGTCTGTGCCAATGCATTCATATCATGCGACGGTGTTGAGCGGCCCATGACTGAAAACACGAGCATCAAAGTGATGCACGTGAGCAGGGCAGTTCTCAGCAATGACACAAGACGAAACGGCATGCAGCAGTCGTTCAACTCTCAAACAATGAATAGCGCTGATTAGTCAGAGGACTATGGCAATAGCATGGACTGAACATGAGAAAAAGACCGGAAAGTTGAGTGGCTTGGAAAACAAACGGTGTTGGGTTAGCTTGCAGCCATTACCTCATATTTATTGCCAGCATGAAGTTATAGAGCCATGTCGAAGAATAAGAAAAACAAGAGCACCGAGATCAGCAAGTTCCTTAGTTTTGTGTTGAGACACAAACCGCAGGAAATTGGACTGCAGCTGGATCCTGAAGGTTGGGCCAGTGTTGCTGAACTCATAGAAAAGGCCAGGCCTCAAGTTGACCTGACACCTGAAGTGATTGAGCAGATCGTGATTGAAAGCGATAAGCAGCGCTTTAAGTTGTCTGATGACAAAACCCGTATTCGCGCCAATCAGGGGCACTCAGTTCAGGTTGATTTGAAACTGAAACCAGTTGCTCCACCAGCAATTCTTTATCACGGCACTACGGAGCGAAACTGGTCTGCTATTTCCGAGCAAGGTTTAAAACCGCAGGCCCGTCATCACGTACATCTTTCCCAAGATACGGAAACCGCCACCAAGGTTGGCCAACGACATGGTAAGCCTATTGTTCTGATCATAAATGCAGAGCAAATGCACCAAAAAGGTATCGAGTTTTTCCAGTCTGATAATGGCGTGTGGCTGACTGAAGCTGTGTTGCCAGAGTTTATCTCGCGGTGAGTTTAGTATTATTATTTATCTCGCAACAGGTTTGCCTGATCTCGCAAATCTGAGCAGCATGCCTCTACATCTTTGAAATTTGTCTGCATAACCCACTGAGAGTGAGTGCGCTAAGATCAGGTGGCTGAACACATATGTAAGTCTCTAACGGCTTAAATGCGCGCACTCTGCTGATGTGTTTTCAAAGTATTGGGCAATAAGAATGATTGGTTATTTGGGTACCAACAACCTTGAGCAGTCTGCCTCATTTTATGATGAGGTGCTTGGCACAGTCGGCGGCAAACGAGTTGCAGAGGCTGATAGATACGTTGCATGGAGCATCTCATCGGATCTCCCCGAATTCATCCTTACAAAAACATATGACGGCGAACCGGCAAATCCGGGCAATGGCAATATGCTGGCATTGTTGCTCGACGACATTGAGAAGGTGCGGCTCATATACTCAAAAGCATTGGAGTTGGGAGCTCATGACGAGGGACAGCCTGCCGAAAGGGCTGCTGGCGGGTTTCGTGCTTACTTTAGAGATCTGGATGGAAACAAGTTTGGTGCCTTCCACTTTCCAGAATGATCTTTGATTAGGAGTAACAGCTCATGAGTTTTTCGCTTGCTGACGTCCCTTCTCAAAAGGGCAAGATTGCCATCATAACCGGGGCTAATGCTGGCTTGGGTTTTGAAAACACGCTCAGGTTCCTGCAAAAGGACATCAAAGTCATCATGGCCTGCCGGAGTGCAGAGAAAGCCCATACGGCCCGAGCCAAGCTCTTTGCGATCGTGCCAAATGCAGATCTGGAATTCTTGCAGCTCGATCTGTCTGATCTTGCGTCAGTAAGGAAGTTTGCGCAGGTCTATCGCTCAAAGTACTCTAAGCTGGATTATCTGGTGAACAATGCGGGCATTATGGTTCCGCCATATTCTAAAACAGTTGATGGCTTCGAAAGCCAGATGGCAGCAAACTATTTCGGCCATTTTCTACTGGTGTCATTACTGTTGGATCTTATGCCGGGCACTCCGGAATCCAGAGTTGTCTCTCTCAGCAGTATGGGGCACCGGCAGGGACAGAAAAGGATCTTCTTTGAAGATCTGCAATGGGAAAAACGCTACTCCAGCTCAGAAGCTTACCAGCAAAGCAAGCTGGCATGCCTCATGTTTGCTAATGAACTTGATCACCCCTTTAAAAAGGCAGGGAAGAAAATACTTTCAGTTGCCGCACATCCGGGGGCAACTTCGGGCACGGATCTTGTGCGGCATATTCCCAAGTTGCTCTATTTCTTCATAAAGCATCTCGTGATGCCTGTGATTTCCCATCGGGTTTCCAGCGGTGTGCAGCCTCAGCTTATGGCAGCTCTTTCACCTTCTGCTCAGGGTGGCGACTATTATGGACCGCAGAAATTTAATGAGATGAAGGGACCTCCCGGACTTGTGAGGAAACTTCCATACTCTGAAGATGAAGTAGTGATGCAAAAGCTCTGGGATATCTCTGTGAAACTCACAGGAGCCGATTATGGTGAGCTTGCGTGAAGAGGCGGCAACTGTTTTGCTCCAGACAAAGCTCTCCCACTCCTCCTGATACCCAACTTGACGAAACGCTCCCTGATCAGGCCTATTACCAGTTCTCGTCGCAGCTCAAAGAGTGTGTGATGCAATAAGAGCGCATGGGTTTAAGTGTGCCGGCAATCTTTCTCAGCAATGCAGCCGGAATCTTATGAGCAAACCGAATATCCTGATCTTCATGGTGGACCAGTTGAATGGAACCCTGTTTCCAGATGGCCCTGCCGAGTGGCTTCACACGCCGAACCTCAGAAAGCTGGCGGCGCGCTCAACCCGCTTCAGGAACGCTTACACTGCTTCTCCACTTTGTGCGCCGGGACGAGCATCGTTCATGTCTGGACAGTTGCCGAGTGCGACCGGCGTTTATGACAATGCGGCTGAGTTTGTCTCATCCTTGCCAACCTATGCGCATCACTTACGCCGTGCCGGATACCAGACCTGTTTGGCAGGTAAGATGCACTTTGTCGGGCCGGACCAGCTGCACGGGTTTGAGGAGCGGCTGACCACTGATGTCTATCCGCCTGACTTCGGCTGGACGCCGGACTATCGCAAGCCAGGTGAGCGGATTGATTGGTGGTATCACAACATGGGATCGGTGACAGGCTCAGGTGTCGCCGAGATTACCAATCAGCTGGAGTATGACGATGAGGTCGCCTATCACGCTAGGCGTAAGGTCTATGATCTGGCCCGAGGCAAGGACGAGCGGCCTTGGTGCCTGACCGTCTCCTTCACGCATCCGCATGATCCATATGTAGCGCGCAAGAAGTATTGGGATCTCTATGAGGACTGTGAGCATCTGTTGCCGCAGGTTCCGGCCATGTCCTATGAAGAGCATGACAGCCATTCAAAGCGGATCTTCGATGCCAACGACTGGCGATCCTATGACATAACTGAGGAAGACATTCGCCGGTCACGCCGGGCTTACTTCGCCAACATCTCCTATATTGATGACAAGATCGGTGAGTTGATGACCGCGTTGGAAAGCACGCGGCAGGAGGCAATCATTCTGTTTGTCTCTGACCATGGTGACATGCTGGGTGAGCGTGGGTTGTGGTTCAAAATGTCCTTCTTTGAAGGCTCATCCCGTGTGCCCTTGATGATCAGCGCACCTCAGATGCAGCCGGGCCTGATCTCCACGCCTGTTAGCAACATCGATGTATGCCCGACCCTTTGTGATCTGGCAGGGATCAGCATGGTGGAGGTGATGCCGTGGACGACTGGAGAAACTCTGGTTGGGCTCGGCCATGGGAGACAGCGGACCTCTCCTGTAGCCATGGAGTACGCGGCTGAAGCGTCTTATGCGCCCATGGTTTCTCTGCGCGAAGGCCGCTGGAAGTTCAACAAATGCTTGCTGGATGAAGACCTGTTGTTTGATCTGGAATCCGACCCGCACGAACTGCACAATCTGGCACAAGATCCCGAATACCAAGAGATTGCAGAAGCACTCCGAAAGAAGATCGCAGAGCGCTGGGATCTGGAACGCTTCGATGCCGACGTCCGCGCCAGTCAGGCCCGCCGATGGGTGGTCTATGAAGCTCTGCGCGAAGGTGGCTACTACCCTTGGGACTACCAACCCCTCCAAAAAGCCTCCGAACGCTACATGCGCAACCACATGGACCTGAACATACTGGAAGAAACACAGCGCTTCCCACGTGGGGAGTAGGCGAAGGCGTTAGCCTTGCGCAAACATCCCCTTCAGCACCTCACTGACACGTTGGAAGTCCGGGTCTAGGTCCGTTTCCAGTGGGGCGATGGTGAAGTAAGTACCTTTGCGTTTTTGGAAGCCGAAGGGTGCCCAGAGGCGGTGGTTTTTTATGGCTTCTGTCACAAGAGGGCGCGGGGCAATGGTTGGACCAAGGCCAGCTTCTGCACCCTGAAGGACGAGGTACATCTCGTCGAAATACGTAGTGTTGGCCGCGGGTGTGAGCGTCGAGCCGCTTTCAGCTACCCAGTTTTCCCAGATATGAGGGCGGTCCTTAGGGATCAGGCGATTGTAATTGGTGAGCGTTGCGGCAGGGTTCGGGCTGTCTAATGAAAGCAACAGTGGAGAGATTATCAATCCAAACTCTTCATCGGCCAATTTGAAGACTGTATTTGGTACATCCGGCAGCTCTTCAACTCGTAGGCTGAGGGAGTAAGAGGCGTCCACTGCGCCACGGTGGGTATCGTCGGCTACAAACTGTAATGGCCTGTCGCCGAGTACCTCCTGAATGAGGTGTGCGTTTGGAATGATCACGCGCAGCAAGCTGGTGGACGGAGCCGCCAGAACGAAGGGTTTGCTTGAAAGATCATGAGAAATGCTCTGCTCCGCCTGACGTAACAGCGCGAATGCACTTCGGGTTTCCTGAAACAGCTTTTCTCCGGCTGGAGTTGGCACGTTTCTGCGAGCAACACGGGTGAACAGTTTTGCGCCCAGCTCGGCTTCCAGCGCCTTGATGTGTTTGCTGACGGCACCCTCTGTCACGCACAGCTCATCGGCTGCCGCAGCTATGTTTCCGCACCTGACCGTTGCTTCAAATGCACGGAGAGAGGGCAGGCGTCCAAGTAAATTGACTTTCCTATTGCTCAAGTCAGAATCCTAAAAAATCGATTATCAGGCATATTATAGCAGCCTAATACTCAACTCATAAAGAGTAGGAGGCGAATTTGAATAAGCTCTGGATCGACACGGATACAGCATCTGATGATGCTGTTGCGCTGATGATTGCCCTGTCGCTGGCGCCAGAACGGGTGGCCGGTATCAGTACTGTGGCTGGCAACGTGCCGGTGCATCTGTCTTCTCGCAATGCTGCTTACACTGCCCGGCTTTGTGAGTTTGAGACTCTGATCCACGAGGGCGCTGCAAGCCCGTTGTGCCGCACGCTGGAAACGGCGCAGCATATCCATGGTGAGGATGGCATGGGGGATATCGGGCTGGATTTAGGCAGCGCCGACCTTTCCGGCATCCCAGCAGCCGTCGCTTTGGTGGAAGCTGCGCGCCAACATAAAGGGGAGTTGGAGGTGGTCACTCTTGGCCCGCTTACCAACATTGCTTTGGCGTTGAAACTAGACCCAAACTTTGCCAGCAATATCGCCAAAATGACGATCATGGGCGGCACCAGTGATTGCTATGGCAACGTGACGCCGGTTTCTGAGTTCAACATCTGGGCTGATCCTGAAGCGGCGGATGTAGTCTTTCGCTCTGCTATTCCCAAAGTGATGGTGGGGTGGGACATCTCCCGCAAGTACGCTGGGATCTCAAACACTGATGCTGAGGAACTGCTGGCTATCGGAACCTCCAAAGCAAAGGTCTCTGTGAACTCACAAAAAGTATTGCGCGAGTTCTGTAGCTCAACCTCGGGCGTTGATGGGTTTGATTTGCCGGACCCGATCACCATGGCAGCGGCATTGAACTCTTCTGTGATTACTGAGGTGAGGCCTTACGCTGTCAACGTTGTGTGTGGGGAGGGCCCGTCGCGTGGCCTGACGATCCTCAAAGACAGGCATTGCAATGATGAGCCAAAAACGACGCAAGTAGCGTTGACCGCTGACAGAACCATTTTCTGGCAAATGCTGCAGGAGGCTTTGAAATGACAAACACGTTGCATTCAATGCCGAAGGTGGAGTTGCACACGCATATCGATTGCAGTCTCGACTTCAAGACCGCCTCACTCTTGCGGCCGGGCATGAGCCTTACTGAGTATAAAGAAACATTTGTTGCGCCTGAAAAGTGCAAGGATCTGGTGCAGTTTCTGCAGTGTGTCGATCCAGCTTTGGCACTGATGCAAACCAGACTGGCATTGCAGGTGAGTGCGGATGGTTTGATCCGCCAACTTGCAGCAGACAACGTGCTTTATGCAGAGATCCGCTTCGCCCCACACCTGCACACTCGAAATGGTCTGCGGCCTGAAGAGGTGGTGGAAACCTTACTTGCTCAGATGTTTGAGAGCAGTGAGCGGGAGGGCATCTATTGCCGACTGATCCTGTGCACGCTGCGCCATTTCAGCAAAGAGCAAAGCTATGAGGTGGCAGATCTTGTCGCCCGCTATCAAACGCAAGGTGTTGTCGCGTTGGATCTGGCAGCTGATGAAGCCAACTTTCCATTAGATGAGCACATTGCTGCGTTCCGACGAGCCAACACGCTTGGCCTCAACACCATCGCCCATGCTGGTGAAGCGCGCGGTGCTGGCAGCGTTTTGGAGACACTGGAGAATCTCGGAGTCAGCCGTATCGGCCACGGCGTGCGTTCAGTGGAAGACCCACGCGTGCTGGAGAGGGTGGTGAAAGATAGCATACATCTGGAAGTCTGCCCGACTTGTAATATTCAGACGGATATTTTCTCAGAACTGAAAGCCCACAGTCTGGTGCAGTTGAAACAAGCTGGTGTGAAGTTCAGCCTCAACACAGATGCTCGCGCCACGACGGGTGTATCCCTGACGGAAGAATATGAGCGCGTTGCACGCACCTTCGACTGGACTGAACAAGACCTACTTACAAGTTCGCGAATGGCTCTCGACGCAAGCTTTGCTCCGGATGATATCAAACAAAGCATTCAGGAAAAGCTTGCGGTTTTCGAGGCAACACCAGTTGAGTGAGGGGATAGCTCACACCTCACTCAGCTCCAGCTTTTGCGTGGAGGCTAGCACGGCATGTACTTGTAACAAAATGAGCCCAAAGCATCCGATCGCGAAAACAAACCAGTAATAGTTTGAGGCTGGGAAACCAACGATCAGCATGGAGAGCAGGAAACCAAACAGGGTGCGCTGGATATACGTCAGGGAGCTGATGACAGAGAGATAACTGCCAAAAATGTCCTTCTCAACCATGCTCATCACATAGGTGTTGAAGGCAACGCGGATAGCGGAACCTGCTGCGCCAAGCAGGGCAGCGCCAATGAAGATGGTCGTGAAGGTTGGAAGCAGACTGATGGTGAGTAGCGTGGCTGTAAAGACGCTCAAACACGCTCGCATAATTGTTAACGCAGATTGAGTTGAGACAAACCGGCTGATGAGAAAGCCGGAGAGGGCGGCTCCCAAGCCATAAGAAATGGAAAGCTGTGCAAGTGCAGAAACATCCAGTTTGAGTACGCCGTTCAGATAGATCGGATGCACGACATTGAGCATCATGACAGACACAAACGAGATGTTGGCACAGACGCCAAGCAGAACAAGATCTTTCCGCTTCAGGATCGTTCGGAACACACGACGTGAGACTCGTGCACGAGCTGGCCTTTCCTGTTTCTTGTAGGGAATGAAGCAGAACATCAGTGCAGATATCACCAGCAGGCCGCTGTTCAGTTGCAGCAGGAACTGGAAGTCGCTGTTCTTTACGGCGTAGATCATCAGAAGGCCCACCACGAATGTGGAGGCCTGCATTTCCACCTGCATCCAGCCATTCACCTTGCCGCGTTCCTGTTCATTGAACACCTCCTGAATGAAGGCAGACAGCGCGTTGTAAAAGAACAGGAAGAAGACCTGAGACGCGAAGTAGAACACGCTCAGACTAGCGATCTTCAGAAACGCATTGCCATAGGTGATTGAGGAAATCTGAAGAACCAAAGCCATCCCCACAATGCACATCATCAACGTGGAGCGACGCGAGAATCTGTCGACTATCCTGCCGGAGATGGGGGCGAGAACGATGAGGATCGCAGTGGCATACGTCGCGGTGAAAGCAAGGACACGCTCACCCCCAAGAGACTCCGAAAGTTCCCAAGGCACAATGGTTAGCGCGATACCCATTGCGATGGATGCGATGAAGTTCGAGAAGGCCAATACGATCAGTTTCATTACAATATCCCCCCGCATTGCAATGGAACATATTTAGAAAGTAAAATCTATCTTTATTTGCCGCGACCTGTGTTAAACACTCAAATGTGATCGGAAAAATTGTTCTATTTTGCTCAATAGAACATGAGTTCGTGAACTGTTCAGCTTCAAGAAACCTATGGAGAGTATAGGCCGGTCTCCTCTATGCTTGGGGAGTGGAGTTGAGGATTTATCAAAATGGAACTTTGGATTCCGATCACGATCGCAGCGGCGTTTAGTCAGAACCTGCGGTCAGCGCTGCAGAAGCATCTGAAAGGCAAAATTGGAACGACCGGCGCGACCTTCATTCGCTTCGGATTCGGCTTTCCGATTGCCGTGCTTTATCTGGCGGTGATCCTCAAACTCACTGGCGAAGCGGTTCCGGCTGTTGGGACGGCCTTCTACTGGGCAGCTGCTTTGGGTGGTCTGGCGCAAATCTTCGGCACGTTTTTGCTGGTGCACCTGTTCTCCTACCGCAACTTTGCAGTCGGTACGGCCTATTCCAAAACGGAGCCGGTTCAGGCGGCGATGTTTGGGTTTATCTTGCTGGGTGAGCAGCTGACACCGCTTGGCATTGGCGCGATTGTGCTTGGCATTATCGGAGTGTTGTTCATCAGCTTTGGTAAGGAGCGCCCGTCAGGTTCTGTGGTTCTGTCTACGTTGATTGGCAAACCGGCCTTGATTGGGTTGGCGTCTGCAGCGTTCTTTGGTGCGTCAGCAGCGTTTTATCGAACCGCCTCGCTCTCTGTTGAAGCTGAGTCTTTCTTGCTGCAGGCAGCGTTTACACTGGTGTGTGTGACGACATTTCAAACTGCGGTCATGGGCAGCTGGATGACGGTAAGCTGTCCGGCAGAGTTGCGGGCCGCTATCAGAAACTGGAAGCTCTCCGGACTTGTAGGATTGGCGGGTATTGCAGGGTCCATCGGTTGGTTCACCGCCATGACATTGCAACAGGTGGCTTACGTGCGCGCACTGGCTCAGATTGAACTGGTCTTCACACTGGCGGCGTCCTGGATGTTCTTCCGCGAAAAGATCACGCCTGTCGAACTCGCAGGCTGTATTCTGGTCTCACTCGGCGGTGTTGGGATTGTTATCGCCGCCAGCTGAACTCAGCTGCCAATGTGTCCAACTGCATTGGTTGGGTTGCCATTCTGGAAGTTCTCCATATGAGAGACCAGCTGATCCCATAGGGTCTGCATAGCTTCTTCGGAAGCCCATGCCACGTGTGGGGTGACGATCACGTTTGGCCGGTCCAGAATGCTGAGCAACGGGTTGTCGGCTTGAGGTGGTTCTGTTGTCAGAACGTCGAAGCCAGCTGCTGCGATTTGCTGTTTGTCGAGCGCTTGCACCAATGCGGCTTCATCCACCAGACCACCACGAGAGGTGTTGATCAGGATCGGCTTTTGCTGCATGGCCTCGAACTCTGCGGCTGAGATCATACCGCGGGTTTCTGGCGTTAATGGTGTGTGCAGAGAGATGACATCGCTGGTGGTGATGACCTCTTGCCAATCAGTATAGCCCGGACGAACTTCAGCAGCGCCTTTGCGATCAGCGAACACCACGTCCATGCCCAATGCTTCACCGATGCGTGCTGTGCCTTTGCCCAGTGTGCCAGAGCCGATGATGCCGAGACGGGAGCCTGCCAGATCTTTGATCGGATGATGGAAGAAGCAGAACTTACCGGACTTTTGCCATTCGCCGTTGATCACGTCCTGCCGGTAGCCAACCAGTGAGCGGCGTAGGGCGAAGATCAGCGCGAAGGCGTGTTCTGGCACGGTGTTGACCGCATAGCCACGTACGTTGGAAACAACGATGCCCAGTTCATCACAAGTGGCGATGTCTACCTTGTCGTAGCCAGTCGCAGCAATGCAGACCAGCTTCAGGTCTGGCAATTGCTTCAACACATCTGCAGAAAGCGGAACCTTGTTGGTGATGCAAATCTGAACCTCTTGCAGCCGCTCCAGCACCTCATCAGGGGAGGTGTTGTCGTATTCCACCCATTCATGCTCAAAGGATGGTTTGGAGATTTGGACGGTTGGTCCAATAGTGCTGCGGTCCAGAAAAGCAATCTTCATGTAGTTATCCTGAAAATGTTGGAAGCAATGCGTCGAAGATGGAGGACGGCTCTGCGGCTTCATCGCTGTTGCCGTTGCGGGCCTGGCCCCAATCGCTCAGGGCATTGAGCACCGGAATGAGCGACATGCCATCTTTGGTCAGCGAATATTCCACGCGGACCGGCACTTCGGCAAACACCTCACGGCGCACGATGAAGTGCTCTTCCAGCTCTCGCAGAGAGCGAGTGAGCATTCTGTCAGAGGCGCCGGGCATCAGCTTCTTCAACTCGGAAAAACGCTTGGAGCCGGTTACGAGATGGTAGAGCAGGATTGGCTTCCACTTGCCACCGATAATAGCCACTGTGGCGGCGACTGCCTCTACTGAGCCGATGTGAGCTGTACTGTCACTTGTCATTTTTGCTTACACGCTTGTTCGTAGTACTCGTCATGCGGGTATGACGCACGCTTTCAGTTGCTATATCAGGTTTTAATCAAAATCAATTGAAGTTTCATAGAGCTAGAGCCCTATGGGTTAAGACTAGCAGTTAGGCTTGCCCAAGGCTTACGCTTACTGGCTTTGTACTGGACACATCCGGCAGTTGCCGTCACAATCCGTGGCTTCGTCTATTTGATTTGAACTGGGTGATCCTTTGACAAACTATCCGGAACTCTTTGTGCTTCGTCACGGCCAGACAGAATGGAACGTGGCGGGCAAATTTCAGGGGCACCAGAATTCACCGCTCACAGATCTGGGTCGGGAGCAGGCACAGCTGCAAAACAAGCTGCTTTCAGGTATTGATGCGTTGCCCACCAAGGCGTATGTCAGCCCACAGTTGCGCACAGTGCATACCTCTGAAATCGCGCTGAATTCTACCATTGAGAAGAAGCTGGATGACCGGCTGATGGAAATCAACTTCGGTGATTGGGAAGGGCTGACCAAGCAGGAAGTGAAGAGCCGGGTAGGAGAAGACTTCGAAAGCGGCCTCTGGCATTTCGCCAGCCCGCAAGGGGAGAGTTATGAGGCGATCTCAGGTCGCGTGCAGCATTTTCTGGAGGAGCTGACCGGCCCAGCCATCGTGGTCACGCATGGCATCACTTCTATCGTGCTTCGTGGGCTTTATCTGGGCCTTAGTCAACTTGAGTTGCTTCAACTCCCCCGCAAGCAAGGCTGCATCTATCATCTCTCTGAAGGATCTGAGCGGGTACTGGTCTGAGTGAGAGCTCATCAGGCAGAGTTGAGTGTGGCAGCAAAGTCGAAACTGTCGTGCTTACTTTCCCAGTCCAGCACGTGCTTGGCATAGCTGGGGTCGTAGACACGGTCGATTGAGTGGGGCAGTGCCCATCCATGAGACTGAAACAGCTGCACAACCTCTGGCGCTCTGCGGGCGATGACCGCTGGTGCGTTGGTTTTCAGCTCCTGCGTATCCTCGGGGCGAAATGGTGTTTTGCTGGAGATGATGAAGCGATCAAAGTCTTTGCCGTCATCACTGAGAGCTGCCATGTGAGCGGTGGCGACATCGCGTTTGTCGATCCCGCGATACAGCCTGTAAGCCGCCATGAGCGCTGGCTCTTCCGTGAAACAGCGTGACATGCGCAATGCTCTTATCTTGAAGGCAGAGCTGGCTAAAGGTGCCAATCGCTCTTCTGCCTCCTGCTTGGTGCGGTGATAGATTGTGCGGGGTCGAGGAACGGTCTGCTCGGTGATCCAGGCTGCTTCGTTTGCGGGCGTACTCGCATATCCATAAAGCGCTGTGGTGCTGGTGAAGATGAACCGCTCAACTCCCTCGGCACGCGCTGCTCTGGCGAGAGCTACGGTGCTTTCAACGTTGATGCGATGAAACTCGTTCTCTGAGAAAACACCCACATGAGGGGCGTGCAGTGCGGCTGAGTGGATCACCGCGACAGCACCTTGGCAGAGGCGTTGCATGGTGGAGGTATCAGAAATGTCGGCGATGCAGTTCGTGGCAGAACCAGCGATACGGTCTACGCCGATAATGTCGTAAGAGGGACTGAGAGCTGAGGCAATGGCACTCCCTATGCGGCCAGAACTTCCTGTTACGACGACTTTCTGCATTTCTGATGTTCCTTTGTTCAGCGCACCATCAGGTAGGCCCCGGCAATGAGCAGGACTGCGGCGAGCAGGCGGGAGAGATCTATGGAGCGGATGGGCAGGTCAAAAAGGCCGAAGTGGTCAATCACCATGCCAGCAAGCAATTGCCCGACGATGATCAGCAGCACAGCAGAGGTCGCGCCCAGCTTAGGTAGGGTCTGCGTGATGGTGAGGTAGAGGATGAGGCCAAAGACACCGCTGGCCAGCATGTACCACGGGATGGTACGCCACTCGCTGATCTGTTCCCCTTTGCGCACAAACAGCAGCGCAAGCGATGCGATCAAGCCGCCTGCGTGAATGATAACACTGGCCGCCGCGCCGCCAATCCGTTGGCCCATAACGCCGCCCATGGGCGCCTGTACGCCAACGGCGACACCGCCGAGCAGTCCGATAAAGCAAATCGCGAGTAATTCCAGCACAGACAGAGATCCGATTCTTCTTGAGATGAGAGCAGTTGCTCCCTTCTGTATCGGTCTCCATTTGCTCTGCCTATGCAGAAATGCTGATCAAACCCTATAGGTTCGCTAAACTGCCGAAGCGGTTTGCTTGCCTGTTTTCCAGTCGGCCTGGTCTTGAAGGTTTGTTCAGGTACCGAATGTTAGACTTCCGGCGCTCCTGAGCAGCTTTTATCTTCTTGCTCAGCTGAATGTGTATGATCTCCAACAGCAAACCAAAGGCCATCGCAAAGTAGACATAGCCCTTGTTGATGTGGATCTCGAAGCCCTCAGCCATCAGCAGGCCGCCAAGCAGAACCAGGAACAGCAGGGCCAGTGCTTTCAGGCCGGGGTGCTTAGTCACCAGCCGGTTGATCGCACCCGCCATCAGCACCATGAAAACCGCAGAGGCCAGAATAGCCGCAACCATGATGGGCAGGTCATCGGTCAGGCCAACGGCGGTAATCACTGAGTCCATGGAGAACACGGCGTCCATCGCTACGATCTGCAGCAATACAACTGTCAGGCCGTTTGCCAGGTGTGGGGCATGATCGGTCTCAGTCACCAGCAGAAGGTGCTTCAGCTCCGACACGCTCTTGGCCAGCAGAAAGGCACCACCGCCGATCAGGATCAGATCTCGACCACTGATATCAACGGTGCTGACCTGAAACAGCGAGTAGGTGAGCGACATCACCCAGCTGATGGAGAAGACAAGCCCAACACGGGCAAGCACAGCCAGTCCGATACCAAGGTTTCGGGCAATTGCACGTTGATGCACGGGAAGGCGTTCACACAGAACGGAAATGAACACGACGTTGTCGACGCCCAAAATCAGCTCTAGTCCGAACAGGGTGAGAAAGATTAGCCAAACCTCTGGCTCAAGAAGAAGCTCTATCATCGGCAAGGCTCCTGTTGCAGGACCTCACCGGTGCACGGTCGACCACCAGAAGCGTCGTCCATTGTTTTTTGTACCTCGACAAAGGAAGATAGCGATCATGTGCTGGCCCATTGGCTATCACCTATTGCTTCACTCGCCAGCGCCGGACATTTTGACGGAAATCCTATCAGTCATAAATAAGTGTAAATACGTAGTTGGTGACCGTAGAATTTTTGGTAATGAAGACCAGTGGTGAGTCAAACGACTGGCAATCTGCGAGAAGCATCGTTGGAATAGCACTATTCCGATTACGAAAAGACCAATGGAACCAACATGCAAGAGCTGCAGCATAAGTTGATGGAGTACCTGCGCCCGGACGTGACGCGAGTTGAGTTGGGCCGAAAAGCCTCTCTGCTTGATCAGGGGGAGGTGAGCCGGAAACTGCACTTCGTGGAAGCCGGATGCCTGCGCCTCTATTACGTTGATGAGGAAGGCGAAGACGTCACCCTGTTCTTCTTCATGGAAGGGGAAATGGTTGCGTCGTTTGAGAGCTTCCTAAATGCTGAAGCCAGCGAGTTCGGCATTGAAGCGGTGGTGCCGACTGTTGTTCAAGTGGTTGAAAAAGAAAGCGTTTTCAAAGCGCTTGATGAAAATCCAGAGTTCCGCAATCTCACCTTTGATATTCTTATCAGCCGTTTGGCATCCTACCAGCGTCTGTTTCTCAACACGATCAGGTTCAGCCCACAAAAGCGCTATGAGGAGCTGGTAAAGTCCAATCCCAAGCTCTTTGAAACGGTGCCTCAGCACTACATCGCGTCCTATCTGGGTGTCACTCCGGTCTCTCTCAGCCGCATTCGGAAAAAGTATGAAAGGCGTTAACAAAGGATAACGCGGTTTGCTGCTGCTCCAGTCTAGTTTTGCGAAAAAACAAGAGAGGAGCAAAACATGCGCGTCTTAATCGTCTTCAATCACCCTTATGAGGGCAGCTATTGCAATGCAGTGCTCGGCTCCGTCATGAAAGGGCTGCTCAGCAATGATCATGAGGTGGATCTGATCCATCTGGACAAAGATGAGTTTGACCCGGTGATGAGATCGAAAGATCTGAAAGCCTTCGTTTCTGCCAGAACTCAGCCGCAACAATCCGCTGAGTTGCTGGACCCGCAAGTGCAGAACTACAAAGAGCGCCTGCAACGGGCTGAGCATATCATCTTCATCTTCCCAATCTGGTGGGAGCTGATGCCTGCGCTCACCAAAGGGTTCATCGACAAAGTGATCTTTCCCGGCATTGCCTATGATTACAACGAGCACGGTACCCGCATGCTCTGCAAACTCTCTGGCCTGCGTGGTGTGACCATGATTACCACGATGAACACCCCAAGCATCGCCTATCGCCTGATCTTCGGCAACGCGATCAAGAAAGCTCTGCTGACCGGCACTTTCTGGAAGATGGGCGTCAAGAACCGCAACTGGATTAACCTGACTTACGTGAAGTTCTGCAAGGAAAGCAAACGCAAGAAATGGCTCTCTGAGATTCAACGCAGTATGGCCAAACTTGCGTGAGTTTGTCGGAGCCTACCTTGCCCGTTTTCGGGGTGCTATGTCGCATTGTGCAACCTGAGGTGAATCTTGGTATGATGGCCCTATAGTTTTGATTTTATTTTACGGAGGTAATTATGACTGCTCAGGAAACAAAGCTGCTTCTGGTGTGCGGAAAGATTGCCTCTGGTAAATCCACTTTGCTGGCACATCTGGTGAAAGACCACCGTGCAGTGTTGATCAGTGAGGATCACTGGAACGCTACACTCTTTCCCGATGAGCTGAAAACGCTGGAAGATTACGTCAAATATTCCGCCCGCGTACGGCAGGCAATTGGTCCGCACATCGTCAGCTTGCTTCAACATGGGGTTTCTGTTGCGCTGGATTTTCCCGCCAACACAGTGCGCAATCGCAAATGGCTGAAGAGCTTGTTTGAGGCTGCGAATGTGGCCCACGAGTTGCATTATCTCTCCGTACCTGATGAGGTGTGCAAAGAGCGTTTATGGGTGCGCAATGAGGCTGGTGAGCATCAGTTTACAGTGAGCGAAGAGCAGTTTGAGCAATTCACCAAGTACTTTGAAGCGCCAACGGTTGATGAAGGCTTCAATGTGATCCTGCACGACTTTCAGGCTGCCTGATGAGAAGGCCCCTCATCGGGTGAGGGGCCAGTTTGCTAAAGCCGTTTGTGCCAACAGCGACGCTCTCTCTGGGATGCTTAAGCTGTAACTTCCAGTGCTTGCGCAGGTGTGGCTGGTGCCTTGCCCCAGCGCAGGGAAGCTTCAGCAATGCGCTTGCCAAAGGATTCAGCCGTGCGATGGTCAGCGTTTGGCGGCGCCACCTCTGGCCCTTCATCCACGTTGGCCTGTGCCATCATGCCCTGATATGCGCCGAGGCGGTTGATGGAATCTGCGGTGCTGGTGCTGGAGTTGTTGCCCGGCTCATCATTGGCACCCACCCAGACCATGCCATGCTGAGCAGCAAAAACAGACATCTGGATGATGGTGCTCTGCTTGTCACCCGCTGGGGAGGCGGAAACCGTAAAGCCTGCTGCCAGCTTGTTCTGCCATCCGCGGTGCATCCAGATTTGACCGGTGGCATCCATGAACATCTTAAACGGCCCGCTGACAGAGCCCAGATAGGTTGGTGAGCCGAAGATGATCGCGTCTGCGTTGTCCAGAATCGTGAAATTATTATTCAGTCCAGTGACATCCACCAAAACGCCATCCGCGCCTTCAATGGCATTGATGCCGTTTACAACGGATTTTGCCAGTGTCTCGGTGTGACCAAAACCGGAATGATACGCAACAGCGACAGAAACTCTCTTATTCTGCATCTTTTGTTCCTTTGAAATTGAGAGTGTGTGTTCTGCCGAAACATGAGGGGCTGGCTTAATGAATTCAAATGCATTAATTTAATAAGAATCATGCAAAAAATGAATTATTTGGGCCTCGATGGCCGCGCTCTGATGATGTTGAAGTTGATCCATGAAACCGGATCAGTGACGCAGGCTGCCCAGATGATGGGGGTGAACCAGTCCACCGTCAGTCACGGTTTGGAGCGTGTGCGAGGTCTTTTGGGAGACCCGCTGTTCGTCAAGGCTGGTCGCAATGTGGTGCCAACAGAGCGTATGGATGCGCTCATGCCCATGGTCGAGGATCTGCTGCAAACGCTGGCGTTGATTGGTGAGCCATCCACCTTCGATCCGTCCACTGCGACCAACCGTTTCGTGATTGACTGCCGTGACGAAGACCATAATCTGCTGATCCCCTCTGTCATCAAGCGGTTGCGCAAAGAAGCACCCAACGTCACGCTCCGCTGCCGTCTGTCTCATCGTCATGAGGTGGCCTCGCTGGTGGATGGAGAGGCTGACCTGCTGTTCACGCCGCTGCCCCCACCGGACTCCCATGAGTTCGTTGCGCAGACGCTGTTTGATGATGAGTTCGTGGTGTTCTACGACCCCATCACTCGCGATGCCCCTGAGACGCTGGAGAAATATGTTGCCGCTCCACACGCCAACATGCTGGTAACGGCTGATGAGGTGACGTTCATTGACCGTGCTTTGGCTGAGTTGGGCCACAAGCGGCAAACGGTTTACTCCGCCCCCAGCTTCAATGCCCTCGCAGCCACACTGCCGGGCACAGACCTGATCGCTACTATGCCCCGCAAGCTGATCTGCGGTGGCATCAAATCCGGCCTCGCCTCCTGCAAATGCCCGGTGCCCGTCGTCGACGTCGGCATCAGCGCCATCTGGCACATCCGCAACCGCACCTCCCCCGCCCACAAATGGTTCCGCGACCTCGTGGTCTCAGAAGCTCAGGCACGGTTTGGGAGTTAAGTTCTCCCACCAGTCCTCCGAAACGTTCCCGGCCCCATGCCAAAGCGTTTTTTGAAGAGTTTGGAGAAGGAGGGGAGGGAGTTGTAGCCGCAGCGGGTGGCAATTTCTTCGCTGCTGAGGTTGGTGTCTGTCAGCAGGCTGCGGGCGCGCATCAGGCGCCAGTCGCGGACGTACTCCATGGGTGGCTTGCCAACGTGGCGGATGAAGTGGCGGGCAAAGCTGGCCCGCGACATGCCCGCGATCTCTGCCAGATGTGTGACTTGCCAATTCTGCTCCGGCGCACGGTGGATCTCCGTAATGGCGCGGGACAGGGACTTATCTCCCAAGGCTGCAATGAATCCAGCTTGCGCATCTTCGCTGGGGCGGGCGCTGAGTGTTCGCGTGCTTTGAATGACGATGGTCTCAATCAATCGGTTCAGGATCGCGCTGGACCCTTGCCCATTGAAGTTAGCTTCTAGTGCAATGAGTTTGAGTGTTGCAGCCAACCATGGCTCAGACCCTAGATCCTGCAGGCGAAGTCTTAGGGAAGCGGGCAGGCTGGAGAGAATGGGGTGATCCAACTCCTCATCAAACTGGCAGAACCCGCAGAGCAAGGAGGTCGTGTCAGCTCCTTCGCCAACATGCAGGCATCCATCACGCAAGGCGCCGCTAGTGAGGAGTTCACCCAGCCCAACCGACAGCAAAGCGGGGTCTGATTTGATCATCTGCGCCGCACCATTGGGAATCAGAGCTACGTCGC
Source organism: Pseudovibrio sp. SCP20 (assembly GCF_057774105.1). Classification (NCBI taxonomy): domain Bacteria; kingdom Pseudomonadati; phylum Pseudomonadota; class Alphaproteobacteria; order Hyphomicrobiales; family Stappiaceae; genus Pseudovibrio; species Pseudovibrio sp. SCP20. The sequence goes on along the minus strand of NZ_JBYMDH010000005.1, from coordinate 161,398 downwards.
CTTCCTCCAGAAACACTGGTGGCTCACCTTCCATGCAAAGCCAGCAGGAACCGCGCAGGACAAGGTGAAACCGGATGCGCCGTTGCTCCGTGGGAATAGCGATGGAGAAGTCTCCGGCAAAGTGCGTTCTGAAGTAGGTATCACTTGAGATCCGCAGTCCGGTGAAAATCTCCGAGAGGATGTCGTTTCTATTCAGTTCCATGGTGATTGAGCGTTTTGGATAAAAAAGAGAGATGCGTAGACATTATGTTGGCGGCGCGAACCTGTCAAAGCTTGGGTCACAAAAAGGAGTGTTCCATGAGCTTTGAAAGTGCCCTCGCCCTGATGGGTTTTGCGTTTGTTATGTCCATTTCACCTGGTCCGGGCAACTTCCTGCTGCTGGCCTCTGGGGCAAATTTCGGGTTCAGCCGATCTTTGCCTTTAATGTTTGGCATCAGCCTCGGGTTTCTCTCCATGGTGTTTGGCGTGGGCGTTGGGCTTGGACAAGTGCTTGCTGAGTTTCCGGTGCTCTACACCGCGTTACGAACTATCTGCGCTGCTTATGTTTTGTGGCTGGCGCTCAAGATTGGCCGCAGCCGTGCGCTTGGTTCAGGGGAAACGGAAAAGATGGCAGAGCCGATCTCCTTTGTGCAGGCGTCTCTGTTTCAATTGCTCAACCCCAAAGCATGGGCGGTGGCGCTGATTGTGACTGTTTCCTACACCAGTGCGGAGAGTTACATGACCAGCCTGTTGTTGCTCATTGCGGTCTTCGCGGTGGTGAACATTCCGAGCATCAGCGTGTGGGCGCTTTCTGGCTCAGCCCTGCGCAACTTGCTCGCGAAGAGCAACCGGATTGCGGTGTTCAACATCGGCATGGCCCTGCTTTTGATTGCCAGCATGGCGCCTGTGCTGCTGATGAACTAAACCATACTGAGACCTTGTACCCGAGAGACGACCATGAGCAACCTGACAACAATCGGCTTCACCAAAACCACTGCAGAAAACTTCTTTGGCCGCTTGCAAGACGCGGGCGTGAAGAAAGTGATTGATGTGCGGCTGAACATCACCTCTCAACTGGCTGGCTTTGCCAAATCCAATGATCTCTCCTTCTTTCTGGAAGCCATCGGCGGCATTGGTTATGAGCATCAGCCCTTGCTGGCGCCGGATCAGGATATGTTCAAGGCCTTCAAAAAAGAAAAGGGTGATTGGACCATCTTCAAAGACCGGTTCATGGGCTTGCTTTCTGAGCGCAAGGTGGAGAGCAAATTCAAGGCAGACATGTTCGATGACGCCTGCCTCCTATGCTCCGAAAACCTCCCCCACGAATGCCACCGCTCCCTCGTCGCCGACTACCTCAACAGCCGCTGGGGGGGAACGCTGCAGGTGAAGCATTTGTGATCCTAAACCCCCACCGTTTCCCCCAACACCACCTCTCGTGTTACGCCGATATTCTCCAGAAACGTTGCATCGTGGCTGATGACGAGGAGGGCGCCGTTGTAGGTGGTGAGGGCGGATTCGATGGCCTCGATGGCGGTGAGGTCGAGGTGGTTGGTCGGTTCGTCCAGGATGAGCAGTTTGGGTGGTTGGGCGGCGCCCAGAACGCAGGCGAGGCCAGCGCGGAGCATCATGCCGCCGCTGAGGGTTTTAACCTGCTGTGTCGAGGCCTCCCCGCGGAAGAGAAAGCGGGCGAGGATGGCGCGGCAGGTGTTTTCATCCTGCTCCGGATTCAACAGCCGGAAGTTCTCCAGCACTGAAAGCTCCGGGTCCAACAGGCTGACGTGTTGATCCAGTACGCGGGCAGAGGGATCGAGCTGGCAGGTGCCGGAGAGCGGTGGCAGATTACCCACCAGCGTTTTCAGCAGGGTGGTTTTGCCTGAGCCATTGGCACCTTTGATGGCGACCCGTTCTGGCCCGGTGATGACCATCGAAAAGTCTCTCAGCAATGGCCGGTCAGTAGTGTAGCCGATGCTCAGGCTTTCAGCTGTCAGCACCCGTTGGCCATTGGCGATGCCGCAGGAGGCGATGGAGATGCTGAGGGGTTCCAGAACCTCAATCTTTTCCCGGGCAGCTTTGGATTGCTGCTCGGCATCCTCCCGCAACCGACTAGCCAAAACGGAGTTTTCACCGAGCGTGTTTTCCGCCTTGTTGCGCATGGCATTGAGGGCGATTTTGGGCTGGTCGCGCTTGGCACGGGCACGGTGGCCAGCGCCATCTTTGCGGGCTTTGCGCTCTGCCACACTCTGGATCTTGCGGTTTAGCTCTCCGATGCGCTTTTCAGCGGACGCCAGATCCTGCTCGGCGGCTGCCAGTTCAAGTGCTTTCTGCGCCTTGTAGAAGCTGTAGTTGCCACCAAAAACGGAAGTTCCCAGTGTGGTCAGCTCAACGATGCAATCCATCTGCTCCAGCAAGGCGCGGTCGTGGCTGATGATGATCGCGCCTTTTCGCCACTTGGCAAGAAAAGCCCCGAGAGCCTCCCGTCCATCGGCGTCCAGATTATTGGTGGGTTCATCGAGCAGCAGAAAGTCCACATCGTGAAACTGGAGGGCTGCCAAGCGGCAACGGGTGATTTGACCACCGGAAAGGGCTGCAAGAGGATGGTCCGCTGCGATTTCCAATCCCATTGAGGCAAGGGCTGCTTCCACCCGGCTTTCCAGCGTCCAGTCGGCATGCGCCAGTTCTTCCATGCTGGCCGTGCCCGCTTCTGCCTTTTGCAGAATGTGTAAAGCGTCGGAGATGCCAAACAGATCGGCCACTGTTTCCTGCGGTCCGCTTTGCAGCTGCTGTTTCAGCAGACCTATGGAACCGTTGACGGAAATGGAGCCGGACGCAGGCGTAAGCGCACCGCTGATGAGGTTCAGTAGCGTTGTTTTGCCCGTGCCATTGCGACCGATCAGGCCGGTGCGGAGTGGAGCAAACTGAAGGTTGAGATCAGAAAAAAGGGCTGTGCTGTCAGGAAGCGCCCAAGATACGTGGTTGAGGGAGATAGACAAAGGCATGATGATGAACTTTCACAGAAACAGGGCAGGTCGAATGGATTGTCCTGTTCTTGTTCATCGCTTTATCTCCTCACGTCTTGAATGCCGCAAAGACTATGCGGTTTGCACGGGAAGTCAAGACACATGCCGTGCTGCCCCTATCCACCCACATCCTGTGTTGCCTGCGTACCACGGCGTTGCATGCTGAGGATGAGCAGCAGGAGGAGGGAGATGAGGAGAACCATGGTGCCGGGGATGGCAGAGGCGGTGGAGAGGGTGAAGGCGGATATGAGGGCGCCGGTCATCAGGCTGCCGAGAGGTGCGCCGCCTTCATCACCCAGATACATGACGCTGAGCACGCGGGACTTGTGGGTGGACGGTGCTTGCTCCTGTAAAATGGTGCGGCTCATGTTGAGGCAGATACCGCCGCCAATGCCCCAGAAGAAGATGCTGGCGAGAAAAGCCCAGTAAGGTGGAGAGACAGCCCAGAAAAGCAAGGCAAACCCGCCAAAGCTGTAACCCACAATGAGCAGAGGCACAGGGTTTCGGATGGCTCCCGCTTTCAGCAGTAGGCCGCTGGAGCAGGCTCCGCCAATCATGAAGGTGGCGAAGGCCAGCGCAAAATCGAACCCTGTGGCCTGATAGGTATCCCGCAGGATGAGTGGCACCAGCACGGCGTAGGGTCCACCCAGAATAAGGCCTGCGGAGCTCATCAGAAGCACTGGTAATCTTAGTGTCTTGGAGGAGAGCACCAATCTGATCCCCTCCCGGATCTCACGAAAGATGCTGGGCCTGTCTGTTTTCAGTAAGGTCGGGGTGTCCGGCAAGCGCAGACTTGTGATGATGCTCTTTTTGCTGAATGCCAAGCTACTTAATATCGGCGTTTATCCGTCTAGTTTTTCTACTGCGCGCTTGCCCGTGAGAACTTAACTTCGCGATGAATTAAGAGAGGTTGTGCATCGTTGGTGCTATATTGCGGTTTATAGTCTTGTAGGCTGTCATAGTATGTTTTGAGCATGATTTTGTGCCGATAGTCATCAAGCAATGGTAGATACTCGTCAGCTCTTATGCCAACAACCGTTTCGACTATGATACGTTTGTATTTTCTTATATTTTGCGGATTCAACGTGTGAGGGAATGTCGGCACTTGAATAGTGACGGTTTTTCCCGGAGTGAAACTACCCTTCACATCTACTCCGGATCTTGCTGAATTTCTGAAGTTGGTTTCTTCCTCAACAAGTCCGTTATCATCAAACAGTTTGTAAGTTGTATAAAAGTCTACTGATGTCTTGCTGAACTCACGATCTGAACTATTGGTCAACATCATAAACCATGGATCGCCTTCATTTCTTGGTGCCCACTTAAAAGTTATCCTCGGAGAATTGGCTAGGTCGTTAGCGTAATTTGTTGTTTCGGCTTGCTGCCTTAGTTGCTTCTGACCGCGTTTTATTTCTTCTGAACTTTCGGCTAAACTTTGGCTTAGTGAGAGGATTTCAGTTGCCTGATCAGATATTTCTTGCTCGAAGGCGTCAGACTTTTCGTTTGCTCTTTTATCTTCAACCCCTTTAACCATCCACTGTGCAATACCAAGGATCGCTATCAACACTGTCAGGAATAGTATCATCAGTTGCAAGGTATTGGCTCTGACGTGATCTGCGATAATTTCAGCCACTTTGTGCATGCCCCCTCTGATCTTGAAACGCCTTTTATATACCTAAGTCGTAACAATGGCCTGTGGTAGGACTTCCTCTGCATTGCCGAAACGTATTTCGACTAACGACTTTAGAGGTAGTTTTCATTTGTGAAATTAGTAAGGGAGTTTTTGCATCTACACAATCAGCCAAATTGGGATCAATCCAGCCGGCCGCTTCATGTAGCAGCAATTCCAGCTTCCAGAGCACCGCGGACATGTTGGGGCGTCCAAGCTGTATGAATGGCGAAGGACAGCTTCGTTCTGCTAAACCCTTGTCAGTATGATACTATACTCCTCAGTCTGAGACTTTGATTACTCTCCTATAGGTGGGCGCTCTGCCGTGTCTTGGGGGTGGCAGAGCGCTGTGATCCGTTTAGATGCTGGATTCCACGGCGATCGTGAAGTTCGGCGGGATTACGTCTGTGCGGAGGTGTTTGATCTCCTGATATTCAGGGGAGTTCCAGAATGTCATGAGGGCTTCCATGCTTGGGAAGCGGAAGAGCGTCAGCTGTGCGTTGGTGTTCCATACGCCTTCCAGATGCTCAAATGGCTGGTCCGGGCCACCAAAAACAATGCACTCGCCGCCTGCAGCTTCAATAAGCGGAACGGCTTTTTCACCGTAAGCATCAATTGAGCCATGGCCTTTCGGCATAAAGCTGCTGGCAACAAGGTAGGCGGCTTTGGGTTCACTCATGTCGGTACTCCAGTCCTGTTGAGGGGGAGGCAAAAGCGCTGAGTTGCGCCAGATTTGGGGGAACAGCCTCCACCCGCTCGTGATGAGATGACAACTGGGTACTTCCTCAAGTTAAGTTGAGGTCAAGTGCTTTTTTCTGCAAAATGCACAATTTGGCTCAAAGTGTCGCAGCGGCTACCTGCGACATCAGATTACAGCAGTTTAACTTGATCTTGCCGCAGTGTGTGCATAGGGTGCGGGCATGTTTCGCGTATTGACCATTTTGCTGCTTGTGTTTGTAACGGCGCCCCATGCTTCCAGCATGCCGACGGCTCTGGCTGCACAGCAAACGGCGGATGCCCTGCAGATGGTGATGGTGCATGCGGAACAGTCTTCTCAGATGGCCAATCAGGAAATGCCGTGTTGCTGCTGTGAGGAAGATGGCGAAGCCACTGCCGCAGCTGTGGCCTGTATTGCCGCGATGGTTCTTGCACAAGATAGTGCTGCACCTTCACCAGCGTATGCTGCCATGTCGATAGACGTGCCTGCGCAAAATGGGCTGCTGGCGGCGCACCAATCTTCCATAGACCGACCTCCGATCCAATGGGCTGCGTAAGCAGCACCCTTCTGTAACATCCTAAATTAAAAACAGAATCTGGATTGGATAGATAATGATCTCCAAAAAGAACCTGCTGGCTGGCGTTTTCGCGGCTGCTCTCACCACTGGTGCATTCTCCTTCGCGGCCCATGCTGAGGGCGACAAGGACCTGACCATCTACAAATCTCCTTACTGCGGATGCTGCTCCCAGTGGTCTGATGCGCTTGAGGATGCTGGCTTCAACGTAACGGTTCGCGATACGGAAGATCTGGACACCGTGAAGCGCCAGGTGGGCGTTCCGGAAAATATGCAGAGCTGCCACACAGCTGTGGTGGATGGCTATGTGATGGAAGGCCATGTGCCGCTTGAAGCGGTTAAGCGCGTGCTGGCGGAACGCCCTGACATCAAGGGCCTGAGCGTGCCGGGCATGCCAATGGGCTCTCTGGGCATGGGTGAGCCGGATGCGGACACCAACTACACCGTTTACACCCTGCCAAAAGCATCGGGCGGCCAGCCGACTGTTTATCAGCAGGTTTCCGGCAAATAACTGCAAGTTTGAGCGGGCAGGAGCGCCGTGCTTCTGCCTGTTTCACTGATTGCTCCCCTCCAACAAATCCCAATGGAAATTGGGGAGATTGCGCTTGTCACTGGCCTGACAGACTCTTCCAAAATCGCCAAATCACAAGGATGCGAATTATGGATGAGAACTGGCTCCCAACACTACAAACCGCAACCCCGGAAGAGGGCTATGCTCTCGCCGTGAAACTTTCCCGCATGGCCATCAAATTCATGCAGCCGGACGCTGAAGTCCGCTCTGCCATGCGCCTCATGTACGAGTATGACTCCGAGGCCCTCATCGCCGCCTCGCAAACTGTTGCCGAACACTTCAGCACCATCGCAGCAGCCAACAACTACTGGAAGTAAGCACTGCCTGATGCCCGAAAACATCCCCGATGGCCCACCGCTTTCGGGGAGCGGCTGTGCTATGCGCCCACGAGAGCCGGGGACTTGAGCTCACACAGATTGCCGTCCGGGTCGGTGAAGGAAGCGATGGTGCAGACTCTCGATGGCAAAACTGGAGAGGCCTCACTCACCAGAGTAGGGCCTCACCTTCTCTTTGATATATTTAGAAGCGATAACCCATACGGCCATAAATCGAGGTCTCTCGCGTATCAGCGGAATACTCGCCCATATAACCAAGGCTGGCAGAGAATGCCTCACCACTTACACCAAGCGAAACACTCGCGGTGAATGAAGTACGTTCCTGCTCGCTCTCGACAACCGCAAAGCCATTCACGCCCGCCTGCATGGTGTTACTCAACTTGCCATCCGTCAGACGCTGACGCAGACCAGCCCCTAGATGCGGCTGAAGCGTCAGCTCTCCCATCTCGTAGGAGCCATACTAGGAAAGCTTCGCCTGCATATCCAGCTCATGATCATTGATCGCACCGTACGTAGTATCCGCAGCCACCTGATTATCCGTGGTGAATGCATCACTGTTGGTCCACTGATGTAGCAAGCCCAGTTCAGGCACCAGCAAATGACGTCCCAGCTCTGCTGTGTACTGCACATTCAAGGAAGACTGCATGCCCCGGCTGTTATAGCTCGCACTTTCCAAATTGGTCGCCGCCGCATCACGATAGTCATTTTCAGAAAAGGAGTAGGTTGAAAGCCCCAGCACCCGGAAGTTGCCTGTGGTGTAAGCAAACTGCGCTCCACCACCATACGCACTGGTCTCTTCAGAGCGCGCCTTATAGCCATTGCCCGTATAATCAATGTCACTGGAAGCATAAAAGCCGCTCACACCAACCGTCAGGTTCTCAGTCAGCTGATGGTTATAGCCAGCGATAAAGCCCGTGGTGCGCGCGCCATAACCAGCCGGGTTCGCATTCCCACTCTGCAAAGAGTGGTAAGGCGTCACAAAGATCTCACCAGAGGTCTCACGCTGATCACTAATAATGATGTTCGGCACCTGCGCCACATCCCGGCGCACCGCACTCGGCTCAGCACAAGCACTCAAAGCACTGCCACCCGTTACCGGCGCCGTAAACTTCCCATGCTGCTGCTGCAAAATCCGCTGAATAATAGAGCGACCACCCATCAGCACCTTAGCTTGAACCTGCGAAGACTGCTGAGGAGTAGAGGACTCAGGTGTGTAATTAAAGATGACCTGGCTGTTGTTCGAGCCTGCAACAAAATCTACCTCCCAATCACTCCCGGGAATAGCAGCTGCATCACGGCTCTCTTTCAACTCAATCTCGCCAAACGTCTGGTCTGCAATATCTCCACCGTCAACAAGGTTCGGCAGCACATAAGCTTTCCCTGCCCGCGTCTCATTGGTGGTATGCGCATAAAGCTTAGCCCCAGCCACAGAACTCGATAAATCAGCATTCTCGAAAACAACTGCATCTGCTTTGATAGCACCTACATACTCAGCAAGCGAAAGATCGCTTCCAAACGCTAATGAGTAGCCCGTAATTGTTGCATTCGTGCCTTCAACATAAACTTGATAGGTCTGTGATTGAGCATTTCCATCCACCTCGGCGCTTATCAAACCGCTACTATGGAGAGAAAGGTCATTTTCCGAGTAAATTCCATAAGCCGTAGCCTTTGCCTCTTGGACTACACCGTCAGTTACTTCACGCCCTGCTGTAGCACTGACTGCAATTCGAGAGCTATTGTTGATTGAGCTGGCAACGCCGCTTGCATCAACACCATATGCTGCTGCATCAGCAACAGCACTGCTATTTGGGTAAAATGTAACTGAGGCAGAACCGCCAATAGCGGTAACTATGATATCGCCCGTAATATTCTCTGCTTTGCCTTTCAGCCCATACGCTGTCGCATCTGCCTGACTTTGAGTTAGATTAAAGCCCCCCGATGATTTGTCGGTCGCTGCTCCACCTCTTGCCGTTACCTTGATTTCACCATGGCTATTCGTAGTGTCCCCATTAATACCGATAGCTTTTGCTGAGGCATTAAGATCATAGCCGTTGCCAAATTTCAGGAGGCCTGTACCACCCACGGCCTCAACTGTAATCCCACCAGAACTGGTTGTAGCACCCTCATAAATTCCAAAGGCTTCCGCCGAAACATCAATGGCAACTTCACCGACATCAGCCTCTCCGCCTTTAGCAAAAACCTCAATCTCTCCCAACTCGCCATGTGTCGTTAAGGCACCTTTAACCCCGTAGCTCTTCGCGTTTGAGACCTTCCCTTCGCCACCAATCGCACGAGCGATAATGATGCTACTGTTAGTTCTAACATCACCCTCAACACCATGGGCTTCAGCCACACCACTTGCAGAAGATACTTTGCTATCCCCTGTGTCTCCACCCTCTGCGAAGACCTCTATTTTGTTTTCATTGGTGTCAAGGTTACCGTCTACTCCCCAAGCGTGGGCATAGGCCTCTGTTCTGCCTGTACCGCCCTCAGCTTGAACAGTAATAGCGCCACTATTGAGACTAACATTCCCAGATGCTCCTCTGGCAATAGCTATCGCATCACTGCGGTTACTGTCGTGCGCATCTTTCCCAGAGGTCGAAACCGTCGCAATGCCAGCAACCGCCTTGACTGTTAAATCACCAGAGTTTTCAGCTGTGATACCCGAAACAATAATACCAGAGGCTGTCGCCTTGGCAAAAGCTTTAGCTGGATTGTCTTCTGCTGACACTGTTGTTGTCGCGCTACCGGCCCGAGCAGTAATGACGATCTCACCCGCATTTTTCGTCAGGCGTCCCCCAACCCCATAAGCACTGGCTGAAGCATTAGATTCAGTAGAAAAATGGGTAGCAGTATTTGAAGTATCCTTTGCTTCAGCAATTCCTCCCTCTGCAGTCACCGTAATTTTGGTGTCATTAGTTCCACTGTCGCCAGAAATTCCGTTCACTTTAGCTTCAGCTGCGGCTTTTCCATCTATTACCTCTTTGGTAACAGACCCTGCTTTTCCATACAGAGTGATATTACCCCCTGTTTCAAAGGCTTGTATTCCATACAATTCTAAGCTTTGATCATCACCTTGCGGGCCTTCATATCGCGATATGTACAAAGAAATATCGATATTAGAATATGAACTCTGCTCTGTATAAATACCTGCGATATGAAGAGTACCTGAATGCATATCGTAGGCATCAACATCCCATGCTTGATAGATACTAGGATTATCTTTCTGACCGTCCTTTATTTCTCCAGTGACATCAGATGCTGTTCCTATGTGGTAAACGGCGATATTATAAAGGTGATCACTTCCGTCATGACCATCGTAGGCAGGGTCTTCTGTCGGCTTTTTCAAAGTGGTCACAACGCCAATGTCATTAGCCCACGTGCCAGCGGGTATCATGATCAATACGCAGACCACAGAAGAAAGCAAAACAGCCCGCAAAGAAGGCCGCTCATATCGAGCAATGGCTAGATATTGCGGATGATAATTATGGACAGAGCTGACGAACATTTGTCACCAATTGAGCGTTTAATTTTAAAAATACATAGGTATAAATACCAAATGTAATTCTCAATTGATAAACGTGTTCCTATGAATAGACTAATACTTTGCTGGACAAGTTGGGTCATTTGCTGAGAAAATTTTCTTTTTGTTTGGAGTTTGTTCCCCAAATGGGGAATAGTGCTTATTACTAATGATTTTATTGCCTTTTTAAATATGAAGGCAAATTGAGGCTTTGGAACTGTTTTGCTCAAAACGAGACGTTTCTTGGGTTTTGTTAATTGCTTAGTAGATCTGCAAGACCACATTCACCCGCTGCCATTGCGGGTGAGATGTTTGGGGAGCCGAAACCCCAGCTCTTAGCCATCCAGCGGTTGCATGAAGATGGCTTCGCGCAGGACTTGCCAGCGGCCGTCTTCGAAGCGCCATTCGATGTTGCAGAGCAGCTTCATTTCCTGATTGTTCATCCCGCTGTGTTTGCGGGTGAGAACGGACACGCCTGTGTCGCCGAGAATATGAAAATCATGCCACTCGGCCCACGTGTTCAGCTGGTGTTTGCCAGCATCTGCCTGCTTGCGGAAATGCTCGATAAACTCCTGCTTGTTGAAGGTGGTCACGGTGCTGTCCGGTGCAACAAGGGTGGTGTGGAAGTCATCGTGATAGATGCTCTGCAGCGCATCAATGTCGTAGTTGGTGGCGCGGTCGATCAGGTGGTCCATTGCAGCGCGGATTGCTTCCACTGTGTGCGTCGCCTTAGTCATTGCTTTGTCTTTCTTCGTGTTTTCGCGGTTATCAGGGTGAGATCAAGGGTTCTCAGCTCATGTTGTGGCTGAGTTGGATCGTCCTATGGGGCGTTGTGTTACGTGGGTTTTACGAGGTGCGCGGTTACAGAAAACCGCTCAAAAAGCCTCGGATTTACTTAAACGTGCCGCGGATTGGATAGTTGTTCTCTGGCTTGCGGATGAACCCCAGTCCACTAATCAGCGCGGTCAGATCAGGCCGGGTAAACGGCGCGTTGGAAATGTCCACGAGCTGCAGTTCCTGCTTGTCATTCACCACAAACAGACCGGGCTCGGCGAACGGAGAAGGGGCTTCCTGCGCAGACCGAGGCTGGGAGATGTAAAGGCCCAGCTCCTGCATCTGCTCGATGCTCAGATCATATCCAACCGGGAAGTTTGGCTGCACCTCTGCCAACTGGCGCTGCGCGCGGTCCAAATTATCTGCGGAAACCGCAAGCACTTCGATCTTCAGCTGGTGGAACTCACTCAACATATCGTTGAGCTGCTTCAGATACCGGGTGCAAAGCGGGCAGTGGGCGCCGCGATACACCACAATCATTTGCCAGTCGAAGTCTGGTCCCGGCGTGCCGAGCGTCAGCTCACCACCCTCAACAGACTTGACGGACAGCTGCTGAAACACCTGTCCCGCAGCCAATGCTGTATGTTTCACAAAAGCCTCCTTGAGTTTTGTAATGAACGTTATTAAACTGGACTGCAAACAAGAGTCAATCGTTTTGTAATGGATGATACAAAATAAATGGGACGCCCAAGAAACTTCAGTCGCGATGAAGCCCTGCAAGCCGCCATCAATGTATTTTGGAAAAAAGGCTATGATGGTGCGTCCATGAAGGACCTCACCTCCGCCATGGGCATCAACAGCCCCAGCCTGTATGCGGTGTTCGGTGACAAGCATCAGCTTTATCTGGAGGCGATTGATCGCTACTCCAATGATGACGGCTGTGCACCGCTGGTAGCGTTTGAGAGTGAGCCGGATATCGAAAAGGCCGTGATCGCCTTCATGCGCTCCACCATCGATTACGCCAGCAACCACGAAAGCGGCAGCAAAGGCTGCTTCCTCGGCAATTGCGTTTCAACCACGGTGGGAGAGGTGGAAGGCACCACCGAGCGTCTTCAGGATGCCATCACCGGCGCCGATGAACGCCTTGCATCCCGGTTTGAGAAGGAAAAGGAACTGGGCAACCTGCCCGCCGACTTCCCCTCCCTGGAACGCGCCCGCCTGATGTTCGACCTGCGCCAAGGCCAAGTCCTCCGCGCCCGCGCCGAACTGGATCAGGACACCACGGAGGCAGGACTGGCCTTCCGCGCAAAGATGATATTGGCGATGTGAGGAGGGGGGGGACCAGCCTTGTGTTCGGAGTTTGAGGACACCCGGTGATAGAGTTTAAAGATGCGACTCGGTGAGGGGGAGCTTGCCAAAGCTCCTCGAGATGGGCAGAAATGTAGATATTTTAAATAGCGTTTTCATAGGGGCATCGGGTGAGCAGCATTGGAGTGAAAGCTAAACCCAATGAAATCTAAATTGAGTTCGTTTTCGCAGCAGTCAAGTAAAGCGGTTGCAAGCTGGCGCTGTATTATTGCTTGTTTTCTTTTTTTGTCGGGCTGCGTCAGAGATGATCCGAGGTACCCGGCTTATTATCGCTATGCCGTGGATGTAAAGGTTGATGGGCAACCGGTACGTATTGAGCGTGTCATAAAGTGCACAGGTACTTTGGTGAGTGGCGGTACCAATGAACCTGGGGTCACCACAGGCGGGACTTATGCGAATCCGCCAATTATGGGGGCATATGTGCCTGGCACAAAGCAGGCGGTCTATGTCCGTGTTACCCCAGCGTGTAGATGGGCTTCGGCCACTCAGGAAGAGCGTGAAGCTGATCGCAAAAAAAACTACCGTTTCCTGGATACAGCCTTCACCAAGCAGCACAGAACCCTTCAGCCCAACTCCATAGTTCCAGTGCTATGGGTCAATAATGACGAAACGCTGGATCAGATGGAGTATTACGTCAGCAAGCGAGCTTTGTCTGGCCAACATAGTCATGTGGAGTTTGTAAAAGCCCATCCGCCGGAAATTACCGATAAATCAGCCTTTCTGGCTTCGGAAAAACGCGCGGAGACCGAAAGCCCTGATCTGACGCCTTTTCTCTTCCCGCGAGATCAGAACACAGCCGACGAATATCAGCTGTATAAAGATCGGTTTGGTGGTCCTGGGCACGGTTTCCGGGTTGTCTCTATATGCCATGGGGCTTGGCGCATTCCACGAGCCGAATGGTCTTTAGTGCCCGGGATGACAGAATGGGTAGCCTCTCTTCCTAAAGATTCTGTCGGATACAAACTTCCGTCCGATCTTTGGTTAAAATTTCAAGACTTTGTACCTGGCGGAGGTGCCCGAAATAATTTCTCCTTGACGCCTATAAACCGGATTTCGGAGCGAGAACGTGAGTTCTCGGGCCGCTTTGCCACTCTTGATGCTATCCATCCAGTTATCCCAACTGAGCAAGGGGCATATGTAGATCTTAATCGGGCCGGTTTCTTTGCTTGCAACTATGATGTTCTTCATCCAAATCGCGAACCCCGCTGGGGTGGCGAAGGTTACATGAGAGATTTTTCTCCAAATGGTGGCTTCGCAGTGCGCTTTGAAGACCACAAGTTATGGGCCATGTTTGCGCCCAATACACCCGTTTTTGTCCCCTTACTTGATGATTTTTTTGTTTTTAGAGAGGCCTCATTGGGTGGTAGATCCATTGATGAGCCTGTAGTGAAAGGCTGGAAAGAATGACACAACGGAGGCCGGCCTGGCCTTCCGCGCGAAGATATTATTGGCGGTGTGAGGAGAGGGGGCAATCAGCTTGCTTCCCTTGATATTTGGAGCTTTGAAAACACCACTACATATGGAATTTAAGGAGTTGTGGTGACAGAGTTTTCGGGTGTAACCCAGAGAGAGGGACACGCCAAAGCTCCTTCGCATCTGTATCTGTCATATTTAACTTTGGCAATTTCTGAAATTTGAAATAACATAATAAAAATAATACCTTACCGCATAACCGTGCCGTTACCGTTTTTGTGAAATTCTGCTGCTGATATACCTTTCTCTCCGGGCCAAAGAGTTCTTATGTTATCTGCAAAAAAGCCGTTCACGCTGCTGTTGTTTTTGTCTGTTTCTGCTTGTTCCAGTTATCAGTCAAAGCACGGGTTGTTTGATAGTCCCTCTCACAATCAGGCTGCAGCCAATGAGGTTTCGTTAGAGCAAACGGGGCAGATGCCTGCTGCGTTTCGCAAGCTGGAGGAGCCGCCGAAATACTTCGCCGCTGCGGATCTTCTCTCAGTCCCCCTGAAGAGCGAGACCTACACCATCAGTGAGGACGCACCCAGCAATGGCCGGTTCGCGGTCTTTGCCATCAAAACCGAGGATGGTGCTTACACGGTGCAGGGCAGGCAGTTCATGGAGGATCACATCCACGAGCTGAACGCGCTGGCCGTTCTGCGTGAAAGAAACAAGGCGGTTGCCTTTGCCAAGAGTGCAGGCACAGCCGTCATCACGCCAATCAAATCGGTCTACACAACGGTGACAGCCCCCGTCACCGCTGCCAAGAATGTGTATGGCAATGCCAAAGGCATGGTGAAGTCGGTGCGCAAGGGCGTGGGCAAAGCGGCGACCTTTGTGAAAACACGCGGAAATATGCCGCAGGAAACCGCAGAGCGTGAGGAAGACGGTTTCATCAGCGGCTTCTTTGGCCGTCCGGATGCCATCCGCAAGATTGCCTTTGAAATGAAGGTGGACCCGTACACCCACTTCACCCCGCTGCGGGATGAAATGACAGAGCTGGCCAATTATCACGCCGCTGGTCAGTTTGGCGTGGATCAGGGGCTGGGCTTTGTGCCCGGTGTGGGCAGCATCATTATCACCAGCCTGAAGACAGCGGACAGCCTGACGAAGAAG
The DNA here is from genome assembly GCF_057774105.1 of Pseudovibrio sp. SCP20. Lineage (NCBI taxonomy): Bacteria > Pseudomonadati > Pseudomonadota > Alphaproteobacteria > Hyphomicrobiales > Stappiaceae > Pseudovibrio > Pseudovibrio sp. SCP20. The sequence continues at coordinate 146,305 of NZ_JBYMDH010000005.1, read as the reverse complement.
ACGCTTCTGAAAGATCCGGAAGCGATGGCCGACATCAACCGGGAGCGACTGGCGAAAGCAGGCATTGCTAAGGAAAGCACAGAACCGTTCTTGCTGAATGCGCACTTCACGCCAACGGAGAAAACCATCTTCACCGGCCTCGCCACAGAGGCGAAAGACCTTGAAGGTATTGATACTCTCATGAAGCACGCGTCTGGCGCCAAATCCCGCCCGCAAGCGTTTGCAGCGCTGATGCAGGTGGAGATGTTGGGCCGTCTGCATGAAAGCAGCAAGATCAAGAAGGTAGAAGTGCACCATGATGTGGTGGTGGCGTATCAAGCTGATAGCACGGTCAACGTGGTGCTGCCCTACGACTACCTGAGCTGGACCTCCTACAACGCCAAGACCATCTGGAAAGTAACCCGAAGCCTCGCGGCCAAGGATGTTAAGACCAGAGATGTCCGGTTCGTATTGGCTGGAGACCTTTCCAAAAACAGCCGCAAAGCACTGGAAAGCCGCAGATGGGGCGTGAAGAGAAATCTGATCGCAGATCTGCTCTGATCTAAGTGGACAGCGCCCCGCGCACAAATCCATCAAACGCGGTGATCCTTGGATTGCCGCGGTTGGAGGGATGGTAGAGCAGCCACAAATCGGTCTGATAGATGGCAGGCTGCTCACCAACATCTCGCAGGCCATCCAGAAGCGTTGGTATGTCGGGCAAGATGCCGACGCCCAGACCACTGCGGATGCCCCCGGCAAGCATCGCCATGCTGTCATAGCGGAGCATGCTGGCCGGTGAGGGCACCTTTTCACGAAACCACTCGGTAGCCGGATGCGCCTGCAAGCTGTCACCGGGGATCAACCAGGTCAGCTCCTGAAAGTCCGGCACCCCATCTCCCAAAGCATCCAGATAGCTTGGTGCAGCCACCAGCTTGTAATCGATGGTGCCCAGTCTCAGGCCGATCATATCTTCCGGCGGCTGGCTGGTGGGGCGCAGGGCCACATCATAGCGGCGCTCGCTCAGGTTCTCGAAATTGTTGGTGACGTTGAATTCCAGCTGCAGGTTGGGGTGGGCCTCACGAAACGCTGCGAGGTGAGGGTGGATCACGCTTTGCAGCAGTAGGTCCGTGGTCGTCACCCGCAGCGGGCCGGAAAGCCCGGTGTCTTCGCTGCCCAGCAGAGCATCGGCCGCAGAAAGGCCTGCATGAATCTGCTCGGCCTGCTCACACAGCGCCAGACCCAACGGCAGCGGCTTGAAACCGGCGCGGGAGCGGGTGAACAGCGGCTCGCCCACCTTGGTTTCAATGCGCTTGATACCGCGAAACACAGAGGAGGTGTCCTTGCCAAGCGCGAGGGCTGCGTTCTCCAGCGTTCGCTCGCGTGTCAGGTGCATAATCACCAGAAGATCGTCTGCGCTCAGTTTCATATGCATGTCCGCCCTTGTTCGCTGCAACTATGCATATTTCACAGGATCAAGGCAAACGCTAGTCTCTGTCTCACATCAAAAGCGCATCGCTTTACGCTCATAAAAACAGAGAGTTACGAGGAAGATCCATGTTCAAGACAGCCCTGAAAGCCATCAGTGCAGCCGCCCTTATCGCCCTATCCACCGCCGCGTTTGCTGGTGGAGATGAAGACCACATGACCCAGCTGAAAGACATTGAGTGGACCCAGTTTGGCAATACACCGCTGCACCTTTCCGTGTTGTGGGGCGATCGTGAGACTGGCCCCTATGGCATGTACCTGAAGATCCCGGGCGGTTTCCACGTGGGTGAGCACGGTCACACCAACACCTATTATGCGGTCACCATTCAGGGCCAGTGGGAACACACCCGCGCAGGCAAAAAAGAAGTGCTGCCGGTTGGCTCCTTCGTGATGCAGCCGGGCGAAGAGTACCACGATGATGCCTGCGTCGGCCCAAAAGACTGCATTCTGCTGGTCGTCCAAAACGGCAAAGGCGACGTCCTGCTGCCGCAGTAAGGTGCCCAGCCCAGCTAATGCTAGAGTTTCCGAAGAAAAATGGAGCCGTTACGGCTCCATTTTTGCGTTTGGGGGAGGTGCGCGCGCTCAGGTGAAACTGCCGTAGCGGAGTGCTGAAGTCCTAAGGAAATCAGAGGTTTCAGGGCGGTCGGTTTGGTTATCTGTTGTATTCAAAGGGATTATTGTACATCCGCTGATATTTCATGCAGTATGGGCCTACGTAATAATGCGAGTAGGCCACGCTCCAAAAATAATTTTCCAAAAAATCGGCCCGTTTCTTCGCAGATAAATTCCTGCCGTCCCGCGGCAACGCCAGACATTTGTGAGAGTAACCTGATGGTTTCTGAAGAAAAAAGCAGTGAGCCGACCCCGTCAAAACGCCATAACGCGCCGTCGTTGGATGACAAGTACACCCAGACCAGCGGTGTTGTGTTTCTCACTGGCAATCAGGCGCTGGTGCGCTTGCCGTTGCAACAGCGCATGCGCGATGAGCTGGCTGGGCTGAATACGGGTGCTTTTATCTCCGGTTACCGCGGGTCTCCTCTTGGGCGTTATGATATGGAGCTGTGGCGGGCGCAGTTGCATCTGGATAAGCACAGCATTGTGTTTCAGCCGGGCGTGAATGAGGATCTGGCGGCGACGGCCATCTGGGGCTCACAGCACGTGGGCAACATGAAGATGCGCAACAAGGATGGCGTGGTCGGCTTCTGGTACGGCAAAACGCCGGGCGTGGACCGCTCTGGTGATGCGTTCCGCCATGCCAACTTTGCCGGTACGCACCCCAAGGGTGGTGTGGTGGCGCTGTGTGGGGATGACCACGCAGCCAAGTCCTCCACCGTGGCAGGTCAGTCGGATCATATGCTGATCGCCTCAGGCATGCCGGTGCTCTACCCCGCCAACCCGCAGGACATTCTGGACTACGGCATTCTGGCGGTGGAGATGAGCCGCTACAGCGGATGCTGGGTGGGCATGAAGCTGGTGACCGATGTGGTGGAGAGCGCCTCCAGCGTGGAGGTGGATCTAGACCGCATTGAGGTGGTGAAGCCGGACCTTAAAGACCCGCAGGGCGGTGTCTGGATTCGCGAGATCGATCTGCCGGTGCAGCAGGAAAAGCGGCTGCTGGAAGAGAAGATTCCACGCGCGCTGGCCTTTGCGCAAGCCAACAACATCAACCAGATCACCCATGATGCGCATGAGGCAGAGGTTGGTATCATCGCCTCGGGTAAATCCTACTCTGATCTGCGTCAGGCTATGAACGAGCTGGGGCTGACGTCCCTTGAAACGGAAAAGCGCCGCATCCGCATCCTGAAGATCGGCATGGTGTGGCCGCTGGACCCGAAGATCATCGAGGACTTCTCCAAGGGCCTGAAGAAGATCCTCGTGGTGGAAGAAAAGCGCCCTGTTGTTGAGGAGCAGCTGAAATCCATCCTGTTTGATGCAGGCATCTCGCTGAAGGTGCAGGGCAAGGGCTTGCTGCCGAATTCTGGCGTGCTGGCGGCCAATCAGGTGGCCTCCGCCATTGCAGAGTTTCTGGAGGATGACGGGCTGAAGGCCAAAGTGCCGGTGCCGATCAAGCTGAAACCGGGGCCTGTGCGCCGTCCTTCGTTCTGCTCCGGTTGCCCGCACAACACCTCCACCAAGGTGCCCGATGGTAGCCGCGCACTGGCAGGTATTGGCTGCCACACCATTGCGTATTTCAATGACCCGGTGAAGACCAAGGCTCCCTCCCAAATGGGTGGTGAGGGTATGCACTGGGTGGGGCAGGCGCCGTTTACGGATGAGCCGCACGTGTTCGCCAACATGGGCGATGGCACTTACTTCCACTCCGGCTTTCTGGCCATGCGACAGGCCGTGGCCGCCAACGCGACCATGACTTACAAACTGCTGGTCAACGGCTTTGTTTCCATGACCGGCGGGCAACCCGTTGATGGCGAGCAGTCCGTGCCGCAGCTCATCACCGCCGCGCTCAATGAGGGTGTGAAGAAGGTGGTTGTGGTGACAGAGGATGTGGAGCGGGTGGAAGCCCAGTCCATTCCGGCAGGCGTTGAGGTGCACCACAGACGAGAGCTGGAAGCGGTGCAGCGGGACTTGCGTGAGATACAGGGCGTGACGGTGCTGATTTATGATCAGGCCTGCGCCACAGAACGCCGCCGCCTGCGCAAACGTGGCAAGTGGGAAGATCCGAAAGTCCGCACCTACATTCACCCAGATATTTGCGAAGGCTGTGGTGATTGCGGCGAGAAGTCGGGCTGTCTTTCTATCGAGCCGCTGGAAACGCCTCTGGGCCGCAAACGGCAGATCAACCAGTCCAGCTGCAACAAGGATTTCTCCTGCGTTGAGGGCTTCTGCCCCAGCTTCGTGACCATTCACGGTGCGGAGCCAAAGAAGGCGACCACTCCTGCAGAGCGTCAGGTGGAGAGCGTGGGCGATGAGATTCTGGCAGAGCCAGAGCTGCCTGCGATTGAAGGGTCCACTGGTTTGCTGGTGACGGGCATCGGCGGCACGGGCGTTGTTACCATTGGCGCGATCTTGTCTATGGCCGCGCATCTGGATGGCAGCCGTGTTTCCACGCTGGACCTGACGGGCCTTGCGCAGAAGTACGGCGCGGTGATGACACACATGCGTATCGCCAAATCCGCCGATGGCCTGCAAAGCGCGCGGCTGGCAGTTGGCGAAGCGGATGTAGTGATTGGCTGCGACTTGGTGGTGACGGCAGGTGATGAGACGCTGACAACCCTGCGCCAGGGGTCTGCTCAGGTGGTGGTGAACACGGAAGAAGTGCCGACCATCGACTTTTCCAAGAACCCGGATTGGGACATCAACACCCCCAACCTACAGGCACGGCTGCAAGAGGCTGTTGGTGATCGGCTGGCTTACTTCGACACCACGCAGGCGGCGAAAGACCTGTGCGGTGATGCGGTGATGGCAAACATGATGCTGTTCGGCGCCGCCTGGCAGCGTGGTCTCATTCCGGTGACGCTCGGCTCCATCCGTCAGGCCATCGAGCTGAACGGTGTTGCCCGCGACAAAAACTTCGAAGCCTTCAACTGGGGCCGCCTGATGGTGCTGGACCCGGAGCGTGTTGCCAAAGCACGGGCACCGGTTGCGCAGGTGGTGAAGCTGGATCGGCCTCTGCCACTGGAAGAGCTGATAGAAGACCGGGTGAACCGCCTGAAGGACTATCAGAGCGGTAGCCTTGGCAAACTTTACCGTCAGAGGCTGGTGGCGCTGAAAAAGGCCGGAGCAGGCGAACAGATACTTCGCACCGCTGCGACGCAATATTTCCGTCTTCTGGCGCATAAGGACGAGTTTGAGGTCGCCCGCCTGTTCACTCAGCCGCAGTTCAGGCAGAACCTGACGGACAGCTTCGAGGGCGATCTGAATGTGCGCTTCCACATCGGAGGTGGTCCCTTTGCACGAAAGGACCGTGTAACCGGTCTACCGGTGAAGACCGAATTCGGGCGGTGGATGATGAAGTTATTCTCCCTCCTCTCCAGCCTGCGGGGGCTGCGCGGATCGGTCCTTGACCCGTTCCGCAACAATGAGGAACGCGTTCTCGCAAATGAACTGCGCTCATCATATGAGGCAGACATGGATCTCGTCTGCACTCACCTGGCAGAGGCCGGTGAGAAAGCTGCGCATGATCTACTGAGCTGGCCGGTGAAAGTTCGCGGGTTTGGACACGTGCGTGCGGGCAATGCCGAAAAAGCGTTGAAGCTGCGCGAGCGACGCAAAACAGCGCTTAGCAACGCACAAATTAACGCAAAACAGGAAAAGGTGCCTGCGTAAGGCTAACCTGCTGGAATGATTGGATAAAACAGGGTGAAGTTTTCGAGCTTCGCCCCGTTTGCCTTTGTGGCGAAACATAGCAACGCAAAAACGGGTAGAAAGATTACTCCCCCTTCAATCCCCGTTTGGACGCCCTTGGCACGCGCAGCAGTTATCCCCCCAGTCCCAAATGATGCGGATCTGCGTCTTCGTAAGGCCGATGAAAGTTAGTCTCGTGATGAAGATGTAAGTACTATTGCTGCTGTATATTCGACTTTTTCAAAGATTAATTCCAAAATATGCATTATGCACTTATGGATAATCCCTAATAGTGATTGTAGTTTTGTTTTAGTACTGTTGAATAAATGGGTTCTATATCAGAAATAATATCTGACTTAAGCTTATCTATAACATGTATTGTGGGGCAATATCCAGTTAAATATTAACAAAACTATAATAATAGTGATTGTTGTATTTACGCAAGGAGAGCGGTAATCAACCTCAGGTGGTTGAATCCGGCGTCATATGAGTGGAAGATGGCGGAACCCATACTGAATTTTACAGTATGGCGAAGCAAAAAATGAAACTAAGTCATCGCATTGTTAGCGCATCCGCAGCGGTTCTTCTCGTTGCCTCATCCCTCGTAATTTCAATCGGGACATACCTCAGCATGCAAACCGCTGAGGAAGACAGCCGCGCTTTGTTCAACTCGGTCGCCTCCGGTCTGGCCGTTACTGCGCAGGATCTTTTAAAAGAGTCGCAGGTTATTTCAACAACGCTTGCAAACACTTACGGCGCCGAGATCAGCACCGGAGAAGCATCCCGCACCAACATTGCCCAGATGACCGAAGCTGCTTTGCGCGGCACCACGGACATTCTCGGCATCGCCGTCTTCCTGCAACCGGATGTTGCAGGCAAGGATGCGGATTACGTCGGCAAAAAGTACGCCTCTGATACGGGCCAGTTCGTTCCGTACTTCTACATGGAAAACGGCAGCGTCCAGTCCCTGACAGCAGACATTGGCCGCGCGGATGTTCAGCGCCGCATGCGCCGGGCCATGCAGCAGAAAAGTCAATTCGTAACAGAGCCTTACACCTTTGACGTTGAAGGCAAGACCATCCTCTCCGCTTCCGTTCTGGACCCGATCCTGAATGCCCGCGGCGAGCCTGTTGGCGTGGTCGTGATCGACGTGGATTTCGACAAGCTGCAAGAGAAAATGAGCGCTGCGCACTTCTATGAGACAGGCCGTCTGGCCGTGGTCAGTGAAGGCGGTCTCTGGGTCAGCCACAGTGACCGTGACGTTCTGGGCAAGAAGGTGCGTCCGGTGATTGAGACCATCATGAACGGCGTCCGCGAGAAGGCCAACGTGCAGGAAATCGGTGACCGCTTGTTTATTCTGGAGAAATTCCAGCTGGGTACAACGGATCAGTTCTGGTTTGCCGGCATGTCCGTCACCACGGACGAGCTGGGTGCAGGCGCACGCTACACCCGCGACATGGCATTGATTGCAGCTGTGAGCTCCGGTCTTATCGGCTGTCTCATCCTCTGGTTCATCGGCAATTCCATCGCTCGCCCAATCGTCAATCTGACACACCGAATGCAGTCTTTGGCAGATGGTAACGTGAAGGACGAAGTGCAGTATACAGACCGCTCTGATGAAATCGGCCAGATGGCTAACGCCTTGAAAGTGTTCGTCACTGCTGTTTCAGAACGTCAGACCTTGCAGTCTGAGGCGGAGAAGGAACATGAGCGTGAAGCCAATCGCCAGAAGGAAGCGGCCAAGCTGATCGAGGAGTTCTCTGGCACAGCAGAAACCGCTCTGGGTGTCATCCATAGCCGCTTTGATGAGCTGGAGCAGACCTCCAAAGAACTGGCGAATATCGCTGAGAACACCAACGTTCAGACCACCGCGACCTCCGCCGCTTCAGAAGAAGCCACTGCCAACGTGCAGACGGTGGCCTCGGCTTCTGAGGAGCTCTCCACCTCCATTGAGGAGATTGCACAGCAGATTGCCCGCACCAACAAGGTGATCACGCAGACCAACGATGCAGCACAGGCAACCAATGCCAAGGTGATGGATCTGGACGGCACGGCGCAGCGCATTGGTGAGGTGGTGAACCTCATCCAAGACATTGCCGAGCAAACCAACTTGCTGGCGCTTAACGCCACCATCGAAGCGGCTCGTGCTGGTGAGATGGGCAAGGGCTTTGCCGTTGTGGCAACGGAAGTGAAGGAGCTGGCGAGCCAGACCTCAAAGGCGACTGAGGAGATCTCCCAACAGATTGCTGAGATTCAGGGTTCTTCCAAGGATGCTGTTGAAGCCATTCAGGAAATCACCTCCAGCATCCGCCAGGTCAACGAGTTCGCCTCCAACATCGCGGCCTCTGTGGAGCAGCAGGGCGCAGCTACAGCAGAGATCACTGAGAACGTGCATCAGGCGGCAACGGGCACACAGAACGTTTCTGAAAACATGGTGCTGGTGGCGCAAGCGGCTGAAAAGACAAACCAGTCCTCTGATCTGGTCTCAAAAACAGCTTCTTCTGTCCGCGAAGAAGTGATCGGCTTGCGCGAACAGATCGACGACTTCCTGTACAAGGTGCAGTCCGTCTAAGGCTGTTGTGCACTTAGAAATCCGGCTGGCGAAGACCTGTGCTTTGCCAGCTTTTTCATGCGGGGAAATGGCGAACTATGTTCATCAAGTGATTGAATGGTAAAGTTTCAACTTGCCGCTATCTGCGGGTGCCGTTCGCATTAATTCAAGCCAGATCAATCCTGTTGAGAAGCTTCCCACTCGAGAAATGGGCCAATGTTTTCTTCAGGAAACCACGGTTCATCAAGCTCGGGCCAGCGTTTGAATTTGAAATATTTGAACTTTTCCGTGCTCAGGCGCTTGAAAACCTCATTAGAGACGTAAACGCCTATAACGCGTTGATAGTCGGAACACCAAAAATGGTGTCCCTTAATGCGAGAGGCACTCAGGTAGTTGGTATTGTCATTGTGAATGTTTAACTTAGGCTTGCCCGTAAAATCGTCTGGCTTTCCCCACCCCACTGGAGAGTGCTTGTTCAGCACCGCATCCAGACGTTTCCCGCAGTTGAAGATGTAAAAATTGCCATCAATCAGCTCACCTGACTTCTTAAACAGTGTGAGTGGGTAAAACTGATGAACTCTTGGTTCAAACTCTTCCACCAGATCCTTGAAGCGTTGAGAGACTGCATTCAGTCCCGGCATGGAAAAGATATCGGGAATGACCTTTTTCTTTGTTTCCTCTTTTGCTTTGGTCGGGAAACGGCTGGGATCAAGAATATTTCCACTGCTAAGTCCAAAACGCGGCTTATTTTTTGGTGCATCAAGGAACTCAAATTGAGGTTCTCTGTTGTTGTAATCTAAGTTAATCAAGTAAGCCATTTACGCATTTCCCCCGAATGGTAAAACTTGGGCGCGCCTGTCTTGTGGGGGCGCTGTACAATATAGATGGATGGCCAATAAAGGGTTTTGAGAAAGACACCCTACTTCAATAAATATGTTCTACCAAAATACTTGCATTGTCAGGACAATATGGTGCGAAGCAGAAAGAAAAGATCATCTATGATAAAGCGGCTTGCTCTCACCCACCGCTTCATCTGCGGGATAAGATCAGCTTGCGGCTTCGCTCGTGAAATAGCCTGACTTCACAACACCTTCTGTTTCTGAATGACCCGGAATGACGGTTGCAAAACCCTCGATGACCTGGCTGCTGAACTTTCTGAGTTCCACCATTTCCTCTGAGTTATAGAAGGTCAGAGCGGCCTCAAAACTCTCGAACTTGTACATCACCATGTTCGTATAAGGGGTCGGATCCGCAAGGGCTTTCATCGGGCTCGCGACGATCAACTCACCGCCATATCTTTCGAGAATTGGCATGGATCTTGGGCCGAGTTCCTCAATGCGAGACCTGTCGATAATTTTGTAGTGGTGAAGAACATAACCAGCCATTTGAAAATCCAAAAATTATAGAGGGGGCAACGCGTACCTTATTTCGCCTGCTAAGCAAAACCGTTGTGCTTAGATCGTGCTGACGAGCACGCTGACCGTTTCTTCTAGCTCTTCCAGCGGAGTGCCACCGCGGACCATGACGCGCAGGCCGAAGTAGCCGGCGGCGAGCAGGTTGGCCTTTTGCTTTCGCAGGGCCGCATCGCCTTTGTAAGGCTCGGAGACGGCGAGGGCGGTGTTGAACAGGTCTTGCGTGCTCTTGATGCCTTCCTGTGCATTCAGCTGGATTTGCGGATCATCATGGGCGTGCTCAATGGCGGAGTTGCACAGAAAGCAACCGCTGCGGTCGCCATTGCGTACCGGCTCCAGCACCGCCTCAAACAGATCCACAAAGCGCTGCTTTGCGTCCGGTGCCTTGCAGATCACCTGTGCCAGATGGGTGATGTCCCGTTCGTGGTAAAGCTTCAGCGCTCGCGCGTACATGGCGTCTTTATTGCCAAATTCCCGGTAGAGCGACTGCTTTTTCAGCTCGGTTATCCTCTCCAGATCCTGCATGGAGGTGCCGTGATAGCCTTTTTCCCAAAAAGCTCTCTGTATTCTGTCCAACGCAGTTTTAGGGTCAAATTCCCGAGGTCTTGCCATCACTCTATTCCCGCTCACAACAATGTTACCGATTAGTCCGTAATTCATTATGGACACATCGGTCCGTAATACATATACCTAAGCGCACAGGCTGGCAAGACCCGCCACAACACACTGCCAAATTCAACACAGGAGGTTGACATGACTGATCTTACTCACGCGACTGCAACACAATCAGAAGACAATGCCGCCCTGGGTGCTTTGTTCTCCGACATCGCGAAAAACGGAATCTTCGCGGCCCTTATTCTCGTGTTCCTCTGGTTTGGCGGAATGAAGTTTACGGCCTATGAGGCTGGAGCAATTCGCGGACTGGTCGAGAATTCTCCCTTTCTTGGATGGCTTTACACATTCCTGTCCGAAGGAGCTGTGTCCAAACTCATCGGACTTACTGAGCTGACCATCGCCGGGTTACTCGCCACCCGCTTCTTCGCTCCAAAGTTCGCGGTCTACGGTGCACTGGGCGCAATCGCGACATTCCTGGTGACCTTCAGCTTCTTCTTTTCCACGCCGGGCGTGTTCATTCCTGACACTGGCGTGCTCGCGATCTCTGTTATTCCGGGACAGTTCCTGCTGAAAGATATCGTCCTGCTGTTCGCATCCGTGTTCGCCCTGGGCAATGCCCTCAGTGCCACTTCAAAATAAAGATATACTCCTCACTGTGCACTGAAATGGGGGCGCCACTGGCGCCTCCATGGGGCTGTCTGCGCTCTGGTGATGGGAAAAGGGGAATTACTTCCCACCAGTCTTCATTCTGCTGCCCAGCACTTCCAGCGTAACATCAATCAATGCAAAGAGTTTTTCGCGTGGGGTGCCGAATTTCACGAGCTCGTAGAGGCCCTCGAAAACCATAATAAAGTAGGCAGTCAGGATCTCGATGTCTTCGGGGCTCTTCAGCTCATCCTGACACTGAGTCAACTTATCCCTGATCTGATCTTCCCAATCAAATTGCAGGTTCTGAAACTCCGCCCAAAGGCTCTCGTCGACGTAGCCAAGGTCCACAAGTGTCGGCCAGAAAAGGCCTTTTTCGGCTTTCAGGTCATCACAGCACAGTTCGGTAAACTCCATCAGCACCCCTTGCAGCGCCGAGTACGCATCCGAATGCATCGCCATTACCGACTGCATTTGCTGGCTGTATTTGAGGTAGTACCACCGCAGCGCAGAGACCGCCAACTCCCGCTTCGACCCAAAAGCAGCATTGAGCGTTTTCGTAGATACACCAACAGCTTCGGCCACATCGTCCATAGTGGCCGTTACTATTCCATTCCGCAAAAACACCCGGATGCTCGCATCAAACAGATTTTCGAGTTCGGGGATCGGAATGGCAGGATCAAATGGTTCGTCCGAGCTCATTTTGGAAATATAGATAAATCTCTATTCCCCTCAACAACGATGCTTGGCTTTAGAAAAAGAAACGCAAAGCCAATGGGCTAGATGAATTTCAATTTATGTCGATTGTGTTGAGTACCCGCGAGTGCTTTGCTCTGTATGGCGAATGTATGGCGCTCATATTTAAATATTCAAAATGTAATCATCGAGATTTTGTTTTGAGGTATTATGTCTACCATAGATTGACTTAAGGTTATAATGCGTACGTAGGGTTATAATAATTCGGTATGAGCTAAGTATAGCACCCAATTTACTTGTGTTTGTTTGCGTCCAACTATCACTGTATGAGGCGGGAAGGGCATTTCAGGCAACTCGACCGACAGGTGGGAGCTTTTCGCATTCTGCGCTTCATGAAGTGAGTCAATTGGAGGTTCAGATATGTCTATCAAAACAGTCGTCACCCTTACCGACACAACAGGCGATCAGGTCGCAACCCGCGTTGCCGTTGAACTCTCCAAGCTGACAGATGCCTATCTGATTGGTGTGGTCCCAAACTACGAGACCTCCTACTACCTGTGCACGGCAGGGCCGATGCCACCTGACTATGAGCAGCGCTTGCAGGAACAGTCTGCTGAGTTGCTCAATAAGTCATTGGAAGGCTTTGCAAAACACTTTGATGGCTCCGGCGTGGAAGGCGAAACCCGCACGACCAACATCACTCTGGGAGGCACGTTTGACGAACTGATGCATCTGGGCCGTTTGAGCGACGTCACCGTGATCCGTCAGGATGATCCCGCCAAGCCGGAACCCATGCGCTCTGCCATGATTGAGGCGATGGTGTTTGATACCGGTGTCGCGACACTTATTGTGCCACACGCATACGAAAAAGCGTTCGCACCCAAGAACATCGCTGTGGCGTGGGATGGGTCCGGTCCTGCCTCCAACGCAGCACATGCCTCCATGTCCATGCTGCAGGCAGCAGACACCGTATCCGTCGTGATGATCACCCCGCACGATGAGCCAAAGCATTCAGAACTCACGGATATCCGCAATTATTTCGAGCGCCATGGCGTCAACATTCATCTGGAAGTGATGAGCAATGTCTCCGGTTCCGTGTCAGACGCGCTGCTGAGCACCGTGGATCGCCTCAAGGCCGATATGCTGGTGATGGGCGGCTATGGTCACAGCCGCCTCGCCCAATACCTGTTTGGAGGGGCAACGCGCAAGGTTCTGCATGATATGAAGATCCCGGTTTTGATGACCCACTAAACCAAGCGGCAAAGGGGGCCTTCGGGCTCCCTTTTTTGCAGGCGCCTTGCCTCTCAAAATGTCCAATGCTGTTTTCTACAGGCAATCTGGCGTGATTTTCCCAAAAGAACGCGGTTTGATTGCTTGCCTACGGAAAACAAGTCAGTTTGGCGTCACCTTGTGCGGTCACCCTGCACCCTAACTGACGACATGGACTGCGCGTGCTGCTGCGCGCCCAATATTGGATATTGCACTGATGAAATTGAGAGAAACTGCCGGTTTGACAGGTCTTCTGGCAGTATTGATGTTGATTGCTTTGCCCGCTCAGGCTGCCGCATTTTCTACGGCACAAGCCAAGGCGGATTTCCTTCACGGTCTGTGGCACCCTCTGGGTGGGCTGGACCATATCTTGACCATGGTTGGCGTTGGTGTTTGGGCCGCGCTGGTACTGCACCAGAAGCGTCTGATCTGGCCACTGGTGTTTACGCTTGTCATGTTCATGGCGTTTTGGGCGCGCTACATGGGCGTTGTTGTGTCATATGTCGAGATGGGTATTCTGGCCTCCGTCATCGTGGTTGGCTTGCTTGTGGCGTTTGCTTTGAAACTGCCTGTGGTCGTGGGCGCGCTGATTGTTGGCGTGTTTGCGGTGTTCCACGGCGCAGCCCACGCTGTTGAGGCCAATGCGAACAGCCTGCTGATTTACGCGCTCGGCTTCTCCGTTTCCACGTTCGCGCTGGGTCTGGCTGGTATCGGGCTTGGTTCATTGACTGAGTGGAACAGCGGCCGCATGTTCCTGCGCGCGTTCGGAGCCATCACGGCGCTCTTCGGCCTCTATCTGATGTTCGTGGCCTAGTGTCTCATTAGAGCGACAGTTTTTGCGGGATTGCCTCGGTCTTGAGGCTTTCCCTTCGCAAGCTCACTCAGTTCTGCTTAAGTCAAGGTGCGGTCTCAACCACGCCTTTTTTATTGCTGATTTTTAAGTGTGATTGTGAGTTTCAATGAGTGATGACCGTTTGGTTATAGCGCCAGAAGTGGTGCGGAAGATGCTTGATGAGCAGTTCCCTGAATGGAAGGACCTGCCTCTCAGATGCGTTGAGAACGAGGGCTGGGACAACAAAACACTCCGCCTTGGCGATAAGCTGAAGGTGCGTCTGCCAAATGCTGCGGGTTATGTTCCGCAGGTTGAGAAGGAGTTTAAGTGGCTGCCAAAGCTGGCAAATCAGCTGCCCGTAGCCATTCCTGAGCCAGTCGCTCTCGGCAGGCCCTCAGCAGATTATCCGTGGCCGTGGTCTGTTTATCGCTGGATTGAGGGCGAAACGGTTTCCGCTGCCACCATCAGTGACATGAACACGTTTGCCAAAGACCTGGCAGACTATCTCCACGCGCTCTGGGCTGCGGACACGACTGGCGGGCCGATCGCAGGCGACCATAACTTCCATCGTGGCGGTGATCTGAGCGTTTATGACGAAGAGACCCGCTTGTGCCTTGCTGGCGTGACCGACGATATTGATGCCAAAGCCGCGCTGACGATCTGGGAGCGGGCTCTTCAGTCCAAATGGACAAAACCCGCCGTCTGGGTGCAGGGAGACCTCTCAACCGGGAACATTCTCACACGAAATGGCCGTCTCAGTGCAGTCATCGACTTCGGCTTATGCACCATTGGCGATCCTGCCTGTGACTTAGTTATCACCTGGAAGTTCTTCTCTGGTGCAAATCGGGAGCTTTTCAAAACCATGGTCGATATAGACCAACCTACCTGGCACCGCGCCATGGGTTGGACCCTCTGGAAAGCCATCCGCACCCTCTACTACGCTGAACAAGACAACATCGCAGAGGAGCAACAGGCCGCCAAAACAGTGATCGAGGCCGTGCTATCAGACGCAAACCTCGCGGGCATAAAGACTTAAGCCAGACCATAGACGAATTTCTGAGAGCTAGAGGCGCAAAGAAAATCGACCCTGAACCGTGTTCCGAGATGTATTCTTAGAAAAGCTGCCTGCGTAGTTGAGTGAGGCGGAAAAATTCCCTGAAGTGAGAGTGAGGCCTGCTGATGTGTTCAGATACGTCCGGTCTGCACCGAAAACTAACTCTTCTACTGCAGCTGCCTGATAAACTTCGCCGGCAACTTCATTGCTCGTAAGTGCATGAAGTACCCCCAGTTTTGCATTTGGCTGTACAACCCATTCTCCAAGATTGAAGTCGCGATTCCAACCGAGGTTGGCAGACAAATAAAGGTCATTCTCGTTCAGGTTGCTGTAACGAGTATCCAAGTGGCTTGTACCAGAGGTGGTGAAGTCATCTTGCTTGAACCACACATGAGTTAAAGCAACTTCGGGCGTAAAGCGGTTGCCAGTGAGTTCACTCTTGTACTTCAATGCCAATCTTGTCGTGAGAGTATCTGTTGTGAAAGAGCCTGTTCTGGATCCTGTGCTTGTGGCATTGGCAAAATCATTCTCAGAATGCGTGTACAGTGAGCTCAGGCCCAAAAGAGCCGAGCCATACTGATAGGATGCTTGCACGCCTGCTGCATAATTTTTGATATCTTCAGAGCCGCTCTCAAAGCCATTCCCGGTAAAATCAAGTTTCCCTTGGCCGTAGTAACCACTTGCTCCAACAAGGATATTTTCTGTGATTGTGCTATTCAGGCCGACAAGCAATCCCTGAGAGTAAACATTGTAACCCACGGGGTCATAGTTGGCAGCTTGCTGGGATAGGACACCCTGCATGTAAACCTGAGTTGTCTGTTCAAAGCCATCGCCATACATACCAGACGGTGCGGCTTTGTTAATCGCAGCTAGTCCCTCGCTCTTTGGAGCAACTGGCGCATAACTGTTGAGGGACTGTTCTGAATTAATTGAGGAACTCAGGCTGTTAAGCCAGAGGTTGTCCAGTTGCCCATCGACCAGATTTTGTAAGTTTAACGCCATTTGCCGGGTTGCCGCAGCAGATACAAGCGCAGCGGAACTCTCTGGAGCGTAATTGAAGATGATTTTCTGTTCACCTGCCGTACCGGTTTGCTCGACAAAACCAACAGTCCAGTCTGTGCCAAGTTGAGAACGAAGCACATCAATATTGGCGAAGTCCTCAAACTGACCTTCTGTCAGTGTCTTGTTCTCGACAAGGCTTGGTAGAGTATACTCACCTTCCCGCAAGTTGACTGGATCAACGTAGACGTAAAGATCTGCATTATCAAAGGTAACGTTGTTGCCGGTGTCCGACTGAATTGTTCCTTCATAATCAGTAAGCTGTAGATCTGAACCCAGTAGCATGCCGTAGTTCTCGATGCTCAGGTCAAAACCATCAGTATAGACTTGGTAGGCTTTACTATCCGTGTCTCCTGACGCGCTGGCAAGGATAAGTCCTTGAGAATCTAGTGCCAGATCGTTCTTAAGATAAATGCCGTAAGCGTTTGCTGTATCATTGTCTCCCCCATGCGAAATGGATTGCGCCATCGCAGAAATGACACCTGTGTTTGTGAGTGTTCCGGAGGCTTGTGCTACGCCATAGGCAGTTGCCTGGTCTCCATATGAAGTTGCGTCAGCCTTAATGATTGCACTGTTGCTTTCAAGACCTCCACTGACACTGTAGGCATAGACATACTCGGCTGGAGTGCTTGAAGCTGATGTCCCGCTGATTGCTTGAGCAATGATATCTCCGCTGTTTTCTCCAACATCAGCGCGAATACCATATGCATATGAGAAACGGGACTCACTTTCCGCTTTTGCATGAACCTGATGGCTATTCTTTGTGACCTCAGCACCTGCATCCCCCGCAATACCAGTTGCATAGACAAAGTCGTCTTTGGAGGTAGCAAGAGCCGTTACTTTTTCCCGGTTTTCGAGTGAAACCACATCATTGAGGCCGGTGGCATAGACAAAATCTTCAGAGTGGCTCTCAACATGGATCTGGCCCTCGTTTATACCAGTAGCGCCATTGATGCCGTAGGCGTAAGTGCCAGTATTGACAGTACCTGTATCGCTTGTTCCTGCACGTGCAAAGACAGTGATGTTTCCGGAGTTTACTTCAACGTCCCCATCAATGCCGTATGCTCTTGTCAACAGATCTCCGTTACTCAGGTTGTTAGCAGAAGTTCCATTGGCTTCTACGTAGATGTGGCCTGTGTTTTCGGTAATATTCGCCTGAACACCATAGGCTTGGACTGTGGCATCTGCATTGTGTGTGTTCGATGTACCTGTAACCAAGCCACCGTTTGCAAAAACCGTTATGTCGCCAGTGTTTTTCGCAATAGTGCCACGAATTGGATCATCTGAGTTGAAAGCGGTGAGTTGAATGCCATAAGCTTCTGCAGTGCTATTGATATCACGATCAGCTTCAACGATATCCCCGGATTCAGCTAATACCTCAATAATGCCAGTGTTTTCAGTAAGGTCACTTGGCGTAGAGCCTCCGTCAAAATCGTAGATCCCGTAGGCCCTACTGTAATCTGCCTGCGCGATTGAGATGGATGTTATGGCTCCGTGGTTGTTGTCCAACGGACCATCGATACCTTTCGCGCGAGTATAATCCTGCTCGGAAACGGCTTTCACATAGATATCGCCAGTGTTTGTGGTCAGGTTACCGTCTGTAAGATCGATACCCGTAGACTGAACATAGCTTTCCTTAGAAAAACCGCGAGCGCTGATCTTACCGCTATTGGTATCAATTGAGCCTTGAAAGATGTCGATACCTGTCGCCTGAACATACCGCTGCTCAGATTGTCCGTAAACTTCAATGGCTCCGCTGTTGGTGCCAATATCGCCTTCGTAAATGTCGATACCTGATGCCTGCACGTGGTCGGTACCTGAAATGCCTGTCACATTGATAGAGCCGGAGTTTGCAGTTAAATCGCCTTTGTATGTATCGATGCCGTAAGCGTGAACATAGTCCGCTGAAGACGCACCATGAACAGTTACGTCGCCATTGTTTGTGCCCACCGTTCCTCTGAGGCCAGAGGTTTGCACATATGAACTGACGGTACCGCCATCGTTCGTTCCCGCAACTGCCTTGACCCAGACAGTGCCGGAGTTTGTGGCAACGTTGCCTCTAATGCCATAGGCCTCTACAATCAGGTCCGCTTTGCTGGCTCCCTCAATGGAAGAGCCAGTTGCTGCTACCTTAATATCACCGGTGTTCGTGCCCACATTTGCGAGAACGCCAATTGCGTCTACCCGACCATTCTCCTCATTGATGTCAGAAGAACCTGCGAGCTCCGCACCGTTCACTGTGATCTCTATATTACCATGGTTTTCAGAGATGGCTCCGTAGATTGGATCGTCTGCATTGTAAGCCTCAAGAAATATTCCATAGGCTTTGGCAGAGGCGTGAATGTTGCCGTTCGTATCGTCTGTGTCACCAGCTGCTGCAACTACACTAATGTCACCGCTGTTTCGAGAAATGTTGTCAGGGGTATCTCCGCTTTGATAGCTGTGCAGGCCATAAGCTCGTGCAAATGTGCTGTAGTTATCAGTGCCAGCGAAAGCTTCAACTGAGATATCGGCATCGTTTGTGTTGACGGCACCACTGATGCCGAATGCTTGAGCATAATCATTGGTCGAGAGGGCCGAAACAGTGAGTGCCCCCAAGTTAGCGGCTGTATTGCCTTGCACTCCATAAGCGAAAGCTTGTTGAGCTCCACGAGCTGTGACCTGAATATTACCGCTGTTCGTAGTGACTTCGCCCTGAATGCCGTAAGCATACGCGTATGAGTTCTTGCTCACGCTCGTTGTGACCAAATCACCGGTATTGGTATCTGCTCCGCCTTGAATTGAGTAAGCATAGGCCTGTTCTTCCGTGCTTCTGGCCGTTGCGTGAATGTCTCCGATATTTTCGGTTACACCATTTTGAATGCCAAAAGCGTAGGCATAGTCCTCAACTGCAGTTGCTTCCGCTCTTATGTCGCCTTCATTCTTCTGAGTGTTTCCTTGGATGCCGTGAGCGTACGCAAAGCCTTCAGTGGTGGTGCTCTCAACTTCAATTAGTCCAGTGTTAGTGTCCACAACACCTTGAATTCCATAGGAATATGCGTAACTTTCTTCAGAAGTTGCAGAAATGGAGATCGAGCCTTCATTGGTCTCTGTCTGGCCTTTGATACCGTAAGCGGAGACGTCTTTTTTGGTGGATCTGGAGCTAACCTCGAGACTACCAGTGTTCTTTGTCGTTTCAGCCTCAATGGCATAGGCTCGAACGATGTCATCTCTGCTAATTGCGGAGATGTGAATATCACCGGAGTTCAGGTCGAGTGTTCCACTGCTTATGCCGTAAGCCTCGACCTTTTCATCTTCTGTTTCACTCAGAACGGTAATATTGCCGGTGTTGGTCCCCACCTGCCCACTGGTTGCGCGTATGCCATAGGTTTCGATGCGTTCGTGTGTTGAAGATGCATCGACAAAAAGTGTGCCCTCATTATTGCTAAGAGACCCACCATGAACATCGATTGCAGCAGCTTGAACCCGGCCATCAACAGCAACGCCAATGACGTTGATATCGCCAGTGTTTGTACCCACTGTTCCGTCATATGCATATATTCCGAAGAGCTGCGCGTTGTCTCCAGCCGTCCCGGAAATTGTAATATCACCGGTGTTTAGGGTTACTGTCTCTTCATACGCGTAGAGGCCACGGGCCTGAATAGTACCTGTTTCGGTAGAGGCAGTAACACTCAGTTCTCCGTGATTGGTAATCAAGTCGCCACGAATGCCGTAAGCGTATGCATCTGCGCTGACAAATCCTGTCGAGGCTTCGCCATTACCTGCAAGAGCTGTAATCGAAATCTTGCCTGAGTTTTCAATATTTGTGCCAATCAGTCCCGTAGCTTCAGCATTTGTAAATGCCTTGCTACCGGCTTTTGCGTTGCCACCGCGGGCCCAAAGAGTGATATCACCGGTGTTTTGAATATTCTCACCCTGGATGCCGGTTGCATCTGCTTTAGAAAACGCATCAGTGCTGGATGTCGTATCGCCAGCGGTCGCATCAATGAGGATGCTGCCAGAGTTGGTGATCTCATCATCTGTCTCAGACCATAAACCGACTGCATCGATTGACAGGCTCTCTGCGTCTGTCGATGTCTGACGTGTCAGATAGAGCGTGATGTCTACCTCAGAAGTAAATGGTGCAGGTGATGAGAGAGCTGCAAGGTATACTTCTTCAGTAAAGGCGTCAAAGGCATCTAGCCCATTCCAACTTTGCACTTCAGCAGGATCAGAAGTTGCTCCGGCATTGACACTGCCAGTCAAAGCATCTGTTGGGTTTGAGGTTTCACGGAAGTATAGAGCCCGTTTGTTACTGGTTGAACCATCAAAACCGGCATAATTGCCTTCAGGTCTCTGTAATGTAGTATTGTTTTCAATTGGTTCTGCATAAACAGACTGAACCATAAAATACAACAGACCGCTTAACGCAGTCGTAGAGAACAAACGCTTCACATACATCAGAAAAAATACCCACCCCAACACTTAATATGTAGGTAGCAGATAAATCGATAAATATGAATGCAAATGTATTACCGATTACATTTAAATACATATTTCATGTGCGCTATATCATAGGTTGTAGTATTTTATTGCATCTTTACTTTTACGTAAGGTGTAACTAATTCTCTGCTTTGAAAATTATTCTCGATTACATGTACCTGTCTGCTTGTGCCTATCGCTGCAGAGGGGCCACAAAGACTTAAGCCCCATCCCCTAGACTGGCTTTCATCTTGTTCCCGGTATCAAGGAAGAGCGGTGATGGAGAGGGACTTTGAGTTGTTGCTGACCAAGCGGATGTGGGAGGATCCAGCGTTTGCGGAGCTGGCGGAGAGGGATGCTGGGGCTGCTCTGAAGCAGTTGGGAGTGGAGGTTGATCCTTCTGTTAAAGTCCGGATTGTTCAGCAGCGTGAGGATACTCTGTATCTGACCATTCCACCTGCCAAGCCGGAGGATGAGCTGAATGTGACGCTGGATCTGAACCAGATGGATCTGTGGTCCAGCGGGGATATGTTTGTTTGGCTGTCTTCAGTTTACAACAAGGTCAAGCTGCTTGGCATTCGCTCTTCCATCGCAAAAGGGAAGGGGGACGCATGAACCAGCAGGACAACAACTCCTTCGCGGAGCGGGATTATCGGCGGATGATCAATGACCCTGATTATCGTCAGCGGTTGATCGAAGATCCGAAAGGAACCCTCTCAGAAACAACGGGTTACACGTTCCCAGAGGATGTGCGTGTTGAGGTGATTGAGCAGGAGCCGGATACCATCTGCATGATGATCCCCATCAGGCCGAAGGGGGATGAGGCGCAGGTTGAGCAGGCGCTGCACAAGTCTACCGAGCGGACGTTTGACCTGCTGTTCTCCTCGGGCATCGGCGGGTATTTTATCCCGAGTGATAAGCTGAAATGGGTGCTCCGCGATATGCGCCGCAGTTGGATCAGCAAGCTGGGGCTTAAGCTGTAAACCCCAGCAAATGCCTCAAATCAGTTCTCCAGGTTCGCCTGATAGATTGATCGCAGATGCGGGATGAACTCGGTGCAGAAGATGATGGACGCTTCTTCCGGATCATAAAACGCGTTGGGCTCGCCGCAGCTGTCGACCTTCACGATCACTTCACTCGGCAAAGACATATCCTGCTCAAGGTTTTTGACTTCCTCAGAAAGCACCTGATTGATCAGCTCGGCCTCTTTGCCGCTTCCCTCATGGAAGACCAGCGGAACGCCGGATTCCGGGGACATTTCGTCAAACACAGCCCCCCAACTGTTGGCAGCTTGCTCATACTCCACCGGGCACATCTGCGCGCGATCTTCCGGCAAGCCAAGGTCATAAGCCAGATCCTCGCGCTTTTCTGGATCAGCACCGTAAAACAGGCAGATGTGGTTGTAATAGCGCTGCTGGTCTGGGCCATGCAGATCCCACCATGCCACTTCTTCAACGCCATCCGGGTCATTGATGTAGCCAAACGCGCTGTTGAAAGCGAGTTCCTGCGCGGCCTCTTCCTCATAGAGCCAGTCGATCATCATTACGGAGAGCACGTCTGCCGCGTCTTCTTCCTGCCCGAAGATCGGCACCTGCATCTTGTCAATCACAGCATGTCCGATCTCGTGGTAGAAGATGGACAGGATGTTGGCTTCAACAAAGGCGTCCTCTGCTTCATCCGCCTGCGCGCCAAGAGGTGTGAGCAGTGAGACTGCACAGGTGGCAGTAAGAAGAAGTGAACGTAGCATTGGCGAATATCCTCAATGGCATTTGAAAGTATATCTTATTCAAATGCCATTTATAGGCAAGTTCGCCAAGCCTTTTGTGCTATGTGATACATCTGAGTTCAGCTAGCAGTGGAAGTTGAGCTTGTTGCCATCCAGATCCCGGCAGTAGGCTCCATAAAATGCCTCTCCGCGCGGGCCGGGAGGGCCTTCGTCTTTGCCTCCGAGTTGTAGGGCAAGTGCATGCAGGTTTTCGACTGTTTCGCGGTCTTCTACCCGCAAAGCCACCATGGTGCCATTGCCGATAGAAGCTTCCTGTCCATCGTAAGGTGTGTTGAGGACGATGAGTGGTTTGCCCTCGCCAAAGCTCCAGGCATAAAGCCGGTTGTTTTCAAAGACACGTGTCGCACCCATCTTGCCCAAAATGGCATCGTAGAACGAGCAGGCGCGCTCGAGGTCATTGGTTCCCAATGTAATGTAGCCGATCATATGGTGTCTTGATCCTAATCGATTGCGATGAATTGCAGCGCGTTCAAAATCTGTAGAGGCTGGAGTTTCGTTCCCCTAAGTAAACTACAGCGACAGCTTCAAGTAAATGCAGAAGAGCAAGAGGCTGATGCCCTTCGTCGCCCTAGGTGAAATACCTATTGCAATCGAGTGGGATCGCTGGTTTTTTCGGATTATCTAATATACGTTGCACTCGGGATTTCTGTATGGGAGGCTACCTTCAGCGCGCTGTTTATGCTGCGTTTTCTGTGATTGTGCTGCTTGCTCTGCATGTGGTGGCAGAACCTGTGTACGCGCAGTCTGAGATGGTGCGTGTGGGCATCCTCTCCTATCGCGGCAGCCTGGAAACGCAGCGCACATGGGCGCCGACCATTGAGCATTTGCAGCGCGAACTACCTGACGTTGAGTTCTCCTATCTGTCTTTGACCCTTCAGCAAATTGCGGAGCAGGCAGAGCAGCTGGACTTCATCATCACCAATCCCGGCCACTCTTTTCAGCTGGAACGCATTGCGGGCGTCAGCCGCATCGCCAGTGCGCGCTCGCACGTGAACAAAAGCGAGATGCAGGATCTCGGCTCCGTCATCTTCACTCGCACCGACAGTGGTATCTCAACCCTGATGGACCTGAAGGGCGTGACTGCCGGGGTTGTTTCAACAAAAGCGTTTGGTGGCTATCTGGCAGCTAAGCACAGCTTGCAAATGAGTCTTGGCAAGGAGGCAGAGCTGCAGGTGAAACCACTGGGCTTTCCGCAGCAAACAGTGGTGGATGCGGTGGTGAATGGAGGCGTGCAAGTGGGCATCGTCCGCGCTTGTTTGCTGGAGAGTATGAGTGCAGCAGGCAAGCTGGATAAATCCCAGATCCGCGTTCTTGGCCAGCAGTATGATCCAGAGTTCGCCTGCGCCAGAACCTCAGAGCTTTATCCGGGCTGGGCCTTCCTGAAAGTACCGGGCGTCTCGCCACAGTTGGCAACACGCATCACACAGGCGTTGCTTTCTATGCCAGATGGTGCGTGCACGGATGAATGGCTGGGCCACGCCAATTGGATTGCGCCGGTCTCTTACGCCGCCGTGGAACGGGTCTACCGTGATCTGGCGCTCTATCCCTACAACAAAGACTTGCGGCAGATCCTGAAGGATTGGGTGGAGCGGAACTACTTTTTGCTGGGCGTGGTGATCGTGCTGAGCGGTGCATTTCTGCTGCATGTGGGGCACGTGGAGTTTCTGGTGCGCCGTCGCTCTCAGCAGCTGGAAGCCGCGAGTGATAAACTGGCTGACGCTTTGCAGCGCAACCTGATGCTGGAGAACGAGCTGGCCCATGCAGGCCGTGTTTCTTCCATGAACATCCTCGCAGGCAGTCTGGCGCATGATCTGAAGCAACCGCTCGGTGCCATCTCCACCTTCGCCCATAGCTTGCGGAAGCGACTGGATCGGGGGACGGCGGACGAGGAGACCCTTCAAAAGCAGCTCACCCGTATTTCCGAGCAAGCTAATCGGGCCTCTGACTTCATCAACTCCATGCGCAGCTTCCTCAACAAACAACCGGAAGCGCGCCGCCGGGTGGATCTGCGTGAGCTGGTGGAGGAAACCGTGATGCTCATGCGCACCTTTGCCACCAAACACGACTGCCAGCTGCACTGGGAACCGCCCAAAGAGCCCGTGTTTGTCTGTTGTGATGATGTTCAATTGCGGCAGGTCATGGTGGTGCTGCTGCAAAACGCGCTTGATGCCACTGTAGAAGCCGGACTTGAGGGCGGGGTGATCTCCATCCTGCTGGAAAGCTCTGCTGGCAGCTGTGCGTTGATCGTGTGCGATCAGGGCTCTGGCATTCCAAAAGAGCTGGAGGAGAAGGTGTTTGAGCCGTTCTTTTCCAGCAAAGGCAGTCTGGGCCTGGGGCTGGCCACAGCACTCAGCATTGTCGACAGCCATGAAGGTGAGCTGACCCTGAGCCCTGCGCCACACGCTGGCACTTGCGCAACGGTGATGCTGCCACTGGCAGGCCCACAAACAGAGGGAAACCATGACACAACAACCAGCTAAGCCGCTTTATGGACCCGAGGCTGAGCCTGTGATCATCATCATTGATGATGACGATGCCATGCGGGAAGCGCTGGTGTGTCTGGTGGAGTCTGTCGGGCTCAAAGCCGTAGACTTTGAACGGGCCGATGACTTCCTGCAGTCTGACCTGCGCCCCTGTGTTGGTGTCATCATCACCGATATGCGCATCCCCGGCACCAGTGGCCTCGGTTTGCTGGAGAAGCTGCGCGCCTCCGGCCAGCACTTGCCGGTCATCGTTATCTCTGCTTTTGCCAATCTGCGTGATGGTGTCCGTGCCATGAGTCTTGGCGCGGTGGATGTTTTGGAAAAACCGTTCGACGAGCAAAGCCTGCTCGACAAGCTGCAGGATCTGATTTCCGAAACACGGGATCGTGCCAGCCAGTGCTGCCTGACTGCTCAGGCCAAAATGAAGGTTGATCGCCTCACCAACCGCGAACGTGAGGTGATGGGCTACCTCGCCCAGGGCCTGCAAAACAAAAGCATCGCCAATGCATTAGGTCTCAGCGTCAAAACCGTAGAGATCCACCGCCACAACGTCCTCACCAAACTGGAAGTCCAGACCCTCGTCGACGTCTACCAACTCACCCAAAGCGCCGACCGCGCCACGGGCTCAGGCCGGTGTTGTGGGGTAAACTCTTAAACCCATCCCCCAAACTTAACTCAAAATTTCAGGTTACCTTCAGGATCGCGTGGTGTTGTGTCGGCGTTACGAGGCGGCAACCGGGGTGCTGATGGCACTCCTGAAGCACAAGGCAAAGAATGAGTTGCTGCCATAAGAAGAACTGGCAGAAACTATGACTGATCAACAATATGTGCGCTCCGCCCGCATCCTTCACTGGTTGATGGCCCTTGGCTTTCTTTCCATGTGGACGACCGGATACATCATGAAGATGGACTCTCTGGAAGATACTCCGCTGGAAGAGAGCCTGTTTGATATTCACATTTCTCTGGGCGTGACCTTGTTGGGTCTGTTGCTGCTGCGCGTAGCCATTCGCCTGCTCAACAAGCCACCTGCACTGCCTGCTGGTCTGAGCTCCTGGGAGAAAATCGGCTCCCATCTGGGGCATCTGGGCCTTTATGTGCTGCCGCTGGTCACCATGCTGGTTGCGTGGGCGGAGGTTGATTTTGGCGGTCATGGTGTGAAGTGGTTCACCATCGCAATGCCAAAGATCTTCCCAACCATGGAAACCTTTGCAGGCATCAAACTGGAAGATGCCACAGCAACTGCGCACGAGCTGCTTGCATGGTCTTTGCTGGCACTGGTCGCCGTGCACGTGGCAGCTGTTCTCAAGCACAAATATTGGGATGGCCACGACGTGATGGGCCGCATGAGCCTGCTTGGCAAGAAGTAACAAGACGCGGGGGAGGGCTGGTCGCAGCCTATTGCCGAGGGCTTATTGGGGTAGGCCCTCGGTTTCCGCAGTTTCTCCGCCTAAGTCTGTTATGCTTTCCAAAATGGGAGGTTGTCGATGACATCAGGTTGGGTTGTTCTGCTCAATGGAGCACCGAGGGCGGGGAAGAGTTCCATCGTCTCCGCACTGCAAAGCTTTGCCGAAGAACCCTGGATGAACCTGGGCGTGGACGTTGTCGTCAAACACATGACACCGGACCAGCTGAAGCCGGGGATCGGGCTGAGGCCGGACGGGGAACGGCCTGATCTGGAAGACTTTGTTTTCCGCTCTTACACCGCGCTTTACAAAAGTATCGCCGCACACGCCGCGCTTGGCATGAACGTGGTCGCTGATCTCGGCCACCACAACAGCTACGCCACGCTGGATGGCCGTTGGGGACGCTACCTGCAGGAGCTGGAGGGGCTGAGCGTGTTGATCGTCGGGGTGTTTTGCCCTCTCGATGAAATCATGCGGCGGCGGGTGGAAAGTGAGGGAGACTATCTCACTGCCACTACTCAAGGAGATATTCCGCTCCCCGTTCAACACTGGCAGGACGAAGTTCACGAACCCGGGATTTATGATCTTGAGCTGGACACGTCCATCCTGTCTCCAGAGCAATGCGCTGCGGAGATCCTGCGTGCGATTGCTTCTGGCAGCGGGTTTGAGGCCAGAGATAAGCTTATTGCGTTGCCAGACTGAGGTGTTCGGCTTGCTGATCGACGGAGGTGAGCCGGGGGATGATGGTGTTGGGTTTCAGCAGCGTTCCAGGTGCAAGCACTGAGTTTGCGCCGACTTTGCTCCGGTCTCCAATCAGGGACCCGAACTTGATTGCGCCGGTTGGCAGTTCTCGTCTGTTTTCAATGAGCTTGATCTCTTTTTCCGCCCACTCATTGCGATGGTTCGCGACCACAACGCCTGCTTCCAGATTGACATACTCGCCCAGAATGGAATCTCCGAGAAACCCAAGGTGGGCCAGCTTGGAGCCCTTCAGTAGGAAGCTGGACTTAACCTCGCAAAACGGCCCAACCGCACAGCCCTCACTCATGTAAACACCGCCGCGCAGGTAGCTGCGGGAGGAGACAAAGGCACTCGGCCCAATGATCATCGGGCCTTTCAGCGTTGCCCCATCTTCCACCGTAGCGCTTTGATGAATGGCGATAGTGTTGGTGATGCGGTAGCCAACCGTAAGCTGAGGCAGCATCCCCTTGATGATATCAGCTGCGTTGCCGGTCAGCTCCCATGGTGAAGCGTCGATTCCAGCCAGTCCTGTTTGCTGCCAGTTGGCAAAATAGTCGCTGAGCTGGATCATCAGGAGGCTCCTTTGGGTTTCATCTTCAGCACCAGCGCGGCGAGGAGCAGGCCGATCATGAGGCCGTTGAGCAGGTGCCACATGAAGTGGGTGCCGAAGCTGATGGAAAAACAGAGGGCGATGTCGATGGTTCGGAAGGCCAGCGAGATTACAAAGGTGGCTGCTGCAAACGTGATGTACGTGCGGGCAGGGTGTTTGCGCAGGTGCATCAGCACGGTTGCGACGAGTAGTGCGACGACCGCAGGCAGATACTGCATGGAACCGTTGAGAGGATCAGGCCCAGCCTCCAGACCCGTCACCACAGCGCTTGAGCTGAACCAGAAGATGATAGCAGTCAGGCCCACTGCTATGGCGCTGGCACGTAGTGTGCGGAACAGGTTTTCACCAGTCGCGCGGTAAATCACCGTAATGATGTAGAATGCAACAAAGCTCCAGATCGGGATGACATCCGCCAGCTCTGACCATGTATTTGCAAATGTATGAAACAGGAATGAGCCGACACCAATAGCCGCTGCCAGAGTGATAAGCACAAGTTCCGCCAGATCCGCGTTGCCTCGCCTGCGCACCAGATACAGGGCCACCAGCGCTGCGACGAAAAAGCTGAGATTGCTCAGTGCGTTCAGCGGTTCATTCCAGAACCCCGGTGCTGTTCGCTCGCAGTAAAGATCGATGTAATCAGCAGGCAGCATAGTGAAACTCAAAGCAGGAGGCGGACCGCAAGGTTAGATCAGGTGTTGCGCGGATTGTAGTGCGCGGCTTGTGATACTCAAGGCATAATCATGGAAATGCCAGAGCCAGCCAGAACCAGATCGATCATACGGTCATGCTGTTTGGAGCTGAGCTTGTTGAGGATCGCCTTGGCGGCATACGTGCCAAGCGTGATGGACCCACCCACCAATGCCCCGCCGATCAGAATATCGGTGCTCATCACATTCAGATAACTGAAGGTCGCGGCTTTGGAGCCGAACACGAACAAAGACGCTGCCGCTTCCGTTGCAATCAATGCGCTTTTGACGAGGCCAAATGAGGAGAACACCGCAAGGCTCAAAGGGCCAGAGGAGGCAACGAGGCCGGTGAGAAACCCGATCAACGTTCCGCCAAGCACAAGGTGGGCTGGCTTGGAGCCGATGTTTCTGGAGCGCAGCAGATAGCGTACGGGGATGAGCACGAGGAAGAATAGCCCAAGGATGGTGCCACCAACGGATTCCGGTATGGCAATCAGCAGGTTCGCCCCTAGGGCTGCCATGGGAATGCTGGGCACGGCATAGAAAAACACGGCACGCCAGTTGATCTCACTCCACCACACAATCACGCGCCCGCAATTGGCGATCAGCGCCGCAATTGCCATGATGGGAATGGCCGCCTTGGTGCCAAACACAGCCACCAGAATAGGCAGCAGAATGATCGACGACCCTGTGCCAACAATGCCGGACAAAACGCCAGCGAACATGCCCGAAAGCACGATGATCAATATGCTCAAATGAACCCCCAAATCGGATGGGAGCAACCTACGGGCAAATTGTGGTGAGACCAAACTTCTCTGCTTTTTTGCTGTGAAGAGCGGTTTACGAAATTATCGATTGCTTACTCCCCGCCCCATCTAGGGGAACTCCCCTAAACCGGCAGATAACCTCCCCAATATTTTTGTTGCTGGCCGCCCGGTAGCTTGGGAACAACCCAAACCGTGACACTCCGGGGGGAGACATGAATTCAAGACGTGAGTTCCTCAAACTGGCTATGGCAGGCTCAACGGCTGCGGTGGCGGCGCCGGCGGCGGCAAATGCGCAGGCGAAGCCCAAGCGCTGGGGCATGCTGGTGGATCTGCGCAAATGTATCG
Organism: Pseudovibrio sp. SCP20; assembly: GCF_057774105.1. Taxonomy (NCBI): domain Bacteria; kingdom Pseudomonadati; phylum Pseudomonadota; class Alphaproteobacteria; order Hyphomicrobiales; family Stappiaceae; genus Pseudovibrio; species Pseudovibrio sp. SCP20. The sequence continues at coordinate 117,124 of NZ_JBYMDH010000005.1, read as the reverse complement.
GCTGTCAGGCCTGCACCGTGGCCTGCACCATTGAAAACGATGTGCCTGAAGGCCAGCATCGCACCGCTGTGCCAGTCTATGAGCTGGACGGTCCGGATGGCCCAAGTCAGGCCGTGTTGCCGCGCTTGTGCAACCACTGTGATGAGCCGCCGTGCATTCCGGTGTGTCCGGTCAATGCTACCTTCAAAACCGATGAGGGTGCTGTGGTGGTGGATGCTGAGCAATGTGTGGCCTGCGGCTACTGCGTGCAGGCGTGCCCTTATGAAGCGCGCTTCATCAACCACAAAACCGGCGTGGCGGATAAGTGCACGTTTTGTGTGCATCGCACCTCTGTCGGTTTGCTGCCGGCCTGCGTTGAAACCTGCGTGGGCAACGCCCGCGTGTTTGGGGATCTGAACGATCCGGAAAGCGATATCCGCAAGCTGATGGCGCAGCATGAAACTAAGGGTCTGCGCCCTGAGTTCAAGACAGGACCAAACGTCTATTATATCGGGCTGGATGACAGGCTTGCCTCAACCGTTGCGGTTGGCGGCGGTGCCCGTGATTTGCGCCAAGGTCTTGAAACGCCTGCACATGGGGAGGTGTGAGTTATGCCTGCTGTTGATCTGATGTCTTTTGATCATGAAGCCGTCTGGCGGCCTTGGGCGGTCGCGTACTTCCTGCTGGTGGGAACGGGTGCAGGGGCGGCCTTGCTGCTGGCTTATGCTCGTCTTGTGCGTGTTGCAGAAGCCAAAGGCGCTCTGATTGTCGCTGCCAGTTTTGCACTGGCCTCCGGTTTGCCGCTGCTGGCGGACTTGCACCAGCCTGCACGTTTTATGCACTTTTACAGTGGTGCTGCGCCCGGTTCCATCATGTGGTGGGGCAGCTGGTTCCTGCCGCTGTTCATCGGCTCTACACTTCTGCTGGCGTTCATGACAGGCCGCCGTGGTAATGCCCCCATGTGCGCTGGTGAACGTACGCTGACCATGATTGTTGGCGCACTAGCCCTCTGCATTCTGGGTTACACCGCCGGTGAAATGAGCGTGGTGGCTGCCCGTCCTGTCTGGAACACCCTCGGCTTCCCCGTGGTGCTTGTTCTGACAGCCCTGATGAGCGGTGCGGGTGCGACAATGGCCATTGATAGCCTCAATGGTGAAAAGGGCGAGGGCCGTTACATGCTGGTGGTCACAGGAGCCGCCACTCTGGTTGCCTTTGGCCTCTGGATGCTGATGGATGCCAGCCTTTCAACACTGGCCGCAGACTATGCCCCTGTTGGCTTGCTCGGTGGCTTCATCATCGCAGGTGTTGTGGTGCCGGTGGCGCTGGCCGTGAGTGCAAAGACCTACTTGCTGCTGCGCGGTGTGAGTGGAGCACTGGCTGTGTTTGGTGCATTGGCCTTCCGCTGGTCCACCTTCAACGGCGCGCAGCTCATGTCCAAAACTGAGACTGCATTTTACGGCTATGAGGCCGCCCTGTCTCAGGATGCTTTGCGCACGCTGGCCGGATCTGCGGGCCTGCTGATCCTCAGCCTGATCTTTGTCACCCTTCTCATCAACCTGCTGGCCGTGCGTGCCAGCAAGCAAACTCAAGCCTAAGGAGAGCCAGTTATGACTATTTCTCGCCGTGGTGTTCTTCAAGGCGCAACCGCTCTTGGCGCAGCTGGCGCTGCCTTCTGGGGCTTTGCTGAAACAGGTAAAAACTTCTATCAGGGAGTGCTGGGTGATGCGAAAGCCAAAGGCATTGCTGGAGGGGCCTTGCCACCGGAATACAAGGTGGACCCAGCCAGCGGAGAGGTAATCCTCAACCCGGACCAACGGGTCGGCTACACAATGTGCATGGGCTGCACCAGCGTTTGCGGCATTCGTGTGCGGGTCGACAAAGCCTCTGGCGACATTCTACGCGCCACCGGCAACCCATACAGCCCGCTCTCCACCAACCCGCACATTCCGTATGACACGCCCATCAAAGACGCGATCACCGGCCTGTCTGCTTATGGGGAACAAGGCCTTGCCGGACGCTCCACCGCCTGCGGTCGCGGCAATGCTGCCATTGCCAAGCAAAACAGCAAGGAGCGCATCCTCAAGCCGATGAAACGTGTGGGCGAGCGCGGCAGCGGCCAGTGGAAGGAAATCTCCTGGGATCAGCTGATTGAGGAGACCGTAGAGGGCGGCGATCTGTTTGGCGAGGGCCACGTGGAAGGCCTGCGCGCCATCCGCGACCTGAAGACCCCGCTGGATCCGGAAAATCCAGAATACGGCCCAAAAGCCAACCAACTGGTGGTGATCCCGGTCTTCAAAAACGGTCGCCTGATGATGGCCGCTCGCTTCGCCAAAATGGCTTACGGCACCCGCAACTTCGTGGGGCACCGCTCTTACTGCGGCCTGTCCATGCGCGCTGGGTATGCGGCCATGCTGGACAACCTGAAAAAGCAGCCACACCTGAAGCCAGACTATCGCCACGCCAAGTACATGCTGTTCATTGGCACTGCCCCCGGCAATGCAGGCAACCCGTACAAACTGCAAGGCACCTTGATGGGCGCTGCCCGTGGGCGTGATGGAGTGAAGTACGCGGTGGTGGACCCAGTGCTCACCAACTCTCAAAACCATGCGTTTGGCAAGGACAACACATGGGTTCCTATTAGACCAGGCACCGATGGGGCGCTGGTGATGGGCATGATCCGCTGGATCATGGAAAACGAACGATACGACGCCAAGTTTCTGGCTCAACCGTCCGGCGCAGCAGCAAAGGCGGCAGGGGAGGCCAGTTGGTCCAATGCAACGCATCTGGTCATTGATGACCCCGAGCACCCCAAAGGCGGCTCCTTCCTGCGGCAAGGAATGGTGACTGCTGATCTGGACGAAGATGCTCAAAAGGCACCTATGTGCCTGGATGCGGAAACAGGAGAGCTCTCTCCTGCAAAGGGCCGCCCTGCCACACTGTTCCATCAGGGAACCGTGAGACTTCTGGATGGCTCAACTGTGCCCGTAGCCACCAGCCTAAGCTTGCTGCGCCGGGAGGCACTGCGCAAAACACTCGCCGAATACTCTGCAGATTGCGGCGTACCGGAAGAACGTATCATCTCTTTGGCACGTGACTTCACCAGTGTTGGCAAACAGGCGGCAGCGGATTGCCACGGTGGCACCATGCACACCGCCGGGTTCTACACCGCCTATGCTATCGTCATGCTCAACGCCCTTGTGGGCAACCTCAACGCCAAAGGTGGCACCACTGCCGGTGGTGGTCGCTTCAAAGATGTGCAGAAAGGCCCACGCTATAACCTGCTCGCCTTCCCCGGCAAGGTGAAGGTGAAAGGCGTGGATGCAGGCCGCGGTGGCTTTGCCTATGAGAAAACCAGCGAATTCAAACGACTGGTCGCAGAGGGCAAGAACCCATACCCTGCACAAGCCCCATGGCATTCCTTCACCCAGCCCATGGGCGCGCAATGGCTCACCTCTGTGCTGGAAGGTTATCCTTACAAGGCTAAAGCTGTGATCACATGGTCCTCCAACCCGGTCTACGGTGTTGCGGGCATGGAAAACGATATTAAGGAGAAGATCAAAGATACCAAGCGCCTACCGCTGTTCATCGCTATTGATCCCTTCATCAACGAAACGTCACGCTTCGCCGATTACATCGTGCCAGACCGTGTGTTCTACGAGGCATGGGGCTGGGCCTCAGCCTGGGGCGGTGTGCCAACCAAGGTCTCCACAGCCCGCTGGCCGGTGGTGGATTGCCAGACCGGCACAACACCGGATGGCCGCCATATGGACATGGACAACTTCTTCATCGACGTTGCCAAGCGCATGGGCCTGCCGGGCTTTGGTGACAAAGCCATTCCGGATGCAGACGGCAACCTGCACCCGCTCCATCGCTCCGAGGACTTTTGGCTGCGCGCCGGTGCCAACGTGGCGTTTGATGGCGGTGCAGTGCCGGAAAGTGATGATGCCGATATGGCTATCACCGGTGTGGATCGCATCCGTGCTGATCTGGAAAGCACCCTGAAACCCGATGAATGGCGCCGGGTGGCCTACGTTTACAACCGGGGTGGCCGCTATGAAGATGCAGCGAAAACCTACAAGGGAGAGAGCTTCGCACGCTCCTATAAAAAGGGCATTCAGGTCTGGAACGAGACAGTGGGCATGGCGCGCAACTCCATGACAGGCAAAAAGTTTGTTGGCTGTCCCACATGGCAGGCCCCAAGCTTTGCAGATGGTACCAAGGTGGACAAAGCCTTCCCACCGGATCTGTGGCCGTTCCGCGTTGTCAGCACCAAATCCCAGCTGCGCTCTTCCAGCACCGGTGGCAATCCGTATCTGGATGATCTGAAGCTTTCCAACGCCATTGCCATCAACACGGTGGATGCTGAGCAGCTTTCCATAAAAACCGGCGACTGGATCAACGTGATCTCCCCGAGCAACCGCATCAGCGGCCAAGCTCTGGTGCGCCAAGGCATTGCACGGGGTGCTATCGGCATCGAGCACGGCTACGGTCACCGCGAACTGGGCGCGCGCACCCACAAGATTGGCAATGTCATTCTGGAAGGCCACTCCAACCGGGGCCTCGGCACCAACAGCAATGATCTCGGCTACACCGACCCAACCAGCCAACGCCCGGTCCTGCTCGCCGACCCCGTCGTCGGCAGCATAGCCCGCCAGGCCCTCCCAGCCCGCATTGAAAAGATGAGCTAGGGAAGGTTCATCCTCCTGGATCAGCTCTCATCCTTGGAGCTGGTCCAGCCACAAAACTTGGAACTGATCGTATAACTTGGAGCCGGCCGCATAACCAAAACCAAAGCGCCAGCTCCCCAACCCATCAGCCCCCGCCCCCCAGCGGCGCCTGATGCCAACACCAAACAGCCGAAGCCAAAGGCCCTCCAAACCGGTATGAGGCCACCACCCACCTAACACAGCTCCCGTGATGATGACGGGAGCTGTTTTTTGGGGGGATTGAGTTGTTGCGATTCTCAGAACGGCATCAAAGCTGCTCGAAACGTGTAAGACTCCGCCCTCTTCAACGCCGATTTCTTAACGCGATGCCACCCAACTATCCAATGAACCCCAGTCCGCTCAATAGCTTAAATGCAAAACTCTGCCGCCATCACCCACAAAGGCCATCATCAGCTTCAGACAAGACACCTGAGTCAGACTGCCTCTAACTGTTTTGTGTAATCGGATTCAATTCAATGGATACTAACCTTCGTTTCTCAATGCTCAATCGCGATTTGCCGGGCGCGAAAGAAAGAACGGCTAAAGATCCAGAAATTGCCCGTGAAATAAAATATTACGAAGAAAACTTTAGCAAGGTTGAGACGGTTGATGACCTTCTCAATGATTATCGTCTCTATAACTTCATGATGAAAACCATGGGTTTGGAGGACATGGCCTATGCGAAGGGCATGGTTCGAAAAGTGCTGGTTGAAGGCACTGACGACTCAGGTGCTCTTGCGAACACGCTGAAAGATAAGCGCTTCAAAGAACTTGCAGAAGCATTTCCATTTAACAAAGATGGAACGATCAAAGGCAAGTTTGATTGGGAGAGTGAAGGTTTGGACCCGAGAATGGTGCTCTGGTCCAACACTCCGGGAGAAGAAGTTGATGATGTCGATCGGTTAGCTGAGTATTTTACGCTCAAAATGCCAAGAGATGTCATCTTTACCACACAGATTCTGGCTGATCCTGCCCTCTATGAAGTTATCACGGTCGCATTTGATGTTCCGGAAGAAATTATCAATGGTCCGAAGAGTGAGCGTATTGATTGGTTCGACGAGAACATCGATATTGAAGCGTTGAAGAAGCCATCTGAGCTGAAGGATACAATCGCAAAATATCGCGATAATCTGGAAATACGTGAAGCGGACAGAACTAAAGGTATTGTAGAGCAATATATCCAGGTTAGCTTTGAAGAAGGTGAAGGCGAGCAAAACGAAGGCGTCAGGCTCGCACTCAACTTCCAAAGAACTGGCGGTAACATCACAAGCGCCTATGAAATTCTCGGCTCACCTGCGCTCTATCAGGTTGTTCGAACCGTACTTGGAATGTCCGAGTCTATGGTTGGCACCGATATCGACAATCAGGCTGCGGTGATCAATGAGAAGTTCGATATCAAGAAGTTTCAGGATCCTGAAGAAGTTGACAAGTTCGTCAAAAAGTTCGTCATCCTCTACGATGCACAAAATGGCATTGGCACAACTCCTTCAGTACAACTGTTCGCCAGCAATCCGGGCGTCGGAATTCCAGAAAACGTGCTAACTGCGGTGAATGCGCTGAAGTTTGGCGGTTAATCGAGACTAACCCCACCAAGAGGCGTAAAACCTACGCCTCTTCCATTCTTTTCCTCAGAGCGTATCTGACGAGTTTGTCGGGTTTGGTGAGGAGGGATTTTAGGTGGCGGCTTTTTGAGATTTCGCGTTGGAGTTTGTAGAGGATCTCGGCGCTTTCAGAGTCCTGGATGCGCATGGCTTGATCGAAAAGGAGTCCGAAAGCCTGGCCCAGGTCTTTTTTGTTGAACTTTTCCTTGTGGTTGAGCAAGAAGGCTTTGATCTGCTCTATGTCCATGGAGTTCAACGGCTTTCCGTCCACGAAGGCCTTTTTGTTGCAGTAGTAATCCTGCCGCGCTGACATCAGCCGCTCTCTCACCAGCCGCTCGTCGACAGCTTCCAGATCAAACTCATCGGTCATCTGATCAACCGGGTCGCGGTGTCCGGCGCGGCGTTGCTGCACGCTGATTTCTGCCAGCCTGGTGATGTAAAAGTGCTTCCAGAACCGATTGGTCAGATCGCGCTTATCCGGGAACCCGCGATAGGCCACAAGCCGTTCTGGCAGGTTGGCGAAGGAGTATCTGTCTTGCGCACGCAGCCAGAGGTCATAGTCCTGACAGATGCTGAAAATTTCCCGATACCCGCCAAGATCAACCAGAGCTTTGCGGCGGATCATCATGGAGGGATGCACAAAGGTGTTCTGCCCGCGGTCGAGCTGCGCTTTGATCTCGAAGTCGTCTTCGGGATATTCAAAGACCCCCGTGGTCTTGCCGCTTTCATTGATGTGGTCTGCGAAAGTTCCGAGGAAGGAGATGTCCGGGTTTTCTTTCAGAAATTCGATTTGCTTTTCAAAGCGTTCGGGCATGCACAGATCGTCGCCATCCATGCGGGCGATGTAAACGCCGCTGGCTTGTGAGATGCCGAAGTTCAAGGCGCCCGCCATGCCAAAATGCGGTGAGTGCAGCAGTTTGAAGCGATCATCGACGGACGCAATATCAGCGCACACATCCTCTGACCCGTCGGAGGAATGGTCGTTCACCATGAGCACTTCGAAATGTGGATAGCTCTGGTACTTTATGCTCTGCAATGCGGGCAGCAGATACTTTCCGCAATTGTGAACCGGAAGAACGACACTGATCTCCACAATACCAACCTCATTGAGTGTTCGGGAATCTGGCAATAGACATGCCGGGCAAATCTACCAGCTTCCGCAGCGGGTTTATTCTGGCAGATTTGCTTGGTTATTGAGCGAGGTATGATTTGTTCCGAGGGGGATAATGCGCAGCTTTAAACACCGGCAATCTGTGGCTTTTTGCCAAGGCAGGAAGACAGGCTTTGCCAATTCTGAAAGCTCTCTTTAAGAGAGATAGGAGATTTGCGGCTTGCTGATTTGAGGCGAATGGAAATGCGCACCTTTAAAGAGATGTTTCTTGATCCGATCCTGAGCGTGAAGGATGCTCTGGAGAACCTTTCTCCGGCCAAGCGCATCACGCCGGAAATGATCGAGCTGCGCAACACCTCTGATGCGGATCTGCTCTTTAAGGTCTGGAATGGGAATGGCGAAGACCTTTCCATGTTCACCGATGGATTCCTGTCGCTGGTCGGGAAAGAGGGACTGCGCCGGTCTCTGGAGGATGCGTTGGCGGCTTACGGATCAACGCAGGAAATCAGCAAAGAAACGCAAAAAAACGCATTTCTCGTCAAAACAACGCACTTTAACGTAACGGTGCTTCTGGAGCGAGAAAGATCAGGTAAAATCAAAGGCTTGTTTATTAAACCAGCGCTGTATCTGGTTGAGAGCCTGGAGGATTGCCTGTCGCGCATGCAGGAGGTGGCGTCCTCCTCCAGTCTGCTGATCCGGAAAGATGGCGTAGAATTTTTCAGCAAAGACGCTGACAAGCCGCTCGCGATTGGGCCTGCCTACAAACTGTTCGTGATGCAGGAACTGGTGCGCCGTGTGAAAAGCGGCGAGCTGAAATGGAACCAGAAAGTTCGGCTGGAAAGAGATCTGGAGTCTCATCCGGAGAGCAACCTTTACGCCAAGATGAAAGGCGGATTGGTTACTTTGCAGGCGGTGGCCCAGCACATGATGGCGGCATCAGACAACTCGGCTGCAGATGTTATTCTCAACCTCATTGGCACTAAGCCTTTGGAAACGTGTGAGGAACGGACACCGTTCCTGACATCGCGCCAATTCTATCAGCTCAAGGCAGACCGCAAGCTGGCGGAGAAATACGGGCAGGCGGATGTCGCTCAGCGGCGGAAAATTCTGGAGACAATCGAAGAACGCCCGCTGCCTGCTATTGAGGATGTGGCAGATCCTTATCTGACAGGTGTGGAGTGGTATGCAAGTGCTGAAGAGCTGTGCGATGTGATTGCTGATATCGCCGATGACAAGGCCATGCAGTTCAACCCGGGGCTTGCGGAAAAGACGGATTGGCAGCGGATTGCTTTCAAGGCGGGAAGTGAGATCGGTGTGCTCAATTTCACATATGATCTCAAAGGCTTGAATGGAACGCACTGGCAAGTGGCATTGACGTGGAACCACGAGGATATCCTGCCGGAAGGCACGCTGCTAGGGCTCACCAACGCGCTGCTTCAGGAGCTAAAAAAGCTATAGTTTGTGCTGCACCATGTCCTCTGGCTGCATCAACTCAATGCGGTTGCCAAAGGGGTCATGGGTGGTTTTTCTGATGTAACCGATGAACGTTGCGTCGTCGGAGACCTCATAGTCCGCGTCACGCAGACGCTGTGCCAGCTTGATGATATCATCCACCACAAAGGCTGGATGGCCGACCTTGTTGGCCACGAACGGGTCTTGCACGCTCAGGTGCAGATTGATGGAACCCACTGAAAACCAACCACCTGGCCGGTTCCGGATGCTCTCAGGTCGCTCAACTTCTTCAAAGCCCAACAGATCCACGTAAAACTCGCGGGCAAGTTTATCCCCCCCGGGCGCGATGGGAAGGTTGAAGTGTTGCAAACTGAGGATTGTCATGTGCGAAGGCTCCTGTGCCAAGGTGAGCTTGCGTGATAAACTCACCCTCTAACACACACAGGATATCGTGAGGTTGTCGAAAAGCGGAAGATTTTCCGTTTATTTATCAATGTCTAAAGAAGAAAAAGGAATTCTCTTTTTAGCGGGTGGTCTCAGGCGTTATGCCGTTTTCTGCATCAGCTCAATACGGTTGCCGAACGGATCTTCAGTGAACTTGCGAATGTAGCCCGGCAGCGGTTTGTCGTCCTTCAAAACAGCACCAGCAGCGGCGAGACGATCAACGGTTTCCTGCAGGTTGTCCAACAGGAATGCTGGGTGGCCTTTCTTGCTTGGGGTGAACGGTTCTTCCACGCCCACATGCAGGTTAACGGCACCCGCTGTGAACCAGACACCGCCACGACCTTGTAAAGACGCTGGTTTTTCCACTTCGGTGAAGCCAAGCAGGTTGATGAAAAAGGCGCGTGCTGCTTCTTCCTGGCCTGCTGGCATGGTCATCTGAACGTGATCGAGTGCAATAATACCCATCAGCAATCTCCTCAATTATGGTTATGGAAAGCGCCACAACCACCTGGGAGGAGGCAGGCACTATTTGAAAACGGGTGAACGTTTTTCTAGGAATGCGTTCAGGCCTTCGGTGTGATTTTCCGAGTTTCCAGCCCGACGCTGCATCTCCGCTTCGCGGACCAACTGGTCTTCCAGCGTGCTATCAGCAGATGCATGAATGAGGTGTTTGGTCATTGCATACGCCGATGTTGGGCCTTTTGCAAGTCCGGTTGCAATATCTAGTACTTCATCCTGAAGTTGGTAATCTTCAATGGCTTCCCAGATCAGCCCCCAATCCGCAGCTCGTTCCGCTGTGAGCGGCATGCCGGTGAGCATCAGGCCCTTGGCTCGTACCTCACCAACCATACGCGGCAGGTGGAAGGAGGCGCCTGCTCCGGGCACGAGACCTAACCGACTGAACGCGTGAATGAATTTGGCACTTTTGGCGGCAAAAACCATATCGCAAGCGAAGGCAAGACCCGCACCTGCACCCGTCGCTACACCGTTGACGGCACACAGAACCGGCTTCTCCATTTGGCGGATCGCATGAATGATAGGGCTGTAATGCTGGGTCAGAACATCTCCCAGATCCGGCTTCTCACCAGCGCTGTCCGGCAGGATGTCGTTGAGGTCCTGTCCGGTGCAGAATGCGCGGCCTGAGCCGGTGAGGATAACGGTGCGCACCTCGGGCGTATCGTGGGCATCTTTCAGTGCGGTGAGCAGTTCCTGACGCATCTCTGGGGTGAGGGCATTGAGTTTATCAGGGCGATTCAGGGTCAGCCTTAAAACACCGTCTAACTGTTCTTTTAAAAGGGTTTCCTGCGCCATTCTCTCTCACCCGTAGCCATGCAACTGCAAAATCTGCGGGGATACTAGCGAATTGCCGAGGGCGCGCCCATAAGCCATTTGGTCTTACTGACCAGCTTTTGCCGTTTCAACGATGTGTTGGATAAAAGCACGCGTCCGTTTGGGCCGATGCTTGCGGGCTGGGGTGACGATATAGAGAGGTACTTGGGGCACTTCCAGTGTGGTTTTGAGGAGGTGGAGCAGACCTTGTTCAACTTCCTGCTCGCAAAGAGAAAGCGGCAGAACGACAATGCAATCCCTTGATAATGCGAGCTGTTTCGTCAAACGGAAGTTTGTTGTTTCTATGAGGAGATCTGATGTTTTGCCCGCTGAGTACTCTGCGAGAAAACCGCCGGGGTCCAAAAGCGAGAGAGTACTGATGTTCTTTGCGGTGATGGTTCTCTGCGGTTTGCGGCAGAAAAGGCCAATGTGATCATAAGCATAGCGCCGTGCTATCAGCGCATCTTCCCCCGGCTTGCGGGCACGGATGGCCAGATCGAAATGCTCGGCGACCAGATCAACCGGACTGTCACTCATATCAACGTAGAACGACACCTTGGGATGCTTCTCAGTAAAGCTGCTGAGCAGGTGTTTCAATGTATGGGCAGGATAGTCTGTTGGAACTGAAAGGCGAATGTTTCCAGAGAGTTCATCCTTCTCCAGCAAATCACTCTCGGCCTGCTGCAAAGCCTCCAGAGCTGGCTCGCATTGCTGCATAAACCGCTCGCCTTCCAGCGTTAATGATACACGCCTTGTCGTGCGATGCAGCAGCTGAACGCCAAGCCGCTCCTCCAGTGCCTGCACGCGGGCGGTAACCGTTGAGCGCGGAATATGAAGGTGCTCTGCCGCCTCTGCGAAAGAGTTCAGACGAGCGACTTCCACGAAGGTTTGCAGCTGGGTGATGTTCGTCATTATGCAGCTCAATCGAATAATGCAGGCAATATTATCTGAATACTCCAACCTCACTGACTTTGCTAGACCTATGCTCATTCTTGAGATAGGTGAGATGATGAACAGACGGAAGTTTCTTGGTTTAAGCGGGACTACAGCGCTGGTCTCTGCGGTTGGTTTGCCTGTAATAGCACACGCGGAGACGCAGTCGAAGTCCTCTAACGAAACGGAGGTAGTGCTTCAAATACAATGGCTTGGCGGGGCGACGATGCTCATCAGCTTTGATGGCGTGACGTTCCTGACTGATCCGGCATTTGGTGTTGGTGAACAGGCGATTGTGATGCCAAACCCTAATGAGATGTTTGATCTTGCCAAGGGGCCAAATCTCAAACCACAGCCCCGGTTCGGGGTGTTGCCAGCATTTGATCTTAGCACGGTCACAGCCACGTTGATCAGCCATTCGCATCCAGATCATTTCGATGCCGCCGCTGAAGCGCAGATTGCCTCTGACATGCCGATGATTGCGACGGATCATGATAAGCAAGAGCTTGCCAGCAAAGGGTTTTCTAACATATCCGTCTTGCCTTGGGGCGAGCAGGTGGTGTTTCCAACGAAGTCAGGTCAGATCACCATCACAGCGGTGGAAGCCAAGCATTCAGAGGACCCCGAGATCCTGAAAGTGCTTGGTCCGGGCAATGGATACTTCATGGAGTTTGAAGCAGGGAATTACCGCAAGAGCCTATACTGGACGGGAGATACCTTCCCGGTCGATGATGTGATGATGCCTGTGCAAGCCCTTGGAGAAATTGACGTTCTCATCCCGCATGTGGGCGGTGTAGGCAGCACAGGCGCACTCGGCAAGATCAGCATGGACGCTGAGGATGTGGTGAAGATGGTGGATTGTCTCAAACCAAAGAGCGTTCTGCCAATCCATCACTCCACGTTTGGGCTGTTTCTCGAACCTATCTGGAAGCTGGTGCAGGCCATGGATGGACATGCGTCGGATTTGGATCTGATCGCAGAAGGAAGTCATATCCTGTACAAGTAGACGTAGATGTATGTGCGGTGACTATATTGTGTTGCCGCACATTTATATTAGTGGTCATGTGTTCATTCAGATGCCTGAAAGCAATTTGAAGATTTCACTCAGTGAAACTGCTTTGTATTCATATATAAATAAATGAGAATCTCTTGTTTCCCTCAGTTTGGTTGCCTAGGATCATCCGGATAATATTATTATTTGGAGGGGGAAATGAATATTATTAAGTCAATCGCGAGTATTGGTTCCATCGTCGGTGTCTCATTGCTGGCAGTATCTCAGCCGGTTTTCTCGGGTGAGGTGATGGACCGTGTCATGGAAACCAAGGTGATCCGTGTCGCAACCAACTCCGGTTATCCGCCTGCATCCTATCTTAATGCGGATGGTGTGTTTGAAGGCTATGACATTGATGTGTCTAAGGAAGTCGCCAAACGTATGGGTGCGAAAGCGGAGTTTCTGAACCCGGCGTGGGAGGCAATCACATCCGGCAAGTGGGGCGGACGTTGGGAGATGTCCATCGGCTCCATGACGCCAACACCGGCACGCGCTAAAGTGCTCGATTTTCCAGCCGTTTACTACTACACGCCAGCTGCGTTTTACGTGCACAAAGACTCTTCCTACGAGACGTTGTCTGAGCTGAACGGCAAGCGCATTGGGGCCAGCACCGGCTCTACATTCGAGTATTATCTGCAGCATGAACTGGAGCTGGATCCGGCTTACTCGCCAGCCTTCGAGTTTGCCGTGAAACCGGGTGAAGTCCGCACGTATGAAGCAGATTCCAACGTTCTGGATGATCTGCGCCTGGGGGATGGCAAACGACTGGATGCCGGGATTACATCGGTTCCGACCATTCTGGAGGCGATCAAAGCGAACTATCCGATCCGCATTCTGGGTGAAGCTGTTTTCTTTGAGCCGCTGGCTGTTGTAACGTCACGCGATGATCCTGAGTTCTCCAAGAAAGTTGGCGAAATCATTGAGGAAATGCGGGCGGATGGCACGCTGGTGGAGCTGTCCAAGAAGTGGTTTGGCGCTGATCTTGTGACCACGTCGCACTGATCGGCTGTCCTATGACATTGCTCGTAAACCTGTTTAGCCATGCGCCTTCCCGGCGCCTGGCTTTCTTCGTGGTTCTGGCCGCGCTGCTCATGGCGTTTGATCTGAGCAGCGTTGGTCAGTACCTGTCGACTTTGCTCAATCTGGATGTTGCGCCTGACACCGCCTCTGTACTAGCTGCCTTTGCTATCTCAGCCGTGATCACGGCGGATGTAGTGTTCGTCTCCAAACTGCCCATGAAGGTACAGGTGCCAATCTACTGGGCGCAGTTGCTGGCACTGTTTCTGGGCTTCTTTTACTCGTTCGATCTGTCGTTTCCGTTCATTATCGAGCGGTTGCCGATCCTGCTTTACAAAGGGCTGTTCTACACACTCTTCGTTTCGTTCGCGTCGATCATTTTCGCAAGCATTCTGGCATTTGCTGGTGCGTTGATGCGGCTTTCCAACTCAGGTCCGGCCTATGCGATTTCAACATTCTACGTCTCGTTTTTTCGAGGCACGCCGTTGTTGTTGCAGGTCTATCTGATTTATCTCGGTCTGCCGCAGCTTGGGATTACGCTGGATGCGATCCCTTCGGGTATCCTCGCGTTATCGCTGAGCTATGGGGCATATATGACGGAGATCTTCCGGGCTGGCATTCAGGCCGTGCCACGGGAGCAATCTGAGGCGGCGGCTGCGCTTGGCTTGCAGCCTTGGCAGACCATGTGGAAGGTGGTTCTGCCCCAAGCGATCCGCATCATTATTCCGCCGACTGGCAACAACTTCATCTCCATGCTGAAGGACAGCTCGCTCGTCTCAGCCATGGGCATCATGGAGCTCATGTATCTGGCGCGCACTCTTGGCCGCTCGGAGTTCAAGCACTTCGAGATGCTCATCAGTGCGGCTTTGATTTACTGGGCCGTGAGTTTTGTCTTCGAGATGATACAGGCGCGGCTGGAGAAGCGGTTTGCGACTTCGCAGAAGCGTGTTGGTTAGAAAGGAGAGGGAGGCCGCTCAGGCCTTCTTTCTGTCGCGTAGAAGGTCATGGCATTTGATGGCGCAGTAGTAGCCTATAGTGAAGAAGAGGCTCATGGAGAGCACTTGCAGATAGAACCGGTCAAACGTGTTCTTATGCAGCATCAGGTTAAGCGCGTGACCAACGTAAACGCCGAACATCATCATGGAAATCGCGAAGATATGGATGAGTATTTTCGCGCTTTTTGACCCTGCATGGCCTTTACAATGGTCAGCAAAGAAGCAGGTTATGATGCAAGCAAACACCATGATGAGGGTCATCCAGTTCAGATAAACCGCTGCAAGCGCAAGACTGTTCATCTGCTGCATGGCCAGGTCATGGTCGATGGACAGGTCGATCTGGTGGCCCACCATCATGCCAAATCCGCCATAGACAAAACCACTCCAGAAATAAGTAAAGAGATAGTCAGGCAATACTGTTTTTTGCAGGCTGACCATGCCAAAGAAGAATATGCTGAGAATGAACGCAACTTCAAAGACATGGAGCGTGTCAGGCCGTGTAATCAGTGAGACAACAATCAGCTGGAAGACAAGCATCATCCCATAGCCGACGGGGCTGGAAAGCAGAAAGTGGCTTAATGAAAAGCTGCGCATTCCTTTTGGCTTCCGCTCGTTGCTTGGGCTGATGCCGTCAATGTCGATCATCTGGTCTTATCGGTTCTTTGACCCGCTACTGATTGTTGTTCCAGTCGTCTTTTTCTTTCAGATCACGAACAACCTTCACATGCTGCATCATCCCGCCATCTTCGTGATAGAGCAGGTGGCAGTGCAACGGATACTTGCCGACGAAGTCTTTGAACCGCATGCGGAATTTCACATGCCCGTGAGGTGGAACCTGAATGGTATCAGCCCAGAAGGGAAGCTCCAGTGTGTAATCGAGCGGATCATCGCCTTCGATCTCATAGACATACATGGGGTTCACATGGATATGGATCGGATGAGGAAACTCGCTTTCGTTCTCCAGCGTCCATTCTTCTACGGCGTCCAGTTCAACCCAGTGATTGACCACCTCACAGCCGCCAAACTGGCCGTGATCGATGGTGACGTTCACCCCTCGATAGTACTTCTCAGGATTATCCAGCGTGTTGGCCTGGAACGTTAGCGTGCGTTTGTTGGTCACCTCTTCCGGACGGATCGGCTCAAGCAAACCACCGCGCAAGCTTTCCGGGAACGGAGGTGGTGTTGTGCGTTCGGCGGTTTCGGTTGGCATGTAGATCGCCGCACCAATCTCTTCACCACGCTCCACCTCAATCGCAAAGAGAGGTGGGTTGTTGTGGTACTTGTAGTGCGGAATGAACTGGTACTCGACCGAATTGTTCTGCACGTAATAGAAGGCGCCCGGAGTGGCTCCCTCGCTGATTTTAAGCAGCACAGACGCGCGATTGGCCGGGGCGAGGCTTACACCGCCCTGCCTGCGATAATTCTCTGTAGGGTTGCCGTCATAACCGTAGATGAACATCTGCGCAAAGAACGGGCACTCGAAGTTGATGGAAGATCGCGTTGTCGCGTTCAGTAGGCGCAGGTTGATCAGCTCACCCGGCTTTACCTTGATGATCGGGCAGTACTGGCTGTTGACGGTGATGTTGTATTCACTGTTGGGGAATTTGGCGACCTGCTTCTGGTCTTCCACCTTGCCTTCCGCATCCACGGCGATGTTCTGGAACACCATGCAGTATTCCTTCACCCCCATCTCTTTCAGCTGATCATCAAACGGGCCACGCACGATGATCATCCCTGCCATCCCGCTGCCCACCTGAAGAGCCACGGAGCCGTGTTTGTGAGGATGGTACCAGTAGACGCCCGGTGGATGGTCTGCGGGGATGTCGTACTCGTAGTGGTATTCCTCACCGGGGCGAATGGTCATGCAGACGTTGTCGCCGGGGGATTCCGGCGTCACATGCAGGCCATGGGTGTGGATGTTGTAGTTGTTGAAGCCGTAAGGGAAGTTGATGTCATCCGGCTCGGTTTGGTCCTGCTCAGGCAATTTGTTGTGCGTGTGGATCTGCAGCTTGGAGCCGGGGCGCACTTCAATCGTAGGGCCGGTGAGCGTATTGCCCGCTTCCTTGGTGATGTCGCTTGTGAAGACCCGCGTATGGGTGGGAACGTTGTGAGGCTTTTCGAAGCTGAAAACATTGTTGGTGTCGTATTCCACATCCAGCGTAACTTCCAGGTGCTTCTTGTCAGGGTCCATTACATAAGCTGGTGGGTTTTTGATAGGGCTCAGGAAGGAAAAGGGCTTCGCCTCACTCATGTAGCGGCTCCTCAGGTCGGGCAGCACTTGGGTGCTTGTTGTGGTTTTGCTTTAAACCTACTGAGGATGGAGGAGGGGTGGAATCTTTGCTTCGTAACGCGGTTAAAGTAACGTTAGGGTATTTGCTCGTTTCCAACGGGAGTTACGTTAAAACCCCAAACGCGCACTCCGTGCAGCTTTCTGAAGGGGGCAACTTGCCGTTGCCGAGAAGTAAATACCTGAATCAGAATCTCTTTCTCGGATTTAGAATGATTATTTGTTGTGGGAAGTCTACGTATTTCTTACCCAAGCGTGACCTATGTCAATTTGCCTAGAATATCACCACATCTGGTTGCAGTTCTGTGAAATTTCTACACACATCAACTTATTGATATATATAATAAAAAACACCTCTCACGAGTGCCTCACAATAACTTGACGATGGTCAATGTGAGAGACGAAAGGGCGAGCTTACATAACGATGCCGGGTAAGGTTCGTCAGCATTGGAGTTTATGGTGTCGTTTAAATCAATTCTCCGTTTTTCGGCTAACGCCGCGCAGCAATGCGCAGCCAACGCCGTTGCTGTAGGTGCTCACAAGAAGTGCGCAGCGATTGATGGCCATAATCTGAATTCTATAAGTGTCATCAAAGACGAACGCCTGATTACTCCTTCGGGCATGTTCTATGTCTCCAACACCTTAAAAGACATCGGTTCGGCAACACTCCAGATCACCAGGGGAGCTCCCGTTGCTCCTCTATTTTCGCCAGTTTCGATTTGAGGAATGAGTTATGAGAGGCATTGGTAAGGTCAGTCTGATCGGCGCAGGACCGGGTGATCCGGACCTCCTCACAGTGAAAGCTCTGAAGCGTATTCAAGACGCTGAAGTTGTTGTTTATGATCGTCTGGTTTCTCAAGAAATTATGGATCTGGTTCCTCCTAAGACCGCGCTTTACCCTGTTGGGAAGAAGCCGAAGAGCCATCCAATTCCTCAAGAGGAAATCAACCAGTTGCTTGTTGATCTCGCCAAAGAAGGTAAGCGCGTTGTGCGCTTGAAAGGCGGAGATCCATTTATTTTTGGCCGCGGCAGCGAAGAAGCTGCTGAACTGGTCACAGCCGGTGTCGAATATGAAGTCGTGCCGGGCATCACAGCTGCGCAAGGCTGTGCCTCAAGCCTCAACCTGCCACTCACGCATCGCGGTCTAGCAACGGGGCTGCGTTATGTAACCGGGCATTGCCAGAGAGATGTACCCCTCGATCTGGATTGGGCCAGCCTTGCGGACCCTAACACCACCCTTGTGATCTACATGGGCCTCGCCGCGATTGCGGAAATCTCCACCAAGCTGGTGGAGCACGGCATGCCAGCGGATATGCCAGCGGTCGCGATCTCCAAGGGCACCACGTCGGAAGAACAGAAAGTGTTTGGCACACTCACCACAATCGGTGAGCTGGCCAAAGAAGCCAAGCTGCCAGCACCAACTCTGTTCATGATTGGTGATGTTGTGGGTCTGAAAGAAACTCTGGAACTGCCAGAAATCACCGGCAGCGAAGGAAACTGGGGTGAGAAAAGACCTCACCTGGAGGTAATCAATGGCTAGGACAGAGCGGATGGCGCAAAACCCGCTGCGTTCTTTTCTGAAGGCCGGGTTGCTGGCGCTTCCGTTACTGACTGGAGTGCCAGTTGGAGCTCTCGCCGATGAAGAGGCTCTCAAGATCATCGATCGCGAAAAGCTGACAGACTTTGTGCAGCAGGACTGCGGGTCCTGCCACGGTCTGACGCTTGAAGGCGGTCTGGGCGGGCCAATCCTTCCGGAAAATCTGGAACATATGGACGCTGATGTCATTCAGGAAGTGATCCTTGGTGGATTGCCGGGAACGGCGATGCCTCCTTGGCGCGGCTTCCTCAACGAAACTGAAGCAGCCTTCATTGCTGAAGGTCTGAAAACAGGAGCATTCAAGTGAAGACGTTATTTGCTGCCGCAGCTTTAGGTGCGGGTCTTTTATTTGCTTCTGCAGCCAGTTCTGACGACCTGCGCGCCACGGGCGACTTGGGTCTGATCATCGAACGAGCCACAGGAACAGCCCTGATTGTTGAAAGCACAGACCGTACTGTGCTGGCGCAGGTGGAAGGGCTGGGCAACCTCTCGCACGCTTCTGTCGTGTATTCCCGTGATGAGCGCTATGCCTATGTGTTTGGTCGTGATGGTGGCCTGTCCAAAGTGGACATGCTCACTGGCAAGCTCGTCGGTCGCGTCATGCAGGCTGGTAACTCCATCGGTGGAGCTATCTCCGATGATGGCAAACTGATCGCTGTTGCCAACTACAAGCCAGGTGGCGTGAATGTGTTTGACGCAGATACTCTGGAGCTTATCTCCGAAGTGCCTGCAATCTACGACGAAGAAGGCAACCAGTCCAAAACCATCGGACTTGTGGACCTGCCGGGCCGTCGTTTTGCTTTCTCCCTGTGGGATGGCGAACAGACCTGGATCCTTGATTACTCTAAGGGCCTGAAGCCTGAAGTCACCAAACTCACCGATATCGGCGTCTTCCCATATGATGCGCTGGTGACCGGTGATGGCCGCCACTACATCGTTGGCCTGTTTGGCGAAGATGGTCTGGCTCATGTGGACCTTTGGAAAGAGCCACTGAAAGTCGAGCGCATTATGGACGGTTACGGCAAGGGTGAAGAGCCTCTGCCAGTCTACAAGATGCCTCACCTTGAAGGTTGGGCGAAAGCCAATGGCATGTTTGCACTGCCAGCAATTGGTCGTCACGAAGTGCTGTTCATGGATGAACGTGAGTTCACCGAAGTAGACCGTGTCGCCGTGCATGGCCAGCCAGTGTTTGCGATGGCGCGTCCTGATGGTCGCCAGATCTGGGTAAACTTTGCGCCTCCACATAACGACACCATTCAGGTGATCGACATTATGGATCGCAAGATCATCAAGACCCTGAAGCCAGGACCGGGCGTGCTGCACATGGAGTTCACTCCACGCGGCGAAGAAGTCTGGATGTCCGTTCGCGACAAAAATGAGATCCACGTCTACGACACAACGGATTTCTCCCTGAAAGAGGTTCTGCCAGCGGAAAAACCAAGCGGCATCTTCTTTACTTCACGTGCACACCAGCTGGGGCTTTAAGTCCCGGCTTTCCCAGGGCGGCGGTGGCCGCCCGAGCGATTGGGGAGTTTGCGATATGAGCGCACAGCTGAGTGATATTGATCTCGTACTGGTGGACAAGTGGCAGCATAATTTCCCACTTGTTCCAAAGCCATTCAATCTCATAGCCCGGGAAACCGGGGTGGACGCCCTGGATGCGATCAGCAGTTACGAACGGTTGGTGGCAAATGGCGTTATCTCGCGCATTGGTGCTGTGCTGGCTCCGAACACAGTCAGCGCGAGTTGTCTGGCTGCGGTTTCTGCGCCTCCACACTTTGTGGAAACCGCGGCACAGATCATCAATGATGAGCCGGGGGTCAACCATAACTACCTGCGTGAAAATGACCTGAACATCTGGTTCGTGGTTGTTGAACGAGACCGGGCGACCCTGGAGGCTACACTTGACCGTATAGAACGGACCACCAATCTCGTGGTTCACGCTTTTCGGATGGAAAAGGCTTTCCACCTGGATCTGGGATTTTCTTTAACAGAGCAGCGGTTGGAAAAGAAGACCCCGGTGCTCCCACCTGTCGACATGTCAGTGCTGGAGCCGGGTGACATCGGTCTGCTGGAAAAACTTTCTGACGGTATTCCGCTCTCAGATCGTCCGTTCCTGCGCATTGCGTTGAAGCTGGGTCGTTCGGAAACATCCGTTCTGGAGCGCCTCAAGATACTGCAGGATGCTGGCATTATTCGCCGCTTCGGTGTTGTCGTGCGGCACCGCTCTATTGGTTACAAGGCCAATGCCATGTCTGTCTGGAACGTGCGCGATGAGCATATCGATGATGTCGGCGCCATGTTCTCCGCCGATCCGATGGTCAGCCTTTGCTATCAGCGCAACAGAGAGATGCCGCTGTGGCCGTACAACCTTTACACCATGACCCACGCGAACAGCCGTGAAGAGGCGCTTGAGGTCATCAATCGGCTGTCCACCATGGCCACGCAGCATGTGATGAGCAGCGATGTGCTGTTCTCCACCAAGTGCTTTAAGCAGCGTGGTGCCCGTCTTGCCTACAACGCTGGAGTAAGCGCATGAGCTCAGACATTGCTCATTTGAATGAACCGGCGCGGGTGCATCTGGACGATCTGGATCGTAAGCTGATCAATCGTCTGCAAGATGGCCTCCCGGTCGTCTCCAAGCCGTACGCGGCTGTTGCCGAAGAGCTGGGCATTGAGGAAGACGTGCTCCTGAAGCGCCTGCAATGGCTGCTTGAGACGCGTATCCTGACCCGTTTCGGTCCCATGTTCGATATCGCCCAGATGGGTGGTGCGTTCTGCCTGTGCGCGATGGCTGTGCCAGAAGAGCGTTACGATGAGGTGACCGAGCAGGTGAATTCGCTGAGCGAGGTGGCACACAACTATGCCCGTGATCACGAACTGAACATGTGGTTCGTTCTGGCCACGGAAACCCCTGAAGAAATTGAGACTTGCGGGAAACGCATTGAAGAGCTGACAGGCATTCCTGTTCGGTTGTTCCCGAAAGAACGCGAGTTTTTCATTGAGTTTAAGGTCCCGGCATGAGCACGCATAATTTTGAAGAATTCTCTGAATTTGATCGTGCTCTGGTCGCAGCGCTGCAAGAAGGGTTGCCGCTGGTCTCCGAGCCTTATGCGCAGATTGCGAGCCAGCTTGGCGTTAGTGAAGAGCTGGTGCTGGAACGCGTTGCATCCATGAAAGAAAACGGTGCAATTCGTCGTATCGCAGCTGTGCCAAATCATCGCGCCCTGGGCATGCGTGCAAATGGAATGTCCGTCTGGAATATCGTTGATGAAGATGTTGAGCGTATTGGCCAAATTATGGGCGCGCTTGACTTCGTTTCCCACTGTTATCAGCGCCCCAGATGGATGCCCACATGGCCTTACAATGTGTTCGCCATGGTGCACGGAAAAACTCGCGAAGAGTGTCTGACTTTAGTCAAGGAAATAGAGGCTCTCGTGGGTTCATCATGCAAGGGACATGACGTCCTGTTTTCGACAAAAACCCTGAAAAAAACAGGACTTAGACTTCGTCGCAGAGGGGAGAGCCCGCGTGTTTCGTCTGACCCATTATCTCAAAGCTCTAGCGGATCCGTATCCACTTCCACCAGCGCGTAAACCTGCTGGACCGGTTGTAATCTGGAACTTGATCCGCCGTTGTAACCTGAAGTGCAAGCACTGTTACACAACCTCAGGCGATGTAGATTTTCCCGGCGAGCTTTCAACAGAGCAGGCCTATGAGGTCATTGATGACCTGAAAGGCTTCCGCGTACCGGTCATCATCTTCTCTGGTGGTGAACCGCTTATGCGCCCGGATATGCTGGAGCTCTCGGCACATGCCAAGCAGCTCGGCTTTTATACCGCCTTGTCCACCAATGGCACGCTCATCGACAAAGAAATGGCGCGCAAGATCGGCACCATCGGTTACGACTACGTTGGCATTTCGCTGGATGGCATCGGCAAGGTGCATGATGACTTCCGTGGCATGGATGGCGCGTTTGACCTGTCCTTGCAGGCTGTTCGTCACTTGCGTGAGGAAAACGTCAAAGTTGGCCTGCGCTTTACGCTGACAGAAGACAACGCCGACATTCTGGATGACTATCTGGAGCTGTGTGACCGCGAGAAAGTAGACAAGATCTACCTGTCTCACCTGGTGTACGCAGGCCGCGGTAACAAAAACCGTGGTGAAGATGCGCACCTGAATGTGACCCGCAAAGCCATGACCCGCCTGATTGAAAAGGCTTGGGAAGATGTGCTGGCTGGAAGCTCCAAAGAATACGTGACCGGCAACAACGATGCGGATGGCATCTTCCTGTTGCAGTGGGTGCGTGAGAATATGCCGGAGAAAGCTGGTTATCTGGAAGATATGCTGGAGCGCTGGGGTGGCAACGCTTCTGGTGTAAACATCGGCAACATCGACAACACCGGCAAGGTGCATCCGGACAGCTTCTGGTGGCACTACACCATCGGTAACGTGAAAGAGCGTAAGTTCTCCGAGATCTGGCAGGATGTATCTGATCCTGTGATGGCGGGCCTGAAGCAGACTCCACGTCAGATCAAAGGCCGCTGTGGTTCTTGCCAGTACTTCAACATCTGTAACGGCAACACGCGTGTAAGAGCGCTGCAGCTGACCGGCGATCCTTGGGCAGAAGATCCATCCTGTTATCTGACGGATGAAGAAATCGGCCTGGAGGATACAAACCACCAGCGCGTTGAAACAACACCATTCCGGGGAGCTCGTCATGAAGCCAAACACGTTTATGCCTAAACTCGCCGGTGTTTTATTGGCAACCTGCATGCTGGCAGGTACTGCTGAAGCGCGCGGTAAAAAGCTGGAACTCTATCCGGTTTCCGACGCCACCAAAGGCACCTATCAGGAACTCTGCGCGGAATGCCACGGCGGTGATCGCCTCGGCGGCATTGGCCCGGCACTGCTGCCGGAAAGCCTGAAGCGTCTACGCGCAAGTGCTGCGGCGTCCACCATCAAAGAAGGCCGCGTTCACACCCAGATGCCTGCGTTTGGTGATCAGCTGAACGATCAACAGATCGCAGATCTGGTGAACATGATCAAAACCCCGCTCGGCGCAATGCCGGTTTGGGGTGAGAAGGAGATCATGGAGACACGGATCTTCAACGAGGACTACAAGCCCGTTGAAAAGCCAGTCTACGAGTCCGATCCACTCAACCTGTTCGTGGTGGTGGAAACCGGCGATCACTACGCTACCGTGATGGATGGCGACACGTTCGAGCCTCTGACACGCTTCAAAACCCAGTTTGCGCTGCATGGCGGTCCTAAGTTCACACCGGACGGTCACTACGTGTACTTCATGTCCCGAGATGGTTGGATCACGAAGTACGATATGTGGGCGCTGAAAGTGGTTGGCGAAGTGCGTGGCGGCATCAACTCCCGTAACATTGCGCTTTCACGCGATGGCAAGCACATCGCGCTGGCAAACTACCTGCCGCACTCTTTGGTGATGCTGTCTGCTGAAGACCTGTCCGTTGAAAAGATCTTTGATGCAGAGTCACTGGGCGGTGAAACCACACGTGTTTCTGCGGTTTATCAGGCTCCTGAACGTGACAGCTTTGTTGTCGCCATGAAGGATACGCCTGAAGTTTGGGAGGTCTCAACCAATCCGAACGCTGAACCGGAATACGACGCTTACGTTGATGCTGAAAACTACGGCAAGGATGGTGCGAAACCAACTTCAGAAGGTCTGTTCGCTCTGCGTCGTATCCAAGTTGATGCGCCGATGGATGACTTCTTCTTCGATCAGTCCTACAAGCACCTGATGGGGTCTTCCCGTGATGGTAAGAGTGGTGTCGTGGTTGACATGGACGAAGGCTCCACCATCGCCAAGATCGATCTGCCAGGCTTCCCGCATCTGGGCTCCGGCATCAGCTGGGAATGGGAAGGCAAGCCAGTGATGGTGACCCCGCACCTGCGTGAGAGCAAGATTTCTGTGATCGATATGTCCAACTGGTCCGTACTGAAGACACTCGATACGGCTGGACCGGGCTTCTTCATGCGATCTCACGAAAATTCCAAGTACGCTTGGGCGGACGTCTTCTTTGGTCCAAACAAGGACCAGATGTACGTGATCGATAAAGAAACGCTTGAGATCGTAAAGACGCTGAAACCGCTCCCGGGTAAAACCGCTGCTCATATCGAGTTTGACCGTGATGGCAGCCACGCCATTCTCTCCATCTGGGAGAATGACGGCATGATCATCATCTATGACGCGAAGACGCTTGAAGAAGTTAAGCGTATTCCAATGAGCAAGCCATCTGGAAAGTACAATGTCTGGAACAAGATCACCTTCTCCGCTGGTACAAGCCACTAGCGATCTGGCACTTGTTCTTGCTGCTCATGGCGATTTGGGCGGCAAGGGCGCCGACAATACACCAGGCCACGTGCGCCTGAAGAATGCTCTGGCGCCCTTACTGCCCGAACTGGATGTGGTGAGTGGGGTGATGAAAGGGACCCCACCGCTGCAGGAAGTGGTCGAAATCCTCCCGCACGAGCGTGTGCTCGTGCTACCTCTCCTCTTAAGTAACGGCTACTTCTGCAAAACTGTCCTGCCTCGCAGATTGGGGCTGGACCCGGACCACCAACAACAGAAAGAAGGTGAATGGCAGAATCTGAACCGAAGTGGGCAGTACATCAAGCTGTTACCCCCTCTTGGTGTATTGCCTTTCCTACCTGATCTGGTTTCTGAAAGTATTCAAAGTACGCTGGCACCAAACAGCAAAAGTACCTTGATCAAACCGGACCTTGACCGGGAAGTGATGATTGTCGCCCACGGCTCCACGGTTGGGCCGGAATCACGGCTATGTGCACTTCAACTCAAGGATCAACTGGAAAGCCGTTACGGCTATAAAAACCTGCGTGTTGCGTTCCTCTCTGAGGAACCCTTTGTCGAAAAAGCCGTTCTCACGCTCTCTGAAGATGCGATTGTCGTTCCGCTGTTTGCTAGCGGTGGTCTGCATGGCCATGACGATATCGCTGAAATGATGAAAAGCGCGCCCTCTGGCTGCAAACTTGCACCCGTCATTGGTTGCGAGCATGCACTGGCTCAACATATTGAGAACTACCTGCATGAAACGGTACTGGTATCAGGGGCAAAACAACCCCTTGCAGCCTTAACCGGTAACACACCTCCAAAAGGTGGTGCGGATTACGGGCGAAGAGTTTCCTAGAACTCTGAGTACGGCGCAATTTTAGCTTAAGGTTCAGGCAGATAAAACGCCTGAACCTCTCTGTGTGCAGCCTTCTTTATACAGCCATGTCTTTCTTGGAGAAGTACCAGTCTACATAGTCGTAGCCGGCGGACTGGCGGGTTTTTGCTTCTTCAAGAGTTGCTGGGGGAGGCACGATAACCTGATCTCCCGGCTGCCAGTTTTCTGGAGTGGCGACCTTGTGTTCCTCTGACGTTTGCAGCGCTTTTACCAGACGCAGGAACTCATCTACAGAGCGTCCATTGGTCATTGGATAATACACCATAGCCCGCAATATACCTTCAGGATCGATGATGAATGTTGCTCTGACAGCAGATGTGTCGGAAGCGCCCGGCTGGATCATGCCATAGGCTTTAGCGACCTCCATGGAGAGATCGGCGATGATTGGAAATGGCACGTGCACACCAAACTTCTCTTCGATGTTCCGCGCCCATGCGATGTGGGAGTAGTGGCTGTCAATGGAGAGACCCAGCAAGGCCGTGTTGAGTTTTGCAAAGTCATCTGCAGCGTTGGCGAAGGCTATAAATTCGGTGGTACAAACCGGAGTGAAATCAGCTGGGTGGGAGAAGAGGATCAACCATTGCCCTTTGTAATCACTCAATGATTTGACGCCATCGGTTGTCGGTGCGGTAAAATCAGGAGCTGGTCTGTTAAGCTGTGGCAGTGTGATCATGGTTTCTTCAGTCATTTATTTTCCTCAAACTCATTTGATTTGATAAATGCAAGTTAGTGATCTAAAATAATTAGTAAAATTGATTTATTGGAAAACAGTAATCTGGAAAATCTATGAGTCATCTCCCAAGTTTGCGGCAGTTGGAGTTTCTGGTTGCGTTGGTTGAAGAGCAGCATTTTGGTCGTGCAGCTGAGAAATGTAATGTCAGTCAATCCGCATTGAGCACAGCTTTAAAGGAGCTGGAGCAGAACCTTGGTGTTCATCTGGCAGAACGGACCAAACGATCCGTGACCATTACGCCTTTGGGCAATGCGTTGGCAGATAGAGCGCGCCGCATTCTGCTTGATACAAGGGCTTTTGTAGACTTTGCTTCGGCAAACTCCAGGTTTCTGGCGGGTGATCTGAAACTAGGTGTCATCTCAACAGTCGGGCCTTACCTTTTGCCCGGTCTCATGCCGCACCTGCGCAAGAAGTTTCCGGAGCTACGCCTCTTTATCAAAGAGGGGATGACCAGCGATCTGCTCTTAGCCTTGCAAAATGGATATCTGGACGCAGTGTTGTTGGCCCTGCCATTCGAGATTGGTGACCTAGCTTATGAAATACTGTTTGAAGATGGGTACAAGCTTGCCGTTGGCCCAGACCACCCGCTTGCAAAACTAAAGCATGCTGATGGGGCGGACCTGGAAGGCACCAGAATGATGCTGTTGGAAAAAGGGCATTGTTTACAACAGCATGCCCTTTCCGCATTTACTCCAATCGGACCTGTACAAGACAGCACGTTCGAAGCGACCAGCCTTTCCACATTGGTAGGTATGGTGGCAGAAGGGCTCGGAACAACGCTTCTGCCTGACATAGCAATAAAGGCCGGGCTGACCGACAAGTATGATCTTCATCTCGTTGATGTTGACAAGGCACTGCCAAGAAAAATCACGCTTACGTGGCGAAAAAGCTCACCACGTGGAGAGGAGCTAAAACAGCTCGGAGAATTCATAAAGCAAATCTACAAGGGGCAGGAGACCTGACCCGGAAACCAAAATCAAAAAGATGACTTCATGCCTAACCGTGGCTTGAATGCATAACGACTGTGCGTTCCTGTTCTACCAGTGTGCGCAGAGCCTGAACGTTTGAAATGATAGCCCGGTTCTGTTTGACCTCAACGCCGTAGCTTTTCAGCTTCTGGAAGGCGCGGGACAGACTTTCCGGCTTCATTCCCAAACGACCAGCAATCAGAGCTTTATCGTATGGCAGCACCAGTGTGCAGGAACCGGCAGGTTCGGAGCTAAGGTTCAGGAGGAACTCAGCCACTCGCTGTGCACCGGTGTGTGTTTTTAGGCCCTCGATCTGCAGCACAAGCTGGTGCAGGTGCATGGACAGAGACGACATCATTGCCAGCGCGATGTTTGGATCAGCTGCAATAGATTTGGCCAAATGGGCAACAGGAATACAAAGCACAACACTATCGGTGACCGCTTCTCCGGAAGCAGGATAGTTTGAGTTTGTAAAGGCTGCTCCTTCTGCGAAGGTTTGCCCGCGGGTGAATACCCCTACAACGGCCTCATCGCCGCTGCTTGTCGCGCGAAAAACTTTGACCCATCCTTCCAGAACGATAAAAAACGCGTCTGCTTTATCGTCCTGAAAAAATATCATCTCACCGCGCGAGACAGATTTCTTAGTGGCACCCCGAAGCAGCTGTTCTCTTGCCTCGGTACTCAACCGTTTAAGCAAGGGAATTTCAGCGAGCTTCTCCACTTCACTGCTAACTATAGTAGTAGACATTTTTACAGACCTCTCCCACGATCAGCACAATCGTACTGTTGCGTAGATGAAGGACGTTGATCTAACGCAAGTGTTTTTGCGCAATCGGCATCTTGGAGTTGTCCTCTTGAAAACAAATGGACCTAACGAAAATCAAGGAGCTAGAGAACTCATGGGATTAGGGTCCATTTAAGGTAAAGTTTTCGCGTCGTGGCGAAGCTTGCCTTTTTGGCTCAAATATATGTTTAAAACTGTCTCCGGGAATATTTTTTGCCCGATGTTGACTGTGAAACAGAGCCTTCTCGATGGTGAAGACGCGTCCGGAATGGGAAACGGGCATCGGTTGCGTCTTCACCATCAAGTCCCTTTAGCACCACAGACTTTCCGGAAATAGAGAGATGCAACGCACACGTGTTGTCCGCGCAACAGGTGTGTAGGAGCGGGTGTGATGGGTGATCCTGCTGGCTTGACACTGCGCGCGATGAGCTTAACGTGAGAGTTCCTGAAGTGTCTCAGAGGAGTTTTGATGTCCCGGATCTGAGGGCTCGCAAAAAGAGCCCCTATGCATGTTTCAAACCATAAGACCGCATGACTTTGCGCGGCTGGTTTCGCATGCCTTTAATTCTCCGAACATCATAGGCCGCTCAGCGGCATGCTTCAGGATATTCCAATGATCCGTAAATTTGAAACTCGTGACACCGAGGCCATTGTTGACGTCTGGCTGAAGGCCAGCAAGCACGCGCATACCTTTTTGAGTGATGCGTTCCTCGCAAATGAGACCAACAACATCCGCAATGTGTATCTACCATCCGCTGATACATGGGTGGTGGAAGCAGATGGTTCTGTCGTCGGCTTCATCTCGTTGCTGGGCAATGAAGTGGGCGGACTGTTCGTGGATCCGGACTTTCACGGGCGTAAGCTCGGGAAGGCTCTGATGGATCAGGCTGTTTCTCTCCATAGCAGCGTCGAGCTGGAAGTCTTCAAACATAATCCCATTGGCCGCCGCTTTTATGCGCGCTACGGCTTTGAGGAGTTGCATGAAGTCTTTAGCGAAGAGACACAACAGCCCGTGATCCGGCTCAAATACTCAGCTTAACAACAATAGATGCAGGAGAGGGCGTAACGCTCTCTCCGGTTCTAGCGTTTGGCTTTGCGTTCTCCAAAGAGCACAGAGAACACAAGGGCCATCACAATTGCCATACCAACGTGCCCTACGAAGGAAGACTGAGTATAGGCGCCAAAGTCCATCATGAAGCTTCTGCCGATGAAGGGCGCAAGCATGCCCTGTGCGATGTACCAGAGCAGCACGCCCGCCACGACGCCGGCAATCATGAACTTCAGCCTGGTCATCAGATGCACGGCCAGTATGGCCACAGGGAAGGCGATAGCACCCACTGAGAAATGGATCGCAAACGCTGCACTGTAGGGGATGGACAGCCCAAAGAGTTTGGATGTGAGTGCGATGACGAGGTTTGCAGGTTCCAATACAGGCCCGAACAGGATTGGCGAGACGAACCACGCATAAGCTTCAAAAGCGAGCTCACCGACAACACCTGCTAGCACGACGGCGGGCAGGAGAACTCTGAGAGAGTGGGAGTTGGCGGCTGACGACTGCAGGGGCATGGGTGATCCTTCGAAGGCTCAAGGGGGGAGTGGGGAGCTCTCCTGAAGGTGTGCCCTGAATAGGGCTGCTACAAGGCTGAAGCCTGCATCTCATCATCACAATAATTTCAGCGGCGCGCGAGCATCTGCGAGGTGTGGCAACACACCGATGTCAGAAACGGTGGTTGTGCCATCGTCATGCATCAATGCAAGAAACTCAGGAAAAAAACCAGATTTGGCGCAATCTCAAACAAAATGCACATTGATCTGGACGCTGCGTCATTGTTTGCAACGCACCTGAAGATGTATACAAATGGAATAAGGTTTTAGTAAAAGCACGTATTAAGTGCATGACTTTACGAGGATGCATTTCTTGGGAGAGGTGGATCTCAAAAAAGGAGTTCAGCCAACGGAGATTTCGCAGCCTATTCCTCAGGCTGTGTTTTCTGTCGATGGTGTGGCTCCCGATGAGCGCTTCTCTCTCTGGAAAGAGAGCATTTCCTTCATGTTTCAGGTGGAAGCAGACCATGCCGTCAGGACGGATGATTTCACCGCTGAAGTTGATGCTCACATGTTCGGGCAAATTGTTCTGGCCCGGACAAAAAGCAGAAAACAGTTCTGGGAACGGAGTGAACTGACCATCGCAAGAGATGGGATGGACCATTTCATGATCCAGTTATTTGAAACCGGCGACATGTTCTATGAGCATGACGGCGCACAGCATTCTGTTGCACAAGATGGCCTTATCATTTTTGATTTAGCCAGGACGTCAAAATCCTGGACCAATACATTTTCAAACCTGTCCCTGATTATTCCCAGGGAGTTGCTTGAACCAAAGCTGGTTTATCCAGATGGGCAGCATATGAGGAGATTGCCCGCCTCGCAGCCCATGGTTCAGCTTCTGTACAGCCATATTAAAACGCTGAAAGAGTTGTCGGATCAGCTCAGCCTGTCTCAGGCAGCTGATGTTAATCCGGCAACTCTCTCTCTTGTTGCCGCATGCCTCAACAGCACGGCGGATGGTGTTGTTATTTCAGATGCCAACAGTCATGCCGCGCAGATCATGCTGGCAAAACGCGCAATCAATGAAAACCTGTCGAACCCAGCGCTTACGCCTGAGGTGGTGGCCTCCAAGGCAGGCATTTCGCGGTCCAAACTCTATGAAATGTTCCGCAGCTATGGAGGGGTAAAGAGCTTCGTGCTGGAGCAGCGACTGAAAGGTGCCATGATGGCTCTTATCAGCAACAGCAATGCTCACCGTTCCAATGCCGAAATCGCCTTTTCCTTCGGCTTTGCATACGAGAGCACCTTTAGTCGTGCCTTCAAGAAGCGTTTTTCCATGACACCGACAGAAGCCCGGAACTCCGCAGGCGTTGCATGGACACACGCTGCCGACATGCCGGATATTGACCGGCGCTACGAAGACTGGGTCAAGCGCCTGTAAGAGCAACAAAGGCGCTGCAGATATCGCCAGCGCCTTCCAGTTTGTTAAGCCACAGCCACGTCTTGTGGGCGGACGAACCAGCGCAGTTCCTCCACCTTTTCAGGCTGAACCACATTGTAGCGTTGCTCTGCACCGTGCGTGCGAAGCAGTTCGGCTTCTGCTGCTTTCATTGTCTCACTCAGTGATGGACGATCAGACTTGGGTGCCGGGGCAGGCATCGCGGTGAAGTTGAGCGTTTCGAGGGATGTTGCCAGTTCGGCCTTGTGGTTCTGATAGCGCCAGACAGCGCCATTGGGGTCAAACCTGTAGAACGGCAACAGCTTCCAACCGTGTTCTGCAACCAGTTCAATGGCGCGGACAAGGTACTCGAAAGTTTCCTCGTCAATGAAGTAATTGAAGTTGAGACGGATCCAGCCCGGACGCAGGATCATGTGGCCTTCAACCAACTGCTCCTCCAGTGCCTTGCTGTAATGCATATCCATGCCCAGCAGGGCGTGACCATAAGGGCCGGCACAAGAACAGCCACCGCGGGCCTGAATGCCGAACAGGTCGTTGAGCAGTGCCACGATAAAGCTGTAGTGCAGATCCTTGCCTTTGTGGGTGATCTTAAGCGAGGTGATAGCCAGGCGCGGCGCTTCAGTGTTGCCCAGGATCTCTATGTTCTCGCATTTTGACCAACGGGCCACGGCTCTTGAAACGAAGTCCTCTTCGCGCCGTTCAATCTCGTCTGTTCCAACTGCCTGTTGGAGCTTGAACACGAGGCCTGCGCGTACGGATTCCACGATGGCAGGCGTTCCGCCTTCCTCCCGGCGTTCTGCATCAGCCACGTAGCGATGATCCTCCGGCGTTACGTACATCACGGTGCCACCACCCGGCATGGCTGGCACGCGGTTCTTCAGGATAGCATCACTCACAATCAGCACACCCGGCGTGCCCGGTCCGCCGACAAACTTGTGTGGTGACAGGAAGATAGCGTCTTTGGAGCTGTCTCCCTCTTCCGTCTCTTCGCCCGCCATATCGATGCCAACATATGGGCCTGCTGCCGCGTAATCCCAGAAGGACAGAGCGCCGTGTTTGTGGAGCAGGCGAGCAACAGTGTTGACGTCAGTTTTTACACCAGTCACGTTGGAGGCTGCTGAGAAACTACCGATCTTAAGGGGGCGATCTGCGTATTTGATCAGCTGCTTCTCAAGATCGTCCAGACAGACCTGTCCGCCCTCACAAAGCGGAATGGAAACCACGTCTGCGATGCTCTCGCGCCATGGCAGTTCATTGGAGTGATGCTCGTAAGGACCGATGAAAACAACGGGGCGTTCTTCTGCTGGAATTTGCTGCTCAAACTTGTAGCGTGCGCTCAGGTCAGCAGGCAGTTTCAGGTTGAGAATGTCGATCAGCTTATGGATCGCAGAAGTTGCACCGGAACCGCAAAATATCACTGAATGATCGTCGTTCGCGTTCACCGCAGAGCGAATTTCCTGGCGGGCTTGCTCGCGCAGGGCTGTGGTCTGCGCACCGGTATAAGAAGTCTCTGTATGGGTGTTGGCATAGTAGGGCAGCACGTGATCGCGGATGTAGTCCTCAATCATGCTCAGGGAACGTCCTGACGCTGTGTAATCCGCATAAACCAATGGCTTACGACCAAACGCTGTGGTGATGGCCGCGTCCTCACCGATCACCGAGTTTCTGATTTTATCGATCAAATTACACATGCTCGTCCCGCTCTTTTCTGCTGCCTCTTCAGTTTTTGGTTCTGATGAACCCTCTCCAAGTTCATCGTGTTTGCTGAAAAGATCTCATATAAGAAACTACATGCTATAGATAATAGTCAAGTTAGAAAATGATACTCTAAATGAGATAATATGTAGAATGAGAATGGATTTGCTCAAGCGGTAAATGAAGACCGTCAAAAACCCACCAAAAAACGTAATTTTGATAATTAAATTTTAATTGTATCTATGGATTCGCAGTGCAGTTTTGCGATATGTGAGTCGCGCAGAAGCCAAACAGGGCTGAAAAGTATCCCGGGTTATGCACAGCACCGGGTAATCTTTCATCGCGACGACATAGATATGCAACGCGAAGTTGAAAAAAATTTCACAAAAGAAAATATTATTCGAAATAATATGCAAAAAGTGAAAAATTGATCAATAGCGCCTTTACGTCACCCCTGACATCGAGAAAACTAGCGATGCATGCTGCAGAAAATCATTCGGGCATATTGCAAAAATAAACGTTCGCCTTGGCTCCTGGCTCAAACTGGGAGGGGAGTGGCGAATACGGATAAGATGAACTGTAACGGGGTTGATACATGTTCAATTTCTTTCCTCGATTTAACTTCTACTCGATCAACGTAAAATTCGGCACGTGGTGGGATGACGTCATCAACGGCACCGATGGCATTGATTGGGTTTGGGGTTTCAACGGTAACGATACCATCTCCACATATGCAGGAAATGACTGGATCCGCGCAGGTAAGGGCAATGACCTTATTTTCGCTGGTGAAGGTAATGACCGCATCAGCGCAGCTGGTGGCGACGATGTCATCCACGGTGGTGCTGGCAATGACAGCATCAATGGTGGTCGTGGTTTCGATACAGCCGTTTATGAAGGCTCAATCGACGATTACTCATTCCAGCAGCGTGGTCGCTGGTGGAACCCGAAGACCAAAGTCATCGCAAACGACGGCTCTGAAAAAGACACCTTGATGAATGTTGAGGCGGTCTACTTCCAGGCTGACGATTACACCTACTATCTGGATGGTCGTAACAACGAGATCCGCGCTGGCGAAGATGCAGTTGCATCCGGCGATGAAGGTCTGGTTATTGACGCAGCAACACTGCTGGAAAACGACAAGGATTATGACGGCGACACCCTGTCTATCACTGGCGTTTCCGCAACCAGCACATCCGGCGCTACTGTTTCTCTCGAAAACGGTCAGGTCTCTTATAACCCAGGCAACGTGTTTGACAGCCTGCGTGAAGGTGAGACCGCTGAAGATACCTTCACCTACACAGTTACCGACGGCAACGGCAGCACCAAAGACGTCACCGTGACTGTAACCGTGACCGGTTCCAATCAGGCGCCTGTTCTGTCTGTGGCTTCCGAGGTTTCCATTGCAGAAAACACCACTGAAGTGGCAACTGCATCCGCAACCGACGTAGACAACACAGACCTCACTTACTCCGTTTCCGGCACTGATGCAGAGCTGTTCGAAATCGATGCTGAAACCGGCCAGCTGAGCTTTAAGACAGCACCTGACTTTGAAGCACCTACAGATGCAGACGGCGACAACGTTTATCAGGTTGAAGTCACTGTAACCGACGCTGACGGCGGCACCGATACGAAGAGCGTTTCTGTTACTGTTGAAGACGAAAACGAAGTGACTCGTGATGTCATCGCGTTTGACATGGTGGACTCTCAGAGCGAAGGTCTGGTGAGCTTCACCAACACAGCGCCTGATTTCTCCAGCGTTGCTGATGGCTTTGGCAAGTTCACTGCAGACAGCGCACCGTTCTCACTGGTCGACTCCACCAATGGCGGCTTTGAGAATGACGTTCTGGGTATCATCGATGAATCCACCAACTCTGGTGAGTTCTTCGGCGTAACTGACAGCATCAACGGCGATAACGACGGCGAACTAACTGCGTCCTGGATCTTCAACATTGCTGGTTACAAAGATCTTGGTCTTTCCCTTGATCTTGGTGCAATGGGCGACTTTGAAGGCACAGACACCTTTGTGATCCGCTATTCCATCGATGGTGGCGAAGAGCAGGTTCTGTACTCCTTCACATCTGACAATGATGGCGCTCAGACCTACACCCTTGCCAGCGGCAAGACTGTTGATCTGGATGACCCGCTCACCGATGCGGATGCAGGCATTGTGCTGACCAACCAGCTGCAGACCCTCGTGTCTGATCTGGAAGGCACTGGCTCTGAACTGACCATCAGCATTGAAGGTAAGTCTGACGGTGGTTCTGAAGCCTTTGCAATGCAGAACCTGAAGATCCTGGGCAACCCTGCTGTTGTGCGCGAAACCTTCGCGTTTGACATGGTAGACTCTCAGAACGATCGACTGATCGAGTACACCAGCACTGCGCCAGATTTCTCCAGCGCTGCAGATGGCTTCGGCAAGTACACCGCCGGTGATGCGCCATTCTCCATGGTCGACTCCACCAATGGCAGCTTCGAGAATGACGCAATTGGCGTGATCGATGAAGCGACCAACACTGGTGAGTTCTTCGGCCTGGCTGATACCGTCAACAATGACAACCCAGATGGTGACCCGCTGGTCGCAACCTGGCGCTTCGACATTTCAGATTACAGCAACATCAGCCTGTCTCTGGATGCCGGTGCAATGGGTGACTTCGAGTCCGACGATGTTGTGACCATTCGCTACTCCATTGACGGCGGTGAAGAGCAGACTCTGTTCTCCTTCACTTCTGACAATGATGGCGCGCAGACCTACACCCTTGCCAGCGGCAAGACTGTTGATCTGAACGACCCGATGGTTGAAACCACATCCGGTCTGGTTCTCACCAACGAACTGCAGACGTTGATGGCTGATCTGGAAGGTTCTGGCTCTGAACTGACCATCACCGTTGAAGGCTCTGCAAACGGTAGTGATGAAGCATTCGTGCTGCAGAACCTGAAGCTGGAAGGCGATACAACAGGTGGCGGTGGTACCTCCACAACCTACGCAATTGCAGCTGAAGCTGACTCCAAAGCTGAAGGCGACAGCGGCGTAACCTCCTTCGAGTTCACCGTGACCCGTGATGGTGATCTGACCGAAGCTGGTACTGTTGACTTTGCTATTGGCGGCGACGTTGATGCAGCTGACTTCGGTGGTACTCTGCCATCCGGCAGCATCGAGTTTGCAGCTGGCGAAACCACCAAGACCATCACAGTCAACATCACTGGTGATGAAACAACAGAACTGAGCGAAGCTCTGACCGTGACCTTGAGCAACCCAACCGGTGGCAAGATCACAACAAAGAGCGCAACCAGCACTGTTGAGAACGACGACACCGCGCCTACTCTCATCTCCACCATTCAGGGTGAAGGTGCAGAATCCGGCATGGTTGGTGAGTTCGTTTACGTCAGCGCGCTTGTTACCCGTTTGACCAGCAATGGCTTCTACCTTCAGGAAGAAACCACTGACAGTGATGGCAATGCAGCAACCTCTGAAGGTATCTTCGTTTACACCGGCGCGGCTCCAACCGTTGCTGTTGGTGATGCAGTGTCCTTCGGCGGTACAGTTGCTGAATTCGGCGGCCAGACCCAGCTGACAAACATTGCTGATCTGAATGTTCTGTCTTCCGGCAATGAACTTCCAGAATACATGCAGGTGCTTCTGTCTCCGACAAACCAGCATAACCTGGAAGCTCTGGAAGGTATGCGCGTCAGCATTGCTTCCGGCACAGACGATGCTCTGACAGTCATCGAAAACTTCAATTTCGACCGCTACGGTCAGATTACAGTTTCCGCTGGCTCCCAGTATCAGGCAACTCACCTGTATGATCCGCAGGACGAGCTGGACCAGATCATCGAACATCAGGAAATGAACCAGAACAACCGCATCCTCATCGATGATGGTTCTTCTGAGCAGAACCCTGATGAGTTCACCTACGTTCCTGTGACAGCTGAAAACGGCGACAACGGCAACGGTTATCTCGACAAGGACGACGACTTCTCTGCTGGCGCAACTCTGCGTCTCGGCACAGAAATCGATGCTCCGATCGAAGGTGTTCTGACAGAAGGCTTCGACGGTCATACTCTTGTTGTTGATGGTCAGCTGTCCATCGACGAGAGCACCAACTCCGGTGCACGTCCTGAGCAGCCTGCTGATGTTGGCGGTGAGCTGAAAGTGTCCAGCTTCAACGTGCTGAACTACTTCACCACCCTTGGCCAGCGCGGTGCGAGCACCGAGGCAGACCTTGCACGTCAGACCGACAAAATCGTCAAGGCAATGCTTGATATCGATGCAGATGTCTTTGGTCTTCAGGAACTGGAGAACAACGGCTTTGATGATGCATCTGCTATCAGCGCTCTTGTTGATGCCCTCAATGCGGAACTGACCGCTCAGGGCCGGACGGACGAGCTGTACACCTTCGTGAACCCGACTGATGGGGCTCCGATTGGGTCTGATGCGATCACCACTGGTATGATCTATCGTCCAAGCAAGCTGACAGTCATCGAGACAGAAACCTACACCTATCAGGAAACAAGTGCTGCGACGACTTACGCAATTGCGGACCGTCTGCAGGAGTTTGCTGATCGTTCATACGTAGGTGACTTCCAGCGTAACCGCCCAACCGTTGCAACCACCTTTGAGGATGCAAACGGTGAGCGCTTTACCCTTGCCGTCAACCACTACAAGTCCAAAGGCCCAAGCGGCCTGAGCGATCTGGTGGAAGACATTCAGGGTAAGCTGGATGCAGGTACTATCCCGGCAGCGGATGTTGCTCAGGTGCAGGCAGATCTTGATGCTCTGATCGCTGATCCAAACTACGATCAGGGTGACGGACAGGCGTTCTGGGCTCAGGCACGTGAAGACGCAGCAAAAGAGCTGCATGAGTGGCTGAGAACTGATTACGCAGGTGCGGGTCTTGATCCGGATATCCTCGTGATCGGTGACTTGAACACCTACGGCAAAGGCGACTCTGTACAGGAACTGATCGAAGGCGGCGACATGACCGATCTTCTGTCTCAGTACCTGGGCGATGAAGCATACAGCTTCGTGTTTGATGGTCAGCGCGGTTCTCTGGACCACGCTCTGGCATCCGACAGCCTTGCTGAACAGGTGACTGGTCTTGCTGAGTGGCACATCAATGCAGATGAGCCAGACCTGCTCAGCTACAACAGCCGCTTCACCGACGCTGGTTTTTACAACGACGACCAGTACGGCGCTTCTGACCACGACCCACTCATCATCGGTCTGGACCTCAGCAGCCCAAGCGAAATGCTGGTTTAAGCAAAAAAAAGAAGGCCCTCGCAGGTATGCGAGGACCTCCACAAGAACAGAAAAGCGGCTCTCAGAGCCGCTTTTTTATTGGCAAAACAGAAAGTCACTCCCAAAATCAGGGAGATAAAGATCGCGATGTTTGGTGGTAAGCTGGGTGTTCTTTGAGGGCGAAAGCAGCTGTGTTGTGCCAGCCAATGCATCGGACAAGATAGGCTTATCCGACTGAGGCAACAGCCTTGCCTTCAAACCGGAGGTGATGGGATGAGGTTATTCCCCATTTCACTCACGCTTAAAATGAAAAAGACCCGCAGTCGGCTGGTAATCGCGCTACGGGTCACTTTCAGCTTATAAGCAAAAGGGAGGGGACCTAAAGTTCCCTTCCTACTCCGGTATTTTAGTCCTCACGACCTCAAAAATCAATGAAGCCGCCCTCCGAGGAAGTAAGGGGCCCTTACTTCTCCTTGAGTGCATGAGCGATTTGGTCTTGGAGGGGTTTTACGAAGTAGGAGAGGACGGTGCGTTCGCCGGTCTGGATGAAGCCTTCGACGGGCATGCCTGGGACGAGGGTCTGGCCGTTGAGCTTTGGCATCTCGCTTTCCAGGATCTTCAGGCGGGCCAGATAAAATGGCTCGCCGGTGACCTCATCGCGGGTCAGGTCCGGAGAGACGTTGAGCACGGCAGCACCCAGCTCCGGCGTGGTGCGCTGGTCGAAAGCGGCGAGGCGCACGTAGGCGTCCTGTCCCACTTGCAGCTGATCCACGTCGATTGGCTGCACCCGGCTTTCGATCACCAGTTCGCTGTCTTCTGGCACCACCAGCATCAAGGTGTCGCCCGGTGCAATCACGCCGCCCACGGTGTGAACCGCAAGCTGATGCACGTAGCCGGACTGCGGCGCGCGGATGTCGATGCGCTTCAGACGGTCTTCAGCAGCAACTTCCTGTTCTTCCAGCTCTGCAATCTGGGAGCGGATGGTCTGCAGGTCAGAGAGCACCTTTTCGAGGAACTCTTCGTCCAGCTGCAGGATCTGCACGCGCTTTTCGCTGATGGCTTCCTTGGTCTGGGCGATCTGGGAGATCAGACCGCCGCGATCACCGATCAGCTCGGCACGCTCGCGCTTGATGGCAGTGACCTGAGAGGCGTTGATCAGGCGTTTCTCTAAAAGTGAGGAGAAGTCAGAAAGCTGCTGAGTGACCAGATCGATGCTTTCTGCCTTGGCATCGCGCTGCACCTGCAGGCCTTCAATCTGCTGCTCCAACTGAGCGATCTGCTCGCCAAGCTGTTTCTTACGGCCCTTGATGCCTTGCTGGCGGGCGTCAAACAGAGCCTGTTCCCCATCCAGAGCTGTAGCCGCGATCTCGTCGGTCTTGGCCAGCTCAACAAGAGTTTCCGGGAAGATCACACGCTGTTCGCGGCGCCATTCGGCGGAAAGACGGGCCTCCTGAGCCTGCATCTGGTGCAGACGCTTGCGGGTGATGGCAAGGTTGGCTTTGACCACGGTCTCATCAAGACGGAACAGCACGTCACCGGCTTTGACCTCATCGCCATCTTTGACGAGGATCTCACCGACAATGCCGCCTTCCTGATGCTGCACCTTCTTGGCCTGACCATCAACCGCGATGGAGCCGGAGGTGATCACCGCGCTGTTGATCTTGGCAACTGAGGCCCAGCCTCCAAGGCCGAGAACCAGAACGCCCACAAGAGCGATGCCCCAGCGCAGGTGTTTCTTACGAGAGGACTGAATGGAGGAAAGTGTTGTTTGCTCAGGCATGTGGCACCACGCTCAATGGTCCTGTTTTTGCAGCGGCAGGCGCTGGTTTAGCGCCGGGTGCCGGGGCACCAGCTGGTGCAGGCACGCCGGTTGGGGCGCTGATTTTGGGCAGGACTTCTTCTTTCGGGCCAAAGGCGGCCTGCTGGCCATCCTTTACAACAAGCAGCAGCTCAACGGCTGAGATTGCGCTTGGGCGGTGCGCCACAACAATCACGATGCTGCCGTTCTGGCGCATCAGTTTGATGGCGCGGGTCAGCGCCGCTTCGCCTTCTGCATCCAGATTGGAGTTTGGCTCATCCAGCACGATCAGGAACGGGCTGTCATAAAGCGCGCGGGCCAGACCAATGCGCTGACGCTGACCGGCAGAAAGCAGAGCACCGCCTTCGCCAACCTGTGTGTCATAGCCATCTGTCAGGCCAGTCACCAACTCATGCACATTGGCCAGCTGGGCGGCTTCGAGAATTTTCTCGTCATTGCGCTCAGGTGCAAAGCGCGAGATATTTTCAGCAATGGTGCCGTCGAACAGTTCCACGTCCTGCGGCAGGTAGCCGATGGCGGTGCCGAGGCGGTCCTCAGACCACTGGCCCAGCTCGGCGCCATCAAGGCGCACGGAGCCACGGTGGATCGGCCATACGCC
Source organism: Pseudovibrio sp. SCP20 (assembly GCF_057774105.1). Classification (NCBI taxonomy): domain Bacteria; kingdom Pseudomonadati; phylum Pseudomonadota; class Alphaproteobacteria; order Hyphomicrobiales; family Stappiaceae; genus Pseudovibrio; species Pseudovibrio sp. SCP20. The sequence goes on along the minus strand of NZ_JBYMDH010000005.1, from coordinate 76,565 downwards.
GACAAGCGCGCGGACCAGACTGGTCTTGCCGGACCCGGACGGGCCGATGATGCCCATGCCATCTCCGGCCTTGAGCTCAAAGTTCACACCTGCCAGTGTAACCGCGCGGGCACCTGGAGGGGCTGTTGCGATCTGCTGCACATTGAGGGTCTTGCTTGGTAGAGGCAGTTCGGTTTCCGGTGCGCTCTCATCCAGACCTTCCAGCGCTTTTTCCAGACGGGCACGGGCCTGACGGGCAGCGATGAACACGCGCCACTGACCAACGGCCTGCTCAACGGGAGACAGGGCACGGGAGGTGATGATAGAGGCGGCGATCATGACACCCGGAGAGACTTCCTGAAGGATTGCCAGCCAGGCACCAACAGCCAGAACGGCAGAGCCGAGCAGGAAGCGGAAGGCTTTGATGGCAGTGGCAAACAGGGAAGCGCGGTCACCTGCCTTGGTCTGGGCATCATAAAAACGGGCGTTGGCTTCATCCCACTTGTTGGTGAGCGTGGAGCTCATGCCAAGGGCGCGCACCACTTCCGCATTGCGGCGGGCGCCGGTGCGGGTGTTGCTGCGCTGAGCGTTCTGCGCGGCCAGTTCCTTGGCAGGCGCGCGGCTCATGAACTCGTTGGCAAGCACAAGAGACAGGATGATCACGGCACCGGCCAGGGCCAGAATGCCGAGCCAGAAGTGCAGCACGAACACCAGACCCAGATAGATCGGCATCCATGGAATATCGAAGAGAGCGGCTGGACCCTGACCGCCCCAGAACTGGCGCATGGTCTCCAGATCGCGGATCGGGTCGACGTTTTTGCCGGTGTTGCCCATGCGCAGCGGCACGCGCAGATTGGCGAGGAACGCGGTGCGCGACAGGCGGGCGTCGATCTCCTGCGAGATGCGCGACAGGCCGCGGGCACGGATGCCTTCCAGCAGGGCGAAGAACAGGTAGAGGATACCGGCAAAGCTGGCGATGATCACCAGTGTTGGCACGCTGTGGCTGGCCAGAACACGGTCATAGATCTGCAGCATGAACATTGGGCCCGTCAGCATCAAAAGGTTGATGACCAGACTTAAAACCCCAACGCCCGCATACCCGGACCGCGACGCACCAAACGCCTCAGATACCAGCGGGCGCTTAGGCTGCCCGTTCTTCGTTGTACTCATGGATACTCCCGAAACCACCTGACCCCAACTCAAGTGCGCAGCATATTCTGACATGGTTGGTCAGAGGCCTAGATGCTGCAAAACTCGTGGTTATGCCCCAATAAAATTTGAGGTGCCTATAGTATGTAAATCGCACACTATTTGAAAGGGCAAAGACACTAAAATTTTTTCATCCATTCAAATTGAGGCGAACACCGCAAACTTATGATTTAATTAAATAATTATGCAACCTGCCATAGCGGCAGGTTGCACGTTTTTTGGGAGCTTACACGAAGACGAAATCGTCTGCGTTGATGACGCTGGAATCAACACCGGAAAGGGTGATGGAACCACCGTCATAGTTGATCACTGTGTCTGCACCAGTGTCCTGAATGGAGAGGTCTGCAAAGCTGTCCGCACCGCTTTCAAACTTCATGAAATCAAGGCCATTGGAGAAGTCGATGATCGTGTCTGCACCGCAGTTGATGTTGAACACGAAGGTGTCGCTGCCGGAACCGCCGGAGAGGGTGTCGTCACCGAGACCGCCTTCGAGGGTATCGTTACCAGCATTGGCATAAAGGCCGTTGTCAGCATCGTTACCGATCAGCTCATCGTTACCTGAACCAGAATAAGCATTCTCGATCACGGTATCACGCATGATGGTCATGTTACCAGTCAGACCGTTCACGTCAGAGTAGGTCTCTGCGACCAAAGAGATCTTCTGGTCAGCACGAACAGAGCTGAAGTTGATGCTGTCGTTGCCGCCATTGTCCATGATGGTGAATGTTGCCGGGTTCAGGTCAGCGATATCATCGTAGTACCCGCCAGCAGTGGAGTTTTCACCGTAAACGGTGGAACCGGTGCGCAGATCGGTTGCTGTGCCGTAGAGATCCTGCATGGCAAGAATGTCTGCGATCATCGGAGTCACCACATAGGCGCGACTTGCGTCCACGTTGGTGTTCTCCACCTGATCGAAGTAGGACATGATTGTCGCTTGCCAGGAGTCGTTGGAATAGTGGTTGTCTACACCATAGGTGGCTGCACCATTGTAGTTGCCAGCGTGACCAAGGCCGAGTGCATGGCCGATTTCGTGCACGTAGGTCTGGAACGCATAACCATCCAGATCAGTGCCGTAACGGGCAACCCAATCGGTGCTGACGTTCACAGTTGACGAAAGGATGGTGCTGCCGCGAGTGGTTGAGTTTGCGTAAGCGCCGCTATCGTTGTCGTCAAATGTGATCTGAGCACCAGAGCTGACAGTGCGGAACTCGATGCCGGTGACCATTGTCCAGGCTTCCAGAGCTTTGGTTGCAAGCTCACGACCAGAAGAGTTCAAGCCGTTGAGGTTCACGGTGAGGGACTCGCCTGGGCTCACGTCAAATGCGCGACGACCACGGCCTGTGCTGTTCCAGTATCCATCTGTCAGCTGAGCTGCAATCTGATCGTTGGTGAATGCGTTCGGATCGGTTGGTGGATCGGTTGGGCCGCCATCTGCATCAACAGAGATTCTGTAGTCGCCGCTGTAACGGTCGTTATAGGAAGCTGCGCCGATGTAGTAAGTGCCGGTGGTTGTTGCGGTGAAAGTGATTTCGGAGTTACGTCCGCTGCCACCGTCATCGTCTTTTGCAATTTCGTTGGCGTTGGAATCGTAAAGGTACAGGTATGTGTCGGAAACGCCCCCACTTCCGATACCATCCATAGAAATGGTGTAGGTTACCCCTGCCTGCACCTCGAGTTTGATTGCGTCTTTATCGCCGGAGAAACTCAAAGTTCCTTCAAAGGTATCTCCCGATGAAATGGAGTAAGGTGTTGATGTGCTGTAAGGCGCATCGCCACCTTCAATAACTCTGGCTTCCTCACCATGGTAATCTCTAAACATATTATCTCCCCTAGAGTAATATCAGTAGTAAACCATTTAAACGTATGAGACGTGCACTCGAAGGCAATATAGATTTTTGTCGGATTCACAGATGAAAGTAATATCAACACAATCAATAGTTGAAACCTTGACGAGTTTCAGGTGTGCAAATAGAATACGTGATATATTATTTCATGCTTAAAACATTTGATTTTTTCCGTAATTTCAATTCAATATCCTAATATAATTAGATAAAAACACTTTGCCGTCTGATAAAAAATTCTAAAAACTGACCAGTTGATCAAATAATTGTAGTATGTTTTTCTTACGGTCTATTCTAATAAATAGATATTTAATACTTAATTTTATTTAGTGATTCTGCAACTTTAGATTTTCCGGAACTACGTAAAATCGATAGAAATTCACAGGTCCGCCGGTGGATCTGAGTGGGGTTGACGGGGTAAGTCGGCACATTAACGGAGCTAATCCGGCAAAATGACCTTAAGGTAACTTGCGTTGCTGAAGCCAGCTAACAAAACACCCCGGTCAATGGGGCTTGACCAGGGTGAGTTGTGGGCAGGGTAATTTGCTACCCAGGGGAAATTTCTTTCCTGAATGGCTCAGAAAGGATTCTCCGCCCCTAAGGGCACTTTGTGAGTACGCGAACCCGAAAAAGTGCAGATGGAGGCGGGGCGGAGAGGGGTTTGCCTGTTTGCTGTGCGAATCTCCGACCCGTCTAGGGGTGCGAGCAGGGGAAATGCATCAGAGGCTCGCTAAGAACTCCTGGTTCAGATCAATGCCGAGACCCGGAGCAGTTGGTTTGGCAAAACCGCCGTCCACCAGTTCGGCTTCCGGAGTGACAAGATACTTACGCAGCTCGCCGTCAGAGAAGTCTGGATGCACGTACTCAAAGTATGGCGCATTGCCCACTGCGAACTGGTAATGGATCGCGGCAGCGGATGTGATGCCGGTTTTCCAGTTATGCGGCATCACCTGCACATTGTTGGCGGTTGCCATCTCGGTGATACGGCGCAGCTCTGTCAGGCCGCCGCAGCGGTTATAGTCTGACTGCAGCAGATGCACTTTGCCTTTGGTGATCCACTCCTCGGCTTCAAAGCGGGTAGTGCTCATCTCTGCGCCGCAAATGCGGGAGCGGGTGTTTTCTACCAGCTTGGCGTGGCCGCTGAGATCGTCATGCTGCAGCGTTGCTTCAGCGAAGTACAGATCCAGATCCTCGATGGAGTTGAGCAGGCGCGCCACTTCGTACCAGTCGGTAAAGCGGTAGAGGTAGTCCACCATCATATCGGTGTCGTGACCCAAGATGCCACGCAGCTCACGCAGATAATAGGCAACTTCCTTGGTGCTCCAGTCCGCTTTGATTGGCACGCACACTTTCACTGCACGGATCTTATGTGCCTTGGCTTTCTCCAGCAGCGGCGCGTAGCCTTTGATGGCCACGTCCAGAGACGCATCCACCGGAATGGCCGGGTAGAGGGTCAGATATGGATGGACCTTATCCTTGTTGGTACCGCCGAGCAGCTGGTACGCCGGGACGCCTAGCTGTTTGCCCGCAAGGTCGTAAAGCGCCATGTCGATGCCAGAAAGGGCGAACATGCCCAGACCGCGCATGCCTTGCCACTGCGTGGCGTCATACATGGCATCCCAGATGGCGTTGATTTCGATGGGTAGGCGACCAATCGCTTTTTCAGTGATGTTGGTCAGCCATTTGTGTTCTGTTTCGATGTTGGCGTAGGCGAGGATCGCGTCAGGGGATCCGTCAGCTTCGCCAAGGCCGTAGACACCGTTTTCGTCGGTTACTTTGACGACAACCGTGTTCTGGCTCCAGTTGCTGGCCTGATAATTGACCGGAATGAATTCGATGGATTTGATGGGCGCAACAGCAGGATTGAGTGCCAGTGACATTTTTGTAGCTCCTGTAAGAAAGGCGCCAGTTTTGTAACTGGCGCCCTCGTGTGCTTTTTATTTTTTGCGCATTGGAAGTTCGACGCCGTTGGCAATGTCGCTCTTCAGTTCCTTGATGAAGGAAAGAGCCACGATGCCAAGGATGACGACCATCAACAATCCACCAACCACGGTAGAGATCTGGATGGTACCAAGGTCACCACCAATCAGGTTGATCACGATTGGGATGATGCCGAGGAACAGTGCCCATACAAGGCGGTTCCACAATGCTGGGTCTGCACCATCTGGCAGTTCTTTGGTGGTCATCGCTGCAAGAGAGAAGGATGCCGCATCAAAGGTGGTTGCCATGAAGACGACTGCGGAAACGCAGAGGCCGATGATGAACAGGGTGCCCAGTGGCAGGTTCGCAAACATGTCGATGATCACGGTGAAGGAAGTCTGGCCGGAAGCCAGCGCTGCCGGTGCATCAAAGATGCCTGCGTCCAGAAGACCAATGCCGTAGTTGCCGAAGATTGCGAAGAACACTGCGGTGCCGAGGGAACCGAACAGCAGGGTGCCCAGAACCATTTCGCGGATTGTACGGCCACGGGAGATCTTCGCGAAGAAGAGACCCTGGAACGGACCGTAGGAAACCCACCATGCCCAGTAGAAGATTGTCCAGTCAGACACAAAGGTGGAGTTCTCTGCGTATGGCTCCATGTAGGTGCTCAAACGAACAAAGTTAGTGACCAGTGAACCAACTGAAGTGGTGAAGGACTTGATGGTGGTCAGGAAGTAGCCGCCGAAGAACAACACGAACACCAGAAGGCCAATCGCCAGGAAGATGTTGAAGTTGGAGAGCTTCGCCATGCCTTTTTTCAGGCCCAGTGCGGAGCTGATGGTGAACAGGCCAACAACGATTGCCAATGCAGCAAGGTTCATTGCGGTGCCGTGTTCCAGACCCAGCACTTTGGAGATGCCAGCAGCAACAACAGGTGTACCCAGACCAAGGCTGGTCGCACTTGCAGTCACCAGACCGATCATGATGAAGATGTCGACCACGTTGCCCAGTGGGCCTTTAGCGCGTGTACCCAGAACACCCTTACAGGATTCTGAAACCTTCAGAACAGGGTCTTTGCGAACGTAGTAGTAGTAACCGATGGTGATGGAGCAGACAGAATACAGCGCCCAAGCACTTGGACCCCAGTGGAACATGCCGGTTGTGATGGCCCATTCCTTTGCCAGCTCGGTGCCTGGCTCAAGGCCAAGCGGTGGTGTGGACATGTAATAGATCCACTCACTGGCACCACCCCAGAGGATGCCGGCGCCAATGCCCGCACTGAAGATCATGGCGACCCATGAAATCGTGCTGTATTCCGGCTTTTCATCCGCCTCACCAAGGACGATGTTGCCGTATTTGCTGAATGAGACGGCCAGACAGAAGATCAGCGACAGGATCGCTGCCCACATGTAGAACGCGCCAAATTCATTGGTCAGATAGCTCTTCAGAGAAGAGATGAACGCTTTACCCGAACCCGGTGCAGCAATGTCTGCTGCCAGAATGCCCATTGTCGGCAGAAGAACCGCAATGCCGCCGACGAAGAAGTTCGTCTTATCCAGTTGTAGTTTAGCCATGGATGCCCCCATTTATTATTCGAAGACGTAAGAAGCAAAGCTTGCTTCTTTCACTGCGTCCCAATCCATTTCCACGCCGAGCCCGTTGCCCGCCGGCGCGTGCACATATCCCTCTTTGTCTGTGCGGATTTGGGTCTTGCTCGCCAGTTCAAACGCCTCGTAAGGGTAGAACTGCTCGAAGAAGTTGCAGTTGTCGTGAGCCAGAGCGACATGCAGGTTGGCAGCCTGCGTAAGGGTGTAACCCATGCTCTGGATTTCCAGATTTTTGCTGTGGCCGGCCGCGATCGCGAAGCATTTGTTCAGTTGAGTAATGCCGCCGCAAACAGTTGCGTCCTGACGCACGTCTGACCACATCCCAGTGCTCAGTGCGTGCGTAACTTCCTGCAGTGTCAGCAGGCAGTTGCCATGGCTGGAAATTTCAAGATCCGTATTGGCGACAAGGCGCTGATAGGTCTTGAAGTCGTAATCGGAAACTGGCGCTTCTAGCCATTCCCAGTTATGGCGTTCCATCCACTTGGCCATTTTCATGGCTTGCTCAGGTGTATAGAAGCCCGCGGTATCCAGCATGAAACGGATGCCGGATGTGCCGTATTTAGCTTCAACAGCTTCCACCAGTGCCACGTCTTTGTCGTAGACGCAGTAGCAGTGCAGTTTGATTGCTGTGAAGCCGTGTTCAATGCAGTCGTCAATGTAAGGGAAGTACTCCTCTACAGTGTCGAACATTGGTGTGGAGGCGTAGGACTTGATTTTGGTCCGCGCGCCGCCAAGCAGCATGTAAAGCGGCATTCCGGCTTTCTTGCCTTTAATGTCCCATGCTGCAATGTCGATTGGAGACTTCGCTGGCAGTCCACCCCAGGTGCAGCGCGCTCCAAGCCAGTTGTTGAGTTCCTGAGTCATCAGCGGATTTTTGCCGATGAGACCCGGAACGATAGTCCGCAGAGATTCAATGATGCACCGATCAAAGAAGTTCTCTGTGTAGCTCATGGTTGCGCCCAGACCCTCGGTTCCATCCTCGGTGAACAGGCGTACAATGTTGTTGGTGTACAGCAGAGGTTCCTGATTATCCGCCCAGGGAATAGGGGGCGCATTCTCATCAGCCAAAGCATAAAGCTCGACACGGCTAATTCTGCAGTCTTCCATTTTTAACTCCCAGAGTGCCTTGAGGCACCTTCCTTATTGCCCGACTTGTTACAGAGCACTGCCAGCCGCACGCATCGCCTCGCGCAACTCTTTTGTGTCTACGTCTCTGTAATTGATCGCTTTTTCGATTTTCTGTTTTGTCGCCACAGCCGCCGCATGTCCCAGCTCAAAGCACTGGGCAGTAACGCGGGCAGAAGCGAGGGCTTCATGTTCAGCACTCAGGCACCGTCCCGCGACAATCACGTTGTCCAGCTCCTTCGGCACCAGCGTGCCGTATGGAACCTCATAGTAATCTTCCATCAGCCAGTGCAGTTTGCTCTTTTCACCGGCGTGCATTTCAATCGGCCAGGAGGAGCGCACCACGCCATCCTCTGGCTTGTCACAGTTCGCAACATGGTCGTTGGTCAGAGTGTTTTCGCCGCTGATGGTTCGTGTCTGGCGAATGCCCACTTCCGGTGGCATGTCAATCAACTGAGACTCTTCAAAGCCTTTGATCTTGTCTTTGAAGAAGCGGTGATACTCGCGGGCCTGACGACGGCCATAAACTTCCGCGTATGTGAAATCAGCAGGGTCCACCACGTTCAGCATGCGGTTGTCCTGACCTGCCAGACGGGTGCAGTTCATCAGGAACACGCCCTTCTGCGGGGTCGGGAACACCCAGACCTTGTTGCGGGGTGTGTCGTACTCCCTGCTTTCATAAGCAGTTTTCAGCTTATCCATCATGTCAGGTGGGCAGATGGTGTTCTGGCCGAAGTAATCGTAGAAATCGCTTTCCACCACGTCTGACAGACGGAAGATCATGGTTGGGTTCTGGATGGCACCATTATCGCCGAAGCTGTACGCACACCCCGCTTTCGTCACGAGAGCCGCATCTCCTGACGTATCAATGAATGCTTTTGCTTTGAGGAAGGTGCTGCCTGCTTTGGATTCCACACGGATCGCGGTGATCTCGTCTCCATCACGAACCACTTCGGTCATGTAGGTGTGGTAGAGGCACTGAACGCCGGACTCTTCAAGAAGGTCATCGGCTGCTTCCCGCCAGATCAGCGGATCAAAGGTCACCACGTGGGTATTGCCATAGATTTGTGGAGGCGTTGCACCGCCTTTTGCCTGCAGGCGAGCACGAAACTCTTCTGCGAAACCGAAAACGATTTGCTTGGCGTCTTTGTTTTCGATGTCGTCCTGGGTGAGGAACAGACCGCAGATAGTACCTGAGAGGCCAGCGACCGCTCCGCCTCCACAAAACCCGTTTTTCTCGATGAGGATAGTTTTCAAGCCGTTGCGTGCACTCATAACAGCCGCTGCAACACCAGATGGTCCGCCGCCACAAACAACAACATCTGCTTCAGCAAGAACAGGAGATGCGGTTTCTGCTAGGGCAGTCTCTTTCCAGTTTTTCATGGGCGCTTACCTTGTATGCCACGGTTTATGGCTGTTTGCTTTAGTTCTGAGTCCATGAGGACCGTTTGGGTAAACATATCCTCAAATCTGACATATTAGCAACCTTAAAAGCAAAATGAGGAGGCTGTGGCAATGGTAATAACCCTTAGAAATCGACGATTTTTGCCAAATATACGGCACTGATATGGCAATTGAATCTGCCTGACATGCCAGTGAAGTCGTGCCAGTTTCAGACTATCAAAATGCGATAAAGCGCTCATTACTTTGGCTTTTTCAGTTTGTCTCAAATCTGCAAAGCGCAGCAACTGCCGGAATTCTATGTAGTTTTCGCGTGACAGAATGACACAATGCTGGCAGCTGATAGATTACGGTATGTAAGAGGCGTCCAGGGCTGACATGTCAGGAGATTGCCAAAGGGCCGATAAGGGCCTGTTTCGCTGACATAGCAGGAAAAGAAAATAAGAGATTGCTGGCAAATCGGGAATGCACTGTGCTACACTGTGATACAACTGACGCAGAAATAACGCTTTTAAAACAGGGGGTAACCGTGCCTCACGAGAAAACGCAGGCGGAGCTTGCTCGCACGGAAATTGAGCGGAAACTGTTTTTCAACGAGCTTGATGTTTCAGCTCTTTACTCTGAAAACAAACTCGCCTCCCTGCTGGATCTGGGCAGAACGCCCGTCCGTGAAGCGCTTCAGGCTCTGGAGCAGGATGAGATGCTGGCCATCCATCCGCGCAAAGGCGTGCAGTTCCTCTCCATCACCGCAGAGCAGCAGTTGCAGCTGCTGGAAGTGCGCAAGCAGATTGAGCCGATCTGTCTGAGATTCGCTGCCATGCGCGCCTCAACCGACCAGCGCCGTGAAATGCTGGCGCTTGGATCGCTGATCGTGCAGAGCGCGAAGGATGAGGATGAGGTGGCGCTGCTTTCGAACCTGCAGGACATCCACCGCATCGTGACGGAAGCGACCAACAACCCGTACTTCCACCATTCACTCGCCCGCGTGCAAAGCCAGTCACGCCGGTTCTGGTTTGCCAACAAAGACAAATCCGACAACCTGCTGTGCTCCCGCTTCCACGAGGCCATTATGCGTTCTGTTGCCATGGGCAATGAAGAGGAAGCTGTCAAGCAATCCGGCCTGCTGCTCGAACATCTCACCGAATCCGCCTTCAAGGCTCCCAAGTTCGGTTAGTCCAAGCCGTCAGCGAACAGCAAACCATGAGCGGGCGAGTCGCAAGACAGCTCGCTTTTTTGTGTCTGAGCTCAGCTGCAAGTTAATCCAGCCCCTCCACAATCACCGTCTCCACATCGGCGATCCCGCGCCTGAAATCTCTGGCGACTCTGTATTCGGGAGAGTTGTAGCAGGTCATGGCAGCGTCCATGCTTTCGAACTCGGCAATCACGTGGCGGTGGTGTTTTTCGCCTTCCATCTGCTCGGCCTTTTCACCGCGAGCCAGAATGGTGCCGCCATACTTGCGCAGTATGCTTGGGGCAGCCTCGGTGTAGAACCGGTAGGTCTCTGGATCCTTGATGTTGATGCGGGAAACCCAATACGCTTTTGCCATCTGTTTTCGTTCTCAAAGCACCATTTTGCGTCTGCCGCCGGTCCATTCAAGTGACCAGAATGAGCGCAGATCTGCATGTCTTTACACAGTATAAGGCGGGCCTCTGAAACCAATCTTACTGGTTTTGGACCAATCAAAAATTCGGGTAAATCTGACGTTAGGGCGCTTTTCTAAAATGCGCTCAAATTCCGCAAAATGAAAAAATGCTCTTGATTAAACGGAAAGCTTTGCTAACCTGCTAACACGAATTAGCAATGGTTCGGCGCTGCATTTTCTTAGAGATTCAGGGGGCTGTCTCCCAAAGGGATTACCGGAACACTACAGCATCAGCCAAACACCGGAATCAGGGGGCAGAAACTCTCTCTGCTTCTTCATAGTACATTTATTTGCGGCGGACTTCTGAGCTTTCTTCAACCCTGTCAGTCGTCAGAAAGTTTGCTTTATCAGTCCGGCTTTGCCGGGCGTGTTGTGAGTGGGGGCTCAAGTGCTTAAAGGGATCAACCCGATCATTTTCCCGGAACTTTTAAAGATCCTGCACGAGATGGGGCATGGAGATGAGCTGGTACTCAGCGATGCGCATTTTCCGGCTTATTCCGTTTGCGACAAGGTGCTGCGCGCTGATGGGTGCGAAGCAACCGACCTTCTTCAAGCCATCATGCCTCTCTGGGAGTTGGACCAATACGACCCGGAGAACGTCATGATGATGGCTGCTGTAGAAGGCGACCAACTGCCGGATGGGCTGGTCGATGACTATCAAAACGCTTTGCCAGCGGGTGCGCAAATCACCTTTGTCGAGCGTTTTGCTTTCTATGAGAAAGCGAAGAAGGCGTACTGCGTGGTGGTAACAGGCACCACGCGAAAATATGGAAACGTCATCATCAAGAAGGGCGTGATCCAGGGCTAAAGCGCAGTTCTGCAAGTGGATCCGGTTTCGGATGGAACTGCGCGTGACATGAGACAGCGGTGATTGAGGCAAGGCTCGGGGAGGGGCCGCGTCATCAGTCAGGTAACAACCGGATGTCTCGGCCATATCATTTTGCTGATCTGCATACCGCAGCAACAGTTGGGATCTGTGCGTTCTCACTGAGGTGTGCATGCCAGCTCTGGGGGGAGAAAATAAATGAATACCATCGTCAGAATGACGGGTATTGAAAAGACGTTTCCGGGTGTGCACGCCCTTAAAAATGTGCAGTTTGATCTGCGTGCCGGCGAAGTTCACGCCCTGATGGGAGAGAACGGAGCGGGCAAATCCACCTTGATGAAAGTGCTTTCCGGCGTTTACACCCGTGACGGCGGCACTATTGAAATCAACGGAAAAGCGGCTGACCCAAAAGGGCCGCGTGAAGCGCAGGAACTCGGAATAGGCATCATCCATCAGGAACTGAGCCTGATGAATGATCTGACGGCGGCACAAAACATCTTCATTGGCCGTGAGCCGCGTCTGCGATTTGGACGTCTTGATGAGGCCGCCCTCAACCAGAAGACCGCTGAGATCTTCAAGAGCATGGCGCTGGACCTGCGCCCGGATGTGCTTGTCGGCAACCTGACCATCGCCAAGCAGCAGATGGTGGAGATCGCCAAGGCACTGTCCTACCGTTCGCAAGTGCTCATCATGGATGAGCCGACAGCTGCGCTCAATGACAAGGAAATTGCCGAGCTGTTCACCATCATCCGCCGCCTCAAGGCGGAAGGTGTTGGCATCATCTACATCAGCCACAAAATGGATGAATTGAAACAGATCTCCGACCGCGTCACCGTCATGCGCGATGGCGAGTATGTGGGCACGGTTCCTGCCGCTGACACCCCGGTCAACGAGATCATCTCCATGATGGTTGGCCGCGAGGTGAAGGACGAAGCCGTTGTGGTGCCGGACCTTTCTGCCGCAGACGTGGCGCTGGAAGTGAAGGGGCTCAACCGCGGCACTGAGATCCGTGATGTCAGCTTCTCGCTGAAAAAGGGCGAAATCCTCGGTTTTGCAGGCCTGATGGGTGCTGGTCGAACGGAAGTCGCCCGTGCTATCTTCGGCGCTGATCCGCTGGACTCCGGCGAGATCCGGGTGGACGGTCACACTTGCAAGATCAACAGCCCGTCTGATGCGGTGCAGGTTGGCATTGGTTATCTGTCAGAGGATCGCAAACACTTCGGGCTCGCCACCGGCATGGATGTGCGCGCCAACGTGGCCATGGCCAGCATGGACCAGTTCTGCAATCGCTTTGGTGTGCTGAATGAGGCTGGCATGGCAGAGGCCGCCGCCAAGTACATCAAGCAGCTGGAAATCAGAACACCATCCGACAAGCAGGAGCTCCAGTTCCTGTCTGGCGGCAACCAGCAAAAAGTGGTCATCGCCAAGTGGCTGCTGCGTGATTGCGACATTCTCATCTTTGACGAACCCACACGTGGCATCGACGTGGGAGCGAAATCCGAAATCTACAAGTTGTTGAACTCACTGGCAGAGCAGGGCTGTGCGATCATCGTCATCTCCTCCGAACTGCCAGAGGTGATGCGCCTCAGCCATCGCATTGCGGTGATGTGCGAAGGCCGTCTGACCGGCATTTTGCCCGGCGGCAGCTCAACAACCCAGGAAGACATTATGCGCCTCGCAACACAACGCGACCCGGCAGCGCAAATTGTGAGTGAAGTACAATGACAGACACCACCTTAACTCCGCAAAAGAACCTGATCGGTCGTTTTGTGAGCTCGGGCGCACACCAGAAGCTGCTCGCTTTCGCCAGCCTGATTGTCCTGCTTATCGGCTTTGGTCTGGCCTCGCCAAACTTCATGCAGATGTCCAACATGATCGCCATTTTGCAGGCGACCTCGGTCAACGGTGTTCTGGCCATTGCCGCAACGCTCATCATCATCACCGGCGGCATTGATCTGTCCATCGGCACCATGATGACCTTCTGCGCCGTAATCGCCGGTGTGGTGCTCACCTATTGGGGCATGCCGCTGCCGCTGGGTGTGGCAGCTGCCATTGCCACCGGTGCTTTCTGCGGCCTGTGTTCCGGCACATTCGTTGCCAAGATGAAGGTGCCACCGTTCATTGCAACGCTTGGCATGATGCTGATCCTGAAGGGCCTGTCGCTCGTCATTTCCGGCACACGCCCAATCTACTTCAATGACACTCCGGGGTTTGACCTCATTTCCCGTGGGTCCGTCATTGGCGCCATCATTCCGGGTCTTCAGATCCCCAATGGTGTGCTGATCCTGTTCCTTGTTGCGATTGCAGCCTCTTACATTCTGGGACGAACTGTACTGGGCCGCTACACCTTCGCACTTGGATCCAACGAGGAATCCGTGCGCCTGTCTGGCGTCAATACGGATGCCTGGAAGATGGGAATCTACGCGCTTGCAGGTGGGATCTGCGGCATCGCTGGCATTCTCATCGCATCCCGCCTCAACTCCGCACAGCCTGCGCTCGGCCTCGGTTACGAGCTGGAAGCCATTGCAGCTGTGGTGATTGGCGGAACGTCTCTTGCCGGAGGACGCGGCACCATCATGGGCACATTGATCGGAGCTCTGATCATGGCCGTGCTGACCAACGGTCTGCGCGTGCTCTCCGTTGCCCAGGAATGGCAGACGGTTGTAACGGGCGGCATCATTATTCTGGCCGTCTATGCGGACATGGCCCGCAAGAAAAAAGCTCATGCATAAGATTGGTTGGGGCGCCTTTGCCCCAGCTGCATATTTTTATCGGGAGGAAATACTCATGTTTACAAGACGTACATTGATTGGCGCATTGGCCTCAGCAACATTGCTTGCAACAAGCTCGCTCTCACTGGCAGCGGATAAGGTCTACATCCCGCTGATCTCCAAGGGCTTCCAGCACCAGTTCTGGCAGGCTGTGAAAGCAGGCGCTGACAACGCAGCAGCTGAGCTGAACGTTGAAATCACCTTTGAAGGCCCGGACAGCGAAGCCATGGTGGATCGCCAGATCGACATGCTGGCCGCAGCACTGGCCAAGAACCCGGCAGCTATCGGCTTTGCCGCGCTGGATAGTCAGGCCGCTATTCCGCTGCTGCGTCAGGCACAGTCCTCCGGCATTCCGATCATCGCGTTTGACAGCGGCGTCGACAGCGAAATCCCGCTGGCATTGGCTGCAACTGACAACGTGGCCGCCGCAAGCCTGGCCGCAGACAAAATGGCAGAGCTGATCGGCAAGAGCGGTAAAGTGGCTGTGGTCGCACACGACCAGACCAGCCGCACCGGCATCGACCGCCGTGATGGCTTCCTCAATCAGATGAAGAACTATCCGGAAATTGAAGTTGTGACCGTACAGTACGGTGGCGGTGACCAGCTCAAGTCCACTGAGCTGACCAAAGCAATCCTGACTGCGAACCCGGACATCAAAGGCATCTTCGGCACCAACGAAGGCTCCGCAATCGGTGTTGCCAACGGCGTGCGTGAAATGGGCAGCAAAGACGTTGTGATCATCGGTTACGATTCTGGCCGCGCCCAGAAAGACGCCGTCCGCAGCGGCCTGATGGCAGGCGCCATCACCCAGAACCCGGTCGGCATCGGCTATGAAACCGTCAAGGCAGCCTACATGGCCTCCAAAGGCGAAAAAGTCCCAGCCAACATCGACACCGGCTTCTACTACTACGACGCCTCCAACATGGACTCCCCAGAAATCGCAGCCGTCCTCTACGACTAATCCCTGCTGCATTTCCTCGGCGAACAAAGAAAGGCCTCTCACCACGAGAGGCCTTTTTTGCTGACCCGGGCAGTGTCCTGCCCGAGCTGGGGTTCGATTATGCAGTTAGGTCGAAGCGGTCGGCGTTCATGACCTTGGTCCATGTTGCCACGAAGTCGCGGACGAACTTTTCGTGGTTGTCGTCCTGGGCGTATACTTCCGCATATGCGCGCAGGACTGAGTTGGAACCGAACACAAGGTCCGCACTGGTTGCTGTCCACTTGGTCTTGCCGGTGTGACGATCACGGATCTCGTAGGTGCCATCCTTAAGCGGATGCCAGCTGTTGCCCATGTCCGTCAGGTTGACGAAGAAGTCGGTGGTC
Organism: Pseudovibrio sp. SCP20; assembly: GCF_057774105.1. NCBI lineage: Bacteria > Pseudomonadati > Pseudomonadota > Alphaproteobacteria > Hyphomicrobiales > Stappiaceae > Pseudovibrio > Pseudovibrio sp. SCP20. Next base: position 60,920 of record NZ_JBYMDH010000005.1, on the reverse strand, counting down.
AGCTGACCTTCACGATCAGTGAAGACACCGTGCTTTGATCCACCGTAGTTGGCACCAAGAACGCGCAGGCCGCCAACGAGCACAGTCATTTCCCATCCGGTGAGACGGAGGAGCTGTGCGCGATCCAACATCATTTCTTCTGGGCTAACAGCGTACTCTTGCTTTTGCCAGTTACGGAAGCCATCAGAAATAGGCTCCAGTACAGAGAAGGATGCTGCGTCTGTCATCTCATCGGTTGCATCACCACGGCCCGGTGCGAATGGAACATCCACATTAAAGCCAGCTGCCTTGATGGCATTCTCAACACCAACGTTACCGCCAAGCACGATCACATCCGCCACGGATGCACCGGCTTCAGCTGCAATTGGCTCAAGCACGGCCAGTACCTTGGCAAGGCGGTCAGGCTCGTTGCCGACCCAGTCTTTCTGCGGAGCAAGGCGGATACGGGCACCGTTGGCGCCGCCGCGCATATCAGATCCACGATAGGTCCGAGCGCTGTCCCATGCGGTTGTGATCAGGTCTTCGTTGCTCAGACCACTTGCTGCGATTTTGGCTTTCACAGCAGCCACATCGTAGTTGGTGTTGCCTGCCGGAACCGGATCCTGCCAGATGAGGTCTTCTTTTGGTACATCTGGGCCAAGATAGTTTGCTCTCGGTCCCATATCGCGGTGGGTCAACTTGAACCATGCGCGCGCAAAAGTATCCCTGAAGTACTCAGGATCTGCCATGAACTTCTGGCAATACTCGTTGTAGATCGGGTCAACCTTCATCGCCATGTCTGCATCAGTCATGATTGGATTGTGGCGAACGGACGGGTCAGTCGGATCGACAGGTTTGTCTTCTTCCTTGATCTCGACAGGTTCCCACTGCCACGCACCGGCAGGAGACTTGACCTGATGCCATTCATGACCAAACAGCATATCGAAGAAACCCATATCGAATGTGGTTGGGTGTGTGGTCCACGCCCCTTCGATGCCAGAAGTAAAGGCATTTGTTGCCTTGCCGTCTTGTCCAGGGTTGGACCAGCCAAGTCCCTGTTCTTCCAGTCCGGCAGCTTCCGGTGCAACACCGATGTTGTCAACGGCACCGCGTCCGTGGGTCTTACCGACGGTGTGACCACCGCAGGTCAGCGCAGCTGTTTCCTCATCATTCATTGCCATACGAGCAAAGGTTTCACGAATCTGGTCGGCTGTTTTTTGCGGACCTGGAACGCCATTTACACCTTCCGGGTTCACGTAGATCAACCCCATATGGGTCGCGGCCAGAGGGTTTTCGAGCGTTGAAGGATCATCCAGATCGTCATAACGCTCTTCACTGCGGGCCAGCCATTCTTTCTCAGATCCCCAATAGGTGTCGATCTCTGGACCCCAGATATCCTCGCGACCAAATCCAAAACCAAAGGTTTTCAGACCCATAGAGTCGTAGGCGATTGTACCGGCGAGAATAATCAAATCAGCCCAGGACAGAGCGTTACCGTATTTTTTCTTGATAGGCCAAAGCAAGCGGCGTGCTTTATCGAGGCTTGCGTTATCAGGCCAGGAGTTGAGCGGCGCAAAGCGAATGTTGCCGGAACCGCCGCCGCCGCGACCATCTGCCAAACGATAAGAACCAGCTGTGTGCCATGAAAGGCGGATCATCAGACCGCCGTAATGACCCCAGTCGGCCGGCCACCAGTCTTGGCTGTCGGTCATGAGTGCGTGGACGTCTGCCTTCACTGCTTCAAAGTCGAGTGTTTTGACAGCGTCGTGATAATTGAATCCTGGGTCCATCGGGTTGGTACGCGCACCATGTTGATGGAGGATGTCGAGGTTCAAAGCGTCAGGCCACCATCGGGTGACTGGCTTATCCATCGATGTATTCGCGCCATGTACCACCGGACAAACGCCGGATGTCTTGACATCGTTGCCGTGCATAACTGTCTCCGTTACCTATGTTTGGCGATCACTGGGTCTTGACGTAGCGTTTACCTTAAGCGGTGAGACGAAACGATGCATCCAGCAAATCCTAGAATGAATGTAGGTACTGAAGTGTATTAAGTGAAATTGCATCTTTTGCATGCGGTGATAAGAATTTCTTATCAGTTAGATTTTGAGTAATGTCGGGGTTGGAACACGGCTGGTTTATGCATCCTCAACACTAAAGAAGCTGCTTCAAACTGATTGTCATTTGTGTAAAATATCACAGTGTTTTCTGGGGAGTTTGCATGAGCACGATCAGTCTTCTTAACTCAATCATTGGCCCTGTTATGAGAGGGCCTTCCAGCTCACATTCCGCTGCTCCCTATTTTCTCGGCAAAACCATTCAACAGCTTGCCGTTTGTGAGGGCGATAGGATTGTTGGTGTTGAAATAGCTTTTGATCCGGGTGGATCATTTGCGCAAGTGTACACCAACCAGGGCAGTGATGAAGGCTTTGCAGCGGGCCTTGTTGGCGAAGAGATCAACTCCCCGGCCTATCGACAAGCTCTGCCCAATCTTCTGAAGGGGCGACCATTTCCTTTGAAGATAAATATCCGGAAACTTGAGGTTGCTGATCATCCCAACCGGGTTGAGATTGCTGTCGCGGTGGAGGATCGCGAAGGAACACGTCGGCAAGATTGCTTTAAGGGCCTCTCGATCGGCGGAGGCATGTTCAAGGTCGATGGCCTGGACGGCTATGAAATTGGCGTCTCTGGAAGTGACTATGTGCTCTTGGTCGAGTGCGGGAACAACGCGGTTCCAGAACAGTTTCTGTCTGGCAAGAAAGTACAGGTTCATATTCGTCGATCGCCTGACAGAAATGCTCAACTTATTGAAATTAAATCCCCTTACCCATTCTCTCATGACGCTCCTTTCATTCAAGAGATACTGGATCAAAGCACCAGATTAAGATCCTGCGCACCTGTTCAGTTTCCGGTCAGAGATGAATCCCCTCTCTTCGCAAGCTCAGCAGATTTGATTGAGCAAGCAAGCATCAGCGGCAATCTCGCTGATCTTGCCTTGTCGTTAGAAGCCAAGCGGTTAGGCGTGAGCCAAAGTGAGGCCCGGCAGGCTTTTTCGGATCGACTTGATATGATGATGGAGGCAGTTCACTCCGGATTGGCACTGACAAAAGACAGCTCAAGTATGAAGTTTCTGGAGCCAGGTGCAAAACGGGTGGCTGCTGCTGATCCTGTGGAGGTGATAGGCTCGCCTTTCCTGCAAGGCGCTATCTCCGCTTCTCTTGCTGTTATGGATGCCAACGCCAACAGAGGAGTTGTTGTAGCAGCCCCAACGGCCGGGAGCTCGGGGATCGTTCCGGGAACGCTGTACTCCCTTCAGCAGCAGGGTATTGATCGTGAACGGATTATCGATGCACTCCAGGTCACAGCGCTGATTGGGGCTGTCTTTGCAGAGCACGGGAGCTTTGCCGCTGAAACCGGAGGATGCTCCGTCGAAACCGGCGCATCTGCTGCCATGATGTCGGCGGGACTTGTTCACTTGTTTGGCGGCTCTGCGCAGCAAGCCTTCAATGCTGCCTCTCTCTGCCTCATGAACACCCTTGGATTGGTATGTGACCCCGTTGGCGGAGAAGTTGAAATCCCGTGTCATGCACGAAACATCGCGGGGATTTCTCATGCCCAGTCAGCAGCCGTGGCAAGCCTTTCCGGCTTTGATGCCGTGTTGCCATTTGATGAGATGGTCGTGAGCACCCAAAAAGTTGGAGAGCAAATGCACTCCGACCTGCGCTGCACCGCCAGAGGCGGATGCGCAACCACTCCAACAGCCTGCAGTCTGTGCGGATAACGACAAATGCAACAGGCGCTTACCGGTGATGTCCTGATTTTTCCAGCTTTGACAGGTTGAAAATCTGGGCTTTAGTATGCGTGGTGAGCGTTGATGGAGGGGTGTTGGAATGGTGGTGGATGATGTTGAAGGGCTTTGGGAGAGGCTTGAGGGGGAGGAACTTCGCGGGGTTTTTATTGGGCTGAACCGGGAGCTGGTTGAAGAACTGGTTGTGGCCGCGCAAGTGCGGCGGACTTCTGGTGAGAAACTGAGCGCGATTGATGGAGAGTTGGTTGCGATCAAAGGGAATATTGCGCTGAAGGGGCACGAGACGACTGCCGGATCGGTGGCGTATTCCACCGAGATTGAGGATGAACATGCGCTGGTGGTGCAGCGGGTGATCGAGGCGGGCGGCATCCCCATTGGCCCTGCCAATCTGGCGGAGTTTGCCTATACCGGCATCGGCCTCAATCCGCATTACGGCAATGCACCCAACGGGTTGGACCGCGCGCGGGTGCCGGGAGGATCCTCCTCCGGCAGTGCGGCTGCGATCTCCAACGGTGTCTGTGATCTGGCGATTGGCAGTGATACCTCCGGTTCAACACGTGTACCCGCTGCCTTTCAGGGCATATGCGGGTATCGGGCGACCATGGGGCGCTATCCTATGGAGGGTGTTGTGCCGCTTGGGGCGAGCCTTGATGTGCTCGGCCCCATGGCGCGAACCGTTGAGGGCATCTGTGCGCTGGATGCTGTGATGTGCGGCAAGCATTCCTCTCATGATACGGCGGCAGAAGAACGCGCGTTCCGCCTTGTTGTGCCGGATCTGGATGGGCTGGGCATTTCCGCTGAGATCATGGAGATGTTTGAGCACAGCATCGATACGCTCTCGGCGGCTGGCATCCAGATTGTGCGGAGGGACTTGCGGCCAATCCTGAAAGCGCATTTGCTGTTTGCGGAGCATGGAACGCTGGTGAGCGTGGAAGCGCGAGAACAGATTGCTCAGTATGTGGACGTCAGCAAGGACAAGATTGATCCGCAGATCAAAGCCCGTCTGGAGCGAGCCTTGCCTATGACGCCCAAGAAACTGGCGTATTTGCGCCGGCAGCGGGCGGTGCTTCAATCCGAGATTGAGGTACAGTTGAAAGGTGACTTGCTGCTGATGCCGACAGTGCCGGATGTGCCGCCTCTTATCTCCGAAGTGGAGGAAAGCGTTGAGGCGTTTCAGGAAGCAAATGCGCTGGCCTTGCGGCTGACCATGATCACCGCGTTCCTCAACATGCCATCGTTGGCCTTGCCGGTTGATCTGGAAAAGCCATCTCACAGCATTTCCATCTGCGGGGCTGCGGCGCAAGATGAGCTGGTGTTGGCGGCTGGATGTGCAGTAGAGCGCGTGCTGCGGTAGCGTTGAAGCCATGCGCCTCCATGATCGGGCAGATGCTTTCACATGGAGGCGGTGGTTTGATTAGACCGTCGCTGTCTGGTCAGATGAGGCCCAGACTTCAACCGGATGTTCTGATCCATCTGAAACTTCGTAGAAGGTCTCTGTGATCTGTCCATCAAGAGTTAGCTTGATGAGAGCGAAGCCATTGCGGACCCGAGGTTCTTTATTTTTCAATGGCGTATGTGAGTAATAGCTGATGTTTGGTTTGCCATCCAACCCAGACGGTGCACCATTGGGGATGGCGGCATTGCCGGAACATCTGACTTTCGCAAACCGCCCATCCTTGCCTTTTGCCGCGGGCAGTTGGTCGCCGTAGACCACGCCGAGGTGCACGTGACCCCAATACCAATAGTCCGGTGTGCCGCCGAGATCATTCAGCATCTCATCCCACAAGGGTTCTTGTTTGAGGCCATCAAAGCTGATCGCGTTGTGATGGGTAAGGACGATGACGTCTTTACCTTTTCTGTCGCCAACCACCTGCTGCAACCAGTCCTTCTGAACGCTCGATTGGCTACCGCCCAAGGTGCCATCCATGAAGAGTGTGGAAGCGGAAGAATAGTAGGCGCTGTCGAGACCCAGCATCATCCAGTCGCCGAACTTCAATCCAAAGAAACTGGCTTTCTGCTGCTCGTTGAACGGGGTGCCCGCTGAGTCGAGCGCGATGTTGAAGTAGCCGTTCGCGCCGTCATACATTTCGTGGTTGGAGTTGAGGGTGAAAGACGTCCCAGCCTGCTTGCCATTAGAGAAGCGATCAGCGGGCCACATCTTTACAAGATTGGCTTCTTCTTCGCTGGATTGCGTGCCTGCGTAATAAACGTCTCCCACATGGATGATGTAGTCGGGATTATCGATCACAGGGCTGTTGCTGATGGCATCCATTACGGCTTTAGCGGGGCCACCATCGCTGGTGTAATCACCCGTGCCCCAGTCTCCAAGGATGGCAATGCTGATTTCGTCTTTGGACGTCTTCGCAGCCAGATCGATGACGCCTGCTGGCGTGGTGTTGAAGGGGGCTTTCTCACTTGGGAAGAGTTTGTAGTAAGCAACATAAGCGAGGCAGGTGGTCCAGCCGATATCAGCCATTTCGTATTTACCGGTGCCCAAAATCGAACCGTCGGACATGACATAGCCGCCCAGTTCGATTTGCTCTGTGATAGTGCTGTAGTCACCCTGCAGGGGCGCCTGCAGCTGTCCACCCGCTTCCCACTCCAGAAATTCTTTAATAACTGCAAGTTCATCCGCATATTCTTTGGGTGGGTTGAAGATCCAGTAGAGGGCCAGACCGAACTCGATGTTACCTCCCTCAAGATCTGTTTGTGGTGGGGCGGATTTCAAAAGGCCCTTTTGGTTGAGCTCGCCAAACAGCATGCGTTCGCTGGCTTGAAGGGCTTGATTCAGGCTTGGTCCTGCAACGGCTTTCGGTTTTGCATCCGTGCTTTTCAGATGTTGTAGGCGTTCTCTGATTTGGCTGATCTTGCTTTGAAGATCGTCGTTTGGTGTGTTCATGTGGTCCCCCAATTGAAACTGAAACGTGAAGTGGCCTCGCGTCAAAGCCGCTTCCTATATGCGTCATTCCCGTTGGTATTGGGGGACCTATGTATAAAGATTGCAATACCTGCATTCTCGCAGATAACCTGTTGAATTTACTCGTTTAGGAGAGCTTAATTCAGCTAAAGGCTTCGGTGAAAAAGATGAGTTTGTTTTTGTCCAGATCTCTCACATAAGCGGAGAAGTAGGGGCCGCGCTGGTTTGGTTCGCCTTCATCACTTCCGCCAAGCTCAATGGCCAGTTTGTGGAGCCGCTTGACTTCATCGGCAGAGCCTACCCCAAAGCCGACCATGGTGCCGTTTCCGTTTGTCGCGGGCTTGCCATCAATGGGCAGAGCGGTTGCGAAAGCGAACTCCTCGTTCTGCCAGTATGTGAGCCTGTCTGTTTCGGCAATGCGTTTTGGTCCAGCCTGCTCAAAGAGGGAGTCATAGAACTTTGTTGAGGCGTCACGGTCGTTGGTGCCTACTGTGAAATAACCAATTTTCATCCTGTGTTTCCTATGTGTTGTACTCAGGTCACCTCGACTTTATTGACAAATAGGACATTTAATGTCCTATTTTTTCGATGGCGCGCACAAATTCAAATGGCAGATTAAGACGGATGGAAATGCTGGCTGTTCAGCTGAAGCAAGAGGAGCTTTGCACGGTCAAAGATCTGGCGCTTCAGCATGAGGTCAGCGAACGGACGATCACCCGAGACCTTCAGCTGATGCGAGAGCAAGGCCTGCCCATTGATGCGGATCGCGGTCGTGGTGGCGGCGTTCGTCTGGACCGCAATTGGGGCGTTGGCCGGATGAACCTGGCTTACCCAGAAGCAGTCGATCTGCTGATCAGCATCGCGGTGGCGGAGCAGATGGACTCGCCCATGTTTCTGGCGAGCCTGGGGTCTGTCCGGCGGCAGCTGGTGGCGTCGTTCTCACCGGAAAAGCGGCATAAGGTGAATCGGCTGAAGGCGCGCATCCTGATTGGCTCCACAGCCTCCACCTATGTGCAGCGAACGATCAATCCGCCGCCCAAGCATGTCGTGCAAGCACTGCATCAGGCGTTCATTGATCAAGGTAGTTTGGTCATCAAGTACCAGCGTGAAGATCTGGCAGAATCCAAACGTACCATCGAACCGCACTACCTGATGCTCAATTATCCGGTTTGGTATGTGATCGCATTTGACCATCTGAGGAACGGGCCGCGGACATTTCGGGCAGACCGGATTTTATCTGCTGACATGACCGGAGAGCATTTTCGTCTGTTACCGAAGGATGCGTTTCAGGAGAATTTGGACAGAAACGGTCTCCTGATATGATTGCCCTGTCATTTAACGTAGGAACGCAGATTTCGCGTAAAAAACGCAAAACTGCGCAAAATCGCGCAAGCTGTTCGTTCTGTCATGCATTCATGAGAAAATTTCCGTCTCAGAGCGATGGTAAGCTGATCCCCCTACTTGAAAGACCTCATATACTCGATAAAATCTCTCAGCAATTTTAAGCATTTGTCGTTCCAGAGGATGATCCATGAAACTATTACATTCCTGCGTGGCTGCTGCAGCACTTGTCGCGTTTTCATTCAGTGCTCAAGCGGAAACCCGCGTTACTTATAAGTCAGCAAAAACCTCATCCTCTTATTACCAGATGGCGGTTCAGATTGCCGAAGCGATGAAGGAAGCTTCTAACGGGGATATCATCGTCACCGTTGAAGAAAGTCAGGGTTCTGTTCAGAACGTGATGGAAGCAGCCGTTCGTCCTGGCAACTACGTTTTCACCACTCCGCCAGTGCTGGTTAAGCTCGCCAAGGGCGGCAAGGCGATGTTTGAAAAGCGTGCCAATCCAAAGTTCGGTGAAATCCGCGCGCTGTTCCCAATCCCGTCTCTGACCATGCACTTTGTGGTTGGCGAAGACAGCGGCATTGAGAGCTTTGCTGACATGAAGGGTAAGAAAATCCTCATCGGTAAAGGCTCCTTTGGTGCAAAAGAAGGCGCTAAGTACCTGAAATTGTTTGGTCTTGAAGGTCAGGTGGAACTGGCAGATGTGGAACTTTCCAACGCAGTGCCTGCACTGAAAAACGGCCAGATTGATGGCTTTGTGACTGCAGGCTCCTATCCGGCACCAAACGTGATTGAAGCGGCTGCAGGGACTGGCGTGAATGTTCTGTCTCTTTCTGATGATCAGATCGCCCAGACCAAGCGCACCAAACTGGTGATCCCGGCTGGCACTTATGCTGGTCAGGATGCTGACATCACAACAACCTCTCTGCCAGTGGTGGCTTACACAACAACGCAGATGGATGATGATACCGCCTACGCGCTGACCAAGAGCTTCTGGGATCAGAAAGCAAAAATGGGCAAGGGCGCAGCATGGTGGAACGGCGTGGACAAGGATCTGCTGAGCAACATCAGCGGCAAGATCCATCCGGGCGCTCTGAAGTTCTACGATGAAGTTGGTTACACCATCACCGACGCACAGCGCTAAGCGCATTCATTTCATCAAACATTCAGGCCCGGAGTACACTTCGGGCCTTTCTCATTCTAGGTTATTTCGTTGAATAGAATTCACCGTTCCATCTGGCTGGTGCTCGGTCTGGCCACCGTGCTGTTTCATCTGGGTCTGATCTTCTCCGGTCTGGTTCCCAATCTGGTCAGCCGTCCTTTGCATATGGCACTGGCTTTGCCATGGGCGCTGATCCTGATGGCACGTAATCCCCTTGAAAAGGTGACGGGTTATGTGCTCACAGCCTTTGGTGTGTTTGCCGCTGGCTGGATTGCGTGGAACCACTCTGCCCTTGGCGATCAGTACGGCTATCTTATTGATGATTTTCAGGTTTATCTAGCTCTTGGCCTGCTGATTACGGTGCTTGAAATGGCACGGCGCGCCATCGGTTGGCCGCTGCCGCTGGTGGCTTTGATCGCGCTGGCCTATGGCATGTTTGGGCAACATATCCCCGGTGAGTTTGGCTACGCTGGCGTTCCGCTGGAGAGTTTCCTCGGCACGATGACCATTGCAGAAGGGGGATTATGGGGCAAGCTGACGGGAGTATCTGTCGGTGTCGTCGCGATCTTCGTGATCTTCGGTGCGTTCCTGAATGCCGGTGAAGCAGGCGCTGGATTCATGAATGTGGCCGCTGCCGCCGCTGGTAAGCTGAAAGGTGGAACGGCAAAAGTTTCAGTGATTTCATCGGCTTTGTTCGGTTCCATCTCCGGCTCTGCGTCTGCCAACGTGGCGTCTACCGGTGCAATCACACTGCCTGCCATGACCAAGCTGGGCTATCCGCGTGCACTTGCCGCCGCCGTGGAAGCTGTGGCTTCCTCAGGGGGACAAATCATGCCGCCGCTGATGGGGGCAGGGGCGTTTGTGATGGTGGAGCTGACCGGCGTGCCGTACACCGGCATTATGGCAGCTGCGATTTTGCCCGCATTCCTGTACTTTTTCGCGGTTTGGATGGGGATTAATGCCTTTGCCCGACGCTATGACCTGAAGGGACTGGCGCCAGAAGATCAGCCGGATACGCGCTCGGTTATCATCACGTCGCTGTTCTTCCTTGTGCCGTTTACGGTGCTGCTCTGGGCCATGTTCGTGCTGGGTTATACCCCTCAGTATGCGGCGTGCCTGTCCATTATGGTGGCTGTGGCGCTGCTGCTGATCGACAAGAACTTCAAGCTGGACCTGCGGAAAATCGGTGCGCGCTATGAGCAGGCGCTAATGAACTCCGGCAAACAGGTGGCGATGATCGCCTCGATTATCCTCTGTGCGTCCATCATCATCGGTACCCTTGGGGTGACGGGTCTTGGGGTGAAGATCACCTCACTTATCCTCTCCGGCTCCGGCGGTATGTTGTGGCCCGCACTGCTGCTGACAGCACTTGCCTGCATGGTATTAGGCATGGAAGTGCCAACAACGGCAGCCTATGTGATCTGCGTTTCCGTTGCTGGTCCGGCGCTGATTGATATCGGATTGGAGCCGCTGCAGGCGCACCTGTTCGTGTTCTGGTTTGCGCTCTTATCCACCATCACCCCTCCAGTTTGCGGGGCGGTGTTTATCGCCGCTGGGATGGTCAATGAGAACTGGCTGAAGGTGGCCTTGTTCGCCATGGCACTGGGGATCGGTCTCTATCTTATCCCATTGGGAATGATAGCAAATCCGACACTGATCACTCTGGTGAGCTCGCCGGCCTGGTCTCTGCTGGCAATGGTGAAAGTGGGGCTCGCGCTCTCTGCGATTTCTTATGGCGTGATTGCGCCGTTCTCACCACTTATCCGCGGTGGGCTGATCGGTGGCGGCGGGGTGCTGCTGTTCATCTGAGCACAAAAAAAACAGGCGCTGCTCTGGGTGAACAGCGCCTGCAAGTTTTGCTAACTCATTGACTACTCGGGAGATTAGGCGAACTGAGTTAGATTGGTGAGGTCCAGAACCTCATCGAAAACCTGTGGGGCAGCGCCCAATACAGGATACGGGGCGCTTGGGTTCTCAGCGACCGGAAATGGGAGAATTTTTCCGCCAGCCTCGATGATTAGGCAGTATGCAGCCATGCAGTCCCAGGCAGACATGCGCGGCTCAACGTAGCCAACCAAGCGCCCCGCAGCGACCCATGCCAACATTAATGCACCGGAGCCATAACGAGTGTAGCTCACGCCTGCGGACATAAGGTCTTCGAACATTTTACCGACCTGCGCAGGTGCCACGCGATCATTCGCGCCCACGCCCAGCATGCCGGTCTGCAGGTTAAATCGATCGGTCACCCGCACAGGGGAACCGTTGAGAGTGGTGCCTTTGCCGCGCATGGCCGCAAAGCGCTCCTTGAGGACCGGAACATCGATGATGCCGATGGCGGCACCGTCTTTGTCCATGACGGCGATGCACACGCACCACCCTGGTAAGCCATTGAGAAAAGGAGCAGTTCCGTCAATTGGATCGATGACCCAGGTGTAGCCGGTTGTTCCTTCCACGAAGCCGAACTCCTCACCGAGCAACGCATCCTCAGGGAAGTGCTCTGCGATCAGACCGCGGATTTTCTGCTCCACGGCCTTGTCAGCTTCTGAAACGACATCCTGAGGATGCCGCTTCGTGTCGATGTTCAGATCACCACGATTGGCGAAGTGTTCAAGCGCGAGCACTGACGCTTCATCAGCCATTTTCTGGGCTGCGTTGAAGCGTTTTTCCAGCTCTGCAGCTTGGTCTAGAACGGCATCTGTCAACATTACTTACCGCCAATCAGTGCAAGACCACGTGCATCAAAATCGATGCCAACAGAGGTTCCGTTGCCGAGCAGTTCATCGGTGTTGTTGTCAATCACGAACAGCTGACCAAGATCGCTGAGCACCTCGTACTGGAAGTGATCCCCCAGATAAGCCGCGCTCTTGATCTTACCGGTCAGACCACCGTTCACTTCTTTGCTCAGCTTAATGGAGTTCGCACGCGCTGCCAGCTTACCTTTGCCAACGCTATGGTTCCTGCTGCGCAGGTCAAAGCCTTTGCCACCAACAACAACATTCGCGGTGTCTGCATTCACGCTGCTGATGTCACAGTCGAGAATGTTTGCTTCGCCGATAAAGTCAGCAATGAACTCGGAAGCTGGGCTCTCGTAGAGCTCATAAGGCGTGCCGTCCTGCTCGATGATACCGTCGCGCATCACAACGATACGGTCGGAAACTGCAAGCGCTTCTTCCTGGTCGTGTGTTACGTAAACGGCTGTGAAATCAAGGCGCTGCTGGATTTCACGGATCTCGGTACGCACCAAACGGCGCAGGCGGGCGTCCAGGTTGGAGAGTGGCTCATCAAGCAGCAGAACCTGCGGCTCCAGAACGAGCGCACGCGCCACAGCCACACGCTGCTGCTGACCACCGGAAAGCTCGGAAGGAAGACGCGGTGCCTTTTCCCGGAGGCCAACAAGATCCAGCCCTTTCAGAGCCATCTCTTCTGCATCTTTGAAGCCGCTGGACTCCAGACCGTACTTCACGTTCTCCAGCACAGTCATATGTGGGAACAGGGCGTAGGACTGGAACACCATGGAAACGTCACGCTGGTTTGGTGGAAGACGGGTAACGTCATCCCCCCCAATCATGATGCGACCAGATGTTGGGGTCTCCAACCCTGCAATCATACGCAGGGTTGTTGTCTTGCCACATCCGGATGGCCCCAGAAGGGTTACCAGCTGGCCCGGTTCAATAACCAGATTGAGATCCGGGATTGCAGTAAAGTCGCCGTAGTTTTTGCCGACATTTTCGAAGCGGACCTGACCAAATTTTGCATGTGTCATGCTGCGGCTTCCTTCAGTTTACCCTGAGCAGGAGATTTTTGAGTAGTTTCTGGACGACGGAGTTTTCTTTCACCCACCAGAAGCTGGAAGATGAGAATGACGGTGACCATCACGAAGATGAGGACGGAGCTGTAGGCAATTGCCACGCCGTATTCGCCGTTTTCAACCAGACCGACCACATAGGCCGTCGCCATGTTGTATTTTGCGCTCACAAGGAAAATGACCGCAGAGATGGATGTGATTGCACGCACGAAGCTGTAAACCAGTGCCGCCTGAATGGCTGGACGCAGCAGCGGCAGGATCACTTTCTTCAGCGTGCGGGCACTGTTTGCACCCAGTGTCAGGGATGCTTCATCCAGGTTCTTATCCAGCTGGGACATCGCTGCCACACCGCCGCGTACGCCCACAGGCATGTTGCGGAACACGAAGCAGAAGATCAGGATCAGAGCTGTACCGGTCATCTGCAGCGGCGGCAGGTTGAACGCGAGGATGTAGCTGATACCAATCACGGTGCCCGGAATTGCAAAGCTCATCATCAGGCCAAATTCAAAGGCGGATTTGCCTGGGAAGTCCTGACGAACGATGAGCCATGCGGACAGGATGCCAACTGCGGCAGTCAAAGGAGCTGCTGCAAGAGCGATCCACATTGTGGTCCAGAAGCTATTCCACGCAACACCGGTGAAGGCAAAGCCATTTTCGAACGAGATGGAGAATGCGGTGATGTAGTGCGCCAGCGTCACGCTGTGGTCCAGACCCCAGACTTTCACGAAGCCACCGAACAGGATCAGGCCGTATACAGCTACAGTGAACAGGCTCCATAGAGCAACGATTGTGCCGACTGGGATAGAGATACGCTTTGGCAGTTTCGCATAGCGGCCACCATCGCCCTTACCGGTTACTGTCGCGAAGTTACGCTTACCAAGCCACATACGCTGCGCAAAGAACGCGGAGAGTGTGAAGCCAAGCAGGATGATCGCCAGAACGGCTGCACGGGATGGATCGCTCTGTGCACCAACAACCGCGAAGAAGATTTCAGTTGAGAGCACACCGCCGTTGCCGCCCAGAACCATCGGGTTGCCGAAGTCAGCCATGGACTCGATGAAGCCGATCAGGAAGGCGTTTGCCAGACCCGGTGCCATCAGCGGCAGGGATACTTTGCGGAAGGTTCTCCAGCGGCCAGAACGCATGGTCTGACTTGCTTCTTCCAGTGACGGGCTGATGCCTTCAACAACGCCAACCAGAACGAGGAAGGAGATTGGAGTGAAGCTGAGCATCTGCGCAATCCAGATGCCTGGCAGACCGTAAATCCAGCGGCCCAGCTCAAGTCCGGTTGCAGCTTCAATAGCTTCAGTCACAAAACCTGTACGGCCCAGCATCAGCGTCAGGGACAGACCAATCACGAATGGAGGGGTGATGATTGGCAGGATGCTGAGGATGCGCAGACCTTTGCGGAATGGCATCTGCGTACGTGTTACGATCAGCGCGAAGGCAAGACCCAGCAAGGTAGAGCCAGCAGCTGTCGCAAGAGCAAGGAACAGTGTGCGCCACGCGATGCCACAGGACTTGCCAGCCAGACAGCCGAGTGACCAGATCTGCGGATCAACGATGTTGCGGGCCACACCATCTGTCGAGAAGTTGCCGCGGAAGTCCTGAAAGGCGCCGGCGAACATAGACAGAATTGGATAGAAAACAAAGGTCGCTACAAGCAGGATCAAAAGGGAGACGGCAGTCAGAACGATCGCGTCGCCTTTGAGAGCGCCCTTTTCAGCAAGACCAAATGAAATGAAAGTGGTGAATGTGAGAGCAAGAAGAACCGCACCGGCACCGAACGCAGGCTGACCATCTACCTGGCCAAACATTGCCTCCAGCACGCTCCAGTTCCAGCCGCGCAGGCCGATGGAGAGACCTTCCAGCACCATCCAGAACAAGCCCAGAGCACCGATCATGGCAATGGTTTTGCCACGGCGACCCGGCTTAGCCTTCAAGCGCAGATAACCTGCAGCACCAACAAGAACAAACACTGGGAGCAATTGCAGCTTTCCAAGGAAAAGCTGGAAAAAGCCCGGCCAATAGCGCTCTTTGCTCAGGAAATCCAGAACCCATTCGCCGCCAAAAAAGCCGCTGCGAATGTGGAACCAAGGCAATATAAACAACCCAAGGACGCCGCATATGAGTGCGAGGTCCAGCCGACGATTTTCATTTGTCATTTGGAAAGAACCAGATTTTTTGGGGAAACGGGGCAGGCTTCAGCCCGCCCCGATCTCAATCAGTTTGCAGCAGCGCCAACTTCCATGTCCCAGCGTGCCAGCAGGTTTCTGCGGCGGTCGCTGCTTCCGTATTCAGCAAAATCGTAGTCGATCAGACGTACATTTTCGAGCTTCGGAGCTGCTTCTGGCTGAGTAGAACCCTTGTTGGATGGGATCTGGTAGGAACCAGTTTCAGCCATCAGGTTCTGTGCTTCTGGAGTGAGCACCCAATCGTAGAATACTTTTGCAGCATCTGGGTTTGGCGAACCATCGATGAGAGACATGGAGCCGATTTCGTAACCGGTGCCTTCACATGGCGCGACAACCTCGATTGGGAAGCCTGCTTCTGCCTGCTTTACAGCGTCGTGCATGAACACGATGCCGAGGCCTGCTTCACCGCGGGCTGCAGCCTTAACAGGTGCGGAGCCAGACTTGGTGTACTGTGAAACGTTCTTGCCCAGAGCCAACAGGTATTCGAAGGCTTCTTCTTCACCCATCAGCTGAACGAGAGTAGCAAGCGCGGTGTAAGCAGTGCCGGAAGAGTTAGGATCTGCAATAGAGATCTCACCCTTCAGAGCAGGGTTGAGCAGGTCAGACCAGCACTTAGGACCTTCAATGCCCTTTTTCGCGAGGATCTCTTTGTTGTAGCCCCAGCCAAGTGCGCCGGAGTACACGCCTACAGTGCGGTAGCCAGAAGTTTCTGCCTGAGCAACAGCCCATGGAAGAAGTTCTTCAAGCATTGGCGACTTGTAAGCCACTGAGAGCTGATCGTTTGCTGCCTGCAGATGCGGATCACCGGTACCACCCCACCATACGTCCGTCTGCGGATTGCGAGCTTCTGCACGGATCTTTGCATAAGCTTCACCTGAAGAAAGACGGATCATGCTGACGTCAGTACCTGTCTTTTCTTCAAACTTTGCTGCGAGCTTTTCACAAAGTGCGTTGTCAGCAGAACAGATCATGCTCAGTTCATCTGCTGAAGCCGCGCTTGCACCTGCACCCACAATAAGGGTTGCACCCAACAAAGCTGTCTTAATGGATTTCATAATAACTCCTCCCAAACACGTTGTGTACACGTGTACATAATATAGTCGGCTAAATTTTTGCAATGTCAACTTTATTCCAAGAAAGACTAATTTATTTTATGGATATTTCCTGATATGGAGATGCAACCGTGTACAAAAATCAGCGAAATTTGATGTCGGAAAAAGTGTCTTCAAGAAAGCAGCAGGTCAGGGCTGAGGACGTGGCGCGCCACGCAGGTGTCTCCCGTGTTTCAGTGTCCAGAACCTTCACTCCGGGGGCCAGTGTTTCCGCCGCTACACGCGCTAAGGTATTGAAATCCGCAGAAATACTAGGGTACCGCGTAAACCGCCTTGCAAGCAGCCTCAACCGCTCTGAGAGTGGCATCGTGGCGCTCATCGCAGCCGAGATTGATACGCCGCACCGCTCTGCGATGATCGCTGAACTCTCTGACAAGCTACAGGCCGCTGGCAAGGTAACAATGCTTATCAACACCAGTGGATATGAGGAGCGTGTGAAGGATGCTTTGCTGCAAGCAATCAGTTTTCGCACAGAAGCAGCGATCATTTTGTCTGGTGCACCGGACCCCTCCTTAGCCGACACATGTTTTAGCAATGGCATGAAGCTGGTGTTGATCAACCGTGAGGAAGACTTCCCCGGTTCTCTGCAGATTGGGCCAGATAACAGAGCTGCTGGTAAGACCGCGCTGAAGGCTCTTTTGCGTGCAGGATGCAAGCGAATCGCCCTTGCAAACTCCGCAAACGCGACCTGGAGCATTCTTGAACGCCAGAAAGGCTTTGTGGATGCAGCTGAAGAAGCTGGGGTTGAGGTTCTGAGCGAAGTGGGCGGCCTCACGTCCTATCAGGCCGGTCTGGAACTGGGCACTGCACTGCTGGATAGGGAAGACCGTCCTGATGGCATTTTCTGTACAACTGACCTGATTGCCTGCGGTGTGATTGATGCTGCACGTCAACGGTTTGGCCTACGCACACCAGACGATCTTTCTGTCATCGGCTTTGATGATATCGCGCAGGCAGAGTGGGAAGGGTACGATCTGACCACCTTCGCGCAGCCAACGGATCAGATCATCGAGAAGTGTCTTGAATGGTGCACTACAGAGCAGCCAGACACCGAAACGGTGAAACTGCCTGCCAAGTTTGTTTGGCGCAACAGCGTACAGAAAGCACGCATCCCGTTGAAGTAAGAGAGATCAGGCTTGCGGCGCGAGCCTGACATGCTCGTAGGCCTCATAAAACTCGGCGAACATCTGCTGAATGCCTCGCAGCGGAACTCCAAGGCTGTCGCGCTTGCTGAAGTCAAAGCGTGTCGGTGGTTCCGGGTCTTTGCCAAGCGGGGCAGGGAGTGCTTCCAGCGGCACGTACTCCGCAATCTCCTGATAAATCCGTGCCCAGCTCCAGCTTCCGCTGAGCGCAAAGTATCGGCCTGCTGCCTTTGGGTTCTCCAGTGCTGCCATAGACATCTTCGCCAGATCATCTGGTGAGGTCAGCGACATGGAGCCTGCTGGAACTGTGCTGTGCCAACCAGTTTTGCCGTGACGCAGTTTTGCAAGAAAACTGAGAACATGGCCTTTCAGGTGAGACGGCAAAAGCGGAGCACCCACCATCATGCTTGGCAAAAACGTACAAAGCCGCATGCCATGCTCTTCAGTGAAGGCTTCTGCGGTTGCCTCCATCACGGTCTTTTGGGCCTGAGCATATTTCCTCTGCTTGATCTGCATCTCAGCGTCAGAAATGTCTCTGTCCTCGTGCTTTTCAAAGGACGGTGTGGCTGGCTCTGCAGAAGCGGTGCTGGAGCAAAGAACAGCAGTCTTTGCGCCTTGTCTCTGCGCCGTGTTCAGGATACCCAAGCAGGCTTGCTCAGCTGGGCGAATGATCTCGCTCATGCCGCGCTCGCGGTCTAGTTCGGCGGCAGGTGTTCCATCCGCTCCATGTTTGAGCGTTGGAATGCAGGCGATGAACACCGCCTCAGCTTGCGTTAAAGGCGCATCAAAACTCTCAGGCTCTGAGGTGTCTGCTGAAAACAGGTGAAGCCGTTCTGCTGCGCCGGGCAAGCGCATTAAACCGCTGACTTTATCGAGCTGGGAGATGTCGCGCAGGGTGCCGTTGACACGGTAGCCGCGAGCTAGGGCTTCCTTGACCATATAGGCTCCGGCCAAACCGCTGGCGCCTGCAATGCAAATGGTTTTGACTTCCGCTTTCGACATCAAACCCTCCAGATCCAGCAGCCCTGCGGCTCTTGTTGAGCGGAACTGTGCCAGCACTACATTCTCATTGCACATCGGAAGTTCTGAGGCTGGGTATCAGAATTGCTGAGGGCTCGTCCTCAAGAAACCTGAGGAGAGCAATTCAAAGAAACAATTGGAATATCCCGCCTGATTTGAGGTCATCTGGCCCCAGAAAAAAGACACCGCGCGATGAGCTGGCTGAGCTGTACAACAACCTCCCCTAGGGTTCAGCAGACTCCGCAATGACGCCAATCGCGCGGGACCTCCATCATTTTGAAATGAATTTCTACAGAGAGGATATTTCCATGGTCACCAATGAGACACCCGACAAGGCCCGTATTTTGATCGGTGCCAGTGCATCTCTGGATGCAACACTACTGCCCAACTATCTGCGTGAAATCAAGAATTCGATTGATTGCTCGCTCACTGCCATGTTCACCCCCAATGCCATCAACTTTGTGAACATGGACAGCATCGCGCTGTTTGTGGACCGGGTGATATGCGGTGATAACCCAAAGGACTGGGCGACAGACAAGCCAGGCCGAATTGCAGCGGAGCACGACATTCTCGCCGTCATGCCAGCCACTGCGAACACGCTCTCTGCCGTAGCGCATGGTTCTTCCCTGAACCGCCTGACCACAGTCATTCTGGCAGCCGAGTTCCCTGTGCTGTTCTTCCCGGTTATGGGCGGTCCAATGTGGAAGAAGGCCTCTGTAAAACGCAACGTGGCGCAAATCCGTGAGGATGGCTATGAGGTGTGTGATCCGGTATGGCGGGAGAACTTTGACCCGCATATGGGCAAGATCCACGGCCACCAGTCGCTGCCTGATCCTGAAGTGGTGGTGGAGCAGATCAAAAAGCACCTGCCACAGTATCAGGTGCGCAGAGAGCTTGAGCTCAGTTAAGCGCTGAACCTAACCAGCAAAAAGCCCGCCGCTCCGAAGAACGGCGGGCTTTCTCGTGATCCTGAAACTATCAGGATGCGGAGGAAACAGGGGTCTCAACTGGTTTGAAAACCTTGGTTTGAATCCAAAACGCCACGTACATTCCCAGTCCGAATGAGAAATGCGTCATCAGGCTCTTCAGGCGAGCAAAGTCCGGGTTTGGACGGTTGGATGCCATAATGCCCGCGCCCAATGCTGGCTGCATGACGAAGAACGGAAACACGATCATGGCAACGCCGAACAAAATGGTCAGGATCAAAGAGGGTTTCTGTAGCTGATGCGTGCCGAAGATCATCACAAACGCGGCCACGAAAATAACGCCGATGATGTAATGTGCTGTCCAACCAATGGCGCTTTCTCCTGCAATGGGAGCGGCCCGGCGGATGCTTTCGTGCATGAACTGCCCATCCAGCATATGCCCCATCCAGCGGCCCACGACCGAGAAGTTGCTCTGCGGGATGCCAAAAAGGCTATCTGCTGCTACGGCCCAGATATCCATGAAGAGCGTGGCGCCAATGCCAACAAAGAGAATGCGGAGTGCTAAACCTGTTCGATTTTCCATAGTACCTGTTCCTTTAGATCTGCGGGTGCTTTGCCGGAAGTGGCGCTTGCATGTGCTCCCTTTTCTGGGGTGATAAAAAAAGCAGGCCGCGAGGGGATTGGAGTGCGGCCTGCGAGTGCAAGCTAAGTCAGGAGGAGCTGACTTAGCGGCTGCTTGCACATTTGTTTGTTGCGTTGATTGGTTTCAGCGGTTGCAGAGCCGTTTCAGCCACATAGGAGCCGATCTGGTAGCCCAGCATGTCGCCTACAGCGTTGGAACGGCGGTAGTGAACACCACCCAGTACGCGGGACTCTGACTCTTCCTCTGCAAATTGCTGGAAGCTGACATAGTCCTTGGAAAGGCCACCCTTGCCGTTGAAGGTGAAAGCCATTTCACCGTCGCCAAAGACAGATTCCAGAACCTCCTGAGCCGCACTGCCACTGGTGCAGTGCTGGCATGGATATTCAGGATGCATCGGTGCAGGAACCAGTGAGCTCCACTCCATATTGGTCTTCAGAGTTGGGTGCTTGTAGGTCTTGCCCAGAGCTTCCATAGCTGTCTGCGGACGCCACAACGCGTACTCATATTTTGCGTTGAAACCAGCCACCAGTGCGTCTGTTAAAGCCAGGTTGAGAAGCGCGAGGGTGCGGGCTTCTTCCAGCATGGACAGATCGCAAGACGCACTGCTTTTGCGAGCAATCTGGTTCCAAGCACCGGAGCCGGACCCCGCATGAAGCTTGGCGATGAAGACGTTCTCTTCGTTGGTCTGTGTTTCCTTGCCACCCAGCTCAACCACTTCGCTCAAACCGCGCTGATACTGCATGCTGTCCAGCGCTGGTGGCGGCGGCACGCGGAAGTGAGTTGCGGAAGCCAGGACAAATGGTGTCATCTCGCGGATCTTCGGAGCCACCATCTCGCGTGTGGAGGTGCGCTGATAGACGCCAGCTTCTGCCGGACCCGGAGTGTACTCGGTCGAAAAGTCGGCGTTGTCTGATGCGCGTGTAGCCAGAATTTGCTCAGCAACCGCTTGCCCCAATGCCATGCCGGACTGTGGGTTCTTCAGGTTTGCGAGGCGTTGCTTGGCAGCGGCCAGCAACTCGTCTCTGCGCTCTGGCATCAAGGTGGAGAGCACATGAACGGCAGCCTGGGTCACAGCTGCTTCTGCGGATGCATCCGGGTTGTTTGGACCGGTGTATGCATATGGGGTGTAGATGCCTTCGACTGCGTTTGCTGCGTCGAACATGGCGGTATGCAGAATAGCCAGTGTGCGCTGACGTTTGGCGCCCGGCCATTTCTCAGCGTTAAACAGTTCAATGGCGGTGCCTTGCCAGTCGGCAGCCAGTTCCGCCTTGGCGGCTCCGCCGGTAATCACAAGCGCCAGAGCGCCGCTGTAAGCAATTGTCTTCAACCATGTAAATCGGGTGGTCATACTAAAACCTCGCAATTTGAAAACGGCTATAGCTAGGGATGGAAATTCACTTTGCACAAATCGAAAGAATGGAAGGCGGGCCTCAGAATTTGTGTGGGCCCGCCTGCCGAGACCTAAAGAAAACCGAGCAGGTACCACCACATCAGATCGATGGGGACGAGCAGGAACAGGCTGATGACAAACAGCGTCAGGCACAGCTTGATCACGGCCTTCGGTGGCAGGTTGCCAACCTGAATGGCAGCCACCAGTGGAGGGGCCTGAAATGGCAGGAACACGTTGGAAAATGCCATCACCTGCGTCATCAAAACGGTCTGCAAAGGAAGGCCTGTCGCCTCTGCCAGATCACCTGCAACCGGTGTCATCACAGCAGGTACGCCCGGCAAGTTTGTTGCCATAGCAACCAGTGTGGACAGGCCGGTGAGGACGGAGAGGTTCCAGACTGGGCTGTCCTCAGAGAACCCTGCTTGTCCGCCAATGGTCTGAACGATTGCTTCTCCCAGACCGGCGACGGAGATCACCGCACCTAATCCCATAATACCTGCCACGAACATCAAAGAGCCGTAGCTGAGATCCTGATTGATGCAGGTTTTGGAGGTCAGCTTCGCATTTGGCCAGAAGCACGCCAGCGCTGCAGCAAGACCAACCCAGGCCGGACCAATCGGGTGCAGGCTATCCGTTAGCCAGAACAGCAGGCACAGCGCCAGAATGATCATCAATCGCCGTTCCTGCACACTAACCGGCGTTGCTTCCTCCGGATCCTCATGGGCGTCTTCAGGCAGTTTGTCCGGGAAGAGGACCAGCGTCAGCCCGATCAGAATGAGAGACTTGAGGATACCCAGAACAGGGAAGTTCAGGCGCAGATAGTCCCAATAGGAAATGCTGAGGTCGTAAAGGCTCTCACTCATCCCCGCGAGGATCATGTTGGGGGCGTTGGCCGGCAGGATTGTGAAGGCCGGTGCAAAGGTCGCAAACGCCGCTGCGCAGAGCATGCCGGTGCGTCCGTTGGAGCCGGGTTTGAACCCGATCTGAGCGGCAAGGGCTGAGATCACCGGCAACAGGATCATGATGCGGCCAATGGAGGAGGGCACCACAAATGCCAGCGCCACACTGAAGGCCACGATGCTGGAGATGAGCCCCGCATAACTGTTGAGCGGCAACCGCATCAGCAAAACGGCAGCGCGCTTATCAAGCTTGGTGTGCTTGATGGAGGCGCCGAGCACGAGGCCAGCAAACAGCAGCCAGAAGGTGGAGGTTTGAAAGCCGGAGAACACCACATCCGGCGGCGCGATGCCTATGACAATCGCCACGAAGAAGAAGGCAAGTGCCGTCCAGTATTCCGGCACCACGCCCGTGGCCCAAAGACCCAGACAGCCAACGGATAAGACCGCAGCAACGATCATACCTGCAGGCAGATAGGCGGAGGCAAGAAAGCCAGCAAGCGTTGCGGCAATGGCGACGCCAATGAACTGCCAGGTCTGCTTGTTGTTAAAGGGGGATTTGACGGTCTCCGGTGCAGGTTGAAGGCCGGAGGCCGGCTGCGGGTTGTGCTGGGTGTGATCTGTCATAGCGACCTGTGATTCTGAGTTAATCCTAATGAGGTGCCAGAACTATGTTTTTTGCCGCTGCCAATAATCCAATCGATTTATCAGAGGCATAGCCTCAGCATTTTCGAATATGCTGATCAAGGACGCCTCAGAAATTCTGAGGTAGGCTATCGGATAAATCGAATTTACTCGGATATCGTCTCCAAGTATCGATCTGGTGTTGAGGCGGGCTTTGGCTTTGGGGGCGTTAAGTGTTTAATTTTGCAACCTATTACGGCTTCAAAAAATGAGTAATCAGCAAGAGATCTCTATGTCTTCCAGCATTTCCCTGAACCCGGTTGGTTTCATCCGAACGGGATTTTCAGAGGTGCGCCAATGTCCAAAATCTAGCAGACGTAATCCTGACCAATGTCAGCTGGAAATCTCCTCACCTTATGCGGATGCGCTTTTGAACATCACCATGGCCTCCCATCTTTGGGTGCTGTACTGGCTGCATCATTCTGACGGGACTGCTCTGATCCGGCGGCCCCGTGGAGATGAAGCGGCCCGTGGTGTTTTTGCCAGCCGTTCACCCAACCGTCCCAACCCAATCGGGCTCAGTGCGGTTGAATTGATCAGACGGGACGGCAACGTTTTGACGGTGAGTGGAATGGATTGTGTTGATGGCACGCCTATTCTGGACCTGAAACCTTATGTCCCCATAGAAGACCACCAGCCAACTGCGCAGATTGCGTGGCAGCCATGATCAGGAACCTGAGGATGCGCATGTTGCCGTGCGTCCCGCTCAGAAAGTCTGAGACATGCACCTTATCCATCAACCCCTCGTGCGCGTTGCTGCCGCGACCCTCGCAGCTTTATTGCTGACCCTTGCAGCGGCTATGGCCGGACCCGTTGGCCAGCTCGTGATCACCGATGCCCGTGGCGACCGTGGTATGTTGGCGCCCTACATTCATGGCAAAAACGGCATCGGGTATCTTTACACCACCTACGTTTTTGACAGTCTGCTGAGCCAGAAGAAAGACGGGGATGTGACACCCGCTCTGGCCAAACGCTGGACCATTTCCCGCAATGGCCTCATCTGCGATATCTATATCGACTTGCGTGCCCATTGGCATGATGGAGAGCCGGTAACAGCAGAAGATGCTGCGTTTACCTTCAGCTATATGCAGGAACATCCTTATGTTTTTGCAGATGTGAGGAATGTGAAGGAGGCGAAAGTACTCTCTCACGATCACCTGCGTTTACAGCTCAAAAAACCGGATGCCGGATTACTGACTGGTATGCTGCTTTCCATGCCTGTTCTGCCTAAACATGTGTATGCAGACATTGCAGAACCGCAGCGCTTTGCTGAGCCAGAGGCTGTGATCGGGAGCGGTCCATACAAGCTGGCGGACTACAACAAGGCGCAGGGGCGCTATGTGCTGGAAGCGAATGCTAACTATTACCTCGGCACGCCTAAGTTCAAGCGCATTGCAATTGTGAAGATGGCGACGGACGCCGCACTTCGTGCAGCCAAGGCCGATGAGATTGATATCATCTCCTACCTGCCACCGGAGCGGCTGGAGCAAGCCGAAAAGAGTGGCCTCAATGTCGTAAAAGCGTTTAGCAATCACTCAGTTCGCTTAGGCTTTAATCATGCGGGTCGGTTTGGAAACAAAGACCTGCGTCACGCCATAGCTTACGCCATCAATCGGCCAGCACTGATCTCGACGGCTTATCAGGATACAGCAGATGTGGCTGATACTGGCTTCTTTCAGGAAGCATCGCCCTGGCACTCTGATGATGTTCATCCGCCGTATGCCTTCAGCCCACGCAAAGCAGCAGATTTGCTGACAGCACAGGGATGGGTCCGCGCAGAAGATCAGCTTTGGTACATGGATGGCGAGCAGGTTGTTTTGCGCGTGCTGGCCAGCAAACGAGAGACCAAGGCGGCAAAGGTTTTGGCAGAACAGCTGGAGACCTTCGGCATCAAATTGGATGTACGCATCATGGAGCGCGCGGCTTTGCAGGACAGTCTGAGCGAAGGCAACTATGATCTGGCGCTTTATGCGTCCAGTACCCTTGGTGACCCAAACGGCATTCTGCGCCGCGTTTTTGGAAAGAAGTGGGCAAGTGACAGGTATTCCGGCAAAAAGCTGAGAGCGCTTGCGGATGCCCAATCCGTAGCGACCTCTCGCCAGCAGCGTCAGGACATTCTGAATGAGTTTCAAGAGGTCTACTCGCAGGAGCTGCCAGCCTATGCCATCGCCAATCCGTACATGGTGACAGCGTATAACGACAAGCTTTCCTCTCTTGAGTTCATGCCGGGCGGCGTCGCGATTGGCGTGCCTTCGGCTTTGCATAAATCCTATCTGGTTGACTGACCAGCTTGGTTCACCCAACGCCAGCTGCCTTTGTGCAGCTGGCAAAAGGCAAACATAAAACAGGTAGGCCGTTCTTGTGGTTCCCCCGATACTTATAAATCTTCTTTCCGGTCTTAGCGTCCGTTTGCTGGTGTTCTTCCTGTTGGTTCTGCTTGTGTTTTTTCTGCCGCGCCTGTTGCCGGGCGATCCTGTTGCAATCTTCTTGTCCTCCGACCTTTCGCGGGATCTGAGCGGAAGCGAAGCGGAAGAGCTGCGTTCTCAATTTGGTGTGGCCGGCGGCTGGCTTCAGCAACTGGGGGAGTACCTGTCCAATCTGGTTGTCGGTGATTTGGGGTACTCTGTCCCTCATGCAGCGCCAGTCTCTCAACTGCTCAAAGCAGCGATCCCCTGGACACTGCTTTTGATCGCCTGCGCAGCGCCGCTGTTTTTGATTGCAGGAGCTGCCGGGGGTATCGAAGCGGGCAAAGCACCGGGGGCTTTGTTTGATCGTGTTGCCACGGGCACTGTCACTGTGATTGCCAGTATTCCGCCTTTTACCGCAGCCGTTCTGTTGCTGCTGGCCTTTGGCATTTTGTGGCCGGTGTTGCCTGCTGGTGGAGCGGAGCCTCTGTTCCCCAGTGATAACCCTTTACAACGTGACTTCGACGTTGCCCGCCACGCCATTCTGCCCGTGCTGGCGCTGTCGCTGCATGAGGTGTCCCGCTTTTACTTTCTGGCACGCGGAGAAGCGATCACGCTGTCTCAGCGGCCTTTCATTATTAATGCCTGTGGCCGCGGCATCAAAGGCTGGCGGTTGCGGACAGCGTATTACGGAAGAAGCCTGTTTCCAGTCTTCCTCGCCCGTATGAGTGACTCACTGACAGGTCTGTTCGGGGCAGTGTTGTTTGTTGAGATCGTCTTCTCTTATCCGGGCACAGGGCACTTGATCTACAACGCTATTTTGGACCGTGATTATGTGCTATTGCAGGGGGCGGTGATTGTGATGGCGGGGCTTGTACTGCTGCTCAACTGGATCATCGATGCGGTGGCAACAAGTCTGGCGCGGAGAGGTTGAGCTGATGCTTGGTTACTGGTCTCCCGTCACCCAAAGTGCAGGCTTTGTCTCCAAGGGCGCATTGGCTGCCTCCGTCATCCTGATG
This sequence comes from Pseudovibrio sp. SCP20, assembly GCF_057774105.1. Taxonomy (NCBI): domain Bacteria; kingdom Pseudomonadati; phylum Pseudomonadota; class Alphaproteobacteria; order Hyphomicrobiales; family Stappiaceae; genus Pseudovibrio; species Pseudovibrio sp. SCP20. The sequence continues at coordinate 34,473 of NZ_JBYMDH010000005.1, read as the reverse complement.
ATGGCTGGTTTCACACTGTCGGAAAGCCTACCCGCTTACAAAACCAGCCCGGATGTGCTGCATCCTCCCAGTGCAGAGTACTGGCTTGGCACCAACGGTATCGGGCAGGATGTGTTCATCGGTCTGGTGCGCGCCGCGCCCGTCACAATCTTCCTTGCCTTGGTGACAGCAACGGCTGCATTGGCTCTGGCTCTGGCAGCTTCCAGTCTGGCGGCCTTTGGTGGTCCGGCGGTGCGCGGTGCAGTTCTGCGCGTGGTGGATGTGCTGCAAGTGATCCCATCCATTCTGTTGCTGCTGCTTTTGGCGGCCTGGATACAGCCCGGCTTCCTTGGGCTTGTGGTGCTGCTCGCACTGACGGGATGGCATGAGGATGTGCGTGTGGCACTCCCGATCTTACTGCGCGAACTGACACGCGAGAACGTGCATTTTGCGCGGCGGATGGGCGCCAGTCGCACCTACTGTCTGCGCCATCACATCCTGCCTGCCATCTGGCCTGCGATTGTGGGGCTGTTCCTGCAAAATGTGCGGCAGGCTGCTTTGAAAAGCGCGGGGTTTGGCTTCCTCGGCCTGACTGATCCACGCCTGCTCACATGGGGCAGCATGATGCAGGATGCGATGGAGCACCTCTATACAGATGCCTGGGCATGGTTGCTTCTGCCTCCCGCTGGCGCGCTTTCTCTCTTTCTCATCGGGATCCTCATAATTGGTGAAGGGTACTCGCAAAGCGGCGGGCTCACCGGAAAGGAACAATATGATCCGGGTTGAGCAACTGAATCTATTTTTCGGAGAGCGTCCGTTACTGCAAGATGTGTCCTTTGAGATTGGCCGAGGCCAGACGCTTGCGGTTATTGGTGAGCCGGGCGGTGGTAAGACGAGCCTTGCCCGATCGCTGATGGGATTGATCCAGGGGTGCAGACTGACGGCACAAGAAAAGCCGCTGCCCTCCAGCCATTTCAGCTGGAGTGGGGATGCGTGGCTTGGGGAGATGAACGTGCTGCGTTCTTCCCGTGCTCAACTGCAAGCGATGCGTGGACGGACGGCAGGCCTGATTGTGCAGGCACTTTCTGATGCCCTCAACCCGCACCTGACCGTGCTGCAGCATGTGCAGGAGATGTTAAGGGCCCATGGCTTGAGTGAGAGGGATGCCCGCGAAGAATGCGCCATCGGTAACATTCCTGACAGGCTTTTGCCACGCTACCCGACCGCCTTGAGTGGCGGCGAAATACAGCGGGTGCTGACTGTACTTGCCCTCGCGAACTCTCCTGAGTTTCTGATCATGGATGAACCCACAGCGGCGCTGGATAGCTTCAATCGGGAGATTGCGATCCGCTCCTTCCAAAACGGCTCTAAGCAGCGCTGCCAGATGTTGATTACCCACGACATCGAGTTGGCCCGGCGTTTGGCCACCCATGTTGGTGTGTTGCGCAAAGGTAGGTTGACTGAGATTGGCCCCTCTGAAGATGTGCTGGATAGACCGCGCAGCATTTACACGCAGCAACTCCTCAAACTCCGCCGCAATGCAGGCAATCTGGTACCACTGCCGGTTTCTTCCAGTGGTGATAATCCTGCATTGGAGGTGCGCTCCGGCAATGGGTTGGTCATGGATAAGCTCAGCCATTCCATTGAGAACAGAGGGCTACTCTCCAGGATATCCGCCTTTGTGCCTGTAGGGAGTTGCCTTGCTATTCTGGGAGGCAGCGGAAGCGGGAAAACCACGCTGGCGCGGTTGCTGAGCGGTTATGAGAAGGTGCAGGAAGGCTACGTTTACTGGCAAAACGGAACGGAGCGCGAGAAGTCTGTTATCGCCTTGATCCCGCAACACCCTCACCGGGCTATGGCAAGCCACTTCTCGGTGTCTGATGTGCTGAAAGAAGCGCTGATGTTGTCACGTGGAGATCAGGCCGAGGCAACCCGGCTGTTGGATCGGGTGGGGTTGCCAACAGATGCCGACTTCCTCAGCCGCAAAACGCGAGAGCTTTCTGGCGGTGAAGCACAGCGGCTGGTGATTGCCCGTGCCCTTGCCACACGTCCACAGTGTCTGGTGGCGGATGAACCCACTTCCGCGCTGGATATGCAGGCGCGCAGTCATGTGCTGGAGATCTTGCGGGGGGTGATGCGCAATCGCAAAACAGCGCTGGTTCTCTTCACGCATGACCAGGCGGCTGCGCGATCCCTTGCCGACAAGGTCTGCCATTTGGAGCAGGGCACTCTCATTTGCAGTGAAGCGCCCGCAACGAATGTGGCGAGTTGAAAAGTGCCGGCACGCCGCTGAAACTGGCGTACCGGGTTTATCAGGCTGTGATGACTTCCGAAGACTGTATTGTGCGTACGCGATCGGACAGCCAATCGAGATCTGGATCAGCAATGCCAAGCTCCCGCAGATGGTCAGCGGTGTTCCAGAGGTAATCGCAGTTCGGGCCTTTTTCGCCTGCTGCTGTGGCGATGATTTGCGCCTGCTCCTCAGCATTGAAGGAGCCGTATTGCTCATGCTCCCGGTTCACCACATAGGTCAATGCCTCAACTTGGCGTCCATCTTGCAGCTGAAGTGTTGTGATGATCTCCCGGTAAGCCGGATTAAACAGTTCTCGTGCCCGCAAACCTTCCAGCACTTCGTCCTGCTTGTCCTGCGGAATGCCCAGGGCAACGCCGCTGCAATAGGAGTCTGGTGCTGCATCAAGGGCAAGGACGAGGCCGTGCTGGTCAAAGGTGCCGCGGTAGCGCAGAGAGCAAAGGCAGAACCTCCGCTTCCAGCCATCCAGACGCGCTGGCACCTGCTCAACAGGCTCAAAACCGGGGTGCCAGATGAGGGAGCCATAGCCAAAGACCCAGAGAATGTTGGTCATTTCATTTCCCTTTCAGGGTTCAACGGAAAAGCAAAAAGGGCACCTTGTGAGGCGCCCTTTGGTATTCGTGGTCTGCCGGATCAATCCATGATCAACTGATAAGAGGCAACCAGACTGGTGTAAGGCGGCAAGAACACGGCCTTTGGCTCACCATTCAGCATGATCGTATCTTTGGCATCGAAGTGCAGATGGATCGGAAGCGGACCAAGCCAGTTGTTGGAGATCTTGCCAATGCGGCTGCCCTTGGCGATCTTGTCCATCGGCTTCACCTGAAGCGTCTTCATATCCAGATGCACGTAACGATACAGCGTACCAGTCGGGCTCTGAATGGTCACACCAAAGCGGCCCACATGAGCCACGATGCCATCTTCTGCCGCCACTGCCCAATGCTTGCTGGCTTCACAAGTTGCCGGGCGAATGTCCTGTCCCTGGTGACCACCTGAGGCACATAGCGGCAGATCAGCCTTGCGAAACTCGCAGAAGTTATCGCGCCATGGATAGGAGTAGTTGGCCGGATCACATTCTGACCCGCCATTGCCTTTGAACCCACCGGGCGCATAAGCGTGGGAGTTGGCATAGGCTGGCCCGGATTCCACCGGAAAGCGCATCTGCGGGAAGTAGATGGCGTGGCTGGCAACACCCTGACCGGTGTTCTCAATCAAATCTCCCGGCATCATGAAGCGGGACGCGTCGTCAGCCTGTGCAGAGAAACTAAAGGCCAGTGCCAGACAAAGAGAGATAAAACGCATCATTTGGCCGCTCCATTCACGACAAGAAGGGTCTGAACGACACTGTTGAGGAACTCCGGCTTACGACACCGCACATCCTTGATCGGGTTATCGCAGGTCAGGCGGATGGTGTAATGCGCGCCGTAGCGGTTTAGGTTGTAATCCGCACCGCTGCCGATGCTCTCATAGGCAACGGCTTGGTGATGGCCTGTCAGATCCTTTGTTCCTGTCAGCACGGTGTGCGAACCTAAAATGCTGACCTGTGCGCCTTCCAGTGTGTAGAAGGCGGCATAGGCTGAGTTCTGGTTGGCGAACTGTGGTGTTTCCATCTTGGCATCGCTGCCGAAAATCAGGACAGGCAGTTCAACGGTTCGCAGCTCGCCATTGGCGGCTGCAACGAACTTTTCGATGGCTTCCGGGTCACGTGCCAGCGACCGTTTTGCGGCAATCTTGGCGGCGGACCAGTCAATAGCAGTTGGCACCCGCTCTACGCCGTTCTTGGCGAGTGCAGGTGCTGTGGTTGTTGCTGCCAGAAGAGTGGCCGCAAGTGCGACTTTGGCAAATTCCATAAGTAACTCCTGTGAGCTCAAAGAAAGAGCAAAGCCCCGGCAATATCGGGGCCTGCCTGGGATCACGCTGTTTCCAGAATGCGCTCCTGCGGTGGCTCTGCTGCTTCTTTCGCAGCCTTGGCTTCCAATCGTTTCATCTGGCTGATGATGTTGCGGCGGTGCATTTCTTCGGTGCCGCCCACAGCGCAGAAAGCAAGTGCATCTCGGAGGAAAGTGGAGACTTCGCCCTGATGGTAGCCTTTGGTGCCGTAAAGCTTGAGAAGATCAATCGCGCCGCTGGTGATCGCCTCGGCGCCAACTAGTTTGGCGATCGAGCAGGTCATGCCTGCTTCCGGTGCGCCAGCCAGCAATTGTTGAAGCGCGCCATAGGCGGTCCACTTTGCAGCTTCTGCGGAGATGCGCATGTCAGTCAACTTTTTCTGCACGTACTGGAACTCAAGTACCGGCACCTCAAAGGTCTGGCGCTGCTGCGCATAGCTCATGGCTGCTTTCAGCATTGGTTCCACCAGCCACGCAGATACGAGGCCGTAATACAACCTGCCCAGAGATACGAAGGTGATGAGGTTGCGCAGGCCCTTGCCGGGAACACCAAGCAGGTCACCATAGTGAAGCGGGATATTGTTGAACTTCATCGGTCCTGTTGGCAGATCCAGATTGCCGAGCTTCTGGTCATACTCACCAACTTCAAGACCCTGCGTGCCAGAATCCAGCAGGATCAGCGAGATGCCATCGCGGGCATGTCCATCCAGCTTGCACACGACAAGCGTAAAGTCCGCCACAGGTGCATGAGCAATGTTGTACTTGGCGCCGTTGAGCACGAAAGTCTCGTTTGGTCCCGGTGTCAGGACGGAGGACGTGGAGCGCACATCCGTGCCCGTATCCGGGTCGGCAATCGCTGTTGCGCTCAGTTTGCCCTTCAGGATGCGGCCAAGATAGTCTCTCTTCTGCGCTTCCGTGCCAAACAGGTTGAGCGCATGCACCATGCCCGCCTGCGCGATGACGGAAAGCAGAATGCCGGGTGTGCGTACCGAGGAGGCTAGTCCCTCTAGCGCTGCTGTAAAGTCCCACCAATCGGTGCCTTCACCGCCATATTCGGCAGGCACAATGATCTTCCAGAGACCGGCTTCTAAAAGCCGGTCCCAAGTGTCCTGATCAAAAGCCTGTCTGCCAGCATGCAGTGCGGAGTGGTCAACCTGACTACCGATTTGGGCATACTTTGCCCGCAGAGCCTGTTGACGTTCATTCCATTGTAGATCCATCAGAGATCTCCAGATTTTGAGAAAAGTGACAGGTCTTATGCTGGCTGGTGCATGGCGACAGGTTCTTGAAGTTGAGCCACTGCAGCCTTGAAGTCATCCGGCACCGGATAGGTTGACTGCTTTTCGTAGTCGAACATCACGTGCGTAGAGGAGGCGTTGGCGACGACACGGCCATCCGCATCATCCAGACGCATTTCGTGCTGCATCTCAAAGCTCTTGCCACCAAACTTGGTCACGCGGCTCAGCACCACCAGACGATCGCCATAGAGCGCCTGAGAAACGTAGTCACAGGAGGTCTTCACCATGATGTGCGGCAGCTTCTCAGACTTTGGCAGTTTGAGCAGATCATGCATGTATTCCAGATAAGCGGACTGCATGTAATCGTAGTAGATTGGGCTGCTCACATGGCCCATGGAGTCAGTATCGCGATAGCGGATTTCGATCGGTGTTTCATAAGCTTTCTGTGTCATGAAATTCCCTCCTGTTGGGGTTTTGAAATTCACTCGTAAACGATGGGTGGGAGGCCGGGGTGGCTTGTAGTGGGCCGTGAATAGTGAAGCCCATGGGCACAGGACCGTGCTTTCTTAGGATTGTCAGTGAAAACTCGTTGGCAGCGCACAGCGTGGTGATGCAGCCATCCGCTTCGCCTTTGGCGCAGACAGCAGCAGCTTGCGCGTTGCTGGTGACGAACTTGCGCTCAATAGACGCTGGGATCAGCTTTTCAGGTGCCGGGTGTGTGGCGCAGAGCTTGGGTGTTTCGCCGGTAGAAGACGCCAGAACCATGTTGTCGGTGTTCATGATGAACACGTCCATCAGCTTCAGCTCACCGATGTGTTCGTAAATGATGGAATGCAGATGCGGGTAGGCCACCACACTCAGAAGAACGGATTTTCTGCATTTAGCAACGGCTTCTGCTGCCAGTTCCATCGTGGCATGAAGAAAGACCTCAGCATTCTTGCAATGGCGTGCAGCCCATCTCAGGGCAGCTCTCTCGCAGTTCGTGCCGGTGGGGCCAAGTGTGTGCACTTGTCGGACCCAATCAAAGGACAGTGGGGCTGTCCCTTTTGCCAAATATTCCGGTGTTTCAAGATGTGCATCCATAAATCCTCTGATCCTTCACCTGGAAAGAAAATCTGAAAAATGCCGGTTCAGGAGATGCGCATAGCGCGGCCCCTGACAAACTGCGTTGGCTTGTCATTTTTGTTATGCGTGGGCAGAGAAAGAGCGTTCACAGACCCGGTCGAATCTGTGCTGTGTCACTGCCGGTTGTGAGGTAGGTTTCGTCCCTCGCGTCCAATAATATTTTTTCGTGTGGCCCTATGGAGCCGGAAAGGATTGCTAAGAACAAGATGAAAATACTGATGGCTTCCCTCAGGATAGATGAGGCACCCTTCAGTAAACTTTATATCTGGCAAATTATTGATAATACAATGACTTGCACAAAAAGAAGGCATCGCAGAAAATGCGATGCCTTCTGAACATCTTATGGATTTTGCGTTGCCTGAAGAGTGTGCAGCGTTAGGCTGCGACTGCTTCGCTGACCGCTTTGCGGCCCACGCCCCCATGAAGATCGAGCATGCGTTCGAACCACATCTGGACAGGGTCCGTTGCTGCAAAAAATGGTTCAGCACAACAGACGTTGCACCACTGCAGCGTACCAAACAGAACATAGTCAGCATGCATGGCTTTCTCGCCGCCAAGCCAGTCTTGCGTTGCCAGCAGATCGCGCACCGGATTGAGCTTCTCCGGCAAGGTTGCCAGCTCCGCATCGCGATTGGCGTAGACGTCCTCCAGCGATTTTCCGAAGCGCTTTTCACGTGCAGTGCGGAAGTAAGCACGGTCCGCATCACTCATGATGTTGTACATGTCCATCACAGCTATCACGGCCAGTGTCGGATGCAGAACTGTTTTGCAATAGCTCTCCACGAAACGTGAGAGCTGCAGGCCGCCATCGCCATCAAACAAGCTAGGTGTGTCTTTGTAGATGGCTTCCAGATATTGCGCGATCTCGAAGCTGTCGCCGAGCAAGGTGCCCTGATCGTTGAGCACGGGTACGCTGCTATAGGAACCGTCTTCAATACTGGAAATATCGCCGAAGGATACGGGCTTCAGGTCAAACGTGAGTCCCTTGTGCTTCAGGGACATGATGATCTTCCAGACATGCGGGGAATAGTGCTGCCCGGAGGCACCGCTGAGGCTGTATAGAATTCTTTGCATGTGGCTTCTCCCGATGAGAATTAAAAATGAAAAATTCCTCAGTATTCCAGATTGTTGTTGTCTTTGACGCCAACTGGGGAGAGCAGCCATCCACCCAATCGGAAAGCAATGTGCAGCGGACTTCAGCCCAGAAGCTGGGCTGAAGTCGTGCGTGTTTGTTTTCTTGAAAAAGATCAGGAGGCGATCAGCGCCGCCTCTATGTTTTGGTCACTCTGAAACGGAATGCTGGTACAGTTGTCCGTTGCCAGAATGGAACGCACCGCCGCGATTACAGGATCGTCGATCCGACAGGACAAATGCGCAAACAACACGCGGGCTGATTTTTGCACCTGTGTCAGCAGAACGATATCGCCTTCCTGCTCCCGAGGGTTGGTTGAGTTGGCGTGCACGAGGCCGATGCCAACACCGCTGGCGATCAATGCGCGGGTGACCCCCTCGTCATCCACGTTGATCACGCGTTTTGGCCGGATGCCGTGCGTTTCCAACAGATCGCGCGCCAACCGTCCGCAACAGGAGTTGCAGCTGGGGTAGATCCACGGCACGTCTTCCAACGCCTTCCAGTTGACCTCAGAAGCCGACGGCACAAGATTGGCCGGTGCAGCGAGGTAGACGCAGAAGTTGGAGATCTCCAGCGTGGAGAGATCGGAATCATCCTCGCCGGTTTCCGTATAGAACCCTGCATCCAGACTTCCATTGCGGATGCCTTCCAGCACTTTGACAGAAGCCCGATGCTGGAGCTCCACCTCCACCTCGGGGAACTCCTGGGCCAAAGCTGCCAGAAGGTTGCTGACCACGCCGGTGCTGGAGTTGCGGCCCGCGCCGAGTGAAAGTTGCCCTGCCAGGCTGCCGCGCAGCCGGGAGGCTTCCTCCAGAAACTTTTGGTGCCTGTCGAGCAGCTGATGGGCTTCGTTCAGCAAACGCTGCCCGTCTGGCGTCACCGCCATGCCTCTTGGGGTGCGCTGGAACAGAGTGAGCCCCAGCGTTTCTTCCATGTTTTTTATGTGCGCACTAACAGCCGGTTGGCTTCGAAAAAGCAGTTCAGAAGCTTTGGTGATGCTGCCCTCACGAGCAACTGTCACAAAGGTTTTGAGTTGATGAATGTCCATCCTTTTCCTTCCAATAAGAAAAGAGTCTCTTGAACGTATTCGGCTCTGAAAAGGACAATAACTGTGCTCAGCCGTTGGCTTTGGGCTAGTATGCTGGCTCCCGCTAAAAGGGTATGCCCTGTCATCAGCCTACGATAACTCTGCAGCTACACCAAGCCTACTTTCGGGGACGTGCTCCGAAACGGGTGAGGTTCCAGCTTAGCTGTGAGGAACCTGCAGGCAGATTGGGTGCCGGTTATTGTGAACGCGGATTGATTCCATCGCGATAAGTAAAATAAATTGTGGTGTTGATGAATATTTTGAGTGATTACCATCATCTATGCAGTTTTGTTTCCGTAATTTCGATTAGTGATTTTAATTTTATTATGTTCATCCATGTAAAAATCTATTTTTATGACTACATGAGATTTATCTATTTAATATGACAATACATGACTTCAGAATATTGTATAGATTTAAAGTGGAATATTGATAATCACTTAGAGGAATTCTAATTTATTCTTGAGTTTATTAGGGCGATTTGCTCAAAAAAGCATCATGCATCTGACGAAATGACGGCTTTCGCAGCGCTCAACTGGCAATGTGTTTGCGAGCCTGTGTGATCTACTCAGAGATTATCCAAGGGCTTTGATAAGCCCGGCACATCCGTTGCTAGCGGATATGCATCGCTTGCATTTCAGCACTCAGCCAGTTGATGAAATCCCACACTTGAGCTGAGGGAATGGACGTTTCCGGCAGCACGAACTGGAAGGCCCGCTGGCAAGGGAGTGTTTCCCGGAATGGTTCGATGAGCGTGCCTGCATTCAACGCATCTATGACGTAAAGATCTCTAAGGATGGCAAAGCCACGCCCAGCAATGGCGCTTTGCAGGATCAGGTCGGTGTTGTTGAAGGTGAGCTGCGGGACCATCTGGCCGGAGAAGTCTGGCCAATAGGCTTCCAGATACTTCTGCCAATGAAACGCTTCGTCTTCATGGATAAAGTCCGCCTTCGCAAACAGCTCAACGGGGGCAGAATGCGGGGCTATTGGCTCGCCTGCCAGTGCTTCCAGATAACTGGGCGCACACACCACCCGCATCCGTTCCTGTGGCAGTGGGATGAGAGGGGAGGCCCCGAGATCTCCTTCCGGCTTCGGCAACAAGCGCAGAGCCACGTCCAGCTTCTCCTCCGCAAAATCAACGAAGCGGTTCGCAGCGCTGATGCGGATGGCCACGTTGGGATGCCGAGCGGAGAACTCGGCCAGACGTGGGACGAGCATAATGGAGGCTAAAGAGGGAGCGATGCCGATTGTCAGCTGTTTTCGCGCTGTCTGGCTGGCAAGCAGGTATGAGAGATTCTCTATACCATTGTTGATTGCAGAGACTTCGGAAAGAATATCCTGCACCAGCTCCGTCTGCTCCAGATTACGCCCGTTCATGCGGAACAGTTTGACATCCCAACGCTCTTCTAACTGCTTGATATGATAAGATATAGTTGGTTGAGAGACATTCAGTTCCCGCGCGGCAGCAGAGATGGATTTGTGCCGAGCAACAGCATCCAGTGCGCGTAATTCCTGAAGGGTGGGGACGAAACGTCGGGAGATAGCCATAGGTTATATATAGAGTTTTTCTATACATGGATCAATCAGACTGATTTGTCTTGCTTTGAACCGCACCTATAAACTGCCCAAAATTTTGAAAATTGTCCGTCAAAATGACGAAATTGGGGGTTGGGATGTTTAAAAATACCGGAAAAGCCATCATTGGGGCTGCATTGTTTGTCTCTGTAAGTGTTGTTGGTCTGAGCGCACAGGCTGGAGAGGCTCTGGACGCGATCATGAAGAACAAGACGCTGGTTGTGGGGTCAAACTCTGATTATCGCCCGAACGCGTTCATGGGAGATGACAACCAGCTGCAGGGCTTCGATATCGATGTCTCCAAAGAGATTGCTAAGCGACTAGGCGTGGACGTGCAGTTCGTCACCCCAGGTTGGGAAGTGATGACCGCAGGGCGCTGGCACGGCAGATGGCACATGGTGGTTGGCTCCATGACCCCAACCAAAGCCCGCGCGCAGGTGCTGGACTTCCCGGCTGTCTACTACTACACCCCGGCGGCGTTTGCGGTTCATAAGAACTCCAAAGCCACCTCACTGGCGGACCTGAACGGCAAGGTCATCGGCGTAGTGGGTTCCTCCACCTACCACAAATATCTGGAGCACAAGCTTGAGATTGATGCGGTTGGCGCGCCATCCTTTGAGTACGCCGTGACACCGGGCGAGATCAAACTTTACAGCGACATCAACGAGTTCGATGAGCTTTCCCTTGGTGACGGTGTGCGTCTGGACGCGCTGGCGCAGTCCGTTCCTGTCATTCAGCAGGCGATGAAGAAGGGCCTGCCGATCAAACAGCTGGGTGATCCAATCTTCTATGAGCCGCTGGCGATTGCGATTGACAAGGGTGATAAGGAACTTAACGACAAGTTAGCTGCTATCGTGGATGAGATGAAGAATGACGGCACGCTCGCCGAGCTCTCCAAGAAGTGGCACGGTGCGGATTTGGTAAGCGTTAAGTAAGACCATGATCACACTCACCAATGGTGCTTTCAGGCAGGGGCCAGCCCGCCTGAAAGCTGCAGCAACGCTCGGACTGCTGGCCTTCGCACTGGCGTTTGCTCTGGCTTTCAATCAAGGCCTGATTGGCTCGTTCCTGCGCCCTGCAATGAACGAAGAAACACTCTCCGGCTGGTGGGGGCGCTTTTCTGTATCCATGGTGATTTTCCTGGCAGTCTCAGGCTTTGGCTATCTGGTCCTGAGCCTGTCCCGCCGGGCACAGCTGATAACGGTCTGGCTGTTACTGGCAGCTGGGGCGTTTGGCTTCTTTTTGAGTTTTGAGTTGAGCTTTGAGTTCATTGGTAGGAAACTGCCCTTCCTGCTGGGCACGGGAGCGTTCACCACACTCTACGTCTCTGCCATTTCCATTTCGCTGGCCTTTGCGTTTGCGCTCATGGGCGCCACGGCGAAACTCTCAGGCATTGGCGTGATTGAAGGTGTGGGGGCGTTTTACACCTCCTACTTCCGCGGTGTGCCGCTGCTTGTGCAGCTCTTCCTGATCTACCTAGGCCTGCCACAGATTGGCTATGTGATCTCGCCGGTGCCTGCCGCCATCATCGCTCTGTCGCTAGTGTACGGGGCCTACATGACCGAGATTTTCCGCTCTGGCATTCAGTCCATTTCAGTCGGCCAGTGGGAAGCTGCGGATGCGCTCGGGCTGCAACGCTTGCTAACCTTCAGAAAAGTCATTCTGCCTCAAGCCATGCGGGTTATTGTGCCGCCAACGGGCAACCAGTTCATAGCCATGCTCAAGGATTCCTCGCTGGTTTCCGTGGTTGGAGTTTGGGACATCATGTTCATAGCCAGAACGCAGGGGCGGTCTGACTTCAAGATTTTGGAGATGCTGATCACAGCCTCCATCATCTACTGGGTGATGTCTGTTATGCTGGAGTTTGTGCAACAGCGGATCGAAAACCACTACGCCAAATCGCTGAAGCGATAACTATACTTTCAATGATTTCAGAGCGCGACTGCGCAGATATTTAGTGCCCTGAAGGGATACGCTTATGACAAATAACAGTGGCATCACCACTCTGCCGAGTGCGGTTGCTGAAAAAAGACCTATTGTCGGCATCCTGGCGAATTCCTCCGAAGAGGCCGGTCTGACAACACAGACCATCGACGATAAGTACCTGACTGCCGCCATGCAGGCTGTTGGAGCTGTCCCAGTCATCCTGCCAACACTGCTGAGTGACGCAGAACTGGCGCATGTCCTGTCACTGGTGGACGGCATTATTCTGACAGGCGATGCCTCTAACATTCAACCGTCTTACTACCGTCGCGGTGGCACGGTTGAAAGCCACGGCCCATTTGATGACAAGCGGGATCGTGCTGCCTTTGCGCTGATCCGTGCCACGTTTGCAAAGAACATCCCGCTGCTCGGTATCTGCCGTGGCATGCAGGAGATGAACGTGGCCTTTGGCGGCACTATCCGCAACGATCTTTATGAAAACAAAGCCTTCGCGCTGCACCGCCCCATCGACTACAAGCTGCCTCCAAAGCAGCGTTATGATGCAGCCCATCAGCTTTGCCTTGAAGAAAATGGGCTCCTTCGTGACATCCTTGGTGATGGCACCCACCATGTGAACTCACTGCATGAGCAGGCCGTGGACACGTTGGGGGACGGCCTCATGCTGGATGCGACTTCTGAGGATGGGGTGATTGAAGCCTTTCATCATCCAGAGAAGGAGTTCTTCCTTGGCATTCAATGGCATGCGGAGTTTGAGGCGGTAAACAATCCGGTATCAACGCGCATTTTTGCAGCCTTTGCTGAGGCCATGCAATGCACAGAACGGGTGAAGGCCTTTCTGTAATTCCTGCGAATTCAAAGAGGATTGCATCAAAATACCTAGGAGAATTCGAACCAATCTCCACTAAGTCTTATCGGATCACCCAATTGTTCTGCTGAGTGGTTGAGACAGGGTTGTATCATTGTGAAAAGGTTCATTGACGAGTGGAAGGGCTATTTTGGGGACTTACCTCCCTACAGCCATTATCTCCGCAATGTGATGCCTGAAAGGTGGGTCAGGTTCCACGCCTTACCAGATGCCAAGCGCTATGCCGAGACACCGGAAGAAGAGGCAATCGTCTTCGACCGGGGCCGCATTCTGGGCAACCGGATCTTGAAGGAGGGGCAAAAATGCCTCTTCGTTGAGTACTTTCCCAACTTTGAAGAGTACCCCTTGCCCTACAGCCATAAACTGCTTGATCAGTTTCGGCTGAAATACTGGTTCAAGTGGAAGTATGAGGAAGACCCGTTTGGTGAGCAGGAGACAATTGGCTTCTATGGAAATGAAGTCCGGTGGTTTCCTGAGGTCTATCGAGGCGCCTTTAAAGATGCAGCACATGATGACGAGCGCTTCTTGCTGATGAACCGCGAGAGCTCCCGGATTCTCGCGCCTTATGATGGCGGTTTCGACTGCTTTTTGCTGAATGCGGAAGAGGTGACACGCCTTAAGTCTGAGTTTGAAGAATGGCTTTCTCCCTGTAGCTCTGGTCTATAGTATTTCAAAGAGCTGCTGCACCATATGAGGGATGGGACTGATGAAATTTATTGAAGCCGGGGTGCTGAACGTTGCCTATATGGATGTGGGACCGAAATCAGGTGTTCCTGCCATCCTGCTCCACGGCTTTCCTTATGACGTGCACAGCTATGATGAAGTCTCCGTTATCCTCGCCAATCGCGGTTTCCGCTGCATCGTGCCTTACCTGCGCGGCTACGGCCCAACGCAATATCTTTCCCCCCAGACCCCACGCTCAGGCCAGCAAGGGGCACTGGCGTTTGACCTGCGCTCGCTGATGGTAGCGCTCGAAATTCCGCAGGCGATCCTTGCCGGATATGACTGGGGTGGCCGTGCAGCCTGCATCGCAGCGGCTCTGTGGCCGGAAAAGGTGAGGGGGCTGGTCAGTGGCGGTGTAGCCTACAACATCCAGAACATCCCGGCAGCCTATCGCCCAGCTTCGCCGGAAGATGAGTATCTGTGGTGGTATCAATACTACTTCCACACCGAGCGTGGGCGAAATGGTTTGGCTGAGAATAGGGAAGACCTAACACGGCTGCTCTGGCAGCAGTGGTCCCCGACCTGGGAGTTCTCCCGCCGCACGTTCCGTGAAACCTCCGAGAGCTTCGATAACCCGGATTTCGTGGATACGGTGATCCATTCTTACCGGCACCGCTTTGGCCTCTTAGAGGGCGATCCGGCCTATGAGAAGATTGAGGTTCTGCTGACTGCACAGCCCAAGATCAACGTACCAACCATTGCTTTGCTTGGTGCAGATGACGGTGTAAGTCCGCCGCGCCAAAGCCGGGGGCATGAAACCAACTTCAATGGATACTATGATGCCCGTGTGATTGATGGCGTGGGCCACAATCTGCCTCAGGAAAGCCCGGAGGCGTTCGCGGCAGCGATAATTGAGATTGCAGACCGGACAGAGCCCTAAGCTTCGCCACAAGGGTGGGGAGAGAGGGATGGGCCTCTCTCCAATCGCTGGATCAGGCAGCTGATAAGGTCAGCGCGTCCAGCTCTTCAAACGGCAATCCAACATACTCTTCTGCCAAAGCCCTCTGCTGGGTCTCGTTTTGCAGCAGCAACTCATAGCTATTCTGCTGGATCTTGGCATCAAAGCCATTCATCTCCGGGAATACATGCATCAGCTGTGTCATCCGCCAGGAGAAGTTCTCGGAGCTCCAGACCCGGCGCAGGGCCAGTTCTGAGTAGCGCTCCAGATGGGTCGAGCGATTGCTCTTGATCTGCTCAATCAACCCGCGTGAGAGATAGAACACATCAGAAGCTGCCAGATTGAGTCCTTTCGCGCCTGTTGGCGGCACGATATGCGCTGCATCTCCAGCAAGGAACATACGCCCGTACTGCATAGGCTCTGCCACGAAGCTGCGAAGCGGCGCGATGGACTTTTCGATGGAAGGGCCGGTGACAATCTCTGATGCGACTTCCGCCGGGAAGCGGGCCAGAAGCTCTTCCCAGAACCGCTCATCAGACCAGTCCATAACGCTGTCTGTCAACGGACACTGAATGTAATAGCGGCTCAGCAGCCGGTTGCGCTGTGAGGCAAGGGCGAAGCCGCGCTCATGATAGGCATAAACCAGATCCGGCAGCGGTGGCACTTCCGCCATGATACCCAGCCAACCAAACGGATAGGCACGCTCATAGGTGCGCAAAATGTCCGAGGGGATCGTCTTGCGGCTCACGCCATGGAAGCCATCGCAACCTGCAATGTAATCACAGTCCAGACGATGTGCTTGCCCGTCTTTCACATAGGTCACATAGGGCGCGTCTGCTGTGACATCATGCAGGGTCACATCCGCAGCTTCGTTGATGACATTGCCGCCCGCTTTCTCACGTGCGTCATACAAGTCTTCGGTGATGTCGGTCTGGCCGTAGACCATCATCTCCTTGCCCGTCCATTTGTGCGTATCAATGAAATGGCTCGGGAAGCCCTGCCGCGTAATCCATGAGCCTTTTTTACTCTTCCCGTTTTTGTCCATGCGTTCTGCCAGGCCGTAATCGCGCAGCAACTGCACAGTGCCTGTTTCCAGCAGACCCGCCCGGATGCGAGAGAGAACATAATCCTTGGTGCGTTGTTCCAGAACAACGCTATCGATGCCGTTTTTGCTCAGGATGTGAGACAGTAATAAACCAGCCGGACCGCCGCCGATAATCGCAACCTGAGTACGATCTCTATGGTAGGTCATGAAAAATTCCTTAGGTTCAAAACATCTGTCAGATCGCGGCAATTGGGATATGCGCTAAGTCAGAAGTAAAATGGATTGCGAATACACGTTTGAATAGTACTCAGTGTTGCCGTTTATGATTGCTATGTAAAATTGATTTATCAGCAAAAATCATAGCAAAATTGCTATGTGAGCCTTTGGGAAATTGATGAGGTGCTCTCGATGTTAGTTGGCCCCTTGAAGATGGCAAACATCATTGAGCCTTACCACTCTGGAACAGCCATCTTCATCACGTTTCAAATGTGTAATGCTGCAGGGCCTGATGTCGTACATAATGTTCTGCAGGTGGGTGTCACTTGAAAGACCAAGCCACCAGTTGATCATGCAAATTATCGAGTTTGCATGGCTAACAACCACTGCCCTCTCAATATTGGCCGCATCCAGTTGGTTCAGGTACTGTTCAATTCTGCTGTATAGCATCCTCCAGCTTTCTCCGCCGTCATACGGAATCCAATCAAGGATTGGCTGAGTTGGAGGAACTCGGATTTTATCGGCTTCAGCTTTAGGTAGATCCTTTGCTGCCCCGTAGTTCAGCTCGCGTAGTTCTGGGGTTTTGACGAGTTGGCCCCCAGTTCTTGCGGCTATCCATTTGCTCGTCTGGGATGCGCGCTTCAGGTCACTCGTAAAAATCGGAGTGGAACGAAAGCGAGCATCCTCTGCCAGATACTCAGCCGTTTGCTTTGCCTGATCAATGCCATGAGGTGTTAGGGTGGTATCAGTCCAACCACCCACAATACCCTGCAGCAAATGCTCACTTTCGCCGTGTCTCAAAAGGATGAGTTCGTTTAACATATCAATCCATGGTGACTTAGCGAATGTTTAGGAAAGCAGTTTCGGCAGCCAGAGGGTTAGGGCTGGGAAGCTGACCAGGATGGCGACGCGTACCAGTTCGGCTCCGAAGAAAGGTGCTACGCCTTTGAAAGTCTGGCTCATTGGCGTGTCTTTGGCCAGAGCTGAGATGACGAACACGTTCATACCCACTGGTGGCGTGATCAACCCAAGCTCGACCACAATCAGCGCCAGAATGCCAAACCAGATTTTCAGGTCTTCCGTGCTCATGCCATATCCGGCACCGTCTGCACTTTGATACATCCCGCCGTTCAGTTCCATCAGAACTGGCCAGAAGAACGGGATCACCAGTAACATCATAGACATACTGTCCATCAGGCATCCAAGCGCGATCAGAGCCAGCAGGATCAGCAGCATCACCGTCATCGGCTCCAGACCAGACCCTGCAATCCAGGCAGCGGTCTCTTGCGGAAGGCCAATGCGAGACATGAAGATCTTGAGCAGCTCAGCCCCGAGCAGGATCAGATAGATCATACCTGATGTGGCCGCGGTCTCCTTCAGCGCTTCGATCATGTCTCCAAACGCCAGATTGCGCTGGAGCAGGCCGAACATCATCACGAGGAACACACCCACCGCAGCAGCAGGTGTCGGATTATAGAAGCCGAAATAGATGCCCCCGATGACAAGTCCGAAAACGGTCAGCACAGGCAGCACGCCGAGGGAGGCAGCGAGGAACTCTTCGCGCGTTCCAGCGCCGCCAGCAGGGCCGGAGGAGGGGCTGACGAAAACGTAGAGCGCGATGACCGCTAAGAACAAAAGAACGGCCAAAATACCCGGAATAAACGCAGCAACGAACATAGTAACGATGTTCGCTTCCACGATCACTGCATAGATGATCAAAACAACGCTTGGCGGGATGAGAATGCCCAGAACTCCGCCAGCGGCGAGCGTTCCAGTTGCTAAAGCACCTGAATAACTATAACGCTTCAGCTCTGGTAGAGCCACTTTGCCCATGGTTGAGGCGGTCGCGAGCGAGGATCCGCAAACTGCGCCAAACCCAGCGCAGGAAGCGATGGCGGCCATCGCAGTACCGCCTTTCATCCAGCCCAGCCACGCATTGGCCGCTCTGAACAAGGACTGGCTCAAGCCGGTTTTCGAGGCGAGCGCTCCCATCAGAATAAACAGCGGAATGACGGAAAGGTCGTAAATGGCGAACTGGCCATAAGCCAATGTTTTCAATTGGCTAAGCAACAGCATCGGGCCGTTGATCAGCGCAATCCCGACCCCGCCAACAAGGATCATGGCGTAAGCAATCGGGATACGGATAACAATAAGGAACACCAAAACGGCGAGGGCACCAAAGCCCATAAAAAGACTAGCCGCCATCAGGTTCTCCGGATCAGATCTCTGGAGTTTTCACTCAAGGTGATGATTGCGCCAATGCTCAGCAGGAAAAGCGAAATCAAAACAGGTACATACGCATACCAAACAGGGATCTGCAAAATTGCGGTGGTGTATTCGTATTCTCGTTGATCAGACATACCATAGTACATGCGCCACAACAGCAGCAGCCCAAACCCAAACGCAATCACAGACGCGATCAATGCAAGAAGCGCTTTCAAACGAGGCCCGGCTTTGCTGGTAAAAATGTCTGCTGTGACATTGGCATCGGTGATCTGGCAGAACGGCAGGAAGGAGAAAACTGCGATAGCAACGCCGATCTCAGTGAGCTCAAAATCTCCGGGAAATGGAGCGGCCCACATGTTGCCAAGGGTGGAGTAGATATTGACTGCGACCACTGCCAGCAGAACCAAACCACCGGCAAGTGCCCATGCTACAATAAGTTTTTCGAAAGCACC
Source organism: Pseudovibrio sp. SCP20 (assembly GCF_057774105.1). Lineage (NCBI taxonomy): Bacteria > Pseudomonadati > Pseudomonadota > Alphaproteobacteria > Hyphomicrobiales > Stappiaceae > Pseudovibrio > Pseudovibrio sp. SCP20. The sequence continues at coordinate 15,768 of NZ_JBYMDH010000005.1, read as the reverse complement.
GGCAATGCCGGTGCGTCCGAGTTTTTGAAAGGCGCCCATAGCTACTCGCTGTGCTTGGAAATCAATGCCTGTGCTTTTGCAACCATCGCGTTGCCATCAATGCCTTTTTTGGAAACTTCCGAGGTCCACTTTTCAACCACTGGAGCCAGAGCTTCTCTAAAGACAGCTGTTTCTTCGTCAGAAAGGGTGATGTGTTTGTTGCCTGACTTTACAGCGAGGCCGATGCCAAAGTCATCTGTCGCGCGCCAAACTTCACCAACCTTTGCCCACCACTCAGGGCCAGACGCATCGCGGAAGGCTTTCTGAATATCAGCAGGCAGGCCTTCCCAACGGCCTTTATTCATGGAAACCTGGAAGACAGAAGTACCAAAGCGCGCTTTGCCAGCACCTTCGATCTGGTATTCGGTCTGTTCCTGAATTTTTAGCGGTGGGATGATTTCCCAAGGAATGAACGCAGCATCAATCACGCCCTTCTGCAGAGCCGTCGGCAGTTCCGGAACCGGCATTGCGGCTGGAGATGCGCCGAGTGCTTCAATCACCCATGCACCGGTGCGCGATGGCGTGCGAATGCGCATGCCTGCCATATCTGCCGGGCTGCGCACTTCTTTATCACGTGTTTGCAAGCCGTTACCCGCATGCACGTGCAGGAACATCACTTCAAGGCCTTTGTAGTCAGCCTTAAGATCGCTCTCGAACATGTCGTAGAGCGCAAGGTTTGCAGCGCGAGGGTCATCTAGGAAAACAAACGGCAGTTCCATCACTTCAGTGCGTGGGAACAGGCCTGGTGTGTAGCCATTCAGGGTCCAGACCAGATCAACCACGCCGTCACGTGCCTGGTTTACAAGCTCAGGCGGGCGACCACCCAGTGACATGGATGGGTAGATCTCGATTTTGACCTGACCACCGGAATTCTCTTCAACGGCCTTTGCCCATGGTTCCAGCATCTTGGTCTGTGCGGGTGCCTTCGGGCTTAGAAAATGGTGAAGCTTAAAAGTGTATTCTGCCGCGCCTGCCATGGAAACACTGGCAAGCAGAAGCGCTGTTGAAGCGCAAAGGCCTTTGAAATTACCAAACATAAGTATGTGACCCTCCTGAAGAATGGTCTAAACCAGACATGCCTTCCTGATCCTGCACTTGGGACAGTCTCAGCTCCCGAAGGCTGTCGAATTCTTAATCACGATCCGGATGATCCGCCAAGGGAATTCTTAGGAATCACCACTGTGAATTCGGAGAATTACATACACTTTTCAAAATGAATAATGAAAAATACCGTGCTTTTCATGTCGCATTGGGTATCAATATGCACTCCAAAATGACTTCCCTTCAATAGGCTGGAGCGTGTGTTTCTTCTCGTTCGCTCAGATCCATCAGAATCTCCGCAAAGCATTGAGCAGCGCTGTCCAATGTCTCGCCTGCACGCATGTTGAGGCCGACTGATCCCACCGTTGCGCGGGTATCAATGGGCAGTTCCACAAACTGGCCGCACTCGATCTCACGGGCGATCACGCCGCGAGAAATGATCCAGATCGCGTTGTACTCCTGAGTGAACGCTCTGCCGAAAGAGTCAGATACCGTCTCGATCGCCTGTTCTGGTTCTGGGATGCCATGTTCGATGAACAGACGGTCCACGAAAGGGCGGATAATCGAGGCTGCGGAAGGCATTAGGACCGGAAAGGCATCCAGCTCACTCACGCTGATTTGTGGCTTACCTGCCAGAGGATGGTTCTTGTCGACGGCAAATACGACACGCTCACGGTAATGCGGTTCAAACACCAATCCCTGCATGTTTTCAGGTGCGGGGAGGCGGCCCATAACCAGATCCAGCTCACCATTTCGCAGCTGATCCAGCAGCACGTGGTTCTCACCAGTTACAATATGAAGTCGGTTGCGTAGCCCTGTATCGAGGAAAGCTTTGACGGCTTGTGGGATGAGTGAAGCGGCGACAGTTGGCAGCGCGCCGATACGCACCATTGGTCCATCACTATAGCTGAGCTGAGATAATGCATTGATGCCGTTGCGGGCAGCAGCCAGACTGGTGCCTGCATGGCGCAGGAACACCTCACCATAGTGGGTGATGCGAATGCCGCGCCCGTCTTTTTCTATGAGCGGTTGGCCGCAGATTTCTTCCAGTTCTCGGATAGTCCGCGTCACAGCGGGTTGGGTCAGGTGAAGAACCTCCGCAGCGCGGCTCACGCTGTTCTGGCGGGATACCTCAACAAAAGCTTCCAAATGCCTGAGCTTTAATCTGCGCAAATTATTCATAACAATCTCAATATGATTAATCTGGATAATATCATTATTCATTTTGAAAAGGGCATGCAATTTATCCGTTTAGGGGGATGTGCATGCACTTCATAGACTTAAACGCGACCACGCTTCACTTCAAAAAGACCAGTTCAGACACAGCTGCTCCAGCGCTTGTTCTGATCAATTCATTGGGAACGGACTTTCGCATTTGGGATGAGTTTCTGCTTCATCTCGGGCATCAAGGCGAAGTGCTGACCTATGATAAACGCGGGCATGGTCTTTCTGGTGTCGGGGACGCGCGTTACTCCATTGATTTGCATATGCGAGACCTTGCTGCACTCATGGACAGTCAGGGCATCAAGAATGCGGTGATTTGCGGTGTATCTGTAGGGGGAATGATCGCAATGGCGTTGCAGGCAGCCCGACCAGACTTGGTCAGAGGGCTCATCCTGTGTGACACCGCACCGCGCATTGGTGATCCTCAGGGGTGGCAGGACCGCATCGACGCGATTGAGGCCAACGGGATGGAGGGGATCGCCAACGCGGTGATGTCCCGTTGGTTCTCAAAAGGCTTTCAAGATGAGATGCCTGCTTCTGTCGCAGGTTATCGCAACCTGTTGTGCCGGACACCAGTGGAGGGATACCTCGGCACTTGCGCAGCCATTCGTGATGCAGATCTGACATGCTCGGCAGCTCAGATCGACGTACCTGTTCTGTGCATCGCAGGGGAGGATGATCAGTCCACGTCACCAGAGCTGGTGGAAGAGATGGCAAACCTCATCCCGAACGCCAAGTTTGAGCGGGTTCGTAACTGCGGACACCTGCCGAGTATTGAGCAACCTGAGTATCTAGCGCATCTGGTTCGGCAGGCAATTTCGCGTTGGCCGAGCAACGTTGATCAGCGTGAACAGCGTCAAACTGAAATCTACAAACAGGGAATGCAAACACGTCGCCGGGTGTTGGGGGATACTCACGTGAACGCGGCTGAAGTGCAAAAGAACAGTTTTGACGCGCCATTTCAGGAACTTATCACGGAAGCAGCATGGGGCCATGTATGGTCTAGGCACAACTGGACATTGCGGGAGAGGTCCATTGTAACTATTGCGCTTCTCGCTGCGTTAGGGCACCTAGATGAAGTGGCCATGCATGTGCGGGCTGCAAGAAACACCGGGGCAACACGGGAAGATATAAGCGAAGCTCTGCTGCATACCGCAATTTATGCCGGTGTGCCAGCCGCAAACAGCGCCATCAAAGTCGTAAAAAATGTGTTCGCGCAGCTTGATGCGTCAGGGGAGTGAGATGAGCAAGCCAACGACCAATGCTGGTCCGTTCTTTCCGCGAGATCGAAACTGGCACCCGCAGGCATTGTCGCCCAATTACAAAACGAGTGTGTTGCGGTCTCCGCAAAAAGCACTTTTGTCATTCGGAAATACAATCAGCGAAACCACTGGGCCGGTGTTCGGTCACAATATGCTTGGTGAGCTGGATCATGATCTGGTGTTGAACTACGCAAAGACCGGTGAAAGTGCGTTGGGAGAACGCATCATCGTGCATGGCCACGTTCTGGATGAAGAAGCCAGACCTGTGCCAAACGCGCTGGTGGAGGTGTGGCAGGCCAATGCAGGTGGTCGCTACCGTCACAAGAAAGACGGCTATTTGGCACCGCTTGACCCGAACTTCGGAGGATGTGGCCGCGTGATTACGGATGAGAACGGCTACTATGTCTTCCGCACCATTCGTCCCGGCCCATATCCATGGCCAAACGGGGTAAATGACTGGCGCCCTTCACACATTCATTTCTCTCTGTTCGGGTCTGGCTTTGCGCAGCGTCTGATCACACAGATGTACTTTGAAGGTGATCCGCATATTCCGATGTGCCCGATTGTTCGAACCATCAATGATCCTGCAGCCATTGAGATGCTTGTTGCCAAGCTGGATATGAACCACACCGTGCCAATGGATGCCCGCGCCTATCGATTTGATATTGTTCTGCGCGGACGTCGCTCGACCATGTTTGAGAACCGTATGGAGGGCAATTGATATGACTAAGCTGGAGTATCTGAAAGAAAGCCCAAGCCAGACGGCTGGCCCTTACGTTCACATTGGCTGCACACCGAACTTCATCGGCAATACGGGGATTTTTACGGAAGACCTTGGTGCCCGCATGGTGAATGAGCAGACCAACGGGCAGCGCATCACCATTAAAGGTCGCGTGTTTGATGGAACCGGCACACCGCTAAAAGACGCTATGCTAGAGATCTGGCAGGCAGACAGTGAGGGCCTGTTCAACAGCCCGTCTGAAACGCGTGGAGATGCAGATCCAAACTTTACAGGGTGGGGACGTCAGCCGGTTGATCTGGAAACTGGTGAGTTCTGCTTTGAAACTGTGAAACCGGGTTCTTTGCCGTTTCCTGATGGCAGAGTGCAAGCGCCGCATATCAACTTCTGGATCGTTGCGCGTGGGATAAACATCGGCCTCAACACGCGCATGTACTTCCCGGAAGAGGAAGAGGCCAATGCCGCGGATCCGGTTTTAGGCCGTATTGAGCATCGCGTTCGCGTCCCAACGCTGATCGCCAAGCAATCCGGCGACACCTACACCTTTGATATTTACATTCAGGGTGAAAACGAAACCGTCTTCTTTGATATCTGATTGATAAACATGGCTGAATTTCTGTCTCTAAAAGATGCGGTCAAGAAATACCTCAAAAGCGGCGATATGGCCGCTTTTGAAGGTTTTACGCACCTCATCCCCCACGCTGCTGCCCATGAAGTCATTCGGCAAAGCATTGATGAACTCACCATCGTCCGCATGACGCCGGATCTTATCTATGATCAGCTCATCGGCATGGGTTTGGTCAAAAAGATGATCTTTTCCTATGCCGGCAATCCGGGAGTTGGTTTGCTGCGCCGAGTGCGAGATTCAATCGAAAACAGTTGGCCGCGGTCCATTGAGATTGAAGAGCATTCTCATGCTGCTCTTGCCAATGCTTATGAAGCTGGTGCCGCGGGACTGCCATGTGCGATCTTTCGTGGGTATTTGGGAACAGAACTTCAGCGTGTGAATCCGAACATCAGAAGCGTGACCTGTCCCTTTACAGGTGAAGAACTAGCAGCCGTTCCATCCATTCGGCCAGATGTCGCTTTCATCCATGCGCTCAAAGCAGATCGCAAAGGCAATGTGCTGATTGAAGGGATTGTAGGTGTGCAGAAAGAAGCTGTTCTGGCGGCTACACATTCCATCGTGACAGTTGAAGAAGTTGTCGACGAATTGGACACGCATATGAACGCTTGCATCCTGCCTCACTGGACAGTCTCCGCCATTTGTGAAGTGCCAGGTGGAGCACATCCATCTTACGCGCAAGGATACTACGGCAGAGACAATAAGACCTACATCGACTGGGATCCAATCGCTGCAGATCGCGAAAAATTCCAGGCGTGGATGGAAGAGCATGTGCTGAAGCAGGGGCCTGATGTGTTTGCTGGCCGCATCAAAGGGCTGGAGGTGACGTCATGACTGAGCAAGACTTTACCCCGGACGAGATGATGGCCATCGCCGCGTCCCGTGCCTTGAGCAATACAGATGTCTGCTTTGTCGGCATCGGCCCTCCATCTGCGGCTTGCAACATCGCGCGCCTCACGCATGCGCCTGATATCACGTTGATCTATGAGAGCGGGACGATTGGCACTGCGCCAGATGTTCTCCCCCTTTCCATCGGGGATGGTGAACTCTGTGACACAGCGCTGACAACCGTCTCCGTAACCGAGATGTTCCGCTACTGGCTGCAAGGTGGAAAGATTACTGTCGGTTTTCTGGGGGCAGCGCAGATTGATCGCTTCGCCAATATCAACACAACGGTGGTGGGTGACTACGACAATCCAACAGTGAGATTGCCGGGCGGTGGCGGTGCACCAGAGATTGCGTCGTCCTCTCAGGAAATCTACATCACCATGAAACAAAGCAAGCGTGGTTTTGTTGAGAAACTGGACTTTTTTACCTCCTTCGGACACGGGGAAGGCGGTGACCACCGCGCACGTATGGGCATCACGACAAAAGGCCCGACACTGCTGATTACAGACCTTGCCATCTGGAAACCTGATCCTGTCACTAAAGAGTTGACAGTGGTTTCCCTTCATCCGGGTACGACCAAAGAACGGGTGCAACAAACCGTGTCTTGGGCTGTACGTTTCAGTGATGATTTGCAGGAGACCCCTGCGCCGACTGAGGAGGAACTGTCTGTTCTGCGCGCATTGAAGGCGCGAACAGCGGCGGCGCATGCGGGTAACAAAGTGGAGACGGCCTGATGTCAGAGGCATATATTTGCGATTATATTAGAACACCAATTGGTCGTTATGGAGGCGCGTTGTCTTCAGTTCGGGCGGATGATCTGGGTGCTCTGCCAATCAAGGCACTGATGGAACGTAACCCTTTCGTGGATTGGGAAGCGGTTGATGAAGTGTATTACGGTTGTGCCAACCAGGCGGGTGAAGACAACCGCAACGTTGCGCGCATGGTTGCTCTGCTGGCGGGCCTGCCGGAAGCTGTTCCGGGGACAACACTGAACCGCCTGTGTGGCTCTGGCATGGATGCCGTGATTGCGGCGTCTCGTGCCATCAAGACAGGTGAATGCGATCTTGTGATTGCTGGCGGTGTGGAATCCATGTCCCGCGCGCCCTTTGTGATGCCAAAGGCAACTACACCTTTTTCTCGCGCTAACGAAGTGTTCGACACCACCATTGGCTGGCGCTTTGTGAACCCTAAGATGAAGAAGCAGTTCGGCATCGACAGCATGCCGGAGACTGGTGAGAACGTTGCCGAAGATTTTGGCATCTCCCGTGCAGATCAGGATGCCTTTGCTGCCCGCTCTCAGGCGAAAGCTGCCGCCGCTCAGGAAAATGGTCGTCTTGCCAAAGAGATCATCGACGTAACAATCCCACAGCGCAAAGGCGATCCGATTATCGTCTCAGCTGACGAACACCCACGTGCAGGAACGACCGCTGAAAAACTTGCAAAGCTGCCAACACCATTCCGCGAAAACGGCAGCGTCACCGCGGGCAATGCATCTGGTGTCAACGATGGTGCTGCAGCATTGATTGTTGCGTCTGCTGAAGCAGTCAAGAAATACGGCCTCACGCCAATCGCACGTGTGTTGGGTGGAGCAACAGCTGGCGTATCTCCGCGCATTATGGGTATTGGGCCTGCGCCTGCTGCGAAGAAGCTCTGCACCCGCTTGGACCTGCAACCATCTGATTTCGACATCATTGAACTGAACGAGGCCTTTGCAAGTCAGGGTATCGCTGTCCTTCGCGAATTGGGCCTTGATGAAAGCGCTGAGCACATCAATCCGAATGGCGGTGCAATCGCATTGGGTCATCCACTCGGCATGTCTGGTGCACGTATCACTGGCACCGCTGCTCTCGAGTTGAGCCTGCAAGGCAAAAAACGCGCACTGGCGACCATGTGTATTGGCGTTGGTCAGGGCATCGCAATCGCGCTTGAAAGGGACTGATGTGGTTGTGAGCCTCTTCACAGACCCGGTGTGGAGCGGATTGTTTGGAGATGAGGAGGTGCAAAGTGCCTTCTCACTCGAAGCAACATTGCGCCACTATCTGGCTTACGAAGTGGCTCTCATCAATGCTTTGAGCGAACAGGCGCTCATTTCAGCGGAGGCAAAAGAGGCTGTACTCAAAGGCAGTGAAGGTTTTGAGCCAGACCTTGCTGCACTGAAAGCAGGCGTTGCCAAAGATGGTCTGCCGATCCCGGCTTTCATTGCACAGTTGCGTGCCCGCATTGGTGAACCTCACGCTTCCGAATGCCATAAAACATCCACCAGTCAGGATGTTATGGACACGGCACTAGCTTTAGCTCTTAAACAAGTCTCTCAAGTTTTGGCCACTCGTCTGGCAGCAGTGGTGGGCGCACTCGAGACGCTAAAGTCAGCAAATGCCGATCATACGCTTATGGGCAGAACCCGCATGCAAGCTGCCTTGCCAATCACAGCAAGTGATCGCATAGCTACGTGGATCGCACCGCTGAAGCGTTATCAGCAGAAGCTGGAAGATGCTGCAAAGCAGGTTTCGGTGCTTCAGTACGGCGGCCCTGTTGGAACTTCAGCAACACAAGGCGAGCATGCTGAGGCCATTGCCGCACAAATGGCGGCTGAGTTGGAACTGGGAGTGCCCAATCTGTCATGGCACACACAGCGGGATAATCTGGTTGATTATGCGAATGTGCTTTCCATGATCTCCGGTAGTCTCGGCAAACTGGGTGCGGATGTAACACTGATGGCTCAACAGGGTGTTGGTGAGATTAGACTTTCTGGCGGAGGCAGTTCGTCTGCCATGGCTCACAAACACAATCCAATCAATGCAGAACTGTTGGTTACGCTGGCGCGCTACAACAGCACGCAAGTATCCGCCATGCATGGCACGCTGGTACATGAGCAGGAGCGTTCAGGCGCTGCGTGGGTATTGGAGTGGATGATCTTGCCCGGCATGTGCATGGCGACGGGTGCCGGTCTTCAGAGTGCATTAAAGCTGCTGCAACAAACAGAGTGGATTGGAGCTCCCTTAAGTGATTAACTGCGCCAACTGAGTTTAGAGGGAGAATGAGAATGTCCAGTCGCAATGAAGCCATCCAACGGGCGGAAACCTACTTCGACAGCGGCGCATTCCTCAAAGACCTGGCACGATTGATTGCAATCCCGACTGAAAGCCAGGAACCTCACTCCAAGCCTCAACTGATGCGTTACCTGAAAGAAGAGATGCGCCCTCTGCTCGAACGCCTCGGCTTCAAAACGCACATATTCGACAACCCCAACCCAGCCGGTGGACCTTTCCTCTATGGCGAGCGGATTGAAGATCCATATCTCCCTACAATCCTCACTTATGGCCATGGTGATGTGGTGCGAGGACAAGCAGGCAACTGGATGGGTGGCAGAGATCCCTTCGTTCTGGAAGAAGATGGTGATCGCATCTATGGCCGTGGGACGGCCGACAATAAATGCCAGCACCTGATCAACCTGCAAGCTTTGGGCTGTTTGCTTCAGGAAAAGAAGCAACTGGGCTTCAATTGCAAAGTGATCATCGAAACCTCTGAGGAAACTGGCTCTGCTGGTCTTCAGGAGTTTTTCGAAGAACACAAGAGAATGCTGGCCGCAGATGTGCTCATCGCTTCCGATGGTCCACGATTGCAAGCTGATACGCCAACCGTTTTCACAGGTGCCCGCGGCGCACAGACCTTCACCTTGCAAGTGAACCTGCGTGATGGTGCAAACCATTCTGGTAACTGGGGGGGGCTGCTTGCCGATCCTGCGATCATTCTTGCTAACGCAATCTCTTGCATTGCTGATGCTCGGGGACAGATCCAGATTCCGGGCTGGCGTCCAACCAGCCTGACGCCGGACATTCGTGAAGCGCTCAGCGAGTTGCCTGTTGGGGATCCTCAGGGGCCGACAATCAGCGAGAACTGGGGTGAAGAAGGGCTGACACCTGCCGAGCGTGTGTTCGGTTGGAACTCCTTTGCTGTATTGGCCATGAAAAGCGGCGTTCCGGAAGCCCCCGTCAACGCCATTGACGGCTACGCTTTCGCTGTCTGCCAACTGCGCTATGTGGTAGGAACGGACGTTCAAGGCCTTATCCCGGCACTGCGCGCTCATTTGGATGCGAATGGCTTCAAGGATGCCGAGATCAGACAAGAAGACCGTGGCTTCTTTCACGCGACCCGTCTTTCTCCAAATAATCCGTGGGTGAGAATGGTTTCTGCTTCCTTAGAGGAAACAAGCGGTAAGAAACCACATGTACTGCCAAACCTCGCAGGCTCATTGCCCAATGAGTGTTTTGCTGAAACTTTAGGAATGCCAACAGTTTGGGTGCCTCACTCTTATGCTGGATGCTCACAGCATGCTCCTAACGAGCATATTCTCAAGCCCGTTGCGCGAGATGCACTGCGTAACATGGTGGCTTTGTTCTGGGATATTTCCGAAAATGGAGCACCCAACTGACAGGTGAAGGTCAACTAAGAACCCTTAAAGCCGATCAAAGCTGCTAAAAGTGCTATGATTTAAGGAGCTTACGATTTTTTGTTGAGTGGGCAGTGGAGAAATCAGATTTCTTTGAAAAAAATGCATTTGCCCGCTGGACAGGAGAAATCTGGCACCCTATAAGACGCTCACCTTCGCGGGACGGAAAACAAACCGCCCCAGCAGAATGTGCCCGGATAGCTCAGTTGGTAGAGCAGCGGATTGAAAATCCGCGTGTCGGTGGTTCGAATCCGCCTCCGGGCACCACTTATCTCCTTGAAATTACTAGATAATAAACCGAGCATTCGCTCAGCTTTCTCAAGGTTTGACACTTTTTCCGGCATGGTTTGACACTTTTGCTCTAACTGCTTGCTGAACTTTTCCCCGCGCAGAGTTATTTCCTTCTCAAATCGGACAGCAATATCCGACATGCTTTTGCGCAAATCAGCTCCTTTGGCATAAAGCCGTGCCATCGCTTCTGTCTCATGTCCCAGCGCAGCGGCAAGGTCTCTGTCATTCAGCCCAATCTCCCGCAAAATGGTCGCCACCGTATGCCGCAGACCATAAAGAGTAAGGCCCGGCTCAATCAGGCTCTTGTCTTCTAATTGGATGCGTAGTTTGCGCCATGATGCTCTGAACCCCGAGACAGTCCATGATTGCCCTCTGGAGTTTGCGCAAAGCGTTGGCGCTTCGTGATCTGGCGCTTCATCAAGAGCTGCTTTCAAAGGTGCAATGACAGGCCAAAAGACCGGAGCCCCTGTTTTGGCTCTACGGGTTGAGATGAAGCCATTTTGGTATTGTTGCTTGGAAAGCGTAAGCGCGTCTTGAGGACCAAGTCCCGTATACATCATCAAGGTAAGGGCAGGGACCATTTGAGGAGATGCGTGTTTTAAAACGATCCTGCGCTCATCATCCGTCCAAGGCCTGTTGGCGATTGGAGCATTCTTAGGTTTGCGAATGGATTTGACCCCAAGCGCAGGGTTTTCTTTGACGAAGCCACGCTCTTTGCCCCATGAAAACAGAACAGAAAGCACCTGCTTCACATAGTTTGCAAAACGCCGCTTACGCTGCTCCTCTGCTTTATCTCTGAGTTTGACAATGAAGGGTGAGGTAAAGCGGGTGAGGGGGGTGTTGTTGATTGGTGCCAGATAATCAAAGACCTTTTGATAGTCCGACTTGGTGCGCTCAGCCAACTCAAAAAAGGCAGAGCTGGCGCGATACTTGTCAATCAGATTGCCGAGCGTGCCCGGCCTGCTGGTATCAGCCACTGACATCAAGCTTGTCAGTCGCTCGCATTCTGCCAGAAAGGCAGCACTGCCAATTGGCGCTTTTTCCAGATTGATCGCCTCTCCAGTCTTGCGATGATAACACCGCAGCTTGCCATGCTGGTCATTGAAGATCTTGAAGCCTTTGACCCGGATTATCGTCATATCAGGCTCCCAGCTGATTGAGGAGATCATCATCCGATGGACGGCTGTCTTCCTTTAAGCCTTCAATCCAACGATCCAAATCCTTGACGTCCCAGACCTTGCGCCCTCCAGGAAGAAGAACAGCGGGAACCGGGCAATTGGCCAGGAAGCTGGTTGCACTTAGTCCGCAATAAGAAGCCGCATCAGCTCTCTTCAGCATGCGATACGGCTGGATACTCAAGTTCAACTGCGCTCTCGCCATATCGATCCCCTATTGATCTTGGTCTGCAGCAAGTGAATTGTCTTGGATGTAATGTTGGGATCTATTGCCCAACTCAATGGAGTGAGAACTAGGTGGTTTGCTCTTTTTGGAGCTCGTCATAGGCGTCTAGCATTTGGACAATCAATGCCGTGCAGTCGACAACATGAAAAGCGGGTTGCCGCTCTGCCGTATGAATAAAGTCAGCTATTGCATTCTGAACAGCTTCCAAGCCGTGATACAACTCGATGGACAAGCTCTTATCATCTGCTGACATGTTGCAGATGCAAAATACGCCTTCTTCTATGTCTAGAAGCTGCGGCCAGTTTTTCTCCACTCTCATAGAAATGGTACCAGCGATCATTTCCGCCATTGCGTTTGTACAGTGGGCACGCACAAGTGTGTTGTAAGTTGCAACGACCATGAGATCGCCGAAGGTGTATCGTGTCCAACCTTCGCCTTCCCCCTCTAGTACAAACTGCTTCCTCCTTCGCCACACACGCAAAGTTTCAATGTTCATGCCGATGAGTTTGGCAACTTCTGATGCAGTGAAAGTTCGATTGAATACGTCTGTTGTAGGTTCCATAGCCGACTCGCCTCTACTAATGGGACAAATGTACCATTTTGAATAAATGGGTCAAGTGGAACATTTTTTGAATTGGGGCCACTTAAGGTGAAATTTGGGACTTACTTGTGTTTTTGTGGGGGGAGTAACTCAATATTTTCATCCCCTTAGCTAGTAGAGCCAAGGGGATGAAATGCTTTCTATTAGACAAGTTGGAAATCATCAGAATGAAGGTTTGACTTCGATACATTGTTCAAAATGACTGAGTTGTCAGAAGCCAGAGCAATGACAACATTACTTTTCCTTATCGGTTACTGTAACGAGTACAGCATCAAAGCCAGCAAAAAACGTTGCTATAGAAACGGATAATATCTTCAGAACCTGTGTTACCGCTTATCGTTTGAGAATGAGATCCGCTAAAGATTACATCATCGTCTCCTGTTCCGATCAGTTCCAACAGGCCATCATCATGTAATTTGATCTCACTCAAACTGGTTTCATCTGCGAACTTAAAGTGCTCGATATGACGGCTAAGATCTTAAAACTTGATAGACTCAAATATGTCACTCTTTGACCAGCTCATCAGCAGCGCATCGTGCTTCTCGCTTTTATTGTCTCTTCCTTAGAACGTGCTAAAGGTGAAGTCGGAAAGCGGCAGGTTCTTGAAAATGACCTTGTCGGTTTCCCAACCGTCATACTCGATATGGGAGCTTAAAGGTACGTGGCCCGCTTCTGTGCCGTTGTGGTAGGTATTGTTTCCTTGCTTACCCTTCAGATACTGCTTCCCACCAGGGTGACCGCCTGTATCCAGTATATCATCACCGGCAAATCCGCGAGTTGTATCTCTTAGGTTGCTGCCAGTTATGGTCTCTCCGGCATCGCTAGCCTTCAGTAAGAGATTAGAGCCATCCCAAAATGTGAGATCAATCCTACTCAGCACACTGCTATCAACAAACTCAAAGCGCTTGATATGGATTCCATGTCGGACATAAAGAGTGAATCAGATTAGTCATCCTTATCCCACTGTTGACGCAAGGCTTCTTTATAGTTCACGTGGTCGTAAGTGCTGAGTATTAGATCCTTGAAGCGAACGGTATCGTTGCCGCTATCATTCCTGGAGGCGTTAACTTAAGCATGTAAGTCTCAAAATTTGTTGGTGTTTTCGTTGTTTTTGGCAGTTCTCAAACACTTCTCCAGAATGTACGATATTGATTAGTGACATGATTCAAGTCCCCAAAACCTGAATGGTTGAAATCAATAACTGATTTGGCTGTTTATACATGAGCCAGACGGAAGGGCTGCAGCCCGTTCGTTCTCCTTCTTGGGCGCTTGTTCCTACAGATCCTTGCTTTTGCACTCACTCAGAAGGGCCAGAATAAGATTTGCAAAATTGTAAGCTAAGAACGCGCAAAACAGAAACCCCGGAGAAAATCCCCAGGGTCACTTGGATCTAGTTTGAAGTTACGAGATTTGAACAAACCATAAAATCAGAAAAACTGGAAGTCATCTTCATGTAGGTCTGCTTTTGAAACGCCCATCAAGGTGATGGAGTTCTCGTCATCTAGCTTGATTACCGTATCTTCACCAATGTCATTTGTGGCAGCGAGTATTGATGTAAAGTTTGCGAATAGTTCTGCATCAAATCTGATGATATCATTTAAACCTGCACCTGTAGCAAAATCAGAAACCTTGTCTTGGCCAAAGCCATGCTCAAACACATAGATATCATTGCCAGTGCCTCCTCTCAGGAAATCATCACCTGCGCCACCAATGATCGTATCATTGCCTGCATTGCCATAAATAGTGTCGTTTCCATCTCCGCCATCGATGCGTTCACCGTAGTGATCGTCACCGGTGATAACGTCATCGGTAGAGGTTCCAAGGAGTACAGCATGGGCACGCATAGTGTTCTGGTCCCATATCGTCCCATCAGCAAACTCAATAAAGTTCACACCTTGGTTCTTACCAGCCCCATTCTCTCGATAACTGAGCTCTAATGTGACAGTCTCACCTGTCGTTTTATTGGTGATCACATAGTCTCGAGGATTGGTTAGGTTTTGAGTAAATTGCAGGTCCGATGCATTCAGATCTCTCAGCTTTAACCTGTCGGATCCATGATCATACCCCTCAGATACTATATCATTTCCGTCACCTGCTCCCCAGATGAAGACATCATTGCCAGTGCCTCCTCTCAGGAAATCATCACCTGCGCCACCAATGATCGTATCATTGCCTGCATTGCCGATGATATGATCATCGTGATTACTTCCAATGATCAGCTCTGAACCAACGTTTCCAGAAAGTTCTAAGCGGCCATCTGTTAAGACTTTGATTTTTGCAATATCATTCCCATCTGCGAAAGCAAAACGCTCAATTTGAGTGCTATTTTTGATGGTGAGAACGTTTTTAATATCTTCAATTGGCTGGTCTGGTTTGGAAGGATCGATGAGATAGAACTTCAAATCACCGTTTACGTTGACAATTTTCAGATCAGACAACGTGATGCCATCCTGAAAACGGATTATGTCAGTTCCTGAGCTATCAGAAACCTCGTCTTGGCCGAAACCATGCTCAAACACATAGATATCGTTACCGGAGCCTCCTCTTAAGAGATCATCTCCGGCACCACCAATAATTGTATCGTTTCCACGGAGGCCGTTAATGGTGTCGTCTCCATCTCCGCCATCAATGCGTTCACCGTAGTGATCGTCACCGGTGATAACGTCGTCGGCAGAGGTTCCAAGGAGTACAGCATGGGCACGCATAGTGTTCTGGTCCCATATCGTCCCATCAGCAAACTCAATAAAGTTCACACCTTGGTTCTTACCAGCCCCATTCTCTCGATAACTGAGCTCTAATGTGACAGTCTCACCTGTCGTTTTATTGGTGATCACATAATCTCGAGGATTGGTTAGGCTTTGCGTAAATTGCAGGTCCGATGCATTCAAATCTCTCAGCTTTAACCTGTCGGACCCATGATCATACCCTTCAGATACTATATCATTTCCGTCACCTGCTCCCCAGATGAAGACATCATTGCCAGTGCCTCCTCTCAGGAAATCATCACCTGCGCCACCAATGATCGTATCATTGCCTGCATTGCCATAAATAGTGTCGTTTCCATCTCCGCCATAAAGCAGGTCATTACCATTGCCACCCGTGATGGTGTCATCACCCTTGCCGCCAAAAGCCGCCTCTTGAGTTGAGACATGAATGGTGTCATCGGTATCATCTCCAATGAGCGCTCTCATGTCATTGGTGGAGATG